>NZ_LGYZ01000034.1 GCF_001310275.1 Nocardia arizonensis
TGATGCCGCCGCAAAGCGGCGGCATCACGAACTACGGCTGGAGTATTAGGCTGACCCCATGAAGGTTCGACCGTGGCGACGGGCGTATCTGGCCGCCGAATACGCCGCACTGTTCTTCGGCGGCGCGACGGTGTACCGGACGGTCGCCCGCGGTCGCTCCCCCATTCCCGCGCTGTTGGTGCTGGCCACCGGCGCGACCGCCTATCTGCGGCGCTCACCGGATTTCGACCGCGCGTCCCTGTGGCGAGGTCGCGCGGCGGCGACTCAGGGCCGGTCGATGGCCACGTCGGCGGGCGCCACCGCACTCGCGCTCACCGCGGCCGTGGCCGTGACCCGGCGCGAGGATCTGTTCGATCTGCCGCGCCGGGACTGGCGCATATGGGTCGCGGTGATGGTGCTCTATCCACTGCTGAGCGTGTATCCGCAGGAAGTGGTGTTCCGGTCGTTCCTGTTCCACCGGTACGCGCCGGTCTTCGGGACGGGCAAAGGCATGGTCGCGGCCAGCGCCGCGGCCTTCGGCTACGTGCACATCATCTTCGGCAGCTGGTTCTCGGTGCTGGCCAGCGGAATCGGCGGCTGGATCTTCGCGGCGCGCTATCTGCGCACCCGGTCGCTGTTCACCGCCTCGGTCGAGCACTCCCTCTACGGCATCCTGGTCTTCACCGTCGGCTTGGGCCGCTACTTCTACCACGGCGCCGAAGGGCTACGGCTGCCCGCCGGGTCTCCCGGCTGAGCCGCGCGCTCACGAACGACCGCTTCGCACAAGGCTTCTCGCGCGCGCCGCGGCAGGCTCGCCCACCCCCGATCAGGCCCCGCCGCCGGGTGAGGCGGGCATGAACGAGCGCCGCTGCCCCTGTGTCGCGGCACTCACCCACCAGGCGATCTCGACCAAGACGATGCCGACGCCGCCGCACACGAACGCGGCGGTGGTCAACGCCGCGTTCGACGGGTCGAGTTTGAAGAACTCACGGGTGAACGGCACCGTGAACAGGAAGACGTATGCCGCGACGGATGCACCGATGAGCACCACCTTCCACCACACGTACGGGCGCGCCACGATCGCGAGCACCCAGACCGCGATCATGATCAGCGTGATCAGGGCTGTCGTGCCTGCCTGCACCTTCTGTTCATCGGTGGCGTGCGGCCCCTCGTAGGCGATGAGGTAGGCCACGAAGGTCGCCACGCCGATGACCACGCCGGACGGAATCGCCAAACGCATGACGCGGCCGACGAATCCGGTACGGGCGCGCTCGTTGTTCGGGGCCAGCGAGAGGATGAAGGCCGGAATGCCGATGGTGAACCAGGCCGCGATCGTGACGTGACGCGGCAGGAATGGATAGCCGATCGGCTCGTAGTCGAAGATCTGCGAGCCGACGCCCGCCAGACCGACCAGGAAGGCGAGCAGCACCGAGTACACGGTCTTGGTGAGGAATAGATTCGAGACCCGCTCGATATTGCCGATCACCCGGCGTCCTTCGCCGACCACATACGGCAGGGTCGCGAACTTGTTGTCCAGCAAGACGATCTGCGCCACCGCCCGGGTAGCCGGACTGCCCGAGCCCATGGCCACGCCGATATCGGAATCCTTCAGCGCCAGTACGTCGTTGACACCGTCACCGGTCATGGCCACGGTGTGACCGCGCGATTGCAGTGCGCCCACCATCGCGCGTTTCTGGTCCGGGCGCACCCGCCCGAAGGTGGTCTCACGTTCCAGTACGTCGGCCAATTCCGCTTGGCCGGAAGGCAAGTCGCGGGCGTCGACGGCGCGCTCGCCGCCGGGCAGCGCCAGCGCGGTGGCGACCGCGCCCACCGAAACCGCATTGTCGCCGGAGATCACCTTGATCGAGACATTCTGCTCGGCGAAGTACTCGAGGGTCTGTCTGGCGTCCGGGCGGACCTTCTGTTCGAGCACGATCAGCGCGGCGGGTTCGACGGCGCCGGGTGCGTCGGGCGCGTCGACCGGGCGATCACTGCGCGCCAGCAGCAGGACACGCAGTCCGGAAGAGCCGAGTTCCTCGGCGAGACGGGCGTTCTCGGAGTGCGGATCGAGCAGGACATCCGGCGCGCCGAGCAGCCAGTTGCCGTGTTCGCCGTAGGAGATGCCGCTCCATTTCTTGGCCGAGGAGAACGGCGCGACCGCGGATCGCGTCCAGCCCGGACCGTCGCCGAGTCCTGCGCCTATTGCCTGCACACTGGCGTTCGGGCGCGGATCGTCGGCGGCCAGCGCCGCGGCCGCTCGGCGCACCTCGGCGTCGTCGCCCCCGTCCGGAATTCTGATCTGCGCGAGCCGCATACCGTTCTCGGTGAGGGTGCCGGTCTTGTCCGCGCAGACGACGTCGACCCGGGCCAGACCCTCGATGGCGGGCAGTTCCTGCACCAGGCACTTGCGACGGCCGAGTCGCACCACGCCGACGGCAAAGGCCACCGAGGTCATCAGCACCAGTCCCTCCGGCACCATCGGCACAAGCGCCGCCACCATGCCGGTCACCGCGGGCCGCCAGCTCTCCTTGCTCGAGACCAACTGGTTGTAGATGCTGAGCAGGCCCGCCGGGATCAGCAGGTAGGTGATCACCTTCAGAATTGTGTCGATGCCGCTGCGCAGTTCCGATTTCACCAGGGTGAACTTGCTCGCCTCCTCGGCGAGACGGGCCGCGTAGGCGTCGCGCCCGACCTTGGTCGCCCGGTAGGCGCCGCTGCCGGAAACCACGTAGCTACCCGACATGACCTCCGCGCCCGACTGCTTGTCGACCGGATCGGCCTCACCGGTGAGCAGCGATTCGTCCACCTCGAGCAGCGCGGACTCCTCGACCACGCCATCGACGACGATCTGGTCGCCCGGTCCGAGCTCGATGAGATCGTCGAGGACGACCTCGTGCGGGACGATCTGCGTGGATACGCCGTCGCGGCGCACCGTCGGCTTGGCCTGGCTGACGATGGCGAGCTGGTCGAGGGTGCGCTTGGCCCGCACTTCCTGGATGATGCCGATCGCGCTGTTGGCGACGATGAGCAGGCCGAACATGCCGTCGATGATCGATCCCGTCGCCAGTACCAGGATGAACAGCACCCCGAGGATCGCGTTGATCCGGGTGAGGACATTGGCGCGGACGATATCGCGTACCGAGCGGCCCGCCCGGTCGGGCACATCGTTGGTGCGCCCGTCGCGGCGGCGTTGCTCGACCTCCGCCGCGGTGAGTCCGGCGCTCGGCGCCTGCACGGTAATCGACATGGCTGCCAGCCTAAGCCGTTCCGTCGGGCGCCGTCTCCGCCCCGGCCGTCACAGACCGGTCGGTCTGTGACGTCGCGGGAATCGAAGTAATCTGAGACCGGTGCGGCGAATCACGACGGTCCCCGGTGTTGTATTCGGTACGAGCGCTTTTCTGATCTGGGGACTATTCCCCGCCTTCTTCGGACTGCTCGCCTTCGCCGATCCCTTCGAGATCGTGGCCCAGCGCATCGTGTGGACCCTGGCGATGGTCCTCGTCGTACTCGCCGTGACCGGCCGCTTGCGCGAGATGCGCGGCATCGAGGCCAGGACCTGGTCGCTGGCCGCCGCGGCCTCGGCCGCCATCTCGGTCAACTGGGGCACCTACGTCTACGGCGTCACCTCGGGTCACGTCGTGGAATGCGCCCTCGGCTACTTCATCAACCCCCTGGTGACGGTGACCTTCGCGGTGATCATCTTCCGCGAGCGGCTGCGCCGCGCCCAGTGGGCCGCGCTCGGACTCGGTGCGGTCGCGGTGGCCGTACTCACCGTCGACTACGGCAGGCCGCCCGTCATCGCATTGGCGCTGGCCTGCTCCTTCGCCCTCTACGGGCTGGTCAAGAAGGTGATCCGCCTGGACGCGCTGCGCGGCATCGCCGCCGAGGGGCTGGTGGCCGCGCCGATCGCCCTGGCCGTCATCGCGACCTTCGCGGCACTGGGCCGCAGCGCCTTCACCACCGGACCCGCGCACGGCGCGCTCATGACGGCGACCGGCCCGGTGACCCTGATCCCGCTGCTGCTGTTCGCCGTCGCATCCCAACGGGTTCCGCTGTCCACCATGGGCATACTGCAATATCTGACGCCCGCGTTACAGCTGGCGTGGGGCGTCGCGGTGGTGCACGAACCCATGCCCGCCTCACGCTGGACCGGTTTCGCCCTGATCTGGGCGGCGCTCGCGGTGTTCACCGCCGACGCCATGATCCGCCGGCGGCGGGCACGCGCGGCCGCGGTGCCGCTGCCGGAGGAAGAGGTCCGCCTCTCGTGACGGCTACCAGGCGACGTTGATCCGCCCCGGACTCCACAGCCCGCCGCGGTCGCGGTCGACGATCACCGGCTTCGCAGGCACGGCGTCGGGTGCGCGCCGGGTGAATCGCTGGAGCTCACCCCAGTCCCGGTGCCAGTCGTCGTTCAGGTAGGTCGCCAGCGTGCCGGACTCCAGCAGCATCGGCGTCCAACCGAGCGGACCGCCGCCGTCGTGGTTCTGCCACAGATTCGTGTCGTGCGCGCCGACCCGGTCGGGCAGGATGCGGTAGCCGGGAATCTCGGCTATGCCGTCGCGATGGTCGAAGGGCCGCTGACACGGGAATTGGAGGCCGACCGCCCAGTCCAGCAGCACCGGCTCGGTGCTGCCGACCACCTCCTGAAGGGTGCGGGTCCGCGGTACCCGCGGCGGGGTGAAGGCCAGCCACTGTTTCGGATCGCGATCCCGGTCGGCGGCCACGATGCGGATGAGCGAGGCATCCGAGGGGATCTCGTCGATCGGCAGGCGCAGATTCCGCCACGAGGGCGCGGGACCGATATCGATCGGCGTCACCCGCCCCATCGGTCGCGGGTCACCGTCCGCGAGCGCGCCGTATTCGACTTCCAAGGGTTGGCCCGGCATCTCGACACCGTCGGCGTCGAAGGACCGGATGCGGCCCGCCACGCTCAACGCGACGATGTCGCCGCGGTCGGCGCCCTCGGGCAGCCGGTACCAACCGGTGGTGATCGAGGCGGGCTCGGTGGCGCCGTCGGTGCCGAGCACCGGCGTGGCCGGGTCGAGGCCGAACGGCAGCGCCGGACCGGAGGTGCCGGTACGGATCTCGGCCCCCGGACTGCCGTCCACCGAGGTGGCGATCGCGGCATCGGCCCCCTTCTCGGCATCCGCGCTCAGATCCTTGGCCACGCCGGACGGGGTGAATCCGGTGCCGGTCCCCGCCAAGGTCGCGGTCGCGTCACCGGTGAGCGGGGTCAGCATGCCCGCGTTCGGGTCGGTCTCCACGAGTACGTGGCGCGCCAGCCCGCACGGTTCGCCAAGAACCGCGTCGATATTCGAACGGGCCAACGAGAAGGCCGGATACTGGGTCACCGCGCCCTTGGCGAAGGACAGCACCTCGAACAGCACCAGCGCGGCAGCGGCGATGGTCAGCGGCGGCAGTGCCACGAATCGACGGCCGAAACTCGAGATACGCTGCGCCACACCGGGTTCCGGCGCGCGCACATGCCACCACGCGGCAACGGCCGCCAGCGCAAGCGCCGCCGCGAGGAAGACCTGGTTGAAGCCGATTCCGGCCACCGAGGGCTGTTTGTCCCACCACGGAATGGCGAACGAGGACACGTACCACCAACCGTTCGGCCCCGAGAACACCAGTGCGAGCAGGAAGGCGACACCCGAGGCGAACAGCGCGCGATTGCGCGGCGCCCGCATGACCCTCGGCCCCACCGCGACCGCGGTGAGCACCGCGACCACGCCCGCGAGCCCCGCGAACACGCCGAGGTGGTGCGTCCACTTGGTCGGGGTGGTCATCATCAGCAGCAGTGCGCCGACCGTGACGCCGATGACGCGCCGCGACGGACCCGACGCGGTCGAGGGGATCTTCCCGCCCTTGTGCAGCAGGGTGAGCAGGCAGACCGCGAGTCCGGCCAGCATGACGAAGATGCCGAACCGCCGCGCCACCGAACCGTCCACGGTGCCCATGAACAGGTACTGGTAGCGCAGGTATTCGTCGTACCACTTGACGTCGGGACCGGCCAGCTGATGCACCCGGCGCATCTCGAGCATGGCCGAGAGCGGCTGGTCGGAGAAGGCCACCGTCAGCACCAGCGTGCCCGCGGCCACCAGCGGCGCGAGCAGCGGCAGCCAACCGACCGTGCGCGCCCGCGCCGCCAGTGTCCTCACCAATGGACGCAGTCCGGCCGCCAACGCCGCCACGCAGATGACGCCGTGCGGACCCGCGGTGAAACTGAAGGCCGCGATGACGATCGCCACCGCGAACGGCAGCAGCCGCCGGGTCGCGATGCCACGTTCCACCGAACACCAGGTGAGCAGCACCCCCAGCGCCACATACGGTTCCGGGCGCAATCCGTTGTTGTAGGGCAGCCAGACCGCGAGGAAGACCAGCCCGCCGGTCCACAGCGCGATCCTGTCGCGCCGCACCGCGACACCGAGGCGCGGCACCACCTCCCGGCTGATCACCAGCCAGGTCACGATGCCCGCGCACAGGGCGGGCAGGCGCATCCACGGACTCGCGACGCCGAGCTGCGACATCCATCCGATCATGTCGTAATACGGTGTGCCGACCGGGGTTTCGGGCACGCCGAAGTAGCGGAAGTAGTTCGCCATGTACCCGGAGGCGAGTGAGGCGCGGCCCATGCCGAACTGGTAGCCGTCGTCGGAGGTGGTCGACCCGATGAAATGCCAGAGGACCATGGTCGCGAGCACCACCGCGTCCACCGGGGAGAAACTCCACCAGCGCTGCGGCAGTATGCGCCGCGCGCCGCGGCGGTCGAGTCGATCCAGCCGGAACAGCGCGACCAGGGCGACGAGAGTGGCCGCGACCGCGATCCACATGGCGATCCGCTTGATCGGCGTCGGCGAGGAATAGAAGCGGGTGTCGAGTTCGGCGGTGACCCGAGCGCCGTCGACGGCCGCGAGATCGGTGAAGACGCCGACCATCTGCGGGCGCAGATCGCCGAACAGCCGCACGGGCTCGGCGCCGGTCAGGGTCGCCGTGGACGATTCGGCATCGGCGCGCACGCGGAATTCACAGTTCGGAGCGAGTTCGGCGACCGGCAGGTCGTACAGCGCTCGATTGCGCAACACCGCCTCGAACGTGGCGGGCCGTCCCTCGGTGGCCGGGCGCACACGCGCCACGAAGCCGTACCGCTCCGAATCCGGCGCGCCGTCGGGAGCGGTGGCGGCCAGCAGACCGCCGTCGGCACCGAGTCGGGCTATATCCGCGCACGGCAGCGTCACGTCGAAGGTCATGGGCGCGTAGGCGATCAGCGGCGCCTCCACGCCGCGTGCCGAACCGGACTGCGGCCAGGTCAGGGTCGCGGCGTCCACCCGCACCGGCAGCAGCGGGACGGCGACCGCGCACAACGCCCCGAGGAGGGCGGCGAACAGCGCCACCGGCCGAGCCCAGCCCCCGCGCGAATCACGCTGTGTCGTATCGGGTCTGGACTCCACCTCGGACGGTCGTCCCGCCCTCACCATCGTGTCGGACACGGTGGGTGATAGTAGCCGCCCTTCCTGAGAACGAAACCCAGCGAAACCCAGCGAAACCCATTGCCCGAGCCGGACAGTCGCGCTCGGCAATCGGACACCGGTTCCGTCCGGGGGTTTTCGCCGTTCAGGTACCGATCCGGCATACGCGCGAGATCACCGGGAACCCCGGCCGCGGGATTCCCGGTGACCCGGCATCACGCGCAGGCGGTCGACTGCTGGCCGAGGGCGGTCAGCATCTGGCAGGCCCACGCCTTCTGGACCTTCCACTTGCCGTTCT
>NZ_LGYZ01000035.1 GCF_001310275.1 Nocardia arizonensis
ACGGTCGGGACCGCGGGCAGATTCGCCGCGATGGTGGCCTTGGCACTGGTCGACGTCTTGGTCGGCTTGGCGTCGCTCTTGTCGTCCCCACCGCAGGCGGTCATGCTCAGGCAGGCGGCGACGGCGAGGCCCGCGATCGCGATGCGTCCAGTTCTACGAAGCTTCAACTGCTCGTCCTTTGCGTTCGAGTAGGCGGATACGGGATATCCCGGCTGTCGTGCGGCGCCCACCCGACCGGCGGCGCCGCGCGACCACCCAGGCTACCGGTCAGCCGAGACTGCCGAGCGGGTCGGCCCGGGACAGGTTGTTGTCGTCGGCGCCGAAGGTACGCGCCGGACCCGGCCCTGTCGAGCTCGTCTCGAATCGCACGGTGACCACGCCCGATCCGGCGCCCTGCACCCACCCGTGCCCGAATTCCGTATGGGACACGTCCATGCCGGGAAACCAGTCCGTGCGCGTGTCGCCGCGAGTCACCGACGGACGCCCAGCGGGCTCGGATTCCCACTCGGCCGCGCCGAGCTCCTCGGCGGAGCCGCGATCCAGTTCGGGGAACAGCGATTCCTGGCGCACCGTGGACAGGCCGCCGTATCCGACACCCACCAGCCGGATCGGTCCGAGCTCCACCGGATCGATCGCCGAACGCTGCGCCGCGGTGGCCAGGGTGGCCGGATCGGCGGTGGCGTACGGCAGGGTGAACGAACGGGTCACGATGCTCATATCGGCCTTCTTCAGTTTGAGCACCACGGTCCGCGCCGCGCGGCCGTCCTTCGCCAACCGCCGGTGCGCGGCGGCGGCCATCGCCTCGATGGCCGGACGCAACTGGGCGAGGGTGACGATATCGCTGTCGTAGGTGGTCTCCGCGCTGATCTGTTTGGCCTCCGCCCGTTCGACGACCGGTCGGTCGTCTATGCCGCGCGCCAGCCGGTGCAGGGCGGCGCCCACGCTGCCGCCGAGGATCGACATCGCCTCGGCCTCGGGAAGCGCGGCGAAGGCCCCGACGGTCTCGATGCCGAGCGAGCGCAGTTTGGCCTCGGCCACCGGTCCGATCCCCCACAGTTTGCGCACCGGCAGACCCGCCAGCAGACGAGCCTGTTCGGTGGGTGACACCACCCGGATGCCGTCGGGTTTGGCCAGACCGGACGCGATCTTCGCCAGCTGTTTGCCGGTACCCGCGCCCACCGAGGCGACCAAACCGGTCCGCTCCCGCACCAGCGCGCGCAATTCGGCACAGAACTCGTGCACGGCCGCGGTGGTGGCACCCGCCAGCTCGGCGGGTTCACCGAACGCCTCGTCGAACGACAGCGTCTCCAGTACCGGGATCCGACCGCGCAGCGTGTCGAATACCCGGCCGCTCATCACGCCGTAGACCACACCGCGCGGCGGCACCACCACCGCCGCGCCGCCCACCAGCCGCTTCGCCTGGTGCATCGGCATGGCCGAGCGCGCGCCGAATACCCGCGCCTCATAGCTCGCTCCCGCGACCACCCCGCGCGCGCCCGTGCCACCGACCAGTACCGGCCGCCCGCGCAGGGTCGGCCGGGTCAGCTGTTCGACGGAGGCGAAGAACGCGTCCATGTCGATGTGCAGCACCCAGCGCCGCGCCGCCCGATCGGCGTGCTCGGGCGGATACGGCTGTTGGCCGCTGTTCACTGTCTCTTCGCTGTAGGTTTCCCGGACCCGTGTGCCGACCCCGGCGCCGCGGCGGCCCGTCCGCCCCGGGAACCGCGGGCACTCACGTCCGTCCCCCGTGCCGCTGGCCCATGTCACGAAATCTACGCGCCACCACCGACACGTCCGCATTCCGTGCGAACAGCGCCGGGTCCGCACGGGCCTCTCGCCCGATGAACCGGGCGACCGCACCCCGACAGATCGCCCGCGCCCCCGCGCCGCGGGCGACCGGCCCCGCCGGTTGCTGTCGATCCGCCCGGAGTGTGCGCACCGCCGCCTCCACCCCGTTACCCCCATTGACCTGCCCGGATGCATTCCACGACGCGCCGAGGCGCAACGGTGGGGATGGCGGCTGCGCGCCGCGGTCGTATGTGATGATCGAGTGATGAAGATCCGCAAGGCCGTAATCCCGGCCGCCGGAATCGGCTCCCGGCTGCTCCCCCTGACCAAGGCCACCCCGAAGGAGATGCTGCCGGTCGGCGACAAGCCGGTCATCGAACACACCGTGCGCGAACTCGTCGCCTCGGGCATCACCGACATCACGATCGTGGTCAGTGCCGGGAAGTCGTTGATCCAGGATCACTTCCGCCCGAATCCGGCGCTGGTGGCCCAGCTGCGCGCCGACGGCAAGACCGCCTTCGCCGACGCCGTGGAAGAGGTCGGCGAACTGTCGCGCCTTGGCCATATCACCTATCTCGATCAGCACGGCCCATACGGCAACGGCACCCCGGTTCTCAACGCGGCGCGCAATCTGGGCGACGAACCGATGCTGGTGCTCTGGCCCGATGACGTGTTCGTGGCCGCGGTGCCGCGCGCCCAGCAGCTCATCGACGCCTACGAGACCACCGGCGCTCCGGTGCTGGCCCTCATGCCGATGGATCCGGCCGAATCCCACCGTTACGGCGTTCCGGTCGTCGCCGACGACCGCGGCGACGGTCTGGTGCGGATCACCGGTCTGATGGAGAAGCCCAAACCGGAGGACGCGCCGTCGCATTTCGCCGCCATCGGCGGATACGTGGTGACCCCCGGCATCATCGAGGAGCTGCGCCGCCAGACCGAGCGCTGGTACGAGCACCGTGAGGGCGAGGTCTACCTGACCGACGCCATCAATGTGCACGCCTCGGAGAATCCGGTGTTCGGCCAGGTCATCCGCGGCCGTTGGTACGACACCGGCAATCCGGCCGACTACCTGGTCGCCCAGTTCGCCTCGGCGCTGGCCCATCCCGCATACGGTCCGCTGCTACGCCAATTGGTGGATCAGGACAGCTGACGAGGCGGGCGGACCGGTCGGTCAGAAGCGCCGGATCGAGTAGATGTCGAACCGGCTCAGCGGGGTAAGGCCGACCGGAACACCCCAGTCGAAGGCATTGAGCACCTGACCGAATCCGGCGTAGATGCCGACGTGGGACGCGTCCCGATTGAGGATGATCACATCCCCCGGCGAGAGCGCCGCGTACGGTACCGGCGCGCCGACCGTGGCCTGCTGCCAGGTCGTACGCGGCAACCTGACGCCGACCTGGCGGAACGCCCACTGCACCAGTCCCGAGCAGTCCCAGGAATTCGGTCCGACGCCGCCCCATTCGTAGGGCTTGCCGACCTGTGTCGTCGCCGCGGCCAGCGCGCCGAGGCCGGCGACGCTCGGCACCGGCAGCAGGGCCGAGCCACTGGAACTGCCGGAACCACCCGATCCGCCGCTCAGCGACGAGATTCCGGTATCCGACAACGCGGGCCCGGCCAATGCCAGGGTCGCCGCGGCGGAGATGACGCAGCCGAAGAATATCCGGCGCAACGGTTTCCTGTTCACGTGTTCGCCTCTCACTGTAGGTCTAGCTCCCGAGCCGCCACGGACGGCCCCGCTACTACGTGGCATCCACTCAACGGGGAGTGGAGAGCCACCGACCACAGCGCGTCACCCGCCGATCGAGGATCCGGCTACGACGCGGTTCACACAGGAAAAGCTCACCGATCATGTACTGCTGCCCCAGGAATCAACCCTGACAACAGCAATAACATCGAGAATTGTGCCGGGCACACGTACCCGAGAACAGGTTTTCAGCAAATTTTCAGCATATGACCTTTATCACATTGACAGAGTCCGGCGCGGGTAATCCGCACCGGACTCCTCGGTTCACGCCTTGACGATCGAAACCCGGACACCGCCCACGATCTCGGCGGCATCGGCGCCCGGGTCACCGAAGCTCAACTCGGTCGCCAGGATCTCCCCGGCGATCAGTTCGCGATGGGTGTGCGCCCACGCCGAGCGCTCGTCGGGCACGCCGAGCACCACGGTGATGCGATCGGACACGTCGAGTCCCAGCGACTTGCGAGTCTCCTGGAGATCGCGGATCAGGTCGCGGGCCCAGCCCTCGGCCTCGAGTTCCTCGGTGACCTCCGAATTCAGCACCACCAGACCGGAATTGCCGGGCAGCGCCGCGGTGGACTCGGGTTCGGCCGCGACCAGTCGCTGGGTGTACTCCTCGGGCAACAGCGTGATGCCCGCGGCGCTCACCACACCGTCCGCGTCCTCGGACCACTGCCCGGCCTTGACCGCCTTGATCACCGTCTGCACGTCCTTGCCCAGACGCGGACCGGCGGCCCTGGCGTTGACCGCCAACTCGAAACGCCCGTGCACGGCCACGTCGGTGGTCAGATCGACCCTCTTGACATTGACCTCGTCGGCGATGATGTCGGCGTAGGGTCGCAGCCGCTCGGCGTCGGACGCGGCGATCGTGACCTCCGACAGCGGCAGCCGGACCCGCAGATTCCGTGCCTTGCGCAGGCTCAGCACCGTCGAGCAGACCGTGCGCACCTCGTCCATCGCGGCCACGAGCTCCTCGTCCTCCGGGAGCTCGCCCTTCTCCGGCCAGTCGGCCAGATGCACCGACCGCTCACCGGTGAGCCCGCGCCAGATCACCTCCGAGATCAGTGGCAACAGCGGTGCGGCCAGCCGGGTGACCACCTCGAGGACGGTGTGCAGGGTGTCGACCGCGTCGCGGTCCTCCGACCAGAAGCGCGACCGCGACCGGCGCACGTACCAGTTGGTCAGCGCGTCGGCGAAGGTCCGCAATTCCTCACAGGCGCAGGCGATGTCGTAGACCTCGAGCGCCTCGGTCATGGCGTCGCGGGTCACCGCGAGCTTGGCCAGGATGTAGCGATCGAGCACATGTGTGGAGTCGGTCCGCCAGGTTCCCGGCGTGGCCGCGTACAGCTGGAGGAAGGTCCACGCGTTCCACAGCGGACGCAGCGCATGGCTCACGCCCTCGCGGATACCGCGCTCGGTGACGATGAGGTTGCCGCCGCGCAGGATCGGCGAACTCATCAGGAACCAGCGCATGGCGTCGGAGCCGTCCCGGTCGAACACCTCGTTCACATCCGGGTAGTTGCCCTTGGACTTGGACATCTTCAGCCCGTCGTCGCCGAGCACGATGCCGTGCGCGGCAACGGTCTTGAACGCCGGGCTGTCGAACAGCGCGGTCGAGAGCACGTGCAGGGTGTAGAACCAACCGCGGGTCTGGCCGTTGTACTCGACGATGAAATCGCCGGGGAAGTGCGAGTCGAACCACTCCTTGTTCTCGAAGGGATAGTGCACCTGCGCGTAGGGCATCGACCCCGACTCGAACCAGCAGTCGAGTACCTCCGGTACCCGTCGCATGGTCGAACGGCCGGTCGGATCATCGGGATTCGGCCGGGTCAGCTCGTCGATCATGGGCCGGTGCAGATCCGTCGGGCGCACGCCGAAGTCGCGTTCGAGTTCGTCGAGGGAACCGTAGACGTCCACGCGCGGAAAGGCCGGATCGTCGGATACCCACACCGGGATCGGACTGCCCCAGTAGCGATTACGGCTGATGTTCCAGTCGCGCGCACCCTCGAGCCACTTGCCGAACTGGCCGTCGCGGATGTGCTCGGGCACCCAGGTGATCCGCTTGTTCAGCTCCACCATGCGGTCGCGAAACTTGGTGACCGCGACGAACCAGGACGGGACCGCCATGTAGATCAGCGGCTGGCCCGAACGCCAGCTGTGCGGGTACGAGTGCTCGATCGTCTCGTGCCGCAACAGCTTTCCGGCCGCCTTGAGATCCTTGATGATCACCGGGTTGGCGTCGAAGACCATCAGACCCTCGTACGGCGGCACCATCGAGGTGAACTTGCCACCCGGGTCGAGCGGCTGCACGATCTCGATGCCGTTGGCCGCGGCCACGTCCATGTCCTCCTCACCGAAGGCCGGTGCGAGGTGCACGATTCCGGTGCCGGAGTCGGTGGTCACGTAGTCGGCGGTGAGCACCCGGTGCGCGTTCGGGTGGCCGAGGAAGAAGTCGAACGGCGGGGCGTAGGACAGCCCGGCCAGCGCCGCGCCGTCGTATTCGCCGAGCACCTCCGGCTCCTCGCCGAACTCGCGCGCGTAGTGGGCCACCCGTTCGGCGGCCAGCAGATACCGTTTGCCGTCGGCGACGCGCAGGTGGACATAGCGCACATCGGGATGGACCGCGATCGCCAGGTTGGAGGGCAGCGTCCACGGCGTGGTCGTCCAGATCAGGGCGTTGGCGCCGTCGAGTTCGCGCAGCGGATGGTCGTCGGGCACCGACAGCACCATGTCGACGGTGACCGCCGGATCCTGGCGCATCTTGTAGGCGTCGTCGAGGCGGGTCTCCTGATTCGACAGCGGCGTCTGCTCGTACCAACTGTATGGCAGCACGCGGAAGCCCTGGTAGATAAGGCCCTTGTCGTACAACGACTTGAATGCCCACAGCACCGACTCCATGAAGTCGAGATCGAGGGTCTTGTAGTCGTTGTCGAAGTCCACCCAGCGCGCCTGCCTGGTCACATAGTCGCGCCATTCACCGGTATACCGCAGTACCGAAGATTTACAGGCGGCATTGAATTCCGCCAGACCCATCGCATCGATCTGTGATTTGTCCGTGATACCGAGCTGTTTCTCGGCTTCGATTTCCGCGGGCAATCCGTGACAGTCCCATCCGAAACGCCGATCGACACGCCTACCGCGCATCGTCTGGAAACGCGGAACCAGATCCTTGACGTATCCGGTGAGCAAGTGACCGTAATGCGGCAGACCGTTGGCAAACGGCGGGCCATCGTAGAACACGAACTCGGGAGCGGGCTCGGTCGGCGCGTCGGCGGAGCCCGTGGCGGACCGGTTGGCGATACTCGCGCGGAAGGTGTCGTCGGCGGCCCAGGCATCCAGCACGCGCCGTTCCATCTCCGGGAAGGAACCGCTGCTGCCTGCGCCGAGATCGACGCGGGGGTAAGCGCTGCTACTGTCGTCCGCCATCGCGGATTCGTCTCCTCGTGCCACCGCGCCCTCGGGCGCGTAGGTGTGGGCACGGGGACGATGACGGCGACCGGTGCGCCGAGACCGCGGTACCACCCCGCTTGTCCGGCAAACTCGCGACCGGACCTCTCGTTGCGAGCTGTGACGGGCTCGACCCGTTCGGTTCTACTGAGCGCCGCCGACAACGGGCCGTTCTTCCGAAGGCTCCCCGGTGATGGCCGGATCCACGCCGTACGTCTCGATTCTAACCAGCGCCGTCAAATGAATTCGGCGCGGGACGCGCCGTTGGCGGCGGAGTGGGCACGCCACCGACGCGGTCACCGTTTCGCGTGCCGACCGGGCGGCTGCGGCGGGTCACCATCGGGTCGCCGCATGGACAGCGCACTCACCAGCAACAACACGGCACCGACAACACACACGATGATGCAACCCCATGCCCACAACACCGACCCCGTGGTCAATGCGGTCACGAGCAGGGCAAATCCAATTGCGGCCAGGACCAGCGTCAGGACGAGCATGCGGATCCCCCTAGGTATCCCATGCGGTTCGACGGTGCCTCTGGCTACTCGCTCGACAACCGCGGACGGCTACTTGCCGCCCTTGGCGAACGAGGCGGGCGCGAGGTTGTTCGCGGTATTGGGGTCGGCGAATGCCTCGCCGCCGTCGACCGGCACCGCCGAGCCGCGGTTCTCCAACTCCTCGAGCTGCGATTCCAGGTAGGACTTCAGGCGCACCCGGTACTCGCGCTCGAAGGTCTTGAGCTGCTCGATCCGGCTTTCCAGCACACTGCGCTGCTGGGTGATGGTGGCCATGATCTCCGAATGCTTGCGCTCGGCGTCGGCCTGGAGCGCGTCGGCCTTCTCCTTGGCCTGCCGCAACTGGCTGTCGGAACGGCTCTGGGCGTCCGACAGCATCGCCTCGGACTTCTGGCGCGCGTCGGCGATCATCGCCTCCGAGCGCGTGCGCGCGTCGCCGACCAGTCGCTCGGAGTTCGCCCGCGCATTCGACAGCAGGTTCTCCGACTCGGTCTTGGCATCGCTGGTGAGCCTGTCGGCCATCTCCTGTGCGAGGCTGAGAACCTTGGCTGCCTGGAGATTCGCATCCGCGCCCGGGGCTTCCTTGGGGCCGGGCGCCGCCACCGGCATGGGCGCGGGAGGCGCTTGCTGGACCGGAGGTTTGATCGGTTCAGGGGGCGGAGGTGCCTGGGGTACCGGTGCCTTGACGGTGGCGGGCGCCATGGGACGGGCCTTCTTGGCGTCGGCCAGTTCGGCATCCAGTTCGGCGACCCGCTGGCGCAGGTCCGCGTTCTCCTCGATCAGACGCGAGAGCTCCTGCTCCACGAGATCCAGGAAGGCGTCTACCTCATCCTCGTTGTAGCCGCGCTTCCCAATCGGCGGTTTGCTGAACGCGACGTTGTGCACATCGGCTGGAGTCAGCGGCATGGAAGGATCCCTTCACGCGTCTTTTGGAGATCTAGCGGATCTGGCACGGTATCTTGGCCCATTCTGTCACACCGGAGCTACCGGTTGGCCGAGCCTGCTCACGATCGACATCAGGATGAAGACGATGAAAAGCAGGACCATTATCGACAGATCCAGGCGAATTCCCCCCAGAGACACCGGTGGTATCAGCCGCCTCAGCAGTTTCACGGGGGGATCGGTGACCGTGAAGATCACCTCGAGGATGACGACCACGACGCCCGTGGGCCGCCAGTCGCGGGCAAAGCTACGCACGAACTCGACGATCACCCGACTGATCAGCAACAGCCAGAAGATGAACAGTACGAAGTACAGCACCGCGAACAAGGCCACGAGTTCACTCTGCCGCAAAATCCGCGCCGCGCAAAATGACCACACCGCCCCGAGCCGTACCGGGCCGACGAACCCCCCGGATCACACCCTTATTTCTGGTTGTAGAAGCCGGTTTCGGCGATCCGTCGCCGTTCCTCGGCCGATACGTCCACGTCGGCGGGTGAGAGCAGGAACACCTTGGTCGCGACCTTGTCGAACGAGCCGCGCAGGGCGAAGGCGAGACCCGCGGCGAAGTCGACCAGCCGCTTGGCGTCGGCATTGCTGAGGTCGACCAGATCCATGATCACCGGATTGCCCTCGCGGAAGCGCTCACCGATGATGCGCGCCTCGCTGTAGTCGCGCGGGCGCAGCGTCGTGATCTTGGACAAGGGGCCTCCGTCCTCGAAGATCCCCGGCCGACGGGTGACGACGGGCTCCGGGCGCATACGCTCCTCCAACCGCCGCTCCTCGGCATCGGGATCGACGGCGAGCGCACCACGGGTGGCTCCCCGCAACATAGGCGCACCGCCGCCCGACCGGAAGCGCGCGCCCGAGGAGGGGGCGGCATCGATCCGGGTGGGACGCCGCGGCGGCGTCTCGTAACGATCGCCACCGTACGGCTCGTCGGCATAGCGGTCGGCGCCGTACCCGGCCTTGTAGGGCGACTTGTACGCCGGTTCGGGATAGTCGGGCTCCTCGTCGAACCGCTCGGGACCGTAGCGCTCCGCGCCGAAGCGCTCGGGACCGTAGCGATCGTCGGCGTAGCGGTCGGCGCCGTAGCCGGCCCGGTCGGAGTAACCACGGGGCCGTGCACCGCGCTCGACGGCACCGCGAGGGGCACGGTCGTCGACGTAGTCGTCTTCGTAATCCTCGAGCGGAACCATGCCGAAGTACGCCTTGAACTTGTGCAGCGTGCTCATCTGGTCGACCTTCCTTCGGCCCCGGTGGCGGCCGGGTGTTGAAGTCTTGCTCAGCCCCTCGTCCGTCCCAAGCATATGTGTCGAATGTGACTGATGAGGTTTCTTTGCTACGCCGAGGTTATCGGTCGCGGACCCATCAGGGCGGTACCGACACGCACACATGTCGAACCGTGTTCGATCGCGGACTCCAGATCACCCGACATTCCTGCCGAAAGCTCGGTGGCCGTGGGATGTCGTGTGAGCAGCGACGTGTGCAAGATCGCAAGCCGGGCGAACGCGCTATCGGGTTCGCTACCGAGTGGCGCGATCGCCATCAGCCCGCCCAACCGCACGGCGGGCAACTCCGCGACCAGGTCCGCGAGGCGATCCAACTCCTCCGGCAGCACACCGCCGCGGGCCGGATCACCGTCCAGACTCACCTGGATCAGCACTTCCAGCGGATCCGCGCGCGAACCCGCGTCGAGTGCGGCGCGCGCGCCGATGTCAAGCGCCCTTGCCAGACGCTCGCTGTCCACCGAGTGCACGGTGTGCGCCCAACGCGCGACCGCGCGCGCCTTGTTGCGCTGCAAACGGCCGATCATGTGCCAGCGGATGCCGCTATCCCTGTCCGGCAGCGCCGCGCGCACGTCCTCGACCTTGGCGCCCGCCTCCTGTTCGCGCGACTCGCCGAACTCCCGGCGACCGAGCCGGTAGAGGATCTCCACATCCGAGGCCGGGAAGAACTTCGTCACCGGCAGCAATCGCACCGAATCCGGTGCGCGCCCCGCGGCCGCGCGGGCCGCCTCGATCCGGGCCAGCGACTCCTCCAGCCGAGTCGACAACTCCGCGGTTCTCGATCGCGTCGCCGCCTCCGCCGTCCCGCTCACACCGACCCGCCTTTCCCGTCCCCGGTCCACCGGACCGCCGCGCGCCCCAGCACGTGACTCACATACCCGCCTGCATCCAGATCACACCGGCGATCCGGCCGGTCGGCGCGCCACGGCGATGACTGAACAGCGTCTTGTCCTCGATGGTGCAGCGCGGATCGACCGCGACGCCGCCGACCCCCGCCTCGGTCAACTGCCTGCGGATGCCCGCGCGCAGATCCAGCGACGGTGTGCCGCGCACGGTGGTGGCGGCGCTGCCGGGCAGACGCCGGTCGACATCCTCGCGCATGGCCGCGGGCACCTCGTACTGCCTGCCCGAGGCCGCCGGACCGAGGAAGGCGCCGATACGATCCACGCGCGCGCCCACCGACACCATCGCCTCCAGCGCGGCGGGCACGATTCCGACGCGCGCGCCGATCCGGCCCGCGTGCACGGCCGCGATCACACCGGCCTCGTCATCGGACAGCAGTACCGGCACGCAGTCCGCCGAGAGGGTGACCAGCGCCAGATTCGGCACGGTGGTGACCAGGGCGTCGGTGGCGGGCACCGGTTCGGCGCGCGGTCCGTCCACGATGGTCACGGTGCGGCCGTGGATCTGCTCCATCCAGACCAGACGGTCGGGGGTGAGTCCGATGCCCTCGGCCAGGCGCTCCCGATTGCGGCGCACCGCGGCCGGGTCGTCGCCGACGTGGTCGCCCAGATTGAACGAGTCGTAGGGGGGCGCGGAGAACCCGCCCGCCCTCGTCGTGGTCACCCGTCGGACGGTCATCGTCGGCGCAGCAGTCATGGCTCCGAGGGTAGTGGTCCGGCCGGACCGCGACATGTCCGAAACAGCGAGAGGCTGATCCGGCGTACGGACCAGCCTCGTTGGGTGCGATGCGACCTATCGCCGCATGAACGACGGCACGTCGACATCGTCGTCGTCATCCGGGTCCTCGGGTTTGACGGGCGGGCGCGAGTTGGCCGCGGTCTCGAGCCGGATACGCTCGGAATCGGCGTAGCTGGGGATGCCGCGCCCCCCGGTGGAACTCGGGCGCGGGGTGGTGTCGCGGGTGGGTATCTCCGGTCGCGACCCGCGTACCTCCCCCGCGCTGCCGGAGCCGATGGTGCCGGGGCGCACGTCGAAGCGCCGGGCCGGACCGCCGCCGTCGAAACCCGCCGCGATGACGGTGACCCGCACCTCGTCGCCGAGCGAATCATCGATGACCGTGCCGAAGATGATGTTGGCCTCGATGTGGGCGGCCTCCTGCACCAGCGAGGCGGCCTCGTTGATCTCGAACAGACCGAGATCGGAGCCGCCCGCGATCGACAGCAGCACGCCGTGCGCCCCGTCCATGGACGCCTCGAGCAGCGGCGAGTTGATGGCCGCCTCGGCCGCTTTCACCGAGCGGCCCTCGCCGCGCGCGGAACCGATGCCCATGAGCGCGCTGCCCGCGCCGGACATGACGCTCTTGACGTCGGCGAAGTCGACGTTGATCAGGCCGGGGGTGGTGATGAGATCGGTGATGCCCTGTACACCGTTGAGCAGCACTTCGTCCGCGGAGCGGAACGCGTCCATGAGGCTCACCGCCGCGTCACCGAGTTGGAGCAGGCGGTCGTTCGGAATGACGATGAGGGTGTCGCAGGATTCGCGCAGCAGGTTGATGCCGGTCTCGGCCTGACCGCCGCGCCGTTTGCCCTCGAAGGAGAACGGGCGGGTGACCACGCCGATGGTGAGCGCGCCGAGTTTGCGGGCGATACTCGCCACGACGGGCGCGCCGCCGGTACCGGTGCCACCGCCCTCGCCGGCGGTCACGAAGACCATGTCGGCGCCCTTGAGCACCTCTTCGATCTCGTCCTTGTGATCCTCGGCGGCCCGGCGTCCGACCTCGGGGTCCGCGCCCGCACCGAGGCCGCGGGTGAGTTCGCGGCCGAC
Source organism: Nocardia arizonensis (assembly GCF_001310275.1). GTDB lineage: Bacteria > Actinomycetota > Actinomycetes > Mycobacteriales > Mycobacteriaceae > Nocardia > Nocardia arizonensis. The sequence continues at coordinate 12,447 of NZ_LGYZ01000035.1, forward strand.
GTCGAGTTTGACGTCGGCATCGCTCATCAACAGGGCCTGCGCGTCGGTGTTGACCGCGATGAACTCGACACCTTTGAGTCCCTGTTCGATCATCCGGTTGACGGCATTCACACCGCCGCCGCCGATACCGACGACCTTGATCACGGCAAGGTAGTTGTGCGGGGGCGTCATGGGCTCTCGCCTTCCTTCGATCTAAAGCCTGTCGTTTTCGGATTCAGGACATTTCGCCATCGTCGCCCGGGTGGTGCCCTCACGCTCCGCCGTCCGGGCCAAACCCTAAACCTGAACCATAGGGTTAGCGTTATGTCAAGTATCCGACTGGTGCGGAACGCTATTCGCAGCCGCCGCGATACGCGCGCAGGCGCGCCGAGACGAGTGACAGAATCTTGTGTGATCCCTCTCGTCTCGCCGTGCGATACGTCGTATCGTGAACGGTTACCCCCGGGCCCCGCTTCTCGGTGGCACCGAAAAATAGGCGGCACCGAAAAATACCTGGGCACAATAGGTATCGATCACTTTACCGTGACCAGATTAGGACTCGAAACGTCGAACACCGTGCCCTCGCGTGTCAGCAGCGGTAACACCACTTGCGCCTTGCGCTCGGCGTCGTTCGCCCCGCCCCACAGTACCGTGCGCCCGTCCTTCAGGGTCAGCGAGATATCCGAAATCGACCGCGCCACAACCTCCTCGACCTGGATGCTCAACGACGGCGGCAACACGGCCACCACCACGACCGCGGCCTGGGTCACCGGGTCCGAGGCGCCGGGATGGTCGGTGACAAGTACGGGCACGCCGATCGGCGGTGCCTCGATGGCGAACTCCGTACCCTCCGCGTCCAGCAGATGCGCGCCCTGCGGGCTGTCGAAGTACAGCACCGGCGCCCGCTCGACCACGGTCACCCGCACCGTCGAGGGGAACACCCGCTGCACCCGCGCGCTGTACACCTTCGGAATGGTCGCCACCCGGCGGGCCACCTCGACGGTGTCGATGCGCAACATCGAACGCCCCGACGGGATACGGAGCTGATCGCGCACCTGCTCCTCGGGCACCGCCGCGAGTCCGTCGATCTCGACGGTGCGCACCGACAGCGCGGGAGTGAACCAGGCGACCAGCACGAGAACGGTCAGCAGGCAGGCGGCGAGCACCGCCCACAACCGCAGATTCCGTGATCCGCCGAGACGTTCGGTCCGCAGGCGGCCGATCACCGCCGCCCACCCGCCGGGACCCTCACTCGCGGATCGCACGACGGATCACCGCCCGTACTGCGGCCGCGCCCGGAGCCCGTCGAGAATCTGGCTGCCCAGCATGGTCACATCGCCCGCGCCCATGGTGATCACCACGTCACCGGGTTTGCTCAGCCCGGCCACCTGGCGTCCGACCCGCGACATATCCGGCTGGTAGTGCACCGGTTCGGTGACGTTCTGGGCCACCAGCGCGCCGTTGACCCCCGGCAGCGGCTTCTCCCGCGCGCCGTATACGTCGAGCACGACCACCTCGTCGGCCAGGCTCAGCGCCTCGCCGAATTCGGTCGCGAAAGTCGCGGTGCGACTGTACAGATGCGGTTGGAACACCACGATGACCCGGCCCTGCCGCGACCGCGCGCCGTCGCGGGCCTCCTGCCGTACGAGTTCGACCGCCGCGCCGAGTACCGCGCGCACCTCGGTCGGGTGGTGGGCGTAGTCGTCGAAGACCCGCACACCGTTCTCCCGGCCGACGAACTGGAAGCGGCGATGCACACCGCCGAAACCCTCGAGCCCCTGCACGATCTCGTCGGTATCCGCGCCGGCGGCCCGCGCGGCGAGCAGTGCGGCCAGCGCGTTGAGTGCCATATGCCTGCCCGGCACCGACAGCCGCAGCGTCCGGGGCGCGGTCTCCTCGGCCAGCTGGAATTGCGCGAGACCGCCGACATCGCGCGGCTCCCAGCTGTGCAGTCGCACGCCGACCGGCACCGGGGCGTCGGCGAGATCGCCCGAGCCGTAGCCGAGTACCCGCACCCCGCGTTCGGCCAGCCGTGGACCGACCCGTTCGGCCAGCGCCCGCGAACCCGGATCGTCCAGACACACCACCAGCAGGCCGCCCTCGGTCAGCCGGTCGGCGAAATCATCGAAGACCTGCACGTACGCCTCGTCGGAACCGAAGAAGTCCAGGTGGTCGGATTCGATATTGGTGACCACGGCGACATCGGGGTCGTACTGCAACAGCGATCCGTCGCTCTCGTCGGCCTCGGCCACGAAGATGTCGCCGGTGCCGTGGTGAGCGTTGGTGCCCGCCTCGTTGAGTTCGCCGCCGACCGCGAAGGACGGGTCGACTCCGCAGTGCTGCAACGACACGATCAGCATCGAGGTGGTCGAGGTCTTGCCGTGCGTCCCCGAGACCAGCAGGGTGCGGTGTCCGCGCATGAGAGTGGCGAGCACGGTCGGCCGCAGCAGCACCGGGATATCGCGCCGCTTCGCTTCGACGAGTTCGGGATTGGTCTTGGGGATGGCCGCGTAGGTGGTGACGACCACGGTGGGTCCGCCGGGCAGCATATCCAGCGCGCTCGCGTCGTGCCCGATGCGGACCTGTGCGCCGCGAGCCCGCAGCGCGAGCACGCCGCGGCTCTCCTTGGCGTCGGAACCGGATACCGCGCCCCCGCGCGAGAGCAGAATGCGGGCGATGCCGGACATGCCCGCACCGCCGATGCCGACCATGTGCACCCGCTGTAGCTCGGCGGGCAGCGCCGAGCGGTCCTCATCAGGCACGGCGAGCGACCTCCACGGCGATCCGCGCCACCGCGTCGGCGGCATCGCGATGGCCCGCGCCCGCGGCGGCGCGGCCCGTCTCACTGAGCCGGTTCGGGTCCATGAGCAGCGGAATCACCTCGTCGATGACGTATTTCGGGGTCAGTTCCGAATCGGGGACAATTCTGCCACCGCCCGCGGCGACCACCGGTCCGGCATTGAGTTCCTGTTCGCCGTTTCCGTGCGGCAGCGGCACGTAGAAGGCGGGCAGCCCGACCGCGGACACCTCCGCGACGGTCATCGCGCCGGACCGGCACACCGCCGCGTCGGCGGCGGCGTAGGCCAGATCCATCCGGGACAGGTACGGCACCGCGACGTAGCGCGACGCGCCGGTTTCCGCGGCGACCTCGAGTGTGTTCTTGGGTCCGTGCGCGTGCAGCACCGAGATACCGGCCGCGGCGAGCTGCGGGGCGGCCGCGGAGACCGCCTCGTTGAGCGTGCGCGCGCCCTGTGACCCGCCGAAGACCAGCAGCACCGGTCCCTCGGCGGGCAGTCCGAAGTGGGCGCGCGCCTCGGCGCGCAGCGACGCCCGGTCAAGTCCGGTGATACTGCCGCGCACCGGGATTCCGACGACCTCGGCGCCCGCCAGTCCTGAACCCGGCACCGCGGCCAGCACCCGCGCGGCGCGCCGGGCGCCGACCTTGTTCGCGATACCGGCCTTGGCATTCGCCTCGTGCACGACCACCGGCACCGCGCGGCGCCGTCGCAGTACACCGCTGCCCGCCGCCAGATACGCGGGCAGGGCGACATAGCCGCCGAAGCCGATGATCACATCGGCCCGCACCGCGTCGATCACCTCCCGCGTGCGGGCCACCGACGCGCGGACGCGACCGGGCAGGCGCAGCAGATCCGCGCTGGGTTTGCGCGGCAACGGGACCGGCGGAATCAGTTCAAGCGGATAACCGCGCTCGGGGACGAGCTTCGTCTCGAGTCCGCGTTCGGTACCGAGGGCGGTCACCCGGATGGACTCGTCGAGTCGGCGCAGCGCGTCCGCGACGGCGAGGGCAGGCTCGATATGTCCCGCGGTACCACCACCCGCGACGATCACCGAAAGCCCGGACCGCACGTCACTCACCTGGATCTACCCCGTTCTCTAGCATGTGGCATCGGATAGTTCGGCTCCCAGGCGCGAGTGGCGCGCAGGGAGCTGGTGCCGCGGCTCTCGACGGAGCGGCGGCGCAATGGTTCCGGCGGTCGGCGCCGCGGTTCGGCGGACGGGCGCCGAGGAGCGCCGCCGCGCGGTTCGGCGCCGCGGGCGCGCTGCCCCTGCGGACCCGCACCGCGACGGCCCGCACGCGCCGATTCCGCCTTGGCGGGCGAATACACCTCGGGTTTGGGCAATCGCAGCAGCCTGCTGAACCGGCCGTCCTGTCCGGCGTGCAGCGCCGCGACGGCCTCGGGTTCGTGCCGTGCGGCGTTGGCGATGATGCCGAACATGAACAGGGTGATCGCCAGTGACGAACCGCCCGCCGACACCAGCGGCAACTGGAGGCCGGTCACCGGGAGCAGACCCACGACGTAGCCGATATTGATCAGCGCCTGCGCGGTGATCCAGGTCGTCGCGGTCGCGGTGAGCAGCCGCAGGAACGGGTCGACCGACCGGGCCGCGATCCGCAGCCCGGTGTAGACGAACAGCGCGAACAAGCCGAGTACCAGCGCGCATCCGAGGAAGCCCAGTTCCTCGCCGATGATGGCGAAGATGAAGTCGTTGTGCGAGTTGGGCAGGTAGCTCCATTTGGCGCGGCTCTGCCCGAGGCCGCGACCCCAGATACCGCCGTCGGCCAGCGAATACAGCGCTTGGCGGGCCTGGTAGCCGATGCCCTGCGGATCGTCGCCGGGATTGAAGAAGGCGCGCATGCGGTCGGAGCGGTACCCCGCCGACAGCGCAAGCACGCCCGCCGCGATCACGCCGGAGATCGCGATGGTGATGAACAGCCGCACCGGAAGTCCGCCGAACCACAGCAGCGCCGCCAGCACGATGCCGAGCGCGATGGTGGTGGACAGATTCGGTTGCAGCACGACCAGCAGGCAGACCAGCAGCCCCGCGGGCACCAGCGGAACCAGCAGGTCCTTGAGGCTCGCGCGCTCGGACCGGCGCGAGGCCAGCAGGTGCGCACCCCAGATCACCAGCGTCACCTTGACGATCTCCGAGGGCTGGATGGAGATCGGCCCGAAGACGAACCAGCGCCGCGCACCCTGCACCTGCGCGCCGATGCCGGGAATCAGCACGAGCAGCAGGGCCAGCACCGACAGCGCGAACAGCGGGAACGACCACTGCCGCAGGCGTTTGAGCGGGATGCGCAGCGCAAGATAGAACAGCACGCAGCCGATCGCGGCGAACATGGCCTGCTGGATGAACAGCGAATAGGCCGAGCCGTCCGAGGCGTAGGACTCGACGCTGGAGGCCGAAAGCACCATCACCAGCCCGAGCACCGTCAGCAGGGTGGCGATGGTGACGATCAGATGGAACGACGCCAGCGGACGCGCCAACCAGGCGCCGAACCGGGCGGCCCCGGTCGCCGTCGGGGCCGCTTCGGACCCGCCCTCGCGGCTCCGCCGCGTCGTCTCGGTCATAGCTGCCGTCCGATGTCACCGTCTTCCAGAGCGTGTACCGCGTCGGCGAAACTGCGTCCGCGGTGGGTGTAGTCGGCGAACATGTCCAGCGAGGCCGCGGCCGGCGCTAGGAGCACGGTATCGCCGCGGTTGGCCAACCCGGCCGCCGCGCGCACGGCCTGCGCCATGACGGCATCGGCCTTCTCGGCCCTCGCCGAATCGTCCTGCATCAGAGCATCGTCTCCCGCGCGCACCTCCACGACCGGGACTTCGGGCGCGTGTCGCGCCAAAGCGGCGGCGAGCACCGGCGCGTCGGCGCCGATGAGGACCGCGCCGACGAGCCGGTCGGCGACCTCCTCGACCAGATCCTCCACGTGCGCGCCCTTCAGCTGACCGCCCGCGAGCCACACCACGCTCGGGTGCGCCAGGATCGAGGACCGCGCCGCATGCGGATTGGTGGCCTTGGAGTCATCGATGAAGTCCACGCCGCCGACCTCGCGGACGAAGGCGGCCCGGTGCGGACCCACCTTGTGCTCGACCAAGCCTTCCCGCACGAACTGCGGGGCCACATCGATGGCCCGGGTCAGCGCGGAGGCGGCCAGCGCGTCGGCGACCCCGGCCGGGCCCGGCGGGCTGATGTCGCCGACCTCGGCCAGGATCGCGGCCTTGGTGAAGGCGCGGTCGAGCAACTTGCCGTCCACCACGCCGAGTTCACCGTCGGCGGGCACCCCGATGCGGAAGCCGATCACCCGGCGCGCCTTGGCCCGCCGCGCCAGCGAAGCCGCCACCGGATCGTCGAGCCCCACGACGCCGACCCGCCCGAACAGCGCGCGCGCCTTGGCGGCGGCGTAGGCGTCGAGTCCGCCGTGCCAGTCCAGATGGTCCTCGGCCACGTTCAGCACCACGCCCGCCTCCGGTCGCACCGAAGGAGCCCAGTGCAACTGGAAGGAGGACAGTTCCACCGCGAGCACCTGCGGACCGGGATTGCGCCGCAACGCGTCAAGGATCGGCAGGCCGATATTGCCGCACGCCACACTGGCGATACCGGCCGCTCTCAGGATCGCGTAGGTCATCTGGGTCGTGGTGGTCTTGCCGTTGGTTCCGGTCACCACCAGCCATTTGCGGACCGGACCGTAGATCCGCGCCTGGTCCACCCACCAGGCGAATTCGACATCGCCCCATACCGGGATGCCCTCGGTCACCGCCGCCGCGAGCACCGGCGAATCCGGTCGCCAGCCCGGACTGGTGATCACCAGCGCGAAGCGGCTCAGGCCCGCGGGGTCGGCGGGCCGGGTGGTCTCCAGATGCACGCAGGTGGCGACCTCCAACCCGAGTTCGGCGGCCTCGGCGAGTGCCTTCGCGCCCGCGTCGGTCACCACCGGATTGGCGCCGATATCGCGCAACGGCTCGATCAGCGAGCGTCCTGAGACGCCCCAGCCCGCGACCAGGACGTCACGGCCGCGCAGGAATTCGAGCATGGGGCCCGGGGATCGCAGGGCCCGCGGAGAATGTTCGACCATGCCTTCTGTCACCCGACCGCGGAGAGATATTCGCTGTAGAACAAACCGAGACCGACCGCGGAGGCCATGCCCGCCAGCAGCCAGAACCTGATGATCACCGTCGTTTCGGCCCATTTGCTGAGCTCGAAGTGATGATGGAACGGCGCCATCTTGAACAACCGATTACGAGTGGTGCGATACACCGCGACCTGCAAGATCACCGACAGCGTTTCGGCGACGAACAGCGCGGCGAGCACGACCATGAGCAGTTCGGTGCGGGTGGTGATCGCCATGCCCGCGAGCAGCCCGCCCAGGGCCAGCGATCCGGTGTCGCCCATGAATATCTTGGCGGGCGCGGCATTCCACCACAGGAAGCCGATACACGCCGCGGCGCCCGCGGCGGCCACCAGCGCCAGGTCGAGCGGATCGCGCACGTTGTAGCAGCCTGCCTCGGGTTTGGTGGCGCAGGCGTGGTAGTACTGCCAGAACGTGATGATCACATAGCCGCCCATGACCAGGCTCATCGAGCCCGCGGCAAGGCCGTCGAGTCCGTCGGTGAGGTTCACCGCGTTCGAGGTGGCCACCACGATCAGGCTCACGAACAGCAGGAAGAAGATCACGCCCATCGACACCGTGGTGATGTCGCGGACGTAGGAGATGTGCCTGCTTGCGGGGGTGAGCCCGTAGTCGTTGCGGAATTGCAGGGCCAGCACGCCGAAGATCACCGCGGCGGTGAGCTGCCCGATGTACTTGCCCGCCGCGGTGAGACCGAGATTGCGGCCCCTGCGGATCTTGATGAAGTCGTCGATGAATCCGACCGCGCCCAATGCGGTGGTCAGGCCGAGCACCAGCAGTCCCGACGCGGTCGGTCCCTCGGCGTCGTAGCCGACGCCGATCAGATGCGATCCGAGATAACCCGCCCACATGCCGATCAGGATGGCCACGCCGCCCATGGTCGGGGTACCGCGTTTGGACTGGTGACTGGCCGGGCCGTCGACCCGGATCTCCTGCCCGAACCCCTGTCTGGCGAAGAACCTGATCAGTAGCGGAGTCAGCAGAATGGACACCGCCAAGGCGATGGCCGCCGAGAATAGGATCTGTCTCACTGCCCTGCCTCCGTGCTACCCCGGCGATCGTCTGCGCGCTCCCGGCTCGTCAAATGCTCGGCGACCTCCCACAGGCCCACCGATTGCGATGCCTTGACCAGCACCACGTCCTCCGACTCGACTTCCGCGTCGAGCAGGGCCATGGCCGCGCCGATATCCGGGACGAGAATGGATTCCTCGCCCCATGAGCCTTCCATCACCGCTCCCTGGTGCATCGCGCGGGAGGGCCGCCCGGTGCCGACCACGACCAGACGATCCACGTCCAGGCGCACCGCGAGCCTGCCGATGCGGTCGTGTTCGATGACCGATTCCTCGCCGAGTTCGGCCATTTCGCCCAACACCGCCCAGCTGCGCCGCGGCGTCTGCCCCGCCTTCGCCATGGTGACCAGCGCCTTGAGCGCGGCGCGCACCGAGTCGGGATTGGCGTTGTAGGAATCGTTGACCACGGTGACGCCGTCCTCGGTGGTGCGCACGTCCATGCGGCGCGCCGACGCCGCCGTCGCACCCGAGAGCGCCGCGGCGACCGTCGCCAGATCCGCGCCGCATTCGAGGGCGACCGCGGCCGCGGAGAGGGCATTGCCGACCTGGTGCTCGCCGTGTACGGCGAGGCGGACCTCGACGCTGCCCTGCGGGGCGTGCAGGGTGAAGATCGCGCGCGCCCGGTCGTCGAGCCGGATGTCGGAGGCCCTGATGTCGGCGCTCGTGGCCTGGCCGACGGTCACCACCCGCGCCGAGGTCCGCGAGGCCATCGCGGCGACCTGCGGGTCGTCGGCATTGAGGACGGCGAGTCCATCGGCGGGCAGCGCCTCGACCAGTTCGCCCTTGGTCTGGGCGATGGCCTCGCGGCTGCCGAATTCGCCCAGGTGCGCGGTGCCGACATTGAGCACCACCCCGATGCTCGGCGGCGCGACCTCGGCGAGCGCGGCGATATGCCCCGGGCCACGGGCCGACAATTCCAATACCAGGAACCGGGTGGACTCGTCGGCGCGCAGCGCGGTCCAGGGGTGGCCGAGTTCGTTGTTGAAGGAGCCGGGCGGGGCGATGACCGACCCGAGCGGGGCGAGCACCGCGGCGAGCAGGTCCTTGGTCGAGGTCTTGCCGGAGGATCCGGTGACCCCGACGACCCGAAGCGCGGGCGCGCCGTCCGAGCGCGCGTCGGCGGCCGAGAGTCGCCGCACGCTGGCCCGCGCCAATGCCGCCAGCGCGGCCAGGACGGCCGCCCCTGACCCGTCCGAATCACCGGCGAGGGCAACCGAAGTCGCGGGTACGGTGCCCGGCTTCGGCGTGACGACGACGGCGGGCACGCCCACCGGCCGCGCGGCCAGCACCGCGACGGCGCCCGCGGCGACGGCCGCCGCGGCGAAATCGTGCCCGTCCGCGCGCGCGCCGGGCAATGCGAGAAACAGACCGCCGGAACCGATGCGCCGCGAATCGAATTCGACCGAACCGGTCACCCGTACCTCCGGGTCGGGAACGTCGTGCAGCGTGCCGCCGACGGCGTCCGCGATCTCCCGCAGTGTCATCTCGATCATGAAATCGTCAAGTCCTCCGCGTCCGTACTGAGCGGACTTCGCCGTGCCGGGCGGATATGCCGCGCCGACCGAATACCCGATACCGACCGCGAACCGCAGGCAGGCCGAGAAGTGTGAGTACGGCGCACACCGTGCGCCGAACGCATATTGTGCGCCGTGCCGAAGCCATTGCGGCAGTGGGGTATCCCGTTCACCGCACCACGTCCGTTCACCGCGAGCCCCCCGACACGCCCGCGCTCGCGCCGTTGTCCTGATCGTCGGCGCTGCCGAGCAACCTGCGCTCGACCGCGGCAGCGAGCACCTCGCGATCGTCGAAGGGATGTTTGACGCCGTGGATCTCCTGCCCCGCCTCGTGTCCTTTGCCCGCGACCAGCACCGCGTCACCCGGGCGCGCCCACGCCACTGCCGCCGCGACGGCCTCGGCGCGGTCGCCGATCTCACGGACCTCGCCACGTTCCTCGGGGGGCACCGCGGCCGCACCGGCTAGCAGCGCGGCGCGGATGGCGGCCGGATCCTCGGTGCGCGGATTGTCGTCGGTGATGATCAGCAGATCCGCGCCACGCGCGCCCGCCGCGCCCATGAGCGCGCGTTTGCCCGCGTCGCGGTCGCCGCCCGCGCCCACAACGACGGCAAGGCGTCCCGGCGATTCGGGAGTCTCGGCGCGCAGATGCGCTCGCAAGGTCGCCACCACCGATTCGATCGCGGCGGGCTTGTGCGCATAGTCGACCACGGCGAGGAAATCCTGCCCGCGTTCGACGCGCTGCATGCGGCCGGGCACGTCCACCGTGCCGAGCGCGGGCGCGGCCGTCGCGGCGGGTACGCCCGCGGCCTCGCACACCGCGAGCGCGAGCACCGCGTTGGCGACGTTGTAGCGGCCGGGAAGCCGCAGGCGCACATCCACATTCCCGACCGGTCCGACGGCGGTGAACTCCTGGGCGCCGCCGTGCGCGGCGACCGGACCCGGGACGGACCAGGTCGCGGCGGCCGCTCCACGGGATACGGTGACCGGATCGGACAGATCGGCGGCCAGACGCGCGCCCCACTCGTCGTCCACGCAGATCACCGCGGTACGGGCGGCCACCGGGGAGTCGGCGTCGAAGAGCCTGCGCTTGGCGCCGAAGTAGTCGTCGAGGTCGCGGTGGAAGTCCAAGTGGTCCTGCGACAGATTCGTGAACGCGCCGACCGCGAAGCGCACACCGTCCACCCGGCCGAGCGCGAGCGCGTGGCTGGAGACCTCCATGACCACCGCGTCCACCCCCTGCTCGACCATCAGCGCGAACATGGCGTGCAACTGCGGTGCCTCGGGTGTGGTGAGCGCACTCGGCACCCGACGTCCGCCGATACGGGTCTCGATGGTCCCGATGAGCGCGGTGGTGGCGCCGCCCGCCGCGAGTCCGGCCTCGACCAGATACGACGTGGTGGTCTTGCCGGAGGTGCCGGTGATGCCGACGATGCGCAGCCGCTGCGAGGGATTGCCGTAGATCGCGGCCGACAGTTCGCCGAGCACCGCGCGCGGCTGCTCGCGCACCAGCACCGGGACCCCCGGATCGCCCGCGAGTTCGGCGCCCTCGGCATCGGTGAGCATCGCGACCGCGCCGCGGGCCACCGCGTCGGCGGCGAATCGGGCGCCGTGCGCCTTGGCGCCGGGCAGACCGGCGAACAGGTCGCCGGGTAACACCGCGTTCGACCGTTGTTCGATACCGGTCACCGAGACCTCGCCGGGGGCGACCGCGGCGCCGGGGGCCTGCCCCGTGACGCGGGCGCCCGTCAGCTCCAGCACGGTGGTCAGCGGCGTCGACGGCGGGGCGGCCGGCCGCAGCGCGTGCGGGCTGGACTGCGCGGGCACCTCTCTCCTCTCCGATCGGGACACAGAAATAAGGAACGCTTCGTTGCGACGACGAGTCAGGTTACCGACGTGGGCTCACCGGCGGTCAACGCGCCTAGGTGTTGGGTTGCCGGGCGCGGCGCGAGAAGTTCGAATCACACCCCGGCCTGCAGTACGAACTGCCGGGCGGGACCCGGCGACGGCGGAATCCGGTCGCGCTGCAACGCCCACGAGGCGATGCTGTGGAACAGCGGTGCGGCCGACTGTCCACCGCTGCCGTCGGAGCTGCGCACCGGATTGTCGAGCATGAGGCCGATCACGTAGCGCGGATTGTCCGCGGGGGCGATGCCCGCGAACGTGATCCAGTAACTGGAGCTGGAATAGCACTTGCAGCGCGGATCGATCTTCTGCGCGGTGCCGGTCTTGCCCGCGATCTGATATCCCTCGACGGCCGCGGGCCAGCCGGTGCCGTTCTGAGCGGAATCCAGCTTGTCGTGCTGTACCACGGCCTGGAACATGGTCCGCAGTGTCGCCGCGGTCTGCGGGCTCACCACCCGGACCGCCTCGGGCTGCGGCTCCTCGCTGCGGGTGCCGTCCGGCGCGACGGTGGCGCGCACGATGCGCGGCGGAATACGCAGGCCGTCATTGGCGATGGCCTGGTACATTCCCGTCATCTGGAGGGCCGACATCGAAAGGCCCTGTCCGATGGGCAGGTTGGCAAAGGTGCCGCCGGACCACTGGTCGCGCGACGGCACCAGACCCGCGGTCTCGCCGGGCAGGCCGACCCCGGTGCGCTGTCCGAGTCCGAACCGCTGCACCATATCCGCGTAGCGGTCCTCGCCGACCCGCTGGGCCAGCATGAGGGTGCCCACGTTCGAGGACTTGCCGAAAATGCCGGTGGTGGTATACGGCGCGACATCGTGCTCCCAGGCGTCGCCGACGGTGACGCCCGACATGCGGATCGATCCGGGCACCTGGAGCACCTCGTCGGGATTGGTCACCCCGTATTCGATCGCCGCGGCGGCGGTGATGACCTTGTTCACCGAGCCGGGTTCGAACGGATCGCTGACCGAGGGGTTGTTGGTATCGAGCGTGCCCCAGTTCTGCGCGCCGAGCGCCGGATTGAAGGTGTTGTCGTTGGCCATCGCCAGCACCTGACCGGTCCTGGCGTCCAGCACCACCGCCGAGGCGCCCTGCGCGCCCGACATCTCCCGTGCCTGCTGCACCTGCTGCTGCACGTAGTACTGCAGATCGGAGTCGAGGGTGAGTTCGACGCCGTTGCCGTTGACCGCGGGCTGCTTGTCACGCCAGCTGCCGGGTATGACCGCGCCGTCGGAGCCGCGGTCGTAGGTCACCGAACCGTCCGTGCCCGCGAGCACCGAGTCCAGCGAGGATTCCAGCCCGATGAGCCCGTGCCCGTCCCAGCCGGTGGCGCCGATGATATTGGCGCCGAGCGATCCCCCGGGATACTCGCGCAGCGGCTGAGCTTCCGCGCCGACCTCGCGGAACTGGGCGCGGATATCGGCCGCGATCCTGGCATCCACATTGCGCACCAGATACACGAACGGTTCGTCGCTGTGCAGCATGGTCAGCAGATCCGATTCCGCCGGAGCCTGTTTGCCGAGTTTGTCGTGGATGGTCTTGGCGATGGCCCGCAACCGCTCTTCGGGTTCGGGGGCCTTGGAACTCTTGGCGCGCGCGTCGGCGAGTTCCTCGCGGACCCGGACCGGCTGGAAGGTCAGCGCTTTCGCGACCGTGGTGAACGCCAGCGACTTGCCGTTGCGATCGGTGATCGGGCCGCGGATGGCCATCTCCGGCTCGCGGGTGGTGCGCTGGCCCGCGGCCTGCTCCGACAGCGCGGGCGCCGAAATGCTCTGGATCCACAGCAATTGCAGCGCCACGACCGCCAGGGCGACGAGCATGACGACACGTCCGACCCCGAGCCGGAGTCGGACCGGACGATCGGGGTGCGCGGGCCGGGGGCGCCGCGCACCCGGCGGACGCGGCCCGCGCCGCCGGGGCGGCGCGGGCCTGGCCTGGGTCACCGGG
>NZ_LGYZ01000036.1 GCF_001310275.1 Nocardia arizonensis
GACTTCGGGCACGGTGATACGTCCTCATCGCCCCTGCGAGGGTTGGCAACCCGTTACTCACTGCGGCGAGGATCGAGTCCGATGTGTCCTCATCGCCCCTGCGAGGGTTGGCAACCCGACGCCGTAGCCGAGACCGAACGTCTGACCGCCGGCGTCCTCATCGCCCCTGCGAGGGTTGGCAACGACCATCAACCCCGACTCCTGTCGGCGCGCCGGACGCGGTCCTCATCGCCCCTGCGAGGGTTGGCAACATGAACCCGACGCCCGCCTCGTCCACCGTGATCGCGGTCCTCATCGCCCCTGCGAGGGTTGGCAACAGATCGCGCGGCGCGGGATCGGTCGGCGGCTCAAGGTCCTCATCGCCCCTGCGAGGGTTGGCAACATGAACCCGACGCCCGCCTCGTCCACCGTGATCGCGGTCCTCATCGCCCCTGCGAGGGTTGGCAACTCGTCGAGGACGGACGCGACTTCGGGCACGGTGATACGTCCTCATCGCCCCTGCGAGGGTTGGCAACAGATTGATGTCCACCACGGCCTCCGGGGGAGCAACTTGTCCTCATCGCCCCTGCGAGGGTTGGCAACACAAATATCCGCCCGGGTGGCATCCCAATGATCGTGGAGTCCTCGTCGCCCCTGCGAGGGTTGGCAACCCGCTCGGCGTGGGTACTGACCACGACAGGGCGCGCCGTGTCCTCATCGCCCCTGCGAGGGTTGGCAACCTCACAGGCGTACCCCGGCGATGCGGGCGAGCCCACGGTCCTCATCGCCCCTGCGAGGGTTGGCAACTAGCAGAACGTCGCACCGGAACCGAGGTGTCGCGTCCTCATCGCCCCTGTGCGAGGGTTGGCAACGCGGTGGCGAGGGTGAGTTCGACTGGATCCGGGACCGCATCCTCATCGCCCCCTGCGAGGGTTGGCAAACCCACACAAGCCATAGAAACCCTTCTCCGTGCCCCCGCGGTGCCCGGGCGCTACCAAGAACCCCGCTAGGCGGCTGTATAATTAGGTGTCCAGCGCCGCGCCAGGAATTGTTACGGGTTGGAACGCTGGCTGTTGCGCGAACAACAGCCAGCTTCTCGTTGTGCGCTATCGAGAGTGCAGGAACACGACGAGAAGTGCCAGCACACATGCTGGGCACCCAAGTGTAATCTCGGCGGCGATTCGGCCGGTCGCCGAGCTTCTCCTATTACGTTGCTTCCCCATTCCTTCCTTTCATACGAGGAGCGACGCGAGAACCTTGCGCTTCTCGCGCCTGACGTCGCTGAACTCCTGATCGCATCTCGACCCTTTTCCTTTGGGCGGCAGAAGGGAACAAGGATGCCTTCGATCAGGCTCGTGCACCGTTTCCAGCGCTTCGGTGCACGTTCCCTCCGAGGGGCGATGATGTCTTCCGGCATGAGGGCGCCATACCTTCACGCACTAGCGTTTCAAACCTTGCTGGGATGTATCGCTGACGAGAATGTCGACAACTACGATCCAACGCCTCATGAAGCTACAGCGTAGCGCTCGAATGCACAAGGCGGAGTGCGGCTTACATTACACGCTCTAGCCGACACGCCACCTTTGCTTCCTCAATATTCGCCGCAGGTGATCGACACCGGAATCGAGGAGACCGGTTGGCACCTACCTATTTTGATTGCCCGCGTTCAGCAGTCCGACCAGTTCGGTGCGAACTGTCGGTGGGTGCCGTTAAGGTTGCCCGAGCTGTGTCATATCAGGGATCGGAGGTAGCGTGCGGCTCAGAATTGGGGTGTCGACTTCGGCGCGAGAAGTGCCGTGGGACAGCGTTCTTGAACCCGGCCGTGCGGTTTGTTATCGGTTGCTGAGCCAGTCCGCACCAGGGTTGGCCAAGCGTTTGCATGAACAGGGTTGGGGGCGGCACGGGATGGTGCCGTTCGGGTATTCGGGACCGGTATTCCCACAGGCGAAGAAGCGGCGCGGGGTCTATTCAGCGGGCGGGGTGGGCTATCTGGAGTTAGGCAGCCCGGTGCCGGAAGTGGTCGCGGCGTGGTCGGTGGCGTTATCTGGCCGCGAGTTGATCGATTGGGGTGGTGTCGCTTTGCGCATTCGGGATATCACCCTGGTGGAGACGGCCGCGGAGTCGGAGACCGCGCGGTTGCGCACCCGGACGCCGGTGGTGATGAAGGGGTCGGGCCGCGATGACAGCGGGGTGCGTACGACGCGGCAGGCGTGGGTGCTACCGACCGAGCCGGAGTTTCATCACTATTTCGAGAACAACTTGCGTCGCAAGGCCGAGACATTGGGTATGGCACCGGAAGTAGCGCTCGAGCAGGTCGAGTGGGTAGGGCCGAAGCGGTCGTTCACGACAGGTGACGGTCTCAAACCAGGTGCACCTGTGGAGGTTGTCCTCCGTGGAAACCCACTTGTCCTAAATGCGGTTCGTGACTGGGGACTCGGGCAGGCGAACGCTGCTGGGTTCGGGTGGATCGCGGCGTGAACGCGACTGCGGCGGGAACTGAGACGGGGGTGCGGTTGACGCCGCATCCGTTGCAGCGGGTAGGCGCGTTCGCGCTTGCCAGTCTCGCAAAAGTAGATGGGGTACAGCGCAGTCCGCAGACACTGACTGTCGCGGAGATCGACGTGGCGCGGAAAGTAATGACCGATGATGTGGTGGCGACCGCACGACTCGCAGACACCAAGGCGCCTGGATCGTTCTGGTTGTCAGCAAGCTACCTGTTCTGGCCGAACTCGAAGATGAATCCGACCAACCGGAAATCACTGTCGGTGCCACAGCGACGTGAACAGATTCAGCGTTGGCGCGAGATCCCCAGGGAGGTCCCCGAGGCGTTGTCGGGCGTGCCGTGTGTGCTCTGTGGTCAGGCGGCGTGCGGTTTCTACGGCAAGGTGGATATTCCGTTGGCGGCCAGTGTCGAGCACCGCAATACGACGGTTCCTGGTCATGACGGTATGGCGTTGTGTTCGGGCTGCCTGACCTGCTTCTATGCGATGCCGTATGGGTGTTCGATCCGTGGTGGTAAGGCGGCTGCGCTACACAGTTGGGATGATCATGTCCTGGCGGCGATGACTCGGCGACAGGTGCGACGGACGCGGTGGCAGGTCGGCAGGTCCTCGACCGAGGCGGCGCCGTCGCCGTATTCGCGTGAGGTGGAAGCGTTACGCGCGTTGCGTACCTACGAGGACGAGATGCGCGACGGTGTGGAGTTGTTTGTGTTCAGCAACTCCAACAAGCAGCAGACCCTCGATGTGCATGGGATCGAGCAACCGTTGGCGGAGTGGTTGCGTTCCACCTTGCACTCCCTCGACCTGGTTACCGGCTTCCGGTACTTGATCCGCGCGCACTACAGCCCCAAGTCTGCGGGATCGGTTCGGTTGGCCTACAACGCCTTCCGATATCCGTATCGCATTCCGATGACCATCGCTTCCTATCTTGCCCGGTTGACCAGTGAGCTGGAGGCTCCGCCACCGGAGACAGACGCGCTCGCGCAGGTGTATCGCTCATTCATCAAGGAGGTTTTCGGCGTGGCACAGCGTGACGTCGATCAGATTGTCCGGCTCGGGGACGCGATTGGTGCGCTGCTGCGGGAAAAGCCGCAGCGGGGCACCCTCAAAGAGTTCGAGCATGTGCATTCGGATCCGTTGAAGCTACAAGGGTGGCTCAAACGCCAGGCGACTGCGTGGACGCTGCAGCAGAAGATCGGTGAGCCGTTGGTCACCACCGAGCAGTGGCGGTTGTTGTTCGAGCCCGGTGACCGGATTCGGCTCAACCGCGATCTGCTGTTCGTCGCGGTCCTGGAGCACTTGGCGCGCCACGACTGGCTCGCGGGCACCCCCGAGGCCCGAGACGACCATGACGACACCATTCTGACGGAGGACGAGCAGTGACCTATCTCGTGGGCAAGATTGCCTTGGACATCACCGCGGGTGCGCCGAACAACGCCCGTGGAGAGAGCAATGTCGGTGAGGTGAAGCGGATGATGATCGGCCGCAACATTCATCCGTATGTGTCGGCGCAGGCGTTCCGGAGGTGGGTGCGTGACAGTTTCCCGCCGGATGTCGCGGTGTCGCCGGTCACGCGTTCGGGTTCGAAGGCCAATCAGCAGGCATACACCGCCGGTCGCCCGGATCTTTACCTCGATGATGATCTGTTCGGGTACATGGTCGCGTTGAAAGACGGTAGTTACCAACGTGACACGGTGTTGGCGACCGGGACGTTGGTGTCGGTCGCGCCGCGTCGGCCGACTCGTGATTTCGGGACGATGAGTCGCGGATTCGGTCCTGATGAGAACCCGGTGATCCACGAGCACGAGCATTACTCGGCGGAATTGGCCGGCGATGTCCTGGTCGATGTCGCGCGGGTCGGGGTTTTCCAAGTTCAGGGCAGCGGGTTGCGTCGAAACCTTACCGACGCCGCGACCAAGGAAGCCGAGGCCAGCGGTGCCGAGCGAGTGAATTTCCGTGGGCTGGACAGTGTTCGCTTGCCGATCGAGGAACGTCGACGCCGTTTGGCGGTGCTGTTGAACACCCTCGCCGAGGTGTGTGGCGGTGCGAAGCGGGCGTTGCATTACGGGGAGCGTTCCCCAGCGCTGGTTGTGCTCGCGCCGGTGTCCGGTGGCAATAATCCGTTCACGCGAGTGTTGGCTGCTCGGGCGGTGCGTGAGGACCAGGGCTACCCGCATCTGGAGACGGTGTTCGATGCCGCTGTGTTGCGCGAGGAGATCACCGCGTGGAGTGATGTGCTCGCCGGACCTGTGCAGGTGGGGTGGGCTCCGGGCTTCCTGGGTGCTCAACGTGACCAGGCCCGTGCGGAACTCGAAGATTTGATCAGCGACGGCACCCTGGTCATCGATCATCCGCGTGTGGTGTTGCGTGGGTTGGCCAAGCAGGCCGAGGCAGGCGAGCACGACGACTGGTTCGAGGAATCGCGGCGGTGACCGAGGCGTTGCAGGTCACCGTCACTGCCGCCGTCGCGTCGTTTCGGAACCCGCTGTATGCGGGAGTGCAGGTCGGTTTGCCGTGTCCACCGCCGTCGACGATCGCGGGGCTGCTGGCTGGTGCGGCCGGTGCCTGGGAGCGGGTGCCGGTCGGGTTGCGCTTCGGTGCGGTGTTCACCGCGGCTGGATCCGGCATCGACCTGGAGACCTACCATCCGTTGGATGGGCGGGGACGGGCCACCTCCGCGACGCCGAAAGACCGGGAGTTCCTCGCCGATGTGGCGCTGAGGGTGTGGCTGGTCGAGGATCTCGATTTCTGGGCCGACGCGCTGCGGCGACCGGTGTGGCCGCTGCGGCTGGGTCGTAGCCAGGACTTGGCCGCCGCACGCACCGAACGCGTCGAACTGGTCGCTGCGCCGGGGCGGCAAGGGCATGCGCTCGTGCCGGAGAAACTGAGTTCCGCGGGGACGCTGCTGCGGTTGCCGACAGTGTTGAGTACGGATCGGGCACGCAACCGGTGGGACGGTTACCGGTACGCGGTCAGCGGGAGCGACAGGGTGATCGATACCGGTTGCAGTGTCGCGCCGGGTGAGGCCGAATTGTCCGGGCAAGCGATTGCGTTGATCGGTGAGGTCCATCCGGCCCAATTCGAGTCGGTGGGCGGCCGTGGTAGATGAGCTGGATCGGTTGCGGGCCAAGAGCCCGCGCCCTGGATTCCGGCAGGGTGAGTCGCTGACCGATCACCTGACGGCGACCTTGATCGGTGCCCGACGACTGCAGCAGCGGGTCGGGCGCATAGCGGCGGTGCCCGAGGGCTTCTGGCGATGGGTGCTGGTAGCGGCACTGACCCATGACGCCGGGAAAGTGCCCGAGGGGTTTCAGGCGATGGTCGCCACACCACGCGGCCCGATATGGGGGCAGCGCCACGAGGTGTATTCCCTCGGGTTCGTCGCCGACCTGCTGTCCCGATGGCCGACCGACGAGCAGGCATGGGTGGGTTTGGGGGTATTGACCCATCATCGCCCCCTGACAGGTCCGGCTGGGCGCGCGATCCTGCCCAGCCACCGCGACCCGGATCCGGGTGTCTTCGGCGCCCGCTTCGGGCACGTCGACCCGACAGCACAGACTCGGTTGCGGCAATGGTTGGCCGGTGTGCTGGCCGAGGAAGCGCTGGCCCAGGACATTCCCGAGGTAGCCGGTGATATCGCCGAGGCCGGATACCGGTTGCTCGAACTGCTACGCGCACGATGGGGACAACCCGAGGACGTCGTCCCCGCAGACAATCTCACCGCCATGCTGCTGCAAGGCGCGGTCACCTTCGCCGATCACGTGTCCTCTGCTCACGGCCAGCTACTCGACACCCAGCCTGTGGATTCGGTCTTCGCCGACCGGCTGAGATCCGACATGATCTCGATCGGCAAGACCTTGCGCGGTCACCAGCGCGAGGTGGCGAAGCTCGACGGGCATCTGCTGCTGCGGACACCGACAGGTTCGGGAAAGACCGAAGCGGCCCTGCTCTGGGCTGCACAGCAGGTCACCGGGCTACGTGAGCGTGGTGCTGGGCAGCCGCGGGTGTTCTATCTGTTGCCCTATCTGGCGTCGATCAACGCGATGGTCGACCGGATCGGCACTATGATCGGCGACCCCGACGTGGTGGGAGTGGTGCATTCCAAGGCGGCAGCGTTCCACCTGCACCGTTCCCTGTGTGGCAGCGACGATTTCGTGGACGCGGCACGGCAGGCGGTGTCCCGGGCGGCGGCAACCCGGTTGTTTCGCGAGCTCGTGCGGGTCGGCACCCCGTATCAACTGTTGCGGGGCGCTATGGCTGGGCCTGCGTGCTCATCGATCGTCATCGACGCGGCCAATTCGGTGTTCATCCTGGATGAACTGCATTCCTACGAGCCGCAGCGACTGGGGATGATCTTGGCCATGATCCGGTTCTGGGTCCGGCTCGGCGGACGCATCGGCGTGGTGACCGCGACCATGCCGCAGGCACTGGTCGAGCTACTCGATGAATGCGCGGTATCGGATCGGTTCCAGCAGATCCACGCCGAAGGGGGGCAATGGCCCCAACGTCACCGGCTCCACATCGAGGACAGCCACCTCACCGGTCCCCGGTCATTGGCGCTGATCGAAACCCGTTTGCGGGCAGGGCAATCGGTGCTCGTCGTCGCCAACAACGTCGCCGACGCACGATCCATCCACACCGAACTGGCACCGATCTCCCGCCATCTGTACGGCGAGGACTCCGCGTTGCTGCTGCACTCACGTTTCAAGGCCAAGGACCGCGCATCCATCGAGCAGGAGATCCGGCAACGGTTCGGCAGCGGACACACCCACCAGCCAGGGCTGCTGGTGGCCACCCAGGTCGTGGAAGTCTCTCTCGACGTGTCTTTCGACGCGCTGCACACCAGCGGAGCACCGCTGGAGGCATTGGTCCAGCGCTTCGGGCGGGTCAATCGCACCGCCGACCGTCCACCCGCCGACGTCGTCGTGCACACTCCCGAATATCAACGCCGCGCTGGCAGTGGTGATGAATACGCCGACGGCGTCTACGAACGTGAACCCACCGAATTCACCATGGATCTGCTCGAATCCCACACCGGCACCGTCTTGGACGAACAACTGCTCGGCGACTGGCTCAACAAACTCTACGCCTCCCCCTGGGGCGAGCAATGGACCGAGGACGTCTGCTACCACCAACGATCCTTCGACGACCTCCTACGGTTCGAGGCACCTTTCGATGATGCTCGCCAGCAACTCACCGAAACATTCGAGGAATTGTTCGACGGAGTCGAGGCGATCCTCACCGAAGACCGCGACGACTATGCCGCTGCTCTGAACTCGGCCACCGATCCCCGTGCCGGGAGGTTGCTCGGTAGCCAGTTCCTCATCCCGCTCCCCCACTATGGCAGATCCCTCGGCGTCTACGACCGGACACTGGATGTCCTGATAATCGACGGCGACTACAGCACCGCCGGTGGCCTCGCGAAGATCTACCGCGACACCCGCAGCTCCTACCAACCAGGACAGGTCATCTGAGGCAGTGCTCACCACAGACGATATCGGCGGAGTCCACATCAAATACCTCAACCACTGCCCACGACAATTATGGCTCTACGCACGCGGTCTTCGCCCTGAATCACTCAGTGAACGAGTGCAACTCGGCGAAGCCGTGCACGACACCAGCTACCGACGCGAGCACGCCGTCGATCTGGGCGCGGCCAAACTCGACCACTTCGATGGCCAACGCTGGGTACACGAAGTGAAATCCTCGGCCCACCCGACCGCAGCCGATCGCGCTCAAGCGATGCACTACTGCTTCCGGCTCCACCACCTCGGAGTCGACGTCGAAGGCGCCATCCTCAAATACCCGAGAACCCGCCGCACCATACGCATTCCCTACACACCGACCGAGGACACCACCACCGCAACGATGATCACCACCGCGCTCGAAACCATCACCGCCGACACATCGCCACCCCGACTGACACAACGCGCCTGCCACGGCTGCAGCTACCTCGAATACTGTTGGACGGACTGAATGCCCGCAGCCACACGCACCTACTGGCTCACCACCGCCTGCCGAATACAGCGCAAAGACCAATCATTGGTCATCGAACGTGCCGACGGAACACCGGTCCACATCCCGGTCACCGACGTCGCCGATATTGTCGCCTGCGAACCGGTCGACATCAATACCGCTGTGATCAGTCTGCTCAACACCCACGACATCGACCTACACCTGCTCGGCCACTACGGCGACTACACCGGATCCCTGCTCACCGCGGAATCGAGCACCTCCGGCCACACCGTCCTCGCGCAAGCACGACTGGCCGCCGACACCATCGCCGGTCTAGACATCGCCCGGCAGATAGTCCGCGCCACTGCGTTCAACGTCCGCCGTGTCATCGATCGCGAACTCCTCACCCATCCCTTGAAGGTGCTGGAATCCTCGGTACAGCAGGCGGATACCCGCGAACAACTGATGGGCGCCGAAGGCACATTCCGGCGCAGCGCATGGGAAGTGATCGATACCCGACTCCCGGATTGGCTCCAACTCCACGGGCGCAGCCGCCGTCCACCGCGCAACGCCGGCAACGCCTTCATCAGCTACGTCAACGGCATCACCTACACCCGCGCACTCACCGCCATCCGACTCACACCACTACACAGCGGCATCGCGTTCCTGCACGCCAGCATGCAACGCCAACGCCATTCCCTGGTCCTGGACCTCGCCGAAGTATTCAAACCATTGTTTGCCGAGCGACTGCTGTTGCGCCTGGCCCACAGAAACCAACTCACCACACAACATTTCGACCGCAAAGTCGACCACGCGGCGCTGAGCGAAGCCGGGCGCAAATTCGTCGTCGCGGCCGTGCGCGACGAACTCGCAACGACCGTCCAACACCGCAGCCTCAAGCGCAAAGTCGCCTACGAAGAACTGCTCTACCTCGAAGCACTCAAACTCACCCGCACCTCACTCGAACAAACTTCCTACACACCATTCCGGATCTGGTGGTAGGACCATGTACGTCATCGTCGTCTACGACACCGCAGTCGAACGAAACCCCGTGGTACTCAGAACCTGCCGCCAATATTTGCACCACGTCCAACGCAGCGTGTTCGAAGGTTCGCTCAGCCCTGCCCAATACCGACGCTTCCGAACCGCCATCGAAACCGCGATCGACCCCAGCTACGACAGTGTCCTCGTCTACACCTACCCACCCGGAACAACACCCCGCCGCGAATCCTGGGGAACAACCCAATCCGCCCCATCCACCATCATCTGACGGCAAGATCATTGCAGCGACACGCCGAACACCACTGCACTACCGACAGTCTGCTGCAAAATACAACCAAAATACCCATCCCGCGATGCTGCAACCAGCAGCTTTACTGTGGGGTCCTCATCGCCCCTGCGAGGGTTGGCAACATCTGGCGCGACCACACCACCAGAGAATTCACGGTCTCGTCCTCATCGCCCCTGCGAGGGTTGGCAACCGGTCGCGGTCGGCGCGGCCGTCCAGTTCGGCGAGGACGTCCTCATCGCCCCTGCGAGGGTTGGCAACGCGAAGCACCGTTCGATCGCGAACCGCACCGTGGCGAGTCCTCATCGCCCCTGCGAGGGTTGGCAACAGCCGAAGATGACCACTCCGGTACCGCCGATAGCCCCCGGTCCTCATCGCCCCTGCGAGGGTTGGCAACAGGGAGGCGAGACGAGATAGGTTGCGAGACAATGAAGTCCTCATCGCCCCTGCGAGGGTTGGCAACGCGTCGCGCAGCTGGCCGCGCCGCCACTCGGCCAGGTCCTCATCGCCCCTGCGAGGGTTGGCAACGCCATGACGCGGGACTCGGCGAAGTTCACCGGGCACCCGTCCTCATCGCCCCTGCGAGGGTTGGCAACAGTTCGTCGTGGACGACGAGGGGTTCCCGGTCCCGCGTCCTCATCGCCCCTGCGAGAGTTGGCAACCCGGGGTGGCTCGTGCCTACCGGATGTCCGAGGAAGGTCCTCATCGCCCCTGCGAGGGTTGGCAACAGGTCCTGACCGAGGACGGTGCGGCATGAGCGCACCCGGTCCTCATCGCCCCTGCGAGGGTTGGCAACGCGTCATCGACACCGAGCGCGGCAGTGCCAGCAAGTACGTCCTCATCGCCCCTGCGAGGGTTGGCAACGGTTCTGGAGGTAGTTCGCCAGAGATCGCGCCGTGGTCCTCATCGCCCCTGCGAGGGTTGGCAACACGAGTTGGGCCAGCTACTCCCGCAGGTGCTTCATGAGTCCTCATCGCCCCTGCGAGGGTTGGCAACCGAACGCGGGCGCGCCGATCGACTCGTCTGCAACCAGTGTCCTCATCGCCCCTGCGAGGGTTGGCAACGCTACGCCGGTGTCCTCGGATGGATCGGCCTGTCCGTCCTCATCGCCCCTGCGAGGGTTGGCAACAGTTTGAGCACCGCAGCACCCTGGATGACGGCGGCGGGTCCTCATCGCCCCTGCGAGGGTTGGCAACGGGGATTTGGTTTGCACGAACATGGGTCCGGTCCTGTCCTCATCGCCCCTGCGAGGGTTGGCAACATGCAGCACCGATACCGGGCAGTCTCCACCCCCCCGGGTCCTCATCGCCCCTGCGAGGGTTGGCAACTCCGAGGCGGGCGTGTGGGCGGTGGCGGGGAGGTCGGGTCCTCATCGCCCCTGCGAGGGTTGGCAACTCGGTTGATGCGCCGCTACGTCACCGAGTGGCGGGAGGTGTCCTCATCGCCCCTGCGAGGGTTGGCAACGTCTACTCCCGGTATACGAGTGCAGCGGCAGGGGGCAAGCACGTCCTCATCGCCCCTGCGAGGGTTGGCAACGGGGTGAAGACGCAGATACGCAATCGTCCGGCATCCCGTCCTCATCGCCCCTGCGAGGGTTGGCAACTGCCGTCTGGTCTGGGGAAACGCCCTCTGCCGGGCTTGTGTCCTCATCGCCCCTGCGAGGGTTGGCAACGGCATCTGGTCGCTCCTGGATTCTGGTCGGTCGGTCTGGTCCTCATCGCCCCTGCGAGGGTTGGCAACTCGTCGTGGTCGATGCGCGCGATCCGCAATCGGTTGCCGCGTCCTCATCGCCCCTGCGAGGGTTGGCAACATGTAATGCCGGATCGCCACAGACGACCCCGCCGAAGTCCTCATCGCCCCTGCGAGGGTTGGCAACAGGGGTACGTGCACGGCGACCTCAACATCGAGTGGAGTCCTCATCGCCCCTGCGAGGGTTGGCAACACAGGATCGGCCAGAAAGGCGCGTACGTGCTCGACTGTTGGCCGCCGCTGAGTTTGCCGATGTTGGCGTCATTGGTGGTGCCGATGATGAGGGGATGGGAACGGCCTCGCTCGGCTGGGTGAGCGAGGCCGTGGTCGGTGTGGTGACGGTGTGGGTCGTCGACCTGGTGGTGGTGTGGGTCAGTCGTTGCCGGTTTCGGTGATGGCGATGCGGGCGGATTTCTCGTCGACGATGGCGTTGCCGGCGGCGAACGCGGCGGTGAGAGCGTGGACGGCGAGGTTGTTGACCGCGCGGGGGTGTCCGCGGGATGCGTTGTGGATCAACCCGATTGCGTCGTCGCTGAACAGGGTGTCTTGGCGGCCGGCTATGCGGCAGTGGTGGCGGATGTAGTCGGCGGTGTCCTCGGGTGCCATGCCGGTGAGGGTGTAGCGCATGGAGATGCGCTGGTCGAGCGCGGCCAGGATTCCCAGGCGGAGGCGTTGGCGCAGGGTGGGCTGGCCGACGAGCAGAGCGGCGAACGGGCTGCCGGAGTCCATGTCGTGGTTGGTGAGCATACGGATGGCCTCCAATTGGTGATTGTCGAGCAGGTGGGCTTCGTCGATCACCACGACTGGTGTGCGCCCGCGTTCGGCGTGTTCGGCGGCGAGGGCGTCGGCGGCCTGCGGGGCCAGGGTGGCGGTGTAGAAGCTCGGGCTGTGCCCGAGCGCGCTGACGATGTGGTGGAGCATGCCGCGGACCCCGATCGAGGGGTTCGGCAGATAGATCACGATGTGGCGGGAGGCGTCCAGGGCAGCGGTGGCGGCGCGGACGGCGACGGTTTTGCCGGCGCCGACCTCGCCGGTGATGACGCCGATGGCGTGCTGGTCGACGCACCAGGTGATGCGGGCGACGGCTTCGCCGTGGCCGGGGTGGCGGTGCAGCATGCCGGGCGCGAGATTCCGGCCGAAGGGCATTGTCGTGAAACCGTAATGCGATTGCAGGCGTTGAATACTCACTGTCCGGCCTCGTTTCGCGTGGTTTCGGCCTGGTAGAGGGCGTCGTAGCCGATGCGCTGGTCGCGGCGCAGTTGCTCGTGATGGGCCTGCGCGGTGAGCTTCAGATAGTCGATCCCGGTCGACGCCGCCGGCTCCGGTGAGCTGATCTCGGGTCGGGCTTTGGGGTGTGCGTGGCGGGTGATGGTGTGGGGCACCGCTTTTCCGTAACTCTTCTCGCGGTATCGGACGTCGATGGTTTCCATGTCGAACGGGGAGAACACCAACTCGACCCGCCGTCCGGCCAGGGCGGGTTCGACGAGGTAGGTGTTGGAATGCAGCGAGACGGTGCCGGTCTTGGTGACGGTGCGGTACTCGCTCCAGAGGAACGCCTCGGTCAGATCCGGCGCGGTCGGGATCGCCGGGGCCCGGCCCAGGCGTTCCCAGCTGGTGTCCCAGCGGGCCAGCGGACTCTGCCCGGTTTCCGAATGGACACGCCGGTGGTATTCGATCTCGACCCAGGCCGCGAACAGGCCGTTCAACTCGAACAACGCGGCCCGGTGGTCCATCCCCGATTCGGCGATCTGTTCGGCGGTGGTGTCGGGAACCTCGACCAGGAACTGATCGCGGACGGTGCGGAACACCCTCTCGATCTTCCCTCGGCCCTGCGGGCGGCCGGGTGTCGAATGAATCAGGCGGACACCGAGTTTCGCGCAGGCCCGCAGCAGCCAGGCATCGACGAACGCGCTGCCGTTGTCAACATAAACCGACTCCGGAACCCCGCGCGCGGCCAGCGCGGGCTCCAGCGCCGCCGCCAACCGGACGGTGTCCTCGGCGAACCCGAACCGGTAACCCGGCATCAACCGGCTGTGGTCGTCGAGAAAAGCGAACAGGTAGGTTTTCCTGCCACCCACTCTCGGGCCGTGCAGAGCATCGCCCACCCAGAGTTCGTTCGGGTGGTCGGCCTCGAACCGGCCGAACACGACCGGATTCGGCCCGGCGGCCGGGCCTATCAGGTCCAGGCGGTGGAAATGCCGCAGCAGCGTCGATTCCGACGGCGCCCACCCGGTCCAGGCGCGCAGGATCCGCTGCACCTGCGCGACGGTGCGGGCCGGGTTCTCCCGCTTCAACGCCGCCGCCATCTCCAGCACACCGGTATCGGTGCGGATGCTCGACTGCCGCACCGAGGGCACCAATTCCTCGAAGCCCCCGTGCCGCCACCGGCGAATCCAGCGATCGAGGGTGTCGCGGGAATAGGTGACCCGATTCCCGAACGGATCGGCATGCGTGCGCGAGGCGATCTCCCGCACGATCTTTCCTCGCGCCTTCGGCCCCAGACTCTGGTCCAGGGCCGGGCAGATCAGCTGATACCGGAACAACGCGAGCGCTTGGGCTCTTTCCCGGCGACGAACTTCTTCCTGGTCGGCACTCAATACCAGTGTCCTCCTCACAATTCGGCGCTGCCCGGCATCAACACCGTTGCCGGGCAATAACTCCGGTGAGGATCACCCGTGAGACCCCGGTAGCGTCAGGGGCAACTCGTGTTGCGACCGGCCCGGCCCGATCCCGGCGGCCGGCCCGGAGCCAGAAGCCGACCACCAGTAGCGGCCACCGCCACCCCGGCCGGCGTCACCACGCCGAGGTCGACGAACCGATCACCGATCACCGACGCAGCCCACTCGATCGCGGTCACCACGTCGGCCCACACAGATCCGGTGGCTTTCGGGACCCTCACATCCACCCCCGCCGACACCCCCAGCCCGACGAACTCCGCCCGCACCGCCTCCAACCGACCCGCCGTCCGCCGCAGCCAACCCCGCACCGTCGCGGCGACCAGCCCGAGCCGGACCGCGATCCGGCGATGACCGAGCCCGCCCGCACGGGCGGCGAGCACGGCCCAGATCACCGCCGCCCCATATGCCCTGCGCAGCAGCAAAGTCACCGGCAACAACACATGCGTCACCCCACAGCCCCGGCAACGAGCGCGCCGAGGCCGCACCCGCTCACCGACCGGCCCGACCCGCCGCGGTCGTGCCCACCCCCACCGGGCCAACACCCCGACAACACATGCCGGGCACCGGATCTCACCCGCCACCAGCCGTGTCTCGACGCGAACCAGATCGACCTCTACCGTGACCACCAGTGCCTCCGAGCACTACGCACGGCACCCCGCCACAGGATCCGCCAAGACCAAGCCGGGGTGCCGTGCACCCTGCAATGCTCGTCACCCTGACGGTGGAGACCACCACGATCAACTCGAACCCGACGCCGAACATCACATCGGCAACACCAACGACGACTCAGCCCCCGTAATCGTCATCCCCAATGACGCTCAACACTCGACGCGTCCTCATCGCCCCTGCGAGGGTTGGCAACGTGGGCAGCATCAGTGGGGCACCGTTCATACCCGGGTCCTCATCGCCCCTGCGAGGGTTGGCAACAGGATCACCCCGGTCTACGCCGCCGATCGGCAGGCCCCGTCCTCATCGCCCCTGCGAGGGTTGGCAACCTGAAGTACCGCAGGTCTTGGAGGGACAGACGGTCGGGCATGTCCTCATCGCCCCTGCGAGGGTTGGCAACCTGATGCCGGGCAGGATGTGGCCGGACAGCCACGGGTCCTCATCGCCCCTGCGAGGGTTGGCAACCGGCGTGGGGGCGCGGCGAGGACCCCCGACTACTGTTGTCCTCATCGCCCCTGCGAGGGTTGGCAACGCGTCCGGCAAGCCTCTGCAATTCGCGGCCGACGCGTCCTCATCGCCCCTGCGAGGGTTGGCAACGACGAGTAGCCCTGGACAGGTTCCCTGAGAGCCTTGTCCTCATCGCCCCTGCGAGGGTTGGCAACCCGTCCAGCAGTCGATGGCCTGGTCGGACTGGCGCAGGTCCTCATCGCCCCTGCGAGGGTTGGCAACTGGCTCGGTGAGGTGGATGACCGAGAGCTGCGTCACGTCCTCATCGCCCCTGCGAGGGTTGGCAACGCGAAGCGAGTGTGCTTGCGGTAGTTGGCGGCCTCGTGTCCTCATCGCCCCTGCGAGGGTTGGCAACAGGTCGGACCGCTGAGCGGGTCGGCGGCTTCGGCCGGTCCTCATCGCCTTGCGAGGGTTGGCAACCGGTCTGCCGACAGGAAGCTGCCAAGAAATACGCTGGGCACTGGCAGCGTCGTCCCTGCGCAACGTGCGCTCAACGGTCGGCGCTCCTCGAAACGCGGCTGAACTATCAGCTTGAGCCATGCTCGAACAGACGTCTTCGGCAGATGGGACCGCGCCCGTAACCGCGGTCTCCCGACCCCAGGTAATGACCGCCATTACGCGGCCGTGCCCTGGCGTAAGCCAACGGCGTGGTTGTTGGACGGTCTCAGTCGTCTCGGATGACCGGTCCGCGGAACCAGCAGTAGGGTAGACGGCTTTCGGGGTAATTGAGGTAGAGATTGTATGCGGCACGGGTGCGGTGCCCGATTCCGTCGGTCTTGCTGGGTTCGATCAAATATTCGACGGCGAGTGGGGTGACGGATGTGGCGGGCCAGGTGGTCAGTAGTTCGTCCTCGGTGTCGTAGATATCGATCCACGATGTCGTGCCGTCCGGCAGTGGAGAGTCGGTGATTTCGAATCGTTGGACGAACGCGGCACCACGGGTGAGCACGATCGTGTAGCGGTGGGGTCGGTATCCGAGGTAGTCAGCCATGTGGTGTGTACAGGGCCGGGCTCCCGTTCGAGATGCCCGGCCCAGGTCGGCGGTCAGTTATAGGGAATCCAGGTGGTTCGGCCGGTGGTGATGTCGCGGTGAACACGGCCGAAGGGGACGTCTGCGAAGTGGATGCCGAAGGCCAGGTCTCCGCTGCTGGCGAGGTCACCTACAAGCTGCTGGCGGTGCGCGATGGCCTCGGCTTGGTCGTAGTCGGCCCCTACCGCCCATTCGGGGTGCGTGATCTGGATCGGAGAGTGGAACACGTCCCCGAACACCAGCATCCGTTTGCCGCAGGTTCGCAGTTCGTAGCCGGTGTGTCCGGTGGTGTGGCCAGGGATGGTGACGGCTCGGACGCCGGGGAAGATGCGGGTGCCGTGGTGCACCGTTTTCACCCGCGAGGCAATGGTGTCCAGGATCGGGCGGGTCAGGACGCTGGGTTTGGCCCAGGCGGGCAGGGTGTCGATCATGGCGGGGGTCAGGGATCGCCACCAGGCCCATTCGACTTCGCCGAGGTAGATAGGCGCGGTGGCGAACGGCGTGCGGGCCGGTACCTGGGCGAGGGTCCAGCCCAGGTGGTCGAAGTGCAGATGTGTGATCGCGATGGCTTCGATGCGGTCGAGGCCGTCGATCTGGGCGAGGCTGTCCAGCAGCGCACCCGAGCGCATTTCGCCTGTCATGGGGTTCTCGAGCACGTCCGGGAGGACGACGGGTCCGGCTCCGGCGTCGATGAGCATAGCGCGTCGGCCGCGCTGCACGAGCAGGGCGCCGAGTCCGGCGACCAGGCAGCCGTAGGCGTCGAAGTATTCGGCGTGGGTGGCCCAGTCGGCTTCGGTGGCCTCGGGTACCCAGCCGCGGGGTTTGAGGCCGATGTAGCCGTCGGGGATGTAGGTGAGGCGGAAGCGCCCGAACCGGATGGTGCGCAGCCGGGGCGGGGTACGTAGACGCTCGCTGAGAGTCGCCGGTGATGCGGGCATGACGAATCAGGGCCTTTCGGGATACGGGTGAATGAGTGCCGACGCGGGGCGCGGCGGTAAGGAGCGGTGTCAGCCGAGGAGGAACCAGGGCCACCAGTGGTTGGTGCCGACGTGATCGGCGCGCAGGAACGCGGGCGGCGTGGGGAATCCGGGGCCTATACCGCCCCCGTCGCCACCGCGGCTCCAGTAATACGGTTGCCGGGGTTGGGTGCCGCCGGGTTGTTCGATCACCCAGCGGGGCACGGTGGCGAGTTTGTAGCCGATGCCGAAGTAGTTCGACAAGAATCCGACCCCGTAGACGTCGCCTTGGCGGGCGTCGATGGTCGGTAGGTCGAACCGGTACTGGGTGCTCGCGTTGGTGAGGACGGGCCGGATGTCGCCGGTGTCCCAGATCAGGTGCAGGTCCCCGGTCGCTTCCTCGAACCGGTACACCATGACGTAGGCGTTGTTGACCATCGACCACCCCGCCGGTCCGATCAGCAGTCCGACTTGGCGGTATTCGCGGTCGCGCAGGGTGCGGATCATGCCGATTTCCACGGCGCCGGAGGCGGGTTGGTAGAACGGGGCCTGGGTGAGCGACCCGTTCGCGTCGGGTTGGCGCGCGAGCAGGGCGAGGGGGAAGGTGGTGTCGTCGGTGGCGGTGAGGTTGGCCCACAACGGGATGTCGGTGGGCACCTGTTCGTAGGTCGGCCGTTGGTAGATGGGTTGGCGGACTTCGCGGCGGTGCGCGTTCTGCGCTCCCGTGTAGGCGCCGATGACCCCGGCGCGGATGGCGGCTTTGGCGTCTTCGACCGACTGGTTCTGGAAGTGCCGGAACGCTCCCAGGTTCCAGGACCCGTCCGGGGTTTCCCGGTTCGGGGTGGTCACAGCTCACCGGCGAGCCATTCCGGGATCTCGGGGGCTTCGGGGACTTTCGCGGTCGGGTCAGTGCGCCCCACGACCACGGCGAGGTCGTCGCGCTGGCGCTGGAACTGCCTGACGAGGCGCACCAGGGTGCGGTAGCGGTCGGCGTCGGTGAGGTCCTGGCCCTCCAACTCGGTGACCCGTGCTTGGAGTTGGCGGACCTGCCCGGCCTGGCGCGCGGTGATCGCGCCGATCACCGTGGCCAGGGCGACTCCGAAGGCTTGGACGATGTCGGCGTTGAGCCACCCGAGGTTCACTGGCCGACCTCCGGCGCGCGGTGCCGACCCACGGAGGCGTCCTTGACCAGGTGCTCCAGGATGACCTGGATCTTGTCCTGAACCTCGGCCAGGGTCGCGGTCACCGCGTCGATCTTCGTGTGTGCTGATGCCACCGAGTCGACCACGGACTTGTCGTCGAGTTGGGGCCAGCCGGTGGGGTCGAGGGCGGGGCCGGGTTGGTGGCGGGAGTCGGGTCCGGCGAGTTGGTCGACTACCCAGGAGGCGTGCATGTCGATGGATGCCAGGAGGTCGGCGAGGGTGACGGGGTTGCCGTCTTTGTTGATGACGATGTCGGTGAGCTGCATGTCGTTCCTTCCGAACAGGGCGGCGACCGTGTCTCGGCCGCCGCGGATGGCGTTGACGTC
Source organism: Nocardia arizonensis (assembly GCF_001310275.1). GTDB lineage: Bacteria > Actinomycetota > Actinomycetes > Mycobacteriales > Mycobacteriaceae > Nocardia > Nocardia arizonensis. Next base: position 18,838 of record NZ_LGYZ01000036.1, read on the forward strand.
GATGAGCTGGCCGCCGATCGCGGCCCGATCCGAGAACTGGAGAATCGCGACCTCTTTGCCGCCGAACGGTTCCCAGCCCCGATGGCCGTCACCTGGGTAGAGCCGGTCCGGTGTGCCAAGGCCGGGGACGTAGGAGCTGTTCCACAGGGGTACTGGGAACCCCGAGAGGTCCGGGGAGCCCATGAGGTCGCGCCAGTACCAGCGCGGCAGATAGATCGGCAACAGCGAGAAACCGCGTGCGGTGATCGCGTTCACCCGCGCCCACAGATCCCCGATCGAAGGAAAGCCGCGCAAGTCTTCGTAGTCGATCTGGATCGGGATGCTGGTGTCGGCGAACCGTGCGAGGGCGTCGGCTTCGATGTCGGGGTGGGTGTGCAGGTCGCAGTAGAGGTAGCCGCCCCAGAACTCGAAGAACTCGCCCATCTGCTCGCGGGCCCGTGGCCACTGCGGGTCCTGCCACGTCCCCTGACTTACCTTGTGAGTCACGAACGACATGCCCTCGGCGGCGGCACGGGCGAAGTCGAATTTGCCCTGGTGATTGCTGACGTCGATGCCATATTCAGGCATCGCTAGTCCTCCTTCCGGGAAGGCCGCGCCGTCCAGGAGCGGCAGCGGGTCGAGACGATCGGGGCCGGGCGGGCTGTAGACGCCGCGGTGCCACTCCAGGTGCAGATGCGGGGCCACCCCGGCGTTGCGGGAGCGGTCGGGTTCGATGACCGCGATCCGTTGGCCCGCGGCCACCCATTGGCCCTCGCCAACCTCGGGCCGGATGTGGCCGTAGACGGTGGTGCCGCCGCCCTCGGCGTCGGGGTGATCGATCACGATCCATGAGCCGAACCCGTGGGCGGGTCCGGCGCGGGTGACGGTGCCGCCCTGACAGGCGAACACCGGCCGGTCGCCCGCGCCGCCGGGGAAGCCGAAGTCCACACCGAAATGCCAACCGCCCTCACGCGGCCCGAACGACGAGGTGATCCAGAACCCGGCCGCCACCGGCCAGAAACGTGCAGACATGACGAACTCTCCTTTCCAATAGAGGTTTTCAGGACTGGGCGTCCTCGTAGCGCAACAGGATCGCCGGTCGCGCCTTGCCGAAGTGGCGCTCGACGGCCAGGACCCGTTCGCGTTCGGCCGGATCGGCGCGACGCAGATACGCCAGAACGGCTTTCACGCCGCGCCGGGTCGGGTCGAACTGCGGGGGCGGGTCGTTGGTGGCGTGGGCTTCGACGCTGACCGGGGCCGTGACCGGCAGCATCGGCGGCGGGGGCTCGGCGGGCTCGTCGGGGACGGTGCCGGTCAGGCCGAGCGCTGCCGCCAACTGCTGACGCTGCCGGAGTGGGAGTTCGGCGACGAACTTGCGGACGTCGAAGACTTCCTCGGGCTCGGGTTCATCGACGTCGGACCAGGTTCCGGGCGAGAGCAGCCAGTGCGGGTCACCCGCGCGCGGGGGCCGGTACTTGATGACCGGCTCCTCGACCGGACGCGCACCGCAGTCCCACAACCGACGCGACACCGCCCGCAGGTGCTGGACCGGCAGCAACAGCGGCGCGCCCTTGAGGCTGGGAAGGCCGACCAGCATCCACAGGAACGCTTCCTCCGGATCGGTGGGATCACAGTTCTCGCGGGTTGGGAACTGTCCGTCGGACACAACTACACCCCCGGAACATGCGAATAACAATCCAATAACAGATGCCGATCCTATTTCGCTCTTACTTTCGCTTCACATTCGCCTGGCATTCCCCTCACTTTCGCTCCAGAATTTTCGCCAGGCTACGAGTTCCACGCCGCTTGAGCTGATAGAAATGTGCCGAGTGCAGGCATTTCGGCTGAGCGAAGGCGTCCGCCGACCCCTGCCAACGTCACCTACTTCGCTCCTATTTTCACCACCGAGTTTCTGTCGGATGCATACGCAGACCCGGGTCCTTATCGGCGAGTTCTGCTTCCTGTGAAGCGGTAGCCTTTTGGCGTTCACATCCCTTGGAAGGAAAAGGCAGTTGAGCCTCCGCATGGACGTCATCACTTCAACCGTCGTGATCGTGGCCGGAATAGCGTCGGTCGAAAGAATCGCGATCTTCGTGTACGCGATGAGAGGCGTGCCACCGGATCGACGCCCGGCGGTGATCCGGGCGCTCGCATCGCGCTGCCGCAGAAACCTGTAGTTGCGGTCAAGCGAGAACACCCAGTTCCTGCACCCCGGACACGAGGTCGGAGACCATGTCCAGGGTGTGCTGTGCGCGGTCGCGGTTGCTGGTCGGATCGCCTATGACCGGTTGCCATTCCGGGAATTGGTCGCGGTCCCAGGCAAGGGTGAGTTCACGAACGCGGTCGATGCGGATGGTGTAGGTGTCATCGCCGGGTGCGGTGGCGCCGATGCGGTCTCCGAGCCACCAGTGTCCGTCCTCGCCGATGACGAAGGGTGCGCCGTCGCGGACGGTGAGGGTGTGGGTGAACCAGGACCTGGTGTCGTGGAAGCCTTTGCGCAGGGCCATCATCGCCGAGATGGTGTAGGCGCGTCCGGGTGAGTCGGCGAAGTACTCGAACAGGCGTGACCAGCCGGAGTTGTGTTCGCGGGCTTGTGATTTGATGGCGTGCCAGGCCAGTAGCGTTCCCTGGTAGAGGGGGCGGATGAGGGCGTCGGCGACCCCGCCCAGGGGCGGGACGCCCACGATGGCGGCGGCGAGGTCGCCGGCCATCTGGACACCGGCGGAGAGGCTTTCGTCGGCGGGGTCGGGTCGCGGATGCCCCACCCGAGTGAACGAGTGGGGCATCCGCGACCCCCGGCATCGAGGACCCTCCGGTGACGATCTGCACCGCGGCGGAGGCGGTCTCGGTGAACTTCGAGGTCTCCACCCCGGACGTCGGGCTGTCGAAGTACACCGCGAACGGTGTCGACACCTGCGTGCGACGCTGCCCGACCTCCAGGTACTCCGCGGGAGTGATCGGGTCGAGGATGGCTTCTTCGACGCTGTCGATGAAGTCCTCGGAGAACCGGGCGACTGTGCGGGCGAGGCCGTCGAAGGGGTTGCCGCCGTTGCTGGTGTCGCTGTAGTAGCCGGAGGTGTTGACGATGTCGATGACCAGCGTGCCGTGCCGAAGCTTCGGGGCACCCGGCCACGGTGGCGGGTCGCCTTCGAGCCAGCGTCGGCACCGGACCGAGAGTTCCGCGTCTTCGAGGATGTCGCGGGCCATGTCGTACCAGTATTTGAACCGTGAATGCGTTGTGGCCCAGAGTGTTCCGGCGGCGAGGTCTTCGGCGAAGCTGGTCGGTGCGACGACCACCGACCACTGCGACATATCGAGCCCGACCGTGCCGAGCCAGGAGGCGGGGTCGAGGGGGTCGTCGGGCAGCTGCCAGCCGTGGGCTTGGGACTGCTCGCGCATGACGTTGAGGAACAGTGGCAGTTTCAGCGCCCACCGCGCGGGGCCGGGGACGGGTCCGAAGGTGCGCGGGATCTGGACCGAGGCGTCGAAGAATGGGTTCGACCAGATCAGGTACGACTTGCAGTGTTGGAAGTCGTCGACGAACCGCAGTGTCAGGACTTGGGTGCCGTCGGCGCGGCGCTCGATGGAGTGGTCGATCAGCCGTCCGGACCAGCGTGAGCCGGGCTGCTTGTCGCAGGTGATGTGGATGTTGCGGCTTCACCAGCGTGGATGCGGGCGCGGGTCTGCCACACCCACTTCGCCAGCGGATCATCCAGCGGGAGTTCGACCAGGGCGGTGCCGGTGTCGTTGTCGATCCAGGTGAATTCCGCGCGGTACTCCGAGCACACCAATCCGGCGAGTCGCCAATGCCCGTCCCACAGCCGGACGAGGGGTTCGGCGCGGCGGTCCATATCGTCGGCGAGATCGGCGGCCAGGGTCGCGTCCCAGATCGCCTCGCACTGCTCTGCGAGGGACATCGAGTCCAGGTCGAGAGGGGCCGTCATCGCAACCCCCAGGCTCTGGACCACAATCGCGGCTGCCGCAGCTCGGCCCGTGCGCCCCCGGCGGGGGCGTCGGTGACGCTGATCGGCAACAGTGTCGGTGGGGTGCGGGGTGGGATGCGGTGCATGAAGTGCAGTCCGCCAAGGCGTCCGATGAGGTTGGTGTCGTTGAGATCGCGGACGTAGAGCCGGTCGGGGTCGAGGCTGATGCGCGCGCCGCCTTCGCGGTCGCCGAGCATCGGCAGCTCGATCATCCGATTGCCGTAGCGTCCGCCGGGGGTGCGCCGGTACTTCTTGCCCGTCCAGGACACGTCAGGGACGCGCCATTTGCCGCGGGTGAGCAGCCACTTCTGTGCCATCTCGAGATCGGTCGGGTTGGAGACCTCGATGAACCCTTCACTCGACCCGGCTCCGGTTTCCCAGAACGTGGTTTTCGTGGGTTCTTCCCACATCGGTTGCGCGGCGGTGACGGCCATCGGGACGAGGGACTTGCGCAGCAGGTGGGGGTCGCGTTCGGACTCGAATTCCACGCTCTTGTCGAGAGCGAGCCACAGCCAGCGGGTGGAGCGGTCGGTGCTGATCTGGAGTTTGGTGAGGGTGGCGTCGGGGTCCCAGGCGTCGAGTTCGTAGTCCCAGGCGTTGCGCCAGTCCGAGTCGCGTTTCTCCCATTCCTCTTCGTCGCGGCCGTGGATGTTGACCCCGAAGGTGATATCCCGCTTGAGATACCGTTTGCCCTGATAGGTGGCGCCGCGTTGGTAGACCGAGGATTTGTAGATGGTGGTGACCGGCGCGTCCCCGATCCCCTTCGGGGACGTGGCGAGGGTGATGACGTCCCGGTCTGCGTTGGGGCCGTTGATGATCCAGTAGGACTCGTCGACGCCGAAGACCTCGATGGTGACCGACTCGGGGTTCACATACACCAGGACGGTCACCTCTTCCGCGCGGTGAACTGCAACGCCCGCAGATCCGCGATCTGGAGCGCACGCCGATACCCCTCGTCCACATCCCTGGTCTGCACAGTGATGTGTGTCGAGTTATCCACAGTCGTCACAGGCCCACCCGGAGCCGTCTGTGTCGATAGCAGTGGGGGTGCGATCTGGTTCATCAGCGACTGGTAGTCAGCGTTGCCCGCGGTGCGGGCGGCCTTGGTCGCCTCGAACACCTGGAGGGCTTTGCCGTAGTCCTGGATCTGCTGGACGCGCTCGGAGTTCGACAGGTTCGGTGCACCGACCACGGACAGCGCGTCATCGAGTTGCCCGGTCGCGAAGTCCTTGCCCACGCTGGTAATCCGGTCGGAGAACGATTTCCCGAGGGTTTCCCATGTGTCCAGGCCCAAGCCCTTGCGCGCCGGGTCGGCCAAACCGGGTTTGTCTTGGCCGGGGACCGGTACGGCGATGGCGTCCACGAGGTCGCGTAGCCATCGGAATTCTTCGCTGGTGAGGACGGCTTCGGGCTTGCCCGAGGTGTTCCAGCCCAGCGTGCCGGGCTCCCACACCCCGCCCTGGTCGTAGCCGTGGCCCTTGCCCCACATCTGCGAGAGGTCCAGGCCGTAGCGGGACTTGTAGTAGCGCAGGGCGGCGACCATGTTGGCGAGGGGGTCGCGGCGGTCGTTGGGGAGGGTGGGGTCGCGGTGGGCGGCGAAGGTGCCCGGGATGATCTGCAACAGGCCGACCCCGGCGGCTTCGCCGGTGCCGTTGGCGTCGACGATCTGTTGGGCGATGTCGGGGTTGCCGCCGGACTCGGACTGGATCTGCGACAACATGATGTCGACCTGCGCGGGGTCGAATCCCTCGCGCTTGAGGGCTTCGATCGCGAGGTCGCGCCACCGCTGTACCGCCTCCCCCGCAGGCAGCATCGCGGAGCGGGCCACGGCTTGCCCCGAGATCACCTGCGCGGCCGACTCGCTCACCTGCTTGAGCACGGCCGCGGGCACAGCGCCGATACCGCCACCGAAGTCGGGGATCTGATCGGCCAACACCTGCACCGGTTTCAGGAACAGCTCCGCGATCCGGCCACGCAAACCACCGGTCACGGCCCGGAACTTCTCTTCCACCCAGTCGGTCACCGACCCGAACAGTCCACCGCCCTCGCGGAACCTGGGCAGGTGTCCGGCGCGAGCGGCGCGACGCAGCCGCGCGACCGCGCCGTGTCCGCCCGCGCCGTCCACTTCGGCGCCGGTCCACACGTGCTCGTCACGGGACAGCAGGGCGGGCACGAAGTCGGAGACTCTCGAGCCGGGGCCGGTGACCCGGCCCTCGGCTATTGCGGGGGCCGCGGGGCCGCCGTCGGCGCGGCGGGTGGTCGGGATGAGCGAGACCTCTCCGCTCCATTCCGGCAGCACGGGCAGGACGGAGCGGATGGAGTTCCAGATGTTGCGGAATCCGCCGTTGACGACGGACTCGATCACCCAGTTGATCGGGGTCGCCATTTTGTCGCGTAGCCCGTCCCAGGTGGTGCCGATTGCGAACACGATCTCCGAGACCCGCGTGGACAGGGTGTCGAGGGCGTTCCCGAACCCGGTCAGGTCGATGATGCCGCCCGCCAGCGCGCCGGGTAGTCGTTCGGCGACCCATTGGCGGATGCGGTCGAAGGCTTCGGGGATGAGCCCGATCGCGTCACGCAGGGTGAACAACGCGCCTTGGAAGATGTTGAGGCTGGTGAGGTCTCGGAAGGCGTCGAACAGTTCGTAGAGTTTGACGGCAGCTTGGCCGATCCAGACCGCGAGTTCGCCGAGGTTGGTGACGGTGGTGCGGACGTCTTCCCAGAAATCTTTGAGCGCCTGCCGGCCCTCGGGCGAGTTCAACCACGCCGAGAACCGCTCCACATTCCGCGTCAGCGACTCGAGCATCGATTCGCCGGTGGGTTCGGCCGAGACCACCAACCCGGCCAGGGCTGTGCCGACCGCCTTCGCCAGATCCCATATCTTGCCCAACGCGTCCAGGGAGTTCCGGAGGAAGTCGCGGAACTTGTTCTGCCCGTCCGGGCTTTCGGCCCAGGTCCGGAAATTCGCCATCGTGTCGGCGAAATTCTGGGAGGCATCGGGCAGGAAGTCCGACCCGACACCAGCCAGCGAGAGCAGGCCCTGCAACAGGTCGTTCACGCCAGCGAGCAGGGGCCCGATGGCGGCCTTGGCGTTGACGAAGATCTTCTCGAGCTTCGCGCCGGTCTCCGGGGTCGACAGGTCGGCGAGGATGTCGCGGACCCCGGTGTTGATGACCTCGGCAATCCCCGCCAGCCCGTCACGGACCCGGTCCATTTGGGCGTCGGCCAGGCCGACGACCGAGTCCCCGAGTCCGGTGAACAACGGCTCTTGGACGGCCATGCGGAAGGCGCTCCAACGGTCACCCATCCCGCGCAGGGTGTTGACGAACTCCCGCGCCGAGGGCGAGAGCTTCGCCATCGCCCGCTCGAAAGCCTCAACGGCACTGGACTGCTGCGACGCCGCCTCGGACAGGGCGGTGCGGGCGTCGGCCATGGCCTGTTCGGCATCAGCGATACGCTCGCGGGCCGCGACCACCTCGTCGGCGTTCTCGATCCCCTTGGCCGCGGCGTCAGCGGCGGCCTCATCGACATCGGTCCGCCGCGCCCTGGCCTCGGCCAGGGACTGTTCGGCGTCGGCGATGCGCTTGTTCGCCCGCACGTAATCGAGGGGGTCGGTCGATTTCAGGGCGGCGAGGTCGCGGCGGGCCTCAGCGAGGGAGATCACCGCGTCGGCCTCCGACAGCGCCGCCCCGCGCGCCTGCAACGCCAGATCGCGTAGCTTCTTCGACGCTTCGCTGTAGGCGGTGTTGAGGTCTTTGCGGGCCTGGGTCAGAGAGGCGACGGCCTGCTGCTCACTGCGCTGGGCGGCGGCGATGGCACGGGCCTGGCTGGTGGCGTCGCGGCTGGCCGATTCCGACATCGCCTTGGCGGCGGTGAACGCCGCACTCACCCCGGAGACACCGACGACCAGGGTCGCGATTCCCGCCGCCGCGGTCGCGGCAGCCGCGGGGAGAAGGGCCAGGGTGCCCGCGGCCTGGGCCGCCACGGAGATCAGCGGGAACAGCGAACCCGCCACCAGCGCCATCACCGCGACTTTGAGCGCGGTCGCGGCTGTGGAGGCGAGGCTCATCGCGATGTTGAATCCGCCGATGTTGGGGCCGATGGACCCGAACTGATTGCGCAACTGCGCCAACAATGCGAGTAGGAGTAGGAGTTGGGCGTGGTCGAAGGTGATCCGGATGTGGATGGAGATGTTGCGGTAGGGCGCGAGCGCGGTGAACAGGGCCGACCCGAACCCGGACATGTCCGGGCGGATCTTCACCCCCAGCGACAGATCCCGCCGCCACGCCAACCGGGTGCGCAGCAGCTCGTTGAACTCGCTCAGGTCCGGCACGATCCGCAGGCCGTGGGTGATTGCTACGCGCTGGAGCTGGATGCGGATCTGGTTGACGAAGTTGCGCGCCAACTCCGGATTGACGGTGAGCCGCGACGAGCCCGCCGAATACGCCTGCGCCACGGCTCACCCCCTGAACCGTCAGCTAGGTGTCGACCCCCAACCGGTGCAGCACATCGAGGACCTGGTCTCGGTCGGCGCGGGCGCGGGCGGCGGCTTCGGCGGTCATCGGGCGCGGTTCGGGCGGGATCGGCGCGGCCGGAGTGTCGGAGAACAGCGACGCCACGACCCGGATCAACTCCTTGGTGACGTCGATGTGGCGCAACATCAACAGGGTCGGCAGGTCGTAGTAGAGCGGCGAGATCGGCGCGGGCGGCGCGTTCTCATCGATCTCCTCTTGCGCGCGTAGTTCCCCGAGTTCGGGGTCCATGAGCAGCGCGGCTTGGTAGTGCGACCACATCGGCAACCGCCGCGTCAACCGGATCAGCTGGGTCCAGGGGCGCTCGCCTCGCATGTAGTCCAGGAGGTCCCAGCCGCGGTGGAATAGGTCGGCCTCGATGTCCTCACCGTGGCGGTCGATGAGGAGCACGAGGCCGGTCAGCCCCCCGGCAACTCACCGGCCTGATCCGGGGCCGGGAGCGCGTTGAAATGGCGGTTGATGGCGTCGAACAGCGGCCACAGGACCTCGATGTACTCGTCTTTTACCACCGCCCACACCCGCTCGAACCCGTCGCCGCACATCGCCTCGAACAGCTCCTTGATCCGGCCTACTTCCACGTCCTGGCCGTCGAGGACGGCGGCGAGGGTGAGGACCTGCCAGACGCTGTCGGGTTCGTTGATCGGCGTCGGTGGGGTGGTGCCGTCGAACATGTACGGGGGCTTGCGTTTGCGGTCTCGGGTGGCGCGGGCCTCGTCGCGCATCTGCATCCACGTCGACCCCGCAGACGCCGTGGTGGTCGTGGTGGTGGTGTGGTTCTTGCGGCGGTTCTTGCGCCGTCGTGAGTTGGGCATGTCAGGCTGCCTTTGCTTTCTCGGCGATGGTGAAGCCCATCGGCACGACCAGGTCTCCGATGCCGGGGCCGCACAGGACGTTGCGCATCGAGTAGCCGAGCTTGTCGTCCACGGTGGCCTTGACGGTGATGGGCCAGGAGGCGATGTTCTCGGCGTTCCACTGCTGCTGACCGACCTCGGACACCGACGCGCGCGGCATCACCCGCAACACCCACTTCTCCCGCGCGCCGACACCGTCGACGAACAAGAAGATCACCCGGTAGTGGATGGTGTCGGGTGAGGTCGGCTCGTTCCACGACAGTTCCTTGGTCACCGGATCGGCCTGCACATCGGCGAGACTGCGACCCGACACCAGCTCCAGCACAGCGCGTTTGAACTCCTGGGCGGTGAACGCCGCGGACATGTCGCGTTTGACGATGTCGGAACGGGTCGGTTCCAGCCATCCCCAGCTCTCGGTTTCGGAGAGCTGCTGCTCGGGCCGGAACTGTGGGCCACCGGACTTGTCGATCAACCCCAGCGACGAGAACCCCTGTAGTGACTGGAATTTGGCTTCGGCGCCCGCGGTGAACGCGATCGGGATCTCGACGGTCATCGGCGCGATCAGCACCGCGCCCTTGAGCGGTTTGAGTAGCAGGTCCTTGTTCGCGTTTACGATCTGCTCGAATGTCGCTACCGCCATGTTCGTCCTTTCAGTGCTGGAGTTGACCCGCGTGAGCGGCACAAGCGGGCTCGGACATTTTGCGCACCAGAATCTTCCGGACGATGCCCCTTGAGCGTGCCCACTGAGTGAAACTGTCCTGATGGTCATGCCTTGTCGGTACGTGCACCGAGGCCAGGTCGCTCAGCCCGTGAGAAGCGGGAGAGCTTGTGGTTGAACCCGGCCCGGTGAGAGGCACTAACATGCATCTGTGACCCACCGGGAGCAACCAGAGACTGGATCTTCGCCTGATCCTTCGCAGTTCCAAGCCACAAACGTACGCATTGGTGGTAGCGACAATCTCAGCATTGGCGTGGTAGGCGTAGGGGGCGTCGGAAAGAGCGCACTCGTGGCGAATTTGATGACTAGTGCTGCACAAAGCGAAGCCCTGTTGATTGAAGCCGACTTCGGAGAATTTCCAGAGCTTCGCCGGGTTTCATCAACGCAACACAAAGTCAGAACCCTCTTGATCGCGCTGATTGACTACGAGATTTCGAAGCTCCCAGAGCGTCGCACGCCACCAGACCGAGGCGTTCTGCGAAGACTTGTTCCACTAATTGATGAAGTCGCCGAAGAGAACAGCGAGCTTGGCGACCTGGTCCGCGAAATATTGGCGTTATCGCACGACTCGGAAGGTGTGGCGTTCCTCGTTGCCGGGCTGGCGATGAGGGTTCCTACGGATGAGGCTGTGCCAGTATCAATTTCGAGCAGCGTAACGGTAAACCCGTGGCAGGAGATCGTTCAAGCTGTCGCCCCGACCGTCCTATGGGGTGCAGGTGGCACTGCGGCCATCGCGGCGATCAAGAAAGCATTTCAGCACATGCCCGAGATAATAGACAATATAGTGCAACTCACCCTGATTCGCGGGATTCGAGAAGTTCAGCTTGCAGAGCTGGAGGCGCAGGCAACAAAACACAGGAACGAAGCCTTGCTAGACGTCATCCATACAGCAAATGAGATAACCGTCGCGCGTAGAGTCCGGGACGCTATCCTCGAGCTTTCCGCGGACGACGTCCGAAACCTACAGGTGCGCCCGATCTCCGATGAGGAGGCGACTGAACGGCGCCTTCGGATCGTACGTTCATTAAGCCAAGACGAGGATCAGTAGCCAAGGGACCTCCCAATCACCGCGAAGCTCGAAAACTCAGCTGATATATCGCGCTTTGCCGAATATCGTGAAGGTCGGCGGCAGTGGATTCCTGACCTCCGGTGATTTCGCGAGCGGTGTCGATCAGGACGTCCCCGGCGAGCGTGCCGCCTGATTCGGTGATCGCTTGGCGGCAGGCTTGCTTGAGCTGTTCGGCCTGTTCGTCGGTGTCGGCGTAGGTGTCCACGCGCACGATCGGCCGGTCGGTGATCCCGTCCTCGGCACCGCCGACTCGGCGCACCACGGTGTAGGGCGGGCGTAGTCCGGGTCGGCGGCTCTTGACCGTGGTCACGATCGGTGTGAGCAGGGTGATGAGGACTTCGTGCACGTTCGGGTAGCTCGACATCACCACATCCCGTCGAGACTGTGGAGGAAGTCGGCCATCACGTGCTCGGCCGGGTCGTTGCGGGTGCCTTCCTCGCGGTAGCGGGCGTAGCCGGCGTAGGCGTAGACCACGCCGTACTGATGCCCGCCGCCGGGATCGACGTAGCCGACCACCGCGGTTGCATTGTGGCCGGTGCGACGGTGGGAGTGGGTGCGCCAGTAGTCCGCGCCGAGGGCGACGATGTGTTGCAGGAGTTGGCGGGTGTCGCTGCCGGTGCCGACCGCGAGGTCGAGGGTGTTGCCGGTCGGGTCGTAGTCCACGGTGGTCCTCCTCGGGCGGGGGGTTGTCAGAATCCGCGGGCGATGCGGAAGCGGTGGCCGGGTGACCAGCCGGTGAGCGGATTGGTCGGGGTGAGGATCGCGCCGACGATCCGGAACGGCTGGCCGTCGACCTTCACTCGGTCGGTCGCGAGGAGGTCCGAGCCGAGTGGTGCGGTGAGTTGCGCGGCGACGGTGATGATTTCGCCGTCGACGTATTCCTCTCCGGTGGTCCAGGAGATCGGGCAGGGGCCGATGGTGTGGCTGGGGTGGGCGTAGCGGTCCAGGAGTTGTCCGTCTTCGTCGCGCAGGTCGCCGTAGGCGTCGGCTTCGCCTTCGCGGTAGACCTCGACCATCACCCCCAACGGGTACTCGGGCGGTTTGGTCATCAGCAGATGAGCGGGCGTCCGGAAGCCAATCCCGTGTTGCGGAGCACGAGAACCGATTCGTGGCAGAGACGTTCGGCGGCCTGCTGCACGGTGGCGGGGTCGGGTAGCTGGTAGGCGACCGACCCGCCGTCCACGGTTTGGCTGGCGACCTCGGCGCGCAGCGCCCCCGCTGCCGGGGTGATCCGCGCTTTGGTCCAGGCGATGACCTGGAGGCAGGTCGCCTCGCGCAGGGCCTCGCGCTGGTCGGGATCGGACGGGAGTCCGGCGGGGGTGATGGCGTAGAGGTCGTTGACGGTGTAGTCGCGGACCAGGGTCGAGGCCGACTCGATCAGCGCCGCCGCGTCGGCGGGGATCGGGTCGAGTCGGCCGGTCAGGTCGGCGGGTGTGGCGTAGACGAGCATCACGCGGCGGTGTCCTTCGTCGTGCGCTTGGCGGCGGGCGGCTTCGCGCCCTCGGGATTGCCGCCCTCGGGATTGCCGCCTTCGGGGTTGTCGCCGGTGGGTGCCGGGGCACTGATCGGGGCGGGTGCGCCCGCGTGGGGGCCTTGGAGCAGGACGGCGCGGTCGGGGTCGAGGCAGGTGACGCCGTAGAGGGTGTCCACGGAGATGACGGTGGTCTTGTGGCGGATGTCGTAGTCCATCGCGACCCGCATCGACAGGCCCTTGTACTGCACGGTGTAGACCTCGGCGCCGGGCGGGAGTTCCATCGGCGCGGAGGCGAACGCGAACGCGGTGGAGTGGAACGCGACGCCTACTTCGGTGGTCGGATCGCCGGGGCGCGGGGCGGGGTTGGGTTGGCCGACGTTCTGGGACCAGAAGGTGTCGAACCCGACGATCTGCTGCCCGATGCTGCCCTGGCGTAGCGCGGCGGTGGAATCGCTCTTGTCCGCGTGCAGCAGCAGCGGCTTACCCAGCCAGCGTGCCTTGGTGGTCGGCCCGATCACCGCGCGCCGGCCGGGCGCGGGCACGGACTGGATATCGAGCAGCCGTCCGGCCTCGATGAGGTTTTCGGGGTTCTCCCACAACAGGTCGGTGCCGGTGCCGTAGGGGTCGGTGCCGGCCTGTTGGGTGATCGCGGCGCGCAGTGAGAGGAGGTCGCGGTCGACTTTCTGGGAGATGGCTTCCATGGCGGGGCGCAGGATTTGTTCGTCGAAGTCTTCGATGTCGAGGGTGAGTTCCTCTGAGGTGACTTCGACGCTCACGTCGGCGATGGTGTCGAGGACGACGGGGATTTTGGATTCGGTGGTGTCCTGGATGACGATGCCGCGCTCGCGGTCGAAGGTGGTGGCCTCGAAGCGAGGGGGGCGTTTGACGTTGACGGTGTTGCCGACCTTCTGGGGACCGAAGTCGCTGGAGATGTCGCGGTAGACCAACGGCAGCATGACCGTCAGCTCGTAGAGGTTGGCGAGACTGCGGCGGGCGAGGACGTCGGGGGTGAGAAATACGTTGGGCACAAGCGTCTTTCACGGTGAGTCAGTGGGTGGTTAGGTGCGGGTGTCGGCGATGGAGGCGCGGACCTTGCGGCGGATGGCGTCGATGTCCTCCTCCTGCTCGGGTGCGGGTGGTGTGGCGTTGCCCGCGGTGAACTCCCCACCCGAGCGCGGGACGGTCGGGGTGGCGGCGAGTTTCGGGTTGGTGGTGAGGGCGTCGGTGACGAGGGTGTCGAGGCGGGTGGTGAAGTCGGCGGTCTCGGGGTCGAGGTCGTCGAGGGCTCCGGTGCCGCGTAGGTAGGGCATGAGCAGGGCGTGGTCGGCCTTCTGTGTGGTGGCCGCGGTGAGCAGGGCGTCTTTGATGCGGTAGTCGCGGAGTTTGCGGTCGGCGGCGGTGGCGCGGTCGGTGAGTTCGGCGATGACCTGCTCCGGGTCGGTGCTGTCTTCGGGGACCAGTCCGATGGCGCGCCCGATCTCTTGGACCAGGTCCTCGCGGGCCTGCTGGGCGGCGCGGTCGCGTGCGGTGTCGGCGCCGGTGCGGGCTTGGTCGAGTTCGCGGCGCAGGTCGGCGACCAGGGTCGCCAGGGCGACCGGGTCGTGGTCAGGCGCGGGCGCTGGGACCGCAGCGGGTGGTGCCGGTGCTGGGGTGATGACCTCGGGTACCGCAGGGGGTTCGGCCGCAGGTCCGGGCGCGGGTGGCGGGGGTGTGGGTTTGGTGGGCGGTGTGGGTTCTGCGGACACGACGAAGGTCCTCCTCGATGGATGTGTGAAGAGATGGAGCGATCTACCGGCCGCCGCGGGGTCATTGCCTGGTCGCGGTGGGGTCGGCGAAGGGTTGTGGGCGCGCTGCGGCGGTGCGGGCGCGTTGTTCGGCGTCGGTGCGGATGCGGGTGACTTCGTCGTTGACGTCGTCGCCGGACCAGTTCGGGTTGCGTTCGCGCACAGCCTGTTCGGTCGAGATCAGGTCCGAGCCCTTCAACGTCGCCAACCGGGTCGCGGTCTCGAGGGGTGGTGATTGGGCGCGGACGGGCCAGCGGACTTCGGGGTCGGCCTTCAACTCGATGCGGGACCGGAATTGGACGCGGTCGAGTTCGGTGAGGGTGCGGGCGAAGGGGGCGAGTTCGGCTCTCCAGTAGTTGATCTTCTGGTCGCGGGTGGCTTCCGACAGCTTGTCGCGGGAATTCACGCCGGTGGCGGTGACCATCCCGGCGGCGCGGTCGTCGCCGAATGCGGAGGGGGAGAGTCCGGCGCTGCGGAGGATGAGTTCGGTGATCTCGGCCGCGGTCTGCTGGTGTTCTTCCCACCGAATCGTGAACTGCTGCGGGATGATCGGCGGCTGACCATCCTTCAGGCTGCCCAATCCGGCGCCGGGCAGGGTGGTGTAGATGGCCTGCTCGGAGTCGAACACCGCGCCCGAGCCGGGGCCGCGGGCCTGGGTGACCGTTTTGTCGACGAACAGTCGCGCGCGGCCGAGGTCGATATCGCGTAGCCACGCCGACCACGTCTCATCCAGGGCATCCAGCAGCGGTTCCTGGCCTTCGAGGTCGGAGCGCCCGAGTTGGGCGAGTCCTGGTGTGTGGCGCCAGGACCGGTTCGGGCGCACGTTCGGGACATACCGGGCGGTGAGCGTGTTCACGCCGGTCGCGATAGCCGCGTCACTGTCGACCAGGGGCGCGGCCCACGCGGTGGCGGGATGCTCGAGGAGGTTGCGGCGTTGCCCGAGCCGGTCGCGGCTGCCTCGGTACAGGCCGTGGTGGATGCGGCCGGGCGCGTGGTGTTCGAGGTGTCGCCACACGACACCGCCGTCGTCGGTGACGGCCTGCCAGAACGTCACCGCCGCGAGCCGGTCGTAGCGCCATACCGGTACCGCGGCGTCGGCAGGCATGGTGGCGAGGTTCACGCGGTCGCTGATCGAATGGTCCCACCACGCGCGCAGGTACACCCCGCCCAGCACCGAGGCGAGTTCGCCTGCTTCCAGGAGGGTGGAGGCGGTGTCCGCGCCGCCGAGCAACAGTTCGAGGCGGGTTTGGGCGGTTTTGCGGTCACCGCGTGCGTCGGTCTCGCCGATCACGAACCGCGGGGCCTGGGAGAACAACAGTGCCGAGGACCCGCGAGCCAGGTCGGCGGCGAGGGGGACGTGCAGGCGTTTGGTCGCCTGGGGGTTCGGGCGGCCCCAGAAGAACCGCGCGATCCGCCCCACCAGGCCGCCCGCGAACTGGGACGGCCGGAAGGCCGGGTACCGCTGGTAGTGCTCGGCGAGGCGGTCGGTGTCGCCCGCGTACCAGGCATCCCACACCCGCATCGCCTTCTGCGCCTGGTCGAACGGCGGTGGAGGCCAGGGGATGTCGGTGTCAGGCAGCATCGGGGACCTCGTCGAAGCCGATGATCGGCCGCCAGATCCGTTCGGTGGTGATCAGTGCGTATCGGAGGGCGTCGATGCCGTGGTCGTTGACCTTGATCGGTTGGTCCTCTCCCTCTTCGGTGGCGGTGGTCGACCAGGAGTAGGCGGGTAGCTCGAGCAGCAGCGCCGGACACCGTGACGAGATCCGTAGGAGGCCGCGGGCGAACAGCATCGCCATCACCCGCAGCCCGTAGAGGACGTCGTTGTCGGCGACGGAGGTTTCGAGGCCGTCGGTGTCGAGCTGCACGCGCAGCGAGGCCGCCGACGGGTCGGCGATCACGAACTCCGGACGCATCCGGGCTTGGCGCAGGTCGGGCAGGTGGCCTTGGGCGAGCCAGGCCCGGATCTCGGTCGAGAGTTCGGCGTCGGTTTTGCGGCGGCTCATCGTGGACGGTTCGTAGCGGTATTCGTCCACGGCGTAGAGGATTCCGTCGATGCCGAGGCCGAGCAGGACGGCGTGGGTGGGGTTGGTGGTGCCGTAGTCGATACCGACCGCGATCAACTGCGACATCAACGGCAGCGCCGACCAGTCGATCACGTGGTCGTCGTCCCACGAGTCGAACACCGACCCGTCCGCGGCGACCCAGTGGCCCAAGATGAAGCGCCGGTACCACAGGCCGGAGTACTCGCGCTTGTACTGGAGTTTCCGCTTCTGCGACAGGGCCGGGTTGTCGTCGAGCTCGAAATGCCAGGTCCGCCAGTCCGGCAGCAACGGTTCTCCCTCGGCGTCGGTTTTGCCGATGCGGTCCAGGAATTCGCGTTTGAGCCAGTGCACCGGGTTGTCAGGGTTGGTGGAACCGAACAGGCGCGCGTCGTCCAAAGACATGCGGCCCAGGAGTTGGCGGAAGAAGTCGGGGCGGATGACGGTGATCTCGTCCACATACGCCCCGGCGACTGTCAACCCGCGCAACGACATTTCGGCTTTGGCGTCGGACGCGCCGAGCATGTAGACCCGCCGCCCGAGCACCGTGGCGGTGGGTGCGCCGAGGGTGTAGGAGACCCTCCCTGCGAGATGCCCGAACAGGGCGGGGTCGCGCATGGGTTCGATGACGTTGCGGGCCAGCGACTCTCGGGTGCGGCCGACCATGACGAACTGCCCGCCCGAGGGCGGGTCGGCGAGGAAGATCAGCCAGCACAGGATGGAGGCGATGGTCTTGCCGGAGCGGATCGCGCCTTCCCAGATATTGCAGCGCACGACCGCTTCCACGATCGAGACAGCCTGCTTACGCGAGATCGGCAACTCGTCCAGCACGCTCACGACACTGCGCCGTCACCGTCGGCGTCGTCGTCGGACAGGTCGGTCTCGAGGGGTTGCTCGGGCGGGGCCTGGTCCTGCTCGACCGCGGCCTTGAGCTTGCCGAACAAGTCGCCCAACATGCTGCGGTCCGAGGCGACGGTTTCGTTGCTCTGGTTGGCGATCAGCTCCGACAGGCTCCGCAGAGCGAGCGACAGGGCGGTATAGCCGTCGCGGACATCGCGCAGCGGCGGCAACGGAAGGGTGACGGGGATGAGGGTGTCCAGGCCGCGTTCGTAAGTGGTGACCGGGCTCCACAGCCGTTCGTGCAGGGCGGGAATCTGGGCTTCGAGCATTTCGGCGAAATCCAGCCGTCGCCGTTTGAGTTGTTCGAGGCGGGCGGCGCTGGCCTCGGCGGTCTGGGATTGGTCGAACCGTATCCCGAGCCGTCGAGCCCAGTAGGTGATGGTCGACGGATCGACACCCAACATGGCGGCGATCTCGTTGCGGCCCTTGCCCTGGGCGTGCAGCTCGGCGATGCGGTCGCGGTCGGCCTCGGTGAGCTTGCCCGGCCGCCGCCCCGCCGCACGCCGAACCTCGGCGGGATCGGGGACCTGGCCTTCGATGTCGGTCACCGGGTCAGCTGCGGAACCGTGCGGCCCACGCGGCGATCTTGCGGTCCGCGCGGTCCCGGACCGCACTGATGGGGTTCGGGACCGGGGCACCCGAGGCGGCGTCGATCACCAGCAGCCCGGTTTCGGCGAGGATCACTGTGGCCTCCTGGAATTCGGCAAGTGCTTCGCAGTAGGCGGCGAACTCGAAGAGGTTGGCCGGGGTGAGTTCGGTGTGCGGGGCCAGCCGCTCCCACATGGCGCGGGCCTCGGCCGTCAGCCACTCGGGCGGTTCGGCCTTCCACGCGAGCAGCGACACCGGCGGGGTAGGCCGTAGCGGGATGACCGGATAGTCCGCGGCGGTCACAGTTCACCTCGATTCACAGGGGTTGGTGTGCCAGCGACACCGAGTGGTGGGTGTGTCGCTGGCATCGTGGGCGGGGGTCAGGAGCCGGAGGTCGAGGCTCCGCCTCGTGATCCGGCGATACGGCTGCGGGCGCGCTGCCCGGCAGCCCGTAGGACGGTGCCCAGGCGTCGGCCTGCGGCGGCGAATCGGTTCATCGGTGTCTCCTCCTTTCCGGGTATCGATGTGTGTTCGGGCATGAGAAAACCCCGGCAGGGAGGTGTCCTGCCGGGGTTCACGCGACGGCGGTCGGGTGTTATTTCTCCTCGAGGTCGATACCGAGGATGTCGGCTACCTTCTCGCCGTCGAGGTATTTGTCTCCGAGTTCGACCAGTTCCAGCTTGCGGAGGAATTCGTCTTTCTGTTCGCGGGAGCGGAAGCAGATCGCGACCCAGAATTCGGAGTCGTTCATGGCCGCGAATTTCTCGGCCCATTGTTTGCTCGCCCCCGATAGTCCTTTTCCGAGGGCGTCGAGTTCGGCTTTCACGTCGGCTTCGAGATCGCCGGTGGAATTGCCTCGCACGTCGGCGAGGGGGTCGGGGTGGGGTTGGCGTCGCAACGCGGACGCGATGTCTTCGCGGGACGCTTTGACTTTGGACTTGCCCGCTTTCAGCATGGCGAGGACGTCATCGGGGAGCGGCATTCATCACCTCCGCGCGGAAGATTTCGAGGTCGGCCAGGGGGAACCACGACAGGATGGTCTGGTAGTCGTCGGGGTAATGGGTGCGGATCTGGCCGAGGTAGTCGTAGCGGATACCATCCAACGACCGTTTGAACAGCCGATAGTCGGGGCCGACCTCGATACCTGCCTGTTTGATCCGCGCCCACACTTCTTTCGTTTCCCAGTCCCACAGCGGGGATTGGCGCCGGGTGCGGGGTTTGACCGGCCCCCACCGTTTGATCGCCAGCATCCGCGTCGCCGAATCCGCGGCACGCACGCCGTCGAGGATCCAGGTGTCCGGGGCGGCGAACGCCTCACGCATCAACTCGTCCCATTCCTCGCGGGTGGGTACCCACAGGTCGGCGGCCTCGATGATCGCGCACCGCTGCGGCGGCTGAAATACCAGGTTGGACAGCATCCGCCAGAACGCATCCGCCGGAAGGTCGATGATCCGCCGTTGGAAGTGCTGTTCGTAGCGGTCCAGGTCCTCTCGCACGAACCGCAGGCCCGGCACGATGGACTTGTGGATCGGGATGACCTCGATCCCGCGATCGGCCAGCTCGAGCCACACCGCGATCGAGTCCTTACCGCGGGAGAAATTCAGGATCACCGGTTTACCGGTTTCGGCGATCCCGTCCAGCAGCTGGGTCGAGGTGGGATATCCGGGTAGTCGGATCACGGCATCCCTCCTGTTCTGCACATTCCGCCGGCACTGGGCCGGCCTTCATGAGTTTTCATGGTGAAGTCCTCGATTTGTGCATTTCTGTCATGCCCTGGGATAGGGCACACCAGGGAGGCTAGAGGGCAGGCTCACACCATTCCCCCACCCCCCAAACAGGGCTCGAGAGCCATTCTCAAGCCCTGGAAGACTCCAGGGCTACCCCAATCCACCCCAGGGCCATTCTGAGGCTCACAGGCTCAATTCAGGCCCATTTTGCAGGGATTATGGATCTCCCACTTGCACACCATTTCCCAGTGTGGTTTTGTGGGTTGTGGAAGTGCTTTACAGCCTCCCATTCACCATTGGGTACCTGCCCCTGACTTACGGCAGGGTCGCCCCAACAATTCCGCCTATTGGTACGGCGACACTCATATCGTCTTCTGGGTGAAATTTCGGCAATTCCGGTGACAGCGGAGCCATGCCGATTTCACGGGGGAAGTCGCACCGAGTTTTACCCGCTCGCGTGGCCCCCGCATGTCGTTTGAGAACTCCACAGTGTGAACCAAGCCAAGACAGAACCATTCTGTCTGTCCGTTCCCGCAACCAATTCTCATTGGTTGCGGTCGTTCACTGGGAGAATTCATGTCCACTCGCACCAGCACACGCAACGGCAAGACCGGACCGCGTAAGACCGCGACGTCGAAGGCCACCCCCAAGGCAGAGCCCGCCAAGGCCGCGCCGAAGGCCAAGCCCCGGACTCAGCAGTCGAGCGCGGAGCCGGAAGCCAAGCCGCAGAAGCCTTTCTGCGGCTCGTGTGGTTCCCGGCTCGCACCGGAGGACAACGATCCGTTCCTGGGATCGCCTCTGCTCTACGACGATTCGGGATTCGCGAACCTCTCCGGTGCTCTGTTCCTGTGTGGCTGGCAGTCACAGACCATTCAGAAGGTCGTCGACGGCCGACCCGCCGTCACGCTCGTCGGTACACCCGTCGACGCGAACGGTAAGGCATTGCCCAACAGGAAGATCGTCACCGCGACGTGGCATCACCGCACCGATATCGGATGGGTGCAGATGGCCGAAGTGTGCGGCTACAGCCGCTCCGACGGCCAGGGATTCCAGAACCGGACCGCGGAGCAGCTGGTGGAATACGTCGGCCGCAACATCGCCGAATGGGTGCTCGCACCCATCGACGAAGCGGCCGAGCCCAAGCCGAAGGGCAAGGGCAAGACCACCGGCAGCGGCGGCGGCAAGGCCGCAGCGAAAGC
Organism: Nocardia arizonensis; assembly: GCF_001310275.1. Lineage (GTDB taxonomy): Bacteria > Actinomycetota > Actinomycetes > Mycobacteriales > Mycobacteriaceae > Nocardia > Nocardia arizonensis. The sequence goes on from NZ_LGYZ01000036.1 coordinate 39,684, forward strand.
TCCGGTCGCGCCGGAACCCGACCCCAAGCCGCAGGCACCCGACGAGTCGGAGGCCCCCAAGGCCACGGTCGACCCGGAATCCAAGGGCCTGCCCCAGGGCAGCACCCCCGCGCCCACCGAACCCGAACCGGCTCCCCAGCCGGAACCGGAACCGGAAGCGGTGGAACCCGAACCCGGCGACGACGGCTCCTCGGTCGAGCAGGACAACGCCGCCGCGGGAGTGGAGGAAGAAGTGCTCGAGGAAGGCGCAGCCGCCTGACAACCGGCTGCGGCCGACTCACACCGGCCCGACCCGAACCAGCTCATTGCCTGGTTCGGGCCGGGCCTCGCTTCATCCCACCCACCAACCCACCCACTGAAAGGGAACACCAGCGATGGAATCTGAAGTCGAAACCCCGACCGAGAAGGTGATGCGACGGGTCCGGGGCCTGTTCGCCAAGGCCGAAGGCACCGACAACGAACACGAGGCCGAGACGTTCCGGGCCAAAGCCTACGAACTGCTCGCCAAACACAACCTCGACGAGATGAAAGTCCGCGCCTCCGGGCAGCAATCGCCCGCTTCGGCACGTGACAATCAGATCATCGTGGTGCGCTTCGACATCCCGCCGCGCTACCGCGAACAGCGGATCACGCTGCTGAACGCGGTGATGCATCCGTTCTACTGCAAGGTCATCGACTGCGGTGACGGTGTGGTGCGCTGTTTGGGGGTGCGCGCCCAGATCGATCGGGCCCGTTTCCTCTACAGCCTGCTCACACCGCAGATGCTGTCGGCGACCAGCAGATACGTCCCCGACGACCCGTTCGATCACGCCGCGGTGGTCCGCGAACGCCAGTCGTTCATGACCGGGTTCGCCGCCACCGTCTACAAACGGCTGCGCGATGCGGCGTCCGCGGCGATCAACGACGCCGGCGGCGGCGCGGCCCTGGCGGTACGTGACCTGCTCAACCGGGTCGATGCCGCTTTCAAGGCCAAATTCCCCAACGCCGTCAAAGGACTCGCCCACCGCCACTCCGGGGCCGGTTTCGATGCCGGAGCGCGCAGCGGCAACGCCGCCGACGTCGGGCACACCCGCGTCGGTGGAGGGCGCAAAGCCCTGGACTCCTGACCCGCCGACCGCCAGGCCCGGTCACCGGATTCACCCGGTGACCGGGCCTGGCGTCATGTCGGCCCACTCGGACCTGCCCGCGGCCATCCGGGTCACGGGACAGAAGAAGGAGGAACACCTGATGAACGACAACGACATCCGAAGCTGCGGTGTGAGTGTGGAGCTGAGCTGCGCTCGCTGTGGGCAGGTCGTGTCCTGCCCACGGGAAGGCTTCGACTACATCCTGCGTGAACTGCTCGAACACACCGAACTCGGGTTCGGGCAACTGCTCTCGGCGTTGATCCTGTCCGGCTGGGACATCGACCTGCATCAACTCGTGGTCGGTGATTACCCGCGGGTGATCCTGATGGGCACTCCCGTCGACCGTGACGGGCGCATGGACGTGACCAAGAGCGACGTCACCGCGATCTGGGAACGCCGCCCCGAAGGCTGGGTGCCCGGCACCAACACCACCGGGTTCCAACGCATACAGGGTGGCGCGTTCCGGGCCGAGTCCGCACTCGAGCTGGCTGGACTGGTCACCCAGAGCCTCGCCGGATGGGCGCGGATACCCGCGCGCCGCTGACCGACCAGCACCACCACGACCTCGCCGGTTCGGCGGGGTTTCTCGACCCTGCTGCACCGCAGCAGGAGCGGTGACCGAGATCCGGTTACCACGGGCCGCGTCCGGCATGCCTTAGCCACATTCCGGGCGCGGCCCTCTCCGCACACATCACTACGGGAGACAAACACGATGAGCGATCCCTGCATCGTGGGCAGACTCGGCGGCCACACGGCCACCGGCGTCTACGTCCACGTCGACGGAGCACCCGAGACCATTTTGGAACGGCTCGGCCTGATCATGACGCGCGACGGTGTCGAGACCACCTTGAACACCCTCGCCGCCCGGCACTACGGCTGGACGTATCTGTGGCCCGAACTCGATGAGGGCGACGTCGAGACCAACCTCGGTCTGCCCTTCCACCGAGGGCGGGTGATCGAAGGCTACGGCTTCGCCTACACCCTCGGCCCGCGGCTCAACCTCTACACCCTCGCCGACGCGCGCGAGCATCCGTTGATCGGGTGGGCGTACTTCATCGACCCCGCCGGCGGAGACGTGCACTGGTACGACACCCGCCCCGGCGCCCCCGAAACCGCGCACGTCGTGTCGGTCTGGAGCAGGTCATGACCGGCCCCGAGACGCCGCTGCCGCTCGGGGTGTGGCGGCGTGACCGGTTGCCCAACGGCTGGCGGTACTGGACCGAGATGATGCGCCGCTACAGCGAGCCCGACCGGTTCCGCGTCCAACTGGTCACGGCGATCGACGGAATACGCTGGTATCCACCGCAACCAGCGGCGTTACCGATGTGGCCGGGACTCGGCCTGGTCGAACTACTGAACTCACAGCGGTTCGGTGGAGTCGGCGGGCTCGGAGTCAGCGAGACACCGTTGGAGTATCCCGAGGACGCCTACCTCGATGCCTACCTCGAACGAGACGCCGCACCGATCTGGGCCACCTACAGCCTGCTCGGCATCAAGCAGATCACCCGCGAGGGATGGCAGCTGTCCTACTTCCTCGACCGAGGAACCGACATCAGCGGTATCGCCCTGGACATCGTCGACCAACCACATCCGACCGATCACAGCGTGTACTGCGTGCTGAATCGGCACGACGAATGCCCCGGCTCCTACGAGCCGACCGGCTGGCTGCCCGGCAAGCGTGTCTCGTGTGGGTGCGAGTGCGGTTGCCGGTCTCGGTCACAGGGGCGCGGCCCCGATGATCTTCGCGATGGTCTCGACCACGAACGTCAACACTTCCAGCCAGATGGGAAGGGTGGCACCGTAACTCACGACGAACCTCCGAAACAGCAGTAGCGGAAAGGGGTAGGAAACGACGGAACCCCCGGCGTCCTGGAGGGGATGGGGACGTCCGGGGGTTCTGTCACGATGCGTCGGCGTGGTGTAGGCACACTACTGGCGCGAAACCGACGCTAGCTGTCCACAATCCAAGCGCGCAAGAGCCGATTCGGTGAGAGTGCCGTGAGCGGCCTGGCTACGGCAGGGCGAGGTCGAGGACGGTCAGCGCGAGGTGTTGGGCCGCGTCGGGATGTCCCATCGCTCGGGCTCTGCCTGACATGGCCTCTCGTTCGGTGGGCGCGGCCAGCAGCGGGAACAGGTTGTCGCGCAGGTCTTGAGCGGTTGGCGTGATGCCGATCGAACGGGCAGCGCCGTGCTCGGCGAGGTAGGTGGCGTTGCGGAGCTGTTCGCCACCGACCGAGTGCGGGTAGGGGATCAGAACCGAAGGCTTGCCGAGCGTTGTCAGTTCGGCGAGTGTTCCGGCCCCGGAACGAGATACGACGACATCGGCGAGGGCCAGGACGTCGGGAAGCTCGGTGCCGATGAATTCGCGAACCTGGTAGCGGGCTGCCAACGCCCCGAGCAGGGTGGCCGCGTGGCGGCTTACCTCGTCGTGGGAGTTGCGGCCGCACTGGTGGATGACATTGGCGACGGGCAGTAGTTCGGGCAGGAGGGCGGCGATGAGGTCGTTGATCTGGCGCGCGCCCTGTGCGCCGCCGGTGACGTAGACGGTGGGCAGACTCGGGTCGTGGCCGCTCCATTCAAGGGCCTTGATCGCCGCTTGCGGGTCGCCGTTGGCGAGTTCCGGACGGATGGGATTGCCCGTGACCACGGTGCGGGCGCGCAGCCTGGCGGGTACGACCTGCACCGATGCATAGGAACTCAACGCGATCCGGTCCGCGACGCGGGCCAGCAGCGCGTTGGCCGCGCCGAGGCCGGTGGTCTGTTCGTGGATGACCAGCGGTACCCGGTGGCGGCGCAGTCGCGCGGCCATGCCTATCGGCGCCGAGACGTACCCTCCGGTGGTGAGGACCGCATGGGGTCGTCGTGCGGTGACCAACGCGCGGGCGGCGAGGACCGACAGCGGTACCTGGACCGCGTCGCGCAGGTTCGCGGTGTTGAGCATCTTGAGCGGGTTGCGGTCCCGGCGAAGCTTGCCCGCGCGCACCGCGGCGAATTCGATCCCGTGTTCGGTGGCGACTCGTTCTTCCAGCGAATCGGGGGTGCCGACCCAGAGAATCTCGATATCGGTGTCGGCTTCGATGGCGAGGGTGCGTAGCGCGCGGACAGCGGATGCGGCGGGATAGGTGTGCCCGCCCGTGCCGCCCCCGGCGACGATCACGGTGACCGGACCGTGTGCGGTCAGTCGGCGAAGTATCGAGGGACGGTCGGGAAGGGTGGGGTCCACGGCGCTCCTGGATCAGGTGTCGGAATGAGCTGGTGTCGGCGGGTTCTCGCCCACTGTGCCGGGTTCGAGCCCGGAACCGGTGAGGCGGGGCCGTCGCAGCAGATCGGCCATTCGGAGTTTGGTCAACATGCGTCCGGCTCCGCGTGGGTCGGCACCGAATTGGGACAAGTAGCCCTCGACGGTGCTGTCCACAATCCAAGTCCGCAAGGGTCGCAGCAGATGTGCGTAGGCCACGTTAGCGAGTTCCTGACGGGCCTGACGGGTGAGTCCGGGATCGACGCTCATCGCCTCAGGTGCAATACGGGTTACCTCCCCCACAGCGGTGATGGGGAATCGGTCGGTCTTCTAGCTATATCGATGACGGTCGGTTGGGCAAATCAACATCGTGTTTTGAACCGATCGTCACTGCGGCGGACGCGCGTTGTGCTCAAGATGGGAGAGCGACGCTGTGCCGGGTATCGGGAGGATCACTGGCGACTGCTCAAGCAACCATTGCAGATACATGGCCACGGTTTCCCCATCCTTGAGTCGAGCCACCTGCGCACCAGCGGCAAGCGGAGCGTAGGGCACGAACGCGATCCGGTTTTTCGTGCAGTGACGGAGCACGTCGTGGTCGGGTTCGGTGCGGTTGAACCGATTCTGCACCGCTGCGATCGGGGTGATTCTGCGCGCCGCTTCGATCTGTTCCACGGTCACCTTCGACAGGCCGATGTAGCGGATCTTGCCTTGTTCGCGTAGGGAATCGAGGCATCCGATCTGGTCTTCCAGCGGCACGTGTGGGTCGATGCGGTGCAGGTAGTAGAGGTCGATACAGTCGAGGTCGAGGCGTCGTAGGCTCATTTCCACGCATTGGCGTAGGTATTCAGGCCGACCGACGGGGCTCCACTGGTTTGGTCCCTGCCTCGTCATACCGCCCTTGGTTGCGATCAGAAGGTGGTCCGGATAGGGATGTAACGCCGTGTGGATCAAGTTCTCGGCGATGTACGGACCGTAGGCGTCGGCCGTATCGAGGTGGTTTATTCCGAGGTCGACAGCGCGCCGGAGGATTCGCACCGCACCACCGATGTCGCCGGGATCGCCCCAGTGGCCGGGGCCAGTGAGTTGCATGGTGCCGTAGCCAATTCGGTTGACTGATATATCGCTACCGATCGTGAAGCGACTACTCGTCGTGGCGGGCGCGGTACCCACGACGGCGGTCTGTCCGCTTTCCTCGGTGGGAATCGACGTGGCAGTTGGTTCGGTGGCCTGCGACTCAGGCGCCGTGGTCTTCGGTGATTCCATCGAGGCGCCCTTCGATGACAGCGGACACTTCCACGAGCGCCCGATCGTGATCGTCGGCGGACAAGGTGTCATGGGTGATTCCGAGTCGTTCACCGACCTTGGCGATATGCCGGTCAACGAGCGCGCGAAACGCCAGGTCGGTGCCGCGCGGCTTGCTGAGATCCAGCGGGATCGTCGGGTCGAGCACCGTACGGAGCACCAGGTCGTAGTTGCGGATGTGCCCCGTGACCATCGCTTCGAGCTGGCCGATGTTGGCTGGATTCGGCTGCTCACCACGATATTCGAGCGCGGCTTCGTAGTACCCCAGCGCATCGGAGACCGGCCGGTCGACCAAGACCACGTCGGCTTGTGTCCAGGTTTGCGCTTCCAGTGACATGCCGCGGGAGATGATCCACAGGGTGGACACCCAGGTGTGTCTGTCGAGGATGGGCAGTCCTTGCGCCGCCGCTTCTGCCCCGAGGTCAGCGACGACGGCGACGTCGATCCGGTCGCGGTGCAGACGATCGGCAAGGCGCTGAAGGAAGGTGCTCTTGCCCGTCGAGTGCGTGCCGGTCACCGCGATCGTGACCGGCCGCACGAAGTCGGTGCTCACCACAGCCGTTCCTGAGCTTCTCTCGGTGCCACGAACTCGGCCGGGGCCGCTGCCTGCACGATCTCGTCCCACTCGTATCCGCTGTCGGTGACGAGCCGGGCGAAGAGCTGCCAGGCCGCCCAGGTATCCCATCCGGCGCGGTGGTGTCCCTGTTCGTTGACCGCTGTGGTGTCCAGGCTCGCGTGTGTGACGAGTTTGTCCAGGCTGTAGCCGGGCAGGCCGGGCCATACCGCCTTGGCGAACCGCAGCGTGTCGAGCACGAGTGGTGGGGTCCACTCCGGAAGATGTTCCGAAACGACGCGTCGCTCGAGGTTCGCGTTGTGCGCGACGAGAACTCGGTCCTCCAGCGCACCTGCGATTTGTTCGGCGACTTCCGCCCACCTAGGGCAGTCGGCGACGTCGGCGTTGGTGATGCCGTGGACCTTGCGGGTCACGATGGGGGTGATCGGTCGCTCAGGTCGTATCAACCAGGACCGGATATCTGCGACATCGACCGTCTGGCCGGAGATCGCGAGGACCGCGATCTCGATGATCTCGGGAGGAGTCTGCCCGTTGCCTTCGACATCGACAACGGCGAAGTCCCTGCCGTGCAGTACATTCGGAACAATCATCGTGCTGCCTCCTGGTCGGTCCATCCGATATCGGCCCGTCCGTGACGGCCGATATGGTGTGGGCGATGACGGTCGTTGACCTGATATCCGAGATTGTGCTGGAGGAAGTTGCGCCTCCCTTCGGGCAGCCCCTCCACGATCACCGCCCTGTCGGTGATCTCCAGCATGCGGCCACCCAGACGCTCGACCCATGCCGTGGTCGGCTCCAGATCCGGGCGACGCCAATCTACGGCGCATCGTTGAACCTGCGCGAGCGGGCAGATATCACACAGCTCGCGGACACCGTAGTGACCGTTGTAGTCAGCGACCCCGTGCGCGTAGGTCACGCCGCATGAGGTCTTGCGGAACAGCGGCGACCCGAATCCGCTGCTGTGCACGAGAATCCGTTGCTCAAGCCGTTCAGGGAATATCTTGCGAGAAGGCCCCTCATCGTAGAGTTCCGGTAGACCATTGGTGATGTAGTACTCCCGGATCTGGTCTTTGAAGAACAGACCGGTGAATACCGTGGCGTGAGCGTGGTGGGACAGATCGCGAGCCCGCTCGAGGTGGCTATCGGAGTCGTTGAGTCCCGGAACGATGGGCCGCCAGTACAGGATGACTCGGTAGTTCTCGGCGTACTCGAACGCGGTCCGAAGGGACGTCGCCGCGATGTCGGAGTCGACCGGTTCGATCCGCGAATCGTCTATTCCGGAGTGGGTGACCAGGATGGTCAAGCGAATATTGCTGAAGCTGTTCAGGACAGCGCAGTCCTCCGGCTCGATCCGCCAGCGCGTGATCACCAGGACATGGTTGGTGATTCCCTGGTCATCGAGCAGCCGCAACATATCGAGCGTATGCGGCTTCACGGCGGGCAGCATCGGGTCCGTCGCCCGATTGAGGAGTTGAATCGGCGTTACGTGCGGTCGAAAATGTTTGTTGCGCAATAGCATTCGCGCCGCAGTGGGCTCGTCCATAATACGTCGGGGCACCTTCATTTCGTAGTTGCCGAATGTATGGCGCACGCAGTATGTGCAATCGAGTGGACAACCGACGATCCAGTTGAGGCTCAGACCGCTCTTCCGGTAGTCGATCACCCGTTGCAGGCGCGGGTCGAGCGCCATGAGTTGGGCAGGCGACAGGATTGGCAGTGGCCGTCGTGTGGATGCTCGAGCGTCGGACTCGGCGCTCATCGGCTCTCGGGGATTGCTCATCTCAGCGTCCTTCATGTGAGGCGAGATCGACTGCGCTTCGACCTGTTGCGGCGATGCAATGGCCGCTTGGTCGGCAGCCGAGACCGGGGGTGGACGACCGGCGCTGCCAGTCCTCGGGCCTCCGCGGCTGGTCGCTGCGGTCCGAATCAGTCTGGAGCGTCGGGCTTCTGGATCGATTTCAGCAACGGGTCCCCTCGGGACATAGCGGCCACTGCACAGCCAGGCCACGTCAGCGACGGCCCGCAGACACCTCGCGCATATTCTGGCGGCATGACGATTGAGGCTGTGTTTTTCGATGTCGGCGAGGTTCTGGTTGACGAAACCAGAGAGTATGGCACGTGGGCGGACTGGCTAGGAGTTCCCCGGCACACGTTCTCAGCCGCCTTCGGTGCCGTCATTGCCCAAGGTAAGGACTACCGCGAGACCTTCCAGCTATTCCGACCGGGCTTCGATCTTGCTACCGAGAGGGAGCGTCGCGCCGAGGCAGGCCAGCCCGAGTGGTTTGGCGAGGAGGACCTGTATCCAGATGTTCGCCCGTGTCTGTCCGAACTTCGCGCCCAGGGCCTGAAGGTCGGCATCGCGGGGAATCAGACCACTCGAGCAGAAGGCATCCTCCGGGACCTGAACCTGCCGACCGATGTACTCGGCACCTCGGACAGTTGGGGTGCGAGCAAGCCCTCGTTGTCGTTCTTCGAGCGACTGATCACCGAGGCGGCAGTCCCGGCCGAGAAAATCCTCTACGTCGGAGATCGTGTCGACAACGATCTACGACCGGCGATCGAACTCGGCATCAGCGCCGCGGTGATCCGGCGAGGACCGTGGGGGCACATTCTTCGTGGTGAGACCGCGCACAGCATATTGGGGGTGGACATCGATCACCTCAGCCTGTTCCACCTGGACAGCCTCGCCGAGCTGCCCGAATTGGTGCGCAAACACAACGAGCACCAGGGCTGATCAGGAGCCGGTGACAGGCGGATCGAGTTCGTTCGCCCGTTGGGCGAGTTCGGCACCACCGCGTGTGCCGTTGAGAGCGCGCTGAACCGCCGGGATGCGCTCGTAAGCAGTCCGATAGAAGTTGGACTCCAGCTCAGCGCAAGCTTGCTGCGCGATAGTCCCAGCGTGGTCAGCATCGGAGATCGCGTGAGCCGCAGCCAGATCGAACAGCAAGACGCTGCGCTGCTTGTCGGCCTGACGATCGAGCTGACGCAGCGCCTTGTCGAGCCAACGAACGGCCGAGTCATGCTGTCCGGCAAGAAGCGCGACGTTCCCCGCGAACCCAGCCAGACGGGTTTCGTTGAAAAAGTCCAGGCGTTCAGTGTCCACACCACCGGTACCCAAGGCGTCCTCGGCTTGCCGAATCCGCTCGCTCGCCGAAGTCGCCGCACCAGTTCTGGCGTGAATCTCGGCCGAAACGCAATGCAGCCATGCTCGCATGAGGGGTCCGCTGTCATATCGGGCATGCGCTTGTGACACGTCCAGAAGCTGCCTCGCGGCGACAGCATTCCCCGCGAATCCCGGAAGGAATGCATGGTGAGCAGCGATCATGGCCGCCAAGGAATGGTCGCCGCACTGCGCGACGGCCGATTCGGCGTAGGTGATACACCGCTCAGCGAGCGAGGCATGGCCCAGATCGAAGAAGGCCAGTCGTGCAGACAGGAGCGCCGACTCCGCGACCGCGGCTGCGAGCTCGTTGCCATCCTTGAGCGACTCCGGTGACGCAGCGAGCAATTGAGTACCGAGCCGGAGGTGACTGAGAACCGCATCTAGCAAGACGGCCGGTTCGCTGGCCCAATACATTTCGCGCTGAGTAGCGGTGATCTTTCGGTATGCGGCGACGGCTTGGGGATCGCGTTGCCTACCCGGCTGATGCCAGGCCGCGTCCGCCTCGCCCACCATCGCAGACGCGGCGACCGGCGACATGCCCGCTGCCAGAAGCGCAGTCAAGAACTGCTGTCGGCCGAAGCCTGCTCCTTTGTCAGCCATCATCAACCTCCTCAATTCAACGAGCATCTCAGATCCTGGACGGTCGGTTTCGTCCGGGCGCATGGCTAGCTCGTCCGGAGTGAGTAGCCCGAGATCGGCAGCCGGAAATCCGAACACCAACACGAGATGCTTACGGAATCGCGGCTCCGGCCAACGGTCCCCTGACTCCCATCGCCGTGCGGTATCCGCCGTCAGTCCGGTGTCAGTTTCGCCGTGTGCCTTCATGCTCAACGAAATCTGACGAACCAGCTCCTCTCTGCTCCACCCCTTCTGTAGCCGCTGCCAAGCCAACCGCTTATTCGGCGGATAGCGCCTGTTGCCAACCGTGCTCATAAGCCCCACACCCTCGGAATGCGATCGGATCAGCACCGAAAACGACACTGCCAGTTGTATGGCTGCGACACCAGACCATCCGGGTCCTGGCTGGTCGTCGGCGGTGTTATGGCGGGTACTTCCCAACTACCGGGAACGGTGTTCTGGAACGTGAATCGTTCATCGACATCGAAGGACCCTCCGTCATGGCAATTTCCCGCTCTCCAGACGATTACGAACCAGTTCTCGCAATTTGGGTTGAAGTAGTGAGCGCCGAGGATGTCGCTGGCGCAGCTGCGGCGGTAGTGGCGTTTGGCGAGGGAGCCGCTCGCGGGCACCGAGTCGCCGCTGCGGAGCTCGCGGACCTCGATGCCGAGTTGGCCGCGCTCACGCAGGCTGTGTCGGACGCCCAGCTGGCGGTGTCATGATGTTCGAGAGTTGTCACAGCGTCAGCGAGGTCGCCGCTCTGTATCAGCGGTTGGGGTTCTCCCAGGTGTCGTGTACGTTCAACCGGGTCTCGCTGGTCACATCTCCCGCTTTGGGAGCAGTGGTGATGCCAGAGGTGTCGGGGCGCAGTATCCGTGACCGGCTGCTCAAGCGGCGACAGGTCCATCCGGTGCCGGTATTGAGCTATGCGCGCCGTGGTCGAGACTGGGTTTTCCTCGTCGGCCCGCAGTGGGGCGGCGCCTACGGGACGACCACCTTGGCGAGCTTGGCGGCGCGCGGGCTGCGGGTGTTGTCCGCTGGCGAGCGTATTTGGCTTCCGATGTCGGACAACCGTCTGGCCTGGTACTGGATCACCGAACCGGAAAACGCCAGGTTGGTGCCATCACGAACGACGGTGATCTCCGCGTTTCGTGATCATCTTGAACAGACGCGCTCACAGTCAGCGGGAGTCTGAAAATGGGCGCGGTCTCGCAGCGGTTTGTCGATCTGGTCCTACCGGCAGCTGAGGAACTGTGCGCGGCGATCCGCGGCGACCCGACGGTCGCGCACCCGCTGACCCGCATTGCCGCCGACTTCGGGCGGCTGTACCGGCGGACCGCGCCGGATCTGGACTGTGCAAGGCGTTGCGACAGGGACGAAATGGTGTTCGCTGTCGATACGTGGGCGGCGTCGCATCTCCCAGTGCCCCGGCCCGACGCTCGGGCACATACCGAGACCGTGGGCGCGGTGATCGACCGCCTGGCCCGTCTCCAGGTTCATGCCTGGACCCTGTTGATGACTGTGGACAACGTCGCCGACCCCCAGGTGCACGCGGCCTGGCACCGGCTGGCCGAACTCGTCGACAGCTACACCGACCTCAACATCGGCCTGTCCCAGCGGGCGCTGCGGCTACCTGCCCTGGGAGACCGCTGGTGACGGGGCCGGTGTTGCCCAGCAAGGACACGCTGCTGGCCGCATGCCGAGGCTTTCCCCAACAGGTCGACCACCCGGTACTCACCGCAGCGGCCGAACTCGCGGTCCTGCACCAGACACGTGAACGCACACCGCACTACGCGCTGGCGGTGATCGACGCGCACCGGGTGCGGTTGATGGAGTCCATCGACGCCTGGGTGCTGGTAAGCCTGCCTGAACCGATGTCCTCGGCGCGTGTGCACACCCAGACGATGGGCCAGGTCATCGACCGGATCGCGCAGTTGACCTCCTACACCTACACCGTGCTCGCGGGCAGCTCGGACGAAGTGTTCGCCGACGCCGCCGCCAACGTCGAGGAACTGGCCCACGGCTATGAGGAACTGGCCGAGGAACTGGTGGCCGGGGTGCGCCGGTTACCGGTGACCACGACCGAGCCCTGACCAACCGCCGCTCGGGCGACGACACGGCCAGAACACCCCGATCTCGGCCCGCTCGAGCGGGACCGATTCTCCGCAAACCCCTGATGAAAGGAGCACTACCCATGCCTTATACCGCCCCGCCGCAAGACCGAATCTCGCTGCCGGACATGGAACGCCTGCTCGCGCTGTGGGAGGACCGCGACACCCCGGCCACCCTGATCGAGCAGACCGCGCTCGACCTTCGCGTTCTCTGGCACGACTACATCGCCGAGATGGCGACCACGACAGCAGCCGAGTTCATCGCCTTCGACCGCCTCCGCAATACCGACACGACCTCCGCGAGGCTCTCGCGAGTTATCGATGACGAACTCACTCGGGCGCTGGGCAACCGACCGGAGTCGGTGAACATGATCGCCGACGACGCCGACGAGCACACGGTTGGTGAGCTGATCATCGCGATCACGGTGCTGGCGATCCTGCTCGATCGCTGGACCCAAGACAACTCCGGTGAATGCCCACAGGCTCTGGCGTTCGTGCAGACCAGCCGAGGCTACGACCAGCTGCGCGCCGCATTGCTCGCCGGTGATCGGCGCCAGCCGCGGCGACGCTCCCACGGCCTGCCACCGATCCAGCCGTCGCACCCGATCTCTGCCGAGGACGGGCCACGGTGATCCGTTACCACGTTTCCGGCACATCGGCGCTGACCGTCACCCTCACCACCCCCTGCAACCCACACCCCCACCCCATCCTGCATGTCACGTCCCGCCTCGATGAAGGACTACCCCTGATGCCGACCACAACCCACGAGGCGCTGACGTGGTGAGGCTGTGCCCGGCCTGCGGCGGAACACCACCCAATTCCGATGCCGATGCCGAGACCGGGACCGATGCGCGCTCGGCGGCCGTCGGACAGGAGTTGTCAGGACCGACTCATCCCCGCGTGCTCGATGCCCTGCTGCACGAGTATCCGGAAGGCAAGGACAGCTACGCCGTCGATCGGGTAGTGACCGCCCAACTCGAGACGCGCGCACCGATGTTCAAGGCCGGGGTCCGCGCGGGCCACGCCTTCCTGTTACGGGCTGCGAGGGAACTCTCCGCCCTCGGGGCCGCGCAGTTCGTGGTCATCGGTTGTGGATATCCGCGTGAGATCAACGTGCACAACGTCACTCGCGCGGTCGCACCGCAGGCACGCACGGTATATCTCGACAGCGGCGCGCTTGTGGCCGCGTACGGGCGCGCCCTGCTCGACGGCGACGCACGATTCATCGAGGTCGACCCGAACGACCCGGCCGCGATCCTGGCCGGGATCGACCACCGCCGTACCGGATACACCGGACTCGACACCGCCGAACCGATCGCACTGGTGTTCGGGTCACTGGTCCTCGAACGACTCGACGAGCCGGGCCGGGTGATCGCGGAGCTGGTCGACGCGCTCCCGAGCGGGTACATGGTGGCGTCTCACATCCGTGCCGATGTGGAGGCCGCCACGGGCAAGGCCGCGGCCACTGTCTACACCCAGCACGGGCTGACACTGCGCCCGCGCACGGGCGGCGAGATCGGCACGTTGCTGGCCGGGGTCGAACTTCTGGCGCCCGGCCTCGTCGTGGCCGGGGACTGGCTGCCCGGCCACGACACGGTCCCGGCCGTGAGCGGGCCGCGTTGCTGCTGGGCGGCGGTCGGCACGTGGGGAGGTATCCGATGAACCCGCAGGGCCTACCCGGACGCGGCACCCGGCGAGGAGCCGAGCCCGTCCGGATCACGGGTCGACCGATCCTGGTCGTGGTGGAGACTCCGACCGTGGCCGAGATCGACTGCGGTGACGATCCCGGCGACCTCACTGCCCAGGACGCGGTCCTGGTCCTGGGTGCGCATCAAACCTGTGCACCGCATTGCCGCCCTCTGGCGGCGGCGCTGGCCGTGCTCGCCGACGAGTACCGCGCGCCGCGCGCCGCGAACGCGCCCGCGCCGAGGCGGGTCTTCGACGCGATCGACAACCAGCTCGCCGAGCTGGTCCGGCAGTGGCTGGCCGCCGTCGAGGAACGAGACAGGTAGCGACGCTGTGCAGTCGGTGGCCCGAACAGTGCCTGCAGTATTCGGGCCACCGCGTTCGTCGGCAGCCCGGTCAGGCGGTGAAACCTCGAGACCGTCCGCTCGAACCGTCTATCGCTGACTTGGCAGCGGCAGCGAACAGGTGAAGGTCGACAAACATCCCGGTGACTGACTCGCCGGTAGAGGTGGCCGCGTACTCGACGTTCCTGAGGTACGGGGCGGCTTCGGGTGAGATGTGGATGTCGTAGCGGTGCTCGTATGAGCCTCGCCGGGATCCAGCCGGTCGAACGCACTCAAAGGTGATGGGAATCAGTCGCCTGTCGGAGGTAACCCCGAGTCCCATCCGATCCTTTCCACCACGTTGCAGGAGCCAATACCGCCCTCTGGGTGGTCCCCATCGATGCTCATGCACCCTAACGGTTTTGGTCCATTTCAATCGCTCACGCGCCGTCGCGGCGAAGGTGAAGTACGGCTGTGACTCGATGCCGTGCCGCGTCATGGTTTGAACGAAGTCGTCTATGAGACCAGCGAGTTGCTGTTCTTCCTGCGAGAGTTCGGAAGCGGCCTGTTGCTCGGCGGCCCGAAGCGCAGCCATCTGGCGCTCGATCTCACTCATTCCCCGATCGTAGAGAAGATCGGTGTCCTCGATAAGCCCTTCGGAGCGTTGTCAATACGGCTTTCCTCGATCGATCCGCGCTGTCGGCAACAGGAACTGAAGCGACACGAGGTCGCCTCCGCTATTCCAATAGTCCGGCCGGTATTTTGCAGCCGAGGGAGGCTGCGAGCAGCCGGTAGTGGGTGGGTGCCCATTCGGTGTGACAGGACAGGCACACGCAGCCCGCCGCGGTGATCTGGAGTGCGGCCTGGCGCACGATCTCCCCGCTCGCGTCGGGCCGGTGCACGGTGGATTCCCCGCACGCCGGGCACGGCGCGACCAGTTCCCACCGTCGTACCGGTTCGAGGAGTGCTTTGCCGGCCATCGCCCAGTGCTCGAGGTCGTCGATGCACCAGGTGATGGCTTCGTGGTCCTCGGGTGCCCAGGTGTGGGCGGCGAGGAGATTGAGGCGGCGCACCGTTTCCGGTTCGCCGTTGTCGGGGCCGGGGTCGGGCCACCATTGCGCGACGGCGGTGTCCACGGTGGTGATCCAGTCCAGGCCCTCGACCCAGGCCGGGGGCAGACTGCGGGGCCGCAGGGTGCCGCCCTCACCGGTGCGCGCCGCCAGCTCGGCGCGGATCTCGGCGTAGACCGATTCCCGGTAACCGGAACGGGTTTCCCCGTCGCGGTCGGTGTGGGAGGCCAGGCGGTGTCCGATGAGGGCGTGCACGGCGTCTTCGAGTTCGATCGATACCGAGCGTGGTGCGACGGTGCCGGTCATGGCTGTGAGGTCGCGGTGGGCGGATCGACGCAAACCATATCTCTACTGTAGCGCGCAGCAGTAGAGATTACGGTCGGGGCGTCGAGCCGATGACGGCGGCCGGTAGCGTCTCGAGTGTGCGGAGCCGGTCGCGTTGGGTGCGGGTGGCGTGGGCGATGAGGTCGGAGAGCAGGCGCACGGCCTGGTCCTCGTCGCTGTGGTAGAACAGTCGCCGCGCCTGGGTGTGGGGCAGGCCGAGCAGTTCTTGGGCGAGCATCGGCACCGCGCGGACTCGGCCCTTGTAGCGGACCAGTTCGCCGTGTCCGGTCCATTCCGCTCCCGCGAGGGTGACCGTCCATCCTGCGATGTTGTAGGCGGTGTCGTCGAGGCATTCGCGCCGCCACAGCCATGCGTGGTGCAGGTGCGGCTTGGTATGGAGGGCGCGTAGGACGGCGTGGGCTAGCGGGAGGTTCAGTACTGGTGACACCGGTATCTCCTGGGTGACACAGCGAACCCGTGTCCGGCCGGTGGTGTGGCCGGCCAGGGTTCGCGCGGCGCGCGTGGTCGGCAACTCGTGGCTGCGTGCGGCACCGGTTCGGTGGTCGGTTCTGAGGAGGCGGGGTCGGCCAGTGAGGCAAGGGGGCCTGACCCCGAACAGACGATCTTAAACGTGAGATCGACTGTCCCGGTACCCTGTCCGGTTATTCGTTTGCTGTGGCATGAGACACGCTCACCAGCGCCGCCGCCGACTCCGGGTGACGGGTGAGCAGCATACGTTTGGCTTCGACATGGATGGATGTCCACCCGCCGTCGGTGTTCCGCAGCCGCAGCGACCCGGTGACCGGTCC
Source organism: Nocardia arizonensis (assembly GCF_001310275.1). GTDB lineage: Bacteria > Actinomycetota > Actinomycetes > Mycobacteriales > Mycobacteriaceae > Nocardia > Nocardia arizonensis. The sequence continues at coordinate 56,032 of NZ_LGYZ01000036.1, forward strand.
TTTGTCGAGACGGCGTATCAGCTCGCGCGCGGCGGGGATGTCGTCGGGGTGCAGGCCCGGAGCGCGGTCGGGGTCGTCGCCGAGTTCCCACGCGATACCCGGCATCGGGTCACCGAGCCAGCGATGAGCGGTGAGTGTGGCCGGGTCGACCAGGGCGTGGTAGATGCCGGGTACCGACAGTTCGGCGTGCAGCACGGCTCGGGAGAACGTCAACGGTGGTGGTGGGGCGGGGATGTCGCGGCCTTCGCTGATGTCGAGCATGAGTCCGTGGATGAACCGCTGCCCGTCCACCTGCCCGCCGCGGGCACAGAAGTGCAGATCGCGTGGTATGCCGTCGTCGCGCATGATCTGCCAGGTGTCGTGATGCAGTGTGTTCTGGTCGGATTCGGCCGCCAGCGCGAGTGCGGTGCCTTCCTCCTCGGCGTGGACCAGCCACCGCATGGCCTGCATGCGGGTGATCTCGGGACGCCGCTGTTCGGGGGCGACGGCGTGGATGTCGTAGGACTCCTCGGTCAGCAGCACCGTGGTCTTGTCGAGGTTCCAGTCGAAGGCACCCGAGCGCGGGGCGGGCGGTGGGTCCTGGTCGTGGGCGCCGGTCCAGACCCGCACCCCGTGCACTCGTCCTGCGAGGTTGTGGACGGGTTCGGCGATCATGTGCTCGTCGCGGTCGCGACAGCGTTGTTCCCAGGCGTGCCCGCTGGCGCGGACCTGGGCGGTGAGCCGTCGCGCGACCCGCAGCGCGGGACCGCGCAGCGCTCGCCGCAGTGGTTGTAGTTTCGCGGGTTTGCGGCCGACGGCCATCACGGTCGGCTCGGCGCGCATGCATTCGATCAACAGCCATTCCCCCCACATATCGGCCAACGTAGTCCCAAACGTGAGATTCGGTACCTCGCAAAAGACCGGGCGGTGTCGAACCTCACGTTCATCGGGGTTGGTCAATCACCGATGGTTTGGCCGGTGATCCTGGTGACCATGGCGCGGGGGTCGATGTGCCCGTCGACCTGGTAGCGCGGACGCATCCGGTCATCGATCTCGATGACGATGCCGTGGGGGTCGATCGCGGACCGATAGCCCTCGGCGTCGCTGCCGTCGTCCAGGACGGTCAACATCAGGCTGCCGAGCAGGAACGTGCCGGCAAAGCGGGGTTGTGGGGTACCGGGCGGGTGGTAGCGGAACAACACCGTCTGCGGTCCGGCACCGTCGGTGTCGGGCTGGTGCAGGACCACGACGTGATCGGTTCCCCGCCAAGTGGTGCCGAGCCGGTAGGCGTGGATCGTCGCCCGGTAGGGCAGCGGGTTGGGGAACTCGATCGCGCTCGTCTTCCTCGGCGGCGGAAAGGACTCCGATTCGGGCGGCGTGTCGGCGAGTAGGGTCACGACCTGGATTTCGACCAGGTCGAGGGCGAGCTCGAATCCGGCGCGTTCCAGCCGCACTTCGAGGGGTTGGATCGGGCCTTCGAGGGTGGAGCCGGGGCAGACGATCTCGCTGGTATCGGTGGCGTAGTCGTAGGCGTCCAGCGCCCGGTCGCAGTCGGCGCACCCGCAGTAGTCCTGCCGCAGCAGGACCAGGTTGCGGCGGATCGGCAGCGCGTGCCACTCGTCGATGCAGTTCGGGCACCGCTCCGGACGCGGGGGACGAGGCTCCACCGGGGGATCGGCTTCGGCGGCGAGAGCGTCGATGCGGTCGGTGAGGTCCCGGTCGGGAGTCTTGTTCTCGTGGGTCATCAGCGGATTCCCAGTTCGTCTAGGCGATCCTGGACGGCGTCGGCGGCGGCGTCGGGATCGGTGTGGATGGCGTGCAGATGACGGATGCGCCCGGCCTGGTCGTAGTAGGCGATCCGGGCTTTCCAGCGCTGCGGCTGTCCGAGGTAGGCGGGCATCCGGTCGATCACGATCTCGGCGGCCGAGGTACCGGGCGCGGGCTGGGTTCTCATCGCCCACCCCCGATGCCGGGGATGCGAAGGTCGGCGAAGGCGACCGCGTCGCACCAGCACCGTCCGCGTCCTTCTTGGACTTGGACGACGTTGAGCCACAGCAGGTCCTGAGCCCAGACGCCGAGTCCGACGAAGTGCAGCACGGTACTGGCTGCGGACAGGGCGTAGGCGTCGTGCTCGGCCAGCTGGTCGGGGTGGGCGCCGAGGTCGAGCAGGGCGCGCCCGAGCAGGCGCGAGCCTCGCCAGCCGCCGGTGTCGTCGCGTATGACGTAGCGGTCCCCGTGCGGGTGCTCCCCGGCGGTGGGTGTGGTGGCCTGCGGTGAGGCGTTCGCGAGTTCCCGGACCCGGTGCACCAGGTCGGCGGCGGTGATGACGGTCGCGGTCACAGTCGCCCCCCGCTGATGCGGGCGATGATCTCGGCGAGGTCGTCGAGGGTGTTGGTGCTCGAGAACAGCGTCTCGGCCTGGATGTCGCTGAGTCCGAGGCGCCGGCGTGCGTACTCGTGTGCGTAGAGCCGATGCCCGGTCGCGAGATCGACTGCGGTGGTCAGATCCCAGTCCAGGCGCACCGGCGGGTTGACGGTGTCCTCGGCCAGGTGCCGGGTGCGCAGGGTCATCGTGTCGTAGGCCCAATCCACCTCGGGGTCGAGTTCGACCACCCATCCGGCGAAGCACAACGCGGTCGCGCACACCGGCGCGCCGGTGTCGGCGTGCACGATCTCGTGCACCTCGACGCGGCGGTAGATGCCCTGATCCCACGACAGGCCGGGGTGGCGCGGATGGTTCGGCAGGTCGGCGATCGTCGCGAGCACCCGTGTCGCGAACCGGATGTCCGGGGCGGGGCGGCGGATCATGACCGTACCCCCGCACCGAGCACCAGCTCCACGCCGAGCAGACGCCCCGCCGACAGCAACCGGGCGCGCCGCGCCGGTAGCCAGGTGGCTTGGCAGCACGGGCAGTAGGCGGTACGCCGGTTCCGGCCGTCGATCACGGTCAGACCGGGTTCGAGGGTGCAAGTGGGGCACGCCGGGCAGCGGTGCGTCTTCAGCAGTCGCGCCAGGCCGGTCACCAGCCGCGCGTTCTCGGTGTCCCCAGAGCCAGCGGCTGGGTCGTGGGTGTCCGGGCAGTGCAATTCCAGGACGATTCTCATTCGTCATCTCCCGTAGAAAGCGATATTCGATTCACAGGGGATCTCGGTGGGGGCAAGCCACCATTGAAATCCCCTGCACACCATTATATTTCAGTGATCTACTGGCCTCAATACCTCACATTCGTTGCCAGGCAACATAATTCGAATAGGTCTATCCGTCATAGACACCCTTGCTGCGGCACAGCGCGAAATAGCCGGCGCCGGGCGTCCATGGGAACCCGGACGGGTCGTGGTACAGCTCGCGCGGGAACAGGCGTTCGTCGCGGGCGTAGCGCCATTGGCGCAGGTCGACCACCGAGGGGTGCTCGTCGTCCTCGTGGCCTTTGGCCGGGACGATCCCGTACCCGAACTCCGGCCACCGCAACAGCAGCGACGACCCGATCGGGCGCACCGACCGCGAGCGCCCGTCCGCGGCGTGCGGGATGTGGCCTTCGAGGATGAGCGTGAACCGGTATTTCACCCGCAGGTGATCGAGAATCCGCACGAGTTCGCGTGCGCCGTCCGCAGCCTCGGTGTCCAGGGCGTTGAGCCGGTACAGCGGCCCCGCCACCACCAGCACCGGCTGATGAGCCGCGATAGCGGCTTCGATACGGCGCAGCTCGCGCGGGTCTTCGAGGCGCACACCGTCGGGGCGGGCCTCGATCCGCAGTTCGTCGTCCCAGTCCGGCCGCGGGTGGGACTGCTGCTCGCAGATCCGATCCACCCGGCCCACGAGGTCGCCGTAGCGGCGGCGCAGCTGGCCCGGAAGGTTCTCCGCGTCGATCACCAGCACCCGGTGCGAGGTCGCCTGCGGCGCGCCCGGCCCGATGATGGGCGCGGCGAGGAACGGGTGCAACCCGGCGGTGACCGCGACCGCGATCTGTGCGAGCAGCGTCGATTTCCCGAGTCCTTCGATGCCGGTGAGGATCATGCGGTCCCCGTACTCGAACAGCTTCGGGATCAACCAGTCGTAGGAATCCGATCCGGACAGGATTTCCGCGACCGAGGGCGGCAGCGCCGAAACGTTCGGAACCGTCGGGTCGGACAAATCCAGGTCCAGGGCCTCGCGTGCGCGCGCGAGGATTCCACCAGTGGAATGGAGATCGCCCGAGCGGTGCAGCGCGTGCAGTTGCTGGATCATGCGGGTCGCCTCGAGCACGGCCGTGCGGGCGTGCCACAGGGTCGTCACGCGGTCGGCGAAGTACGGGACCGAGGCCGGGACGCCCTTGCCGAGCAGGTCCAGGCTCACCCGACGCAGCCGGTCGGGGTTGCCGCCCAGCGCGCCCCGACGCGCGGCACGATCCACGATCACCACCGGATCGGGAATCAGCTCCTCCCGCAGCACATCCACCAGCGCCGCGTGCAGCAGCTGGTGCGCGGGAACGTAGAACGCGCCATTCGGGATCGCGGCGACCTGCTCGGCCACCTCGTGGTTGCCCTCGGCATACAGCGCCGCACCGAGGAGTTGCTGTTCGGCCTCGACATCGCACATCTCCGGGGCATCCCAGTCGAGGACGTTGTTTCCGGTCATGGGCGGGCCTCGGCGATTCGTTCGCGCAGCTTCGAGGCAGCCCACAACCCGGCCTCGAGCATCGCGCGCAGCTCCGAGCGCAGCACGTCCTGGCTCACCCCGGCCTCGAGGAGGGCTTCGAGTTCGGCGCGCATCGCCTCCCGCGCCGTGCCCGGTGGGCGTGCCCCGTAGCCGGTGAGGGTGTCGATGTGCTCGCCCGCCAGGCGGAACGCCATCGCGCGCCGCTCACCGACCGTGACCGGGTCCGGGGTCGGGAGCGGTCGCTGCGCGGCCAGCATCCGCCGCATCGCCCCGTTGTCGCCGTACGGGTCGAAAAGCCAGTCCGCCTCGCGGTTTTCGTTGAGATCACCGGTTTTCAGGTACTCGGCTCTCGCGTCGATGACCGCCTCGGCGCGAGCGAGTTCGTGGTGGGCGCGTTCGCGGCGGATCGGGTCGGTGTCCGGGTCGGCGAGCACCGCGACCGCGTTGGGCGCCAGCCGGGCCAGGACCCGTTGGCGCATCGCCGGGGTCGCCGGGACCTCGGGAGCGGCGGCGTTGAGCCGGTCGGCCACCCCGTCACCGCCGTGACGAGCCCGCGGCGCGACCCGCACCGGCGGCGGCGTTCTCGGGGTAGTCGGCGGTGGACCGTGTTTTTCGTTCTCCTCCCGCGCGTTACTTACCGGAGGGGGGATACCAACAGAACTACATACTTCTTTTACTTCTAACTTCTGAGACGCACGCGTGAGAGACACCGAATCCGGCGTGGTTCCGCCGGCGTGTGCGCCCGTCGACTCGCGGTTTTCCGCCGCTGTGTCCGCCTTCTCGGATTTGCTGTCTGACCTGCTCTGTTGTCGTTGTTTGCGGGAGTCCATGTGGAGGGGTTGGTGGCGGTGATAGTCGTGCATGGTGGCGACACCATGCCGACACGGTGCCGCCATGGTGCACGCGCCGTGGCGGCACGGCCGCGTCGGGGTGCATTCGTGTTGGCGGCATGATCCCGCCGCGAGGAGCGCGTCACGGATGCGTGCGGGCGCGATCCTGCGGAACGCGGGCAACGGTAGGACGCCGTTGGTGTGGTTGCGGTGGCAGTAGATCCACAACTCGATCAACGTCAGTTTCGCCACCGGCGACAACGGCCCGGTGCGGTGGTTCTCCAGGAAATCGACGCTGAGCTTGATGTAAGGGCGCGGGTCACGGCCCGGTGTGTCGGGGCGACGGTGGGTGGGCTGATGGCGGGCGTAGTCACGCATCACCAACACCTGCTGCCCACACGCCGCCGTCGTGGTGCACGCACCATGACGACACGGCGCGTTCGTGGTGCAGGTGCGCTCGTGCCAGCATCCCGCCGTGGTGAGTGCCTCGCGCAGGCGTTTGGGCAGGCTGCTGCGCGCATACGCGACCGGCACGATGCCATCGGTGCGATTGCGGGCACAGTAGATCCACATCTGGATCAGGGCCAGTTTCGCGACCGGCTACAACGGCCCGGTGCGGTGGTTCTCCAGGAAGTCCAGGCTCAACCGGATGAACCCGCGCCGATCCTTGCGAACACCGCCAGGATCGACACGGGCACCGGCGCCCGACTCAGGCGACCGGTTCGACATCACGGGACTCGTGTCCGCCGTCGTGCCAACGCCGCTCGGTCACCCACGCGGCGGATTCGCCGCTTTCGATGAGGTAGCGGCACTCGTAGAGGACCCGAACGACCCGGCCAGTGTCATCGTGGGCCTGGTCGATGACATGCCAGGACTGGCCGTCGCCGAACGGGTCACCCGCCCCCGACAGCGGCACCGGCACGGTGGCGGTCCGGGGGCCGGTCATGAGACCGCGCCCTGGACCGGGGTGTAGACCGAGACCCGATGCTTGCGCCCGGCCTGGCCCTGCGAGGAGCGGATACGCCCGCGCTTGAGCGCGGTGCCGACCAGCCAGAGCACGACCGTGTCCTCGACACCGCCGAGGTCGTCGAGCGTGAACGGGTCACCGCGCTCGATCAACACGTCCAGGCGTTCGGAGGCGCGTTGCTCGGCCGCGGTCAACACCATGCACCCGTAACGCAGGACACGGGTCTGCAACGCGCCCACCGTCATTCCGAACCGGCGCGCGATGGCCTCATGGGACATCTGACCTTCGCGCAGGAACCGGTATTCCTCGATGAAGATGCGGCGGGCGTTCTCGGCTTCGATGCTCTTGGCATGAAGCCCGGAACGCCCGCGCACCGTACTCATGCCGACCTCTGCGCGTCGATGGCCTCGAGGTAGGCGTGCCAGTCGCATTCCAGCCACCGCAAAGGCCCCGACTCGCCGTTGAGCCGGAACCCTTTGCTCGCCAACCGGTGGGGTTTGGGCTGGGTCCGCCACTGCAACAACAACTGCCGACTCACCCGCAGCCGCTCCGCGACCTCGTCGGTATTGAGCAACCCGTGCCCGCACCCCGGTACGTCACAACGTCTCGCCATATCGTTTCACCCCCTCTCCCCATCGCGATCCTGCGACGCCTGCGCGCCGCGCTGGGCGGCGAGCTTGGCGTCGACGGCTTCGAGGGCCTCCTTGATCGCGACCACCAGCTCCCGCAGGGTGGTCGGTGTGCCCTCGTGGTCGACGGTCGGTGCGCCGAGCAGCCGATAGGAGCCGATCTCGAGGTAGATATCGCGTAGTTGCTCGGTCGACTCCACATCGAGGATGCGTTGCCGGAATTCGGCGACGGTCGGTACTTCTTCGCCGCCGTCGAGCCAGTCTGCGATCCGGGTCGCCAGCTCCGCGCCCGGCGCGGCGATGACCTGGCCGTTGAGGAACGGGAGCCGGGTTTTGGAGATGTGCAGGTTGTTGGACAGGTCGAGGTCGGCGACGATGTCGAACTCGTACTCCAGGCCGTCGCGCTGCACGGGCCTGGTCCCGATCTTGCGCGGGACCTGCTTGCCCTTCTCGTCCTCGACCACGACGTATTCGGTCTTGGTCCGCAAGGTGACGATCAGATGCCCGGGGAAGGTGAGCATCGCATCGACCATGCGCCGCTCGTCGGGGTTGACTTCCTTCCAGCCCGAGAACGAGTTGTTGGCGGCCTTGCGGCGGTCGACCTGCTCGAGCATCCCGTCCTGGCCCATCCAATAATGGCTCCAGGTGTCGATGATGAACACCGAGAAGCCTTCTCCGGCAGCGGCTCCCAGGATCTCGACCAGGCTGGTGGGTGAGAACCGTTCGGGTTCCAGGGTGCGCCACTGCCAGCCGTTGGTGCCCTGATACTTGCTGGCGCTGCCGCGTTCGGTGTCGATCATCCCGATACCGCCGCCCTCGCGCCGCGCCCACTCCCAGGCGAGACTGAGGGCGGTGTAGGTCTTGCCGGAGCCGGAGGGACCGGCCAGGGCCAGGCGGGCGGGGCTCTTGCGGCGGACCGCGGGCTTGAACTCGATCGCCATCACCACCACCGCCGCGGTGAAGGATGGTCGGTGAGCCCGGCTGCGTATCCGATGGCAGCCGGGTTAGACTTGGGTTGCATGACTACTCCCGTAGATGTGCGCCGACCCGGCGGGGGGCTAAGCCCGTCGGGTCAACTACTTTCCCGTAGACGAAACTCTGGCGTGACTCTCGCGCTGCTCCTCACTCCTCGATCCTGAACAAGGTCTCGGCGGGGATATCCAGGCCCGCAGCAAGTTTCGCCGCCGTAGCGGGAGTGCAGGTGGTCCGCGCACCCGAGCGCAGCAGACCGACGATGGACTTCCCGCATCCCGCGCGCCGAGCCAGCACCCGTACCGGGACCCGCTTCGCCGACATCGCCTCTCGCAGAGCGGTCCGTGATCTCAACCTCGCCCGATAGGCCATCGCCTTGCCCTCCCTCCTGGGGTCTCCCCTTCCCAGAAACCTACCAGCAGTGCAACCTTGTGTCTATCGGGTCGGTAGATTCTGCAACAGGTATTCGGCTGTACAGCAACAGATTCGGCGAACATGCTCTACATGGCGAACGAATACGTCCGCATCATCTCTTCTGTGAGTGTCCACAAATGCCCTACAGTGTGGACATGCCACGCAAGCGCGCTGTCCCCGAACCCTGGGCCTCGGCGATGGCCGCAGTCGGCCTCACCAGCCGAAACGAACTCGCCGAAGCCGCCGGAATCCACCCCACCACCGTCGCCCGCCTCATCGACGACCCCGACCACCAGAGCTCACTCGAGATCATCCGCGCCGTCGCCGAAGCGCTCCAACTCGACGTCCGCGACGTCGCGCACTGGGCGGGGCTGTACCTCGAGATGGTCGAACCCTTCATTCCCGCACCGGAATCGGCGATCCTCGGCCGCGAACAACGCCGACTCGTCAACGAACTCATCCGCGCCCTCGCCTCCACCAACCGACACCCGCGCCCGCCCTTGCGGATTCAGACCACCGGCATCATGGTCGTCTCCGACACACCCGACAAGAAATAGCCGCCGCGAATTCCGCGCAAAGGCGGGTGCGGAATTCAATTGTGTTCTTGCCCCGTAGAATTGATGTGAATACACACCGTCTTAGCCCACGGTGACGCACAACTACGGGAGAAGAAAACGATGGCGTACACGCGCGCCCCGATCACGGGGACGTGCTGATGGCCGGGCGCCCACCACTACCGGTCGGCACCTGGGGAAACATCTCACGCAAACAACTCGACACCAACCACTGGCGCGCGGTCTGCCGCGTCCGCGACCACGACGGCATCACCCGCACCGCCTACCGCGTCACACCAGACGGCGTCTCCGACCGCTTCGGCGCGGCCGCCGAACGCCGCCTGCTCGAACACCTCCGCGAACGGGTCTACGCGGGCCACGGCGACATCAACGGCGAAACCACCATCGAACAACTGTGGACCGAATATCGCACGTATCTGATCGAGGTCAAGAAACGCGCCACGAATACGATCCTGCGCTACGACCGCGTCGCCACCGCGATCAAGAAAGCCCTCGGCGGGCTACGCCTGCGCGAAGTCACCACACAACGCCTCGAACGTTTCCTCCGGGACTACGCCAAACACAGCGGCTCCGACGCCAAGGGCGCCCGCACCGTCCTGTCCGGAATGTGCGCGATGGCAGTCCGATTCGACGTCTGGAAACACAACCCCGTCCGCGAAACCGAACCCATCGAACCCAAACCCACCCAAGGCGCGACCGCGCTCACGCTGCCGCAACTACGGCAACTGCTCATCGACGTCCGCCACAGCGACACCCCCTGCCTACCGCTGCCCAAGATGAAGGACGGCATCCTCATCGCCCCCACCCCGAAATACCGGGTACCGACCGTCGCCCAGTTCTGCGACCGCGGAGACCTCGCCGACCCGATCACCATGTTCGCCGCCACCGGAGCCCGCATCTCCCAACTCCTGGCATTCCTACTCGAAGACTACGACCAAGACACCGGCATCATCCCCGTCCGCGCCCACATCATCCGCATCCCCGGCAAGGGCCTGGTCCGCGAAACCGACGACCAGACCCCCGACAACCCCAAGAACCACCGCTACGAGATCCAACTACCCGCCTTCGGCATGGCGATGCTCGAACGACGCATCCCCACCCTCAAACCGATGAATGACGGCACCACACCACTGTTCCAATCCAGCACCGGCACCCTGCGCGACCCCACCAACTTCAACGACCAATGGCGACGAGTCCGCCTCGCCCTCGGCATCCCCGACACCATCACCGGCCACTCGTTCCGCAAACTCCTCATCGACCTCGGCCTCGACGCCGGACTCTCCGCAGTCATGGTCGCCGACCAAGTCGGCCACGCCAACCCCACCGAAACCCTCAACACCTACCCCACCCGAGGCCGCGCCAACCAACAAATGGCCGACACCATCCAGAATGCCGTCTACCCGAGCCAGGTGTTCGAGTAGAGGGTCGTCCGAATTCCCGGACCGACGAACAGATGACGGAAGCAGTCCCATGCCGAGTGCTCACGCTCAGTCGGTCGTACGGCTACTTCTTCTTCGGGGGCGGTAGGTGCACGCTGGCGACGCAGACGCGGACGTAGCGGCCGTCGATCTCGAAGTCGTAGATGGGCCATCCACTTGGTCCGGGTTCTTCCTTGGCAAAGCCGATGATCCTGCGCAGTGCTGCAAGTCGTCGCGTGCGTGCGCTGTCGAAGTCCTGTTGCTTGAAGTACAGGAGCAGGACCGCAGCGGTGTCGTGCGTATTGAGGTATCCGAACAGCTGATCGACTGCGTCGGTCACCACGGTGTCGTCCGAGGCGATCTTGGCCTCGCAGATGAAGACCTTCTCCGTGCCCCTGCCCTCCGCGAGCATGTCGGCCTGGATGTAGATGTCCGACTTGCCGCCGCGGCTGTAGACCTCTCGTTTCGCGTTCGCCAAGGATGCGTTCAGAGTGACTGCCAGAAGATCGCTCAGTCTGTCTTCGCCAAGAAGATTGAACGCGGCAGGGTATCGCTCGACGCCACTGGCCCACATCCAGATCACCCGTTGCACGTCGGAGAAGGACGCCGGGTCCAGGCGGTCTCGGTGCGCGACCCTGAAGCCGCCACTGGTTACTTCAGGCAAGGTGGTTTTCGTATCGGTAGCAACAGACTCAAGCCTTGGCGCGGGCAGTTTCCATTCGTTGTCGAACGTCAAACTTGCGCGCACGGCTGCGCGATTGGTCAAGCGCTCCCGTTTGTGCGCGATCATGTTCTGGAGCCGCTGAGGCAACTCGACCTCGAAGTAGTGGTCTGTCTGCGCCGCGATTGCCTCGACGATCGGCCGTGCCTTCGCGATTCGCTCTTCGATGATGGCGCGGATGTCGAATTCGTTGTTCGCGACCTCTTTTTCCTCCTCGGGAGTCAAGTCCACGAAGGTATAGAGGCCCCACTCCTCGGAGGGGATGTCAGGGACACCAAGTTGCCAGGTGTCCGAGATCAGCTGAAGCCGGTGACGTAGCGTCTCATCGAGGCCCCCTTTGGCTGCGACGGCGAGCGCCTTGGCATCAACAGGCTCCACGTCTGGGTTGGCGTCGGGCCAATACTCGACCAGCTCAGGGTTACCGTGGACTTGAACCGCTACGTAGAAGTGAGCAACGCCTACCGACTGCCCGTTGCCAATCGGCCTGAAGTATCCATCGTCTTTGGTGGACGCCACCCGTGTCCCACCGAGCGACGGAGACTGAGGTCGCAGGTCCGAGATACCCTGCTGCACCGCGCCCTCGAAGTCATCGAGTTCCTCCAACGAGCGGATGCGTTCGAACCGTGCAGCCAGAGCGCTGTCGGTGAAGAGCTTCGTCAGATATCGCGTCAGTGGTCGGTTACGTCGACGGTAATCGTTCAGTACGTGATGCATCACGTACACCCCGCTGATGCGGCACGGCTCGACCTCTGCGGGAGACAAGACCTCATACGGACCATCCTGCGGCAAACATCTGGCAGAAACCCCCGGATCGTCGTGTTCCGATCAAAAGTGTCGAATAACCGTCGAGCAACGTAAGAAATGGCCCAGGCCAGAGAGACCGTAGTCTCTCTGGCCTGGGCCATTTGTAGCGGGGACAGGATTTGAACCTGCGACCTCTGGGTTATCACGGACCACGATGCACCTGCCTTCGATCAGCTTCGGATCTATGCCTCTACCAGGCACGATGCCTCGCGCGGTGATGTGATCGGATTCGTCCGCATTCGGACGTATTCGGGACAAAAGGCCGACTTAAAGACGACGAGAGATGTTGTCCTAGAAGCCCGTCCGGGGTGAGGGTAGCAAACTCCGCTCGTCGTGGCGGCTCGCAGGCCCGAGTTCGGGTGCCCGGACCTGCACAGGCCGTTCTGGATCACGTCGAGCGGTGGTAGACGTAGCTGAGAATCCGTCGACGTCTCCTCGGGATGGGTCGTGGTTCTGGTTGAATCACGAATCCGACTCGGCGGGCGATTCGCCTGCTTGCGATGTTACGAACCGCGATTCCGCAGTGGAATTCGGTGATCTCCGCGAGGTCGGGATGATCGATCGTTGCTTGTAGTGTCGCTGCACCGAGTCCGCCTCGGTGGCAGTCCGGGTCGACGGCATACAACAGCGTCGCATAGTACGGGCTGCGCACCGTCCAGCGATCTTCGATCACGGAGACGCCGTACACCGTGGCGGCTACGTATCCAACGGGAGGTCCGTCGTCGTGTCCGACTTCGCGTGCTGCCAGCTTGTGCATCTTGGCGACGTATCCCGGACCGTGGGGATCTTTGCGGACGTCTTCCATGTAAGTGGTTTCCATGATCCGGACACCACCGAGCCACCGGCAGACTCGGCCATCGCGCAGCCACGACTCGACAACGTCGAGGTCAGAAACGGTGGCATGGGTGAGCTGGACAGTTCGCTTCATCGGATCACGCAGGCACCGAGTCGGCGGCATCCGGGTGCGCTGGCGGCTGCGTGGTTATCGAGAATCACGGGGTCAGCCTATTCTCGCTGCGAATGGTCGCGGGTTGCGGCGGCGGGACTGGCGGGGCGATCGCTACCCGCGTTCAGTTGCAGCAGGTGGCGCCCGAGGCCAGAGCGTTGCGTTTCGCTTCGCTGCCGCAGCACGCATCTTCGGCTACGGCCTGTTCGGCGGTGCCGCAGCACACTGCGGTGGTCTCCTCGTCGCCGACCGGTTCACCGATCGCGGGTGTGGGAGCGGTGCCGAAGGATTCGGAGTCGGCCAGGACGGTGTAGACCTCCCAGCGTTCGGTGTCCGGCGCGGTGACCCACACCTTGTCCTGGGTGGCGAAACAGCAGGTAGTCGCGATCTGCTCCTCGGTGAACAGCCCGCCCTCCGACAGTCGTGCGATCTCGCCGTGCACCTGGTCGGAGGTCTCGACTTCGACGCCGAGGTGGTTGAGGCTGCCGCCGTGGCCGGGGTTCTCGATCAGCACCAGTTTCAGGGGCGGTTCGGTCACGGCGAAGTTGGCGTAGCCAGGCTTGCGCTTGGCGGGCTCGACGCCGAACAGCGTCGTGTAGAAGGTCACCGCCTGGTCGAGATCATCGACGTTGAGGGCGAGCTGGATGCGGGACATGGTCGAACCTCCACCTGTGAGACATATGTCGAAATCCTTACCGGGCCGAGTCTGCCACCTTTTCGACATAAGTCAATAGACTGGGTAGGGTGGTTCGTATGCCCAAGGCGCTACCCGTGATCGATATGTCCGCCCCGGTCTGCTGCGCGCCGGTGGCCGCGGGTCCGGTCGGCGACACCGCGGCGCTAGAGGTCGCGCTGCGGCTGAAGGCGCTTGCTGATCCGGTGCGGGTCAAGCTGCTGTCACTGCTGCTGGCCAGCTCAGCAGGTGAGGAGAACGGGGGCGATTTGGCCGAGAGGGTGAACCTGTCGGAGTCGACGGTCTCTCATCATCTGGGGCAGCTGCGGAAAGCGGGGATCATCGAGACGGAACGCCGCGGGATGAACACCTTTCATCGCGTACGCCGTGACGCCCTATCCGCGTTGTGCGCAGTCCTCGACCCGAACTGCTGTACCTGAGCATGCGCGGAGACCTCGTGCCCGGTTCGACACTGCGCCGTTCGTGCACGCGACTGGCATTCAAGCTGGGCTGACCGGTGGCGAGGTGGACGACAGTGAGTTTTCTCCTGACTCGTGCAGCCGTCCGTCGAACAGATCGGGGTGCGCAGTGTCGTCCTCCCAGAAGCCATAGCGGTCAGCAAGGATCTGTGTGATCGCGGCCGGGTTCGGTGCGCGCTGGGGTACGGTCAGCCCCCATCGGGGGAGGCTGGACATCGCGACCGAGTGAATGCTCTTGTCCATGATGTCTCGATCGATCGCTTCGGGCGCGATCTGTGGATCGTCGACTTGCTCTTCCCGCGTCAGCTCGGCGTGGAATTCCTGGGCGAGCTGCGGCATCCGGTCAGAAGTGATCGGGCCGTACCGGAGGGTCAAACGATGGTTGACGGTCAGGTTGGCGACAACGCTGAGTAGATGCCAGTCTTTCCATCCCTCGTTGCGTAGTTGCTGGAACAGCGTGCGTACGTGGGTGGCGTCCAGCAGTTGAGGGATGGTGCGTCGGATCGAGACCGGGAGGACCTCGTAGCGATCGGCCAAGATCGTGTGTGCTTTGGCGAGGCTGTAGCCGGGCCCCGGCCCGGTGCGTGGCTGTAGCTGTAACGCACCGACCCGTGGATTCGGACGCTCGCTGTTGATCACGGGTCGGTGGGTCGGGTCGCTGAGCGGTGGTGTCGGCTCGTCGTAGAACCGGGCCAGTTCGCTGTAGGGTCCTCCTATTTCGATGTTGGACATAAGGCCGTCATCGACGGCCTGGTCCATCAGACGAACGAAGTCCTCCTGGCTGAGCAACGACAAAGTGTTCAGCACGATGAACACCAGCCGTAGGTTCTCCTCGGGCGCCAGCGGTACGGACACTTCTCGACCCTGCGGAGGGATCGGTAGGAACAGCAGCCAATGTCGTTGACCGTCCTGGGTGCGGGTGAGACAGGTTCGATCCGGACGGGGATCATCCGATCGATAGGTCCGGATCTCGATGTCGACGGCTTGTGCCATGAACAGCGGGTCGAGCGTTGCCAAGTGAACGAGGCTGATCTGGAGGACGGAGGTGAAATCTTCCAGTGCGAGGACGGTGTCCTGGGTGTTTTCGCCGTGTAGGGACCATCGTATTCCGAGCGCATGGAAGGCGATCGTGCGTCGTGGCCCGGTGTCGCTGAACGGTGCTCCGGCTTTGCCGTGTAACTGGTCGGTCCACTGTTGTTCGGTCTGGGGCGTGGTCAATTCGGCGTGGTCGTGGGGGTGGGTGAATCCGTCGAACAGGCCGCCTCGGTATATCGCGTGGAGGGGCGGAATGAATTCGGGGCGAGCCTGTCTGGCGATCGCTATGGCGAGTGCCTGGTACTTCATGGATTCGGTCAGATAGGCGTGACGCTCGAGATTGTCCGCGTCGGGGGCGTAGGCGAGTTGCGCTTGGCCCGCGATCGTCGCCAGCCGTGCCGATGCGATCCAGGCTCCGGCGAGGTGGTCCATATTCGATGCCGAGAACAAGGCGATGGGAACGTACACGCGGTCAGAGGGGTCGGCGCTGCCGTTCGCGAGGGAGGCCAGCGCCAGGGAGTATTTCTTCGCGGCGAGATACATCCCCAAAGTGCTGTAGATATCGATGATGCTGGCAATCGCTGTGAGCGCGCCGTAGAGGGTGTCGCCGTGGAACCATCTGACCTTGGCTTGGTGATATTCGCGGAGGGCGTCGAGCGGTCGCCCGGCCTTGTCGAACGCGTGCGCTCGTTGCAAGCACCTTTCCCCAGCCGCGGCGTCGCCTTCTTGGCGTGCGACGGCAGCGTCCAGGCCGTCGCACATCGTTCGATACAGCGGATGGTCGCGCAGGGTCGGTGCGAGAAGGTCGATGGTCAGGCTGAAGGTGTCGATCGGGTAGGCAGGGGCAGACGGCAGCAGTTCGACCAGATCGGTTATGTGCCGCATGGCGGCGTCGAGATCGACCAGCGGCGTCAATTCTGTGGCTTCGAGATGGGTTTGGGCTATGCCGTTGTCGATGGAATTCATCAGCGACTCATAGAGTTCATCGATGTCGTCCAATGTCGCTGTGCTTTGGCCTTCGATGTCGGTGTAGTCCAGGTGCATTGCGAGATGGGCGGCGACTTGCAGTAGACCCGCGCGGGTGTTCGGTCCCCATTGCTGTTCCAACAGGGCGTCGAGGTGGCGTCGTAGTGGCTGCACCCAGCTGGCGGTTTCCGCCAAGGAAATATCGGTGTGTCCGCAAGTGGCTGCGGTGGAGCAGAACTGGACCAAGATACTCGCGTCGAACAACAACGCGGGATCGTCGCTCTGCTCGATTTCTTCGATGAAGCGACGGATCAACGCTTCGGCGGGACGCAGATCGGCGGTACCTCGGTAGCGGGCTGCCACGATCTCGTAGGTGGCGTGGAGGCGGGTGTTCAGGTCGGGAGTTTCCTCGGCCAACCGCGTCATCAGCGTCAGCCACCCGTCGAGATTCGCTCGCGCCGGGCCGGGCGGAATCGCGTGTCGCAGTCCCTCTTGCAGGTCGAACAGGTCTCCGAGATTCACCGGCTGGCAGTTGGGCCGCTGCCAATAATCGCGTAGCTCGACATACCACTGCGGCAGCTCAGGGTCGGGGTCGATCAAGTCGGTCTGCGGCGCGAGGTCGGGGTGCAGGTCGAGATATTGCACGGCCACCCAGTACAGGTCGGGCATGGCCAACCATCGAGCGAGTGGCGCTTTGTCGATGATTTCGAGTGCGACATCGTAGGTTCGCTTCGCCCAGTCTTGAACCTCGTGCCGCAGTTTGGTGGCGACATTCGCGGTGACGAAGATATAGATCCGGTCGACGGGGGTGCCTTGGGTACAGATCGACTCGATGTCCCGCTGGAACTTGCTCTTCAGCTTGGTTCGCTGGATAGTGCAGGCGAACACGACTGTATCGGTGGTAGCGAGTGCCAGAAACCCGATACTGAATGGCAGTTCCTCGGCCAAGTACGTGTGAAAGGTCTCGAAGTCACGCCCCTGATCGCCTCCTGCGGAGACAGGGCCGGTAGCGGGCAGTATGTTGCTGACCAGGCGCGCCGTCGCGACTTCGCGACAAATGTGCTCGAACGTGTGGTGCGCGTTGTCGGCGGCCAGATCCTCCAAGGCCGAACGAATCACCCGAGCTGTCTGGACCGGATCGCCCATCCCACCTCATTTCAGTCCCCGGATACAGCGAACCGGCCTTGCACCGCGGTTGCCCATTCTTCGCGAAGTCTAGTGCGGCGGTGCGCACCGCCCCCGACCTGCGACACCTTCCAGCCCGTCACCCGTACCAGCGCAGGGCCTCCGCCTGATGGTTGCTGGGTCATCTGGTCGTCAGCCTGCTCGCATGTACCGTCCGCGCTATGACCGAACGAGACTGGGAGGCGGTGCTGCGGATCTACGGCGAGGGCATCGCCACCGGGGACGCGACCTTCGCCGCCGAGGTCCCCGACCGCGCCGTCCTCGACACCCAGTGGCTACCGGAGCATCGGTGGGTCGCCGAGATCGACGGTTCGGTCGTCGGATGGGCCGCCCTGAGCGCGGTCTCGTCCCGCGACTGCGACAGTGGGGTCGCGGAGAACTCCGTCGACGTCGCCGAGGGCATGCGCGGGCGCGGTGTCGGCAAGGCGTTGCTGCACACCCAGGTCATCGCCGCCGACGAGGCCGGGCTGTGGACATTGCAGACCTCGATCTTCCCCGAGAACCGCGCCAGCATCGCCCTGCACCACTCCGCCGGATACCGCACCGTCGGCCTACGCGAACGCATCGCCCGACACCACGGCACCTGGCGTGACACCGTGCTGCTCGAACGGCGCAGCCCCGTCGCCTGACCGCATGCGGGCGGCGAAGCGGCTTCGCTCTCGGTGTGGAGGTGGCCGCTGCTCAATCGCAACAGTCGCAGCCGTCGCGGTTCGCGTCACGACCGGCGAGCGGGGTCGACGTCGGGCAGCAGGTCTCTCCGCGCCAGGCGTCGCGGCCCTCTTTGACCGCGATGACAGCGATGACCAGCGCCGCGACCGGATCGGCCCAGGACCAACCGAACAGGCTGTTGAGCAGCAGACCGACCAGCAACACCGCCGACAGATACGTGCACAGCAGAGTCTGTTTGGAATCGGCGACCGCCGAGGCGGACCCGAGTTCGCGCCCGGCTCGGCGCTGGGCGGCCGAGAGAACCGGCATGATCACCAGACTGGCTGCCGCCAAGGCGATTCCGATGCTCGAGTGTTCGGCCTCGCCGAGGCCGACGAGTGCGCGGATCGAGTCGACGGTGACGTAGAGGGCCAAGGCGAAGAAGGAGAACGCGATGATCCGCAACGCCACCTTCTCCCGCGCCGCGGGATCGCGTCCGGCGAACTGCCAGGCCACCGCCGCCGCCGAGGAGACCTCGATCACCGAGTCCAACCCGAACCCGATCAGCGCGGTCGAGGACACCCGCGCCCCCTCCGACAGGGCGATGACCGCTTCGATCACGTTGTAGGAGATCGTCGCCGCGACGAACCAACGAATCCGTCGCGCCAACACCGCGCGCCGCCGCGCCGACGGCCCCACCGGCGTGTCCGCCGAGGGCAGCGACGGCATTCCCAACGGGGACGACATCAGCAGCACCCGTCGGTCGCGGCGTCCGGACAGCAGGCCGGATCGACCGCCAGGACCAGGCCGAGCAGATCGGTGAGCGCGGCGGCGATGCGCGGGTCGGCCAACTCGTAGCGCGAGCGGCGCCCTTCCGGGACCGCGACGACCAGACCGCACCCGCGCAGGCACGCCAGATGGTTGGACAGAATCTGGCGCGAGACCCCGATCGCATCGGCCAGATCCGAGGGATAGCCCGGCGCGGTGCGCAAACTCAGCAGGATCTGGGTGCGCGTCGGGTCCGACAGGGCGTGGCCGAACCTGGCCAACGCATCCGAATACGTGACGGTCTCCATGAACCCATAGTACAGATTTTAATGAATTCATGAGAGGCTGAACCGATTTCGATGCTGAAGCTGCGATAGTTCCTCGGTGGACGTCGAGGTACTGGTGGTAGCGAGTTTCGGGGTGGGGCTGGCGGTGGCCGCTATGACCGCGCCCGTGGGGGTGTCGGGGGCGGTGTTCCTGTTGCCGGTGCAGATCAGTGTGCTCTCGGTGCCCAGTCCCGCTGTCACGCCGACGAATCTGCTGTTCAATGTCATCTCGGTTCCCGGCGCGCTGCTGCGCTACAGCCGCCGAAATTCCCTGCGCAGCACGCTGACTCGGCTGCTCCTGGCGGGCGCGCTGCCCGGCGTGATCGGCGGTGCGGTCATCCGCGTGTACCTGGTGCCGGCCGCGGCCACGTTCAAGGTGATCGCCGCGGTCCTGCTGATGACGTTGGGGGTGTGGTTGTGCCTGACGACCGCTACCGGCGTGGTCGGCGAACGTGAGCGCCCGTCCCGTCGGATGATCACCGCCACGGCGCTGGCGGTGGGCGTGGTCGGCGGAATCTACGGCATCGGGGGCGGTTCACTGCTCAGCCCGATACTGGCCGGGCGCGGTGTCCCGCTCGCCGAGGTCGCACCCGCCGCGCTGACCTCCACCCTGCTCACCTCGATCGTCGGCGCGGGAACCTACGCGGTGCTGGCGGCGACCACCGGCGGGGTCGATATCGCTCCGGACTGGGTCATCGGGTTCAGCTGCGGCACCGGCGGGCTCGTCGGCGGGTTCTTGGGGGCACATCTACAACCCGTGGCGCCCGAACGCGCACTGCGCTACCTGCTCGCAGGATTGGCTGTCGCGACCGCCGCGGTCTACGTGGTCCAGTCCTTGTAGGCGGGACGTGACGGCTGGTGCCAGTCGATTTGCCTCGGGCTCGCTACGTGCGCCGAACTCCGGCTCGTCAATACCCTCGCCGCCTGCGGCATCGTTCACTCGTTGTTCGCTTGCCTCCAGGTTCGACAACTATCAATATCGACTCATGTCTAAATCGGAGCTGGCGGTGACGTCGGTGCAGGAGTGCGCGGCCTCACCGGTGGTGCGGGAACCGCTGTCGGTGCAGGATGCGGCCGGGTTGGCGGGGGTGTTCAAGGCGTTGTCGGACCCGGTGCGGTTGCGGGTGCTCAGCGCGGTCGCCGCGCGTGCAAATCACGAAGCGTGCGTGTGCGATCTGTCGGAGGGCATCGATGTGACCCAGCCGACGATCTCGCATCATCTGAAGGTGTTGCGCGAGGCCGGGTTACTCAGCAGTGAGCGGCGGGCGTCGTGGGTGTATTACCGGGTCGAGCCCGCGGTCCTGGCGCGAGTGTCGGCGTTCCTGGTCGAGACCTCCCCGCAGGGGCGACGGTGATGGGGTTGGCGCGGCGTGTGGTCGCGGAGTTCGTGGGCAGTGCCTTGTTGGTCGCGGTGGTCGTCGGTTCGGGGATCGCCGCGCAGCAACTCTCGCCCGGCGATACGGGGTTGCAGTTGCTGGAGAACTCGACCGCGACGGTGTTCGGGCTCGCGGTGCTGATCCTGGTGTTCGGGCCGGTCTCGGGTGCGCATTTCAATCCTGTTGTCTCGGGTGCGGATTGGCTGCTCGGT
Source organism: Nocardia arizonensis (assembly GCF_001310275.1). Classification (GTDB taxonomy): domain Bacteria; phylum Actinomycetota; class Actinomycetes; order Mycobacteriales; family Mycobacteriaceae; genus Nocardia; species Nocardia arizonensis. Next base: position 76,589 of record NZ_LGYZ01000036.1, read on the forward strand.
CGCCGGTCCGGCACGGGTCTGTCCGGTGGTGAGCTGGTGGCGTACGTACTCGCGCAGATCGCGGGGTGTTCGGTGGGGGCGGTGCTGGCGAATGTGATGTTCGAGGTCGGCGCGTGGCAGGTCT
>NZ_LGYZ01000037.1 GCF_001310275.1 Nocardia arizonensis
CACACACGAGCGGATCAGCGACGGTCATGTGGTCGGTGAGGTGGTCGCGACGGCGGGGTTGCTGGCGGTGATCTTCGCGCTGGCCCGCACGGGGCGTGCCGGATTGTCGGCGGCGGCGGTGGGGGCCTATATCGGTGCGGCGTACTGGTTCACCAGTTCGACATCGTTCGCCAATCCTGCGGTCACGGTGGGCCGGATGTTCTCCGATACCTTCGCCGGGATCGCGCCGAGTTCGGTGCCCGCCTTCGTCGGCGCGCAGATCCTGGGCGCGCTGCTGGGGCTGGGGCTGGTCGTGTGGCTCTATCCCGGCAGCGCCGCGAGCGCGGACGATGTCGTAGTCCCGCACGGCAATGCCGAATCCGAGAAACTGTCGCACGCGTAGAAGGGAGCACCCGGTCATGGATTCCAAACCCAGTGTGCTGTTCGTCTGTGTCCACAACGCCGGACGCTCGCAGATGGCCGCGGGTTTCCTCGCGCATCTGGCCGACGGACAGATCGAGGTCCGCTCGGCGGGCAGCGCACCGGCCGAGTCGTTGAATCCCGCCGCCGTCGCCGCGATGGCCGAGGTCGGTATCGATATCACCGCCCAGTCGCCGAAGGTCCTCACCTACGACGCGGTGGAGACCTCCGATGTGGTGATCACGATGGGCTGCGGGGACACCTGCCCGGTCCTGCCGGGAATCAGCTACCGCGACTGGCAGCTCGAGGACCCCGCGAGCAAGGGCGTGGAAGCGGTCCGCCCGATCCGCGACGAGATCCGTACGCGGGTCCAAGCACTCGTCACCGAACTCCGCTCCAGCGGATAGAACAGCGGGGCCGGGCCCCTTCCTCGCGCGTCATCGACCACGCACGCCGGTGGTGGGTGGGAAGTCGCGTTCAGGCGGGGCGTGGTGCGTACATGATGACCGCGACCCCGGCCAGGCACAGCAGCGCGCCGGTGATGTCGTAGCGGTCGGGACGGAATCCGTCCAGAGCCATGCCCCACAGCAGTGATCCCGCGACGAAGACCCCGCCGTAGGCGGCCAGGATGCGCCCGAAGTGCGCGTCGGGTTGCAGGGTCGCGACGAAGCCGTAGACGCCGAGCGCGATCACCCCAGCCCCGATCCACGTCCAACCCCGGTGCTCGCGCACGCCTTGCCAGACCAGCCACGCGCCGCCGATCTCGGCGACGGCGGCCAGGACGAACAACAGGATCGAACGCGCGACGGTCATGACCGGTGAGCCTACGAAACCGGACCGATCGGACTCTTCTCGGCCGTCGGCGTAATGGCGCAGCCGCAAACCGATTCTCCGCACCCACCGCCGGACCCGTCTGTAGTGGTGCCACAGCCGCGTCGGCGCGAGCGCGAGCGGGACCACACCAGCCCGGCCGCGCCGATTGCGAGTAGCGCGAACCCGATCGGTTCCAGCCAGGAGACGCTGAGCAGCAGTGCGCCGCCGCCCATGATCCCGGCCGCGGCCAGGATCGGGATCAGGCAGCAGCCCACGCACAAGAGGGCGCCGAGCCCGATGGAGGCCCACCACCCGCGCCGGGTCTTGGTGGTGTCAGCAGCCACGGCGATCACCTCGCACGATCTCGATGTCGATACCGGCGGTTCGCCGAGTGTTCTCGGCGGGGTCGAACGGGACCGGGCAGCACGGGCTTTCGCTGCACTCGATCAGGTCATCGCAACCGGCGGCCAGCGCCGCGCGCAACGTGTCACGCACCGCGGTCAACTCCGCGAGTTTCGCGTCGACCTCGGCGAGTTTCGCCGTCGCGCGGGCCCGCAGCCCGGCGGCGGGGCGTCGGTGTCCGTAGCGGGTGCCCTCCAGCAGGTCGGCGACCTCGTCGAGGGTGAACCCGAGGCGTTGGGCGGCCTTGATCACCCGCAGCACGGTCACCGCCTGCTCCGGATACTGCCGGTGCCCGCCCAGGGATCGGTCCGGCTCGGCCAGCAGCCCCCGGCGTTCGTAGTAACGCAACGTCTGCAAGTTCACGCCCGCCGCGGCGGCGAGTTTCCCCGCTGCGCAGTCCGGTCACCGGTGCGCTCCGGTGACCGCGGCGCGGGCGCGCCCGTCCAGGGTGTCGAGGAGGTCGAGGTGTGCGGTGGGGACCTCGATCCCCATCACCGGCACCGCATTGGCGTCGGTGGTGAAGGTGAAGGTGAAGAACGAGCAGCACACTGATTCTCGTGCGGCCAGATCCCGCCCGACGGCCTCGCCGTCACCGCCGGGACGCAGCCGAAGCTCCAACCGGTTCGGGCCCGGACGGGTCGCGCTGGTCACCGAGCGGGCGAAGAGGTCGTCGAACTCGGCCAGCCGGGTCGGGCGATCGACGGTGGGCAGGGTGCACGCGGACAGGTTCATCATCTGTTCGCGCAGGTCGTTGTCGGTCATGGCTTCACGGTAAGCCTGTACCCCGGTACAGGATGCAACCCCGAAAACAGTCC
>NZ_LGYZ01000038.1 GCF_001310275.1 Nocardia arizonensis
GCACGGGGCGGCTCAGCCGAGCGTGGTGATGTCGAGTTCGCCGAGCAGGCGTCGCACCCGCTCCTCGATCTCGTCGCGGATCGGGCGCACCGATTCCACGTCCTGGCCTGCGGGGTCCTCGAGGACCCATTCCTCGTAGCGGCGGCCGGGATAGACCGGGCAGGCGTCTCCGCAGCCCATCGTGATGATGACGTCGGCGGCTTGCACGATCTCCTCTGTCCACGGTTTGGGGAATTCGCCGGTGATGTCGATGCCGACCTCGGCCATCGCCTCGACCGCGGCGGGGTTGATCTCGCGTCCGGGCTCGGAGCCGCCGGACCAGGCCACGGCCTGGTCGGCGGCCAGGTGGGTGAAGTATCCGAGGGCCATCTGGGAGCGTCCGGCGTTGTGGGTGCACAGGAACAGCACCGTGGGTTTGCCGTCGACGACCTTGCCCTCCACTCGCGCCAGGGCGCGCAGCCTCTGGCGGGCGAACCGCTCGGCCAGCAACGGCAGGTAGTTCACCACCGTGGCGCGTCCGGCGAACTGGTCGTAGGAGGAGTGCAGGAACCGCTCGATCGTCTCGACCCCGAAGGTGTCGGCGAATTCGGTCTGCAACCGGGTCGCGGCGGTCCTGAGCGCCAGCTGCTGATCGATGGACAGATCCTCGCGCGCGTAGGTGGCGTGGACGACGGGGCTTTCGGGCATCACGGTCTCCAGAGGTTCGGGGGCAGAGCAGGTTTCGGCAGATGAGCGGGTTGTTCAGGTGGTCGGGGTGGTGGCGTGGGATTGCGTGCCGGGGGTGACGGTGACCGCGATACGGTCGATGCGTCCTCGTAGCTGGTCCAGTGCCTGGTCGAACGCGGCGTCGGTGCCTTCGGGGACCGGGTCGGGGATCGACCAGTGCAGGCGTTCCAGGTCGGCGGGCAGTTCCTCGTGGGCGTTGTCGCAGACCGCGATCACCAGATCTCCCGGTCGCACCAGCCCGTCGACCGCGCGCGGGCGCTGGGCCTGTAAAGCGATCCCGTGTCGTCGCGCGGCGGCCACCGCGCCGGGGTGGACCCGTTCGGCGGGATGGGTGCCCGCCGAGGTCGCCGGGACCGCACTGCTCTGTGTCCACGCGGCCACCGCCAACTGCGAACGCGCGGTGTTGCGACTGCACACGAACACCACCCGCTCGGCGGGGATCACGCTGCGCGGCAGCAGATTCGCGCCGAAATCGGTCACCAGGCGCAGATAGCTACGGCGGCGATCACCTTCGGAGCGGTCCCGGCGCACCAGCCCGGCACGGTCGAGGACCTGCATATGGTGTGCCAGCAGATTCGTCGATATCTCCAACCGCGCGCACAGCTCCGAAGAGGCCATGTCGCCGGTGGACAGGATGTCCACGATCTGCACCCGCGTCACATCGGCGAGCGCGGCGTGCACTTCCGCCCGCCGCTGCACCGCCCATAATCCCTCAGTACTCATTGACTCAATGATCGCTGATTCAATATCGTGGGTCAAGCGGTGAGGCCCCTCACCCGAATCCTCACCGCTCGCACCGACGGACCGAGGTGCGCCCCAGCACCGCGACCACCCGGCGGCCGGAACGAAACCTTGTTCGCTCCAGCCGTATTCGCGGGTTCTCACCGTCGCGCGGGACGCTCGCTTCGGCCCACCGCCGATGCCTAGCACCCACGCGCGCGTTTCGACCTCCCACTCCTATTCCCCGGCGGCCCAGCCACACGGCGCGGCCCCGAAGACCGACCAGGAAGGCATCCGACATGACTGTGCGCCCGCCACGACGCCTGCGTGTTCTCGCGATAGGACTGCTCACCGCGGTGAGCCTGACCGCCTGCGGCGGCGCTGACACCGACACACAGGCCAACCTGTCGGGTCCTGTGGTGATCGACGGGTCGAGCACGGTCGAACCGCTCTCGACCGCGGCGGGACAGCTGTTCACCGCCGCGCACCCCGACGTGCAGGTCACCGTCGCCACCTCCGGCACCGGCGGCGGGTTCAAGAAATTCTGCGCCGGGCAGATCGACATCGCCGACGCCTCACGCCCGATGAGCGGTGCCGAGTCCACCGCGTGCGGGCAGCACGGCGTCGTGTTCAGCGCGTTGCAGGTCGCCAACGACGCAATCACCGTGGTCGTCAACAAGGACAACACCTGGGCCACCTGCCTGACCGTGGCCCAGCTCAAGAAGATGTGGGAACCCGCCTCGACGGTCAAGACCTGGAACGAGATCGACCCCGCCTTCCCCGCCGAACCGTTGACCCTGTTCGGCGCCGACACCGAGTCGGGCACCTTCGACTACTTCACCCAGGTCATCAACGGCCGCGAAGGTGCGGGCCGCACCGACTACACCCCCAGCGGGGACGACAACGTCACCGTCGGCGGCGTCGCCGCGGCCAAGGGAGCGCTGGGCTACTTCGGCTACTCCTACTACGAGGACAACACCGACAAACTCCGCGCGGTCCAGATCGACAGCGGCAAAGGCTGCGTAGCCCCCTCGGTACCCACCGCCCAGGACGGCAGCTACACACCCCTGGCCCGGCCGCTGTTCATCTACCTCACAGACATCGCCCTGAAGAAGCCGCAGGTGGAGAAGTTCGCCGAGTTCTACATCGATAACAACGCCAAGATCGTCGAGGCCGCCCGATTCATCCCCATGACCAGCCCGCAGATCTCGCGAGCCCGCGCCGAACTCGCCGACATCAAGGAAACCGCCGGACAATGACCTCCGCGCGCGTCGGTACCGATCC
>NZ_LGYZ01000039.1 GCF_001310275.1 Nocardia arizonensis
CACGATCGAGAGCTTCAGGCCGCTGCATGAAGATGAAAAAGGCTCAGTGCCCCGCACATACAGGTCGGCGGTGATCACCTGCCGAGGTTCCGACGTCGCCGGGTCGACATCGCGAACGACACCGGCGTCATCGATGAAATCGCACCACACCGCGCCGAGATATCCCGGCGCCGCGGCGGCGAGAATCGCACGGACCAACGCCGCGAGTTCCGCGGCGGCCCCGCCTCCGTCGTAACACTCGAAGACGACCCGGGGACGATCGATGATCAGCTGCGGGCCGCGGCAGCCTTGATCATCCTCGCGATCCATCCGCCGCCTGCGATCGGCGCGGTATACGCGGACCCAGCGGGCCGGTCGCGGATCCGGGACGATCGTCACGACCTCCGCGGTGTCGGATGCCGCGGTGAGTTCCGTGGTGAGATATGCGGTCAGGGTCGATTCGATATCGGGGAACAGAATTCGTTCACTCATCGTGCGACTACCTTGCCTTCCTATTAAGCGGATCGAATACGTTCGCCGGGCACATCGATTTCGATGTCGCCGTTCTCCAAGATTCCCCACATCGGAGGGTCCGGGTCCGTCAGATACGCGCCGTCGACAACGGCGCGTATGCACTCCGGGAGGACGAAATTGCCAGGGTAGTTCGGTAGATATGGTTCGATGCCTTCACATATCTGATCGGGATTCTCTCGGAGCACCCGGTCCGCGACCTTTCGACTGGCCCTGTCAGTCGTTCCGAATCCTCGACCGTTGACGGTCTATCGAATTCTTGATCTCTACCGCGCACCCTCGAAAGAACGAGGTAACCGATTGATACGCGACAACCAGTCCGGACTCCGAGATTCCCCACAACGGTGGGTCCGGATATTTCAGATCGGCACCGTCCACCACAATCGACCACTCGCCCTGGAACGACATCGCGACAAAGAGATTGTCGGAATCCTTCAGCGGACTGTCCCCGGCAGGGATTTCGGCGACCGACTCCAGCGCATTACTTTTGGCAGCCGCATCAAGTCCTCTGACCGAAAACGAGCCGACAATATTGAACTTGTCGGCTTCAAAGCCGATCAGACGGTAGATCTCCCTGAGCGATGCCGGAATATCGGAGATACTCTGCGAGCGGGCCATGGCATCGATATCTGCATCACCGACTCCGCGCACAAGAGAGCCATCCATGCCGTACGTGATCAGCTCACGAAAGATCGCACGAATCTCCGAAGAAGCAGTCTCTTCACCGTGGTTCCCTGACACCATGCACCCTCTCATCTAGGAATGTACTCGAAAAGTCGTCTTCCGTACATATCGCGAATGTCAATGCTAAACACGAGGAATTCCTTTGTGAACTGCGCCAGAACGCCCTGACACGAGGAGCAGATAATATCTTCGCCGAGATGCATCTTATCCGCAGCCGGATAGTCAACCACCATCCGAATCCGCCCGTTGGAATCCGGCCTGAGTTTGGTTCGCAAGTCTTCGAGAATCTTCAATTCCGCATCGACATTTCTGGGAACGCCGTTCACGGTCGACCAGTCGAACCGATCCACGGCTTCACCCGGTTCTCGTGCTCCCCCCGGCATCTGAACGTTTTTTCTATCGAGAAAGTTGTCATCTCCGCTCGAGGCACGCGATGGGATCTTTGTTCCGTCCCCAGACTCGTATACCGCAGAAGCATGCGTCCGCTGCTTCGAAGCCGCGGTATTCGGGATATTTTCGAACGCCCTTTCCATATCTTCTCGCAGATCATCGAACCCGTCCCCGCTGCATTTCCATACGGGTTTCCGGCGGGGGCCATTATTCGGGTTCCATTGATCAGATCTTTCCAGCGCTTCGCGTCACTGTTGCTCCGCGAACTCCTCCTGCGCTCGGCGGGCCGCATCATCGGCCGACTTCTTACCTCTGGACCGGAATATCCCACCGAGGACTTCTTTGGCTTTGTTGTACGCGCTCTCGACACCGTTCTTTGCGGCCTCGGCGGCTTTGCCGATGCCCGCACCGATTCCCTCGACCATTCCGGCCAGGGCCTTTCCTATGGCCGCGGGGTCGCGGAGCAGGGTTTGGCCGAGTTTCCACAAGAGCTTTCCGCCGACCGTGAACAGGCTCTTGACCAGGAACAGATCGCTGATCGCGAAGGCGACGTTGATCAGACCCCAGACCCAGCCAGGGCCTCGGCGTAGTCGGGTTTCAGCAGGTCAGCAGTAATTTCAGCGGCCGGTTGTAGTCTCTGCCATGGTGCCGCAACGCCGGCGCAATGTCGTCGTGGCCAGCCAGGCGGAGCAGGCTCATCACGGTGTTCCGCAAGATCGCCATGACGTGGCCCGCAGCGCCGGTACGGGCCTGGTGACGGTCCTCGTCGAAGGTGACGTCCCGGACATGATGAATCTTGTTCTCGATCGACCAGTGCTGCCGCAAATAGTCGGCGATCACGTGGTGGGCGGCATCACCGACCTTCAGGCTGGTCACCACGAACACCGTCTCCCGGGTCTGCTTACGGGACTTGCGGTGCTTCGACACGACAGTGCGGGTGCGGTGGATCCGCAGAACCTGTGCCGCACCGGGGAATCCGATCCCGGCGGCGATGCCGGTCGCCTTCAGCGTGCGAGTCTCGATGCGACCGTGAGCGGGTTTGCCGGTCGTCCGGTCCAGGACCGGAACGTCCCTCCACGGAAGCTGTTTCAACAGTTTCCGCAGGTTGGGCTGGTTTCCCTTCACACACAGGATGTAATGGGCCTTCGCCTCGATGATCAGTTGCGCGGTCTCACGGCAGGTGTGGGCGGCATCGGCGGTGATCACGCAATCCGCGATGTTCAACGTGGACAACAGTTTCCGCAGCATCGGAACCTCACTGGTCTTGTCGGCGACCGAGATCTGGGCCAGGACCGCGCCGGTGGCCTGGCATATCCCGGACAGCAAGAACGTCAGATGCCCGGCGGCGTCGCGGGCGCCTTTGAGGGTTTTACCGTCGAAGGAGATGACCTTCGCGCCACCGATCATGCTGACCCGCAACCACATCCACGTACCGATCACCTGGTCGAGACCGTCGGCATCGAGGTGTTGCAGCAGCCGGCGGATCGCGGATTCACTCGGTGCCCGGCGGGTGAATCCGAGGCGGGTCAGCACCGCGGTGGGTGCGTCGGCGGCCCACTCGCCGATCGCGGTGAACGATCGGGCTCCCGCTGTGGTGGCGGCCAGAGCGAGCAGCAGTACCGGGACCAAGCCGTAGCGGCGGCCTCGTGCGTCGCGGGGATCGGTGACCTGCCCGAGGACATCCAGCAAATCACCAGCGCTGGTGGCTGGATCGTTTTCGGCGGGAAGGTTGTTCGGTCCGGCGGCGGGGTCGGCGGGGCATACTTGTCTGGCGGGCACGGGTACTCCGAGGGCGATTCAGGCGTAAGGAACCTTCATCTTCCTCGAGTCACTCGTGCCCGCCCGGCATCTCAAACCGCTTGTCACCCAACCAGTTTCCGCAGATCATCAGCCCGGAATCCGACTACGCCGAGGCCCTGCAGACCCAGCGACCGTTCTTGAAATCGGCGTACGCCTGTAGCAACGACCCCGCGACCGGGACGAGACTGAGCAGGAACCCCGGCCCCTCATACGGTTGCGGCTCCGTCGATTCGGGGTTCTCGGGTTGCGGAGCTTCCTCTTCGGACGGCGTCTGCTGCGAGGCGGGCTGCGCCGGTTCGGTCCCGTCCACTCCCGGCGAATTCGGTTGATCCCCATCATTTTCGGAAGGATCGGTCGTGGACGGTGTTCCACCGTCGGGGTTCTCGCGTGTCTGCGGTGTTGGCTGCGACGGCATTCCCGACGGTGACCCTCCTGCCCCGGGCTGGGCGGGCGTGGTCGGCGTCGCCGATTCCGCGGGTGACGGATTCTGCTGGGCCTGTTTGAGCTCCGGCTCGGCGGACAACGACGGATCGGGCAGCGTGTGTTCGGAGGGAAACGGAACAGGATCGCCGTAGGGATACCGCTCATCCCACTGACCGCCAGGGAAATGAAGCCGCGGTTCGCCTTGTTCGGTGCCCGGCTGTGTTCCGGGCGGGCCGATATCGGCGCCGTTGTTCGGCCACGACGGCTTGGTCTGTTCGTTCTTGCCGTTGCCGTTGCTCTTCGTACCGCCCTTGCCTGAGCCACCGCCCGCACCGCCTTTGTTGTCGTTCTGATCGGGCGGCGGGGGTGGACCGTCTTGATAGCGATAGGGCAACTTCATGTTGCCGTTGTCGTCGGGCACCTCCGGCACCCGGTGCGTGCCCGGCGGTATGTTCGGCGGCACTTCGGGCATCTTGTCGCCGGGGAAATATCCGCCGGGCGCGATGATGCCGGGTTCGCTGTACCCCGGGGACGCCTTCGAGACGAAACCCGCATGTTGTTGCGATACCGGCCGGGGCGCGAGCACCGATTCCACCATGGCTCGCCGCGCCTCGATCCGTTCGATCATGCGCGCCGCGCTGGCCGGGGTCATGCCCGGGAAATCGTGGACCTTGCGGCTCGCATCGGGAACGCCCGCGCCATCCGGGGCCTTCTGGGTTGGGGTGTCCAGAACTATCGATGAGAACCAATTCTCCCGTTCACGAATCCACGTCGGATCCACGGCAGTTCCTCTCTGTGTCAGCCACGAATACGTAGCCGCCTCCGGCCCCGAAGGTGTCGCGGCCGGACCAGTCCTGATGGGCCTGATCGATCCGTCGGCGGAGTTGGGCCAGCCGCCCCGCGTACACCTCCGATTTCGTGACCCCTCGAATGCGAGACCACGCGTAGGTGGACCGCGCACCAGATACCGCCTTCGAGATATTCCGCGACCGGGTGGCCTGTTTGATGCCGGTCACCGTCGGTTCGGCGGTGTCGCCCGCCCAGCGCTGCCACGCGGGCAGGTGAATCACCGACAGTTCCTCGGCAGACAGTTCGACCCCCGACTCCAGCGACTCGTTCGCAGGGGGCTCTTGTGATCGCCCGCTGAGTAGGTGCTGCATCAACGCCAGGAATCCTGGCGTGACCAGTTGTCCCTCCTCGGCTTTCGTGTACCGCAGCGGAACCTGCGCACCCTCGAATTCGATGGGTTCGATAATTTCCTTACCGGACATGGATATTCGATCACCAACCTCGAAATAGATGGAACGCTGTGGTCAGAGAGCCGCGTAGGCGTCGAGGGCGGCTTGGCCGAGTGCGCGCTGAGCCGGGCGCCGGTGACCATGTGGTGTTCGTCGGTGGCCACCACGACCTGCTTCGACACCGGTCGGAGGTGAGCCAGAGGCTGTAGTAGCCGATAACGGACAGGCCGGTCCCCCGTGCGACAGGACTTCCGACCGCGCATGGTGGTCCGATACCGTTGCGGTACCGAACCACCGTCGTTGTATTCGTGTTGGGAGAGCGCGGCTTTCGAACTCGGGGGATTCGCGCCGGTGCTGGTCGAAGGTTGCTCGGATGCCTGGCGATGGCATTACCGAGGTTCGGCCACACCGGATTACGCCGTCGATCAATATTTCGACAGTGAGCCTTTTTCATCCTGCATGTGAGAGGCGTTGTGGCGCTGCAG
>NZ_LGYZ01000040.1 GCF_001310275.1 Nocardia arizonensis
GAGCAGGCAGACCGCGTCCTCGGCGAGGATGTCGCGGGAGTCGCCGCGGATGGGAGCGCCGTTGTGCTGCCAGCGGATGCAGCCGACGCGCAGCCGGGTGATTTCGTCGCTGCGTAGCCCGGAGAACAGCCAGGTCACGGTGACCGCGCGGATCAACTCCATCGGGTAGAAGGTGTCGGCAGAGTTGCCGGGCAGGTCGGCAGGTTCCAGGTTGAGCCCGGCCCAGAGCAGTTTGGCCCACACATCGTCGGCGATGACGCGGGGATCCGGGCCGATCAGCGCGGCGACGCTGCGGGGAACGGCCAGCGCCCGATTGGGGTCGAAGCGGCGGGGAATCCATTCCCATTCCTGGCAGTCCCGCAAGAATGTCCGGGTGGCATTGAGATTCTGAGCCTTGGTGCGTGGTGAGATCGGGGTGCCGGCCCGTTCGCCGAGGGCGTCGTGACGCTGAACCCAGTCACCGACACTCATCCGGTCGACGGTGGCGACCCAGGCCGCGCAGGTCGCCCTGGTCCAGTGCCCCGGTTCGGTGATCTCGGGGTGCTCGGCAGCCAGCCAGCGACCGGCTTTGGCCATGATGTTGCGGACCGAGGCGCGGACCTTCGGAGTCAAAGCCGAAGTGGCATACCAGCGTTCGACCCACTGCGCCCAGGCCGGATCGGTTCCTTCGATGCCCAGGCCAGGGAGGTATCCGCTGCGCACCGGCGGGTCGCAGTGTCCCAGCTCGGCGACGGCTCGTTGCAACGCGTAAAGCATCGATCCCTGGTGGCCGTCAGTGGCTGGATGGGCTCGCAGCACCTCGAACGCCGAGGTGGACAGGTCAGCGAGCCGAGGACTGCCGTTGAGCAGCAATGCCTGGCTGAACACGCCGTGCATCCGGGTTCGGGCGCTGTCGAGCCGATAACCCCACCGGTCGAGCACCTGCTCGGCATCGCCCATCGCCTCGGCGACCGCGGGCTTGCCGAATATCAAGCAGGCCAAGTGGAATCGGTTGAACATGCCCAGACGGTGGAAGTCGGTGAACCCGCCGAGCAGATAGGCCAGGGCCACCAGGAACGGCCGGACTGTCGACTCGGTCGGCATCGACTGCGCGGCGGTGAACTCGCGTGCGCTGCCGCCGCAGAGCGTGGCCCACTCCCACGGGGTCCAGCCCCACCAGCTGCGGCCGGTTTCGGCGCAGTGGGCCAGCACGATCGCCGCCGCCTGTCTGCCGGCGCGGCGGAACCGGTCGTCGCCGTCGTGATGCAACCCGGCCACCGTCGCGTCCAACGGCTCGACCAGCCGGGTCAGCGCCCGCCAGTGCACTGCGGTCCTGCGCGGAATACCCACGGCCTTGTTGCGGCGCAGCTGCTGCGGGTCGAGCACGGCCAGCGCCGCGATCTCGGTGTCGCTCAACGCGATCCGCCGATCCCACCGCGTCGAGTCAGACAGCCGGCGATCGGCGGCGGTGCTTGCCCGCGCCCGGTTGGCGGCGGCGCTCACGCCGGCATGTCCGGTCCGCTTCCGGAACTCCCGGCGCCGGTGAGCATCTCGAGGCGCCAGGCATGGATCTGCGCCATGGAGGAATTCAGTTTGTCCGACAGATCCCGGCCCGACAAGTGGATATAGGTCAAGGTCGAGTCGGTGCTGCGATGCCCGGCGAACGTCGCGATAGCATGCAGCTCCCAACCCATCCTGGCCAGGTCGGTCAAGCACAGATGCCGGGTGGTATGAGTGGAGAAGTTCGGCACTCCGGCCGCTAACGCTATGCGCCGCACCACTTTCGACCAGGTCCACAACGTCAGCGGCTCAGCGTGATTGCGCCGCGATTCGGACAGAAACAACCCACCCCGAGCCCGGCTCATCGTCGCCCGATGCTGCAGATACTGTGACAACAGCACCCCGGTCGACGCCGAGTAGGGAACCACCCGCTCCCGGCGAGTCTTGGTCGTCTCCGCCCGCACCCGCAGCATGCGGTGCGCGGGGTCGAGATCATCGCTGCGCAGCGAACACAGCTCTTCGCGGCGCAGCGCGGCATCATAAGCCAGCGCGAGCATCACCCGATTCCGTATCGGCTCCTCGGCGAACACCTCCAGCAGCCGCAGCCACTGCGCCTCGCTGGGAATCCACGGCAGCTTCACCATCCGCGGCACCAGCCCACGACTACGACCGCCGAACCGGCTGGCAGGCGTATATCTGCCCCGCCCAACGGGATTCGACTCCCGAACCCCTTCCTCGACCAAGAAGTCGAAGAACAGCCGCACCGGAACCAGGCGCTGCTGCAGCGTCGCGTTGGCCAACCCCGCCCCTGAATCCAGCGCCACCACATTCGCGCCGCGGCGACTCGGACGCACCGTCAACTCCCGCACGAACACCGCCACATCAGCCCGCGTCGCGGTCACCGGATCGATCCCCTCGCGCTCGCAAACCCGCAGAAACTCCGCCAGACCTCGCGCATAGGCGTCGATGGTGCGCGGCGCACGCCCCAGATCAGCCCAGACTTGTAGCCACTCGGCCGCCCGTTCGTGCCGCCCCAGCACCGGCCACCGGTCAACCACCCTCATCCCGCCGCTCGAACCCACCCCCGTGGTTCGTGGTCACAGCCGCCCCGGATGGCTGCGAGATTCCACGTAACTTATAGGTAGTAGTAGGACCACTTCACCGGGCCACGCAGTTTCGTGATATCCCA
>NZ_LGYZ01000041.1 GCF_001310275.1 Nocardia arizonensis
AAAAAGGGCGCAATCAAAAGTACCTACTCGAGTCCGAAAACCCAGCAAAAAACAAAAACCAGCATAAAAGCTGACAAAAAATGTCCCACCCTCCCACACGGGGGCATGAAAAGAATGGGAACCAAAAAAAAAATTTGGCACTGACATTCATCGACACACTATTGAGTTCTCAAAGAACACACGCACACACCAACTCACAGGAATCAACCCGATCGATCAGTGAGGCAACTTTTCCAGCTTAGCTCAGCTAAACACCCGACACAAAATCAGGCACCCAACCAAACCAGTGTGACCGCCAGGCGCTCCCCGTACAACCTCGTTTCCCAGGCCCGCGCTGAGCCGTTCAGGCTCTGCGTGTCGGCTCCGGGTCGGTGTCCGTGTCGCTCTGACTTGAACAAAGCTACGTAGCCGTGTGCACGATGTCAAATCGCCTGGTAGGGGGCCATGATTCGAGGAATGAACCATCCCGGCGCGGCGGCGGCGAACCGTTGTCGGTCCCATCCTCCCGCACCGGAGGGAATCCTGCCGACCAAGTCGACTCCGGTGACCCGCGGCAGATCCGCGAGATTGCATTCGGCGGCCAGATCCGGCTCGTCCGGCCACGCGCCGATGACGAGTCCCGCACAGCCGACACCCGCGGCGCGCAGCGCGTCGGTGGTGAGTTCGGTGTGATTGAGGGTGCCCAGGCCCGCGGCCGTGACCACCAACACCGGTGCGCCGAGTTCGCGGGCGAGGTCGATCAGCGTGAACTCGCCCAACCGCACGAGCAGGCCACCCGCACCCTCGACCAGGGTGAGGTCGGCACCCCGCAGTCCGTCGACCGCGGCCGCTGTCTCGGCGAGGGTCAGTAGCGGCTGTCCGCAGCGTCGCGCGGCGGTGTCGGGCGCGAGCGGATGCGGATAGCGGGCCAATTCGAGGGTTTTCACCGCGCCGCCCAGGCGCTCGATCTCCGCGAGGTCGCCCGGTTCGCCCGGCGTGACGCCGGTCTGCGCCGGTTTACAGACCGCGACCGAGAGTCCAGCAGCCCTGGCCGCTGCGCCGAGCGCGGCGGTGACCACGGTCTTGCCCACGCCGGTGGAGGTTCCGGTGATCAGCAGCACACTCACGCGGGCACCGCCGGTCCGCGCGCACCGGCCAGCACCTCGCCCAGCACCGTCGCGATGGTCGCCAGCTCGGCGGGGGTGAGGTCGGCGCGGGCGGTCAGCCGCAGCCGCGAGGTGCCCGCGGGCACGGAGGGCGGACGGAAACATCCGACGTCGAGCCCGCGGGTCCGACACTCCCGCGCCGCGGCGTACGCGACCTCGGCGGAACCGAGCACCACCGAGACCACGGCCGAGTCCGGCGCGGGCACGCCCGCGACGCGCGCGATGTCGGCGGCGCGTTCGAGTACCCGATCGGCCATCGCGGGTTCGCGGCGCAGCAGCCGTAGCGCGGCGCGGGCCGCGCCGACGGCGGCGGGGGCGAGTCCGGTGTCGAAGATGAAGGTGCGAGCGGTGTCGATCAGGTGTGCGCGCACCCGAGCGTCGCCGAGTACCGCGCCGCCCTGCGCGGCCAATGCCTTGGACAGTGTCGCGGTGATCACCAGGTCCGGCTCACCGTCGAGGCCGACTTCCTGTACCAGGCCGCGTCCGCCGTCACCGCGCACACCGATCCCGTGCGCTTCGTCGACCACGAGGATCGCGCCGTTCGCCCTGGTGACCCGATGCAGTTCGGCCAAGGGAGCGAGGTCGCCATCGGCGCTGAAGACCGAATCGGTCAGTACCAGCGCGCGCTCCTCGGCGCGCGTGGACAGCAGCCGGTCCACCGCCGCGACATCGCGATGCGGTGCGATCTCGACCCGCGCGCGCGACAGTCGACATGCGTCGATCAGGGAGGCGTGACTGCCCGCGTCGGAGACGACCAGACTGCCGCGCCCGGACAGCGCGGTCACCACACCGAGGTTGGCGGCGTATCCGGAGGCGAAGACGAGTCCGGTCGGAGCGCCGACGAATTCGGCGAGTTCGGCTTCCAGCTGTTCATGTTCGGCCGTGGTTCCGGTGACCAGCCGGGAGCCGGTGGATCCGGTGCCCCAACGGCGCAGCGATTCGGCCGCGCCCTCGATGACCTCGGGATGGCGGCTCAGGCCCAGATAGTCGTTGGAAGCCAGATCGATGGATGTCGACCGCGGCTCGCGCGGGCGCAGTTCACGGTGCAATCCGGCGCCCATCCGGTCGGAAGCGCGCTCGTCCAACCAGCTCAGCGGATCGATACTCACAGCTCCGCAGCATACTTGAACGTCGTTCAGGAGGAAATCGGGCGTATTTCCGACCGCGGTCTCGTTCCCGCGTCAGGCGAACCACTGCGGTGTGTCGAAGCGGAACAGTTCAGCCGGTGTGACCGCGCGCAGATCGCGTTCGAGCGCGTCGAGCCGATCGGCGCCGAGTCGCCGCGCCCAGTGCCGGTGGACCCGGTCGAAGGTGCGCTCCGAGATCACCAGCGCGTCGACGGCACGGTCGGTGAGGGTGTAGACCTTGCGCCTGGCGTCGGCCGGATCGTGGCCGCGGCGCAGATAGCCGAGCCGTTCGAGGGTGTCGATGTGTTTACCCGCGGCCTGTTTCGACACACCCAGCGCCCGGCCGAGATCGGCGGCGGTACAACCTCCCGGCGTCCGGCCGATCGCCTGGAAGACGAAGCCGTGCAGTGGCCGCAGCTCGGGGTGGCCGCATTCGGCCAGTTCCGCGTGCACCTCGTCGATGATGACGCGGAAGCCGAGCAGCAGTCGCAGCGGCAGCTCGTAGCCGCCGGAGTCACTTGACATGATAGACAACCTCATTAACCATATAGACAATATAGTTGTCGATCTTAGGAGACCTCGGGACCATGACCGTCATCCGCCACACCGAAACCCGACGCACCGAAACCCCCGGCGGCGTCATGACCACCCTCGCATCCCCCACGCAAGGCGAGGCCGGACTCGCACTCTGGCGCGTGGAGGTCGGGCCCGGCGCCTCGGGACCGCGGCACGCCATCGACGCCGACCAGATCTGGACCGTGGTGCACGGCCGCATCACCGTGGACCTCGACGACACCGAACTCACCGCGGCCGAGGGGGACACCGTCGTCCTGCACGCCGATCGGTGGCGCCAGATCTCCGGCGGCGACAGTGGCTTCACCGCCATCGTCGCCGCGCCGGCGGGCGCGATGGCCCGGACTCCTGGCGGCGCGGAGCCGGTACTGCCCCCGTGGATCGCCTGAGCGTCGCTCAACTCGCCGCCGCCGAGACCATCGCCGCGGTGATGGTCGCGATATCGGCGCTGTCGCTGATGAACGGCGGCATGCAGTAGACGAGATTGCGGAACGGCCGCAGCCACGCGCCCGCCGCCACCGCGGCATCGGTGGCGCGGCGCATGTCGACCGGCGCGGCCGTCTCGATCACGCCGATCGCGCCGAGCACCCGCACGTCGACCACGCCTGGCAGGTCGCGAGCGGGTGCGAGGCCATCGGTCAGCTCCGATTCGATCCGCCGCACCGCACCGCGCCAGTCGCCGTCCGACAGCAATTCGATCGAGGCGACGGCCACGGCGCAGGCCAGCGGATTCCCCATGAAGGTCGGCCCATGCATGAGTCCGCCGTGCGCGGCGCTGATGGTCGCGGCGAGGGATTCGGTGCACAGGGTCGCGGCGAGGGTGAGATAGCCGCCGGTTATGGCCTTGCCGACGCACATGACATCCGGCGCGACACCGGCGTGGTCGGCGGCGAAGAACTCCCCCGTGCGCCCGAAACCGGTGGCGATCTCGTCGAAGACCAGCAGGATGTCGTGCGCGTCGCACAGGGCGCGCAGGTCGGTGAGATAGCGGGGATCGTGCCAGCGCATACCGCCCGCGCCCTGCACGACCGGCTCCACGATGATCGCGGCCAGTTCGTCGGCGTGCTCGGCCACCGTGCGCGCCACCTCGGCGACGTAGTCGCGACGGTGATCGCGCGGCGGGGCGGGGACGAAGACCTGCTCGGCCAGGACATCGGTCCACAACGCGTGCATGCCGCCCTCGGGATCGCACACGCTCATGGGTGTGAAGGTGTCGCCGTGATAGCCGCCGCGCCAGGTCAGCAGTCGGCGCTTACCCGGTAGGCCGCGGGCGCGCCAGTATTGCAGACACATCTTCACCGCGACCTCGACCGACACCGATCCCGAATCGCACAGGAAGACCTTGTCCAGTCCGGCCGGGGTGTGCTCGACCAGCAGCCGCGCCAGCCGGGCGGCGGGCTCGTGGGTCAGTCCGCCGAACATCACGTGGCTCATGCGCCGCGACTGCTCCAGCAGTGCCGCATCCAGTCTCGGATGGCGGTAGCCGTGCACCGCGGCCCACCAAGAACTCATACCGTCGACCAGTTGCCGCCCGTCGGCGAGGGTCAGCCGGGTGCCCGCGGCCTCGACGACGACCAGCGGGTCGGTGGCGGCCGGGAAGCCGCCGTAGGGATGCCAGACGTGCGCGGCGTCGATGGCGGTGATCTCGGCGGCGGTGAGCGCGGCGGCGCGCCGGTCCGGGGTAGGTACCACGGCTGTCCTCGTCGAATCGATCGATCGAGCCGACATCCGGCCCGACTTGAACGACGTTCAAGTTACCATCCGGCGCGGGCGGCCGATCCGCCGAAAGGCTCCCCGCGCCGCACGGGCCTGGCCTATTCTTTGACTCAGTCAAAGAATAGGGGACATCGTGCACCGACACCGCGAGACGCCCACCGCCGTCGCACCCGGCGACATCGCCACGGTCCGGCGGTTCAACCGGCAGTACACCAAGGTCATCGGGGTACTGGGAGAAGGTCTGCACGATACCGAGTACTCCCTCACCGACGCGCGTGTCCTCTTCGAACTCGCGGCCGCGGATTTCACCGAAACCGCCCGGCTGCGGCGGACGCTGGACCTCGACCCCGGCTATCTCAGCCGTATACTGCGCCGATTCGAGCGGCGCGGGCTGATCGAATGTCGTCGCCGCGAATCCGATGCCCGCCGCCAGGAGGTCCGGCTCACCGATCGCGGCCGCGCCGAATTCGCCGAACTGGACCGGCGCTCGGGCGCGGATGTCGCCGCCCTGCTCGCGCCGCATCCGGCGGACGAACGCGCCGAACTGCTGGCGGCGATGCGGACCATCCACCGGATACTCGACGACGGGGCGCGGCGCGGCGAACCCGTACTCCGGGAGCCGCGGGCGGGCGACTACGGCTGGGTCGTCGGGCGCAATGCCGCGCTGTACGCGCGCGAATACGGTTGGAACGCCGATTACGAGGCACTGGTCGCGCGGATCGTGGCCGATTTCCTGCACGATCGCGACGAGCGCAGGGAACGGGCGTGGATAGCCGAGATCGACGGCGCGCCGGTCGGCAGTGTCTTCTGTGTGGCCGAGACCGACACGGTGGCCCGGCTGCGACTGCTGCTGGTGGAACCGAGCGCGCGCGGTCACGGCGTCGGGACCGCGCTGGTGCGGCGGTGCGTGCGCTTCGCCGCCGAAGCCGGATACCGCGAGATGGTGCTGTGGACCAACGACGTGCTCACCTCGGCCCGCCGCATCTATCAGCGGCACGGATTCGAACTGGTGGAATCGAGTCCGCATCGCAGCTTCGGCCACGATCTGCTCGGCCAGACCTGGCGGCGTGCGCTGTGACCGCGCGGACCGCCGTGCCTGCCACCGGTCACACGACCCCCATCGCGCCCTGACCTGCACGGACGCATTCGGTCGCGCCCACCCGCGAGAGCGATCGCGCCGGTGCCGCTAGTGTCGTTCCTATGCCAGAGCCCGACTCAGCGCCCGGTGACCTGACACCACTCGGTGTGTGGCCGGGCAACCCCTATCCGCTGGGCGCTACCTACGACGGCGCCGGAACCAATTTCTCGGTGTTCTCCGAGGTGGCCGAAGCGGTCGACCTGTGCCTGATCGGGCGCGAGGGCGGCGAGACCCGAATCGCCCTCGAGGAGGTCGACACTCACGTCTGGCACGCCTATCTGCCGACGATCGGTCCCGGACAGCGCTACGGATTCCGGGTGCACGGTCCGTACGCCCCGGAGCGGGGATTGCGTTGCGACCCGAGCAAATTGCTGCTCGATCCGTACGGCAAGGCGTTCGACGGCGAATTCGACGACGACCCCTCGCTCTACACTTTCGGCCTGGATTCGTTGGGGCACACCATGACCGGCGTGGTGATCAACCCATTCTTCGACTGGGGCGCGGACCGGCCGCCGAACCGGCCCTACCACGAGACGGTGATCTACGAGGCGCACGTCAAGGGTATGACGATGACGCATCCCGACATCCCGGAGGAATTGCGCGGCACCTACGCCGGCATCGCGCATCCGGCGATCATCGACCATCTGAAGGGGCTTGGCATCACCGCCATCGAGCTCATGCCGGTGCACCAGTTCCTGCACGACCAGGTCCTGCTCGGTCAGGGCCTGCGAAACTACTGGGGCTACAACAGTTTCGGCTATCTGGCCCCGCACAACGGTTATGCCGCCAGTCCGCGCGGCGGCGCCGCGGTCACCGAATTCAAGGCCATGGTGCGGGCACTGCACGCCGAGGGCATCGAGGTGATCCTCGACGTGGTCTACAACCACACCGCCGAGGGCAATCATCTCGGGCCGACCATCGCCTTCCGCGGCATCGACAATGCCGCCTACTACCGGCTGGTCGACCAGGACCCGTCGAAGTACATGGACTACACCGGCACCGGCAACAGCCTCAACGTCCGGCATCCACACACGCTGCAACTGATCATGGATTCCCTGCGGTACTGGATTCTGGACATGCACGTCGACGGGTTCCGCTTCGACCTGGCCGCCACCCTGGCCCGCGAACTGCACGACGTGGACAAACTGTCCACGTTCTTCGATCTCGTACAGCAGGATCCGGTGGTCAGCCAGGTCAAGCTGATCGCCGAACCGTGGGATGTCGGCGAGGGCGGCTACCAGGTCGGCAACTTCCCCGGCCAGTGGACCGAGTGGAACGGCAAATACCGCGACACCGTCCGGGACTACTGGCGCGGCGAACCGGCGACACTCGGTGAATTCGCCTCCCGCCTCACCGGTTCCTCGGATCTGTACGAGGCCACCGGCCGCCGCCCGAGCGCGAGTATCAACTTCATCACCGCACACGACGGTTTCACGCTGCGGGATCTGGTGTCCTACAACGAGAAACACAATCAGGCCAATGGCGAGGACAACCGCGACGGCGAGAGCCACAACCGGTCCTGGAACTGCGGTGTCGAGGGTCCGACCGACGATACCGACATTCTCGCGTTGCGCGCCAAGCAGTCCCGGAATCTGATGGCGACACTGATGCTGTCGCAAGGCACGCCGATGCTGGCGCACGGCGACGAGATGGGACGCACCCAACTGGGCAACAACAATGTCTACTGCCAGGATTCGGAACTGTCCTGGATGGACTGGTCACTCGTGCACAAGAACGCCGACCTGCTCGAGTTCACCCGCACCGTAATCGCGCTGCGCACCGCCCACCCGGTGTTCCGGCGTCGCCGCTTCTTCGCGGGCCGCCCGATCCGACCCAGGGACCAGGCGCACGACATCGCCTGGCTGACGCCCGCGGGTGAGGAGATGACCCCCGCCGATTGGGACAGCGGTTTCGGCAAGTCGCTGGCCGTCTACCTGAACGGCCTCGGCATCCCCGAGCCCGGTCCCCGCGGCGAGCGCATCACCGACGACTCGTTCCTGCTGTGCTTCAACGCGCACGATTCCGGCATCGACTTCGTCCTGCCCGATATCGACTACGGCGCGGAATGGGTCGTGGCACTGGACTGTTCGATGCCCGACGGCCGTTCCGAGGCCACCTACCCCGCCGCGGCCACCGTGCCCGTGCCGGATCGCTGCCTACTCGTCCTGCACTGCACCGTCCAACCGCCACGCTCATGACCGCATCACACGTGACCCGCCGCGACCGCGATCCATTGGGTGAAACCGAGACCAGAGCGCGGACCACCGCGGTACGCAGCACCTACCGATTGCAGCTGCGACCGGACACGCTGACCTTCGCCGACGCCCGTACGATCGCGGAATACCTTCAGCAACTGGGTATCTCGCATCTGTACCTGTCACCGATCCTGACCGCGACGCACGGCTCGACGCACGGTTACGACGTGGTCGACCCCACCACCGTCGCCGCCGCACTCGGCGGCCCCGCCGGACTCAAGGCGCTCTCGGACGAGGTGCGCAGCCGCGGCATGGGATTGATCGTCGACCTGGTGCCCAATCACGTGGGTGTGGCCGATCCACGGCAGAACCCGTGGTGGTGGGATGTGCTGCGCAACGGCCGCGAATCGAGCTTCCAGCACTTCTTCGACATCGACTGGAGTTCGGGCAACGGGGCGGGCGGGCGGCTGGCGCTGCCGGTACTCCAGAACGACAACGATCCCGCCGCGCTCACCGTGGACCGGTCCGGGGCGGAACCGATGCTGGCGCTGCACGATCTGCGCTTCCCGATCGCCCCCGGCACCGACGGCGACAACGCGCTGCGCATCCACGATAGACAGCACTACCGGCTGGTGAGCTGGAAGGCCGGGGTGTGCACCTACCGGCGTTTCTTCGCGGTGAGCAGTCTGGCGGCCATCCGCCAGGAGGATCCCGAGGTCTTCGAGATCAGCCACCGCGAACTGGCCGCGTGGTGCGAACACGATCTCATCGACGGTGTGCGGATCGACCATCCCGACGGCCTGTCCGATCCGAGTTCCTACCTGGCCCGCCTGCGCCGGGTCATCGGACCACAGCGGCTGCTGCTGGTCGAGAAGATCCTGGCCAATCGCGAACCGCTGGACGCGACACTGCCGGTGGACGGCACCACCGGCTACGACGCGCTGGCCGGACTCGGCGGTGTGCTCATCGATCCCGAGGGCGAACAGGTGCTCACCGAGCTGTCGCGGCGTTTCGCCGGACACGGCAGCGACCGGGCCTGGGTCGGAGAGACCGAGCACCGGATCAAACGCGCGGTGGCCGAGAGCATTCTGGCTCCCGAGGTGCGGCGGCTGGTCGCCGCCATCAAACGCGACGCGGTCGCCGACAGTTTCGACACACTGGCGTTGACCAATGCCACCATCGAGGTGCTGGCCTTCATGCCGGTCTACCGGGCCGACTACGCGCCGTTGGCGGGCATGACCGGTGCGGTGGTCGCGGAGGTGGAGAAGCGCAACAGCGAACTCACGGTGCCGCTGTCGGTGCTGGTGACGGCGCTGGCGGCCAAGGGCGAGGCGGCCGTGCGCTTCGGTCAGGTGTGCGGCGCGATCACCGCCAAGGCGGTCGAGGACACCATGTTCTACCAGGGCGCGCGGCTGGTCTCGCTCCAGGAGGTCGGCGGCAATCCGGCCCGGTTCGGGCACTCGCTCAACGAATTCCACCTGGCGAATACCGAGCGCGCCGAACGCTGGCCCGCCACCATGACGACACTGTCGACCCACGACACCAAACGCGGCGAGGATGTGCGAGCGCGCATCGGCGTGCTGTCACAGGCGGCGGGCATCTGGGCGCGGTCGGTGGAGTCCTGGCTGGAACAGACCCCGCCGCCGGACGGCGCGACCGCGCTGTTCCTGCTGCAGAACATGTTCGGAGTGTGGCCCGCCGACGGGCGTCCGGCCTCCTCGGTACCCGGTCTGCGCGAACGCCTGCACCTATTCGCGGAGAAAGCGATTCGCGAAGCGGGCACCCGGACCTCGTGGGAGGAACCCGACGCCGAGTTCGAATCGACGGTGCACGGCTGGATCGACGCGGTCATCGACGGACCGGTGGGATCGGAGCTCGGCGATCTCGTCCACGACCTGGCGCCGCACGCGTGGTCGGATTCGCTGGCGCAGAAACTGCTGCAACTGTGCGGACCGGGCGTACCGGATGTCTACCAGGGCTGCGAACTGTGGGAGGACTCGCTCGTCGATCCCGACAACCGCCGCCCGGTGGACTTCGCCGCGCGCATCGGCATGCTGCAATCCCTCACCGGCACACCGACATTGGACACTTCGGGGGCGGCAAAGATGTGGATCGTCGCCTACGCGCTCTGGCTGCGCAGGGAGCGGCCGGACTGCTTCGTCGGCGGCAACTATCTGCCGCTGTTCGCCCTCGGCGATCACGCCGATCGGCTGGTGGCCTACGCCAGGGGCCGGGCGGGCGCCGCACCGGAGGTAATCGTCGCGGCCACCCGGCACAGTGTCGGACTTGTCGAATCCGGTTGGGGGGACACCACTCTCGATCTGCCCGCGGGCAACTGGACCGATCGGCTCACCGGGCAGTCCTTTCAGGGCCGGGCCACCTTGTCGACGCTGTTCGGCCGTCTTCCCGTGGCGCTGCTGGTGCGCTGAGCCGAATCCGAAAGCCACGCCACACGTCCGGGGCGCGCGGGGTCCGAACAGAGCGGGTGGATCGCCGAATACCAAGGCACCCGGTAGCGGTGCGCCGCGCAGGCGCGGTGGGACACGACCTCGCAGTGGGCCGATGGGCCCGGCGTGTCAGTGCGCGGACAGCGCCCGCTCGCCCGCGCGCGCCGAATGCGTCCGGTGCGCGGCCATCGCGCCGAGCGCCCAGCGGATCGCCGCGAGACTCGCACCCGCGAGCACGCCGAACTGCGCGGAGGCCGTGATCATCCCCAGCACGAGGCACAGGATCAGACCGACGGCCACCGCCTCGAGTTTGTAGACCGGCCACGCGGTACCGGCGATATCGACCGAATGTGGAAAGCCCGCTGCCATCCATTCAGGATATACGCACAGCTAAGTTCGGTCCACCGAACATTAGGGCGGGAACACCGCGGGACGGGCAGGCGTTGCCGCATACATGCCACTCACAGGAGAATATGCCCCGAGCACATCGAACTGGGCCCGCGAGCAGGCCGAGCAATTCGAGAACTCCGGCGGCACGGAGAGCGCGACGCTACAGGGCAAGCCGATCATCCTGCTCACCACCAAGGGTGCGAAGACCGGCAAACTCCGCAAGACCCCGCTGATGCGGATCGAGCACGGCGGGGAGTACGCGGTCGTCGCCTCGCTCGGCGGCGCGCCGAAGAACCCCGTCTGGTACTACAACATCAAGGCCGAACCGCATGTCGAACTCCGCGACGGCGCGGTGAACAAGGATTACACCGCCCGCGAGGTCTTCGGCGAGGAGAAGGCGGTCTGGTGGGATCGGGCCGTGGCCGCCTGGCCCGACTACGCCAATTATCAGACCAAGACCACCCGCGAGATACCCCTGTTCGTCCTGACCCCGCGCTGAGGCGGTCTCGGCCACCCGCCGCATCGACGCGACGTGGCGGGTGGCAGCATATTTCGGGTGTCCAATCCGCTCGAGGTACTCGATGACATGCCCGCTTCCCGTCCGCCGCTGACCGCGGACGAGATCGACGCCGCCGCCAAGCGAATTGCCGACATCATCGAGCCGACCCCCCTCCAGTTCAACCCGAGACTGTCGAAGGCGACCGGCGCCCGGGTGTACCTGAAGCGCGAGGACCTCACCGCGGTCCGTTCGTACAAGCTCCGCGGCGCCTACAACCTGATCGTCCAGCTCACGCCGAATGAACGCGCCGCGGGCGTGGTCGCGGCCAGCGCGGGCAACCACGCCCAGGGCGTCGCCTTCGCCTGTCAGGCCATGGGCATCAAGGGCCGCATCTACGTGCCCACCACAACCCCCAAACAGAAATGCGATCGTATCCGCGCGCACGGCGGGGAATTCGTGGAACTGATCGCGGTCGGCGAAACCTATGACGCCGCGGCCGCCGCGGCCGCCGCGGACGTGGAAAGCACCGGCGCGACCATGGTCCCGCCCTTCGACGACACCCGCACCGCCGCGGGTCAGGGCACCATCGCCGCCGAGATCCTCGACCAGCTCGGCGCCGCGCCCGACCTGGTCATCGTCCCGGTCGGCGGCGGCGGCTGCCTCGCGGGCATCGGCACCTACCTGCGGGCACGCTCGCCGGAGACGGCCATCCTCGGCGTCGAGCCGACCGGGGCGGCGTCCATGACCGCGGCGCTGGTCGCGGGCGGCCCGGTGACACTGCCCTCGATCGACCCGTTCGTCGACGGCGCCGCGGTGCGCCGCATCGGCGCGGTGCCCTATCAGGCGGCGGCGGCGTTCGGCGGCAGCGTGGTCTCGCACGCCTCGCTGCCGCTGCTGACCGCCACCGACTCCCCCGAGGGCGCGGGCTCGTTCCGCATGATGCACGTCGACGAGGGCGCCATCTGCACCAGGATGCTGGACCTGTACCAGAACGAGGGCATCATCGCCGAACCCGCGGGCGCGCTCACGGTCACCGCACTGCACGAGATCGAGGTCGAGCCGGGTTCGACCGTGGTATGCCTGGTCTCCGGCGGTAACAACGACGTCTCCCGCTACGGCGAGATCATCGAGCGCTCGCTCGTTCACCGCGGCCTCAAGCACTACTTCCTGGTGGACTTCCCCCAGGAGCCCGGTGCGCTGCGCCGTTTCCTGAACGAGGTGCTCGGTCCCGACGACGACATCACCCTGTTCGAATACGTCAAGCGCAACAACCGCGAGACCGGGGCCGCCCTGGTCGGCATCGAACTCGGATCGCGCGACGGCCTCGCCGCACTGCTGGAGCGGATGAGCGCCACGCCAATTCGGTGCGAGCGACTCGAACCCGGGTCGCCCGCCTACCGCTACCTGACCTGAGACCGCGCTAGGCGGCCGCCTCCCGGGTGATCTCGGGGGTGGGCCGCTTGGCGCCGCGCAGGCAACTCATCAGCAGCGGCAGCAGCCACACCGCCGCCATCTGATCCACGCTCATCTGCGGTATCGACATGCGGTTGTGCACGAAGCCCACCGACAGTCCCAGCCGCGGTTCGGCCCAGCCGAAGGAACCGCCGAGTCCGATGTGGCCGAGTCCGTCGCGGGCGTAGGGCACGGGCATCGAGTGATAGCCAAGATGCCAGAGCATCGGGAAGTAGAACAGCGCGTGGTCGACCCGGTAGCTGCGAATGCGGCGCAGTTCGGCGATGGTGCGCGCCGACAGATACCGGCGACCGGCGACCACGCCGTCATCGGCCAGCGCGGTGTACATGGCGGCCAGACCGCGCGCGGTGCACACTCCGTTGCCCGCGCCGAGTTCGGTCTCGAGAATGGGCGGGGCGTGCCCTTCGAGCATGGCCTCGATGCCCGGCATGAGCAGTGCACGGGCGGCGGCCCCGGGCGCGCCGGGGAATCCGAAGGTGCGCCCGATCAGGTAGGCGCCGATCGGGCCCGCGAGCAGGCGCAGTTGATTGCCCGCCAGCGGGGCGAAATCGATCGCGGCCCCCGCGGGCGGCGTGCCGAGGTGGATGCCGTCGATGCCGAGCGGTTCGGCGACCTCGGCGCGGATCAGCTCGGCCATGCCGCGTCCGGTGATCGCGCGAGCGAGTCCGGCCAGCAGCCATCCGTAGGTGAGCGCGTGATAGGTGGGCACGCCGAGCAGACGGTCGGGCGCCGCGGCGGCGAGCCGTTCCTCCATGAGCCGGTGGTCGAGCATCTCGGTGATGTCGGTGGCGAGCGAGCCGAGTCCGGAGAGTCCGGCCCGGTGGGTCATGACCTGCGCCACCGTGATCGCGCCCTTGCCGTTGGCGGCGAATTCCGGCCAGTATTCGGCGACCGGCGCGTCGTAGTCGAGCAGTCCGCGATCGGCCAGCCGGTGAATGACGGTGGCGGTGATCCCCTTGGTGGCCGAGAACACGATGGACCCGGTCTGCCCGGTCCACGGCGTCGATCCGGAATGTCTGCCGGTCCAGATGTCGATCAGGGGTTCGCCGTGCCGGTAGACCGCCAGTGCGGCCCCGGCCCCTTTGCGGCGTCCGAAGGCACGCGCGAACGCCCGCACCAATGGACCGAACTCGGCGGCGGCGCTGCCGCCCACCCCTTCGGGTAGCTCGACGAGATCCCCGGATGAAGCCACGTTGCTCATCTTTCAACGGTAATGGCATACGTCATAGATCGGCAATCACCATTTCTGCTGGTGAGGCCAACGATCAGGTCCCACAGCACACTCGTTTCACTCGAGAATCACTGCGTCACTCGAGGATCAGGAAGGAATGCCCGGCCAGGGCCGTGCGCCCGCCGACCGGATCGGGCGGGGACTCGTCCCAGGCCAGCACCACCCTCCCGTGCGCCTCGACCGTCACCGGGTCGGGAGACAGATTGCACAGCAGCCGCAGCGGACCGCGCCGCACGGCGATCCAGCGGTCGTCCTCGTCGTAGTCGACCTCGACGCGGGTCAGCCACGGATCGGTGATCTCCGCCCGGTCGCGGCGCAGGGCGAGCAATGCCTGGTAGCAGGCGAACAGCCGGGCATGGTCAGGGCGCGCGGGTTCGGTCCAGTCGAGGACCGAGCGCGCGAAGGTCGCCGGGTCCTGCGGATCGGGCACGTCGTCGGTGGACCATCCGTGCTCGGCGAATTCCGCCTTGCGCCCGGTCGCGGTGGCGGCGCCGATCACCGGATCGGTATGGGAGGTGAAGTACAGGAACGGGGTGCGCGCCCCCCACTCCTCACCCATGAACAGCATCGGGGTGAAGGCGGAGAACAGCACGAGCGCGGCCTTGATCGCCAGTTGGCCGCCGTCGAGATAGGCGCTCGGGCGATCGCCGACGGCACGATTGCCGACCTGGTCGTGGGTGCAGGTGTAGGCGAGCAGCGCCGAGGCCGGAATCAGACTCCGATCCAGCGGGCGTCCGTGGACACGGCGGCGAAAACTGGAATAGGTGCCCGCGTGGAAGAACCCGTGCGTGAGGGTCCGCGCCAGCGTGGCCATCGTCCCGAAATCGGCGTAGTAGCCCTGCCGCTCGCCGGAGACCGCGGTGTGCACGGCATGGTGCAGATCGTCGTTCCACTGCCCGCTCAGCCCGTAGCCGCCCGCCGCGGGCGGGGTGATCAGGCGGGGATCGTTGAGATCGCTCTCGGCGATCAGCGTGAGCGGTCGTCGCAGATGAGCGGCCAGCGCGGTGGTCTCGGCGGCCAGATCGGCGAGTATATGGGAGGCGGTGCGGTCGACCAGGGCGTGCACGGCGTCCAGCCGCAGGGCGTCGATATGGAAGTCGCGCAGCCAGCGCAGGGCGTTGTCGATGACGTGGCGGCGGACCGGACCGGCATCGGGTCCGTCCAGATTCAGGCTCCGGCCCCAGGTGTTGCGGCCGTCGGTCAGATACGGGCCGAAGCGCGGCAGGTAGTTGCCCGAGGGGCCGAGATGGTTGTAGACCACGTCCAGCGCGACGGCCAAACCCCTTGCGTGGCAGGCGTTCACGAATCGCTGCAAGCCGTCCGGCCCGCCGTAGGGTTCGTGCACCGCGTACCAGAGCACACCGTCGTAGCCCCAGTTGCGCACCCCGTCGAAGGCATTGACCGGCATCACCTCGACCACCGTGACGCCGAGGTCGACCAGATGGCCGAGCCGCTCGACGGCGGCGTCGAAGGTGCCCTCGGGCGTGAAGGCGCCGATATGCAGTTCGTAGTAGACCGCCCCGGCGAGCGGCCGACCGGTCCAGTGCGTGTCGGTCCACCGCGAGCGATCGAGCTCGTGCACCGCCGAGCGCGCGTGCACGCCGTCGGGTTGGCGCGGTGAGCGCGGATCGGGCAGCACCGTCGGATCGTCGTCGAGCAGATAGCCGTAGCGGGCGCCCGGCGCGGCGGGCAGGTCGGTGCGCCACCAGCCGTGCGCCGCGCGGGTCATGGGATGGGCACGGCCCTCGAGATCGAGCCGCACCGTCCCCGCTCGCGGAGCCCACACCTCGAAGGCAGTCATCCGGCCAGCATGGCACGGGCCGACCGATTCGTCCTGCCGACCCGGATGCCGCGCAGCGGTCTCACGCGTGTGTCCAGGTACGCGAGATTCCGCACGTCGGCCCGCGATATCGATCGTGTCCGTGCGTTTGCCGCCGGATGCTGACACAGTGGTGAGATGAGTTTCTACGGAGATCGAGTGGTGCCGCGCCTGGTCAATGTCGTGTGCGGCATGCGGGCCAACGATCGGCAGCGCGAGCGGGTCTGCGCCGGGCTGCGCGGACGAGTGGTGGAGATCGGGTTCGGTTCAGGTCTGAACGTTCCCTTCTACCCCGGAACCGTGGACTCGGTCAGCGCGGTCGAACCGGCCGATCTCGGCTGGCGCCTCGCGAGCGACCGGCTCGCCGCGGCCCGGGTCCCGGTGGAGCGCGCGGGTCTGGACGGCCAATCCCTGCCGTTCGACGACGGAAGCTTCGACACCGCGCTGTCCACGTGGACGCTGTGCACCATCCCCGATGTCGCCGCGGCGCTCGGCGAGGTGCGCCGGGTCCTGAAACCCGGCGGCACACTGCATTTCGTCGAGCACGGCCTCGCGCCCGACGCCTCGGTTCAGGTGTGGCAGCATCGGCTCAACCCCGTCCAGAAGGCCGTCGCGGGCGGCTGTCACCTCGACCGCGACATCCGCGGCATCGTCGAGGCGGCCGGTTTCGAGATACGCGACCTCGACGTCTTCTACGCCGAGGAGACGCCGAAGGTCTTCGGCGCACTGTCCCTCGGCGTGGCCGCCTCCGCCTGACCGGGCTTGCTCAGACCCCCAGGCATCCCGGGCCGAGCAGCGCCTTCAGATCGCCCATGAGGGCCGAGGACGGTGACACCCGCAGACTGTCGTCGAGTTTGAGCAGTGTGGTCTTGTCGCGCGCGCCGACATGGCGCACGTGTACGTCGGAGGTGCCCGGATGCCGGGACAGCACGCGCTTGAGCTCACCGATCTTGTCGGGGGTGCACATGCGGGTGGTGACGGTGACCGCGAGCGGTTTGGCGACACCGATGGTCGACAGGTCGGGGACGACGAGATCGTTGGCGATCAGCGAGATCCGGTCGTCGCGTACCGAGACCCTGGCCTTGACCAGCACCACCGCGTCCTCGACCACGTCCATGCCGTAGACCTGATAGGACTGCGGGAAGAACAGCACCTCCACGCCACCGGTCAGATCCTCGAGCTGCGCCGATGCCCAGGCCAGTCCGTTCTTGTTGATGCGCCGGTTCACCGAGGCCAGGATGCCGCCGACGGTGACCTGCGCGCCGTCCTTGACATCGCCTTCCAGGATCGCGGGAATCTGCGTGTCGACCTGGGAGGCCAGGACGTGCTCGACGCCGTTGAGCGGATGCCCGGAGACGTAGAGGCCGAGCATCTCCCGTTCGAGGGCGAGTTTGTGCTTGCTCTCCCACTCCTCGTCGGGCACCGCGACATTGAACACCGAGGACACCGACTCGTCGGCGTCCATACCGCCGAACAGGTCGAACTGCCCGATCGCCTCGGCCTTCTTGGTGGTCATCACCGCGTCGATGGCATCGGAGTGGATGAGCAGCAGACCCTTGCGCGGATGCCCGAGCGAATCGAAGGCGCCCGCCTTGATGAGGGATTCGGTGACCTTCTTGGTGCAGGCGACGGCGTCGATCTTGTTCAGATAATCCGAGAAATCGGTGAACTTCGACTTGTCCTTGCGCGCCTCGATGATCGAGGCAACGACATTGGTGCCGACATTGCGCACCGCGCCGAGTCCGAAGCGGACATCCTTGCCGACCGAGGTGAAGTTCAACTCGGATTCGTTGACATCCGGCGGCATGACCGTGACGCCGAGCCTGCGGCAGTCCGACAGGTAGACCGCGGCCTTGTCCTTGTCGTCGCCGACGCTGGTGAGCAGGGCGGCCATGTATTCGGCCGGATAGTTCGCCTTGAAATAGGCGGTCCAGTAGGAGACCAGGCCGTAGGCGGCGGCGTGCGATTTGTTGAACGCGTATCCGGCGAACGGGAGAATCGTGTCCCACAGCGCCTTGATGGCGTCCTTGGAATATCCGTTGGCCCGCATACCGGCTTCGAAGCCCTCGAACTCCGCGGCCAGCACCTCGGCCTTCTTCTTACCCATCGCGCGGCGCAGGATATCGGCTCGACCGAGCGAATATCCGGCCACCTTCTGCGCGACGTGCATGATCTGTTCCTGGTAGACGATCAGACCGTAGGTCTCGCCGAGGATCTCCTTCAGTGGCTCGGCCAATTCCGGGTGGATCGGCTTGACCTCTTGGCGACCGTTCTTGCGGTCGGCGTAATCGTTGTGCGCGTTCATGCCCATCGGGCCGGGGCGGTACAGCGCGCCGACGGCCACGATGTCCTCGAAGGCGGTGGGCTGCATGCGGCGCAGCAGATCGCGCATGGGGCCACCGTCGAGCTGGAACACGCCGAGGGTGTCGCCGCGGGCCAACAGGGCGTAGGTGGCCGGATCGGTGAGCGGCAGGGTGTCGAGGTCCACGTCGACGCCGCGGTTGAGCTTGGCGTTGTCGATCGCGTCACCGAGCACGGTCAGGTTGCGCAGACCGAGGAAGTCCATCTTGAGCAGGCCGATGTCCTCGCAGGAGGGATAGTCCCAGCCTGTGATGATCGCGCCGTCCTGCGGACGTTTCCACACCGGGATCGCGTCGGTGAGCGGTTCGGAGGACATGATCACCGCGCAGGCGTGCACGCCCGCGTTGCGGATCAGACCCTCCAGGCCGCGCGCCGTCTCGTAGATCTTGGCGATATCCGGGTTGGTGTTGATGAGTTCGCGGACCTCGGCGGCTTCCTTGTACCGCTCGTGATCGGGATCGGTGATACCGGAGACCGAGATGTCCTTGGCCATGATCGGCGGCGGCAGCGCCTTGGTGATCTGGTCGGCGATGGCGAATCCGGGCTGGCCGAACAGCACGCGCGCGGAATCCTTGATCGCGGCCTTGGTCTTGATGGTGCCGAAGGTGATGACCTGGGCGACCTTGTCGGCGCCCCACTGCTCGGTGGCGTAGCGCACCATCTCGCCGCGGCGGCGATCGTCGAAGTCGATATCGATATCGGGCATCGAGACGCGCTCGGGATTGAGGAAGCGCTCGAACAGCAGACCGTGCGGTATCGGGTCGATATTGGTGATGTTCAGCGCGTAGGCCACCAGCGAACCGGCGGCCGAGCCGCGGCCGGGACCCACCCGGATACCCACCTCGCGTGCGTGTTTGATGAGATCGCCGACGACGAGGAAGTACGCGGGAAAGCCCATCTCCAGAATGACGCCGATCTCGTACTCGGCGCGCGCGGCGTACTCCCGTGGGACACCATCGGGGAAGCGGCGATCGAGTCCGCGGGCGACCTCCTTGCGCAACCAACTCGCCTCGGTCTCACCCTCGGGCACCGGGAAGACCGGCATCCGGTCGCGGTGGGCCCACACTTCGGCGTAGGACTGCACCCGCTCGCCGATGGAGACGGTGTTGTCGCACGCGCCGGGAACCTCGGCGTCCCAGATGGCGCGCATCTCCTCGGCGGACTTGAGGTAGTAGCCGTCGCCGTCGAATTTGAAGCGGGTGGGGTCGCTGAGGGTCTTACCGGTCTGAATGCACAGCAGCGCTTCGTGATTGGTGGCCTGGTCCTTGGTGACGTAATGGCAGTCGTTGGTGGCCAGCGGCGGGATGCCCAACTTCTTGCTGATATCGAGCAGACCCTCACGGACCCGGCGTTCGATGGACAGACCGTGGTCCATCACCTCGAGGAAGAAATTCTCGGGTCCGAAGATCTCCTGCCATTTGGCGGCGGCCTCGAGCGCCTCACGTTCGTGTCCGAGGCGAAGGCGGGTCTGGACCTCACCGGAGGGACAGCCGGTGGTGGCGATGATGCCTTCGGAGTACTGGGCGATGATCTCCTCGTCCATGCGCGCCCACTTGCCGAGCTGACCCTCGATGGAGGCCAGGCTCGACAGTTTGAACAAATTGCGCAGACCGGTCGCGGTCTCGGCGACCATCGTCATATGGGTGTAGGCGCCCGAACCCGAGACGTCGTCGCCCTTCTGGCTGGGATCGCCCCATTGCACGCGCTTGGTGTCGAACCGCGAACCCGGCGCGATGTACGCCTCGATGCCGATGATCGGCTTCATATCGGCCTTCTCGGCGGAGCGGTAGAACTCGGCCGCACCGTACATGTTGCCGTGGTCCGTCATTCCGACCGCGTTCATCCCCAGTCGTTTCGCCTCCGCGAACATGGGCGAAATCTTCGCCGCACCGTCGAGCATGGAGTACTCGGTGTGGTTGTGCAGGTGAACGAACGATCCGGACGAGGCCAAGACGGTCCTTCCTCCCAAGGTTCAGACGGGGGTTGGCCTAGCGATTCTAGGCACGCCCCTCCGACAACTTCAGGAAGGCTCGCGCGCCGCTCCCGGGCGGCCCAGGAGGCTTCGGCGTGTCGGTGGCGAAGATCACCGGCGCGTCGGGTAATGCGACGTGCGCGATAATCGCCGGATGACGACAGCGCACGCTGATCGCGCAACCGCTGCTCATCGAGAACGGCGGGGTGGCCGGTGTACTCGGGATCGTGACGGCCGGACGGCCGGGACCGGGCCGGCTCGGGGCGGTCGCCGAGGTCGCGCGATACGTGTGCGGTCAGGTGGAACTGGCCGAACTCGACGCCTCGCGCGCGCGACTCGACCGCGCCGAGGTACGCGCGCTGCGGGCTCGGATCAGCCCGCATTTCATCTACAACGCGCTCAACACCATTGCCTCGTTCGTGCGCACCGATCCCGACCGCGCCCGCGAATTGATCCTGGAATTCGCCGATTCCCCGCCACCGTGCAACGCGGCGCCCGCTGAGCGGCCCGGATTTGCGCGAGATGTCGGTAGCCGATTGCTATCGTCACTGGTGTCCGTGGGCCGTCAGGGCGAGTCGGAGGAGCTCGAGTGGTGCCGAAATGTGGTTCGGGCAGGACTTTTCGCGTGACACTCGCGGCCGCGGCCGCCGTGCTCGCCGTCGTCGGACTGTCGGTCGGCGCGACCAGAACCGACGCCCCCGATCTTGCGGTGGCCTCGGTGGAACAGTGGACCGCCCTGCACGACGGGCCGCAGCCCTACGGCGATATCCGCATCGACTCCGATGTGCCGATCACCATGAGCGACGGCGTCGTGCTCAAGGCCAACGTGTACCGGCCGGTCGATGAATCCGGCGCCGCGGTGAACACACCGCTGCCGACCATCGTCACCATGACGCCCTATACCAAACTGATGGCGAACCTGATCGAATCGGCGACCTCGCTGCCCCTGCTCCAGCGGCTCAGCGTCGAACTCGCCCAGCAGATCAATCTGTCGGGCACGCCGATCAGCGGATTCGGCGACCTGCTGCACGCGCTCGACGGCGGCACCGTGCCGACCGTCCTCGGCGTCGACCGCGAACTGGTGCGCAGCGGCTACAGCCTGGTGGTGGTCGACGTGCGCGGCACCGGATTCTCCCAGGGCGCGTGGGACACCCTCGGCGAGCGCGAACAACTCGACACCCGCGAGGTCGTCGAGTGGGCCGCCCGCCTGCCCTTCTCCAACGGGGTGGTCGGCATGAGCGGCGGCTCCTACGCGGGCATCAATCAACTCCGCGCCGCCGAGAACGCGCCCGCGCCGCTGAAGGCCATCTTCCCGGTGGTGCCCGGCAGCGATCTCATCCGCGACGTGGTCGCGCCCGGCGGCGGACTCGGCGTGACCTTCCTTCCGCTGTGGCTCAATTCGGTGAACCGGTCGAAGATGATTCCCGACGTGTCCGCCATGCTGCGCGGCGAATTCGACTGGGCCTGGCTGCACGAGCGGATGTCGGACCCGCTGACCAATTACGATCTGCTGTTCCAGGCGCTGTCGACGACCTCGCTCGATGACGTGCCGCCCACCCTGGCGGCGGCGCTCGACGAGAACAGCGAATTCCGACGAGGCATGCTCGGACATCCTGAGCGAATCACCGTGCCGACCTTCGTCTACGGCGGCTGGCACGACATCTTCGCCAACAGCGCCACCAAGATCTACAACGCCATCCCCCTCGAGGCGGCGTCCGCGCCGCCCGCACCCCCCGCGCCCGCGATCGCCGCGACCACCGGCGACGGACCCGAGGGTCCCGCATCCGCGTCCGCACCCGCACCGCAGGCCGAGCCCGCCGCACCCGCACCGCAGGCCGAGCCGGCCGCACCCGCACCGCAGGCCGAACCCGCCGCACCCGCCGCCGTCCGCCCGCCCGCGGCGAACGTCGCCGCACCCGGGCCGACGAATCCGCCGCCGACCGTTGGCAGCGCCCGCGTCCCCGCCGGGCAGGCCATGAAGAAGCTGGTCATCGGCGACACCTACCACGCCAATCCCGGCGCGGGCACCGGCGCGCCCGGCGCGCCGCCGCGACTGGATGTACTGCAACGGGTCTGGATGGACTACTGGCTCAAGGGAATCGACAACGGCGTCGACGAATTCGGTCCGGTGGTGGTCCGGGAACAGGGCGGGGACTGGGTCACCATGCCCGCCTTCCCGCGGCCGGACGTCACCCATCGCCGCGTCTACCTCACCCCCGAGCCGAGCGGCAGCACTCGCGACAGCGTGCACGACGGGTCGCTGAGCGCGCAGCCGCCGCGATCGGCCGAATCGCTCACCGTCACCCCGGGACTGTCCACCGTCTGCTCCCGCGACGCCGCGCAGGGATCGGCGGGCCTGCTGGCCTTCCTCGACATCTGCGCCAAGGATTCCCGTATCGCCGAACGCAATGCCCTGACCTTCACCAGCGCGCCGGTCACCGCTCCCACGGTGATCTCCGGCCCGATCAACGCCCACCTCGTCGCCGTGCACGAGGCCGCCGACGGCTACTGGAGCGTCACGGTCAACGACGTCGCCCCCGACGGCGCCTCGACCGTGCTGAGCACGGGCCAACTCACCGCCTCGCTGCGTGCGGTCGACGAGGCCGCCAGCACCCGATCGGCCAATGGGGACTACACCGCGCCGTACAACCCGATCACCGCGGGGAGCCACCAACCGGTCGTCCCCGGTGAACCCGTCGCCCTCGACATCGCCGTCATCCCCACCCAGGCGGTGCTGCGACCCGGACATCGGCTGCGCGTCGACGTCTTCGCGGGCAACGCGCCCAAGGCGCTGGCCTTCCGGCCGATGCTGGAGGCGACCGAACTCAAACCGCAGCATCTGGCCCTCGACCCGGCCGCGCCCAGTTTCCTGAACCTGCCCACGGATCGGCCGCTGTGAAGCGGGTCATCGCCTACTCCACCTCGATTCTCGTATTCGCGGCAGCGGTTCAGTACGGTCACGCCGACGACCGCTCCGGTGTCGCAGTGATCATCGCGGTACTCGCGGCACTGGTGGTGTTGGAGATCGCCGTGCGGATCCGCCCCCGGTAACCGCGGCCGGGCGGCTCGCACCGCGTCGACTCACGACGCTTCGACTCAGAACGGCGTGTGCTCGAGCCAATGGGCGAGTACGGCGGTGTCGCCGTGGATGTCGAGACCGGGATCATCGGCGGGGATGCGGCGCAGCAGCGCGAGCAACAGGGCGACCGCGGTGCCGCGCACGGCGACCGATCCCTTGTCGTGTCCGTGCTCCCACTCGATGGACGCCCCCTCCGGGCGGATGGTCCATTCGCCGTCGGTGCCGAGATCGGGGTCGGTGGCGTGCAGGTGCATGGTCGCGCCGTCGGGCAGTGCGATGACCTGTCGGGTCCGCAATGCCTCGGTGAGCACGTCGAGCCATTCGGAGATGCCGTCCGAGGCCAGTGCGGGGCTCAGATCCACGGTGCGGCCGAGGCCGATCAGGACGTCGGCGCGGTGCACGGTCGCCTCGTGCAGGCGGCGGCGGATCCACCAATCGGCGCGGCGGGCGGGGCCGAACGGGATCCAGATCGGCACCTCGGCGCCGGTGGCGTCGACGGCGTCGAGAACCGCGACGGCGCTCTCGGACAGCCACCGGGCGGCGTCCTCGGCGTCCTTGGGCATAGCGCCCTCGGGCACGGCGCGGAAGTCGAGCGGTCCGGTCGCACGGTCGGCGATCATGGCGGCGGCCCAGCGGTGGCCGCGCCCGACGTGGGTGCCGAGATTGGCCAGCGACCAGCCGGGACAGGCGGGGATCGGGGTCGCGGGATCGGCGGTGCGCATCAGTTCGGCCAACGCGTCGGTTTCGGCGGTCAACGCCGCACGGTGGACTGCCGTGATAGGAGTGGTCACGCGTCCAGGCTAGGCATCCCGACACGAGAGGGACACGCCGACGGAAAAAATGTCGAAACCTCGATTGAACCGCCACTTCCCCTGTGCCGTTGACAATTCGACATGCGATACGGACCCGACCGAGGTTCCGTACATCGCCCGGCCGGATACCGATGACGGCCGACCATCGAGGAGTACCCATGAAACGTCTAGGACCGTGGCTCACGC
The DNA here is from genome assembly GCF_001310275.1 of Nocardia arizonensis. Taxonomy (GTDB): domain Bacteria; phylum Actinomycetota; class Actinomycetes; order Mycobacteriales; family Mycobacteriaceae; genus Nocardia; species Nocardia arizonensis. The sequence continues at coordinate 24,164 of NZ_LGYZ01000041.1, forward strand.
TCGCCGCGGTGGCCGTACTCGGCCTCGCCCTGCTCGTCGTCAACATATCCGAGGAGACCGAGCCGGCCGCCGCACCGACCACCGCGGCATCGACCACCGCCGCACCGGGAGCCACCGCGGCGCCGGTCACGCCCACCGACACCGCGCCGACCGGATTCCCGGCCAAGGCCGACTACGTCGGCACGATAGCGCGACGCTCCGGCGGCGCGCTCACCCTGGAGATCACCATCGACGGTGACAAGGCCGTCGCGTACGCCTGCGACGGCGGCGCCGTCGAGACCTGGCTCCAGGGCACCGCGGCCAACGGCACACTGCGGCTGACCGGCAAGAACGGCGCCGAACTCGACGGCGCGCCCGCGGGCGGCGGTGTGCGCGGCACCCTCGCGGCGGGCGACGGTCGGTGGGAATTCACCGCCGCGCCGGTCGCACCGCCCGCCGGACTCTACGTCTACACCGACAACGGTGTGCGCCAGAGCTGGATCGTCGACTCCTCCGGCCGGGTCACCGGCGTGCAGCGCGCCGCCGACGGAACCACTTCGCCCGCACCGCTTCTCGCACCCGACGCCACCGCGACGGTCGGTGGGAAGAAGGTCACGGCCACCAAGGTCGGCGGTGGTGACAGTGTCGGCTGACAACACCGCGGCCCGCCCGGCCGCGCCGGCACTGGCGATCGCCGTCTCGGTGCTGACCGGCGCCGCCGTCGCGGTCCTGCTCGGCGTATACGCCAAGACCCACGATCCGCGCTTCTTCTCCGTCAACGTGGCGGGCTTCTCCGGTCCGACCGCGGTCAAGACCTGGCTGGCCACGGCGGCCACCGCGCTCGCACTGTGCCAACTCGTCTCGGCGGCGGCCATGTACGGGCGGATCCCGGGTCTGGCGGGCGCACGCTGGACCGGTCCCGCGCACGTGTGGGCGGGGCGGCTGGCGGTGCTGGTCAGCGTGCCGGTGGCGGTGCACTGCCTCTACGCGCTCGGCTTCCAGGACTACGAACCGCGGGTGCTGTGGCATTCGCTGTTCGGCTGCTTCTTCTACGGCGCCTTCGTGACCAAGATGCTGCTGCTCACCCGCAAAGGTCTACCGGGCTGGACGCTGCCGCTCGCGGGCGGACTCGTCCTCACCGGACTCGTTGGCATCTGGCTCACCTCGGCGCTGTGGTTCTTCGATAACAATGGCATCACCTTCTGAACGGAGCACATTCCATGACAAATGAGATCGACCGCCGCACCGTCGTCGTCGGCGCCGCCGGCGTGGTGGCCGCGGCCGCGGCGCTGACCGCCTGCTCGACCTACGGCGACAACGCCCCGGCCCCCGCGCCCACCACCGGCACGGCGACGCCGACCGGCTCCGGCGGCCAGCGGCCCGCCGCCGCGACCGAGGCCATCGCCAAGACCGCCGACATACCGGTCGGCGGCGGCGTGATCGTCGGGACCATGGTGGTGACCCAGCCGACCGCGGGAGTGTTCGCGGGCTTCGACAGCACCTGCCCGCACGCGGGCTGCAAGGTCAACGCGGTGTCCAACGGCACCATCAACTGCCCGTGCCACGGCAGCAAGTTCGGACTCGACGGCGCCGTGGTCGCCGGGCCCGCCAAGAGTCCGCTCGCCCCGAAGCAGATTCGCGTCGAAGGGGATTCGGTGGTAGGCGGCTGATCTCCGTCTTCCGTTCGGCGAGCCCGACCCGCTCGCCGAACGGGTCAGGCGTCGCCGAACAGTTCGGCCATGCGCCGGTCCATCTCCTCCGGCGGCACATCCTCGACATGGGTGGCGACCGTCCAGCGATGACCCCACGGGTCCTCGAACGCGCCGCTGCGATCACCGTAGAACTGGAGGGTCAGCGGCGACAGCTCACGTGCCCCGCCCGCCAGCGCCGCCGCGAAGGAGGCGTCCACGTCGGGCACGTAGACGTACAAGTTCACGGGCGTGCCGCCGACCGACTTGGGGTCGAGGAATTCCATTTCGGGCGCCGGGTCACCCAGCATGAGCACCGACCCGCCGAGCAGCAGTTCGCAGTGGGCGATCTTGCCGTCGGGCCGCGGCATGCGCATGCGTTCGGTGGCACCGAACACGGTCTTGTAGAAGTCGGCGGCGGCGGCGGCCCCGTCCACCGCCAAACCCGGTGACAGCACCGGATATCCGTCGGGAATCGGTTTGACATCGGACATAGGGGTCCTCCGATCGAGGCGATCTCAGCTATCGGCCGCTTTCGAGCCTATTCCTCCGACGCCGGGGATCGGCGATTATCGGCTACGGTGTGGCCGGGGCGCTCAGACGCCGGACCTGGGCCGCGGTGACATCCTCCAACACGCCCGGATCGACCGATTCCGGCGCGGTCACCGAGACCTGTACCAGGGTATTGCCCACCTGCACCAACCCGACCAGCGACACCAGCGTGAAGCCCTCGCTGGTCAGCCGCAACTGGTAGGCGGTGGAGGCGTCGCCGACCGAGGGTTGCGCCAACCCTCCGAGCCTGTAGTCGATCGAGGTCTCGTCCGCATCGGTACCCGAGTATTTTCCGCACCGGCGCAGGACCGACTGGAAATCGGCGAAGGCGGACGGCAGTTTGTCGTTCGAATAGGTCGCGGCATCGATATCGATACTGGAGAAATTCGGCCCGTTGAACGCGACAGCGCTTCGGGTCGACGCGTCCGGGCGCTGCCGGGCCAGCGGCTGCAATATCCGGCCGCATTCGGCGGGTTCGGTGTGCGCCTGACCGGCCGTCGCGCTCGAAGCCGGATCCGAGGCCGCCGCCTGCACCATGCCCGCGGGCAGGTCGCCGTCGTCGAGCAGCCGCTCGCGCAGGGTCGTCGCCTCGGTGATCGGCGCGCCCGTCGTCGGCGCCGCGGCCACCACCGGTCCCAGCGGCGGCAGGCCGGCCGCGTCCGCCGCTGTCGTATCCGACGATCCGCATCCGCTCAGCACCGCGGCGCTCACCGCGGCGAGCAGCGCGCCCCCCGTTCGGCTCACTCGGTCCACGAGACCTGCGTGGTGATCGTCTGCTGGAGGTTGCTCGCGCTGCGCGGATCGCGGTATGCCTGATGTCCGCCGACCGTGATCGCGCCCGACACCGGAAGCGGCAGGCCGAGATCGACGGTGATGGTGCCCGTGCCCTCCATGGTGTAGTCGTCGATGTCGAGGGTGCCCGCGCCGTTGGGCAGCGTCCACACCGCCGCCTTCGGCTTCTGCACGACGTGCAGAGCGATGGTCAGCCGGTCGCCGTCGACGCCGGTGAGGGTCGCCGTGGTGACCTGGTCGAGCGCGACGCCGCCGTCCACCTCCTGGTGCACCGTCCACACCGCGCCCTCGCCGATCGGCTGCTCCGGGAACATGATCGAGCGGTAGACCGCTTGGTAGAAGGCCTGTTCGAGCGCGGCGCGCGCGTTGTTGGAGGTCTCAGGGGCGGGCGCAATCCGCATGGCGGTGATGGCGCCGTCGTCGCTGAAGTCGAATCCGGCGTGCGAACCGCCCGCGGCGGTGAGCGCCTTGTTCAGCAGCGGATCGGGGGTTGTCACCGTGCCGAGGGTCAGGTCGACACCGTCGACGCCCGCGCTCGCGGTCATCGGAATCGTCAGCGCCGGTGTCGAGAAGTCGCGCGCCGGTTGGTCGTTGATCTGCTGTTCGATCCTGTGGTCGGTCCGCAGCGTGACCCGCTGGAGGGTGCCCGCGCTGTAGCGTGGCCGCAGCAGGGCCCGCGGTTCGGCGCCCGGGGACACCACTGTCGCGACCGCGGCCGAGATCGGCACGGTCACTTCCTTGCCGATGCCGAGCGGCTCGGTGCCGTCGACGCTGACCGCCGCGTCGGAGTCGTCACCGCAGCCGACACCGAACGCCGAAAGCCCGAGCGCGAGCATCACCAGTAGTGCGCCCGGCCGCGCGATGCGGGCTATGTGGGGGGAAGACAACACCGTCACAGGCACAGCGTACGACCGCTTCCTGAGTGCAGGCTGGGACATACCGGTCACCGACGGTGAAAGCGGTCATGACATGCCCGCACCGGAGGCGCGGGTCGCGGCCCGATCGCCTCGAGAGATGATGATCGGGTGAGTGAGGACCGGCAACCCGAGGACACCAGCGCCGAGCGCGCGACGCCGCCCGCGCGACCGCGCGGCGAATCATCGGCGCACCGCGAATCCGCCGTGCCCGCGGAACCGGCCGTCGATGGCGACGGGAGCCGCGCGCCGCGGCGGCTGCGGACCCTGCTGCTCGTCGCCGCGCTGCTGTACGGACTCGATCTGCTGACCAAGACCCTCGCCGTCGCGAAACTGACACCGGGCGACCCGGTATCGATCATCGGCGACTTCGCGCGCCTGACCCTGGTGCGCAATCCCGGCGCGGCCTTCTCGATGGCCACCGGGATGACCTGGCTGCTGACGCTGGTCGCCGCGGCGGTGGTCATCGGCGTGATCCGCATCGGCAGCACGCTGCGGTCGCTGTGGTGGGCCGTGGGACTCGGCATGGTGCTCGGCGGCGCGCTCGGCAACCTCACCGACCGGCTGTTCCGCGCGCCCGGGCCATTGCAGGGCCATGTCGTCGACTTCGTGGCGATCGGCTGGTGGCCGGTGTTCAACGTCGCCGACTCGGCGATCGTGTGCGGCGCGATCCTGTTGGTCGCGTTGACCGTCTTCGGGTTCGAGCCCGACGGCACACGGTCGGGACGGCGCGCCGCACCCCCAAGGGCGCGGGCCGATGCCGAGGCACCGGACGAGCCCCCGAATACGAAAGGCGGCGGCACCGAACCCACCGGGCAGGAGAACGCCGCATGAGGGAGACCAGGACAATGCCCGTCCCCGACGGGCTCGACGGTATGCGGGTCGACGCGGGGCTGTCGCGGTTGCTCGGTCTGTCGCGCACCGCCGTCGCGCAACTCGCCTCCGATGGTTCGGTGCAACTCGACGGCGTGGCCGCGGGCAAATCCGACCGGCTCGTCGCGGGCGCGTGGCTCGAGGTCGAGTTCCCGGAGCCGCGGCGCGAACCGACCGTCGACGCGCGGCCGGTGGAGGGCATGAAGATCCTCTACGCCGACGACGACATCGTCGCGGTGGACAAGCCGGTCGGCGTGGCCGCGCACACCGGGGTCGGCTGGTCCGGGCCCACGGTGGTGGGCGGCCTGGCGGCGGCGGGCTACCGCATCTCCACCTCCGGCGCGCACGAACGCCAGGGCATCGTGCACCGGCTGGACGTCGGCACCTCGGGGGTCATGGTGGTCGCGCAGTCCGAGCACGCCTACACGGTGCTCAAGCGAGCCTTCAAGGAGCGCACCGTCGACAAGCGCTATCACGCGCTCGTGCAGGGCCATCCCGATCCGAGCAGCGGGACCATCGACGCGCCCATCGGCCGCGCGCGCGGCAACGACTGGAAGTTCGCGGTCACCGCCGACGGCAGGCCGTCCATCACCCACTACGACACCGTCGAGGCGTTCCAGGCCGCGAGCCTGCTCGACATCCACCTGGAGACCGGGCGCACCCATCAGATCCGGGTGCACTTCTCCGCGATCCGGCACCCCTGCTGCGGTGACCTCACCTACGGCGCCGATCCCCGGCTGGCCGAACGGCTGGGGCTGCAACGCCAATGGCTGCACGCCCGTTCACTCGGGTTCCACCATCCGGCCGACGGCCGCTACCTCGAGATCACCAGCGAATACCCCGACGACCTGAAGCACGCGCTGACCGTACTGCGCGATGCCTGAGCGGTCCGCCGATCCCGAAACGGCGGGCGCGCAGGGCGTTTCCGATGCCGACCGGGAGGCCGCGATCGCCGCGGCGCGCGGGGCCCTCCTCGTGCACGACGGCCTCCTCACACGCGGCATCCCCCGCGCCCTCGGATTCGGTATCGCCGCCGTTGCGATCGTGGTGTGCGCGGCGGTCCTCGGCGCGCTGAATCCCCCTGTGCCGTCGGGTATCTCGACCGACCGCCTCGGCCCGGAGACCGGTGAGCCGGTCGCCGACTACCTCGCCCGTGCCCGGGAGTCGCTGGAAGGCGCCGATACCGGCGACCACTGGGCACTGGTGTCGTTCACCGAAGAGATTCCCGCCGCGCGCATTACGGATATGGCCGGTGGCCTCCGCGTGGCACAGGCGGTCTACCGCGTTCCCGTCCCCGACGTCCGCACCCCCATCGTCGCGGTCCAACTCCCGGCGGGCGACGCCGTGGCCCGGGAATCCGCCACCGCCGCCGCCTGGCAACTGACCGCCGACCTGGAACAGACGACCGTAACCGCCGACGACCGCTACCGCCGCACCCTCACCGTCTCCATCCACCGCCTCCGCGCGGGCTGCGCCTGCGCCGTCGGCCTCGTGGTCCGGGGCGCGCCGCCCCGCCTGAGAACCCTCGCCACCGCCCCCGGTATCCGCGCCGTGCAGGCACTACCGGCCGACGCGGTGGCCGGTTCCTTCGCCGTGGTCCCCCTCCTGCCCAGCCAGCGCACCCTCGCCCTCCCCGATCCCGACACCGCACCGGTACCCGAATTCTGAACGAGGCGCCGCATCGGAGCGCGGTCGGATCACCTGGGTGGCGGGACCGCGCCGCGCACGCCCGGGTTCGCGACGATGCGGACGCGGGTCTGCCGGTCGCACCGCTCATCGGTGCGCGACTCCCGAGCACTCGCCGCCGCCCGCGCCTTCGGCGGGGCATCGGCACGCTAGCCGATGAGCTCGCGCAGCAGCAGGAAACCGATGATGACGCCCGCGAGGACGAAGAATCCGTTGAAATCGTCGGACCGGGCGTAATCGACGGTCGATACCACCACGACGATCGTCAAGATCGTGATCAGAAACCGCTTCACCGTACCCACTCCCGCCCGCGCCGCCGCATCAAGTGTATCCGGTTGCGCCACAAGCGAACTTGGTGTGCCGCCGGTGCTCGCCCGCAATCGGCGAGCGATCCGCTCGCGGCCGCGCCGTCCGCCGGACCGACGCCGCGCTCGACCCGCGGTTAGTACTCCAGCCGTAGTTCGTGACCAGGCCGACGGCCTGGTCACGATGG
>NZ_LGYZ01000042.1 GCF_001310275.1 Nocardia arizonensis
GACGGCCGCGGTGACGGCGGCGCTGTGCGCGCGGTTGAAGGCGTCGGCGATCTGGCCGATCTCGTCGCCTCCGAAGTCGAGCGGGGCTATCTCGGCGTTCTGGTCGATCTGCTCGCCGTCGCTGAGGGTGCGGATGGTGCCCGGCAGCCGTTCGTCGGCGAGCTGGAGGGTCTCCCGGCGCAGCCTGCGCATGCGGGCGATCAGGCGGTTGGCCAGGAACAGCGCCGCGAGGAAGGCCACGAGGGTGAGCGCGCCGACCGCGATACCGCCGTAGAGCGAATCGGAGGCCTTCCTGTCGCCGATCGCCTCGGCATCGCGGTGCGCGTCCCGGCTCTGGTCGTTCCAGAGCTCCAGCAGTTGGGTGCGCACCTGACCCGCGGCATTGCCCCAGTCGTCGGCATTGAGCGGCAGCGCGACCGCACTCGTCTGATTGGCGCGTCGCGTCGTGGCGCCGGTCGACGAATTGGTCGACGAGCGACCGCTCGGGGCGTCCTCCGCGGCCGATGCCTCCTCGCCGATCACCACGCCGCGGCGGATGACGGCGTCCTCCATCGCGGAGAGCTGTTGATAGGTCGCGCTGTTGGTGATGGCCTCCAGCTGTTCGCGCCGCTTGCCGGTCAATACCGCGGCGGCGTAGGTGACTTCGCCGCGGGCGTCGCCGACGTTGCGGGTGAAGTCGGACAGCTGTGTCGCGGTGAACTGGTTGGTCAGCAGCGCGGTCGTGCCGATCGTGGCCGATTTGGAAATCGCCTCGGCGGCACGCAGCGGATGCACGGCGCGGTAGAGATCCACCGCGATCTGGGCGTCCGGTGCGACGCGCGCGCCGATCAGGGTGCCATGCACGATCGTGTCGATGATGGCGCTGAAAGAGGTGAATGCCTGTTCCGGCGGCATGGCGCGGGAGTCCACCGCCGCGCGCAGTTGGGGTAGCGCCTGGTACAGCCGCTGGATGCCCGCCATATCGTCGTTGATTTCGGGGCGCATGGCGGCCTTGGTGCCCTGTTGCTGTAGCGAGGCCAGGGTGCTGTCGGAATTGCGCCTGGTCGAGGCCAGATGCTCGTCGGCCTGCGGTACCTGCGAGAGGTACAGCAGCGTCGCTCCGCGCTCCAGCTGGAACGCTTCGATCATGCTGATCGCGGGCGCGGTGGTATCCGAGGCGAACTCGGCCCAGTCCTTGTCCTTACGTCCGTCCTTGACCAGGTAGACGGCCGCGCCGATACCGATACTCAACAGCGCGACACTGGGGATCAGAACGATGGCCAGCAATCGGACGCGGACTCCGAGCGGCCTTCGCGACTGTCCGCGTGCGAAAACGGTCGAGAACGTGCGGAGGAATTTGCTGCCAAACACCGATAATCGAGCCTACTTCTGGGCTTTGCGCCTTCTTGTAACCGGACTGCCGACATCTGAAGGCGGTCAGGAGCCAGTTGTGTCCCGGGTCACCCTATCCAGTAAAAACCTGGTTGGGCAACGACATCGGTTTGCCGGACGGAGCCGCCCGGCAGCGATACGGGGCGTCGCGAGCCGCGGACGGCGGACTCGCGCGGCCACCGCCGCGCTCGCGCTATTCGGCGGTGGCACTGTCTGCTCCCTGGCCGTTCGAGAGGTGGACGCGCACCGGCAGGCGCGCGAGTTCGGAGGTCTCGTCTCCGGTCGCGACCAGTGTGGTCGGCACGCGCACGACGGCTCGGATGCCCCCGTAGTCGGATTCGCTCAGCCGCACGGTGACACCGTGGCGGGCGGCAAGCTTGGCCACCACGAACAGGCCGAGGCGCGCGTCGCCGGCGAGCGACGCGACGCTGAAGTCGGGCGGGTCGGCCAGCAGCGCGTTGCGCTCGGCGAGTTCGGTGTCGGACATGCCGAGACCCTGGTCGGAGATCTCGATCGCCACGCCGGTGCCCGCCGTGTGTCCCGAGACCTCCACCCAAGATTCGGGCGGGGAGTAGGCGGTCCCGTTGTCGGTGAGTTCGGCGATGAGATGGATGAGGTCGGCCACCGCGCTGCCCGCGATGCGGATGTCGGGCACCCGTCCGGTGCGGATCCTGGTGTAGTCGAGGCTTTCCGCCACGGCGCTGCGCACCACGTCGAGCAGCGGCACCGGATTCCGCCAGCGCCGTCCCGGTTTGTCGCCGCCGAGGATGATGAGGTTCTCGGCGTTGCGGCGGGCGCGGGTGGCGAG
>NZ_LGYZ01000043.1 GCF_001310275.1 Nocardia arizonensis
CAAAGTTACCTCGACACATCCTGCCTCATCCAAGGTTGACACAGAGGGTTATGCGCGAAATGTACCAACCCCGATCCGGACTTCTGGGGCCGCTGTCCCACCTGCACCATCACCTGGCAACTCAGCACGCGCCCGTGCCAGCGATGCGTCCTCGACCAACAAGCACGCGATCTCCTCAGCGACGACACCGGCACGATTCGTCCCGAACTCGTCCCTTTCCACCACGCGCTGATCAGCGCCGAACGCCCAGACGTGGCCGCGGCCTGGATCTGTCGTCCGAAGGTCCGTGACCTGCTTGAACGGATCGGAGGCGACCAGCGCCGTATCACCCACGAAATCCTCGACGAGTTGACCCCGGGCAAGGTGCTCGCGCATTTGCGCAGCGTTCTCGTTGCCAGTGGCACGCAACCTCCCCGCGATGAACGGCTCACCGCCGTCCAGAAATGGGTCACCCAGAAAGTTCAAGCCCGAACCGATTCCTCCGAACGACGAATCCTGCACGGCTACGCGGTGTGGCACCACCTGCGGCGTCTGCGTGACCGCCTCGGTGACAACCACACGACCCGCCTCCAAGACCTCAACCTGCGCTGTCACGTCACCGCAGCCGACAACTTCCTCACCTGGCTTGCCGAGCAAGAGCTGACCCTGAGTTCATGCGCTCAGGCCGACCTCGAACGCTGGATGACCGATCCCGCCGCCAGCTACCGCGACGAAACCGGTCATTTCGTCCGATGGTCCACACAACATCGCCACGCCCACGGCCTGGTCTATGGCACCACGCGCTGGACGGGCCCGATGAGTTCAATCGACAGTGAAAAGCGCTGGGCCGACGCCCGCCGACTCCTCAATGACGACTCACTATCCACCGCTGACCGTGTCGCCGGGCTTCTGGTAGTTCTCTACGCGCAGAGGATCTCCACCATCAGCCAACTCACCGTTGATGATATTCGGGCCGAAACTGACACCATCACAATGACATTCGGGACTACACCGATCATCCTGCCCACACCGCTGGACGAGCTGGTCCGTGAACTCGTGACCACCCGCCGCGGCAAAGCTAAGATCGGAACACCAGACGCCGTCCGTTGGTTATTCCCGGGAGGTCGCCCCGGGCACCCACTGGGCGACGACCAGATCGCCCAGCGCCTCCACCGGATCGGAATCCAACCCCGACAGGATCGTTCGACCGCGCTGTTCACGCTCGCTACCGAAATCCCGGCTGTGGTCTTGGCCAAAATGCTCGGCGTCCACATCAAAGTCGCCGTTCAATGGCAGCATATTTCTGGCGGGGACTGGGGCGCATACGCGGCCGACGTCAGCCAACGAGCACGACCGTGATATCAAATGTCAATCAATTCCGTAAGAATTAACTGCGGCTCTGGTGAGGGGTGAGTGTTCGGGTAGCAGGAGATACTGCCGACCTGCTCCAGTGAGGAATGCGTCTCGAATAGAATCGACATATCTAAGTATTGGCAGGACTTTGACTATCGACGTTCGCTGGCACTGCAACCATCGCTCGAACTAGATCAGCGATAACTTGAGACCGTGCATCACTCGGCAGGTTGGCACTGACACTGTTCGCGAGCAAATATCGTTGCGTCTTCTCCAGGCGAACATGAAAAGCATCGAGCTGTAGCGCCGTCTTGCCATATAGCCAAAAGTTAAGTCCAGCTATCACCTCAACAATTCCGCCGGCGAGCGAGCTTACCACCGCTGCGTCCAGAGTTTTGCTCACAATCGAAAAAACTACTGCGCCCACAAAGAAGACCAGACCCACTCCTGCTGATATTATCGCGGCCAAGAAACTCCGCCGGGCCTGTAGAAGGACACTCTCATAGTAGTCGTTACTGAGCGCCAGCTGGGAAGCAGCCACCTCCTGGATATTTTCTGGATCCGCCCGGGCCACACTTTCCAGTGCGTCACCCGAGAGTACATTCTGCAAACTCGGAGGGGTTCCGGTTCTCAAAGTACGGTTACCCGCATAGGACTCCACAGTCGCAGGTTCGGTGGTCAATTGCCATTCCTTTGCATGCGCCAGTATCGCAGACTCTCGGATGCTTTCTTTGTGTAGGGATGATCGGCTCCGAGAACTCGCGTATCGTCGACAACCGCTTGTTCAAGCTCGCGAACGGCTTGGGCCTTCTGACCCGAACGCCCCAAATAGCGAGCCAAGTTTTGTCGCGTCAACAGTGTTTCCGGGTGGTCGTGACCGAGTATTCGACGCCTGTCTCCAAGTAGCACTTTGAACTCCGCCACGGCAGTCATTGCATCTCCCACCTTGCCGAGCAGGTCAGCAAGGTTATTTCGTACCCGCATCGCGTCCGGATGGTAAACTCCTAGCGTTCTGGCATATGCGTCTCGAAGGTCTCGATAAACTTCGACCGCCTTTTCATGATTGTTGTTTTCGTTCAGCCAATGCGCTAGCGCGGCCTTTGTCGCCAGCGTCTCTGGATCATCTTCGCCGAGAATGCGCTGCTGGTCTTTAGACAATTTTTCCAGATCATCTACCGCACCGGGTGGATATCCAGCCAGCCCACGCCAGAACGCCAAGTTGTGCCGAGCGAAAAGTGTATCTGGGTGCTCATCGCCAAACAACCGACGGCATTCCATCTCTAAATTCTGAAAATCCACAAAAGCCCCGGATACATCGCCAGATTGCCCTCGGCAGTAGGCCAACAGATTCATGGCTTCCATGACATCCGGCGCCCCGTGCCCGCACTGTGCTGACAATCTATCAATAATCGACTCCAAGGTTATCACAGCATCATGAGCTCCGCCTCGTTCAGCTCGCAAGAATGCAAGTCGCGCTCGAATCTTCAAGGTATCTACATGAGAGGCACCGACTAACTCGGCCGAGATAAGCATTGATTCTTCCAATTGGAGCGGCGATTGGAACTGATCAGGCCAGCCCAGCACTCTCCTTGACGGTGATGTCGTCCGCTGTATCGCATTATCGGACCGGGTTGATTGAGGCGTATCAACCACGGCTACTTTGTCCAGCCATTGTGATCAAAGGTGTTGAGCTGAGTGTTGTGATCGCCGACCTGCACACCAGAAACTCCCCTGACACCTATCGCGTATCCCACACGACCCGAACGATCCAGCAAGTCGATCAATCGTTCGGCGAAATCAAGGATACCCGTTTCGAGCAAATGCCGTCGGCCATGAAGAATCTTAAGCAGCACCACGTCTGTTCGCTCTGGGTGTCGCTCGATATCCTTAAAGACGTCGGCACCCAATTGCTCGTCACCGATAGATGCTATGACGGCAGCTCGTAGTCGCTTGTACGCGACCCGTACGTCGGCTGAAGCAGCTCGACTCCCACCTGCGCTAGCGCCAGCGGCGAGAGCGGTAACGACGACGGCAACAGGATCCACGACTACCCCATCAATCGATTGATCTCCTAATCGCAGAGTCTAGTACTCCAGCCGTAGTTCGTGATGCCGCCGCTTTGCGGCGGCATCAC
>NZ_LGYZ01000044.1 GCF_001310275.1 Nocardia arizonensis
CTCCACGATCGAGAGCTTCAGGCCGCTGCATGAAGATGAAAAAGGCTCAGCAGGTCGACGGCAATATACGCACAACACCCTCGACAATGATTCGAGCGCGCGCAAGCACCAAGGCCGCGCAGTTCCGGTTCCTGCTCGGTTGTCAACCTGGCATGTCGATCGTTGTGGTGGTGCCGAGAATTCCGGCCGCGTGGATCAGTTGGTCGCGGGCCGTGTGCACGGCTGAAACTACTCGGTCTGAGGTGAAACCCGTTGTACCAACGCAGTATCGGCGATGGCGGCGCGCAGCGCCTCGTATGTCATCAGTAGGGCGTACACCTCCAGCGCGACCCCGGCCGGCGCGCCGCACAGTACCCGCCCGCCCAGGATTCTCGATTTCAGTTCGAAAGAGCTGGTTTCGATCTCGGTCGCTGATGCGCGTCGCGGACAGCGGTATCCGCCACCATTCAGACCCGAGTTGCACAGGTTTGGAGCTCCTAATACTCCAGCCGTAGTTCGTGACCAGGCCGACGGCCTGGTCACGAACTACGGCTGGAGTACTAGCTCGGCATCGGTATGCGCGGACCCGACATGTTCGATGATCTTGTTACGGCGGCCGTCCTTCTCCGCGATCTGCACCGCTGTTGCCCCGGACGCGGTCCTCACCTTGCGAATGAACGCCACAACCGGCGATCCTACCGACCTGTTAGTGACCCATGCCGACCACCAGCAACGCTGTGACCAGCACCGATCACACGTCGATCAGCCGAAATCCCCTTCAGTTGTGCAACTCGGGTCGCAGATCGGTTCGCACAGGCGCCGATCGAATACGACGACACCCGCTCATGACAGAGCCCCGACCCACACGGTGGATCGGGGCTCCTATTTCGACTTCGGTTCAGCAGTAGGTATGCAGCACCAGCGCGATTCCCGGCACAACCCTACGACAGTTGCCGACGGTACTCTTCCCACGATGGCAGCTGGAATACCGCATCGGTGAACGCATAGGCCTTCTGGTCGATTCGCAGCGGAATACCGTCGCGGTCCATCTCGTTCAAAGCCGACTGGCACGCGATCGCGAACTCCATCGGACGCTCGAACTGTCGCGAGTCGATCTGGAACACCGGCTCCCAGACATCGTCCCGGCGCACATTCCCGACAGCGAGAACCGCCCCACCGCGACGGTCGACGCTGCCCGCTGGGCCGAGGGTCACCGGAATGTCGCGGGAGCGCAGCCAGTCCGTGATCTGCTCCAGCAACTGCGGCGAATCCCGATCCTTCGCCATCTCCAGGCGAAGGTAATCCTGGAACGTCCTTCCCCTGTCGTTCTTCCGTGCGGGATCGGCGCCGACCTCGAGCAGATCGAGCACCGCCCGATACTCCTGCAAACGTGCCACGCGATGCAGAATAGGCTCACCCAGAGCATCGTTCATACTCACATCGGCGCCCGCGTCCAGCAACATGCGGAACTGCTCGTAGTTCGATTCCGCGTCCATCAACGGTGTGTGATGGCCGACGGGTTCCACCGCGTCGAGATCCACCGGATACTCCAGCATCTTCCGCACGTACCACGGATCGCTGTAGGAGGCGGCGCGGTGCAGCACCGTCATCCCCGAATCGTCGCGATGCCCGGTATCGATCCCCGCTTCCAGCAGGGTCTCGAAGGCGCTGCGGCTGTCGTTGAACATCGCCAACCGCAGCAGGTTCACCCCGTCCTCACCGACCACGTTCACATCGACACCCGCATCGAGAAACCGCTTCACCTTCACGGCGTCGTCCCGCACGACCGCCTTCGCCAACCTCCTGGCATCGGTATCGGTGAACACCCGAGCAGGCGCTGCCAACTTCTTGTCCTTCCACTCTGATATGTCGTTACACCAGAACATGAGTCGAATCAGCATCTCGGGCCCCCTCCGCTTGCCTGCGTTTCGATACGCGGTCTGGAATATCCGAAACCGCGCGAACCGCGATGAACACGAACCCTCATGCACTCTCCACCCTCGCATACGGATCGTCACGTTTTCGAACCGCCTGATCGACAACTTAACAGCGCCGGAGAAATCAGTCCATTCCGTAGTATTTGTCCAGGGATCGAAAAACGGCTTCCATGAAATGTAGATTTACTCGCCGCAGGTATCCGAAGCCTCGCACCGGGACCGCTTCGGTGGTAATGCGCCGCCCCAATGCGTCTGGCATACGATTCGGATATCTGTCCTGCAAAAAGGTCAGGAACTCCCCATCGACGACATATCGTCGAATCTGGTCGCCGGTCGCCAATCCCGCCCTGACCTCGTCGGTCGTGAGTACTTCGCCGTATCGACTTGCATTCAGGACGATCAGATTGTCGTGAATACCCGCGGCATTGAAGGTTACGGCACGGAATCCGGTCGCATAGGACGCGAGTGATGCCAGACCGCCGCCGAGGGAATGGCCGACAATCGTCACCTGCACACTGAGGTGATCTCATCAAGTTTCAATTGATTCGGCCGTGTTCGTAATGGGT
>NZ_LGYZ01000045.1 GCF_001310275.1 Nocardia arizonensis
CTGCGACGCGGCCCAGTACAGGGCGGCCAGTACGTGTTCGCGGGCGGCGACCAGGTCGTGCACCGAGCCGGGCTCGGCATCGCCGACCCACAGCGGCAATCCCGTTGGCGCAGAAAGTGCTTGGACGTTGCCGCCGTGCCCGTGGGCTTTCCCGGAGTACCAGAGATCGACCTGCTTGCCCTTCACACTGGTGGTCTGCTCGCCGCTGCGGTCGGCGTCGAAGATCTTCCCGTCGAGGATCACGTAGGCCAGGCCCTCGTCGTGCGCGCGGGCCAGGGCTTCGTGCAGGTCCGGGGCCTGCTCGGCGAGCACGGTGACGCCCTCGCTGTGGTAGCGGTAGGCGGTGGCGCGGCTGATACCGAATCCCGCCCCGAGCACGGCCAGGTCGTCCTGCTTGCCGAACCACGCCACCACGAACAATGCCTGTTTCCAGCAGGTCAGCGCCCGACTGCCCCGGCGAGTGCCTCGCGCGCGGCGTTCGGCGGCCAGCAGCCGCGACACGTACCCGACCAGTTCCCGGGGAACATCGAGCATGGCATGATAGGCGATCACGTGGAGTCCTTCAGGGCAGTGGAGCTTGTGGTGAGTTCCCCTGTTTCCCTTCGGTTGACGCCTCGCAGGCGTGAAAATGGGGTCGGGTCGCCTGCCGACGCCGTCGAGTTCTTGGGTGTTTTTTCAGCCTGTTGGTGAGCTTGGTGCCGGGGCCCGACCTGGAAGGGTCACGCACTGTTGCTTCGAGCACGCCGGTCAGAATTTCGATTCCCTGTACCGAGGCCCCCGGGCGGCCCGCCTGCTGGAATTCGGACCGATGGAGGACAACGAAGTTGAAGCGGGAGCCGGAAGAGATCGCCGACGCTGAGCACGAGTTGGTGATCGAGCGGGTCTGCGCGATCGATGTGGCCAAGAACTCGGGCAAGGTGTGCGTGCGCACGACCAGCCGAGCGGGCCGCCGGGTCAGCAAGGTGTGGGACGTGGCGGCACGGACCAGCGCGGTCGCGGAGCTGGCCGAGGATCTGCTCGCCGCGGGGGTCGAGAGGGTGACCGTGGAGTCGACCTCGGATTATTGGCGGATCTGGTTCTATGTGCTGGAGGCGGCGGGGTTGCCGGTGCAACTGGTCAACGCCCGGGAGGTGAAGAATGTGCCGGGGCGACCCGAGACCGACAGGCTCGATGCGGTGTGGCTGGCCAAGCTCACCGAGAAGGGCCTGTTACGGCCGAGTTTCGTGCCGCCGGCCCGATCCGGCAGGTGCGTGACTACACGCGGTTACGGGTCGATCTGACCCGGGACCGGACCCGGTATCGGCAGCGGTTGGAGAAGCTGCTCGAGGATGCCTCGATCAAGGTGTCCGCAGTGGCCTCGACCATGGCCACACTGTCGGTGCGCGACATGATCGAGGCGTTGATCGCCGGGGAACGCGACCCGCGCCGGCTCGCCGGTCTGGCGCGCGGGCGGATGGCACGTAAACATGCCGATCTGGTCGAGGCTCTCGACGGCAGGTTCGACGCTCACCACGGCGAACTGGCCCGGATGCTGCTCGACCAGATCGACGCGCTGTCAGCTCAGATCGCCACGCTCACCGCCCGCATCGACGAGCTGCTGGCCGCGATCGAGCCCGAACCGGGCACCGATGACCGCAGCGGCCCCGACGCCGCGGGCAGATCCGGCGAAGAAGGCGGCGAACTCAGCGCCGTCGAGCGGCTCGACGAGATTCCCGGCATCAGCCCCGGACTCGCGCAATCCATCATCGCCGAGATCGGTGTGGACATGACCCGGTTCCGGACCGCCGCGCACCTGGTGTCGTGGGCGAAACTGTGTCCGCGCACCATCCAGTCCGGACCCGTGCAGCGTGCGGGCAAGTCCGGCAAGGGCAACCCGTATCTGAAAGCAGCGCTCAGCGAAGCCGCCGCAGCGGCCGCGAAAACGAACACCTTCCTCGGCGAACGCTACCGGCGCCTGGTCAAGCGCCGTGGCAAGCTCAAAGCTCTCGTCGCGGTCGCCCGTTCGATCCTGGTAATCATCTGGAACCTGCTCAGCAACCCCCGCGAGCGCTTCCGCGATCTCGGCGCCGACTACCACACCACCCGCGTCAACACCGAACGCCGCACCCGCAACCACGTCGCACAACTGATGGCGATGGGCTATCGCGTCACCCTCGAACCCGCCGCCTGACCGCCACACCCGCCCGACACGACCACGTCGGAAAACACCAACCCGGCACCGCCGGGTGGCTTCGCCGCGCCTGGTCACCTTCGGCTATTTTCCGGTCAGAACCCATATACCGGGGACTCCACGTCCATGCCAGCACCCAATCGGAGTGTCGCTCAACAACTTCCGCTGCGGCAGGCGAAACCGGTACCTACCTTGCTGAGATCACCTCAGTGCGCGGCGAGACTCGAATTCACGAAATGGGCGATCTCCTCGCATATTTCGTCGAGGGTGATAGGCGACTCGGTATCGGCGATATCGCCGAATTCCTGGGCCAGCGAATTCACCGCGCCGATCACCGCGAACGCGAACAGGTCGAAGCGCCGCGCGGTGGTCTCCCCGCGCGCGACCGCGCGTTCGGCCTCGCCGACCAGCAGCGCGCAGAGCTGTCGGCGCTGCTGCCTGCGCCACTGCTCGACGGCATCGCTTACACCGACCACCTCCACGTAATGCACTCGCGCGGTGCGGACATCGTGGCAGGTCACGGCGAGATAGGCGCGGAATGCCGCCGTCACCCGCACCCGCAGCGGCTCCTCGCGCACGGCGTCCAGCGCGGCCGTCGCGGCCGCCACCGCCTGTGCGGTGGTGCGGTTGACCAGCGCGACCAACAGCGCCTCGCGACTGCCGACATCCTCGTAGAAGCTGCGGGTGGAGACATTGGCGACCGCGCACAGCCGCTCGATCGACGTGGCCGCGTAGCCCTGGGTTCCGTAGAGTTCCAGCGCCGCCTCGATCAGACGCTCCCGCCGCTGCGCCACCCGCTGGTCACGGGTCAGTCCGCCGTAATTGCGTCCCTCCCGCTGTTCGTCACCGCCGCGCGCCACGCGGGAAATGGTACCGGCCCGGCCCCGCCGCACCAGCCGTCGCGAAGCACTGTTGTCCCGCTCACATCAAGTGCGACAACATATCTCGCAATCTCTCCGCGTCGCGGCCGGTGCTGCGCGGCCCTATTCCACGACGCGCCGAATTCCGGATCTCACGGTCCGCGGCGCACGGTTCGGCAAGGATGGATGGTCTACGGGTCGGATGGAGGTACCGGATGACTGCCGCGCCGCGAGCGGTGCGCGGACGCGTGATGCGCGCCGATCGGCAACTCGACGACGGGGTCGTCACGATCGAGGGCGAGCGGATCGCCTGCGTCGCCGCCTTCGCCGAATGGGTTGGCCGACATCCCGATTCGCCGGTGCCCGAGCACGCCGGGACGATCCTGCCCGGACTGGTGGACATCCACAATCACGGCGGCCACGGCCACGGCTTCGACACCGTCGACCCGGATCGGGCACGGGCGGCGGCGCGGTATCACGCCGCGCACGGGACGACGACGGTGCTGGCCGGTATCCTCACCGCGCCCGCCGAGGAGATGATCGCCCAGATCGCGAGCCTGCGCGAGGTCGCCGCCGAGGGAACCATCGGCGGCATATACGCCGAGGGTCCGTATCTGTCCGGTGTCCGCTGCGGCGCTCAGGACCCCCGATATGTCCGCGATCCCGATCCCGACCTGACCGAACGGCTGCTCGACGCGGGCGGCGGCCACCTGCGCGTGATGACCCTCGCCCCGGAACTTCCGGGCTACGGCGCTGTCGCACAGCAACTTTCCGATGCCGCGGTCACGATCGCGCTCGGCCACACCGACGCCGACTACTCGCGATTCCTCGACGCGCTGCGGCCCGCGGGCGCGGCCGGACTCGTCACCCACCTCGCCAACGCCATGCCCGCATTGCACCATCGCGCCCCCGGGCCGGTGGCCGCCGCGCTGGTGGCGGCCGCGCGCGGATCGGCGGTGGTGGAACTCATCGGCGACGGCGCGCACGTCGACGCCGGATTCGCCGCGCTGGTCTTCGCGGCGGCGCCGGGCGCGGTGGCATTGGTGACCGACGCCATGCGGGCCGCGGGCATGCCGGACGGACACTATCGGCTCGGACCGCGCGAGGTGCGGGTCACGGCGGGAATCGCGCGGCTGCCCGACGGCGCGCTGGCGGGCGGTACCGCTACGCTGCTGGAATGCCTGCGGTGGACGGTCTACTCGGCGCACGTGCCGCTGCCCATCGCGGTCGCGGCGGCGACGGCGGTTCCCGCGCGCGCCGCCGGGCTGACCGAAGTCGGCGATCTTCGGACCGGCATGTACGCCGACCTGGTAATAGTCGATGACAACCTACGATTGCGCGGGGTGCTCAGACATGGACAGTGGTTGACGTGATTCTCACCGTGACCATGAATCCGGCTTACGACATGACCTACCGGGTCGAGGGGTTCGAGCGTGGCCGGGCGCATCGAGTCCGCTCGGTCGAGCAGCGCATCGGCGGCAAGGGCATCAATGTCACGCGCGTGCTGAATCAGCTCGGCAAGTACGCGCGGGCCACCGGCTTCTCCGATCACGCGTTCGCGGCGGCGGCCGAACTGGAACTCCCGGTCGACTTCGTGCACGCGCTGCCGTGGGTGCGCCGCACGGTGGTGATCAGCGAATCCGAGGACGGCACCGCCACCGCGCTGTGGGAACCGGGTGCGCGGATCTCCAATCCGCATGCCGCCGAACAACTGTCGGTACGGGTGAGCGGGCTGCTGCCGGGTATCAACGGGCTGGTGATCTCCGGTCCGCTACCCGGCGGGATCGATCCCGGCCTTCCCGCGCAGATCGCGCGCACCGCCGTCGAGGCGGGTGTCGCCACCATCTGCGATGTCGACGGCGAGGCGCTGCGCTTGGCCGCCGATGTTCCCGGCGTCGTCCTCATGCCGAACGCCGAGGGCGTCGAACGTCTCACCGGCCGGACGCCGCGCACCGCCGACGCTGTGGTCGAGGCCGCCTACCCGCTGATCGAACGCGGGGTGCGGGCGGTCATCGCGACCGGCTGTATCGAGGGCATGGTCGCGGTGACCGCGACCGGCGGATGGTCGGCGGTACCGCCGCCGACCATAACCGGAAACCCCACCGGGGCCGACGATTCCGCGGCCGCCGCGGTGATCGCCGCACTGTCCGAGCGATCCGAACCCGACTGGGGGGCGATACTCGCCGATGCCGTGGCCACCGCGGCGGCGGCGAAGGTGATCCCGGTGGCGGGCGAGATCGATCGCTGTACGCGCACCCGTATCGCGCCGCATATCGTCGTGGAGAAACTGGCCGTACCGTAGACGGCACGGCCGGGCTCAGCTCTTCGGCAGCAAGGCGCGCAGCATGTCGATGGTGTCCGCGTCGGCGGGTGACTTGTCCGGGCGGTACCGCACCACCCGGGCGAAACGCAGCGCGACCCCGCCCGGATAGCGGGGACTGAACTGCACGCCGTCGAGTGCGATCTCCACCACCAGCTCCGGCCACAGGTACACGGTGTACTCGTCGCGCGAGCGCTCGTGGCGCGGGAATTCGGCCGTCTGCCACTGCAACAGCGCGTCGGTGAGCCCCTTGAAGGTCTTGCCGACCATCACCGGCTCGCCGGTCACGGGGTCGCGGGCGCCGAGATGCAGATTCGACAGGTAACCGGTGCGGCGGCCGTACCCCCATTCCGCGCCGAGCACCACCAGATCCAGGGTGTGGGTCGGCTTGATCTTCTGCCAGGCCCGACCGCGCCGCCCCGCCGCGTAGGGAGCGTCGAGCGACTTGACCATGACCCCTTCGTGACCCGCGGCCAGCGCGCCGTCGAAGTACTCCGCGGCCGCCTCGGCATCGGGGCCGATGAGCGCGGGGATGCTGTGCGCACTGGCCACCTTGGTGAGTGCGATCCGGCGGTCGCGCAGCGGTGCGTCGAGCAGATCCTCGCCGTCGAGGTGCAGGCAGTCGAAGAAGTAGGGGTGTAGCAGCAGTTCGCGGGTGGGATTGGCGCCCGGCGGCAACAGCGCCGGATCGAAGACCGCGAATCGGCTCATGGTCTCCTGGAACGGGCGCGGGCGGCCCGCGTCGGTGAGCGCGAGGGTCTCACCGTCGAGCACCACGCTCGTGCAGTCGAGTCCGCGCACGAGGTCGACGAGTTCGGGCACGCCTGCGGTGATGTCGCGCAGGGTCCGGGTGAAGACGCTGACCCGGTCGCCGTCGCGGTGCACCTGGATGCGCGCGCCGTCGAGTTTGTGCTCGACACTGACCTCGCCGGCGAATTCGGCCAGCGCCTCGTCCAGACTCGGGCCGGGCGAGGCCAGCATGGGCCGGACGGGTCGCCCGACCTCGAGCCGGAACGCCGCCAGCGCCGCCGCGCCGCCGGTGCGCGCGGCCGTCGCGGTGCGCGGCAGCTGCCCACAGAGCATGTACGCCCGGCGAACCAGTTCCAGCGGCACCTCGGCGGCGACCGCAACCGCCTCGCTGACCACCGCGGTCAGCGCGCCCTGGCGCAGCTCTCCCGACAGCAGCCGCGCCAGGAAGGACTGCTCCTCGGCGGTGGCCGCGTTCCACAGCGAGGTCAGCAGTTCCCGGCGACGCGCCGTAGAGCCGGCGCCCGAGGTGGCGGCCAGCGCGGTGAAGGCGGCGTCGACCTCGGTGACGGTCAGGGCGGGGGCGGCGGCGGGCGCGCCGTCGAGTGCGGTGAGGGTACGCCAGCCCGTGCCGAGGCGGCCCTGCCGCAACTCGCCGGATACCCACGCGACCACGGGTTCCAGCTCGTCGGGCACGGCGGCGCCAAGCAATGCGGCTATGGCCGCGATCTTCGTCTTCCGGGACCGGGTCGCGCGAACGGTCTCCGAAGTCTGTACGACATCCGAGAACTGCACCTGTCGACCGTAACCCGGCGCTGTGACATATAGCTCAACGCCACTGCTAATTTTTCATTGGCAATGCTGTGAAAGCGTCCATAAACTGGACGGATGGCCAAGACTTACGTCGGGGCGCGGCTGCGACAGCTGCGGACCGAACGCGGATTGAGCCAGGTCGCGCTGGCGAGCAAGCTCGAAATCTCGGCGAGTTACCTCAACCAGATCGAACACGATGTCCGACCGCTCACGGTACCGGTCCTGCTGCGGATCAGCGAGGTGTTCGGGGTCGACACGACCTTCTTCTCCTCCCAGGACGACACCCGCCTCATCGCCGAACTCCAAGAGGTGGTCATGGACCGCGAGCTCGGCATCGAGGCCGACACCCAGGAGATCGCCGATATGGTCTCCGCGCATCCGAGCATGGCCCGCGCACTGGTCAACATGCACAACCGCTACCGCAACACCAGCGCCCAACTCGCCGCGGCCACCGAGGACCGCTTCGCCGACGGCGCGGGCAGCGCCACCATCAGCAAACCGCACGAGGAAGTGCGCGACTTCTTCTACCAGCGGCAGAACTACATCCACGAACTCGACACCGCCGCCGAGGAGCTCACCGCGCGCATCCGCTTCCACGGCGGCGAGGTGGGCAGCGAGATCGCCCGGCGGTTGCGCGCCCACGACGTGTCCATCGTCCAGCGCATCGACCTCGGCGAAGGCGTTCTGCACCGCTACGATCCGCGGACCCGGCTGCTCGAGATCTCCCCCCACCTGTCCGGCGGGCAGCGCACCTTCAAACTCGCCGCCGAACTGGCCTACTTCGAATGCGGCGATCTGCTCGAAAAGCTGGTCGAAGAGGGCAATTTCGCGTCCGAGGACACCCGGAAGCTGGCCATGCTCGGGCTGGCCAACTATTTCGCGGCGGCCACGATGCTGCCGTACACACACTTCCACGAGGTCGCCGAGGACTTCCGCTACGACATCGAACGGCTCTCGGCCTTCTTCACCCAGAGCTACGAGACGATCTGCCATCGCCTGTCCACCCTGCAACGGCCGAAACTGCGCGGCGTCCCGTTCTCCTTCGTGCGCGTGGACCGTGCGGGCAATATGTCCAAGCGCCAGTCCGCCACCGGATTCCACTTCTCCGCCAGCGGCGGCACCTGCCCGCTGTGGAACGTGTACGAGACCTTCGCCTATCCGGGCAAGATCATGACCCAGATCGCCGAGATGCCCGACGGCCGCAAGTACCTGTGGATCGCGCGCACCGTGGAACGGCGGGCGACCCGTTACGGCCAGCCGAGCAAGACCTTCGCCATCGGACTCGGATGCGAACTGCGGCACGCGGGCCGGGTCGTCTACGCGGACGGGCTCGACCTCGGCGAGGCCACCGCGACGCCGATCGGGGCGGGATGCCGCGTGTGCGAACGAGCCAACTGTCCGCAGCGCGCCTTCCCGCCCCTCGGCAAGGTGCTCGATATCAGCGAACACCGCAGTTCGGTGTCGCCCTATGTCCTCAAATGATCTCGTCGGCGCCCGAGACGGCCGCGGCCCGAACGGATTTCGCACCCAGTAGCCGCGCCCCGAGCAGCGTCAGCGCCAGCGCCGCCACCAGTAGTCCGGCCAATGTCCAGGCGAGCACGGCGAATCCGTGCGGCGCGGCGACCGCGGCGACGATCGGGCCGATCGTGGCTCCCACATAGAAACTGAACATCGCGACCGAGGACGCCGCCGCGCGGGATTCGCCGCCCAGTTCGCCCGCGCTCTGGAGAACCGCGGGGGCGATCACGCCGAGGCCGCCGACCAGGATCGCCAGCAGGAACGTCAGCGCGGCCGGATGCGCCCCCTCGAAGGTGGCCGCGACCATGGCCATCGCCGCCACCAGCACCCCGAGCACCATCTGGACGTGCCGCGGCAGGCGCGACAGCGGTATGGCCAGCAGCGGGAGTGCGAACATGACCGGCAGCGCACCCGCGCGCAGGGCGAGCAGCTCACCGGAACCCCGCACCAGTCCGGTGAGCTCGATACCGGTGTAGACCCCGACCATGACCGCCATACTCAGCGCGCCCGCGGCCAGCATGGGCAGCAGCGCGCCGATGCGCAGCACCGCGGGGATCGCGGCGTAGCTGTACCGCAGCGGTTTGTCGCGCCCGGTGGGCGCGTCGTCCATCATGACCGAGCGCAGAACCGCGGCCAGCGACGCGAAAAGCACGGCGGAGCCGAAGAATACGGTGCGCCACGGGAAGGCGGCGACCACCGTCTGGGAGACCAACTGGGCGATGACCGTGGCCGCGAGGAACGAGGTGGCCACGGACATGGTGACCACGGCGCGATGTCCGGGCGCGACGCGGGTGGCGACATAGGCCATGATCGCGGGCGGAATCGACCCGACGACCAGGCCCTGGACCACCCGCAGGCCGACGGCGAGCCCGGCGGCGGGAGCCAGGCCGGTCAATAGGGTGACCACTGTGGCGGTGAGCATGCCCGCGATGAGCACGCGGCGGTGGCCGTAGCGGTCCGACAGCGGACCGAACAGCACGAACCCGCCCGCGTAACCGAAGGCGAACGCGCTGATGACCCACGTCATGACAGCCGAGCCCACGTGCCAGTCGGCCTGCATGGCGCCGAACATCGGGATGGGAATGTACATCTGGCCGGTGGCGAGGAGTGCGGAGAGGACGAAGACGGGCAGCGTACGGCCGGTGTGCGCCCGAGCCGAGTGGCCGAGGGCGACGGAAGCGGCTCGAGGTCGAAGTGTCGGCATAGCCATGCGACGACGCTAGGCCGGGCTTCGCCAGGTTGTCAACCAAATAGTTGGTTAGTGTGATGGTAGAGTGCACTCCATGACGGCCGGTATCGAACAGGGTGCGACACCGCCGCGCACGCGCCGCGGCGAGCCGCCGCGCCATTCCGAGGCGCCGAGGCAGGGCCAGCGCAGCGACGCCACCAAACAGGCGCTGATGCGCGCGGCCCGCGCCGAATTCGCCGAGTACGGACTCGCGGGCGCGCGGGTGGACCGCATCGCCGAGGCGGCCGGTGTCAACAAGGAGCGCATATACGGCCTGTTCGGCAGCAAGGACAAACTCTTCGACGTCATTCTCATCGAGACCATGCGCGAATTCCTCGATGTGGTTCGCCCGCTCGCACAGACCGATCCGGGCGATTACGTCGCCGACCTGTTCGACTACCACCGCGCGAATCCGCAGTTGCTGCGCCTGCTGCTGTGGGAGGGCCTGCACCGCGGCGCCGACGCGCACGATGTCGACGGCTGGCGTGCCGAGCACTACGTGCAGAAATTCGACAGCGTCCAGCGGCAGTTCGATATCGACGAGGAATTCGCGGGTCGCACGCTCATCGCACTGTGCGGCCTGGCCAACTGGAGTCTGGCCGTGCCACAGACCACCCGCCTGCTACTCGGCGACGCCGCCGATGACACCGAGGCCACCCGCGACTTCCTGCGCGAATTCGCCCGCGCCGCCATGCAGAACGACGCCATCGGCCCCCGCGGCGCCTCGTCGCGGCGCCGCACCGCCCCCGACTCATCGGTCAACACATTGACCGATGATCCCGAGCCGGCAGGCGACCCCGTCGACCGCGCCGCCCGCGAACTACGCGAGGCCCGAGCCGCCGCCGACGCCGCCCGCGACGAACTCACCGCGGCCCTGCGCGAAGCGCACGCCGCGGGCGAGAGCGCCAACCGATTGGCCCGCCGCGTACACGGCACCCTCTCCCGCCCGGTGGTCCTCAGACTCCTGTCCGAGTAGTCGGTCCCCGGTCAGAAGGCCGATTCGTCCATGCTCATGATGTCGGTGTCGAGGGCGGCGATCACCTTCCTGGTGGCGGTGAGCTGGGGCAGGACGTTCTTGGCGAAGAAGCTCGCGACGGCGACCTTGCCGGTATAGAAGGGGCGGTCCTGTTCCGTGGCGTCGGCGGCCAGCGCCGCCGCGGCGATCTCGGCCTGTACCAGCAGTCGCCAGCCGACGAGCAGGTCGCCCACGGCGAGCAGGAAACGCACCGAGCCGAGGCCGACCTTGTACAGCTCGGCCGAATCCTGTTGCGCGGCCATGAGATAACCGGTGAGCGAGGTCACCATGGCCTGTACGTCGGCGGCCGCGGTGGCCAGCAGGGCGCGTTCGGCGGTGAAACGGCCGGTGTTCGCGTCGAGGAATTTCCCGATCTCGGCGCTGACGTGGCCGAGGGCCACGCCTTTGTCCCGGATGATCTTGCGGAAGAAGAAATCCTGCGCCTGGATGGCGGTGGTGCCCTCGTAGAGCGAGTCGATCTTGGCGTCGCGGATGTACTGCTCGATCGGATAGTCCTGGAGATATCCCGAACCACCCAGCGTCTGAAGGGATTCGGCCAGGTATTGGTAGGCCCGCTCGGAGCCGACGCCCTTCACGATCGGCAGCAGCAGATCGTCGACCCGGTGCGCGAGTTCGGCATCCGCGCCCGAGACCAATTGCGCCACATCGGCGTTCTGGTGGGCGGCGGTGTAGAGGTATACGGCGCGCAGCCCCTCGGCGTATGCCTTCTGCATGGTCAGCGAGCGGCGCACGTCCGGGTGGTGGGTGATGGTGACGCGTGGGGCCGACTTGTCCGACATCCGCGTGAGGTCGGCGCCCTGCACCCGCTGTTTGGCGTAGTCGAGCGCGTTCAGGTAGCCGGTGGACAGGGTGCCGCTGGACTTGATGCCGACCACCATGCGCGCGTTCTCGATCACCTGGAACATCTGCGCGATGCCGTTGTGCACGCCGCCGACCAGCCAGCCCTTGGCCGGAACGTCGGTGCCGCCGAAGGTGAGTTCACAGGTAGGCGAGGACTTCAGGCCCATCTTGTGTTCCACGCCGGTGACGAATACGCCATTGCGATCGCCGAGTTCCAGTGTCTCGGAATCGAAGTGATATTTCGGCACGTAGAACAGCGACAACCCCTTGGTGCCCGGCCCGGCGCCCTCCGGGCGGGCCAGCACCAAATGGAAGACGTTCTCGGCGGTCTCGCCGACATCGGCGCCGGAGATGAACCGCTTGACGCCTTCGATATGCCAGGTGCCGTCCTCCTGGGGTATGGCCTTGGTGCGGCCCGCCCCTACATCGGAGCCCGCGTCCGGCTCGGTCAGCACCATCGTGCCCTGCCAGCCGCGTTCGTAGCCCGCCCGCGCCCAGTGCCGCTGTTCCTCGGTGCCGACGTTGTAGAGCACCGATGCCATGACCGGGCCCATATTGAAGAAGCTGGCGGCCGGATTGGCGCAGGTCAGCATTTCGTTGATCGACCAGACCACGGCGGCGGGCGCGGGCGTGCCGCCCATGCCCTCCGGTAGCCCGAGCCTGCTCCAGTCTCCCTCCCGCACCGCCTCGATCGTCTTGGTGAGCGGTTCGGGAACGGAGATCGAAAACGTAGCCGGATCGTAGACGACCGGTTCACGGTCGGCGACGGCGAAGGATTCGGCGACCGGGCCCTCGGCCAGCCGCCGCACCTCCGCGAGCATCTCGCGCACGGTGTCGGAATCCAGATCGCCGTAGGCGCCGGTATCGAGCAGTTTGCCCAGTTCGAGCACCTCGAACAGATTGAACTCGATATCGCGAACATTGGCTCTGTAGTGACTCCCCGCCGCATGCCCTCGGCTCACAGCAGACCTCCTCGATGGGCGTTTTGACATCGTATAAACGAAGCCTGCCGCACCGTCGCTCGGCTACGCAACCGTAGGGACCTCGGCACGGAAACCGGCGGTGAACCCCGGGCTCACGGAGGTTCACCGCCGGGTAACCGGAAACGTTCACATCGCGGAAACATCGGCAATCGCATCGTCACCGACAGATATTCCGGCGCAACAACAGACGTCTACCGTTCGCACCACGAATACAGCCGTTGTATACACACCGGTCTACAGGTCTGACCGGTGCAAAGGCGGGCGTATTCGGCGCGGCGCAGCCAACGCCGCCGACACCTGATGAAGTGAGAAGGGTCCCGCCCCATGCCAGATTCCCCTGCAACACGCTCACCCCGCGGACGCCTGACCAAGGTGCTGGTCGCCCCAACCGCACTGGCGCTCGCCGGCCTGTTGCTGACCGCCTGCGGCGCGAAGGACGACGCCTCGACCGGCGGTTCCAACGCCGCCGCCTGCGTCGACACATCCAAGCCGACGATCAAGGTCGGCTCGTTGCACTCGCTGTCCGGCACGATGGCCATCTCCGAGGTCACCGTCGCCAATTCGACCAAGCTGGCGGTGGACCAGATCAACGCCGCGGGCGGTGTGCTCGGCAAGAAGATCGACCTCGTGCTCGAGGACGGCGCGTCGGACCCGAAGACCTTCGCCGAGAAGGCCGAGAAACTCATCAGCTCCGACTGCGTCGCCGCGGTCTTCGGCGGCTGGACCTCCTCGAGCCGCAAGGCCATGAAGCCCAAATTCGAGAACCTGAACTCGCTGCTCTACTACCCCGTCCAGTACGAGGGCCTCGAGGACAGCAAGAACATCTTCTACACCGGCGCGACCACCAACCAACAGATCATCCCCGCCCTTGACTACCTCAAGCAGAAGGGCATCACCTCGCTGTACCTGGTCGGTTCGGACTACGTCTTCCCGCAGACCGCCAACCGCGAGATCAAGGCGTACGCCGCCGCCAACGGCATCGAGATAAAGGGTGAGGACTACACCCCGCTCGGTTCCACCGATTTCTCCACAATCATCAACAAGGTCCGCACCGCCAAGGCGGGCGCGGTGTTCAACACCCTCAACGGCGATTCCAATGTCGCGTTCTTCCGCGAATACACCAACGCGGGCCTGAAGGCCGCCGATATGCCGGTCGTCTCGGTGTCCATCGCCGAGGAAGAGGTCGCGGGCATCGGCGCGCAGAACATCGCGGGCCAGCTCACCGCGTGGAACTACTACCAGACCGTCGACAGTCCCCAGAACAAGGCGTTCGTAGACGCGTACAAGGCCGCGTTCGGCGCCGACAAGCCCACCTCGGACCCGATGGAGGCGGCCTACGCCTCGGTCTACCTGTGGAAGAACACGGTGGAGAAAGCCAACTCCTTCGCCGTAGCCGATATCCAGGCCGCCGCCGACGGCGTGAGCTTCGAAGCCCCCGAGGGCAAGGTCACCATCGACGGCTCCAACCACCACATCACCAAGACCGCCCGAATCGGCGAGATCCGCCCCGACGGCCTGATCTACACGGTCTGGGATTCCGGCAAGCCCATCACCCCCGACCCGTACCTGAAGTCCTACGACTGGGCCAAGAACCTGAAGTAGTCCCCGAGTTCGCGGGTCTCGAAAGCAGTTTCGTTTCCGCGGCCCGTCCCGGTTCGAGTGGGAGAGCTGAAAGGCGAAAAAGCTCTTCCACTCGAACGCGGGACAAGAGGCCCCCGCACCCACGGGCACCATGCCTCCGAAAGTAGTCGAGCCGTTCTCCGCAAAGCGAGACACCAACGTCACCACAACGGTTTTCGGCCGTCTCGCGTCCGAGACAAAGCGACGAAGAAGCAAGTGTCAACCACAAGAACGCGAGACCCAAAGGCCCGAAAACCCCGCCGCGACGAAGTCGCGGCCAAAAGACACAGTTCGCGGCCGTCTCGCGTCCGAGTGGTCGAGACAATGCGACGAAGGAGCAAGTATCGA
>NZ_LGYZ01000046.1 GCF_001310275.1 Nocardia arizonensis
CAAGGGCCGCGAACCCCGCCGTGCCGGAGGCACGGCCAAAGACACAGTTCGTCTCGCGTCCGAGTGGTCGAGACAATGCGACGAAGGAGCAAGTATCGACCACTCGGACGCGAGACCCAAGGGGCCGCGAACCCGCCGCGACGGAGTCGCGGCCAGAGACACAGGAGTCCATATGGACGTCGTGATCGGCCAGCTCTTCACCGGTTTGAGCCTCGGATCGATTCTCTTGCTCGCGGCGCTGGGCCTGTCGTTGACCTTCGGTCAGATGGGCGTGATCAATATGGCGCACGGCGAGTTCATCATGGCCGGTTGTTACACCACCTACGTTGTGCAGAAAGTGATTTCGTCCACGGGCGTTTCGTTGATCGTCTCGTTGTTCGTCGGCTTCCTGGTCGGCGGCGCGCTGGGGGCGGCGTTGGAGATGGGGCTGATCCGCTGGATGTACGACCGGCCACTCGACACTCTGTTGGTCACTTTCGGCGTGGGTTTGGTTCTCCAGCAGGCCGCGCGCGATATCTTCGGCGCGCCCGCGAAGAATGTGCTGGTCCCGGACTGGTTGAGCGGCGGCGTCACCATTTTCGGCGCGGTGGTGCCGAAGACCCGCATGTTCATTCTGGTCTTGGCCGTGGTGGCGGTGACGGTGTTGGCGGTGGCGTTGAAGACGACTCCGCTGGGTCGCAGGATTCGGGCGGTGGTGCAGAATCGCGGTCTGGCCGAGACCAGCGGGGTTTCGAGCCGTTTCACCGATATCAGCACCTTCTTCATCGGTTCGGGGTTGGCGGGCGTGGCCGGTGTGGCGTTGACGCTGATCGGTTCGACGAGTCCGACGATCGGCCAGAGTTATCTGATCGACGCGTTTCTCGTGGTCGTGATCGGCGGTCTCGGTCAGATCAAGGGCACGGTCATCGCGGCGTTCGCGCTCGGCCTGCTGAATTCGTTCATCGAGTATTCGACGACGGCCTCGATCGCGAAGGTGATCGTCTTCGTCGTGATCGTAGTTTTCTTGCAGGTCCGACCGCAGGGCCTGTTCACCGTTCGGACAAGGAGTCTGGCATGACCACACTCACCCGGCGGATGCGTGCGCACTCGTCGTTGACCGCGTTGGCGGGTTTCGCTGTCGCGGCGGTTCTGCTGTTCGCGGTGGCGCCCGCGGTGCTGAGCGATTTCCGGCTGAATCTGCTGGCGAAGTTCCTGTGTTTCGCGATCGTGGCGGCCGGTATCGGTTTGGCCTGGGGTCGCGGCGGAATGCTGACCCTCGGTCAGGGCGTATTCTTCGGCGTCGGCGCGTACATCATGGCCATGCATATGCAGATGGCGGATGCGACGCGGCTCGGCAATGACGTGCCGGAGTTCATGGAGATCGCGGGGATTCGCGAGTTGCCGTCGTTCTGGCAGCCTTTCGCATCGGCACCGGTGGCGATCATCGGGATTCTGGTGTTGCCGGGTCTGGTCGCGGCGGTGCTCGGGTACGGCGTGTTCAAGCGCCGGGTCAAGGGCGCGTATTTCGCGATTCTGAGTCAGGCGCTGGCGGCGGCGCTGGCGATTCTGCTGACCGGTCAGCAGGCCATCGGCGGGTTCACCGGTCTGTCGGATTTCCGCGCCTTCTTCGGTTTCAAGCTCTCCGATCCGGCGAACAGGCAGATGCTTTTCTTCATCGCGGCGGGCACGCTGCTGGTGGTGGTCGCGCTCGTGCGTCAGCTCATGCACAGCAGGTACGGCGAATTGCTGGTGGCGGTGCGCGATCAGGAGGAGCGGGTGCGCTTCCTGGGTTACGACCCGGCGAATGTGAAGATCGTCGCCTATGTGGTGGCGGCCTTCTTCGCCGGTATCGCCGGCGCGTTGTTCACCCCGATCGTCGGCATCATTTCCCCCGCCGATATCGGTGTCGTCCCGTCGATCGCCTTTCTGATCGGCGTCGCCATCGGCGGCCGGACCACCCTGTTGGGTCCGGTGCTCGGCGCGATCGGTGTGGCGTGGGCGCAGACGGCGCTTTCGGAGGAGTTTCCGTCGGAGTGGACCTATCTCCAGGGCGTGCTTTTCATCGTGGTCGTGGGATTCATTCCGGCCGGTCTCGCCGGTGTCTGGCCGCTGCTGAAGGGCTTCTACGACAGTCGATTCGGCAGGTCCGCGGCGCCGGAACCGGTTGCGGAGCCGACACCGGCGCAAGCAGTCGAGCAAACCCCGGTCGCCGAGGAGAAGGTGCACACGCGATGACCACGACACACGAGCCGAGGCCCGGCGGCAACGCGGGCATGGACAGCGAATATCTCGAAGTCCGCGGCCTTTCGGTCAGT
This sequence comes from Nocardia arizonensis, assembly GCF_001310275.1. Taxonomy (GTDB): domain Bacteria; phylum Actinomycetota; class Actinomycetes; order Mycobacteriales; family Mycobacteriaceae; genus Nocardia; species Nocardia arizonensis. The sequence continues at coordinate 2,295 of NZ_LGYZ01000046.1, forward strand.
TTCGACGGCTTCAAGGCGGTGACCGACGTGGATCTCACCGTGCTCCAGGGTGATCTCCGGTTCCTCATCGGTCCGAACGGCGCCGGCAAGACCACGCTGATCGACGCGATCACCGGTCTGGTACCGGCGACGGGGTCGGCGACGAAATCCGGCGCGCAGTTGATCGGCAAGAAGGTGCATCAGATCGCCAGACTCGGCGTCGGGCGCACCTTCCAGACCGCGAGCGTGTTCGAACAGTTGTCGGTGTTGCAGAATCTGGATATCGCCGCGGGCGCGCGACGTTCGGCGTTGACCATGTTGCGCAAGCGCAGGTCGGTGCTGCCGAGTATCGAGGAAGCGCTCGAGACGACCGGTCTGGCCGATCTGCGTGACAGACCCGCGGGCGTCCTCGCCCACGGTCAGAAGCAGTGGCTCGAGATCGGCATGCTGCTCGTGCAGAACGCCTCGGTGCTGCTGCTGGACGAACCGGTGGCGGGCATGAGCGCCGAGGAGCGTGAGGAGACCGGGAATCTGTTGCGCCGCATCGGCGGTGAGCGGGTGGTGGTCGTGGTCGAACACGATATGGATTTCATGAGGTCCTTCGCCACCTCGGTCACCGTGCTCGCGGGCGGCCGGGTGCTCAGCGAGGGCACCGTCGAACAAGTGCAGGCCGATCCCAAGGTGCAGGAGGTCTATCTCGGCACCGCCGCCGCGATCGGCACCGAGTTGCAGGACGAGTCGACCGCCCCGACGAAGGAGGTAGCTGATGCTTGAACTGATCGATGTGCGTTCCGGGTACGGCCGGACCGAGGTGATCCACGGTGTCACGCTGACCGTGCCCGAGAACAGCGTGGTCGCCGTCATGGGCCACAACGGCGCGGGCAAGACCACCCTGTTGCGCGCCGCGGTCGGCCTCATCGGCGCCAAGTCCGGCGAGATCCGATTCGACGGGGAAGCCATCACGAAGATGTCGCCCTCGCGGCGGGTCAAACGCGGGATCGCCTATGTTCCGCAGGGGCAGCAGAGTTTTCCACAGTTGACCACAGCCGAGAATCTCCAGGTCGTCGCGGACGGCCGCAAACGCGGTAAGCAGTTGATCGCCGAAGCGCTCGAGCTGTTCCCGGCGCTGCGGGAACTGCTCACCCGCAAGGCGGGCCTGCTCTCCGGCGGTCAGCGTCAGCAGTTGGCGATCGCGCGGGCGCTGATCACCGAGCCGAAACTGCTCATTCTCGACGAGCCGACCGAGGGCATCCAGCCATCGGTGGTGGCCGAGATCGAGCGCACCATCATAGATCTGACCCGCCGGGGCGGTCTGAGCGTGCTGCTCGTCGAGCAGCACATCGGGTTCGCCTTGCAGGCCGCGCATTTCTATTACGTGCTGCGATCGGGCCGGGTGAGCTCCAGCGGTACCGGCGGCGCGGGCGCGGAGACCGACGTCCGCGCGGCGATGGCGATCTGAGCGGGGTCGTGGCCCGCAGGGGGCGAGTCCCGTTGAGCGATCGGGTGTATCACTGGCTGCGGCGCGATCTCGCCGCGGGAGCGATCGTGCCCACCGAGCGCCTCGGCGAGGAACGTCTCGCCGAGAGCTACGGCGTCTCGCGCACTCCCGTGCGCGAGGCGCTGGTCCGGCTCCAAGCCGACGGACTCGTCGAACGCCATGCCGACGGCCTGTATCCGTACCGGCCCCGACTGGAGGAACTCGATCACCTCTACGAATTACGAATAGTCCTGGAGACCAGGGGGATCCAGCGGGTCATCGACAATTCCGGCGGCATCGAAACCGAATCATCCGCACCGGCACACGATCTCGCGGCCGTGCGCGCGGAACTGGAGCGGTGGCGGACATTGCGCGATACACCGCCCGAACCCGGACCCGCACTGGTGACCGCCGACGAGCGGTTCCACATCACCCTGCTCGCGGCGGCGGGCAATACCGCACTCGCCGAGGCGCTGACCGCGGTCTGTGTACGGGTGCGTCCGCTGCGCACCTTGGATCCGCCGACTGCCGAACGCATCGCCATCATGTCGAGCGAGCACATCGCGATCGCCGAACAACTGCTCCGCGGTGAGACCGATAGGGCCCTGCGCACACTCATCGCGCATATCGACACCTCGCGCGCCCATGTGCTCGCCCGCGCCCGCCAGGCCATGCACCTGACCAAACTCGGTCGCGCCATGCGTGATTGAGTTCTCAGCAGTTGGTGGCGAAGGGGAAGCACCCGCCGGAACGTTGAGTGGTCGGCGCGGGCGTCGGATCGACGCTGCTCGTCGTGGGCGCACCGTCGGATTCCCCGTTCGGGCCGTCGGCCACCAGTGCGGCCACGACGACCCCGGCGACCGCGAGCATGCCGACCAGCGCCACCGCCACCACGGTCCAGGCGCCGACACTCTGACCCCGCGTCGACGGTTTCGGAACCGGTTTCGGTTTCGGCGGCGGCGGGGGCAGCACCGCCGCGGCGGCCCGCGGCGGTGGAGCCGGCATATCGGCCGCGAAGCCGTCGGCGACGAGTTCGTTGCGGGTGGGTCCGTCGTCGAGTCCGAGCGCCTGGGTCGCCGCGACCACGCGGTCGGCGGTCCAGTCCCGCGCCGCGGCCGAGAAGTTCTCGACGTAGTGGCGCAGTTCGGTGGAGTCGGGCACATTGGCGACGATCACGTCGAGACCTGGGCGCAGCGTGGTGCGGGCGGGCCGCACGACCACGCCGCGATAGGGCACCAGCAGCACCGCGCCGCAGACGTGGCCGGGATCGATCAGCGCCCGCTCGAGTTTGTTCCTGACCACGAAGACCGCTTGTTCCAGCAGATCCGACGGACTGGTGCGTGATTCGTCGTCGAAGTCGGCGGGGACGTCGCTGATGGTCCAGGCGTCCTCGCCGGTCACGTCGAGGATGCCGCTCTGGCGCCTGCGGAAGCCCTTGACCTCGATCACCGTGATGCCGCGCGGGGTGAACAGCACCGCGTCGACCTGGCGTGTCCCGTTCTCACCGACGTGGACGTCGACGGCGGCCAGGCAGGTCACCGGGTACGCGCGCAAGCATTCGACGAATTCCCTTTCGGCACCGGAGAGCTGGGCTCCGTCCCTGACCTTCACCAGCATCGCGCAATATCCCCTGCCCACCGAATCCAACGCATGGCGCCGTCCGCGTGATATCGCCTTCGCACCGGTACCGATCTGAAAGGGTACGCTGGCATACCGGTTCCGCGCTCCCCATCCGCGTACGACGAGAGGCAAGGGACATGGTTTCGACGTCGCGACCGCGTATCGCCCCCGGACGGCTCCGGGAACTCGGTCCGCTCAATTGGGCTGTCTGGCAGGTGCTTTCCCGCGCCGCGGGCACCGGCGACGCGCACCTGTTCAGCACCCTCGGGCGCACCCGCGGTCTGTTCCGTGGCTGGCTGCACTATTCGGGCAAACTCATGCCGGGCGGTCGGCTCGCGCGTTTCGAATCCGAACTCGTCATCCTGCGGGTCGCCCACCTGCGCGAATGCGAGTACGAGACCGATCATCACATTCGCCTCGGCAGGCGTGCGGGTATCACCCCCGAGATTCTGGAGCGGTTGCGCACCGGTCCCGACGCCCCCGGGTGGACCCCGAAACAGCGGGCGCTGCTGACCGCCGTCGACCGCATCGTCGAGACACGCGATATCGATGACGAAGCCTGGGCGGATCTGGCCGGGCACTACGACGAGCGCGCCCTGATCGAGATCGTGCTGCTCGCCAATCAATACGAGGGTCTGGCCGCCACCATCACGGCGTTGCGCATCCAGCGCGACGAGATATAGTCGCCGCGCCGCGTCCCTGGGCCTCGATCCACGTCACCACCGACGACTACTTCGCCCACGCCGTCATCGAGGGCGAGGCCGAACTCACCCCGCGGGCCGAATCACCCGACGTCCCGCGGTCGACGCCCCGGTGGTGTACTACCGCGTCGCCGCGGGCGAACATCCTGACCGGTCGGACTACCGCAGGGCGATGGTCGAGGACCGCAGGATCCTGGCCTGCGTCACCGCGAACCGCGCTTACAGGCTGTCAGGCAGCGCGACCGAGCGGATCCGGGCACACGACGGCGGCGGTACCCGATCCGGTGCCGCCGCCGTCGTCGCGAATTCGATCAGAAGTTGATCATGTGGCCGGCCAGGCCGTGGAACGCCTCCTGCAACGCCTCGCTCAGCGTGGGATGGGTGTGCACGTTGCGGGTCAGCTCGTTCACGGTCAGATCCCACTTCTGGGCGAGGGTGAGCTCGGGCAGCAGCTCCGAGACATCCGGGCCGATGAGGTGGCCGCCGAGCAGTTCGCCGTACTTGTCGTCGGCGATCAGCTTGACGAAACCGGTCGGGTCGCCGAGGCCGTGCGCCTTGCCGTTGGCGGTGAACGGGAAGGTCGCGACCCGCACGTCGTAGCCCTCGTCGCGGGCCTGCTGTTCGGTGAGACCGAAGCTGGCGACCTGCGGCTGGCAGAAGGTGGCGCGCGGCATCATGCGGTAGTCGCCGAGGGTGACCGTCGGCGCGCCCGCGATGGTCTCCGCCGCCACCACGCCCTGCGCCTCCGCGACGTGGGCGAGCTGGAGTTTGGCGGTGACGTCGCCGATGGCGTAGACGTGCGCCACATTGGTGCGCATATTGTCGTCGATGGCGATCGCGCCGCGCTCGGTCAGCGCGACACCGGTGTTCTCCAGGCCGTAGCCATCGACACGGGGCGCGAAGCCGACCGCTTGCAGCACCTTGTCCACGGTGACGGTCTCGATCGACCCGGACTTGTTGTCCTTGATCGCCACCGTGACCTTCGACCCGTTGTCATCGATGGACTGCACGGCCGCGCCGGTGGTGATGGTGATCCCGAGCTTCTTGTACTGCTTGGTGATCTCCTTGGACACGTCGACGTCCTCGTTCGGCAACGCGCGATCGAGGAACTCGACGATGCGAACGTCGACGCCGTAGTTCTTCAGGACGTAGCCGAACTCCATCCCGATCGCGCCCGCGCCGACGATGAGAATCGATCCGGGCAGGTCACGGGTGAGGATCTGCTCCTCGTAGGTGACCACATTGGCACTCAACGAGGTGCCGGGCAGCAGTTTGGTGACGGTGCCGGTGGCGATGATCACGTTGTCGAACGTGACCGTCTCGGTACCGCCCGCGCTCAGCTCGACCGAGAGCGTATTCGGGTCGACGAAGGTGCCCGAGCCGTCGAACTCATCGATCTTGTTCTTCTTCATCAGGAAGTGGACGCCCTTGACCCGGCCGTCCGCGACCTTGCGGCTGCGGTCGAACGCGACGCCGAAGTCGAAGCTCGCCTCACCGGAAATACCGAAGGTCTTGGCCTCCTTGGTGAAGATGTGGGCCAGCTCGGCGTTGCGCAGCAGCGCCTTCGACGGGATGCAGCCCACGTTCAGGCATACACCGCCCCAGTATTTCTTCTCGACAATCGCTGTTCGCAGGCCGAGTTGAGCGGCGCGGATCGCGGCGACATAACCGCCGGGACCAGCGCCGAGAACGACGACATCGTAGTGGGAAGTCACGCCACCGAGCCTAACGCCGCCGCCGCATCCGCACCGCGCGTGCCCCCGCATCCGTGCGCGGCCGACCCGAACCGTCACCTCTCGGCGAGAATGTTGACATGAGCGAGCCGATTGCGACCGATCCCTACCTGTGGCTGGAACAGGTGACCGACGAACGCTGCCTGGACTGGGCGCGGGCGCACAACGAGGTGGTGGTGAGCCGGTTCGCCGACTCCGACCGGTTCGCCGAGCTGGAACGTCGCATTCTGGACATGCTCGACACCGATACCAAGATCGCCTATCCGGGCAGGCGCGGGCCGTGGCTCTACAACTTCTGGCGTGACGCCGAACACCCGCGCGGACTGTGGCGGCGCACGACCTTCGAGGAGTACGCCGCGCCGACGCCCGAGTGGGATGTGCTGATCGATGTCGACGCACTCGCCGCGGCGGAGGAGGAGAACTGGGTGTGGGGCGGTGCCGCGGTGCTGCGGCCCGAGCAGTCCCGCGCGTTCATCAGCCTCTCGCGCGGCGGCGCCGACGCCAAGGTGATCCGGGAATTCGACATCGGGACCCGCGCGTTCGTCGAACCCGCCGATAGCGGGTTCTACCTGCCGGAGGCCAAATCCGAACTGCGCTGGATCGATATCGACACCGTCTACGTCGGCACCGACTTCGGTACGGATTCGCTGACCGATTCCGGCTACCCCCGCATCGTGAAGAAGTGGCGGCGCGGCACCGAACTGTCCACCGCGGAAACGATTTTCGAGGGCGAGAAGAGCGATGTGGCGGTCTCGGCCGGATACGACCGTACCCCCGGCTACGAACGGCACTTCGTGGGCCGGGCCACCGATTTCCACAACGAGGACGTGTACCTGATCGCCGAGGACGGCACGCTGCGCCGCCTCGAGACGCCCACCGACGCGAGCGAGTCCTGGTACAAGGACTGGCTGCTGGTCCGATTGAAGTCGCCGTGGGAGGTCGGCGGCGTCACCCATCCCGCGGGCGCACTGCTTGCCACCGATTTCGAGAAGTTCCTGGCGGGTGAGCGCGAGTTCGAGCTCGTGTTCACCCCCGACGCGCACACATCACTGCACGGATACGGCTGGACCGAGAACCACCTGCTGCTGATCACCCTCGAGGACGTGCAGACCAAGCTCTACGTGGTCACTCCCGGACCGGACGGCTGGACTCGCGAACCGCTCGCCGACACCCCGCCGATGGCGACGACGAGCGTGCTCAATCTCGACCCGCTCGAGGGCGGTGACGAGTACATGCTGGCGACCAGCGGATTCACCACCCCGACCACATTGCTGACGAGTTCCGTCGGCGGCGCGACCGAACTGCTGGCGCAGGAGCCGGGTTTCTTCGACGCCGACGGCATCGAGACCGAACAGTTCTTCGCCACCTCCGACGACGGCACCGCCGTACCGTATTTCGTGATCCGCCACCGCGACCGGCGCGGCGCACCCGGCCCGACCGTCATGTCGGGCTACGGCGGTTTCGAGGTCTCCCGCACGCCCTCCTACAGCGGCGCCTCTGGCATGGGCTGGCTCGAACGCGGCGGCACCTGGGTGATGACCAATATCCGCGGCGGCGGCGAGTACGGCCCGCAGTGGCACACCTCGGCGCTGAAGGCCAACCGGCACAAGGCATTCGAGGACTTCTCCGCGATCGCCAAGGATCTGGTCGCTCGCGGCGTCACCACGTCCGAACAGCTCGGCGCGGTGGGCGGCAGCAACGGCGGTCTGCTCATGGGCGTCATGCTCACCCGCTATCCCGAACTGTTCGGCGCGATCGTCTGCCAGGTGCCGCTGCTCGACATGAAGCGCTACCACCTGCTGCTGGCGGGCGCGTCCTGGATAGCCGAATACGGCGACCCGGACAATGCGGAGGAGTGGAAGTATCTGGCCGAGTATTCCCCGTACCAGAATGTTCGCACCGACAAGTCCTACCCGCCGATTCTGATCACCACCTCCACCCGCGACGACCGCGTCCACCCCGGCCACGCCCGCAAGATGACGGCGCTGCTGGAGGAGACCGGACATCCGGTCTGGTACCACGAGAACATCGAGGGCGGGCACGGCGGCGCGGCGGACAACAAACAGTCCGCCTTCCAGGCCGCGCTCATCTACGAGTTCTTCACCCGGCAGCTGATGGACGGGACCGAGTCGCAGTGAGGTCGGCGCGGGAGTTCACCTGTCCCGCAACCACTTCTCGATCCGGTCGACGGTCGACGCCGGGTCCGTGATCCAGCCGTTGTGGCCGAGCGCCTCGGGCTGGTGCCAGGTGGTGACCTCGGCGTCGGGCATCTTCGACAGCAGATGCGCGGCCGAACCCGGCGGAGTCAGTTCGTCACCGGCCACGGTGATCGACAGCACCGGCAGTTTCAGCCTCGCGATGCGTTCCTCGTAGTCGATATCGGCGTCGACGGGGACGAAGCGCCCGGTCCGCGCCAACCTGGCCCAGTCCGAGACCAACACCTTGGACTGGCGCCCGAATCCGCCGACGGTGATGCGGTCGCCGGGCCAGAAACCCGCGAGGCTCGCGGTCAGCGTCGCCGCGGTGGTGCCGACCAGCATCCCCGGCCCGAAGACACCCCGATACCCGCGGAAATACGGTGTGCCGGAGGCGACGAGCAGCAGTCCGCCCAGTCGCCCGCGAATGCGCGAGGCGTACATGACCGCGAGCTGACCACCCATGCTGTGACCGAGCAGATACGGCGTACTGGCCGGGAAGCGACCGCGCACGACCTCGAAGATAGCGGGGAAATCGACCGAGACCAACTCGTGGTAGCCGTAGGCGCTGGCCGGACCAGGTTTCGGCGTGCTGTCGCCGTTGCCGCGCAATTCGCCGATCGCGACGTCGAATCCGCGATCGGCGAGATTGCGCGCGAATACCGAGTAGTAGGCGCCCGGGACACCGAGACCCGGTATCACGACCACGACGGGACGCGGCGCATCCGGCGTCACAGGATGCCGATGCGTCCCCCGGGCCTGCATCAACCGCACCGGGATGGTGCTGCCGTCGGGCACCTGGATGGGAACAGTCTCCATGCCGCGCACGCTACCGTCTCGCGCGGGACTCAGGCTTTGACCGCTCCCATGATCACCCGGCTCAGTACGTCGATGACCTCGTCCAGCGGCGGCCGCGGATCCGATCCGCTCCAGGAGTCGACGACGTAGTTGACCGCGCCGATGATGGCGAGCACCCGCATGTCGTAGTCGCCGGTGGGGATTTCGCCGTGCATGGCGGCGTCCTCGGCGGCACTGGCCAGCAGCGAGCCCCAGACCCGGCGCAGTTCGAGCCGGTACTTCTCGACCTTGGGTCCGGCGCCGACCACCTCGACCAGCGCGACCCGCGCCTTGCGCGGATCCGAGCCGATGGATTGGACGTAGGCGCGCACGGCGGCGTCGATGAGTTCGACCGCACCCGACTCGGATTTCTTGTCCAGTGCCGAGATGACCGCCTCGCGCGACTCCTTGTCGATCTGCTCGTATAGCTCGAGCAGCAGCGACTCACGTCCGGTGAACTCCTCGTAGAACTGCCGCGAGGAGAGCCCGGCGTCCTTGCAGATGGCGCCCACCGAACTATTGGCGTAGCCGTCGCGCGCGAAGACCGTCAGGCCCGATTCCAGAAAACGCGCACGCCGCTGACGTTGCCGGTCCTCTACGGGCTGCCCGGCATACATTCGTCCCGTATTCGCATCCTGTGACATTGCGCCAGACAATACCGAAGCGCTCGATCCACTTGTCATGGATCGGGCCCTTCGGGGCGTACTTCGGCGGACCGCGTATGTAGCCGAAAGTTGGCTCGATTGCGCCAGAACGGCATTCGGGCGACCGGTCTCCGCACTTAGGGGTGCGCTGATACCGGCCGATCTTGACGGTGACTGATGTTAGCTAGACGGCATCAGACCGAGCGCCCCGATTCCGACGAACGATTTTGCCGGGAAATCCTAGAGTTTTTCTACCCGAGTCCTCGCGACCGTTTCCCGCTGACGCGGCCCAATTCCCATGGGCGCCCGCCGGGCGGCGACGGCACACCGGCCGCCCGGTCGGTTCGGGATCCGGGATCGACGGCGGGGCGAGCCGGGGTCGCGGCGAAGGCGAGCGCCACGCGCGGCGCGGCGACGAGCGCGAATCCGAGGCGGGCGAACGCATCCGCCGGCGGGCTACCGACGTTCGGCGGCGCGCGCGGTATCGGCGAGCACCGCGCCGAGTAGGCCGGGAAAGCGGGACTCGAGATCCCCTTCGCGTAATTCGATCAGCCGATTGCGTCCTGAAACGTAAGTGGTGGTGATCCCGGCGTCCCGCAACACTTTCCAGTGGTGCGACAACGTCGCGGCGGTCACCTCGACATCGAAGTGATCGACCGCGCAACTCAGTGGTTCCCGGACTCCCGCCAACGACCGGACCAGTTCGAGCCGGACCGGATCGGCGAGGGCGCTCAGCACCCGGACCAGATCCAGGTCGCCGACGCTCGGCTGCGGCAGTTGGCGCACCACGAACTCCAATCGTTTGACATCCATCGAATTGTATCGGACGCTAATCCTGTGATGATTCGACAACAATCGAACAATTTGACCCGGTCGCTCCTCCCCCTTGCCGTCGGCACCTTCGTCCTCGGCACCGACCTGTTCGTCCTCACCGGCATGCTGCCGCTGATCGCCGCCGATCTGCACGTCTCGGTCGCCACCGCGGGTCAGCTGACGACCATGTTCGCCTGGACATACGCCATCGCCTCACCGCTCATCGCCGCGGCCACCGGCTCCTTGGACCGACGCCTGCTACTCGGCGGCGGCGCCGCGCTGTTCGTGCTCGGCATGGTCGGCCAGGCCGCGGGCGAGACCTTCGCCGTCATGGCCGCCGCCCGCATCGTCGCGGCTATCGGCGCGGCCGCCTTCCAGGCCAATGCCTTCGCGGTCGCGGGCGTCCTCGCCACCGACGCCACCCGCGGACGGGCGCTGTCGGTGGTCGCCAGCGGCATCACCCTTTCCACCGTGGCGGGTGTGCCGATCGGCATCTTCGTCGAACGCTGGCTGGGCTGGCGCGGGGTGCTGTGGCTGATCGCGGCGGGCGGCGCGGTCGCCGCGGTCCTCGTACTGCTGCTGCCGCGGGTCACGTTGCCGAGCACCGGATTGCGCGAACGTCTCGGGGTGCTGGTCCGCACGCCCGTGCTGTCCGTACTGGCCGTGACCACGGTCGCCATGACCGCGACGTTCATCACGCTGACCTATCTGCCCGTGGTGGTCGCGCCATCGGTCTCGCAGCATCTGCTGGCGTGGCTGATGCTCGCGATGGGTGTCGGACAGGTCGCGGGCACCGGGTTCATCGGCCGCTGGGTCGACCGCTACGGCCCGGCCCCGACCATGACCATCGCCCTGCTCGGCACCGCGTTCGGACTGTGCGCGCTGGCGGCGACCACCGACCGTGCCTGGACGGTCTTCCTCGCCCTCACGGTCACCGGATTCTTCGGCGGTATGACGATGGTGCCCCAGCAACACCGCCTCTTCGCCATCGCGCCCGACGCGCCCACCGTGGCACTCGGGCTCAACGGCTCGGCCGTCTACCTCGGCGGCGGCATCGGTGCGCTGATCGGCGGCGCGATACTCGGCGGCGGCGCGGGCACATTGCTGCCCTGGACATCGGCGACCATCGCGCTGTGCGCGCTGGCAGGCAGTCTCGGATTGCGCGCGTTCGCGAAACCGCGACCCGCGACGGTGTGATCCAGCGGGATCGGGCAATACCGCAGCAAATTCCGCGAATTCACAAAACCCGACGCTGCGGTAGCGGCCGATGTGCGAGTGGCATACGCTTTCGCGCGGATGGAAGCCGCCTTGTGGAGGGACGATTGGCCACTCCGAACTTGACGGAGCAGGATGTGAGCGCGACCCGTGATCGACGGACCGTCCCGCTGACCCAGTTGATCCACCTCATGTCCGAGTATCTGAAACTCGGCGCGCATCGCCAGACCTTCCTACCCGTTCCCGTAGCCGACGACGCCCTGTTGCGCGGATTCACCATCGTCGCAGGTGGATTCGCCATACTCGGCGTGATCTGCGTGACCGTCGGCGCGGTCGGCGGCGGCATCGCCATCGGACTGGTCGCGGCAATTCCCGCGGCGCTCGCGATCTGGCGCGGCAGGCGGCGAAATCGCGCCGCCCGTCTCGATTTATTCGATTTCGGCATGACCGTTTATCGGGCGGGCGAACGCGTACAAGGATTCCGTTGGGACACCGCCGAAGTCCGGCAACAGGTGATCACCTTCCAGAGCGGCACACCCTCGGAATACTCGATGGAAATGACCGGACCCGATGGCGCGCACGCGGTCTTCGACGACATCCTTTTCGCCGAGGGTACGGAATGGGGCAAGACCATCCACTCCGCGATAACCGCCACCCAGCTACCGCGCGCGGTCGCCGCGATCGACAGCGGCGAGACCGTCGAGTTCGGTGATCTCGGCCTGAATCTGGACGCGCTGATCTTCCGCGGCGAGAACTTCCCGTGGGAGCGAATCCAACTCATCGACGCGCGCAGCGGACTGGTCCGCATCAAGGTCGACGGACGCTGGCAGTCGCTGGTCGCGGTGGCCGCGATCCCCAACTTCTACATCTTCAACGAACTCGCCGAACGCCTGCGCGTCACGCCTTTCGACGATCCGCGCTAGTCCTTCGACTCGTCGGCGCCGCCGTCGCGGGTCGCGTCGAAGGCGTCGATCAGGCGCGTGAGCAATTCGCGTAGCGTCGCGTCCTCGGCCTCGGTGAACGCCGAACCCACCAGCCGTTCCACCCGGATCGCGCGCGTCGGCATCGCGCATGACCGCCTCGCCGCGCTCGGTGAGGTGGGTTTCGAGCACAGACCCTGCGCGGCGGCGACCTCACCTTCGGCGACGGGCTCGAACTGCACGGCGACACGATGTGGGCGGCGCAGAATCAGAGCAATACCGTGAGCCGGTGGTCGATCACCGACGACGGCGCCACCGCGACCCGCACCGGTCAGGTGACCGACACCGCGCTGAGCATTCCAACCACCCTGGTCCGCGCCGCCGACCGAATCCTGATCGTGGCATCGCAATTCGACCGTGGCGGGCCGATGGGTCCTGGCACGCCCGGCATCTTCCGCGTAGGCACCGTCGAGGGCTCCGGCCTATGGTGATTCCATGCTGAAAGCGCTGCTCTACGGAATCGGGACGGCGGCGCCGCTGATCGTCGGCGCGGCCATCGGATTGCGGTGGAGTCTGTCCAGACAGCTGCTCGCCACCCTCATGGCCTTCGGCGCGGGCGCCATGATCGCGGCGGTGTCCACGGAACTGTTCGAACCCGCCTTCCGGGTCGGCGGCACGGACATCGCCGGACTCTCGCTATTTCTCGGCGCGGGAGTCTACGTCGTCGCCAACCGCGCGATCGAGACCCGGCTCGGCCCGGCCGCCATCGGTTTGGCGCTCATGCTCGGCACCATCCTCGACGGCGCCCCCGAGAACACCGCGCTCGGCGTCTCCCTGGCCACCGAGAGCGGAATGGTCCTGCTGGTGGCCGTCGCGGTCGGCAATGTCCCCGAGGCGATCGGCGGGGCCGCCCTCATGCGCCGCGATCACCACTTCACCCGCAGGCGCGCCTTCCTCCTGTGGACCGCGACAGGTCTGGTCCTCATCGTGGTCACCGTGCTCGGAAACGGCGTCTCCGGCTACCTGTCCGCCGTGCATATCGCCATCGTCCAAGCCTTCGCGGGCGGCGCCACCATCGCCGTCCTCGCCGACTCCCTGATGCCCGAAGCGTACAAGGAAGGCGGTTGGTGGGTCGGCATGGCCACCGCCGCGGGCTTCCTCACCGCCTTCGTCATCGGCGCCTGACCCGGAAAGCCGGAAGCCGGCCCACCCTCGGGTGGACCGGCTTCCGGTTCGTGAAGTGTTACAGCGCCTCCGGACTCAGAAGTCCATGCCGCCCATGCCGCCGGTCGGGTCGCCCGCGGGAGCGGCGGCCTTCTCCGGCTTGTCGGCCACGACGGCCTCGGTGGTGAGGAACAGCGCGGCGATGGAGGCGGCGTTCTGCAGGGCGGAACGGGTCACCTTCACCGGGTCGGCGACACCGGCCGCCAGCAGATCCTCGTACTCGCCCGAGTCGGCGTTCAGGCCGTGGCCCGCCGGCAGGTTCGAGACCTTCTCCGCGACGACGCCCGGCTCCAGACCGGCGTTGAACGCGATCTGCTTCAGCGGGGCCGACAGCGCGACGCGCACGATGTTCGCACCGGTCGCCTCGTCACCGGACAGGCTCAGCGCGTCCAGCGCCGGCGCCGACTGGAGCAGGGCCACACCGCCACCGGCGACGATGCCCTCCTCGACGGCCGCCTTCGCGTTGCGGACGGCATCCTCGATACGATGCTTGCGCTCCTTGAGTTCGACCTCGGTCGCCGCACCGGCCTTGATCACCGCGACACCGCCCGCCAGCTTGGCCAGACGCTCCTGCAGCTTCTCACGGTCGTAGTCGGAATCCGAGTTCTCGATCTCGGTGCGGATCTGCGCAACGCGGCCCTTGATGGCCTCCGCGTCGCCCGCGCCCTCGACGATGGTGGTCTCGTCCTTGGTGACGACGACCTTGCGCGCCTGACCGAGCAGCTCCACGCCCGCGGTCTCCAGCGAGAGGCCGACCTCTTCGCTGATGACCTCGCCACCGGTGAGGATGGCGATATCGGCCAGCTGGGCCTTGCGGCGGTCACCGAAGCCGGGGGCCTTGACCGCGACGGACTTGAAGGTGCCGCGGATCTTGTTGACGACCAGGGTCGACAGGGCCTCGCCCTCGACGTCCTCGGCGATGATCAGCAGCGGCTTGCCTGCCTGGATGACCTTCTCCAGCAGCGGCAGCAGATCCTTGACCGTGGAGACCTTCGAGCTGACCAGCAGGATGTACGGATCCTCGAGGACCGCTTCCTGACGCTCGGGGTCGGTCACGAAGTAACCGGAGATGTAGCCCTTGTCGAAGCGCATGCCCTCGGTGAGCTCCAGCTGGAGTCCGAAGGTGTTGCTCTCCTCGACGGTGATGACGCCTTCCTTGCCGACCTTGTCCATGGCCTCGGCGATGAGCTCACCGATGGACGCGTCGCCCGCCGAGATACCGGCGGTGGCGGCGATCTGCTCCTTGGTCTCGACCTCCTTGGCGGTGTCGAGCAGCTTGGCGGTGACGGCCTCGACGGCCTTCTCGATGCCGCGCTTCAGGCCGAGGGGGTTCGCGCCCGCCGCGACATTGCGCAGACCTTCGCGCACCAGCGCCTGGGCGAGCACGGTGGCGGTGGTGGTGCCGTCACCCGCGACGTCGTCGGTCTTCTTGGCGACTTCCTTGACCAGCTCGGCGCCGATCTTCTCGTACGGGTCCTCCAGCTCGATCTCCTTGGCGATGGACACACCATCGTTGGTGATCGTGGGGGCGCCCCACTTCTTTTCCAGGACAACGTTGCGACCCTTGGGGCCCAGCGTCACCTTGACCGCGTCGGCGAGGGCGTTCAGTCCCCGCTCGAGGCCGCGGCGGGCCTCTTCGTCATACGCAATTGTCTTGGCCATGGCGTTGTTGAGATCCTCCATGTGTATGGCTGACACACGAGACGACCGCCGGTTGGGCCGCCCCATTTACGCTGGCCAGGTTCGGTGCCCGCGACGGACGACCGAGGGTGTCGATGAAACCCGGTCTCACCGTCCCGACCTGGCACTCACACGTGGAGAGTGCCAATGCCATTTCTAGCACTCGCCGATGCCGAGTGCAAGGTCGGAAACGGGTGACACACGGTCAGGAGCGATCGTCGATCCGCAGCACCAGCGCGACGAAGGCGTCGGTTCGGCGCTCGTCGGGCGTGCGCGGTTCCTCGTTGTCGACCGTGACCAGTTCGGCGTCGTGCAGCAGGAGTTCGGCCTCGACCCGCATGATCGCCCGTATGAACGGCGGCGCGACCTCGGGCGGCAGATCGCCGTTGACGATATATTCGCCATCCGGCCCGGATTCCGTGGAGACATAGGAAAGCGCGCGCAACAAATCGACGCGACGTTCCCCCGCGACTAGGTCGGAATCCAATTCGTCGGTGTCATCCGCCATCGCTATAGCTTAGCCGGGAACTCCCGCTCGCTCAGCGCGCGAGTGTTTCGGACACGGGCCGTGTCCGCGACCGCGCGCTTTCCGCCGGAATCCGCGGACTGCCGCAGCGGATTTACCCCGGTCGGAGGCGTGGGCGCGGCGCGGCGGCCGAACAGGCGTACATTTCGGGGCGGACCATGATCATCGGCCCCCGGCGGCGGGCCGGCCCGAGTTATCCGAGGGGGCGCGGTGGCGGATCTGCCGTTCGACTCGATGTACAGGCACGGCTTCGCCCGCGTGGCGGTGGCGGTACCGCCGGTCCGGGTCGCCGATCCGGCCCACAATGCCGAACACACCCTCGTCTCGGCCCGCGCGGCCGCCGAGGACGGCGCGATGCTGACCGTCTTCCCGGAACTGGGTCTGTCCGGCTACACCGCCGACGACCTGTTCCACCAGGACGCGCTCGACGGCGCGGTCACCGACGCGCTGGCGCGCCTGATCGCCGCGAGCGTCGACATCGCGACCGTGCTGATTGTCGGCGCGCCGCTGCGCGCGCAGGGCCGTCTGTTCAATTGCGCGGTCGCGATCTGCGCGGGCGAGGTGCTCGGCGTCGCACCGAAGAGTTATCTGCCCGGATATCGCGAGTTCTACGAGAAACGGCAATTCGCGGCCGCTCGCGAAGCATTGGACGATCACATCGAGATCGCCGGACAACGGGTGCCATTCGGGGCCGAACTACTTTTCACCGCCACCAATCTGGATGGTTTCGTCTTCCATCTGGAGATCTGCGAAGACGGCTGGGTGCCGTTGCCGCCGAGTGGATATGCGGCATTGGCGGGCGCGACCGTGCTCGTGAATCTCTCCGCCAGCAATATCGTGATCGGGAAAGCCGATTACCGACGGGCGCTGTGCACATCGCATTCCGCGCGATATCTCGCCGCATATCTGTATTCCGCTGCGGGACACGGCGAGTCGACCACCGACATGGCCTGGGACGGCCAGGCGCTGATCTGCGAGAACGGCGATCTGCTCGCCGAGGGGGAACGCTTCGCCGACCATCCGCGTCTGGTGAGCGCGGATCTGGATCTGCGCCGTTTGGCCGCGGATCGCTTGCGCACCACCAGTTTCGCCGACACCGTACACGACCACCGCGACCGCCTCAGCCGCATGCGCCGCATAACGGTGCGCCTGCCCGTGCCAGCGGGCGCCGCTCCCCTGCGCCGCGAATTGGCGCGCTTCCCATACGTTCCCACCGATCCCGCCGCGCGCAACGAACGCTGCGCCGAGGTGCACCACATCCAGGTCGAGGGGCTGAGCACACGACTGCGCGCCACCGGCTCCGAGCGACTGGTCATCGGCGTCTCCGGCGGACTCGACTCAACGCAGGCGCTCATAGTCGCCGCCAAGACGATGGACCGCCTCGAGCTGCCGCGGGCGAATGTGCTGGCCTACACGATGCCCGGCTTCGCGACGAGTACCCGCACCCGCACCGACGCGCACCGGCTGATGGCCGCGCTCGGGGTCACCGCGACGGAGATCGATATCCGCCCCTCGGCGACCCAGATGCTGCGCGATCTGAAACACCCTGCGGCCGAAGGTGTTCCGCAATACGACATCACCTACGAGAATGTCCAGGCCGGTGCGCGCACCTCCCATCTGTTCCGGCTCGCCAATATGCACGACGCCCTTGTCGTCGGCACCGGCGACCTCAGCGAACTGGCGCTGGGCTGGTGCACCTTCGGAGTGGGCGACCACATGGCGCACTACAGCGTGAACGCCTCGGTGCCCAAGACGCTCATCAAGTATCTGATCGCCTGGGCGGCCGACACCGGCCAATTCGGACCCGAGGCCGCCGAGGTACTGAAATCCATTCTGCTGACCGAGATCTCCCCCGAACTCATTCCCACCGCCGACGACGACTCCGGTCCCGGGCAGAGTTCGCAGGCCACGGTGGGCCCGTACGAACTACAGGACTTCCACCTGTACTACCTGCTGCGCTTCGGCTACAACCCGAGTCGCATCGCCTTCATGGCGCGACACGCCTGGTCCGATCCCGCGGTGGGGGCATGGCCGGATCTGATTCCCGCCGACCAGCGCAACGCCTACGATCTGGCGACGATCAAGCACTGGCTGGCCGAATTCCTGCGCCGCTTCATCCAGACCAGCCAGTTCAAACGCTCCACCCTGCCCAACGCCCCCAAGGTCGGCTCCGGCGGTTCCCTGTCACCGCGCGGTGATTGGCGCGCCCCCAGCGACGCCTCGGCAGCCGCCTGGCTCGACGAGCTAGCCCGCAACGTCCCCGACTGATCCGCCCGGGTTCGCGGCGTCTCGCGGGTTCGCGGCGTCTCGCGGGTTCGCGGCGTCTCGCGGGTTCGCTGCGTCTCGCGGGTTCGCGGCGTCTCGCGGGTTCGCGGCGTCTCGCGGGTTCGCGGCGCCGAAGGCGCGGCCAAAAATACAGCTCACTCCTTGGGGGCGACCAGGCTTGCCAGCACCTCGAGGAGATGGGCTTCGATCCGGCCCTTGTCGAGGCCGAGTCCGGTGAGCGTGCCCGCGCCGTTCTCGTGTTCGAGCAGGGCGAGCAGGATGTGTTCGGTGCCGATGTAGTTGTGGCCCAAGCGCAATGCCTCCCGGAAGGTCAGTTCGAGCGCCTTCTTGGCTTCGGGTCCGAAGGGCACCAGCGGCGGTACCTCGCCCTCGGCAGCGGGCAGGGACGCGGTGGCCGCGGCGCGGACAGCGTCCACGTCGACCCCGGCGGAAAGGATCTCCTTGACCGCGAGGCCCTCGGGTTCGCTGATCAGGCCGAGGATCAGGTGCCCGGTGCCGATGATCGGATTGCCTGCCGTCCGCGCGGCTTCCTGGGCTGCGACCACGACCGCGCGGGCGCGGGGGGTGAAGCGGGCGAATCCGGCGTTCGGGTCCATGGTCGCCGCATCGGTCACGTCACCGGGGTCCTTCGGAACGAATCGCTTCTGGGCGGCCTGTTTCGTCACGCCCATGCTGGCGCCGATCTCCGTCCACGACGCGCCCGAGCGACGCGCTTGGTCGACGAAGTGGCCGATGAGGTGGTCGGCCAGTTCGCCGAGGTGATTGCCCGCGACGACCGCCTCGGACAGTTGCTCGAGCACATTGTCGGGTCGGGCCTTCTTGATGCCGTTGATGAGGTCATCGAGTCGAAAAGAAGTCATGCGTCAACCATAGGTTGACGATGCTGGTTGCGTCAACAGTTGGTTGACGGACGGCGGGCGGATCGGCCGCCGCGCGCCGCCGACATACACGAGACATCCGAAAGACGCACGGCGACCGGCGATCCGCGCGAATTCATACCCTCGCCGTCCGCGGCGTGGATCGGCACCGAACATCCCCGGTCGAGGGCCGTCCAGTGCCGAATCCCCGCGGCGGCGTCAGGGGTGCGCGACCCAACCGGCGCCGCGCACGATCAATTCCTTGACCCACGCACCGAGCCGTCCGGTCAGCACGGTCCGGGCCGGACTGTCGTCGGCGCGCAGGAGTTGGATGACGCCGTCCCGGCGTCCGAGGCTCAGGCATTGCGCCACATAGCGATAGCGGAAATCGCCCGGCTCGCCACCGCGCAACCGGGTCGCGATGGCGGCGCCGGCGTACAGGCCGGCGGGCTGTGCCGTCGCGCACGCCATGCGCAGTTCGCGCCCGCCCGGACCGGCGATCACCGCCGCGTCGCCCACCGCGTAGATATCCGGGTGCGAGACCGACCGCAGACCCGCGTCGGTGCGTATCCGCCCGTTTCCGTCCACGGCGAGACCGGCATCGGCGGCCAGGGGCGGCACCGCGAATCCGGTGGTCCACATCGTCGTGTCCGCCGCCACCTCGGTGCCGTCTGCCAACCGCACTCCCGCGGGCAGCACCTCGACGACCTTCGCGCCGGAACGGATCTCGACCCCGAGCCGCTCCAGCGTGCGCCGCACATGAGCCGCCGCCTTCGCCGACATCCACCCCGCGGGCTCCTCCGAACTCAACAGCGTCACCCGCGAATTCGGATGGGATTCGGCGAGTTCGGCCGCCAACTCGATCCCGGTCGCGCCACCGCCGACCACCGCGACCGATCCGCGCGGCGGCCGCACATCCTCGGGCGTCGCGACGAATCGCGCGTATTCCGCGGCGCCCGGCACGCCCGCGGTATCGCGCGCACTGCCGAGCGCGTAGACCAGCGTGTCGTATTCGAGCGACGGCGCGCCGTCGAGCCGAACCAGCCTGCGCGCCGGGTCGAGACCGAGCGCACGAGCATGCACGAAGTCGATTCCCTTGGCGCGCAATTCTTCTCGCAGGTTCCAGCGCGGAATGTCCTGTCCGGCCGCGCGTTGGTGCAATCGGACCCGCTCGACGAATTCCGCGCGCGCGTCCACCACGGTGATGTGCGCGTCACTCGCCCGGCGGGCCAGTCGCCGGGCCGCCGCGAGTCCGGCGTATCCCGCGCCGAGGACGACGATGCGATGTCCCGCGATGGCGGCGTTCTGCTCTGTGGTCATGAGGTGGCTCCTTCCGATGGCCGACACCACCTAGACCGGACAGCGCCCCGATTCCTGACAACCCGCGAACATGAGCCGCGTCACTCTCCGGCCGCGGCCACCCGGACGAGATAGGCCAGCTTGTCGGGATTGACGATCAGTCGCACCGCGGCGACGGCATCCCCGGCGACCTCGATGCCCATCACGAGCACCGGCTTCCGGTCCAACAGGACCACCGGTGCGGGCGCGCCGTTGATCTCCCAGGTCTCGAGCCGCATCCCCGGCTCCGACCACCGTGCCAGTCCGGTCAGGTAGCGGGCCACCCGGTGGGCGCCGAGCACCGGCTTACGCGCCGCGTTGACCTTGCCGCCGCCGTCCGCGGTCGCGGTCGCGTCGGCGGTGAGCAGGGACTGCAACTGCTCGACGTCACCGGAGCGCGCCGCCTTCAGGAAGCGCTCGACCAGCGCGGCGGCTCGATCGGGTTCGACGGCGAATCGGGGCGCGCCCGCGCGGACGCGCTGACCGGCGCGCCGATAGGTCTGCTGCGAATACGATTCGGAAATCGAGAGCATGTCGGCGATTTCGCGATGCGCGTACCCGAATGCCTCGCGCAGCACGAAGACCGCGCGCTCGAGCGGGGACAGCCGCTCCAGGGTGGTGAGCAGCGCCAGGGAGACCTGTTCGCGTTCCTCGACGGTCTCGAGCGGACCGAGTTCACCGCGCGCGGTCGGCACCGGCTCCGGCAACCACGGCCCCACATAGGTCTCCCGGCGGGCCCGTGCCGAGACCAGCCAGGTGCGGCACAGATTGACCACCGCGGTGGTCAACCACGCCTCGGCGGACCGGATGGCGGCGCGGTCGGCGCCGTCCCAGCGCAGATAGGTCTCCTGCACCGCGTCCTCGGCCTCGCTCGCCGAGCCGAGCATGCGGTAGGCGAGCGCGAACAGTCTGGGCCGATGCGCCTGGAACCGACGCAATCCGTCCGATTCCATCGCTGTCCCTCCTCCACGCTCGGTCACCGGACCGGCTCAGCGTGTCACGTCGTCGGCCGTCGGCTTCCTCGCCCCCGGCCGGCGCAGCCGTAACCGGCTGGAACCGCGGATCACCGGACGGCGCAGAGCGGGACGGCGCCGCTGGGCCCGGCGCTGCGCCCGGCGTTCGGCCGGTTTGTGCTTCCAGGTCTCCGGGCGGGCGGCCACCCAGCGCTGGGAGTGCCACGCGAAGGGGATGTGTGCCAGATACAGCGCGACCAGGATCAGCAACAGCACGATCGGATAGGTCACCAGCAACGCCGCGGCGACCGCGACCAGCACCAGCAACGCGGCCGCGGCCTGCGGCACAACCGACACCGACTTCATGGCCAGCGTCGGCACGGTGCTCACCGCCAGGGCCGCCGCGAACACCGTCCACACCGCGACGGTGTAGAAATCGACCCACCACCCGTCGCCGAATTGCACCTTCAGCGCGATCGGGACCAGCGCGATGAGCGCCGCCGCGGGCGCGGGCACGCCGACGAAGTACTCGCGTGACCATTCCGGGCGGGTGTCGTCGTCGAGCAGGGTGTTGAACCGCGCCAACCGCAGCACGATGCTCACCGCGAACAGCAGGGCCACGATCCAGCCCGCGCTGGTCTCGTCCAGCAGGGCGACGTAGAGCACCAGCGCGGGCGCGACGCCGAAGGATATGGCGTCGGACAGCGAATCGAGTTCGGCGCCCATCTTGGTGGTGGCGTCGAGCATGCGCGCCAACCGGCCGTCCAGGGTGTCGAGCACCGCCGCCGCGCCGACCATCGCCAGCGCGACATCGAGCATGCCGTCCAGCGCGAACTTCACCGCCGACAATCCGGCGGCGAGCGCCATGATCGTCACGATGCTCGGCAGAAGTCGGATACTTCTGCGTCTGCGCTGCTGCGGCGGTGTGGGCAGTGCCGCCTCCATCATGAATCGGCGGGTGTCGAACCTGCCGTAGGCAGGACGGCCAGCACCGTCTCGGCCCCGATGGTGCGCTGTCCGGGCCGGACGAGCGGTTCGGTGCCGAGCGGGAAATACGTGTCGACCCTCGACCCGAAACGGATGAGTCCGTAGGTGTCGCCGATGGTGAGGACGTCGTCGACCTCGGCGTCACACACGATACGCCGGGCAAGCAGTCCGGCGATCTGCACGACCACGATCCGCTCGCCGTGCGGGGTCTCGAGCACCATGCTGGTGCGTTCGTTGACCGAGCTGGCCTCGGGCAGATCGGCGGAGCGGAACTGGCCGGGTTCGTGGATCACCGTGCGCACGGTGCCCAAGACCGGGCTGCGCTGCACATGCACGTCGAGTACCGAAAGGAAGATGCTCACCCGGGGCAGCGGCTGCGCGCCGAGCCCGAGTTCGGCGGGCGGCACCGCCGTGTCGACCAAGGCGATCTCGCCGTCGGCGGGCGCCACAACGACACCGGCCCGATTCGGCGGCACCCGGCGCGGATGGCGGAAGAAGCCCGCGCACGCCGCAGCGGCCAGCAGACCCGTGCGGCGCACCCACTTGCGCCGTCCGCCCAGCACCGCGACCGCCAGCGGCGCGGCCACGAACGGTAGTCCGGCCGGATGCAGCGGGGGAATCGCTGCCCGGACCAGGTCGACCACGTGGCCGATTCCGGTGGTCTCGGGCGTGCCGGGCGGGGTGGGGCGGCGTGCCACAGGCTCCTCTTTCATTCGTCAGGCGCAAGCGATCACACCTTACGGGAACCGGGCGCATGACATGTTGTGGTCGGCCGACCCTACGTACGGTGAACAGTTGCACCGGACACAGCGGCACGACCGCGCCGCCGAGGCAGCCGAGGAAACCGAAAACCAGCCCGCACCGCGCACGTCGAACCGAACAGGGCCGGCGTGCAGCCGCCCAGCAAACCTCCGAGCACGCCGGCGAGGATCGAGCACGATGCCCACCGCGCATCGGCGTTCCTGGCGTTGCTCGCGATCCGTCCGGCCGATCCGCCGACGACGATCCGACCGATATCCCAGGACGAGCATGGCGACCTCGCATCACCGGGCGGGCGCGACGAATGGCAAACGACACGCTATCCAAGGGTGTACCCGGCGGATGTGAGAATACGCACGTCATATTTCGCCGCGGCGAGCTAATCTGAGGGGGCCTCATGTCTACGGTGACGTAGGAGGCGATGGCGCGGCAATCCGCGCATGATGAGGACATTTCGGATGCTTCGGGGACAACCCGGCGGCAGCGCCGCAGGTACATAGGAGACGCACCATGTCTGCTCGACTCGCCCAGACCACGGGGGCAGAGCACACCGCGATCCTCGGGCTCGGCGTATATCGCCCCGCCCGGGTGGTCACCAACGACGAGGTCGCCGGACCGATCAACTCCAGCGACGAGTGGATTCGGACCAGATCGGGTATCAAGACGCGCCGATTCGCCTCCGACGAGGAGACGATTCAGAGCATGAGCGTCGCCGCCGCCCGCGGCGCGCTCGAGGCTGCCCGAATCGAGGTCGACCAGGTCGACTGCGTGATCGTCGCGACCTCGACGCATCTGCTGCTCACCCCCGCGGCCGGACCGCGCATCGCCACCGAACTCGGCATGAACGGCGCGGCGGCCTTCGACGTGTCCGCGGGCTGCGCGGGCTTCTGTCACGGGTTGGCGCTGGCCTCGGATCTGGTGCGCGCGGGAACGGCCAAGAACGTGCTGGTCATCGGCGTCGAGAAATTGACGGACACCGTCAACCCGACCGATCGCTCCACGGCCTTCCTCTTCGCCGACGGCGCGGGCGCGGTCATCGTCGGCCCCGCCGACGAACCGGGTATCGGCCCGACGGTCTGGGGCTCGGACGGCACCCAGCATCACGCGATCCGCCAGGACAAGGACTGGATCGAATACTTCAAAGAGCTCGAGGAGAAGGGTCTCGACGCCGTGCGGCCCTATCTGGCGATGGAGGGTACGGCGGTGTTCCGCTGGGCCGCGCACTCGCTGGAGAAGGTCTGCCGCGACGCCATCGACCGCGCCGGACTGTCCACCGACGACCTGGACGCCATGATCCCGCACCAGGCCAACGGCCGGATCATCGAGATCATGGCCAGGGTGCTGAAACTGCCGGAGAACTGCGCACTCGCCAACGACATCGAGGAGACGGGCAACACTTCGGCGGCCTCGATTCCGCTCGCGATGGAGTCGCTGTTGCGCAAGGGCGAATCCAAGCCGGGCGACACGGCACTGCTGATCGCCTTCGGCGCGGGTCTGTCCTACGCCGCCCAGGTGGTCAAGCTGCCGAACTGGGTGTAGTCGAGCAGACGACGGGGTGGCCGAGCCGATCGGCCACCCCGTCGCGCTCAGGACTCCGCTTCGACCGCGGTCTTGATCTTGCCGAGGGTCTCGTTCATGCCGCGCACCAGGTTCGCCTCGAACGCCTCTTCACCGCCGAGCAGCGCGTCGACCATCTTGCGCACCGGCCAGGAGACACCGTTGACGACATCGCGGCGCTGGGTCAGCCGCGTGCCGGTCTCGGTGGGCTCGAGGGTGAAGCTCCACACGGTGAAGTTCTCGTTCATGCGGAACGCGAAC
Organism: Nocardia arizonensis; assembly: GCF_001310275.1. Taxonomy (GTDB): domain Bacteria; phylum Actinomycetota; class Actinomycetes; order Mycobacteriales; family Mycobacteriaceae; genus Nocardia; species Nocardia arizonensis. The sequence continues at coordinate 26,857 of NZ_LGYZ01000046.1, forward strand.
CCCTTGTCGGGTTCGAAGCGCACGATACGCGAGGTGGTGGGGTAGAACTTGCGGCCGTCGCGGTTCCAGTTGACCGTCCAGGTTCCCGCCTTGGGGGTGCCGACCGGAATCATCCGCACGGTGTTCGGGCTGAACTCGGGCATCCGCTTGAGATCGGACACGACCTTCCACACCTTGTCCGGCGGCGCGCTGATGTCGATGGCGGCTTCGAGGGTGTTGGGCACTGTGCCTCCGTGGGTCGCGCGCTCGGCATCGAGCGCAAGTCAACGACGAGTCGTCCGATCCTAGCTCGATCGGGGTGGAAGGCTCCCAGGTCACATTTTGGACTTCAACCACCCGGCACCACGATGCCGAGCGCACAATGGTTGCCAGACGAGAACATCGGACACCTCGAGCATCAGACGACGCAGAAGTATCAGACACAGCCACCAGATTTCCGTCCAGTGTGAGGTGATCGGCCGTGAAACTGCGCTCTTTTATCCACCGTCGCTACGCGGACCGGATTCCGCTGCTGCCCTCCACCGATCCCGACGACCCCGCCGACGGCGGCAGACCGAGTACCAGGCGGGCCAAGACCGATGCCCGCGAGGAACGTCTCGAACGGCTACTGACACCGGGTGAGCTCGAGATCGTCGAACAACACCGGTGGTGAACGAATCCGGCGGCCGGAGCCCGGGAGCGGACATCCGCACCGACGGCATCCGCCGCCGAGACCCGACATACTTCTAAGGTGACTGCACCCGCTACGACGAAACCGGCCATCCTCAGCGTCGACGACGACCCCGGGGTGTCCCGGGCCGTCGTCCGCGACCTGCGCCGCCGCTACGGGGCCGACTACCGGATTCTGCGTGCGGAGTCCGGCGCCGACGCACTCGACGCACTGCGCGAGATGAAGTTGCGCGGTCAACCGGTGGCGGTGCTCATCGCCGACTACCGGATGCCGGGTATGGACGGCATCGAGTTCCTGGAGCAGGCGATGGACCTGCACCCCTACGCGCGGCGCGTCTTGCTGACCGCCTACGCCGACACCAACGCCGCGATCGACGCCATCAATGTCGTCGATCTGGACCACTACCTGCTCAAACCATGGGATCCACCGGAGGAGAAGCTGTATCCGGTGCTCGACGGGCTGCTCGAGGCGTGGCGCTCGAGCGACCACAAGCCGGTCACCGAGACCAAGGTCGTCGGCAACCGGTGGTCGCCGCGATCCTCACAGGTGCGCGAATTCCTGGCCCGCAACCAGCTGCCCTACCGCTGGTATCTGGCCGACGAACCCGAAGGCGCGCGCCTGCTCGAGGCCGCGAGTGCCGATCCCGACCGATGTCCGGTGGTGATCACGGCCGCGGGCCAGGCCCTGATCCAGCCCTCCGACAGCGAACTGGCCGAACATGTCGGGCTCACCGTCCACCCGACCGGCGATTTCTACGACCTGATCGTCGTCGGCGGCGGTCCGGCCGGACTCGGCGCGGCAGTCTACGGCGCCTCCGAAGGTTTGCGCACGGTGCTGGTGGAACGCACCGCGACGGGCGGTCAGGCCGGGCAGAGTTCACGCATCGAGAACTACCTCGGGTTCCCCGACGGCCTTTCCGGCGCCCAGCTCGCCGATCGCGCGCGGCGCCAGGCCGCGAAATTCGGCGCCGAGGTCATCACCACCCGTGAGGTCACCGGACTCGAGATCAACGGATCGGCACGGGCGGTCACCTTCGCCGACGGCGGCACGCTGCACGGGCACACCGTGATCATCGCCACCGGCGTGGACTACCGCCGCCATCCGGCGGCCGGGGTCGACGATTTCACCGGCCGCGGCGTCTACTACGGCTCGGCCATGACCGAGGCATCCGAATGCGCCGGTCACGATGTCTATATCGTCGGCGGCGCGAATTCGGCCGGCCAGGCCGCGGTATTCCTTTCGCGCAACGCCCGCGCGGTGCACTTGGTGGTGCGCGCGGATTCGCTGGCGAAGTCGATGTCGCACTATCTGATCCAGCAGATCGAGCAGATCCCCAACATCACCGTGCACACCGAGACCGAGGTGACCGCGGTGGACGGCGACGACCATCTGCGCGGCATCGTGCTGCGCGACAATGCCTCCGGCGCCGAGGAGAAGGTGGACGCCGAACGGCTCTTCCTGTTCATCGGGGCCGCACCTCAGACCGAATGGCTCGACGGCGTGGTCCTCCGCGATACCGCCGGCTATGTGCTCGCAGGCCCGGATCTGCTGGTCGACGGCGCGCGACCAGCCGGATGGGAATTACCGAGGCCGCCGCACCACTTGGAAACGAGTGTCCCCGGCGTATTCGTCGCCGGGGACGTGCACGCCGAATCCGCCAAGCGGGTGGCCTCCGCGGTCGGTGAGGGCGCCATGGCCGTGATGTTGGTGCACAGATATCTCGCGTGAAGCGCAGGCCGTCCGTGATCGAAAGGCACGTTATGGGCAACGAAACCATCGAGCGCACCGGTCAGCCGGTCTGTGATACGGAAGAACTGCGCTCGCTGTTCCTGTTCGAGAAGTTGACCGACGAACAGCTGAGCTGGCTGTGCACCGACGGTCGCATCGAATATCTCGAACCCGGACTCATCTTCCGCGAGGGCGATCCGGCGACCTGCTTCTATGTGCTCATCGACGGTGAACTCCGGCTCACCAAACTCTCCGGTGGCACCGAGATCGAATTGAACCGCACCGGCTACCGAGGCGTGTACGCGGGCGCGTGGACCGCATATCTGGGCGACAAGGTCGACCAGACCTACAGCGGCTCGTTGTACGCCACCCGCAGATCGCGGTTCTTCGTGCTCGACGCGGGCACCTTCTCGCGCATGATGCACGAATGGTTCCCGATGGCGGTGCATCTGCTCGACGGCGCCTTCAACGGCAATCGCAACACCAACCAGCGGCTCGCCGAACGCGAGCGGCTGCTGGCGCTGGGTTCGCTGTCGGCGGGGCTGACCCACGAATTGAACAATCCCGCCGCCGCGGCCGTACGAGCCACCGCGGGCCTGCGCGAACGTGTCGCCGGTATGCGGCACAAATTGGCGATGATGGCCGAGGGCAAATTCCAGCCCGAGGTGCTGGTCACCCTGGTCCGATTGCAGGAGGAGGCCGCGGCCCAGGTCGCCAAGGCTCCCGATCTGACACCCATGCAGGCCGCTGACCGCGAGGACGCCCTCGGCGAATGGCTGGAGGAGCACGAAATCGCCGACGGCTGGAATCTCGCGCCGAATTTCGTGCAGGCGGGATTCGACGTGGACTGGCTGGAACGGGTCCGCGGCACCTTGGAAGCCTGCCCGAACAAGGTATTCGAGGGCGCCATCCGCTGGTTGAACTACACCATCGAAACCGAATTGCTGATGAACGAGATCGGCGACTCCACCGCCCGCATCTCCACCCTCGTCGACGCCGCCAAACAGTATTCGCAGATGGATCGCGCCCCCTTCCAGGTCGTCGACCTGCACGAACTGCTCGACAGCACCCTGGTGATGATGAGCCGCAAACTCGGCGACGGCATCGAGGTGGTGAAGGTCTACGACCGCGCCTTACCGCCGGTCCCGTGCTACGCCGCCGAATTGAATCAGGTGTGGACCAATCTCATCGACAACGCCTGCTACGCCATGAACCGCAGCGGCACCCTCACCGTACGCACCTATCAGGAAAACGATTGCGCGGTCGTGGAGATCGGCGACACCGGCCCCGGAATACCCGACGACATCCGCCGCCGAGTCTTCGAGCCCTTCTTCACCACCAAGCCGGTAGGTGAAGGAACCGGCCTCGGCCTCGACATCTCCTTCCGCATAGTGGTGAACAAGCACAACGGCGACATCCGAGTCGAATCCGAACCCGGCAACACCCGCTTCACAGTCCGCCTCCCCCTGAACCGCCCAGAAGCCGCACCCCCACAAGCATCCGAGAACGAACACCCAAACCCCGCCGCGACGAAGTCACGGCCATAGACACAGTTCGCGGCCGTGCCGAAGGCACGGCCAAAGACACAGCTCCAGTACGCGAGACCAAAGGGCAGCGAACCGATCGCCACCGAAGGCGGGTGCCAGAGATGCCACCGAAGGCAGTGCCAGAGATACGGACACTGCACACCCACGCAACCACCACGGAGCGAGTCATACGAGCGACCGTTCGCGGCCGT
>NZ_LGYZ01000047.1 GCF_001310275.1 Nocardia arizonensis
AAGAGGCCGCGAACTCCGCCGTGCCGAAGGCACGGCCAGAGACACCGTTCGCGGCCGTCTCGCGTCCGAGCGGTCGAGACAATGCGACGAAGGAGCAAGTATCGGCCGCTCGGGCGCGAGACCCAAGGGGCCGCGAACCCGCCGTGCCGAAGTCGCGGCCAATGACACAGCCAGAGATACAGGAGTTCTGATGGAAGGTATCGATATCGGCGTACCGCCCAGCGGACCCGGATGTGTGGAATGCGAACAGGCGCAAGGATGGTGGGTACACCTACGCCGCTGCGCCCAGTGCGGACACGTCGGCTGCTGTGATACGTCACCGTCCCAGCACGCCACCAAGCACGCCGCCGAAACCGGCCACCCCTTGATTCAGAGCTACGAGCCAGGCGAAGACTGGTTCTGGGATTTCCGCACCCAGCAGATGTACGAGGGCCCCGAGTTGGCCCCACCCCACAGCCACCCCGCGAACCAGACAGCCCCCGGCCCCAAAGGCCGCGTCCCCACCGACTGGCACGACCACATCCACTGACCCGTCCCGCCCGAGCGAGTCCGACGAACAACCCCGCCGTACCGGAAGGCACCGCCAGAGACACAGTTCGCGAGACACGAAAGACCGCGAACCGATCCCCACCGAAGGCAATGCCACAGATACGGACACTCCACGCCCACGCAACCACCACGAAGCGAGTCTTACGAGCGACCGTTCGCGGCCGTCTCGCGTCCGAGCGGTCGAGACAATGCGACGAAGGAGCAAGTATCGGCCGCTCGGACGCGAGACCCAAAGGGCCGCGAACCCGCCGCGACGAAGTCGCGGCCATAGACACAGTCACTCCACGCCCACGCAACCACCACGGAGCGAGTCTTACGAGCGACCGTTCGCGGCCGTCTCGCGTCCGAGCGGTCGAGACAATGCGCCGCAGGCGCGAGTATCGGCCGCTCGGACGCGGGACCCAAGGGGCCGCGAACCCCGCCGTGCCGGAGGCACGGCCAGAGATACAGGACGCGAGACATAAGGGGCCGCGAACCCGCCGTGCCGGAGGCACGGCCAATGTCACAGCTACACTGCACCGAACGCGCCGGGGGGACCGGCGCCTCGAGCCACCGGGGTATTGCACAAGATGAAGCGAATTTCCGCCATCGGCGTCGCCGCTGCCGCGGTGGCCCTCGCATTGTCGGGCTGCGGCGGGTCCGAGGAGTCGACGGACGCGAGCGGCTTGCGCAAGGGCAGTACCGAGATCAGCGCGGGCGCCACGGCGACTACGAGTGCGCGTCCGACGACGGGCGCGGCCGCATCCACCTCGGCCGGCGCCGCGCCGACGACGAGCAAGGCCGTCGATCGCCCGTCGGGTTCGGTGTCGGACACCACGTGCGCGGAGTTCAGGACTTTGGACAGCTCCGCCGAGAAGTCGGTGATCGAGCAGATCTTGGCGGAGAATCCTGACAGTCCTTTCGCGGGTAGCCCGAATGTCGCCCTCGGCACGGCGAAGCTGGTGTGCCTGGCTTCCAGCAATGCCGACAAGACGGTCGCCGCGGCCGCGGGAATCGTCGTCGGACACTGACGCCTCGCCCCGTGCGCGGGCAGAATGGGCACGGTGGCAGAACTGGCGCTCACCGCTCGCTTGAATCCGTCCGCGGCCGATGCCCGGCGCGGGGTGGTGCGGCTGCATCCCGAAGCGCTGACGGCGCTGGGTTTGCGTGAGTGGGACGGTGTGACCTTGGTCGGCGCGCGGCGCACGTCCGCGGTGGCGGGTGTCGCGCCCGCGAATACGCCCGCGGGGGTCGCGCTGCTCGATGACGTGACGTTGTCGAACGCGGGTGTGCGCGAGGATGCCACGGTGGTGGTCGCGCCGGCGACGGTGTTCGGCGCCCGGCATGTCTCGGTGACCGGTTCGGCTCACGCGACCCGCAGCATTCCGTCCGCGACCTTGCGGCAGGCGCTGTTGGGCAAGGTGGTGACGGTGGGCGACGCGGTGTCGCTGCTGCCGCGCGATCTCGGTCCCGATATTCCGTCCTCGGCGGCGAGTCAGGCGCTCTCGCGCGCGTTCGGGATCGCGTGGACGACCGAGCTGCTGACGGTGACCGCGGTCGATCCCGGTCCGGGTCCGGTGAGCGTGCAGCCGAATACCGCGGTCGCTTGGGGTGCGGGTGTGGTCGCGGCGATGGACGCGGCGGCGCGGGCGGCGGCGGGCGAGTCCGCGCCGACGGGGGAGACGGCGCACGCGGCGGCGGCTTTGGACACGCTGACCGTCGCGGATGGTTCGGGGACGGCGCGGGGCGAGGTCACGGTGGTCGCGCGCGAGGATCTGGTCGGCGCGCACGCCCAGGCCGCCAAGCTCGCCGAATGGCTCAGTCTGGCTCTGGACGAACCCGAGTTGCTGCGGACGCTCGGTGCGACTCCGCGTTTGGGTGTGCTCATCACCGGTCCGGCGGGTGTCGGCAAGGCGACCTTGGCGCGTTCGGTTGCCGCGCCGCGTCGTGTGGTCGAGGTGGACGGTCCGACGGTCGGCGCGGCCGAGAGCGGCGCGCGGTTGCGCGAGGTCGCCACCGCGGTGGCCGATGTTGGGTCGGGGCGGGGCGGGATTCTGCTGATCACCGATGTCGACGCGCTGCTGCCGTCGACGGCGGAGCCGGTGGCGACGCTGATCCTCGACCAGTTGCGGGCGGCGGTGGCCGAGCCGTCTGTGGCATTCCTGGCGACCACCTCGAATCCGGCGGCGCTGGACGTGCGGCTGCGTGCCCCGGATATCTGTGATCGCGAGCTCGCCTTGAGCCTGCCGACGGCGGCGGTGCGAAGGGCACTGTTGGAGCAGTTGCTGCGCAAAGTGCCGACGGACGATTTGACGTTGGACGAGATCGGCTCGCGCACACCGGGTTTCGTGGTATCGGATCTGGCGGCGCTGTGCAGGGAGGCGGCCTTGCGCGCGGCGTCGCGGGCCAGTCGTGAACAGTCCGAACCGCTGTTGCGCCAGGAGGATCTGGTGGGCGCGCTGAAGGTGATCCGGCCGCTGTCGCGCTCGGGTTCGGAGGAGCTCGCGATCGGCAGTCTCGGACTGGATGATGTCGGCGATATGGTCGAAACCAAACAGGCGTTGACGGAATCGGTGTTGTGGCCGTTGCGCCACCCGGATTCCTTCGCCCGCCTCGGTATCGATCCGCCGCGCGGCGTGCTGCTGTACGGGCCGCCGGGGTGCGGCAAGACCTTCCTGGTTCGCGCGCTCGCCGGTACCGGCCAGTTGAGCGTGCACGCGGTCAAAGGCGCGGAACTGATGGACAAGTGGGTCGGTTCCTCCGAGCGGGCCGTGCGCGAATTGTTCCAGCGGGCAAGGGATTCCGCCCCGTCGCTGATCTTCCTCGACGAGGTTGACGCCTTGGCGCCGCGACGCGGGCAGAGTGCGGACTCGGGAGTGGGCGATCGGGTCGTCGCGGCGCTGTTGACCGAGTTGGACGGGGTCGAGCCGCTGCGCGATGTGGTGGTGCTCGGCGCGACGAACCGGCCGGAACTCATCGATCCCGCGCTGTTGCGGCCGGGCCGGTTGGAGCGGTTGATCTTCGTGCCGCCGCCCGATGCCGAAGCGCGGCGGGAGATCCTGCGCACGACCGGTCGTTCGGTGCCGCTGTCGGCCGATGTCGACCTGGCCGCGCTGGCCGCCGACCTGGACGGATATTCCGCGGCCGACTGCGCGGCGCTGCTGCGCGAGGCGGCGCTGTCGGCGATGCGCCGTGACGTGAACGCCGCGGATGTGACGGCGGCCGACGTCGCGGCGGCACGCGCGGTGGTTCGCCCGTCGCTCGATATCGAGCAGGTGCTGTCACTGCGGGCATACGCCGACAATCGAGGTTGATCCGCAACTAATCAGCTATTCAGCATTACCGGCCCGGGGCAGCGGTTTCGTCCCGCGCGACATGTCACGACGAGCATTCGGCAATCCCGGAGTCCGACCGCGGACGCGAGTAGATTCGACGGGGTGCGACGCATCGGCGAGACATTCGACACGATCACGGCGTTCTCCGGCGCCGCGGTCGCCGGGGTCACGCTGCTGCTGCCCATCACGTTCGCGTGGTCCGGGGAGAGCACCCCGTACCGGCTGGCCAGTCTGTACGACAGCGTGCCGCGCGGGGCCACCATCGGCGTCGTCGTCGCGGTGACCGTGGCCGTGCTCGCGCACACCTACGGCAAGCCGTGGGCGGCCTGGATGTCGGCACTGGTGGGCGCGTTCGGCCTGTTCGTCAATCATCTTGTCGGACATCATGTTTCCACTCCCGAATTGCTCACCACCCAGAACTACATCGATTCGGTACTCGGGGGCGTGCTGTTCGGCGCGCTCGGCGTGGCCGTACTGCGCAGACCGCTGCCCGCCTTCGGGTTCGCCCTCGGCTGCGTCGGCTTCTTCGTCTTCGGCGACCTCGCCGAACTGCTGGCGATCCAGGCGCAGGACCCGTACGCCGTCCTGGAGACCCCGCCGCGCTGGCTCATCGGCGTCACGCTGCTGCTGGTCCTGCTCAGCACCGTGCGCAACAGCGCGCCGTCACGGCAGTCGCGGATTTCCGACGAGCCGGCGGAACTGCCGATCGCGCCGATCATCGCCGCACTGGTGGTGGGTCTCGTGGTGCTCACTGGCGCCGAATGGCTGACCCGCCAGTACGACCGCGAGGGCGGGCACACCATCGATATCGCCTTGGCCGTCGCGGCGACGGTGATCGCCGCGACCGTGGCCGCCATGCTGCTGCCGCGCCGCGACGGCGCGGGCGTGCTGCTCGCGGTGAGCCTGGTACCGGTGGCGGAGTCGCTGGGTGCGGCGCCGCGTCCGTGGTGGATGCTCGCGGCGATTCTGGTGGCGGGCGGAGTCGGCATCATCGCCGGTCTGGAAGTGCCATCCCCCGGGTTCGGCCTGTTCATGACGGCGGCGCTCGCGGTGTATTCGATATTCGCCGCACCGCACGACACCGCGGCGCTGCGCACGATCGGCAGTGTCGGGCTGGCGCTGATCGCGGGCTACTGCTGCGGCGCGGCCGCACCGCGCTACGCGCCCGGCGGCGTGCTGGCGCTGGCGGCCCTGTTCTTGCCCTCGGCCGTGTCGGCGCTGCCGCAGGAGGGCGAACTCCCGGCCCGTGACGCCACCGCGGCCGTCGGCACGTCGGGCCGAACCGCGCTCGTGATCACCGTCGGCTGCGCGATCGGACTGGCTGTGCTGCATCGGTTTCGGCTCCCGACCCGCCCCGATACCGCCGCGACCGCTCCGACCGGAGCGATAGCGGATATATAGCCAATCCGCGGATACATGGCGTACGACATAGTACGCGGACCCGCGAAAACTCCGATATCCACATAGGGTTAACTGGCAGTACCCCGCCGCTACAACCCGACGGAGTGCAGTTTGCTCGCTATCCTGCTCGCGCATGTTCTCGCCGCTTTCACGGCACCGTTGTGCGTGCGGGTATTGGGACGCAACGCCTTCTACGTCTTCGCTCTCGTGCCGATCGGGAGCTTGTGCTGGGTGATCGCGAATTGGGATAGCACGCAGCGGGTTCGGATCACGTGGGCGCCAACGATACGGATGGACATCGAGCTGCGCTTCGATTCGCTCGCAGCGGTGCTGGCCGCGCTCGTCCTCGGCATCGGCGCGCTCGTGCTGGCCTACTGCGCCCGGTATTTCGATGACGACGAACCGCGCCTCGGCGTCTTCGCCGCCCAGCTCATCGGCTTCGCCGGCGCCATGTTCGGCCTCGTGACCAGCGACAACATGTTGCTGCTCTACGTATTCTGGGAGGTCACGACAGTCCTGTCGTTCCTGCTGGTCGGCCACGACGCCGAACGGGCCGCCAGCAGGCGCGCCGCGATACAGGCGCTGCTGGTCACCGGCGCGGGCGGACTGTCCATGCTGGTCGGCATCGTCATACTCGGTCAGCGCGGCGGCAGTTATCTGCTGTCCGACCTGTTGGCCCGCGAACAGCCGCCCGGCGGGGTCGCGGTGTCGGTGGCGGTGGCGCTGATCCTGGTCGGCGCGCTCAGCAAGTCCGCGATCGTGCCGCTGCATTTCTGGTTGCCGGGCGCGATGGCGGCGCCGACCCCGGTCAGCGCCTATCTGCACGCGGCGGCGATGGTCAAGGCGGGGGTCTACCTGGTGGCGCGACTCGCCCCGGTCTTCGCGCAGAGTCCACCGTGGCATCCGCTGGTGCTCACCCTGGGGCTGGTCTCGATGCTGCTGGCGGGCTGGCGCGCGCTCCAGGTGACCGACCTGAAATTGGTGTTGGCCTTCGGCACCGTCAGTCAGCTCGGCTTCCTCATACTGCTCGTCGGTATCGGCACCCCGTACGCGGCGCTGGCCGGCGTCGCGATGGTGGTCGCGCACGCGCTGTTCAAGGCGTGTCTGTTCATGGTGGTCGGCATCATCGACCACGGCGCGGGCACCAGGGATCTGCGCGCACTGTCCGGGCTCGGCCGGCGCGCGCCCGTGCTGTTCGGCGTGGCGAGTCTGGCGGCGCTGAGTATGGCCGGGCTCCCGCCGCTGTTCGGCTTCGTCGGCAAGGAGAGCGCGCTCGGCGCAGTCCTCGACGCCGACAACCTCGCCACGCCTTCGCGGATGGCGATGTTGGTCGGCGTGGCGTTGGGTTCGGCGCTGACCGTCGGATACAGCGCCCGCTTCATCTGGGGCGCCTTCGCGACCAAGTCCACCACCGTGGACACCGGACCGTCCGCCGCACGCTGGCACGCCCCCGGGGCGCTGCTGCTCGCGCCGCCCGCACTGCTCGCGCTCGCCGCATTCGTCGCGGGTCCGGCCGCGGGCGGGATCGACGGTCTGCTCGCCCCCTACGCCCGCACGCTGGGCGAGCTGTCCGAACACCTCGCGCTGTGGCACGGGCTCACCGCCCCGCTCGGACTGACCGTGCTGATCGTGGCCGCGGGCGCGGCGTTGTTCCTCGAACGCGGCCGCATCATCGAATCCGGCCACCACATCCTCGGCAATGCCGACCGCGCCTACGACGCCACCCTGCGCGCCATGGACCGGCTCTCCCTGCGCATGACCGGTGCGGTGCAGCGCGGATCGCTGCCGCTGAGTCAGGCGACCATCCTCGGCACCCTGACCGTCCTCCCGGTGTTGGCGCTGGCACTGGGCACCCGGACCGGGGTGCGACTGCGGCTGTGGGATTCGCCGCTGCAACCGGCCATCGCCGCGATCATGGTCGCCATGGCACTGGCCGCGACGGTGCTGCGCAATCGATTGGCCGGCGTTCTCGTCGTCGGCGTGACCGGATACGGCTGCGGTGTCGTCTTCGCCCTGCACGGCGCGCCCGATCTCGCCCTGACCCAATTCCTGGTCGAGACCCTGACCCTTGTCGTCTTCGTCCTGGTCCTGCGGGCCTTCCCCGCCGAGATCGACGAATCCCGCACCGCCGACTTCAAGGCGCGCCGCGCACTGCTCGCCGCCGCCGTCGGCGCGACCGTCGCGACGCTGGCCGCCTTCGCCACCGCGGCGCGCTCCACCGAGCCGATCTGGCATCGCATTCCCGAAGCCGCCTACACGTTCGGCGGCGGCAAGAACGCGGTGAACGTGCTACTGGTCGATATCCGCGCCTGGGACACCCTCGGCGAGGTCTCCGTCCTCATCGTCGCGGCGACCGGTGTGGCCTCCCTGGTGTTCCGCACCCGGCGGTTCGGCGCGGCGCCGCGCGCCGCCGACTCACCGCGCTACGACCCCGACCTGGTCAGCTGGCTGCCCGCGGCCCGGCTCATGGCCCGCGAGGACCGCTCGATGGTGCTCCAGATCACCACCCGACTGGTCTTCCCCACCATCATGGTGCTCTCGGTCTACTTCTTCTTCGCCGGTCACAACGCGCCCGGCGGCGGATTCGCCGGCGGACTCACCGCCGGACTCGCACTGACCCTGCGCTATCTCGCGGGCGGACGCTACGAACTGGGCGAGGCGCTGCCGGTGGACGCCGGTCAGGTACTCGGCGCCGGACTCGCGCTGGCCGCGGGCACGGCGGCGGGGTCACTGCTGCTCGGCGCGCCGCCGCTGTCCTCGGCCATCGTCGAGATCACCCTGCCGCTGATCGGCCACGTCAAACTTGTCACCGCGTCGTTCTTCGACCTCGGTGTCTACCTCATCGTGGTCGGACTCGTCCTCGACGTGCTGCGCAGCCTCGGGGCTCGTCTCGACAGCGAACTGTCCGAGGCCACCGAATCGACGGCGGGGCATGGCCGATGACCTCGAATCTGACACTGTTGGTGCTGATCGGCGTGCTCGTCGCGTGCGGGGTGTATCTCATCCTGGAGCGCACCGTTTCGAAGATGCTGCTCGGCATGATCCTGTTCGGCAACGGGGTGAATCTGCTGATCCTCACGGTCGGCGGACCCGGTGGCGACCCGCCCATCGGCGCGGGTTCCGAAGGTGACCACGAGGGTATGGCCGACCCGCTGGCGCAGGCCATGGTGCTGACGGCCATCGTCATCACCATGGGCCTCGCGGCCTTCGTACTCGCGCTCGCCTACCGCGCCTACATGCTGACCACCAGCGACGACGTGCAGAACGACCCGGCGGATCTCGAGGTCGCCACCCGCCACGAGGGAGAGGACCCCGAACAATGAGTCCGTCCTCCGCACTGCTGCCCGTCCTCGCACCGCTTCCCGTCCTGGTGCCGCTGCTCGCCGCCGCCGCGACCCTGGTCTTCGGCAGGCGGCCGCGCACCCAGGGCGTCGTCGTCTTTCTCGCGCTCACCGCGGTCGTGGTGATCAGCGGACTGCTGCTGTATCTGGCCGATCGCGACGGCACCGCCGCGGTGCAGGTCGGCGGCTGGGACACCCCGATCGGCATCACGCTGGTGGTGGACCGGCTCTCGGCGGCCATGCTGCTGGTGTCCTCGATCGTGCTGCTCGCGGTGTCGGTCTACGGTTCGGGACAGAACATCCGCGACGGTGGCGCCCGCCAGCCCACTTCCATCTACCGGCCCACGTATCTGGTTCTGACCGCGGGCGTTTCGGCGGCCTTCCTGGCCGGTGACCTGTTCAACCTGTTCGTCGGTTTCGAGATCCTGCTCGCCGCCTCCTTCGTGCTGCTCACCGTCGGCGCGACGGCGCAACGCATTCGGGCGGGCGTGGCCTATGTCATGGTGTCGATGCTGTCATCGCTGATCTTCCTCATCGGCATCGGATTGGCCTACGCGACCACCGGCACACTCAATCTCGCCCAACTCGCGCTCCGCATGGATGTCGCGCCGGAGGGTGTGCGGACCTCGGTGTACGCGGTGCTGCTCGTGGCCTTCGGCATCAAGGCGGCGGTGTTCCCGCTGTCGAACTGGTTGCCCGACTCCTATCCGACCGCGCCCGCGCCGGTCACCGCGGTGTTCGCGGGTCTGCTCACGAAGGTCGGCGTGTACGCGATCATCCGCACCGATTCGCTGCTGTTCCCCGACGGCGGTTTCGGCGCGGTGCTGCTGTGGTGTGGTCTGCTGACGATGCTGATCGGCATCTTCGGCGCGATCGCGCAGAGCGATATCCGCAGGCTGCTGTCGTTCACGCTGGTCAGCCATATCGGCTATATGATCTTCGGTGTCGGACTCGGGTCGGCGGCGGGCCTGTCGGGCGCGATCTACTATGTGGCGCACCATATTCTGGTGCAGACCACGCTGTTCCTCGTGGTGGGTCTGATCGAACGCCAGGCGGGATCGACCTCGTTGCGCCGGCTCGGCGGACTGGCCGCGGCCAGTCCGCTACTTGCGATCCTGTTCCTGGTACCCGCACTGAATCTCGGTGGCATACCACCGTTCTCGGGCTTCATCGGCAAGGTCGCGCTGCTCCAGGCGGGCGCCGCCGACGGCGGTGTGGCGGCCTGGGTGCTGGTCGGCGGCGCGGTGGTGACCAGTCTGCTCACGCTGTACGCTGCGGCGCGGGTATGGGCGAAGGTGTTCTGGCGGCCGCGCTCGGAAGCTCCCGAAGGTCACCTCGCGGCCGCGAATCCGCCCACGCTCATGGAGGTTTCCGAGGATGTGCGCTACGACGAGCGCATCGATCCCGGCCGCATGCCGCCGCTCATGCTCTTGCCCACCGCGGCGCTCACGGTGGTCGGACTCACGCTGACCGTACTGGCCGGGCCGATCCTCGGCATAGCCGACCGCGCCGCCGCCGAACTGCATGATCCGTCCGTCTACATCGGCTCGGTGCTGGGCAATGCGGGGGCGCCGCGATGAAGGCCCCGGTGACTCGCGACAACGTGGTGCGAATCAGTCTGCTGGCGTGGCTGACGCTGGTTTACATGGCGCTGTGGGGCGATCTCAGCGTCGGCAATCTGCTGGGCGGACTCGCGGTCGGGTTGATCATCATGGTCGCGCTGCCGCTGCCGTTGCTGCCGATCAACGGGCGGTTCAATCCGCTGCCGCTGCCCGAATTTCTCGTTGTGAGCGCCTATTACGCCCTCGAATCCAGTTTCCAGGTGGCGTGGCTGGCGATTCGGCCCGCGCCGACACCGGTGTCGGGGGTGCTGCGGGTGAGTCTGCGCACACGTTCGGATCTGGTGCTGGTGCTGTGCACCGATCTACTGAATCTCATTCCCGGCACGATGGTGCTGGAGATCGACCGGCAACGCTGCGTCGTCTACGTGCACGTACTGGACGTGAGCAGCGACGCCGCGGTGGACAAGTTCTACCGGACCACCCGCAGGGTCGAACGGCTACTGATCGATATCTTCGAGCGGCCGGTGTCCGAATCCTCGACCGGAGGTGCATAGATGGCCGTCGTCGCCGTCATCGCGGCCGTTCTGCTCATCGCCGCCGCCCTGATCACCGCGTATCGCATTCTCGCCGGACCCAATACGCTCGACCGGGTCGTCGGCATCGACTCGCTCGTCGCGATCGCCGCCTCCGGGTTGGCGGTGTGGGCGGCCTACAGCGGTGACACTGCGGTGATTCCCGCGATCGTCGCGCTGGCACTGGTGGGTTTTCTCGGTTCCGCCGCGGTGTCGCGTTTCCGGGTCAGGGACGACCGATGATCGCCCTCGAATGGATCGCGGCCTTGTTCATCCTGACCGGCGCCCTGCTCGCCCTCACCGCCGCCGTCGGCATCCTGCGCTTTCCCGACACCCTCACCCGCATGCACGCCGCCACCAAACCCCAGGTCGTCGGCCTCATTCTCATCCTCACCGGCACCGCCATACATATCCGCTCCGACGCCAACGCCTGGATGCTCATGCTGGTGGCCCTCTTCACCCTCCTCACCGCACCCGTCATAGCCCACCTCATAGGCCGCACGGCGTACCGCGAACAACGCCACCGAGACGGCCTGCTCCGAGTCAACGAGCTCGGCGACGAGGTCGACTGACCGAGGACGTCGTCCACCTCGTCGAGAACGGCACCGCCGCCCGGCGCTTTCGCTACCAGTAGCGGGCGGCGGGTTCCGGTATTGAGGCGGGGAATTCGTCGGAACCCGCGAACCAGGTGGCGTGGAAGGCGGCGGCCATGGCCGCGAGCAACGCGAGAACGACGGTGCCCGCGAGGGCGGAGTATTCGGCCATGGGGACCGCCAGGTAGCGGTAGGAGAGCAGGAGGGCGGCGAGAGTGGCGGCGCCGCCGGCCACCAGGCGGATGCGGAACCAGCCCCAGCCGCGTTCGGGGGCGCGCAGGGCGGATTCGACGGTGAGACACAGAACGGCGCCCGCGACCAGGTCGACGCCGTAGTGGTACCCGAAGCCGAGGGTGGCGGCGAGGGTCGCGAGCAGCCAGAACGCGCCGCCCCACCGCAGCCACGCGGGGGCAGGCGCGCCGTCGAGGTCGCGGCGGGTGTGCAGGAAGACCGACAGCGCCCACGCGGTGTGCATGGAGGGCATGCAGTTGCGTGGGGTCACGGTGTCGAACGGCAGGGCCGAGGGGGTGCGGTCGACCGGCGGGACGACAGCGGGCCAGAAATCGCCCACTTGCAGACCGCGACCGTCGGTACCGAAGGCGAACATGGGGCCGACGACGGGGAACAGCAGGTAAACGACCGGCCCGAGTAGGCCGAGAACGAGAAAGGTGCGCACCAGATAGTGCGTTGGCCATACTCCGGCCGGCACCACACGGCGCAACTGCCACACCGCGACCACGATCGCCGCCACCGGCAATTCGATGTAGACCCAGTGCAATACCGCGTACACGACCGGTCCGAGCGCGTCGAGCACTCGGCCCATCACCCACGACGGATCACCGAGCGCGTGGTCGGCCAACCGGAGGTACTCGTCGAATACATCGGGCCGCGCTACCACCGTCACGTGCAGCCACACGTCGCCGATCTTGGTCGCCAGGATCAGCAGCGCGCCGAGAGCCGCCGCACGCAGTGCGTTCGCGCGCTCCCGGCCCTCCCACCGCGACAACGCCACCACCGCGATGCCGCTGAGGACGATCACGGCGCCGTTGCCGACCGCGAACGGCTCGCCCGAGAGCACCCGGGCCCCGGCCCACAGCGCATCGATCGCGACCGCGACGCCCACCGCGATCACCCGGCGGCGCATGGGGATTCCGATCAGGGCCAGCACCAGACCCGCCCACGGCACCGACATCGACTTCGGCGTGCCGACGTAGTCGCGCCACAGACTCGCCAGCGGCCCGTCGAAACCCTGCCGGGCCGCGGCCACCTGGAGGGCGACCAACAGCACGGGAACGGCGCAGACCACGGCCACGACCCGTATCCGCCGTAACGGGGGTCGCCACACCGCATTTCCTACGCTGGAACCCGGAACTTCGACAAGCACTCGACCATAGTAAACGGAAGATGAACGCAGCCCCCCTGGCGAACTGAACGACAGGCGACCGACCGGAAGCCGCCCGGCTACCGATTCAGCTCTTCGACCAGTGAGTTCACCACCGCGACCAGATCACCATTGGACGCCGCGGCCACCTTGCGCTGGCGCTGGTAGGAGGCGCCGCGCACGGGAATCTCGGCCACCGAGGCCAGTTCGTCCGCACAACCGAGCAGCTTCGCCGTCGGCTCCAGCCGATTCAAGACCTCGGCGAGGTCATCGGTGACCAATCGCTCATTGCTGTCGGCGTCAACGATGACGATGGCGTCGAGCCCGTATCGCGCTGCGCGCCACTTGTTCTCCTGCACATGCCACGGCGGCAGCGTCGGCAGCTGTTCGCCGTTCTCCACCCGGCGGTCCAGATCGACGATCAGACAGTGGATCAGCGCGGCGATGGCCGCGAGCTCCTCGCGCGTGGAGGTGCCGTCGCAGACCCGCACCTCGATCGTGCCCCATTTGGGCGCCGGCCGGATATCCCAGTGCATCCCGCCGAGCTGTTCGAACACACCGGTCTTCAACTGGTCGTGCACGAAATGTTCGAACTGGGTCCAGTTCTCGAACTGGAACGGCAGACCCGCGGTGGGCAACTGCTGGAACATCAGCGTCCGGTTGCTCGCGTACCCGGTGTCGGCGCCGGCCCACATGGGCGAGGACGCCGACAGCGCCAACAGGTGCGGATACATCAGCAGCAGGGAATTGATGATCGGCAGCACCTTGTCCCGGTGTGAGACGCCGACGTGCACGTGCACGCCCCAGATCATCATCTGGCGACCCCACCACTGCGTGCGCTCGATCAGCTCGTCGTAGTGCTCGGAGCGGGTCAACTGCTGGGCCGACCACTGCGCGAACGGGTGGGTGCCCGCGCAGAACAGGTCGACGCCCAGCGGATCGGCCGCACGGCGCACCGTGTTCATGGTGCCGTGCAGATCCTCCACCGCCGCGCCGACGGTCTCGTGCACCCCGGTGACGATCTCGACGGTATTACGCAGCAACTCCTTGGTGACCTGCGGTTTGCCATCCCAGCTTCGCAGGTCGCCGACCGCGTCGAAGACCTCGGCCGCGGTATTGGACAGATCGCGCGTCACCTTGTCGACGAGCGCGATCTCCCATTCGATACCTATGGTCGGCCGGGGCGAACCTTCGAACGGAACGTGCTCGATCTGTGCCCCGGCCATGAATCACCTTCGTCTAAGCGATGACGCCGCAGGCTACCCGGCCTCCGGCGTCACCGGTGGCCAGCGTGGTGTCGTCGGGACCGGCCACACCGTCGGCGCGCGAGTAACGGTTGGGAATGTTGCCGAAGTTGTCGGCGTCGGCGTGGATGATCAGCGCCTTGCCCTTCAGGTCGTTCAGGGTGACGGCGTCGGTGGTGGTGACCAGCGTGCCGGAGCCGTCGTTGCGGACCTCGAGCGAGGTGAGGTCACCGCTGGCCGGATGCGCGTTGGCGCTGCCGACCTGGAGGTGCCCGCCCGCGGACAGGAAATCGCCCGGGGTGCCGCCGGTCGGCGCCGCCGAATTGGCCTCGCACTTGCCTATCTGGTGGATGTGTAGACCGTGGAATCCGGGACGCAGTCCGTTCGCGTCGACCTGGACCTGTAAATGGTTGCCGACCGCGGTGATGGTGGCGGTGGCGACGGACTTGCCCGAGGGGTCCTTCAGATCGACCTTCGCACCCGGATTCGTCGAGTCGCTGCCGTGCTTGGGGCCGAACTCGCCCGACGGCGGGGCGGCCGCACCGGTCCACACCGGCGGCGTCGTGCCCTTGACGTCACTGGACTCCTGACTGTTGGAGCATGCGGCGAGGCCGAGGACCGCGACCGCAAGCACCGGGGTCACAGTCCACCAGGACGGGCGACGAGTTGTGGACGGGGCCATCGGAGAACTCCTTTACGAGTACCGAGTTTACGGGCAAAGCCGAGCGGACGCGTTCGTTACCGGACAGATGATGCCACGCCCGTCGGGCCGCTCGGTGACAGGGCGGTGTGGCCCACGGCACCACGGCGCGCGGCGCATCGGGAGATCAGCCGCCCGCCAGGATCACGACCACACCGGTCGCGGCGTCGCCCGGACCGCCGGACTTGGGTTCGGCCGTCGCGCCGATCTGCTGCGCGATTTCCATGGCCGCTTCCCGTTCACCCGGCGAATCCCCGTAGAACACGGTGGTTTTCGCGATGGTGCCGCCCGCGTAGTTGCCGGAGGACACATTCGTCCAACCCTGGCCCTGCAACTGGTCCGCGGTGCGCGCGGCCAGACCGGCGACCAGGCTGTTGTTCAGAACCCGCACCGGCACCGCGCGATTCACCGCGGGCGCGGTCGGCGGGGGCGGCGCAACGGTGGTGGTGGTCGGGGCGGTGGTGGTGACCGCTTCGGTGGCGGTGGCGCCCGCACCGGTCCGCTGCGCTGTCGCCGTTGGCGCGGCCGCCGTGGTCGTGCTCGACGCGGGCGCGGCGGTCTCGGAGTCGGCGTCCGAATTCGACAACGACATCGCACCGAGTCCGGCGAACACGATGGCCAGCGCGATCAACACCATCGCCAGGGCCCGCAGTGGCGGTCCGCCGGAGGTGGGATTGGGGTAGCTCACAGCGTCGACCCTAGTCCCCCACCGGCCCGCCCCGCCCGCGTCACGCCGGGAATCCGGGTCATACCTGGAATCCGAGGCGACGGGCGGCCCTTGCCTTCTGCCTGCTGGCCCGCAATCTGCGCAGCCGCTTGACCAGCATGGGGTCGGCGGCCAGCGCCTCCGGCCGGTCGACCAGCGCGTTGAGGACCTGGTAGTAGCGGGTCGGGGACATGCCGAACTTCTCCCGAATGGCCTCTTCCTTGGCGCCCGCGTACTTCCACCACTGCCGCTCGAAGGCCAGGATCTCGAGTTCGCGGCGACTCAGGCCGCTCTCGTCCCCTTCGACCGGAGTCGCGGACCCGGTCGGCGAATCCTCGTTCGCGGAAGGGCCGCCCTGGATCGCGGAATAGTTCCGTGCCGCTGCGCCGTCCATCTCGCTCCCTCGCCGAGTAACCACCTGACGAAAATGATGCCTGTACGTCGCGAATCATTGAACCACGCGACCCGGTGGACTCCCGGCCGCGCCAGCGGCGTGTTGTTTACCGGAGGGTAACGGCGTGTCACCGGCCGGTCAGCACGCGGGAGCACCCGCGGGCGCACCCAGTACCCTTACCCTTCATGGCAATACTCCCCATCGTGATCGTCGGCGATCCGGTACTGCACAATCCGACGCGGCAGGTCGACAAGTCCCCGGAGGAATTGGCCGAGCTCATCGCGGATATGTACGAGACGCTGGATGCGGCGCACGGGGTCGGTCTTGCCGCCAATCAGGTCGGCGTGGGGCTGCGGTTGTTCGTCTACGACTGCCCTGACGTGGGCGAGGACGGCACGGCGACCAGGCGCCGGGGCGCGGTGGTCAATCCGGTGCTCGAGACCTCGACGATACCCGAGACCATGCCCGATCCCGACGAGGACGACGAGGGCTGTCTGTCGGTTCCCGGTGAGCAGTTCCCCACCGGCCGGGCCGACTGGGCGCGGGTCACCGGCACCGACGAGAACGGTGAACCCGTCACCATCGAGGGCAAGGGCTTCTTCGCGCGCATGTTGCAGCACGAGGTCGGCCACCTGGACGGATTCCTCTACGTGGATGTGCTGATCGGCCGCCACGCGCGCGCGGCGAAGAAGGCGATCAAGCGCAACGGCTGGGGCGTCCCGGGATTGAGCTGGCTGCCCGGCGCCGTACCCGACCCGTTCGGCCATGACGACTGATTCGACCGAACCCGTGGAATCGCCGCGCGACATCCCACTCGGCCGCCGCGTGGTCATGCGCTACCGACGCCCGGAGGGGCAGCACCCCCCGCTGACCGACGTGATCGGCGAGCTGGTCTCCCTCGACCCGCCGACGGTGCTCGGTGGCGACGGTCAGGCGGTCGCGGTGCCGCCCGACCGGGTGGTGGCTTTGAAAGCATTGGGGCCGAGGCCGATTCGCACCGGGGAGATCCGGGCCCTGGAGGCCGCGGCGGCCTACGGCTGGCCCGGTATCGAGCACGCCTGGATCGACGGCTGGCTGGCGCGCGCGGGTTACGGCTACACCGACCGGGCGAATTCGGCTCTGCCGCTGGGCGATTCCGAGACACCGGTGCCGCCGGGTGCGATTACGGAGCAGACCTTGGCACGCCTGCGCGAGTGGTACGCGGTGCGGCGGCTGCCGCTGCGTCTGGCGCTGCCCGATCGACTCGCCAAGGCGCCCGCGGGGTGGCGGACCCGCAAGGAGACCGTGGTGCTCGGCATAGATATCGAGAATTTCGTTCTGCCGCAGGGTCCGCCGATGGTCCGCGTCTTCCCGGCCCCGACCGACGCCTGGCTGGACCTGTACCACCGCAAGGGCGAGGCCGAGCAGACCACCATCGACCTGCCGCCGGTGCCGGAGGTGCTGACCGCCGTCCACGACGGTGAACTCGGATTCGCCGCGTTGGGCGTCCCGCAGCCGATCGCGGTCGCGCGCGGCGCGTTGACCACCGCCCCCGACGGCCGCCGCTGGATCGGTCTGAGCTGTGTGGCGGTGTCGAGCGAACACCGCAGGCACGGACT
This sequence comes from Nocardia arizonensis, assembly GCF_001310275.1. Lineage (GTDB taxonomy): Bacteria > Actinomycetota > Actinomycetes > Mycobacteriales > Mycobacteriaceae > Nocardia > Nocardia arizonensis. The sequence goes on from NZ_LGYZ01000047.1 coordinate 17,356, forward strand.
CGGCGCGCTGGTATGCGCGGAGACACTGCGCTGGGGCCGCGACCGCGGCGCGACCCACGCCTACGCCCAGGTCGACGCGGACAACGAGGGCGCGCTCGCCCTGTACCGCGACCTCGGATTCGTCGAGCACCATCACTACCGCTACACCGAACCTCCGCCGGAGGCGTGAGCGCCGAAGCGTAGAAAAGAAGATATCGACCGTGGACAAGAGGAAGGCATGTCGTGCGCTTGGCGACCTGGAACGTCAATTCGATCCGCTCCCGTATCGACCGGGTGGCGCAGTTCCTCGACCGCCACGATATCGACGTCCTCGCCATGCAGGAGACCAAATGCCGTGACGACCAGTTCCCGTACGAGCGCTTCGACGAACTCGGCTACGAGGTGGCCCATCTCGGAGTGAACCAGTGGAACGGCGTCGCCATCGCCTCCCGCATCGGTCTGACCGACGTCGAGTACGCCTTTCCTGCCCAACCCGGTTTCGACAAGGACGCGGCCGAATCACTCATCAGCACACCGGTGGTCGAGTCGCGCGCGCTCGGCGCCACTTGCGGCGGGGTGCGGGTGTGGAGTCTGTACGTGCCCAACGGCCGCGCGCTCGATGATCCGCACTACATCTACAAACTGGAATGGCTCGCCGCGCTGCGTGACGTCGGTGCGCGCTGGCTGGCCGAACAGCCGACGGCCCGAATCGCATTGGTCGGCGACTGGAATATCGCGCCGACCGACGACGACGTGTGGTCGGTGCGGTTCTTCGAGGGCAGGACGCACACCTCCGCTACCGAACGCGCCGCCTTCGAAGCCATCGTCGAGGCCGGATTCGCCGATGTCATGCGGCCTTTCGCGCCGGGCCCCGGGGTGTACACCTATTGGGATTACACCCAACTGCGCTTCCCCCGCAAGGAGGGAATGCGGATCGACTTCATATTGGCCTCACCGGAATTGGCGGCGCGGGCCGAGGACGCGATGGTGGACCGGGACGAACGCAAGGGCAAGGGCGCCAGCGATCACGCGCCGGTCATCGCCGAATTCGCCGACTAGCGAGCGCATTCCGTGATGGGGCCGGGTCCGGTCGCGTCATTCGAAATCGTAGGAGTAATCGTCGGCGGCCATATCGGCCCAGTTCGGCCGGGCCGCGGGGATGCGCCGAGCGAATTCGTCCAGCAGGTCGCGGCGGTCGGGATCGTTGTCGTACGGATTGCGCGGATACCACGACGGCCAGTGGTCGTAGGCGCGTTCGATCCCGACCTCCCCGTCGGCGACGGTGAAGCGGATGAACAGCCAGCGCCCCTGTTCACCGGCTTCGACATCGCGCAGCCTGCGCAGTCCGGTGGGGATCTTGCGGGCATTGCGCGGTCTGCCGACGCCGATGCCCCGGCCCACCCGGAAAGCGAAGTCGACATAACCGAAATCGCGGTGCAGCATTTCGATCCGCGCCACGATATCGGCGAGTTCCGGGGTGTCCGGTGGGCTCCGGCGCGGTATGTCGGACGCCGCCGACATGGCGTCGACCAGCTGACGGCGGTGTTCGGCCGAGGTCATGCGGCGGCGCGGTCGGGGACCGGTCGCGGGCGCGGGCAGCGGATCGACCACCGGCGCCGTATCGGCCATGACCCCGCCGCGGGCCAGATAGTCGAGCACCGCCCCGGACAGTCCGGCGTCGAGTCCGCCGAGCAGTTCCGGTTTCACCGTGCCCGCCTCGGCCGCGGTGAACAGGGCAACCACCTCCTCGTGTGTGACATCCGGCAGCGATTCGGCGAAGACGGTCACCAGCTGTTCGGCCTCGAGCAGCGGATACATGGCCACCGAGGTCTCGTAGTCGACCCGCAGCGGGTCAAGTCGCTCGGCATGGCGCCAGCGGCCGTCCCACCAGCGCACGAAGTCGATCTCCTCGCGCAGCACGAGGGGTACGAGTTCGGCGACCGGCGCCCACGGCGGCGCGCCCGCCAGCAGATCCTGCGGTCGGTCCGGGGGGAGATACGTCTCGTCGCGACCGCGCCCGAACACCACCGCCTTGCCGTCCTCATAGCGCACGAGGGTGAACCAGTTGTCCTGGTAGCCCATATCGAATGTCACACGGCCACCGGTCAACTCACCTAGTTGCCCGGAACCCTCCGGATCCTGCACGACCTGGACGACAAGAGTGCGCCCCCACAGAACATCCGGCGCAGGCAACTCGGATTGCATGCCCCACAACCTAATCCCCGCCCCGTCTCCGCGCGGCACAGCCGCGGGATCGTGCCCGTCACCCCCGAATGCCGTCCGCGGACGCACACCACGCGACCTGCGAATATCCGGGTAGGCGCTGCGGTAACGCTGATATCGTGATCGATATGGGCATCGAGCGGGCCGCGCGGACCAAGGTCCGGGCGCAGCATCTCGGACCCCAGCGCCGCAGGCCGCAGGTACTCGACACCGCCCTCGCCATCGCCGTGGAAAACGGTATCGCCGCGGTCACCATCGCCGCCGTGGCCGAGCGCATGCAGGTCACCAGGCCGGTGGTGTACGCGTGTTTCGCCGACCGGGTGGCATTGATCCGCGAGCTCATCCGGCGCGAAGAGGGACATCTGGTCAGCGGACTGCTCGAGGCGACCCCGCCGCGCCGGGTCGACGCGGGCGAGACCGTCTTCGTCGAGGGTTTCCGCACGCTGCTGGAGATCGCGGGCACGCGACCCGATTCGTGGCGGCTGCTGTACGGCAATCCCGATCCGGCGGTTGCGGATTCGTTCGGACGCGGCCGCGCCCTCGCCGTGCAGCGCTGCACCGAACTACTGCGCCCGACCCTGCGCGCCTGGGGCACCGAGGACGCCGAGCGCAAACTGCCGGTGCTGGTCGAGCTGTGGGTGTCGGCCGGTGAGGGCGCGGTGCGGACGCTGTTGGAGGGCGACGGCGAATGGGACGCCGACGATCTCGGCGCGTTCGTCGGTTCGGCCGTGTACCGGGCGCTGCGGGCCGCCTGAGAATTGTCGGCGACAGATTTCCGGCGGATCACCGTTTCGTCGCGGCAATGCGTGACGCCTACAACCACGCCTGATCAGGGGGTCCGCCGGGGACGGGTATGGTCGGTCGGGACATCTGCATATCGCCAACGGGGGCTCGCACCAGCGGGCTGAGAGGACGGCTAGCTCCACGGAGCGGATCAGGGCCGTCGACCGTATGAACCTGACCGGGTAATGCCGGCGTAGGGAGGATCACTCAATGACGACCGCATCCGTCACCACCGGCCCCATCGAGGGCAGCGTCAAACACTATCGCCAGGTCGACGACCTGCGCATACCAGTGCGGCGCATCCATCTCACCAACGGTGCGCACTTCGACGTGCACGACACCTCCGGGCCGTACACCGACGACACCGCGACCATCGACCTCGAGGCGGGGCTGCCGCGCCTGCGCGACGGTTGGACCCGCCCGCCGGTCGACGGCCCCGCCACCCAGCTGACCTGGGCGCGCGCCGGTGTGGTCACCCCGGAGATGCGCTTCGTCGCCGCGCGCGAGGGCGTCGACGCCGAACTGGTGCGCGCGGAGGTCGCCGCGGGTCGCGCGGTGATCCCCGCGAACCGGAAGCACCCGGAACTCGAGCCGACGGTCATCGGCAAGAAATTCCTGGTCAAGATCAATGCCAATATCGGCAATTCGGCCGTCACCTCCTCCATCGCCGAGGAGGTGGAGAAGATGGTGTGGGCCACCCGTTGGGGCGCCGACACCATCATGGACCTGTCCACCGGCAAGAACATCCACGAGACCCGCGAGTGGATACTGCGCAATTCGCCCGTCCCGGTCGGCACCGTGCCCATCTACCAGGCACTAGAGAAGGTCGGCGGCGACCCGACGGCGCTCACCTGGGAGATCTACCGCGACACCGTCATCGAGCAGTGCGAGCAGGGTGTGGACTACATGACCGTGCACGCGGGCGTGCTGCTGCGGTATGTGCCGCTTACCGCCAAGCGGGTCACCGGAATCGTCTCGCGCGGCGGTTCCATCATGGCCGCGTGGTGTCTGGCCCACCACCGGGAGTCGTTCCTGTACACCAATTTCGCCGAACTCTGCGATATCCTCGCCGCCTACGACGTCACCTTCTCCCTCGGTGACGGCCTGCGGCCGGGGTCCATCGCCGACGCCAACGACGAGGCCCAGTTCGCCGAACTGCGCACGCTCGGCGAATTGACCAGGATCGCGAAATCCCGTGGCGTGCAGGTGATGATCGAAGGCCCCGGGCACGTGCCCATGCACAAGATCGTGGAGAACGTCCGGCTCGAGGAGGAACTGTGCGAGGAGGCGCCGTTCTACACCCTCGGCCCGCTCGCCACCGATATCGCACCGGCCTACGACCACATCACCTCGGCCATCGGTGCGGCCATGATCGCGCAGGCGGGCACCGCAATGCTCTGCTACGTGACGCCCAAGGAACATCTCGGGCTGCCCGACCGTGACGACGTGAAGGTCGGCGTCATCACCTACAAGATCGCCGCGCACGCCGCCGATCTCGCCAAGGGCCACCCGCACGCCCAGGCCCGTGACGACGAATTGTCCAAGGCCCGTTTCGAATTCCGCTGGCGCGATCAGTTCGCCCTTTCGCTGGATCCCGACACCGCCCGGGAGTACCACGACGAGACCCTGCCCGCCGAACCCGCCAAGACCGCGCACTTCTGTTCCATGTGCGGTCCGAAGTTCTGCTCCATGCGCATCTCCGCGGATGTCCGCGCCTACGCCGAACGCGAGGGTCTCACCGACGCCGAGGCGATCGACGCGGGCATGGCGCGCAAGTCCGCCGAATTCGCCGACGCGGGCAACAAGGTGTACCTTCCGGTCGTCTCGTGACCCGCGCGTCGCTAGTGGCCGCCGGTGATGCGGAAACCCTTGGGTACCAACAGCACCGCGACCACGGCGACGGTGGCGACGAGAGCGGCGCTTATGTAGGCGGTGACGGTCAGGGCGGAATCGAAGGCGTGCGTCATGGCCGCCAGAAGTCGGTCGCCGGCCGGTGCGGAAAGGGTGTCGGCCACCTCGGCCGCACCGCCCACCGAACCTCGGGCCTGCTCGGCGTCGGGTCCGGTCAGGGGCAGGTCGGTCATGTGGTCGGTGAAGATCCGGGCGTGAACGCTTCCGAGGAAGGCCACGCCGAGGCCGATGCCGAGTTCGTAGGTGGTCTCGGAGACCGCGCCCGCCTGGCCGGCACGGTCGGGCGGTACCGCGGAGACGAGTATCGCGGCGGCGGCGGTGATAGCTAGCCCGTCGCCGAGACCGAAGGTGGCCAGGACCAGGGCGATGACCGGGTAGGAGGTCGGCTCGGGGCTCAGCGCCAGGCCCAGGAAGCCGACGGCCGACGCGCCGAGGCCGATGGCCAGCACCGCGCGCACGCCCAGGTGCTGCATGAGCCACGGGGTGCTGAGGGAGGCGAGGAGCAGGGTCAGGGCCGAGGGCAGCATGCGCAGACCCGCCTGCGACGGCGAATAACCGTGGATGTATTGCAGCCACAGCGAGATCAGGAACAGCGCCGCGCCGATGGCGAGCATGGCCAGCAGGGTCGCCAGCGCGGCGGCGGAGAACGCGCCGTTGCGGAACAGACGCACGTCGAGCAGCGGATCGGCGGCGGCGAGCTGGCGGCGCACGAACCAGGCCAGCGCCAGCAGTCCGATCACGAGGATGAGCACATCGACTCCGGCGGCCTCGCCCTTGGCGAGATGTTTGACGCCCCACGCCAGGCCGACGATACCGGCGATCGACAGACATGCGGCCCACCAGTCGAGCGAGCCCTCTTGCGGAGCCAGGTATTCCGGCAGTACCGCGAGCCCGACCGCGACGGTGAGCACGACGACGGGCACATTGAGCCAGAAGGCCGAGGCCCAGCCGAAATGCTCCACCAGATAGCCGCCGACGACGGGACCGATGGTCGCGCCCGCACCGGCCACAGCGGCCCAGATGCCGATGGCGAGGGTGCGTTCGCGCACGTCGGTGAAGATGGCGCGGATCAGTGACAGGGTGGACGGCATCACCATCGCGCCGCCGACGGCGAGCAGCACCCGGCCGAGTATGAGCTGCCACGCGCCCTGCGCGGTCGCCGCGACCACCGAGGCGATGCCGAAAAGGACGAATCCGGTCAGGAACAGTAGTTTGCGCCCGACCCGGTCGCCGACCGCGCCGGTGGTGATGAGCAGACCACCGAGCACCAGACCGTAGATGTCGATGATCCAGAGCTGTTGCAGCGGCCCCAGTCGCAGATCCTCGATCAGCGACGGCAGGGCGACATTGAGAATGGTGGCGTCCATGGCCACCAGCAGCAGGCTGGCGCACAGCACCGCGAGCATCACCCAGCGCATCCCGCCGCGTCGTCGCGGCGGCGCCTCCGAGGTCATGACGCTCCTCCCTGAGCGGACCACCGCCCCGGTATCCACCACGCCAGAGCGAACTTCAGGTTACCGCACCGGCCCCACCGAATGTTCTGCTCGACGAGCCCGCGCGGTGCGATGGACGTCGTCGCGCGGACTACCCGCCCACTCCTTCGGCTTCGGCGGGATGATGTCGACCCCGCCTTCGGTCGGGCCCGACGAATTCACCCTCCCCCGGACGGCCTCCGTCTAGCAGAATCGTTAACCGACCGAACAACCGCCGACCGGCAGCGCCGCCGGTCCGAGGGACGGACGACGATCGTGAGCGACGCCTTCTACCTACCCGACCCGGAGCATCCGCACCGCTATCTATCCACCGAACTCACCCGCGGACCCTGGTCGCCCGACGCGCAGCACGCGGGTCCGCCCTCGGCGCTGCTCGGCCACGCCATCGAACGGTGCGAACCGCGCGAGGGTTTCCAGGTCGGGCGGGTGGCGGTGGAGATCCTCGGCCCGGTGCCGCTGGAACCGCTGACCGTCGAGGCCAGGGTGGTGCGGCCCGGCCGCAGTGTCGAACTGATCCAGGCGACCCTGTCCACCGATCGCGGCCCGGTGATGAGCGCCAACGCCTGGCGTTTCAAACTCGCGGAGACGAAACTCGACCTACCCGAGACGATTCTGCCCACCGGCGCGCGCCCCGGCCCCGAATACGCGACCGTGCCCGCGCCGTTCCCCTCGAACCAACCCGTCGGCTTCCACAGCGCCATCGAATACCGTTTCGTGACAGGCTCTTTCACCGATCCCGGCCCGGCGATCTGCTGGATTCGGCTCAAATATCCCATCGTCGCGGGCACCACCCCGAGCCCGCTGGAACGCACGTTGGCCGCCGCCGATTCGGGCAATGGCGTGAGCGCGGTGCTGGATTGGGACAAGTACCTGTTCATCAATACCGACCTGACGGTGACCCTGCACCGGCAGCCGGCCGGGGAATGGGTCTGCCTCGACGCGGTCACCTACCCCCAGCCGCACGGCATCGGACTGGCCGAATCGGTGCTGTTCGACGAGCGCGGCCCGCTGGGCCGCAGTATCCAAACCCTCCTGGTCGGGGTGCGCTGACCTGCCGTTCTCGCGTATGCGGGCGAGACGCGTGAGCATGTTCGCGCGCTCGCGGCGCTGTTGTACTGGATTCACACCGGTTCACCAGCACCGCATACGGGGAGCAACATCATGAGAATCACGGTTTTCGGGGCCACCGGCACCGTCGGGAAACTCGTCGTGGAACGAGCGCTCGAGCAGGGCCACGAGGTGACGGCCTTCACCCGCCACGCCTCCTCGTTCGCGCAACCGCGCGAACGGCTGCGCGTGGTCCGGGGCGATGTGCTCGACGCCGCGGCGGTCGAAGGCGCGATCGCGGGTCGCGACGCCGTCGTCGTGACCCTCGGCGACGGCCGCCGCGGCCGGGTTCGCTTCGCGGGGACCGACACGATCGTGCGGGCCATGCGCCGCACGGGCGTGCGGCGCCTGATCTGTCAGAGCACGCTCGGCGTGGGCGAGAGCCGGGCCAATCTGAATTTCGTGTGGAAGTACGTCATGTTCGGCATCTTGCTGCGCAAGGCGTACGAAGATCATGTGCGGCAAGAGGATTGCGTGCGGGCCAGTGAGCTGGACTGGACCATCGTACGGCCGAGCGCCTTCACCGACGGCCCGCCCACCGGCGCGTTCCGTCGCGATATCCCCGGCGACGCGACGGGTCTCGGTCTGAAGATCGCCCGCGCCGATGTCGCGGACTTCCTGCTCGAACAGCTCACCGATCCGACCTACGTGCGCCGCGCGCCCGGTATCTCGAATTGAGCGCGACCGCGAGCCCCGCGCTCGGCACCCCACGCCGGGAAGGATCGGGTCCGGCGGGAGAGCACGGTGACGGTGATCGGCCGTTCGTAGCGGACGAGATCGAAATTAAGGATAACGGTTGTCATTAGCAATGTCTCGGTGGGGTACTTCGACCCCGCGACCGGACATCCGGGCAGCACCGTAGGGTCGAACCGTGAAGCTGTTGCCGATACCCGTCGAAGGACAGACCCCGGTCCGTGTCCTGACCATCGCGGGCACCGATTCCGGGGGTGGCGCCGGAATCCAGGCCGATACCAGGACCATGGCACTGTGCGGTGTGCACGCGCTCGTCGCGGTCGCCGCGGTGACGGTGCAGAATTCGGTGGGGGTGAGCGGATTCCACGAGATCCCGCCGCGGATCGTCGCCGATCAGGTCCGCTCGGTCGCCGGGGATATCGGCATCGGCGCGGCCAAGACCGGGATGCTCGCCTCCACCGCCATCATCGAATCGGTCGCCGAGGTCTGCCGTGAGGTCGGCATCGGCCGGGACGGTTCGGTCCCGCTCGTGGTCGACCCGGTGGCGGCCTCCATGCACGGCGACCCGCTGCTGCACGAGGAAGCGCTGGACGCGGTGCGGCACACCCTGATTCCGCTCGCGACCATCGTTACCCCCAACCTCGACGAGGTCAGGCTGATCACGGGCGTCGAGGTCACCGACGACGCGAGCGCCCGCCGCGCCGCCGAGGCGCTGCACGCGCTCGGGCCGCGCTGGGCCATCGTCAAGGGCGGCCATCTGCGCTCCTCGAAATACAGCACCGACCTGCTCTTCGACGGCGAGACCTTCCTCGAGTACACCGCCGCGCGCATCGAGACCGGCAATGACCACGGCGGCGGCGACACCCTCGCCGCGGCCATCGCCTGCGCACTGGCCCACGGCTATTCGGTCCCCGACGCGGTCGAATTCGCCAAGGAATGGACGCGGCGCTGCCTCGCCGCCGCCTACGACCTCGGCAAGGGCCACGGTCCGGTGTCGCCGCTGTGGCGACTGCACGAGGTTTGAGGCGAGTTCACTCGGGCCGGAAGGCCAGGTGCAGCGGCCGGTCGGTATCCACGACCAAGCCGTTCAACCGTGCGTTCGCCTCGGTGAGCGCGGTGATGATCTCGGCCAGGTACGCGATGAACTTCTCCACCGGCATGGTGGACTCGCGCAACCGGTTGACGCCGAGCCACCAGTCCGTCGCCGAGGCCACCGCGCCGAAGATGGAGTAGTTGACCAGTTCGACGCTGCCGACGTCCAGCGAATCGTCCTCGACGAGTCCGGCGAACAGTTCCGCGGCGCGGCGGGCGGATTGGCGCGCGGTGTGCAGCGCGCGTTCGGATTCGTCGGTCTGCTGGGTGAAATGGCTGTGCAGCATGAACCGGAACACGTTCGGATGTTCGGTCACCACGACCACGTATTCGGCCGCGCCGCGCCGAATGAGTTCGCGCGCGGGATCGTTGGTCAGATCGATACACGACGTGACCCGCTCCCACAGCAGATCGCGCACCCGGTCCACGATCGCGTTGTATAGATCGGTCTTGTCCTCGAAATGCCGGTAGAGCTTGGGTTTGGCGGCGCCCGCCTCCTTGGCGATATCGCCCATGCTCACATCGGGACCGAAGGTGTCGAGCGCGCGGAACGCGGCGTCGACGAATTCGTCGCGCACCTTGCGCCGATGCTCGCGCCACCGTTCGGTGCGGGCGTCGACGCGCTTCGCGGGCGCCTCGTCCAGTTTTCGGCCGCGTTGCTTCACGGTCCGACGGTACCAACCGGCGCGGGTGCGGCCGCCGGCGTCGGTTGCCGAAACGGCAAGAAAACTGGCGGTCCCGACGGGATCGCCGCCACCATTGCCGCATGACCGACACCCACGCGGCCGAATCCGGCGCGACACCCGACGCCAAGGAATTCTGGGAGAGCTTCTATCTCGAACGCGACCAGATCTGGACCGGCGCCCCCAATCCACTGCTGGTCCGCGAAGCCGCGGACCTGCCCTCCGGCGCCGCGCTCGATCTGGGCTGCGGGGAGGGCGCCGACGCGATCTGGCTGGCCGCGCGCGGCTGGCAGGTCACCGCCGTCGACATCTCGGCCACCGCCCTCGGCCGAACCGCCGCGCACGCGGAACAGGCGGGCGTGCGCGACCGGGTGCGCCTCGCCGAGCACGACCTGCGGCACAGCTTCCCCGACGGTGAATTCGATCTGGTCTCGGCGCAGTTCTTCCATTCCCCGGTCGCCGAGGCCGACGAACGGTCCGGGGTGCTGCGCCGGGCCGCCGCCGCGGTCGCGCCCGGCGGCGTGCTGCTCATCGCCGGACACGCGGGCTGGCCATCCTTCGTCGACGAGCCGCCGCACGAGCACGTGCACTTTCCCACCCTCGATGAAGTGCTCACCGATCTGGCGCTGCCGACCGACAGGTGGACGGTGGAGACATCCGAGGTGGTCGAACGCGAGGTGACCTGGCCGGACGGGCGCAGCGGCGTGCGCGCCGACAATATCCTGCGCCTGCGCCGCACCGTGTGAACGCCTGAGTCACAGCAACCTCACAGCGGAGATCCAGCCCGGCTGTAGCGCGGCTGTCGATGGTGGTCTCATGACCGAAACCGCGACCGCCGCGTACCGGGCGGAACCGAACGAAGCGGTGATCACGCCCGTGCTCGACGTCGTGATTCCCGTCTACAACGAGGAGGCCGACCTCGGGATCTGCGTGCGCCGCCTGCACGCCTACCTGAGCGAGGGCTTCCCCTTCCCGGCACGCATCACCATCGCCGACAATGCCAGCACCGACGAAACCATGCGGGTCGCGCGGATGCTCGCCGACGAACTCGACGACGTGCGCGTCGTGCATCTCGACGCCAAGGGCCGCGGCCGGGCGCTTCGCACCGTGTGGGAGCGCTCCGACGCGCAGATCGTCGCCTATATGGACGTCGACCTGTCCACCGATCTCAACGCGCTGCTGCCGCTGGTGGCCCCGCTGATCACCGGACATTCCGATGTGGCGATCGGCACCCGGCTCGACGCGTCCGCCCGGGTGGTACGCGGCCCGAAACGCGAATTCGTCTCGCGCTGCTACAACCTGATACTGCGCGCCTCGCTGCGCGCCGGATTCTCCGACGCCCAATGCGGTTTCAAGGCCATGCGCACCGATATCGCGCGGCGGCTGCTGCCGCTGGTCGAGGACGGCGAATGGTTCTTCGACACCGAACTGCTGGTCCTGGCCGAACGCGCCGGACTGCGCATCCACGAGGTGCCCGTCGACTGGATAGACGATCCCGACAGCACCGTCGACATCGTCGACACCGCGCGCAAGGATCTGCTCGGCGTGTGGCGTCTGCTGCGCGGACTCACCACCGGCGCGCTGCCGCTGGAGGAACTGCGCGCCGCGGTCGGACGGGAGCCGCTGGTGCCCGGGGTGCCGCTCGGCATGGTCGGGCAGGTCGCGCGCTTCGCCATCGTCGGCGTGTTCTCCACCCTCGCCTACGCCCTGCTCTACGTGCTGTTCCAGCCCGTCGCCGGGCCGCAGGTCGCGAATTTCGCGGCGCTGCTGCTGACCGCCATCGGCAATACCGCCGCAAACCGGGCCTTCACCTTCGGCGTGCGCGGGGCCGACAAAGCGGTCAGCCACCAGTTCCAGGGGTTGATACTGTTCGCGTTCGGACTCGCGGTGACCAGCGGGTCGCTGTTCGCGCTGCACCGCTTCGCCCCCGGCGCCTCGGTCCATCTCGAGCTGCTCGTGCTCGTGCTCGCCAACCTGGTCGCGACCGTGACCCGCTTCGTCGGATTGCGCTGGGTCTTCCGCGACACCGGACCGACCGGTGACCGCGCGCTCGCCGCACCGGAGTTCGACAACACGGGAAACCGCCGGTGACGACCACCTTCACCCCACCGGTCACCGCGTCCGTCCCCGACTCGGCCCCACGCCGCGTCACCCCGTGGGAGTATCCGGCACTCGCGGCCCTGCTGCTCGGCACCGGCATCGCCTACCTGTGCAACCTCAGCGCCAACGGCTGGGCCAACGCGTTCTACGCCGCCGCGGTGCAGGCCGGTTCGCGGTCGTGGAAGGCATTCTTCTTCGGGTCCTCGGACGCGGCGAACTCCATCACCGTGGACAAGCCGCCCGCCTCGCTGTGGCTGATGGAATTGTCGGTGCGGATATTCGGACTGAACAGTTGGAGCGTGCTCGTTCCCGAGGTACTGCTCGGGGTCGGCTCGGTCGCCCTGGTGTGGGCGTGTGTGCGCAAACCCTTCGGCCCCGCCGCGGGACTGCTCGCCGGACTCGTCCTCGCCGTCACCCCGGTGGCGGCGTTGATGTTCCGCTTCGACAACCCCGACGCCCTGCTGGTGTTCCTGATGGTGGCCGCCGCGTGGGCGATGACCAACGCGGTGCGCGATGGCCGCACCCGGTGGCTGGTGCTGACCGGCGTATTCATCGGATTCGGCTTCCTCGCCAAACAATTGCAGGTGCTGCTGGTGGTGCCCGCGCTGGCGCTGACCTATCTCGTCGCCGGACCGCCCGCCCTCGGCAAGCGGATCGCGCAACTGTTCGCGGCGGGCGCGGCCATGGTGGTCTCGGCGGGCTGGTGGCTGCTTGCCGTGGAATTGTGGCCCGCGGATTCGCGGCCGTGGATCGGTGGCTCGCACAACAATTCGATTCTGGAACTCACGTTCGGCTACAACGGACTCGGCCGCCTCGACGGCAATGAGCGCGGCAGTGTCGGCCCCGGCGGCGGCGATCTCCCCTCGGGCGGCAACGGCATGTGGGGCGGCACCGGCATCACGCGGCTGTTCCAGCCCGCGCAGGGCGGTCAGATCGCCTGGCTGATCCCGGCCGCGCTGATCGGACTCGTCGCGGGAATCCTATTGCGCGGCAGCGCTTCCCGCACCGATCAGCGACGCGCGGCACTGATCCTGTGGGGCGGCTGGATGATCGTGACCGGCCTGGTGTTCAGCTTCATGGCGGGCATCTTCCACTCGTACTACACGGTGGCGCTGGCCCCGGCGGTGGCCGCGCTGGTCGGCGCGACCGCTGTGCAGATGTGGCGCGAACGCCACCGACTTCGGGTGCGGTCGCTGCTCGCCCTTTCGGTAGGCCTGACCACCGCAACGGCGTGGATGCTGTTGTCGCGCAGCGCGAGTTTCCAGCCGGGGTTGCGCTGGACGGTGCTCGTCGTCGGCGTCGCGGCGACGACGGCCATGCTGTTGCCCACGCCGCGTCGTCTCGCGACCGTCGTCGCACTGGCCGCCGCCTTCGTCGGACTCGCCGGACCAGTCGCCTACTCCGTGGACACCATCGCCACCGCCCATCAGGGCGCGATGCCCTCCGCGGGGCCCAACGCGGGCGGTATGCGGGGACCGGGCGGGGGACGGTGGCGCGACGACGGCGGCATGAACGGTGCGATGGGACAGGCCCCCATGCCGATGGGGCAGGACGGCCGCAACTCCCGGGGCGACGGCGGTATGCCGATGCCGCCCGAGACGAACAGCGCGCCGAATCAGGGCTCAGGCGGTCCGGCCGCGGGTGCGATGCCCAATGGCGGCACGGCCGAGGGCGGACCCGCGATGGGCGACGGCGCGGGCGGACTGCTCGGCGCGAGTCACCCGAGCGATCGGATCGTGGCACTGCTGAAGGCGAATTCGGGCGACTTCACCTGGGTCGCGGCCGCGATCGGATCCAACAGCGCTGCGGGCTGTCAACTGGCGACACAACTGCCTGTCATGCCGGTAGGCGGCTTCAACGGCAGCGACCCCTCCCCCACGTTGGAGCAGTTCCAGAAGTACGTCTCCGAAGGCCGGATCCACTACTTCATCGGCGGCGGCAACGGTCCCGGAGGCCGCGGCGATGGCAACTCGACCAGTTCGGCCATCAGCACGTGGGTTCAGCAGAATTTCACGGCCACCGAGATCGACGGAATCACCCTCTACGACCTGACCACCCACTGACCTGGCACAGCCTCACCTCACACCGAGGTAGGCCCGTGCAGTGCGGCGTGCAACGTGGCCGCCCACTGGGCGACGATCTGCTTGCGGCGGGCCGAGTCGTCGGTCAGGAGGTCGGCGAGGCCGAGTCCGCGGGCCAGGTCAAGAGTGGCCTGGACCAGGTGATGGGCGACCGGGTCGCGATCGTCGACCCCCAGCGCCTCCACCGCGCGCCGATGCGAGGCACGGCCGAATTTGGCCTCCAACGGCACGATTCGCTCCCGTAGTGCCGGGTCGGCGGCCGCGTGGGTCCAGACCTGAAGGGCCGCCTTGAACAGCGAAGACGTGTACGACTCCACCAGACCTGCCACCACCGCCTCGGTGCGCGCCATGCCGTCGACCTGTTCCGACAGTGCCGCGGCCTCCTGTTTGGCCTGCTCGTTGCGGGTGTCGAACATGTACTCGAGTGCGGCGGTGATCAGATCCTCCCGTGTCGGGAAATGATGCTGGGCGGCGCCGCGCGACACACCGGCCCGTTCGGCGACCACGGCGACCGTCGCCGCGGCCCAGCCGGTTTCGGCCAGGCAGTCGATGGTCGCCTCCAACAGGCGCTGCCGGGTGGCGCGGCTACGGTCCTGTTTGGGTTCGTGGGGTGTCGCCATGACGGCTATCCCGCCCAGCTCGGCGCGCGACGCTCGAAGAAGGCCAGCATCCCCTCGCGCACCTCCGGTGTCCCGAAGAAGCTCGCCGAACGGTTGGCCAGTTCCTCCGCGGAACTGTCGAATCCGGCCAGCAATTCGGCGTTCACCAGGCGTTTGGCCTCGGCCAGACCTTGCGGTGAACCCTTGCGCAGCTCCGCGCACAGTCGCGCGACCTCGGCGGCCGGGTCCTCGGCGGTCACCGTCACCAGGCCGATGGCGCGGGCGGTCTCGGCGTCGAACCGCTCACCGGTCAGATAGTAGCGGCTCGCCGCGCGGGCGTCGAGGCGCGGCAGCAGAGTCAGCGATATCATGAACGGAGCCAAGCCGATTCGCACTTCGGTCAGCGCGAAGGAACTGCCCGGCCCGGCCACCACCAGGTCGCAGCCCGCGACGATACCCATGCCGCCCGCGCGGACATTGCCGTCGACCTGCGCGACAACGGGTTTGCCGATCTCCACCAGCCGCCGCAGCACCCCGATCATCGTCCTGGTGCGCTCGTCGGCGGCCACCGCGGGATCCACGTCACCGGCCTCGGCCAGATCGGCGCCGGCGCAGAAGGTATTTCCGGTGTGCGCCAAGACTATCGCGCGCACGGCCGGATCGGCGGCGGCCTCGTCCAGGCCGCGCAGCAATTCGGCGACCAGACGCGCGGACAGCGCGTTGCGGTTGTGCGGGGAATCGAGGGTGAGCGTGGCGACGCCGTCGCCCACCGCGTAGCGAACGTAGGGATCGGTCACGGAAACCTCCGGCTGCGCTGAAGCGGATGTCATCAGTACGACTTCGGCAGGCCGAGCGAATGCTGGGCGACGAAGTTGAGCACCATCTCCCGGCTGACCGGGGCGATGCGGGCGATACGCGCCGCGGCGAGCATGGTGGCCAGACCGTAGTCCTTGGTAAGGCCCGCGCCGCCATGGGTCTGGATGGCCTGGTCCAGCGCCTTGATACTGGCCTCGGCCGCAGCGTATTTCGCCATGTTGGCGGCCTCGGCCGCACCCATCTCGTCGCCCGCGTCGTAGAGTGCCGCGGCCTTCTGCATCATGAGCTTGGCGAGTTCGAGCTCGACCTTGACCTGCGCCAGCGGATGCGCGATGCCCTGGTGCGCGCCGATCGGCGTCTTCCAGACGGTGCGCTCCTTGGCGTACTCCACCGCGCGGTCGATGGCGTAGCGACCCATGCCGACCGCCATCGCCGCACCCATGATGCGTTCGGGATTCAACCCGGCGAACAACTGCATGAGCGCCGCGTCCTCCTTGCCGACCAACGCGGTCGACGGCAGACGGACGTCGTCGAGGAACAGGTTGAACTGATGGTCGGGTTCGATGATGTCCATCTCCTGCGCCACCTTGGTGAACCCGGGCGCGTCGGTGGGCACGATGAACAGGGCGGGCTTGAGTTTGCCGGTCTTGTGATCCTCGGTGCGGGCGACGATGAGCACGGCCTCGGCTTGGTCGACGCCGGAAATGAAGATCTTGCGGCCGTTGAGGATCCAGTCCTCGCCGTCGCGGCGCGCGGTGGTGGTGATCTGGTGCGAGTTCGAACCCGCGTCGGGTTCGGTGATGCCGAACACCATCTTGGCGCTGCCGTCGGCGAGTCTCGGCAGCCACCGCTGCTTCTGCTCGTCGGTGCCGTATCTGGTGATGATGGTGCCGCAGATGGCGGGGGAGACCACCATGAGCAGCAGACCCGCGCCGTGGGCGGCGAGTTCCTCCATGACAAGCGACAGTTCGTACATGCCCGCACCACCGCCGCCGAACTCCTCCGGCAGATTCACCCCGAGGAAGCCGAGTGCGCCCGCCTCGTCCCACAATTCGTCGAGCGGTTCGTTCTTGCGCGCCTTGTGCACGACGTAGTCGCGGTAGGTGTACTTGGCGGCCAGCGCGGACACCGCGGACCGCAGGGCCTTGCGCTCGTCGGATTCGATGAAACTCATACTAGGTTCTCCTGATTCGCGACCGACTCCGGTGCGCCGGACTCGGCGGATTCGGCGGGGTCGACTACCGCGAGCACGACTCCGATGTCGACCTGTTGGCCGACACTGACATTGAGGGCGCTGAGCACACCCGCGGCGGGCGCGGCGACGGTGTGCTCCATCTTCATGGCCTCCAGCCACAGGATCGGCTGACCGGCCTCGACCCGCGCGCCCACCTGCGCGCCGAGACGGATCACGCTGCCCGGCATGGGGGCAAGCAGCGATCCGGTCGCGAGGTGGTCGGCCGGATCGCTGAACCGCGGCAGCCTGCGCAGGCTCACCGGACCCAGCGGGGAGTCGACGCAGACGAGCTCGCCGTAGCGGGCGATCTCGAATTGTCTACGCACCGCCGCACGTTCGCCGGGCACCGTGAGCACGACCCGCTCCGGCTCCGCCGACAGCAGCGCGATGCCTTCGTGCCCGTCCACGACGACTCCGCCGCGGCGGTCGAAGCGATAACCGATCTCGTGCGTCCCGCCGATCCGGCTCTCGTAGGACTTGTGCTGCGGCTGCGAGGCCAGATTGCGCCAGCCGCTCGGCAGCCGGCCGCCGACCGTGGCCGACCGACGATTGGCGGCCGCGTCGGCCAGGGCCGCGGCCACGACGGACAGCGCCTCCTCGGCCGCGGAGACCAGCGGTGCGGCGAGCGTGTCGAGTCCGTGGGTGGTGAAGAAGGCGGTGTCGGTATCGCCCGCGAGGAAGGCGGGATGCCGCAGCACCCGCACCAGCAGGTCGCGATTGGTCACCAGGCCGTGGATACGAGCGCCGCGCAGTGCGTCGGCGAGCAATCGCGCTGCCTCGGAACGGGTCTCGGCGTAGGAGATGACCTTGGCCAACATCGGGTCGTAGTGCACGCCGACCACCGAACCGTCCACCACACCGGTGTCGAGGCGTACGCCGGGCCGCTCGAGCAGATCGAATTCCGTGCGCGCGGAAGGGATGTCGATGCGGTGCAGGGTGCCGCTCTGCGGCTGCCAGTCCGCGGCCGGGTCCTCGGCGTAGAGCCGGACCTCGATGGAATGCCCGCGCATGACCGGCGGCAGAGCGGGCAGCCGCGCCCCCGCCGCGATATCGAGTTGCAGACGCACCAGATCGAGACCGGTGGTGCATTCGGTGACCGGATGTTCCACCTGGAGACGGGTGTTCATCTCCAGGAAGAAGAATTCGCCCGCCTCGTCGGCGAGGAATTCCACGGTGCCCGCACCGGTGTATCCGATGGCCTCCGCGGCCAGCCGCGCCGCCTCGAACAGCCGCTCCCGCATCCCCGGGGTGCGCTGGACCAGCGGCGACGGCGCCTCCTCGACGACCTTCTGGTGGCGGCGTTGAATGGAGCATTCGCGTTCGCCCACCGCCCAGATGCCGCCGTGCGCGTCCGCCATGACCTGGACCTCGATATGACGGCCGGTCTCCAGGTAACGCTCGCAGAACACCGTGGGATCGCCGAAGGCCGATTGCGCCTCGCGCCGGGCCGCCTCCAGCTGCGGCGCGAGGTCGGCGAGATCGCGCACCACGCGCATGCCGCGTCCGCCGCCGCCAGCGGATGCCTTGACGAGCACCGGCAGCTGCGCCGCGGTGACCTCGTCAGGATCGAGTTCGGCCAGCACAGGCACGCCCGCGGCGTCCATCATCTTCTTGGCCGCCACCTTCGAGCCCATCTGCTCGATGGCCGCGACCGGCGGACCGACCCAGATCAGTCCGGCGTCGAGCACCGCGCGCGCGAATTCCGCGTTCTCCGAGAGAAATCCGTATCCGGGGTGCACGGCGTCCGCGCCCGCGGCCAGTGCCGCCTCGATGACGAGATCGCCGCGCAGATAGGTATCGGCGGGTGCGCTGCCCGGCAGCCGCACGGCCGCGTCGGCCTCGGCGACATGGGGTGAGTCGGCGTCGGAGTCGGAGTACACCGCCACGGTGCCGAGACCCATGCGACGGCAGGTGGCGAAGACCCGGCGGGCGATCTCACCGCGATTGGCGACAAGCACGCTGCTCAATGGCGTAGTCATCCTCGGCCTCACATACGGAAGACGCCGAAGCCGTCGGCGCCCTCGATCGGGGCATTGTGGATGGCCGAGAGCGCCATGCCCAATACCGTTCGGGTGTCACGCGGGTCGATCACGCCGTCGTCGTAGAGCCGCCCCGACATGAACATGGGCAGCGATTCGGCCTCGATCTGGGCCTCCACCGCCGCGCGCATGCCGGCGTCGGCCGCCTCGTCGAAGGGCAGCCCCTTGGCCTCGGCCGCCGCGCGCCCAACGATCGAGATGACGCCCGCCAGCTGCGCGCCGCCCATGACCGCGGATTTCGCACTGGGCCAAGCGAAGACGAAGCGCGGGTCGTATGCGCGCCCGCACATGCCGTAGTGGCCCGCGCCGTAGGAGGCGCCCATCAACAGCGAGATGTGCGGCACCGTGGAATTGGAGACCGCGTTGATCATCATCGCGCCGTGCTTGATGATGCCCTTCTGCTCGAATTCCCGCCCGACCATATAGCCGGTGGTGTTGTGCAGGAACAGCAGCGGCGTGTTCTTCTGGTTCGCCAACTGGATGAACTGGGTCGCCTTCTGCGATTCCTCGGAGAACAGCACGCCGCGGGCATTGGCGAGTATGCCGACCGGATAACCGTGCAGTTCCGCCCATCCGGTGACCAGACTGCTGCCGTAGAGCGGCTTGAACTCGTCGAAATCCGAGCCGTCGACCACCCGGGCGATGACCTCGCGCGGATCGAAGGGAACCTTCAGATCCGCGGATACGATCCCGAGCAGTTCCTCCTGATCGAACAGCGGTTCGCGCACCTCGGCACGCGGCAGCGGACCGCGCTTGGTCCAATTCAGGCGTTTGACGATGGACCGGCCGATGCGAATGGCGTCCTGTTCGTCGGCGGCCAGATAATCGGCCAGCCCCGACACCCGCGCGTGCATGTCCGCACCGCCGAGCGATTCGTCGTCGGATTCCTCACCGGTGGCCATCTTGACCAGCGGCGGGCCGCCGAGGAAGACCTTGGACCGCTCCTTGATCATGACCGTGTAGTCGGACATGCCGGGGATATAGGCCCCGCCCGCGGTGGAATTGCCGAAGACCAGCGCGATGGTGGGAATTCCGGCCGCCGAGAGCCTGGTCAGGTCGCGGAACATCCGGCCGCCCGGTACGAAGACCTCTTTCTGCGTGGGCAGATCCGCGCCGCCGGATTCGACGAGTCCGATCACCGGTAGCCGATTCTCCCGGGCGATATCGTTGACCCGCAGATTCTTGCGCAGCGTCCACGGATTCGAGGTGCCGCCGCGCACCGTGGGATCCGGCGCGACGATGAGGCATTCGACGCCCTCGACGATGCCGATGCCCGCGATGACACTGGCGCCGACGTGGAATTCACTGCCCCAGGCCGCGAGCGGGCACAGTTCGAGAAACGGCGAATCCTCGTCGACGAGCAGTTCGATGCGTTCGCGAGCGGTCAATTTGCCGCGTTTGCGATGCCGCGCCAATTTGTCCGGGCCGCCGCCCGCCACCGCCTTGGCGAATTCCGCCTCGATCTCGGTGAGTTTGTCCGTCATCGCCGCCGCCGCGGCGGCGTATTCCGGCGACCCGCTGTCCAATGTGGTCCGCAACGCCGTCATGACTGGTACCCCAATCGCTTCGCCGCCAATCCGGTGAGAATTTCGGTGGTGCCGCCGCCGATGCCGAGGATGCGGATGTCACGGTACTGACGCTCCACTTCGGATTCGCGCATGTACCCGAGGCCGCCGAACAATTGGACCGCCTGATTGGCGACCCATTCGGCCGCCTCGACCGCGGTGTTCTTGGCGAAGCACACCTCGGCGATCAGATCGGTCTCGCCCTCGGCGCTGCGCCGGGCGACCTCGCGGGTGTAGACCCGGGCGACGTCGATGCGGCGCGCCATCTCGGTCACGGTGTTCTGCACGGCCTGCCTGCTGATGAGCGGGCGGCCGAAGGTCTCGCGGGCGCGCACCCAGTCCAGCGTCAGGTCGAGGCAGCGCTGCGCCTGGGAGTACGCCTGCACCGCTAGCCCGACCCGCTCGCTGACGAAAGCGCCCGCGATCTGGAGGAATCCCGAATTCTCGGTACCGACCAGATTCGACGCGGGCACCCGCACGTCCACGTAGGACAGTTCGGCGGTGTCGGAGGCGCGCCATCCCATCTTGTCCAGTTTGCGGCCGACGGTGAATCCGGGCGTGTCCTTCTCCACCACCAGCAGCGAGATGCCGCCCGATCCCGGTCCGCCGGTGCGCACCGCGGTGACGACGAAATCGGCGCGGCATCCCGAGGTGATGTAGGTCTTGGCGCCGTTGACGATGTAGTGGTCGCCGTCGCGGCGGGCGGTGGTGCTCAGATGGCCGACATCCGAGCCGCCGCCGGGTTCGGTGATGGCAAGCGACCCGATGAGATCACCGGCGAGCGTCGGCGCGGCGAAGCGCTCGATGAGTTCGGCGTCGCCGGTGGCGATGATGTGCGGCACCGCGATACCGCAGGTGAACAGCGAGGCGAACAGCCCGCCGGAACATCCGGCCTCGTGCATCTCCTCGCAGACGATCATGGCGTCGATACCGTCGCCGCCCGAGCCGCCCGCCGACTCCGGGAACTGGATGCCGAGCAGTCCGAGTTCGCCCGCCTTCTTGTGCAATTCGCGCGGGATCTCCCCGTCGCGTTCCCAGTCATCGAGGTGGGGCAGCACCTCGCGCTCAGCGAAAGCCCTTACGGTGGCACGCAATTCGCGCCGCTCCGGCGTATTCCACGGTGAATTCATCGCCACTCCATGTCCAGATTCCTGATCGCTCGTCTCATGCGGAAGTTCGGTGCAGTTCGGCGGGGATATCGACATGGCGCGAGCGCAGCCATTCGCCCAGTCCCTTGGCCTGCGGATCGAAACGGGCCCGGTATGCCACGCCCTGGCCGAGCAGGCCGGTGACGATGAAGTTCAGCGCCCGCAGATTCGGCAGGACGTGCCGGGTGACGGTCAACTCCGCCGTCTCCGGCAACAGTCGCTTCAACTCCTCGGTGGTCAGGGTGTGCACCAGCCACCGCCACTGCTCCTCGGTGCGCACCCAGACACCGATATTGGCGTCGCCGCCCTTGTCGCCGCTGCGCGCCAGCGCGATCTCACCCAATGGCGCCCGGCGGGTCGGCCCGGTCGGCAGTGGCGGCGGCAGCACAGGTTCCGGCACCGGCTCCAGCGCGACGGTCGTCGACGCGGGCGCGATATCGACGCGACTGCCGTCGGGCAGCACCGCGACATGCGCGACCTCGGCGGCATCGACGTATCCGGGCCGGAAGACACCGTAGGGCGACCCATGGCCCGGCAGGGTGGTGAAACTGCATCCCGGATAGCCGGCCAACGCCAATTCCACCGCCACATTGGAGAATGCCCGCCCGACCTTGTTCGGGTCGGGATCGCGCACCACGCAGCGCAGCAGCGCGCTCGCGCCCTCCTCGGTGTCGGCGTCGGGACGGTCGAGCCGGGCAAGGGTCCAGTTCAACTCGGCCGGGCGCACCGGCAGCCAGGATTCCAGTTGTCGTCGCGCGAGTGCGGCTTTGGCCTCGATATCGAGGCCGGTGAGGATGAACTCCATCTCGTTGCGGAAGCCGCCGACGGTGTTCAGCGAGACTTTGAGCGTGGGTGGCGGCGCCTCACCGGTGACCGCGGCGATACGCACGCGGTCCGGGGCCTGCTGGGTCAGCTCGACGCTGTCGAGTCGCGCGGTGACATCGGGTCCGGCGTAGCGCGCGCCCTGGATCTCGTACATCAACTGGGCCCGCACGGTGTCCACGGTGACCGCGCCGCCGGTGCCACCGTGCTTGGTGATGACACTGCCGCCGTCGGCGCGGATCTCCGCGATGGGGAAGCCCGGGCGGCCGAGATCGGCGAGTTCGGTGAAGAAGGCGTAATTGCCGCCGGTGGCCTGGGTACCGCACTCGATCACGTGACCGGCCACCACCGCGCCCGCGAGCGCGTCGTAATCGGTTCGGCGCCAACCGAAATGCGCGGCGGCGGGACCGACGACCACCGACGCGTCGGTGACCCGGCCGGTCACAACGATGTCCGCGCCCGCGTCCAGACAGGCCGCGATACCCCATGCCCCGAGATAGGCATTGGCGGTGAGCGGCGCGCCGAAACCGAGTTCGGCGGCGCGCAGCAGCAGATCGTCGCCTTCCACGTGCGCAATGGCGGCGTCGAGACCGAGTTCAGCGGCGACCTTGCGCAATTTCTCGGCCAGGCCCGCCGGATTCAGTCCGCCCGCGTTCGCGACGATGCGCACCTTGCGTTCGAGCGCGAGCGCCAGACAGTCGGTGATCTGGGTGACGAAGGTCTTGGCGTAGCCGAGGTTCGGGTCCTTCATCCGGTCCCGGCCGAGGATCAGCATGGTCAGCTCGGCGAGATAGTCACCGGTGAGCACGTCGAGCTGCCCTCCCTCGAGCATTTCCCGCATGGCGACGAGCCGATCGCCGTAGAAGCCGGAACAGTTGCCGATTCGGATCACATCCGGATCGGCGGCGAGCATACTCATCAGCCGGACCTCCCTGTGCGGCGAACACCCGCCTGCGACCGCGTCGTCGCGGCGGGCCCATTCGCGTTCCGGGACAGCATCACATTCGGCCAAGAAAAAATCAAGCTTGCGTGCTTGTTAATATTCGCCCAGCTCAGACCCGCACAGCGGCGGAAGTTGTCGGGTCTCAGCGGATCTGGCGGTGTTTCGCACTTTCGCGGCGGCATGGTGGCGGATCTCACGTATGTGGCGGGAAGGTACGCTCGGCCGCGCTGGGACGCCGCTACTGACGTGGCAGGCCCGACACCCGACCCAGCGCACAGCACCTCTGATCGCCACCCGCCTTCGAACAAATATCCGACAATTAGAACGGTGGTTCGTCATCGGGACTCGGCTTCGCCGGGCTGCCCCAGGGGTCGGACCCAGCCCCGGACCTGGTCGACCCGAATGTCCCACCACGGAGGTTCTGACGGGCTTCCCACTCGGCTTGCTCTTGGGCTTCTTGCCGGGCCTTCACCTCGCGTGTACGTGGCAGTGTGGGCACCGAGCCGTGTCTGGCCAGGAGGTAGTTCCGAAGAAGGATTTCGCGGTGGGACCTGGACGGCTCCTGGTCCCAGCCGTTGTATCCAGAGTCGTCATCTTCGACAGGCTCGATGTCGTCCGGGTCCACATCGGCAAGTTGACACAGCGCCAGGAAGATCACTTCCACGGTCTCCTGTTGCGGCAGCCTCATGGCGCTCAGTGTCTTGCGGACCGTCTCGTGGTTGGCGGTGCTCTTCCGCTGATCCTCATCGAGTCTCTGAACAGCGTCGGCGATCTTCCTCATCGGAGGCTCGCCCGCGGCGATGTAGAACCGCCACAGCATCTCGATCAACGGGACGGACTTCTCGGGTACGTCGGTCGGTTTGGCCAGACGCGCCGGCATGTGCAGTCGTGACATTTCGCCTGGTCTACCTCTTGCGGACGCGCGTCTGCGACAGAACGTTCACCGGACGGAGTAGGTGTGCCAGACGCCCCAGATCAGATGGGATCGGTACGAACGTTTCCGGTGCGCACGACGGGGGTCCGGTTGGTGGACGCGGTGAAGATCTACCTCGCCACGATTCCCGCGCCGAATAGCCGCCGCGGTTACGCCGCCGCGCTGGATCGCCTGGTGGCCGACTTCCGGTGCGGACGGTGATGTCGGGTTGCTGGATCCGGGTTGGTCTATGTGTGGGGAGACAAGGCGCCCAAGACGTTCAACCTGCGGCTGACCGCGTTGTCGTCGCCTGCGGGTACTGGCGTGAGCAAGGTTGGTTGACCGGGGATCCGGCGGCGCGGTTGCGGGCTCGGCCGACGCCGCCGGACAACAGCAAGGCCGTGACCTCGGGGGAGGTGGCAGAACAGCTGGGTGGGGATGCGGCGTTGCGGGAGCGGGCGCTGTGGACGATGTTGTACGAGTCCGCGGCCCGCGTCGAGGAGATCCTGACCCTCGATGTCGTCGATCTGGACACCGTCAACCGGTGTGGAGTCGTGGATCCGCAAGGGCGGGGCACGCGATGTCGTCTACTGGCAGACCGGCACCGCGCGACTGCTGCCCCGTGTGATCGCCAGCCGCCGGTCCGGGCCCCGGTTCCTTACCGACCGTCGAGCGAAACCGTCTGTAGCCTTGGACGATATTGACCCGAGTACCGACCGTGGTCGGCTATCGTACCGACGGGCGGCGACGGTGTTCGAGGAACATACCGCGCAGATGACGCGTGGACCGTTCACCCTGCATCAGCTGCGCCATTCCCGGTTGACGCACGCAGCCGAGCAGGGTGCGTCCACGCCGATGCTGATGACGTTGTCCGGGCGCACCTCGGTGCGCAGCCTGACGAAATACGCGAAGGTCTCGGCGGAAGCCCTCGGTCGATGGCAGGCTCGCACCGACCCTGCTACCCGTCGGGGATAGCCCGCTTTCATCGTCGGCGGTAAAAGTTATGGATTTCGTATCTCGTCAGGGCAGCGGAACGTATTTCGTTTTTCCGACCAGCGAGATGCTGTTGGCAAGCGCGAGGGCTGCGAAGTATCCGAGCGTGGAGTTCGGGTGGCTGTAGTACGTTCCACCTTTGTCGTAGTCGATGATCAGTTGACGCATGTTGGCCTCGACCTTGTCGCGGGCGTCCTGCATGGTCCCTTGGCTTGCGAGTCGGGCAAGGCCATCGGCGACCGCTTCGCCGAGCGGGTCAGCGTGAGCGTGACGGGGAATGATCGGAACCCGGATGGTGAATCCAAGCCACGCCTCGACTCCCTGGTTGATTGCCTCAGCCCCCAGGTTTCTGCCGGTCTTACATGCGACCGAGACGACAGCTTTCCCTGCGGCTGCATTGACATTGGTTTTGTTGACTGTCGAGTTCCCGCTGGTCAACCAATCGTCGCTTGTGCCGTGGCCGAAGTAGCACACTAGATTGAGATTCGTTTCCCGCAGCGCTTGGAGGATTCCCGCTTGGTCGGCGGGCGACATGTGGTCGACGCAGTATCGTTCCTGGTGCGGTCCGCACAGACGCGATACGAGGTCCTTGTACCAGTCCGCCGCCGTCGTCGAGTTGCCATCGTCGCAGGGGCATATACCGACGAAGTAGCTCATCGAGCGCCCCGGGCGAGGCGATCGATCACCGATTCGATTCCGTCCCGGCGCACCGCATGTTCGAGGAGCCCGACGAACGCAACTCCGTCCTCGTTGGCCGAGTTATCGGCAGCGGTGAGTAACTCCCGTCGGGTGAGGATACGCTCACCGCTGAGGAAACCAAGCGCTGGCTCATCCGGCATCTCCGACATCCACTGCTGCAAGGCCGCGCGAATGCCGAGCCACTCGTTCCTTGTCAGTGTCATCAGACAATCCTCCGCGAAAGCCGCTCGATACCGTCATCGGGATCCTGCCAGACCTCGTCATAGGGTGCCGTGGTGATATCGGCCGGCGAAGCGACCTCAGCGAGATCGCCGATGCCGAGCCCCCTCCACCAACGGTCTCGCACTCGTACACCGGCGCAGCCGACCGGCATCGCAACGTTCGTGATGCATTGCGTCAGTTCCTGATTCGATGCGACGATCGAGACACCAGTGGTCAGTCGGACCGCCAGCGGGGTGCCCGCGTCAACTGTGCCTGAGAGTGAGAGAGCGACCTTTGTGTCCGCGACTCGCGCAGCTATGAGTGTCATCCTTTCCGCGCGTGATATCGCAACAACAAGCGCCCAGTCGGGTTGCCAGACCCCTCGCCTGTAGGAGTCGAGGATCGGTTGCCGGAAACGGTCGGCGCCCTCAAGCACGGCCACACTCCGGCCGGTGAGGGCAAGTATCCAGCTTTCGTGCGAGCCGAAGGAGATGTCAAAGCCGGCGCCCGCCTCGGGAAGCGCAGGAAATAGTGTCGACGCAGTACCCGCGGCGCGGAAGGCGCACTCGGTATTCTCGCCTGCTACCTTGGCGAAGTCGGCCGTGCCGACACCTTCGCGGGGATCGCCCGGCGGCAGGCCGAGTAGTGACTGAGTCGTTCCTTGTAGTCGAAATGTTCCGTCCCTGCCGACGCTGATCACGTCACCGAGACGTAAGTTCAGGCCGAACGGCATGACCAGCCGCATATCGGTGTCTTGTTGAATGGATTTGACGAGTTTCATGCTCAAAGCTGTGCCTACCCTCTGCTAGTGATGCGTAGGAAGCTCTCTGTCGTCAGCTGACACTACCGACATGCGCCCAGGCCCTCAATCATTTCCGATATTCGAGAGGTTGCTCGGTCAACTGTCAGCCAGCAGATGTTACATCCGGTTCCGACAGAAAGGCGGCGGTTCTGCACCCGTTCCAAGTATCCGCGCCACTTGGGGTCGCCGACTGGTTGGATCGCGAATTCATCTGTCGCGAGTTGTCGGAGGGGCGTTACCACGGCTGACCCAGTACTGTGACTGACCGGCATATCTGTCACCTGACCATTATTTCTGTCACCACACCTTGGTGTCGTGCGTGACGGAGTGCGACCCCAGCCGTAGATCGGTTCACGGCGTCGGAATCCTGGTGGTGAGGCGGTCTCGATCGGTCTCGGGGCGGAGAGGTTGCTCACCGGAGATCAATTGGACTGTCAGCGGCCAGTATTCCGACCTCCGCGCGGGCGGCGAGCATTTGCCTCGTTGGTGTGCTGCTCGGCCGCCCTTGGGGAGGATGCCATGGCCGCTGTCATCTGACCCGATGTCGATTGAGGTGATCGGCGTTTCGGTCATCGGGTTCCGGTCGTTGTGGGCACAATCTGGCCGGAACCCAGGTAGTCAATTACTGGCGACATCGACACGTACGGTCGGCAGACTTCCCTTCGTCAGATCTCTGCACCGGGAGGCGGGAATGCCAGCCATATCGCTCTACATGTTTCGTGACGATGATTTCCGAGGCAACACGATGATCGCCGCTATCGAACATCCGAGTGGACTGTGGGCCGTCCATGGCCGAACCGACGTCGGGAGACGCCGAAGTGCGCTCGTTTGGGAGCGCGAAGATCGGGAAGTGCTTTTCGATCTGCGGGCCGAAGCCAACACTCCTGCGGTGACCTCGGCGATCGATGATGCGCTCGGCGGTTCGGTCGACAGGCGGGGGGAGATCAACGCCGGATGGATCCCGTGGCGTTATGTGTATTACTACAATGACGTTCCGGGACGCTACAACGATCTCGATCTGTTGGTTCGAATCTCATTCGACTTCCACATCGACCTGCCGACGATCTTATGGGTGGATGTCGACGGCACGATCAACTTCTACGTGCTCTTCTCCGCCGACAGTGACGGGCGACTTCGCGCGTTCGTCGATGGATGGAGCTATCGGTTCGACGGTGGTTGGCCATTGGCGAGTATCGTACGAAGACGGCTCAGCGGCGCTGTGGCGGATGCGGTTGACAACGTCCAGGAGCTGCTCGACACAGCGATTGAACGGTTCAGCCGCCAACGTTTCGATCTTGTCTATCTACTGCCCGGAAACGGCGCTAGGTCGGGCATCGACAATACCGATGTCGACACTCATGTATCGCTAGCCCTACTCCCTCGGCCACAGAATGAGGAGCCATTCTGATGTCTGTTATCAAGCACATGGAATCAATGGTCACGCGCGGAAAAGGAAGCCGAGGACAGGCCCACAAGCCAAGGAAGTCCGGAGGTGCCCCAATCGCAACCGAACCACCTACGGACGATTGCCGCAATCTGCCGACCCTCGATCAGCTCGGTTCGACACCTGCCGCGAGAGCGAGTAACGATCGGGAACCGAATGCGAGCACATGAGCACACGATCGTGACCGGCTGCCGCACACACGTGGCGGCAGGACTGAATTCTTCCAGATCGTAGCCCTATACCGTTGGGGTGAAACAAAATTCGAAGGAAAGGTGAAACGGCAATGGTTGATATCAGACGTATCGACTGGACAATTCGAACCGGGCCGGAGTGGTGGAGTGGGACGAACGATACCGTGAAGATTGAAATCCTGAGGGATGGAAGCCTTGTCAAGAGACTGAATCTGGAGCCGGGCAACACTCCACGCCTCGACCGGAGCGAGTTTGCCACATACTTCTGGGTATTCCAGAATTCTGACAATATCGGGGTGGCCGTCTCCGGCACAGTGGTGCCATACACCGAGCGCTTCCCTTCCGGGTTGGTCGAGCACCTGAGTGTTCGGTTCATCGCCAAAGGAGAGGACGCATGGGAGGCGCTCGATATAAGCAGCACGGTCTATACGGGGCAGCTGCGATTCGTTCCCGGGACAATCGATGAGTTCGAATGGGTCGAAGAACTTCATGAATTCCAATTCCCAGGACGCGACGTGCTCAGCACTGACCGGTCCGAAGGCGTCACTAGACTCACACTCAATTACTGACGGCGTGTTGGTTCGAGGCGAGACGAAGATCGATCGCGCCGAATGATCCGACATTCGGGTGAACTCCACAGGAAGTCACGGTGCCGAAATCCTTTCCGCCGTCGGTACGACGGCAGGTGCGCGCTCGGGGTCCCGGACTGGGGAGGTCGCGTATTCAACTGTCGCGAGGTCCCGACGGGTCCATCCACCTTTGTAACTGGAATACGCTGGACAATTTCGACACGGAGTTCCGAAGTCACGGCAAGGTGGTGGCATGCCAGAAGCCAACGGCCCCTTGTTGATCAAGAACACCGGCAGTCCAGATGAGCTCGTAGCGCTGCTGGAGTGGTTTCGGCGCGAGGATGCCCTGCGTGGGCGAGTGCGTGTGCTTCCCGAACAGATCGGCGATGGGAGGACGGAGGACCTGTCGGGCGCACTACTGGTGGCGGTTGGTGCGGGAGATGCCGCAGCCGCAGGATCGATCGCTACTGCGATTATCGGGTTGTTCGTAGCTCGCCGGAGCGAGAAGACCCACGATGAATCAAGCTCGCTGAGGACGGAACTGTAGAGGTTGCTGTCGGCCCAATTGGCAGTGGTTGGGATCCGGCGTATCCCGGCCCCCGCGTCAGGCGCTATCCGGTGCGTTCAGCCTTTTCGGCTCCATCCCCTGCGACCTCGATTCTCTTCGAAAACGAGTAGCTGGGTACTCGCGCCAACCGGGAAAGGCCCAGGAAGGCTGGTGAGCGACTGCATAGCCCCACATGAAAGGAAGACTGGGAGAGATCTTCGCGAAATCCAGCGGTGTTTCTTACTTTCGTCGCGGCGTGGTGGCGGATTCTCACGTATGTGACGGGGGGAGAGATGATGTCGCGGTGCGAGAGACAGGACAGATGGGTTGTGCCGCCGGGGATTTCGAGGCGGTGTTCGTGACCGGGACTGGTGAGGAGCGGCGGGTGTCGTGGGATCGGCTTCCGGGGTTGGTGCAGGAGTTGGGGCGGCCTGTGCGGTCGTTTGTGTCGTATCGGGGGCGGCGGAGCTATCCGGGCTGGTATTGGTCGGCGACGATGGGGCGTCATGTCGGGTTCGAGTCGTGGGTGGAGCGGGATCATTTGGTGGCGTTGGACTTCGACGCTTCGGTGGCCGATATCGTGTCGCAGCCGTTTTGGCTGGTGTGGAGGCCGGAGCGGGGTAGGCCGCGTCGTCATGCCCCGGACTTCCTGGTGCGTTCGGCCGATGGCGCGGTTCTGGTGCTGGACTCGCGGCCGCTGGAGCTGATCGGCGAGCGTGATCGTGAGGCGTTCGAGGCCACCGGCCGGGCGTGTGCGGCGCTGGATTGGCGTTACGCGGTGTGGGATCGGCTGCGGGGGCCGTTGGTCGCCAATCAGCGCTGGTTGGCCGGGTATCGGCATCCGCGGTGCATGAACACCGAGGTCGCTGAGGGATTGGTGCGGGTGTTCAACCGGCCGATGCCGTTATTGGAGGGTGCGGAGCTGGTTGGTGACCCGTTGGGCACGCTGCCGGTGCTGTATCACCTGATGTGGAAGCAGCTGCTCGTGGCGGATCTGGCGGTGGCTCTGTCGCAACGCACGATCGTGCGGACCGCGCATCATGCGGGGGATTTGGCGGAAGTGGCGGATCTGGCGGCGGAGTTGGCGGAAGTGGCGGCGGGTGATCGTCGGTGAATTCCGATCGCAATGTGCTGAGGATTGGTGACCGGGTGGTTTTCGCCGGGGCGTGTCACACGGTGGTGGCGTTCACTGGCACGACGCTGCGGTTGCTGGCCGACTCCGGACAGGCCACGGTCGTCGCTTTGGGGTATCTGCTGGCGGCCGAGGATTTCGAGTTGATCGGCGCGGGCGCGGTGGCGCGGGTGGATCCGGTGGGACTGTTGGACTCCCTGCCCGATCATGTGTTGGAGGCGGCTCGGGAGTGGGAGCGGCATCTGGTCGAAATCGACACAGGTCTGCCACCGAACGCCGGCGCCGACACGCGGCCGCGCCCGGATTACGACCCGGCGACGCGCACGGTCACCCAGCGGTGCAAGGCCAAGGCCGCAGAGTTGACCGCAGCCGGGTCGAAGACCAGTTTCCGCACGGTGGAGCGGATGCGAGCCCGCTATCGTGACCAGGGCTTGTGGGGGCTGGTCGACACCCGCCACACCAGAGGGGCGCGACCGAACGCCGCAGTCGACGAGCGGGTGGTGGAGGCCGCGCGGACGGTGATCGCCGCGCAGACGCATACCTCGACGGGCACCCGGTCACGGGCGATCCGGCAGATCCGTGAGTTATTGGACGACCAGTACGGCCCCGGGGTCGTGGTCTTGCCGTCGCAGGCCACCTGCTATCGGCTGCTGGAGGCGTTGTCCAAGGGCCACCACACGTTCGGGGCGGCCACCAGCAGGCGCACGACGGCGTTCTACACCGCCACCACGGCAGCGCGGCCGGGTGAGCAGGTACAGATCGACGCGACGCCGTTGGATGTGATGGCGGTGATGGACGACGGGGTGATCGGCCGCGCCGAATTGGTTCTGTCGATCGACATCGCCACCCGCACGCTCTGCGCGGGGGTGCTGCGTCCGGTGGGCGCGAAGGCGGTCGACGCGGCGCTGCTGCTGGCGCGCACGATGGTGCTTTAACCAATGCGGCCGGGCTGGGACAAAGCCTTGGCCATGTCCGCGACCCGTATTCCGCATCAGCGGTTGCTCGCTCTGGATGCCCGGTTGGCGATGGCGGCCGCGCGGCCAGTGATCGTGCCGGACACCGTGGTCATCGACCACGGCAAAGTGTTCGTGTCGGAGGTGTTCCTACGCGCCGCGGACACTCTCGGCATCTCGGTCCAGCCGACCCGCAAGCACACACCAACCGACAAGCAGATCATCGAGCGCACGTTCGGCTCGATCAACACCCTGTTCTGCCAGCACGTCGCCGGATACACCGGCCGCGATGTCGCCCACCGCGGAACCGATGTCGCCGACCGGGCCGTATGGTCGCTGGCCGAACTCCAGGATCTGTTCGACGAGTGGGTTCTCTGCTGGCAGAACCGGCCCCACGAGGGCCTCCGGCACCCTTTGAACCCCGACCGGGCCGTCTCCCCCAATGACGCCTACGCCGCGTTGGTAGCGGCCGCGGGTTACATCCCGGTGTCACTGACCGGCGAGGACTACATCGAGTTGCTTCCCGCGGACTGGAGGACGATCACCGATACCGGCGTCCAGATCGAATACCGCACCTACAACAGCCCCGAACTGCGGGTTTGGGCCGGGGTGAACTCCGGGGTCGCCAGCAAGGACCAGAGGTGGGAGGTGCACTACGACCCCTATGACGTCTCGCGGATCTGGGTACGCAATCACCACGGTCAGGGCTGGATGACAGTGCCGTGGACCCACCACGCGGTGGTGGGACAGCCGTTCGCGGACTTCACCTGGCGGGCCTCACGCAAGATCGCCGCGCAGCGCGGCGTCGATGACACCAACGAAATGGCCGTCGCGGTCATCCTGGCAGCACTGCTACGCCGCGCCGCGACCGGCCCCGGCGCTGACCGGGTGCTGGCACGAACGCTGTCGGCCCGCGAGATGACCAACCACCTGCCCGAGGAGTTGAACACGCCGGTTCCGGCTGCGTTGCCTGCCGCACACGGCGACGTCGAAGATGCCGACGATCCGGCCGATCAGGCCGACGTGGTGGCTGCGGATGTGGTGCCGTTCGGAATGTTCGACCCGTTCGCCGAGGACCTGGGAGGCCGCTGGTGACTCTCACCCCGGCCGAACCCGAGATCCGCCACCCGCTGTCGACCAAACTGGGGTGATTCTCGTTCGCCGCGCAGATACCGCCCGAGCCGCCGCGACTGCTGCCCACCACGGACTTCACACGCCTGGACGGTCTCGAGCGCGAGTTCTACAACGAGGCCCGCCAGGACTACCACTCCTCGCTGCTGCTGGTCGCCACCCCGGACATCCGCCGGATCATCCACCACGGCACGAAACTGGTGATCAACAACCGCGGCAAGCAACTGGGCCGCCGCGGGCTACTGGTGTCCGGCGCCAGCGGAACCAGCAAATCCACCTCGATCACTCAGCTGGGCAAGAGATTTCAGATCGATCTGGAACGACGCTATCCCCCCGACCCCGACCGCATCCCGGTCGTCTACATCGAGATCCCTCCTGACGCCCACCCAAAAGCACTGGCCCAGGAAATGGCGGCGTTCCTCGGGCTGCCGGTGGGCAGAACCGACAACCCGCAAGCCGTCGCCCACAACGTCGCCGAAGTGATGCGCCGAGGCCGCACGGGCATGGTCCTCGTCGATGAGATCCACCGGTTGGACCTGACGACCAAGAACGGCAGGAATATCGCTGACCAGCTGAAATGGTTCTTCGACCACGTCGGAGCAACGTTCGTCTATGCCGGACTCGACCTTGAGGAATCCAACCTGTTCTCCGGCGTCCGCGGCCGCCAGATACTCGGCCGGTTCATCCCGATCAAGACCGGCGCCTTCAGCTATCGCACCGACGCCGACAAACAGGACTGGGCCAAGCTCGTCGCCACCATGGAACACGCACTGCGCCTATACCGGCACAAACCGGGAACCCTCATCGAGCAGGCACCCTATCTGCACGCCCGCACCGGCGGCATGATCGGCAGCCTGGACCAACTCGTCTACGAGGCCGCCAACGACGCCATCAGCGATAGCACCGAGCGGATCACCAAGAAACACCTCGACGCGGTCCTGCTCGACGGTGCCGCGATCGCCCAGTTCCAACCCCATGGCCGACGCGGGAGCGGGCGATGAAGCGATGGCAATACCCCGCCGCACGCCTACCATTCCGCATTCGGCCAGTCCGCGGAGAAACATTGGTGTCTTTCATCTTCCGACTTGCCGATGCCAACGCCCTGGCCCGCCCGACACTACTGCTGCGAGCCCTGGGCGAACCCCGCGGCGCACTACCGACAGCGTCCTGGATCAACGCCTACGAGATCACACTCAACACAGCTGCCGCGCACAGGTTGGAAACCTTCACCGGCGTCCCGATCGCCAGACTTCGCACAGCACTTCCTGCACTGGTCACGACCAGCACCGGCCCTGATCCGAATACCCCAACCTTCCACGGACATCGCTCCGTCCGGCTACGTGACCACTGCCAGGAATGCGTCGCGCGCCTGCCAGGACACCCCCGGATCAGAGTGCACGACAAACTGCCCCCGAGATCTGCCGACAACACCGCCGATGGGTCCGAACCACACACGCCAGACCCACCAGATCGACCTGTCCGGCACCCCGGCCCTCCTCAAGGCCCACCGCCGCCTCAAGCGGCTATGTTCCGGCCACCGGTGACCGGGACTGGACGATGGAACAACTCACAGCCGCCGAATACGTTGCACACCAATGGTTCCGATACCGCACCAACACCAAATACCGGCACCTGCACACACGTTGGGACCAGCGAGCCGCCGCAATAACAACCCCCGCCCCGCCACCAGGGCTGCTCGTGCTGCCCGAGGCCGTCACCATCGCCACAACGCTCTGCGACCTCGAATGGCGCCGATATATCGCGATGGCCGAAACCGACCTCAACCTGCACCAGTTCTACCAGCTCATCGCCCGCCGACTCGGACAACCACCCGAGTTCGCCCGTCGAATCACCTGGTCCCACCACGACGACCCCCTCAAACAATGGGTCACCGCCCAACGCAAACGGCACCAGCCAACCCGACATGAATACTGGCGCCGCGTCCGCAGCTACCCCTACAGCGCCGACCTCCAAACCGCCCTACTCCCGACAATCCGCCACTTCAAGTGAGAAAGGATGACCAATGACAACCCCACCCCAACTGGCGCACCGCAGGTCAACCCCAACACCCCCGCCACATCAAAAGCGAACTGACACCGCACCCGGCGTGCAGAATGGACGGCGTGTCCAGCGACGTCATGGTGATCGTTCTGCTCGCCCTCTCCGGATTCCTCCTTGGCGGGGCGTACTCGCTGTGGAAGACCGCCCGGCCGCTCGCCATCGCGCTGGGAGTCGCGGGTCTGCTCGCGGCGGGCGGCGCGATCGCCTGGCTGCTCTAGGCGCGAGCCAGGCGGAAGATTCGCAGATCCTCGGGCACGCCGCTGAGCGGGGGCGCGAAAAAGCTGCGGCGATAGGGTTTGGCACTGAGACCGAGGTCGGCGAGGGTATCCGGGCCGAGCGCGTCGAGGGTGGACTTCG
This sequence comes from Nocardia arizonensis, assembly GCF_001310275.1. Classification (GTDB taxonomy): domain Bacteria; phylum Actinomycetota; class Actinomycetes; order Mycobacteriales; family Mycobacteriaceae; genus Nocardia; species Nocardia arizonensis. The sequence goes on from NZ_LGYZ01000047.1 coordinate 52,660, forward strand.
AGAGCATGGTGTTGCCATTGCCTCCCGCCTCCATCACCCGCGCCGCGATGGTCACATCGACCCCGAGCCAGTCGCCGCCGATCTCGCGCGGCGAACCGGTGTGCAGCCCCATCCGCATACGCGGCCGATAGCCGCTCACCTTGACCTGTTCCAGATTCTGCTTGGCCCGCACCGCGGCCCGGACCGCGCTGTCGGCCGAGGTGAACACGGCCATCACCCCGTCGCCCATGCGTTTGACGACATGCCCGCCACGCTCGGCGATGGGCGGCTCGATGGCCTTGGCCACCCCGCGCAGCAGTTCCAAGGTCGCCTCATCCCCCGCGGTGAGCGACCAACTGGAGAATGCGACCAGGTCGGTGAACAGTACAGTTACCTCTTGGCTACCTTTACCGCGACCGACCCGCTCCAGCATCGCCTGCCACACCTGCAATGCGCCGAACCCGATCTCGCGCGCCGCACTCGGTGTGTCGCCGACGAGTTTGTCCGCGGCGCGCGCCACCGCGCGCGGCCCGCCCGGACCCGAAACCGACAGTGGATCACCGAAAGCCGGATCGCCGGGCAACTGTTCGCGCGCCTTGCGCAGCGCGTCGATGAGATCGGGGCGCTGATTGGCCGCATTCATCAACGCGGACAACTGACCGCGGCGAAACCCCTGGCCGGAGCGTCGACTTCGCGATGACCGCCCCGAAGAACCGGACGGAATCGCCGCCTCGGGCGGAACGGCGCCGCCCTCCCCCGTCTCAGGACCGGACGCGCCACCGCCGGAAGGTGTTTCGCTCACGGACCGAGCGTAGCTCAGCGCGCCGAGACACGGCAGACTACCGATAAGCACCATCGGACACCTCCGCGACGAATGCCGGCGAACACGTCGTTGAGGCCGCCGATGGGATACGTGCAGATTGCTGCCAAAATGCTACCGCTTGGTAGAAGCGGAGGCGGTCTACCGTCCCACAGTTACCGTTCGCGGCCGTCTCGCGTCCGAGGGGCCGCGACAATGCGACGAAGTCGCGAGTCGCGGCCCCTCAGACGCGAGACACAAAGGGCCGCGAACCCGCGGCGCCGAAGGCGCCGCCGATATCTCAAGCGTCGCGGCGATTGACCACGAACAGCGCGGCACCGAACACGATCGCGACGAACGCGGCGAAGTAGAGCAGTCCGCCCCACGCGCCCCAGTGCCACGGCAGGTCGGCATTGGTCGTGTCGAGGAAGCGGCCCGCGTTCTGGAAGGGCAGGAATACCTGGATCTGACGGCCGCGCTCACCGAACGCGCCCACGATCGGCTCGATCAGCACCGGCCACACGATCAGCAGCGACAGCGCACCCGCCGACTGGCGGATCAGCGCGCCGACACCCACGGACAGGAACACCACCAGCGCCACGAACAACGGGACGGCGTAGAAGACCTTGTTGTCGCCGTCGGCCAGGCTCAGGAACTGGCCCGCGTCACTGCCCGCCATGAGCTTGAAGATCAGAAAGCTGAGCAGGGTCAGCACCGCCGACAGCGCGGCCGCGGCCACACTGATCAGACCGGCCTTGGCGAGCAGCACCGAGGTGCGGTTGGGCAGTGCCAGGAAGGTCGCCTTGATCGTGCCGAAGCGGTATTCGCTGGTCACCGCCAGCGCCGCGAGGATCATGACGAGGATGTAGCCCAGGCCCGGGAAACCGGAGGCGATGCCGGTGATGCCGAGTCCGGCGATGGAATTGCGCGGGTAGGGATCGGTGGTGGCCGTCTCCTTGCCCGCGGCGACATCGGAGTTGTACTGTTCGACGCCCAACTTGATCACCAGGGCGAACAGTGCCGCGATGCCGAGGACGGACACGATCATCAATACCGTGCACCAGATCGGTGACCTGGTGGAGGTCAGTTTGATCCGTTCCGCTGCCAATACGCCCATCAGAGCGCACCTCCCATAGCCGTGTACGTGACGGGTCCGTCCGGTCCGGGCGCGTCGAAGGACGCGCCGTGGTACTCCACCGCACCGCCGGTCATGCGCATGAACGCCTCCTCCAGCGACGCGCGCTGCGGGGACAGTTCGAACAGCGTGATGTCGTTCGCGCCGGCGAGCTTGCCGACCTCGTCGGTGGTGGTGTTCGCGACCAGCAGCGACGGCCCTTCGGCGCTCTCGCCGACCTCGCGGATCGTCATACCGTTCGAGGTGAGCAGGCTGCGCAGCTGGTCGAGTTGCGGACTGCGCACCCGCACGGCCGTCTCCGAGGACTTCTCGATGAATTCCTTGGTGGTGGTGTCGGCGATGAGCTGGCCGCGGCCGATCACGATCAGGTGTTCGGCGGTCTGGGCCATCTCCGAGAGGAGGTGGCTCGACACCAGCACCGTGCGGCCCTCGGCGGCCAGCCGCTGCATGAACCGGCGGATCCACAGGATGCCCTCCGGATCGAGGCCGTTCACCGGCTCGTCGAACAGCAGCACCTCGGGGTCGCCGAGCAGCGCGCCCGCCAATCCGAGCCGCTGCGACATGCCGAGGGAGAATCCGCCCGCGGATTTGCCCGCCACCTCGGACAGCCCGACCAGCCGCAGCACCTCCTCGACCCGGGACTTCTCGATGCCGTTGGAGGCGGCCAGCCATTGCAGATGCGCCCGCGCCGAACGATTCGGATGCACCCACCGGGCATCCAGCAGCGCGCCGACCGTGCGCAGCGGATTCTCCAACTCGGTATACGGCTTGCCCTTGATCAGCGCGGTACCGGCGGTCGGCCGGTCCAGCCCCAGGATCATTCGCATGGTGGTCGATTTACCGGCGCCGTTGGGTCCGAGGAAACCCGTCACCAGTCCTGGTCGGACGGTGAAGGTGAGATCCCGAACCGCGACGGTCTGCCCATAGTGCTTGGTCAGGCCCCTCAGCTCGATCATGGCCACCAGCATTGCCCAGATCCGCCGCCCGCGCGTCCCCACAAAGTGTTCTCTCCGGTCATCCTCAGGTATGACAGTCGGACGCCCAGGTAGGCGACAGCGCGTCCGGGGATTTACGGAAGCTCGACCGGTCTTCGAGCACCGCGCGGGCGTCGATGCGGGGGCGCGTTCAGAACCAGGAGGTGGCCCTGATGGCGTTGGCGAGGTCGACCAGGGCGTAGCGGTGGGCTCGGCCGGGGGCGGTGCGGGCGAGGGCGCGGAGGCCGGATTCGGTGGCTTCGCGTAGGTCTCGGTCGGTGAAGGGGGCGTCGAGGAGGGCGGCGTCGGGGCGGGCGGGGGTATTGCCCGCTTGCAGCCAGGCCAGGGCCGCGCCGAGGACCAGGACGCGCAGTTGGGTGGCCCGATGCTCGCCCGGCGGGAGCGAGGCGACGCGGGCCGCGGCTATGTGGAGGGTGGATTCTTCGAGGCGGGCGATGGGACCGGAGGTGAGCAGCAGCCAGACCGCGGTCAGGCGGGCGGTGGTGAAACCGCGCGAGGTGGCGGGCACCTCGTCCAGCGCCGCGACCGCTTCGGTGACCCGCCCCGCCGCCGCGAGTTGGCGCGCCAGTCCGAAGGCCGCGCTCACCACCGCACGGTCGGTGCGCCAGACGGTGGCGTAGAACTGTTCGGCGTAGGCGCGCCACTGCTCATGATCCGCGGAATCCCACTGTTGCAGAACGAGTTCCGCCGTCGCGGCGAGTGCGAGCTTGGGGGCGATCTCACCGGGCAGCACCCGCAGGACCTCGTCGAAGGCGGCGAAGGCGCTCTCGTAATTGCCGTCGAGCAATTCGACCTGGCCGAGATACCAGTCCGCTCGCCAATCCGGCGCGGACAGCTGATCCAGCAAGGACCGCACCTCGGCGGTCTCACCCAACTCCAGCCGCGCCCGCGCCCGCGCCAAACGCAGTTCCGTACCGAAGGTCTCCGGGACGTTTTCGGGGTCGGCCTCGGCGCGCGAGCCCGCCTCGTCCAAGGCCGCCAGCGCCTGCCTCGGATCGGGCAGCGCGGTGGCGGCCATCAGCGCGGCCGACGGGTCCGTCGGATCGAGCAGTGGCACGGGCAGCGCGGCGACGATGTCGCCCGCGCGCAGCTCGGGGCTGCGGCCCACGCCGTCGGCGTAGGCGTCGGTCTGGCTGATCAGTTCCTCGATGCCGAAACTGGCGCGCTGCGGGCTGAACACCGTGGACAGCTGGGGATGCTCCGCGCCGGTATCGAGGGCGAGTACCTCCCGCAGCACACCAGCCAACTGCGCGGATACGGCGCGGGCGGAGGCGAAACGACGGGCGGGATCGGGATCGGTCGCGCACAGCAGCAGACGATGGAAGAACTCGTAGCGCCGCAGCACCGGATGTTCGTCGGCATCCGGGATGCCGTCTCGGTAACGGCCGTGCTCCATCGGCATGTTCAGGGTCAACACGGCCAGCGTGCGGCCGACGGTGTAGATGTCGGAGGCCACCGTCGGCCCGGTGCGGGCGATCTCGGGCGCTTGGAAACCCTTGGTGCCGTAGAGATTTCCATACGCCTCGATGGCGGTTACGGCCCCGAGGTCAATCAGCTTCACCTGGTCCTCGGTGACCATCACATTGTCGGGCTTGAGATCGTTGTAGGTGAGTCCGATCGAATGCAGATACTCCAGCGCGGGCAGCACTTCCAGCACATAGGCGATGGCCTCGGCCACCGGCATCCGCTGCGGGCGCGCATAGGTGTCCAGGATCGCGCGCAGCGACCGCCCGCCGACGTACTCCATGACGATGTAGCCGATCGGCTCACCGTCCGGCCCTGGATTCTCCACGAAATTGTGGATCTTGACGATGCTCGGATGCGCGACCTCGGCCAGGAATTGCCGCTCCGCCACCGCCACCGCCTGCGCCTCGGCATCGCCGGCGTGCAGCAGACCCTTGAGCACCACCCACCGGTCGCTCACATTCCGGTCGATGGCCAGATAGATCCACCCGAGACCGCCGTGCGCGATACAGCCCTGGATCTCGTACTGCCACGACACCATATCGCCCGGATGCAGCGACGGGCGGAAATCGTAAGGCGCGTGACAAGTTTCGCAGACCCCGACGGTCGTGGCCGAATGCGAGGCCGTCGCGCGCCCCACCGGATCGCCACAGCGCCAGCAGAACCGTTTCCCCTCGGCGACGACCGGGTCGGCGAGCACGGCGGTCATCGGATCCGCGGGCGCGACCGCCGGAATGGTCACCAGTCCGGCCCCGAGCCTGCGCACCGTCGGCCGCGACCGCGCGGTGCGCACGCTGCGCCCCGAAGTACGCAGTGCCGCACCGGAATCCCGCGCCGACCCCGACCGGTGGCCTGCCACCGCCGCGTCGCCCGACGCCGCGCCGAGGGCCGCGGTGGGCGTCGCGGCAACGGCGGGGTTCGGCTGCGGGTCGGCGTTGGCGGGGCCGGTCGACAGCGCCGGGTCGGCGGCCTGTCCGGTGGGCTCGTCCGCGATATTCGGTTCGGAGGGTGGGACGGCGACCGCGGCTTCCGGCTCCGCCCAGAAACCGAGGTAGAGGGGCTGGGTCGTTTCCTCGGCGTCGAGGACGGGTTCGGGGTCGCGGTGTCCGGCGACCACTTCCGACCAGCGGATGGTCGGTACGGCGGATTCGGTGTCCGGCGGGGTGCCGTATGGGTCGTCGGTATGGTCGCGCTGCTGTTCGCTCATGGTCGTTCAGTCCTGATACACCGGGGTCGGTGGGCCCGCGGCATCGCCGAGAATCGACAGCCATTGCCGATACAGTCGGATCCAGGTGCCGTCGGATCTGACGCGTTCCAGTGTGCCGTTGACGAAACGCACGAGATCCTCCGCGTCGCGCGGGATGCCGATGCCGTAGGGCTCGGCGCTGAGGCTCGCGCCGACGAGTGCGGTGTAGGGGTCCTGGGCGGCCATGCCAGCCAGGATGGCGTCGTCGGTGCTCACCGCGTCGACCTGCCGCTGCTGGAGCACGACCAGGCAGTCGGCCCAACTCGGCACGGTGAGCAGGGTGGCGGCGGGCTGTTCGCGGCGGATGCGTTCCAGCGAGGTGGTGCCGCGCACCACGCAGACCCGTTTGCCCGCCAGGTCCGCGACGCCGGTGATACCGGAGTCCTTCATGGCCAGCACCCGCTGATTCGCCCGCAGGTATTCGGTGGAGAAGGCGACCCGCTGCCGCCGCTCACAGGTGATGGTCATGGTCTTGGCGACGATGTCCACCGTGTGGTTCTGCAACGCGTCCTCGCGTTCGGCCGAACCGAGACTGCGGAATTCGACCAGTTCCGCATTGCCGAGCAGATCGCGCGCGACCTCGCGGGCGATATCGGCGTCGAAACCGACGATGGCGCCGCCGACCGGGTCGCGGAAGCTGAAAAGGTTACTGCCGGTGTCCAATCCGACTATGAGCCGACCGCGCTGCCGAATCGCGTCAAGCGTCGGCCCGCGTGCCGCCGTGCCCGAGCCGGTGGGCCGCAGACTCGCGGTCGGATCGCCGCAGGGCACGTCGTTCTTCGGCGGCAGCGGCATATCCGTCAGCAGCGGAACGGCTTTGGCGGGCAGCGGCGGCGCGGCATAGTCGGCGGACCTGGTCGGCCCGGCCGAACCGGAGTCGTCGCCGCAGCCGGACAGTGTCGCGACCGCGACCAGCACGGCGGCCGCGATGCCGCACGCCCGCCTCACCGGTACTCCCGCAGCCGCGGCCACAGACCGAGTCCGATGTAGACGGTGGCGAGCACTCCGAGCACCGTCGCACCGGGGGCGAGCAGGTCGAGGCAGGTACTGGCGCGGGCGATCCGGCCGCGCAATGTCTGTCTGGTCTCGGCGATGCCCTCGCCGAGCGCGTGATCCAACGCCTCGACCTGCGCGGCGGCGTCGGCGGCGTCGGGTCCGGTGGCGACCCGCGCCGCGCCCTGGAAGTCGCCGCGGGCGAGCGCGTCGTTCATCCGCTGATGGGCGCCGCGCCAACGGTCCAGTGCCGCACGGGCATTCACTACCGATCGGGCGGCGGGCGCGTCGCCGGGGTAGCCGCCGAGCAGTTCGTCGAGACGGGCGACACCCGAGTCGAAGGTGCGGTCGTAATCGCCGGTCGCGTCTCGGCGCACCAGTTTCAGAGTCTCGGCCGACCGGGCCTGCTGGGTCAGGATTCGGCTCTCGGTGAGCCTCGACCCCGGCACCGCGCCGTGATCGCGACCCTGGACCACGGCGGTGGCCGAGAGCGATCCCGCGATCACCGTCCACGCCAACAGGATCGCCATCGCACCGGAGGCGAGCAGCAGCCCGGCGTTGAAGGTGCGCCGCCAGCGCTTGGCCAATTCGACCTGCGCCCAGGCCAAGGCGAGACAGGCGAATACGAGCAGGATGACCGCCGTCCACGGCGGGCTCACGTGGTCGCGCTGCGCGGCGTCCACCGCGTCGGAGCGCTGATCCTGGAGGTCGGCGGCCATCGGCAGCAGCGAGGTCTGCATCTGATTCGATGCCTCGCTCAAATACGCGGCGCCGACCGGATTTCCGATGCGATTGTTGGTGCGCGCGGTTTCCACGAGTCCCGTGTACACGGGAATGCCGGTGGCGATGCCGGTGCGCAGGCGCGCGTCCCCGGAGTTCACCGCGGCATCGTGGTCGATATGGCCGGAGTGGATGATCAATTCGGCCGCGGCCTCGCCGATGGCCTGCGAATACCGGTCGCGCACCGCTTCGGGTTCCACACCGCCGGAGATGAACGCGGTGCTCGCGGCCGCGTCGGCGATGGACAGCGCGGTGTAGAGGTTGTGCGCGGAAGCGGCGTCCGGTTCGGTGTCGGCGAGCAGGATGTCGAGGCCCTGCTGCCGTTCGCCGACGGTATCGGAGGTCACGGTGCCCGCGGCGAGACAGATTCCGATCAGCAGCAATCCGAGGGCAATCAGACGACCCGGTGAGGACCGCGCGAAGTACCGCAGGTCGGCCGGATCGAGGTGTTCGCGCACCACGGCCGCGGGCACGTGGACGAAATGCGCGCGCCGGAACTCGGCGCCGACCGACGGCGGCCGCGCGACCGACAACTGCTCGGTCCGAGCCATATCCACCTCCGTGGGTCCGCGCCACCCTCGGGCGCCTGCGTCGCAGTTTATTGTGGTCGTACCGGCGCCGCGGCTCGGGCGATACCTCCGCGACGGCGCGGCGGCGCGCAGCAGTGGCGCCTGGATGAGGATGGGTAGCGATGCGTGGTGACGGTGACGGCTGGTCGTTCAGCCCGGACGGAATGCGGCACTGGGGCATATACGGTGCTGCCGGATTGTTGCTGCGGGCACCGCTCATCGGCGGCGGCGTGGCGGTGCTGCTCCAACATCGGGCGCCCTGGAGTCATCAGGGCGGCACCTGGGCGCTGCCCGGCGGCGCGCTCGACAGCCACGAGACCCCCGCGCATGCGGCGGTCCGCGAGGCGTGGGAGGAGGCCGGTATCCGACCGGTCGACGTGCGGGTGCGCGGCGAACGCGTGACCGCGTCCGCGCCGAGCGGCTGGATATACACCACCGTGATCGCCGACACCACCGAACCGCTGCCGACCAGCGGCAATCCGGAGAGCACGGCATTGGTCTGGGTGCCCGAGGACGAGGTGGTGGCCCACCCGCTGCATCCCGGATTCGCCGCGGCGTGGCCGGGACTGCGCGCCGCGCCCGCCCGGGTGCGACTCGACGGCGTCGCCGACGCGACCCTGCTGGCCGCCGCGCTCCCGCGCGTCGTCGACCTTGCCGATCAGGGATTCGTCTGGCTGCATTCCGAACCGGATGGTCCGGGAAGCGATGCCAGGATCATCGAATCGCCCGCCGAATCCGACGGGGACAGTGTGCTCGCGCTGACCCGCGCCCAGGTGCTGACCTGAGCCGCGCGACACCGCCGCGCGGTCGTCGCCGATGACGGTGTCGGTGCGCACGAGGATCAGAGGTTCTCCAGCAGTGCCGACTTCAACTCGCGGGCCGCGGCCTCGGGGTCGTCGGCCTCGGTGATGGCGCGCACCACCACGATCCGCTCGGCGCCCGCCGCGAGCACCTCCGGCAGCCGCTCGATGTCGATGCCGCCGATGGCGAACCAGGGCCGGGTGGGATGGGCGTCGGCGGTGGAGCGCACCAGATCCGTGCCGGCGGCCTGACGGCCGGGTTTGGTCGGCGTCGCCCACACCGGACCGGTGCAGAAGTAGTCGATGTTCTCGTCCACCGCGGCGAGTCCGGCCTGGGCCCGGTTGTGCGCGGACCGACCGATGACCACGTCCGGTCCGACGATGCGGCGCGCGTACCACGGCGGCAGATCGGCCTGCCCCAAATGCAGCACATCGGCGCCCGCCGCAAGCGCGATATCGGCGCGGTCGTTCACCGCGACGAGTGCGCCGTGGCGCCGGGTGGCCGATTTCAACTCCGCCAGCGCGCCGAGTTCGGCCTTGGCTTCGAGCGGTCCGTATTTCGCCTCACCGGGCGAGCCCTTGTCGCGCAACTGGATGATGTCGACTCCGCCCGCGAGCGCGGCGTCGACGAACCTGCCCAGATCGCCCCGCTCCCGGCGCGCGTCCGTGCACAGATACAGCCGCGCGGTGGCGAGACGGTCCCGCGGCGGCAAGGGTCGCTTGGGTTGGGAGGGTTGCACGCCCTCGACCGTAGCCGCGCTACCGTGGGGATGCGAACAAGGAGGCCAGAAGGCAGGTGGAGAGTATGCGAACGCTGGCCGTCGTCGGTGGCGGCGCCATCGGCCTCGCCATCGCCTGGCGGGCCGCCCACACGGGCTGGTCGGTCACCGTGTTCGATCCCGCGGTGGCCTCGGGCGCGTCCTGGGTTGCCGGCGGGATGCTGGCGCCGCTGTCGGAAGGCTGGCCCGGTGAGGACCGGGTGCTCGAATTCGGCGCGGCCTCGTTGCGCCGCTGGCCCGATTTCGCCGCCGCGCTCGAGGCGGCCACCGGCGTGTCGGTTTTCGTGGCGGACGCCACACTCACCGTCGCACTCGACAGCGCCGACGCGGCGGATCTGCGCACGGTCGCCGACTGGGTGGGCGAACGCGGTCACCGCACCGAACTATTGGACCGGGCCGGGGTGCGCGCCCTCGAACCGGCGCTGGCCCGCACCGTGCGCGCCGGACTGCTCGCCGAGGCCGAACCCGCCGCCGACAACCGGCGGCTACTCGACGCGCTGCGCCGGGCGTGCGCGGATTCGGGGGTCCGTGTCGAGGCGCGGCGGGTGGACGATCTGGACGCACTGTCCTTCGATCAGGTGGTGCTCGCCGCCGGCGCGGCCTCCGCGCGGCTGTCGCCGGATCTGCCGGTGCGGCCGGTCAAGGGCGAGATACTGCGGCTGCGCCATCGCACCGGCGCGGCGCCCGCGCCCGCCAGGGTGATCCGGGCAAGGGTGCGTGGACGCCAGGTGTACCTGGTCCCGCGCGCCGACGGAATCGTCGTCGGCGCAACACAATACGAGGCGGGCTTCGATACGACGGTCACCGTGGGCGGGGTGCGCGACCTCATCGCCGACGCCGAGACGGTGCTGCCCGGCATCGGCGAATACGAATTGGCCGAGGCCGCGGCGGGATCGCGGCCGGGCACCCCGGACAATCTGCCGCTCATCGGCAGGCTCTCGGATCGTGTCGTCGTCGCGACCGGCCACGGCCGCAACGGCATACTCGCGGTGCCGCTCACCGTGGAGGCCACCCTCGCCCTGCTCGCCGACCGGCCGCCGGTCGACGCCGAGGCCGCCGATCCGCGGCGCTTCTCGTCCGGGTCGCAACACTTTTCGAGGGCGGCCGGGCCGTCCGCGTCGTCCGTAGGAGGAGTTCGATGACCGCGACATCAGTCCCGATCGGTGTCACCGTGAACGGGGAGGACCACGAATTCACCGAATCGCTCACCGTCCGTGAGCTTCTGGCCCGTCTGAACCTGCCGTGTCAGGGTGTCGCCCTCGCGGTGGACGGTGCGGTGTTCCCGAAATCGCGATGGGACGAACCGGTCGGACGCGGCTGGAACATCGAGGTGCTGACGGCGGTCCAAGGTGGCTGACCACGACGCGGCGGGTGCGCCGCCGCCGCTGCGGATCGCCGACCGCGAATTCGGTTCGCGGCTCATCATGGGCACCGGCGGCGCGGAATCGCTGAGCGTGCTGGAGGAGGCCCTGCTCGCCTCCGGCACCGAGCTCACCACCGTCGCCATGCGCCGCGTGGACGCCGCGGGCGGCACCGGCGTGCTCGACCTGCTCAAACGACTCGACATCAGCCCGCTGCCCAATACCGCGGGCTGCCGGACCGCCGCCGAGGCCGTGCTCACCGCGCGACTGGCCCGGGAAGCGCTCGACACCGACTGGGTCAAACTCGAGGTCGTCGCCGACGAACGCACCCTCCTGCCCGACCCCATCGAATTGCTCACCGCCGCGGAACAACTCGTCGACGACGGCTTCACGGTCCTGCCCTACACTTCCGACGACCCGATCCTGGCCCGCCGCCTCGAGGAAGCGGGCTGCGCCGCCGTCATGCCGCTCGGCGCCCCCATCGGCACCGGCCTCGGCATCGGCAACCCGCACAATATCGAGATGATCGTCGCCGAGGCGGGCGTGCCCGTCATCCTCGACGCGGGCATAGGCACGGCCAGCGACGCCGCCCTCGCCATGGAACTGGGCTGCTCCGCGGTCCTGCTCGCCACCGCCGTGACCCGAGCCAGACACCCCGCCCGCATGGCCGCCGCCATGGCCGCCGCGGTCCGAGCGGGCTACTTGGCCCGATCGGCGGGCCGAATCCCCAAACGCTTCTGGGCACACCCCTCCTCCCCCACCCTCGACAGCGAGTGAGTGACCGATAGCGCACCGCGACCGGACCTTCGACACGATCGCCCGGTGAACCCCGCCGCCGATGATCCGGCGGCGGGGTTGGACCGGAGCGCCGTGCCGCCGTTCGGGGCAGTCGAATGGGCGGCCGGGGGCGATGAGGGCGGTCGCTCGTCCCGTGAGCTCGGCGGCGTCCGATCCGGGTTCTATCGTGTCGGGCGGTGTGTGAGGGCGTTGTGAGGGTTTCGGGCAGTGGATTCGACTACCCTGCCCGCGGCTCGGGCTATGGCCAGTTCCTCGTTGGTGGGGATCACGAGGATGGGTATCCGGGCCTCGGGTGGGGAGATGTGCCGTGGGGCACGGGATTTCGCGGCGTTGCGGGCGGGGTCGACGGCGATGCCGAATTTGTCGAGGCCTGCCAGGGCGTCGGCTCGGACGTCGGGGCTGTTCTCGCCGACGCCCGCGGTGAAGGTGATGGCGTCGACCTCGCCCAATTCCACCAGGTAGGCGCCGAGATAGCGGCGCAGGCGGTGGACGTAGACGTCGTAGGCGAGGCGGGCGGGCTCGTCGCCCTCCTCGATGAGGCGGCGCAACTCGCGGAAATCGTTGACCCCGCTGAGGCCCTTGAGACCGGCGTCGCGGTTGAGCAGACGGTCGATATCGTCCACGCCCAGATCGGCCGATCGGAGCAGGTGCAGCAGGATGCCGGGGTCGAGATCGCCGCCTCTCGTGCCCATCACCAGCCCCTCCAGCGGGGTCAGGCCCATGGTGGTGTCGACGGGCTTGCCGCGCCGGATGGCCGACGCGGACGCGCCGTTGCCGAGATGGAAGATGATCTGGTCGATATCACCGGGATCGCGGCCGAGCAGGTCGGCGGCCTGTCCGGCGACGTATTCGTGTGAGGTGCCGTGGAATCCGTATTTCCGTATGCCGTACCGCGCGGCGAGATCGGCGTCGATGGCATAGGTCCGGGCGGCGGCGGGCAGACCGTGGAAGAAGGCGGTGTCGAAGACGGCCACCTGCGGCACGTCCGGCAGTAGTTCACGGGCGCTGCGGATTCCGGTGACATTGGCCGGATTGTGCAGCGGGGCGAGATCGGAGAGAGCCTCGATGGTGGCGAGCACCTCGTCGGTGACCAGGGTCGGCTCGTAGAACACCTCGCCGCCGTGGACCACGCGGTGGCCGACCGCGCGCACGCCTGCCTCGGCCAGATCCTGTCCCGACTCGGCGAACATGTCGAACGCCAGCCGCAGACCGGCCTTGTGATCGGGTATCGGACCTTCGTGCTCGACGGTCTTCCCGCCCGACCGGTGCTCGACGGCGCCGGTGTCCTCGCCGATGCGCTCGACGAGTCCCGAAGCCGTGACCGCGCCCGACTCCGGTTCGAGCAGTTGATATTTGATCGAGGACGAGCCGGAATTGACGACCAGGACGAGTGCGCGGTCCGCGGCGTTCACGGTCACAGACCCCGCGCCTGGATCGCGGTGATGGCCACCGTATTGACGATATCGGCGACCAGCGCGCCCCGCGACAGGTCGTTCACCGGTTTGCGCAACCCTTGCAGCACCGGACCGATGGCGATGGCCCCGGCGCTGCGCTGCACGGCCTTGTAGGTGTTGTTGCCGGTGTTCAGATCCGGGAAGACGAAGACGGTCGCGCGACCGGCCACCTCGGAATCGGGAAGCTTCGTCGTGGCCACCGTCGGCTCGATGGCCGCGTCGTACTGGATCGGACCTTCCACCGGCAATTCCGGTGCGCGCTCGCGGACCAGTTCGGTCGCCACCCTGACCTTGTCCACATCGGCGCCGCTGCCGGATTCACCGGTCGAATACGACAGCATCGCCACGCGCGGCTCGATTCCGAAGCGGGCGGCGGTGCACGCGGAGGAGATGGCGATATCGGCCAATTGCTCGGAGGTCGGGTCGGGGACGACGGCGCAGTCGCCGTAGGCCAGCACCCGATCGGCCAGGCACATCAGGAATACGCTCGATACCGTGGACACGCCGGGCACGGTCTTGATGATCTCGAGGGACGGGCGAATGGTGTGCGCGGTGGTGTGCGCGGCACCGGAGACCATGCCGTCGGCGATGCCGCGGTGCACCATCATCGTCCCGAAATAGGAGATATCGCTGACGGTTTCGCGGGCGCGTTCGAGGGTCATGCCTTTGTGCTTGCGCAATTCGGCGTATTCGGCGGCGAAGTCGTCCAGGTGACCCGAGGTCGCCGGACTCAGCACCTCGGCGCCGCCGATGTCGACCCCGAGTTCGGCGGCCCTGGCCCGCACGGAGGTCTCGTCGCCGAGGATCACCAGATCCGCGATCCTGCGCTGGAGCACCCGGCCCGCGGCGCGCAGCACGCGATCGTCGCCGCCCTCCGGCAGCACGATGCGCTTGCGGTCCTCGCGCGCCCATTCGATGAGCTGGTATTCGAACATCTGGGGGGTGACGATGCTGGTGCGCGGAACTTCGATGCGGCGCAACAACTCCGGTGCGTCGACATACTGTTCCATCAGCGCCAGCGCGGTATTGACCTTGCGCGGATTGCCCGCCGACATGCGCCCGCGGGTGCGATAGGCGGCACTCGCGGTGTCGTAGGTGCCGAATCGCGTGGTCAGGATGGGTAGTCGGGGCTTGAGACCCTCCATCAGCCGCGCCACCGCGGGATGCGGCAGCAGACCGCCGTTCATGACGATGCCCGACAGCGACGGGAATCCGGCGGCCTCGTGCGCGTTCACGACGCTGAGCAGCACGTCGGAGCGATCACCCGGAGCGATAACCACCATGCCGTCGCTGAGCCGTTCCAGGATGTGTTCGGCGGTCATGCCGCCCACCATGATCTGCAACGCCTCACGCTGGAGCAGTTCCGGGTCGCCGCTGTACATTTCGCCGTCGACGGCCTGGCACAGCTCGGCCATGGTCGGCGCGATGAGCAGCGGCACTTCCGGCAGCGCCCAGACCGGAACGGCGAAACCGCCGAGGACCGAACGGATCTCGTCGAGGTCGGTGGGTGCGCAGCGGTTGGCGACGATGGCCGTCAGCTGGGCGTGTTCCTGCTGGAGTTCGGCCGCGCACAGTTCGGCGAGCTGCTGCACCTCCGCGGGTCCGCGGCCCGCGCCGCGCACCACGAGCAGCACGGCCGCACCGAGGTTCACCGCGATGCGGGCGTTGTAGCGCAGCTCGCTGGGGCTGGCGACATCGGTGTAGTCGCTGCCGATCACCACGACCGCGTCGCAGGCCTTCGCGACATCGTGGAAGCGCATGACGATCTCGCTGATCGCGGCGTCGGGATCGGCGTGCACCTGTTCATAGGTGACGCCGATCGCCTGCACGTAGTCGATATCGGCCGTGCTGTGCTCGAGCAGCAGTTCCAGGATGTAGTCGGGTTCGTCGGTGGAGCGGGTGATGGGGCGGAACACCCCGACCCGGGCGGTACTGGCGCACAGCATCTGGAGTACGCCGAGCGCGACCGTCGATTTCCCGGTGTCGCCTTCCGGCGATGCGATGTACACGGTGGACGGAGCAGAGTCGGCCATGGTGCCGAGCTTAGTGAGCGAGAGGTTCGCCCGACCCGGGCAACCTGGCAACTATCCGGGAAATCACGTGCGGACCTTCGCGGTCATGGACGGCCGCCGTCACCGATCGCGGCGGCCGTCGTACGGCATATAGTCCGTACATGGCTGAGGCTTTCCCGAATCGACAGTGGGGTTCGCGGACCACGGCGGTCTCGCGCGCGGCCAACAGGTTCGCCGCGACCCGTGCCGGAAGTTGGCTGGTCCGGCGCGTGACGCCGCTGGACCGCGCGGTACTCGAACGCACCGGCGGCAGATATACGATCCTCGGTCCGATCGGCGCGCCGGTCGTGGCGCTCACCACGATCGGCCGCAAATCCGGGCAGCCGCGCACCCAGCCGCTGCTGTACGTGCACGACGGCGACACCCTGTACGTCGTCGGCAGCAATTTCGGCCGAACGCACCATCCGGCCTGGACCTCGAATCTGCTGGCGAATCCGGCGGCCACGGTCGCGATCGCGGGTGAGCGGATTCCGGTGATCGCGACCCCGGTGCCCGAGGCCGACGCCGGCGCGATCTTCGCGCGTTTCGTCGAGCTCACCGGGGCGTACTCCGCCTACCGCGAGCGCACCGATCGGGAGCTGCGGATCTTCGCCCTGACCCGCGCCTGACCGACGAAACCGGATCGGCCGCGGCGATTTCGGCGACTGCCTACCCTGATGCCATGCGGATATCTGTGGCTGCGGATGAACGGGTCGGCGTCGCCGAGGAGGTGCTGCGCGAACTCGAACGGCGCGGGCACCGGGCGCTCGCGCACGGCGCGCTGGCGGAGACCGAACGCGACGATTGGGCGTGGGCCAGCGAGGCCGCGGCGCGCGATGTCGCCGAGGGGCGTGCCGATCAGGGCATCGTGTGCTGTTGGACGGGTACGGGCGCCTCGATCGCGGCGAACAAGGTGCCCGGTGTACGGGCGGCCCTGTGCGCGGACGCCGCGACGGCGAGCGGTGCGCGCAAGTGGAACGACGCGAATGTGCTCGCCCTGAGCCTGCGCACCACCTCGAGCGCCGAACTCACCGAGATCCTGGACGCCTGGTTCGAGGGCGCCCCCAGCGCCGAGGACAGCGACCTGGCGAATATCGCCCACCTGACCGAGATCGAGAATCGGGGCTGACTCACCCGAACGGCCGTGTCGTCCGCCCGACCAGATCGGCCACCGAATCGAGCACCGCGGTCGGGCGGTAGGGATACTGCTCGACCGAGGCGCGTGTGGAGATGCCGCTGGTCACCAGGATCGTGCGCATTCCCGCCTCGAGTCCCGACACCACGTCGGTGTCCATGCGGTCACCGATCATGACCGTGGACTGGGAATGCGCACCGATGCGCCGCAACGCCGACCGCATCATGAGCGGATTCGGCTTGCCGACGTAGTACGGGTCGCGCCCGGTCGCGCGGGTGATGAGCGCGGCCACCGATCCGGTCGCGGGCAGCAGACCCTCGCGCGCGACGGCCCGGTGGCGTCGGGATTGGTGGCGATGAACCGCGCGCCGCGTTCCACCAGGCGAATGGCGGTGGTGATGGCCTCGAACGAGTAGGTGCGGGTTTCGCCGAGCACCACGTAATCCGGATCGCTGTCGGTCAGCACGTAACCGATCTCGTGCAGTGCGGTGGTGAGACCGGATTCGCCGACCACGTAGGCGGTGCCGCCGGGACGCTGATCGTCGAGGAAGGCCGCGGTCGCCAGCGCTGAGGTCCAGATGGCCTCCTCGGGTATGTCGAGCCCGGTGTGGCGCAGGCGGGCTTGCAGATCACGCGGGGTGCGAATGGAATTGTTGGTCAGCACCAAGAAGGGGATCTCCGCGGTCCGCAGCTCGGACAGGAAGTCGTCGGCTCCGGGGATGAGATGGTCCTCGCGCACGAGGACACCGTCCATATCGGTCAGGTAGGACAGGATCGGCTCGTCGTCGGGGGTCACGGGTCGATTATCGGCTACCGCCGCAACGCCGCGGGTTCCCGGTGCGTGAGACCCCGCGCACTCGCGCACACGAAGCTGACTATGGTCGGAGAAGGCCGCGGCACGGCGGTGTCTCGGCGCGAAAGCGACAGGAGTGGCGCACATATGAGCGGTCTCAAACTCGGATACAAGGCGTCGGCGGAACAATTCGGTCCGCGCGAACTGGTGGAAATCGCGGTGCTCGCCGAGGAACACGGACTCGACAGCGCGTCGGTCAGCGACCATTTCCAGCCGTGGCGGCACAAGGGCGGACATGCCCCGTTCTCGCTGTCCTGGATGGCCGCCGTCGGTGAGCGCACCCGGCGAATCCAACTCGGCACCTCGGTGCTCACCCCGACCTTCCGCTACAACCCGGCGGTGATCGCGCAGGCGTTCGCCACCATGGGGTGCCTCTACCCGGACCGGATCATGCTCGGCGTCGGCACCGGCGAGGCGCTCAACGAGATCGCCACCGGCTACACCGGCGAATGGCCGGAGTTCAAGGAGCGCTTCGCGCGGCTGCGCGAGGCGGTCGACCTGATGCGCGCGCTGTGGACCGGTGACCGCACCGATTTCGACGGTCAGTACTACAAGACCGTCGGCGCCTCCATCTACGACGTGCCCAAGGACGGCATACCCGTCTACATCGCGGCGGGCGGGCCGCTGGTCGCCCGGTATGCCGGACGCGCGGGCGACGGCTTCATCTGCACCTCCGGCAAAGGTATGGACCTCTACACCGAGAAGCTCATGCCCGCGGTCGCCGAGGGCGCGGCCAAGGCGAACCGTTCGCTCGGCGACATCGACCGGATGATCGAGATCAAGATCTCCTACGACACCGATCCCGAACTGGCGCTGGAGAATACGCGCTTCTGGGCGCCGCTGTCGCTGACCCCGGAGCAGAAGCACAGCATCACCGACCCCATCGAGATGGAGGCCGCCGCCGACGCGCTGCCGATCGAGCAGATAGCCAAACGCTGGATCGTCGCCGCCGATCCCGACGACGCCGTCGCCAAGATCAAGCCGTATCTGGACGCCGGGCTCAACCACCTGGTCTTCCATGCCCCCGGCCACGATCAGCGCCGATTCCTCGACCTGTTCCAGCGCGATCTCGCCCCCCGGCTGCGCGCGTTGGGCTGACGAGCCGCCAGAGGCCCCCATCGGTCGACGGGGGCCTCTGTCGTATCGGTCCGGCGGTCAGCTCAGTGCGCGGTCCAGATCATCGAGCAGATCCTCGACATCCTCGAGACCGACCGAGATGCGGACGACACCGTCGGACAGACCGATGGTGGCGCGCCCCTCCGGGCCCATCGCGCGATGGGTCGTGGTCGCCGGGTGGGTGATCAGGGATTTGGCGTCGCCGAGGTTGTTGGAGATGTCGACGATGCGCAGGCGGTTGAGCACCTCGAAGGCGCGCTTCTTCGCCTCGTCGGCGGGCGCGTCGAGTTCGAAGGTGACCACGGTGCCGCCACCGCTCATCTGCGCGGTCGCCAGTTCGTACTGCGGATGCGATTCCAGATACGGATAGCGCACCCGGCGCACCGCGGCGCTGTCCTCGAGGTATCGCGCGATCCGCAGCGCCGATTCGGTGGACTGCCGCACCCGCAGCGGCATGGTCTCCAAACCCTTGAGCAGAATCCACGCGTTGAACGGGCTCAGCGCAGGACCGGTGTGGCGCATCAAATTCTTCACCGGGCCGTCGATGTAGTCGCGCTCGCCCAGGATGGCGCCGCCGAGTACGCGCCCTTGGCCGTCGATGTGCTTGGTGCCGGAGTAGACCAGCACATCCGCGCCGAGTTCGAAGCCGCGTTGCAGCAGCGGGGTGGCGAAGACGTTGTCCAGCACCACCTTCGCCCCCGCGGCATGCGCGAGTTCACTCACCCGGCGCACGTCGACCAGTGTCTGCATCGGGTTGGCCGGCGTCTCGAAGAACACCGCGGCCGTGGGCTCCGACAGCGCGCGCTCCCACTGGTCGAGATCCTCGCCGTCGACGAAGACGGTTTCCACCCCCCAGCGCGGCAGGATCTCGTTGCACACCACGAAACAGGAACCGAACAGGCTGCGTGCCGCCACCAACCGGTCGCCCGCCTTCAACAGCGCGCCCAACGCGGTGAAGACCGCCGCCATACCGCTCGCGGTGGCGAAACACGCCTCGGCGCCGTCGAGGAGCCGCATGCGCTCCTCGAACATGGCGACCGTGGGATTGCCGTAGCGGGAGTAGACGAAATGCTCGATGTCGCCGGTGAACGCGGCCTCGGCCGCCTCGGCGCTCTCGTAGACGAAACCGGAGGTCAGATACAGCGCCTCGGCCGTTTCCTCGAACCCTGACCGGCGCAGCCCGCCGCGCACCCCGAGGGTCGCGGGACCGACGCCATCGGGTAGCGGCTTGTCGAAGGCGCCGCCGGTGATCACGACTGCCGCCAGGGCAGTCCGACCGCCCGCCAGCCCTCGGCGCCGCGGTGACCCGAGGCGTCGAGCGCGCCCTCGAAGCCCTGGAGCACGTTGTAGGAGGGCGTGATGCCGAGCCGGGTGGCGACCGCGGCGGCGTTCGCCGAGCGCTGACCCGAGCGACACAGGAACACCACGGGAGCCTCCGCCGCGCGGTCCGCGAGGGCCTTGCCGAGTTGGTCGGCGAATTCCGTATTGCGCACGCCCTGACCGTCGACCCACTCGATCAGGTGGGTCGGCCGGTCGATCGAGCTGGTGTCGGGCACGCCGACGAACCGCCATTCGGCTTCGGTGCGCACATCCACCAGAACCGCGTTCTCGTTGTCGCGCAATATGTCCCACGCCTGCTGCGGGGTGATGTCACCGGCATAACTCATGTCTACCTCCCGTGAATCCGCACTTGCCGCACCAGGTTTCGGTGCGAGGCCAGGTCGTCACCCGGAGCACCCCACCGCGGAGGAGGGTTGCCGACCAGCCAGCCGGGGCTTGGCGCTGGTTCTCATGACCTTGGCAATGAGATTGCCTGGACGACGGTCGCGGTGTCAAACGATTCGGTCACGACACGCGCACCGGTCAACCGCAGACCAGCCACGAATCGCCGGACCGGGTGAAGTTCCAGGTCTCGGTGG
This sequence comes from Nocardia arizonensis, assembly GCF_001310275.1. GTDB lineage: Bacteria > Actinomycetota > Actinomycetes > Mycobacteriales > Mycobacteriaceae > Nocardia > Nocardia arizonensis. The sequence goes on from NZ_LGYZ01000047.1 coordinate 72,885, forward strand.
TCTCCCGGTCGCCGACCCGCACCGTGACCGCGGCCTCGGCCCGTGCGCCGTTGACGCTCTGATCGGCGACCTTCGGCACCTTCGCGTCGCCCGCGCCCGGTCCTGATCCCGCGAATTGCGCGGCCAGCGGGGTCGCGCCCTCGTCGAATCCCGTGCAGGCGACGCCCGGCGGCGGCAGGACGCGGTTGCGCGCGCTCGCGTAGTTCTGCGCCGCGGCCGCGATCCGATCGGCCTCTGTGACATTTTTCTCAGCGGGCGAGAGCACACCGCCGAGCACGATCGCGACCACCACGAGCAGCGCGAAGATCGCCGCCGCGACGAAGGGCACCATCGTGCGTTTGTCGGTCTGGTCGACCACGATCGGTTCGTCCTCATCCGGGGCGGTCGGCTGCTCGCTCATATACCGATGATCCCTGGTCGGCGGGGATATCCGACGCGCGCCCCCGCCCCGACGCCGTATTCTCCGATCGGCACGACCGACTCGGTCGGCACCGGATCGGGAACTCGTCGAGAGTGGTGGGCTGTGGACATCCGGGTTCTGGGACCGCTGGAGGTCCTGACGGACAACGGGCAGCGGGCGCGGCTCGGCTCACCGAAGCTGCGCACCCTGCTGAGCGTCCTCGTGCTCGCCGACGGCCGCCCGGTCGCGCCGGGCACACTGCTCGACACCCTGTGGGGTGCGCACACGGGCACCGACGCGCAAGCGTCACTGCACACCCACGTATCGAATCTGCGTCGGCTGCTCGAACCCGACCGAACCGGCAGCGCGCCGAGCCGATGGCTCACCTTCGGGCCGCTGGGATACACGCTGACGGTCACTGCCGAAGATGTGGACGCGGGCCGGTTCCTGCCCTTGGTCGGCCGGGCCGAACAAGCCGGGGAACCGACCGAGACCGAGCGGTTGGCGACACAGGCGCTGCAACTGTGGCGCGGCGAGCCGTATCAGGACCTCGATGACCAGACCTCGGTGACCGCGGTCCGCGCGCGGCTCACCGAAGCGCGGGAGCGGGCGCGGGAACTGCGGGTCGGCGCGATCATCGACCAGGGTCGCCACGACGAGGTCCTCGGCGAGTTGGAAGCGTTGACCTTCGAGCATCCGCTGCGGGAACGCCTGTGGGCGCTGCGCGCGCTGGCCCTCTACCGCGGCGGACGGCAGGGCGAGGCGCTCGAAGCGCTGCGTACGGCGCGTCGGATTCTGGATGAGGAACTCGGCGTCGACCCGAGCGAACAACTAGAGACACTCGAGCGCGCGATCCTCGACCAGTCGCCCGCGTTGCTGCCGCACCGCGGGCCGCGCCCGAGTGTGCGCGGCCGGGCCATGGTCGGCAGAGGAACCGAACTGACCGCGTTGGAGGATCTGCTTTCCGTCGCGGCGGCAGGCGTACCGGGATTCGCGCTGATCACCGGTGAACCGGGGATAGGCAAGACCCGGCTCGTCGAGGAAGTGGCGAGCCGGGCGCACGCGCGCGGATTCGCGGTCGCGGTCGGACGGTGCGCGGCCACCGAAGGCGCGCCCGCGTTCTGGCCATGGGTGACGATCCTGGCGCGGCTGGAGGACGCCGTCGCCGCGCTGCCCGCGGAAATTCGCGCGGAACTGCCCGGCGTGGACTCCGCCACCGCCAACGATCCCGAGGGCGCGCGGTTCCGCACCTACGAGGCGGCGGCCCGCGCGCTGACCGCGGGCGGACGGCCGGTGCTCGTGGTGCTCGACGATCTGCACTGGGCGGACCGATCCTCGCTGCGACTGCTGGCCCACCTGGCGCACAGTGTGTCGGAGGGCGAACTCGCCGTGATCGGGACGGCGCGCGAACACCCCGCGCCCGAGGGCGCGCTGGCCGAGGCGTTCGAGGCGCTGGCGCGGCGTCACGCGCTGCGATTCGCGCTCACCGGACTGTCGGTGTCCGACCTGGCCGAACTGGTGCCGACCGGCGCCGATCCCCGGGCATTGCGCGATCGCACCAATGGCAATCCCTTCTTCGTCACCGAATTGCTGCGCTTCATCGACGCCGGATCGAGCCGGCCCGGCACCCTGCCGTTGGGCGTACGCGACGCGGTGCTCGGCCGGGTGAGCGATCTGCCCGCGCCGTCGGCGGAATTGCTGCGGATCGCGGCGGTCACCGGACGCGAATTCGACGCCGCGATCGTCGCGGAGGCCGCCGGACTCGATCTCGACACCGCCCTGGACCGGCTGGAACCGGCGATCACCGCGGGACTGCTCGGACAAGGCCGACCGGGTCGGTTCCTGTTCGTGCACGCGCTGGTGCGCGAGGCGCTGACCGAGGTCGTGCCGCTGTCGCGACGGGCCCGGTTGCACGCCGCGGTCGCCGCGGCCGTCGAATCACGGATCGGCTCATCCTCCGGTGCGGCCGCCGACGCGGCGCATCACTGGTTCCAGGCGATCGCGGCGGGGCATACGACCCGCGCGCGGCGGGCGGCCCGGCGGGCCGCGGAGGAGGCATCGCGGCTGCGCGCCTACGACGACGCCGTCGACCTGCTGGAACGGGCCGCGCGGCTGACGGAGGACGACCTGGGACCGGGCGATCCCGAAACGCTGGACACCCTGTTCGCGCTGGCCGAGGCCAAATTCGGCGCGGGTGACGCGCTCGGACAGCAAACGGTGCTGACCCGGATCCGGCACGCGGCACGGCAGACGGGCGATCGGCGGCGCGGGCTCGCGGCCGCGACCGGCTACGGCGGTCGGATACTGCAACCGTGGCAGGTCTACGGCGATGTCGACCTCGACCTCGTGGCCGATCTGAAGCAGTGGGCCGCCGACGAGACACTCGAGCCTCGGGAGCGCGCGCGGGTCCTGAGCAGTCTGGCCCTGCACGCCTACTACCACCCCGAGTACGGTCCCGCGCACCGCGAGCGCTGGAGCGCGGAGGCGGTGCGGCTGGCCCGCGGCGAGAACGACGCGATCCTGCTCGGCCGGGTGCTGTTCGCCCGCTACTACGCGCTGCTCGACCCGGATTCGACGCGGCACCGTCTCGCGGCGGCCGAGGAGATGGTCCGGGCGGGATCGGCGGCGGGCGATATCGAGCTACATACGCTCGGTCTGACCTGTCAGGGCGGCACGCTGCTGGAATTGTGCCGTGTATCGGAGGCGCTCCCGGTGCTGGCCGCGGCCGAGCGGTCGATCGACCGCACGCACATGCCCTATCTCCGGGTCATGCTCGGCTGGCTGCGGCTCGGCCTGTTCGTGCACCGCGGCGACCTGGAGGGTGCACAGGCGCTGCTCGCGGCCACCGAGGCCGAACACCGCGCCACCTCCATGTGGGGTGCGGAATCGAGCACGATGGGCGCCGCCTACCAGGTCTCGCTGCTGCGTCTGCGCCTCGAGAAGCCGGCCACCCCTGCGCCGCTGGGTGATCTGTCCGCTGTCCGACTCGACGAGTACACCGCGGACGGCCATGCCCACTACCTGGTCACCGCGGGCGACGTGGCGGGGGCTCGGCAGGCGCTGGGTCCGTGGGAGCGGCAACCACCGCTGCCCAAGACCTTCGTCTATCTGTTCTGGCTGGTGATCCGTTGCGAGGTGTGGGCGGCACTCGGCGATCGACAGGCTTGCGAGGATCTGTATCGGGAGGCCACGCCGTACGCCGACCTGATGGGAATCGCCGGGCTCAGCCTCCTGATGTGGCCGGTCAGCCGGTCGCTGGCCCAGTTGGCGACGGCGCTGGGCGATACCGACTCGGCACGGCGCCACGCCGAGCACGCCGAGCGCGTGGAGGCTCAACTCCGGCGCCCCCACAGGTAGGCCATGCGTCGGCGATAGCGGCCGTAGCCGAGCGCGCGGACGAGCAGCATCGGTTTCGGCGCGGAATCGCGCAGGTATGTCTCCACCTCGGGCGGCAATTCGAAGGTCATCCAGCTGAGCAGCGTGAACACCTGCCCCGGGCGGTATTGCTTCATCAGTCCCCGGTGCATCCGCTCGTCTTCCTCCGGGGTGATGTGGGCCATCATCAGCGGGATGCCGTCGGTCTCCTCGTGGGCCAGATGCGCGCCGAGGGCGTCGGCCAGCCGGCGCAGCGCCGTCATGAGCCGCTCGCGACCCGCTTCGGTGGGCCGGTCGGCGAATGCGCGGAAGGCCGCGGCGCTCTCGGCGACCCATTCGTCACAGGCCGCGTGTTCGGCCTCGAGCGCGTCGATGGCGCCGATCGCGTGCGGCGCGCGCTCGCGCAGCCGCGGCCAGACCAATTCGTCCTCGGCACCGTGGTGGTGACGCAGGACGAACAGCACCCAGGCGTGGTGGTCGCGCAGCGCGCCGATTCGTCTGCGCTCCCCGAGCCCGATGCCGCCGACCGTGGTCAGCAGACGGCCGAGATCGCGACGGAACCCGTAGTGCGCCAGGTACATATTGCTCATATCGAGCGGACCCGGCGTAGTGGCGGCCTGACCGGGCAGCGTGATCTGTGGCGTATTCGCGTATTCGCTGGTGAACAATGTCTTTTCCTCTCGTTCCGTGGACGGGGTCATGTTGGATCGCCCGACTCGAGCGGATCTCGAGTCGTCGCCTCGAGTGCGACTCGAGTCCGATTCCTAGCGTTTCGGCCATGACATCCCCGCTCCCGACAGCCCCGATCCCGCTTTCCGCCTTCCGCGACGCCGTCGTGTGCGCCTACACCTCGTTGACCCGCACGGGGCGACCGATCACCTGGCCGGTCACGCCCTATCTCGGTCCGAACGGCACCGTCGACATCACCACCGGTCTCGCCTATCCGGACAAGGCCGAACGCGCCCGCCATGACGCGCGCGTCGCCCTGTTGCTCGCGGACGAGTCGACGGCCGTGCTCGTCCAGGGGGTCGCGGCCGTGCGCGACGCCGACCTACAGGCCAATGCCGACCGCTACCTGCGCGAGTCGCTCGCCAAGATTCCGCAGACCGTCGAGGGCATGCCCCGTTTCCTGCTGGAACGCTCGGCCTGGTACTTCGCGCGGATCTACGTCCAGGTGACCCCGCGCCGAATCGTCTGGTGGCCCGATGGCGACCTGTCGGCCGCGCCGAGCACGTGGACCTGTGCGCCCGGCACCGAATTCCCGGCCTCCGATCCCGCACCGCGGGGTCCGCGGCTGCCGCGGCGTTCCGCGCCGCCACCCGACTGGCGTCCGTTCGCCGACCGGGCCCGCCGTCTCGGCATGCCGGTGGTGTCGCTGACAGCCGACGGCGACCCGGCGACCGTGCCGGTGCGCGCCTGCTCGCCGACACCGGACGGCTACGACCTACGCCTGCCCGCGGGGGTGCCCGCGCGGTCCGGCCCGGTGTGCCTGACCTTCCACCGCCACGGGCCCGCGATGAGCTGGCAGGAGAACGTGGTTCTGGTCGGTACGGCCGAAGCGCAGGGCGCCGACGGACTCGCGGTCGGGATCGAACGCGCGCTGCCCGACTGGAGTCTGCCCGCGAATCCGTTGCGGCGGGCCCGTTCCCTGCTCGGCCACCGACGGCAACTCGTGCGGCGGGTGACGGCCGAGGCGGCGCGGCGCGGCGCCGCGGTGCCGAGAATTCGCCGTCCGGTGGGGTGAGGCGGCCGATCCGCGAAGCGAGCGGTTGTCATGGCGAAATGACATCGAACATGGCAACCGTCCGGTTCGCGGACACCCCCGGGGGTCGACCCCGAACCAACCGATAGAATTGCCGGACTGCTGCCTGCTGTCATAGCCGAAACAACAGTCGCATTACGTGAGCCGGTGAGCGACACGGGCGCGGTCGAGAGTATCCGTCCACGGATGTTTTCAGTGGCCGCGTAAACTTAGCCTAAGCTAAGAAATGTCAGGAATTTCGACCACAAGGGTGCGCGTAACAGATGACCGAACAGACTCCAGCTACACGCCCGCTCCGTATCGCGATCGTGGGCGCGGGCCCGGCAGGCATCTACGCCGCCGACGCACTGATGAAATCCGACGCCGAGGTCAGCATCGACCTCTACGAACGCATGCCCGCACCATTCGGACTCATCCGCTACGGCGTCGCACCCGACCACCCACGCATCAAAGGCATCATCACCGCCCTGCACAAAGTCCTCGACAAAGACCAAGTACGACTACTCGGCAACATCGAATACGGCACCGACATCACCCTCACCGACCTACGCCGCTTCTACGACGCGGTCATCTTCTCCACCGGCGCCAACGCCGACCGCGCCCTCGACATCCCCGGCATCGACCTCGACGGCTCCCACGGCGCCGCCGACTTCGTCTCCTGGTACGACGGACACCCCGACGTCCCCCGCACCTGGCCACTGGACGCGGAGAAAGTCGCCGTCCTCGGCGTCGGCAACGTCGCACTCGACGTCGCCCGCGTCCTGGCCAAAACCGGCGACGAACTCCTACCCACCGAAATCCCACCCAACGTCTACGCCGGACTCAAAGCCAACAAAGCACTCGAAGTCCACGTCTTCGGCCGCCGCGGCCCCGCCCAAGCCAAATTCACCCCCCTCGAACTACGCGAACTCGACCACTCCCCCACCATCGAAGTCATCGTCGACCCCCAAGACATCGACTACGACGAAGGCTCCGAAGCCGCACGACGACACTCCAAACAAGTCGACATGGTCGCCAACACCCTCGAACAATGGGCCATCCGCGACCAAGGCCACCGCCCACACAAACTGTTCCTGCACTTCTTCGAATCCCCCACCGAAATCCTCGGCGACGACAACGGCAAAGTCATCGGACTACGCACCGAACGCACCCGACTCGACGGCACCGGCAACGTCGAAGGCACCGGCCTCATCAAACACTGGGACATCCAAGCCGTCTACCGCGCCGTCGGCTACCTCTCACACAACATCGACGACCTACCCTTCGACGACCAAGCAGGCACCGTACCCAACGAAGCCGGCCGCGTACTCGCCGACGAGAACGCCGACGGCCCCGACCGCTACCTACCCGCCACCTACGTCACCGGCTGGATCAAACGCGGCCCCGTCGGACTCATCGGCCACACCAAAGGCGACGCCAACGAAACCGTCGCCTGCCTACTCGACGACAGCGTGAACTTCACCCCCGCCCGAAACCCCGAACCCGAAGCCGTCACCGAATTCCTCGAAACCAAAGCCATCCCCTTCACCACCTGGCAAGGCTGGTACCGCCTCGACGCACACGAACGCGCACTCGGCCAACCCGAAGGCCGCGAACGCGTCAAAGTCGTCGAACGCGAAGACATGCTGCGCGCCAGCGAACCGCACAAGGTCTGATACGGACCGCTGCCGAGGCGGTCGCGAATTCGGGTCACCGCCCGGCAGCGGAAACTCCACCGCTGAGGCATTCTGTACAAGTGTTCGATGCCCATGTCCACATCTTCGACCCGCGGTTCCCGCTGGCCGAGAACGACGGCTACCTTCCCGCCCCGTTCACCATCGCGGACTACCGAAAGCGCATGTCGCGCTTCGATATCCGCGGCGGAGCCGTGGTCAGCGGCTCCTTCCAGGGCACCGACCAGACCTATCTGAAGGCAGCGCTGGCCGAATTGGGCGAGGGCTGGGTCGGGGTCACCGCGCTCGACCTGGAAGCCACCGACGAGGAGATCCTCGAACTCGACCGCATCGGCGTGCGCGCCCTGCGCTTCAACGTCAAGCGGGCCGCCGCCGACATCACCGCCATGACCTTGCAGGCGTTGCGCGCCCACGACATCGCGGGCTGGCACGTCGAGGTCTATATCGACGGCAAGATGCTGACCTCGCTGCAACCGGTCATCTCCAAACTGCCGTCGTTCTCCATCGACCATCTGGGCATGTCCGGTGAGGGTCTGCGCTATCTGCTCGATCTCGTGGATCGCGGAGCACGGGTCAAGGCAACGGGTTTCGGGCGCGTGGACATGAATATCGCCGATACGCTGCGCCGTATCCACGCGGTCAATCCGCAAGCGCTCATGTTCGGCACCGACCTGCCCGGCACCCGCGCGGGCCGCCCGTTCCGGGATTCCGATGTCGACCTCATCTGCGATGTCGTCGGCACCGATATGTTCGCCGTGCTCGAGGACAACGCGCGCGCCTTCTACCGGCTGCCGCGGAACCCGCCCATGCCGCGACCGCCGCATCGCGACGACTCACCGACGCTGCCCCTGCGCCGCGACCAACTGCCGTCGCTGCCGCCCGACGACACGATTCCGCTGCCGATCGTGGAACGCTGAGCGCTCAGACGGCGATCGCTCCGGCCACCCACACCCCGGTCGCGAGCAGGCCGCCGAGCAGTTCGACGAGCATGGACAAGCCGACGCCCTTGAGCGCGTGTTTGGTTGCAGGCCAAGCCATTTCGTTCGTCTTGAGCCTTTGCAGTTCCGAAAGATAGACACCGACGACGAAACCGACGAACAGTCCGACGAGCGGAACCACGAAGAATCCGACGATGCCGAGCACCGCGCCGACCAGCAGCGCCCGATTCGACACGCCCGCTTCCTTCATCCGACGCCCCGGCCAGGTGTATTTGATCACACCCGACACCACGAGGAACGCGGTCGCCACGCCGAACACCGCCCAGGCCGTCGCCCCGCCGGTGACGAACGCCCACACCGCGATGGCCGCGAAGATCAGGATCACTCCCGGCAGCACCGGCACGACGATCCCCACCAGCCCGACCAGGACGACCAGCCCGACGACGATCTCTCCCCACACGCTCACCGTTGATCCTCCGAGTACCGCGCCGAGTGCATTCACCGAGAATTCTCACCCATCCACACCCCACCCGCACACCGACCGGGACATATCGGACCAACGAGTCGATCGCCCTGCGCCGTCACATATTTGCCACACGGTGTCTACACTCGTCGGAGCGGCCTCTTAGTACCGGAATCTCGCGGTAACGATTAGGCGACTTCGCGAGTTAGCCACATGTGTTCTGCGGCTATGATGTTGAGGTCCGTCACCGGTGACGGCGGCGAAGTACGGTACTCGCCCAGCGTTCGGACCGAATCAGATGCGACGAGATCCACCGATTGCGTGTTCGGCGATTTTCCTGTTCGGCGATCTTCCTGTTCGGCGATGAGAGGTGACCGACCACCTCGGCAACCGATCGGCCTCGCGTGGGACGGACCCTCGCCTCGTCATCCGGCGCCGTCGGGATCGCGCTCGCCGGGCGGAGGGCGAGGGCCGGATGCGACGTTGAGTCCTATGGCGCAGGCGACTATGAGCGACCCACCGAGAATGCCGGTGGGGGTGGGGATCTGGCGGTAGAACAGGACACCGAACAGTAGGCCCCAGACACATTCGACGGTGAGAAGGTTGCCGCCTCGGACTGCGTCCACGTGTTCGAAGCCGTAGTTGACGAGATAGACGTTCAGGGCGTTGAGGATTCCGGCCACGCCGACGGCTGCCCAGAGAATGGCCGGCGAATCGGACACGTGCGGGATGCCCTCGCCGCCGAGAGCCGATGCCGATGCCACGCCTATCACGCCGAAACCCACTGTGAACGTGGTTATCTCGTAGTTGTTCAGGGTACCGTCGTGCCAGTCGCGGCCGAGGTAGCCGATCGACAGGGCGATCACGGCGAGCAATGCGATCAGGTTCCCGCGGTTCCACGCTCCCGCGACATCGAATCCGCCACCCGACAGGATCGCCGCGCCCACAGCGGATCCCGCGATACTGCCGACTCCGGTGCGGGTGGCCCGTACCCGGCCGAGCAGTAGGCCGAGCGCGGGCACCAGGGGCAGGGCGGCGATGAACGAGACGTCGGCGACCGTGCTCACGGTGGCCGCCTCGGCGAACAGCGTCGTGCCGAGTACGTAGATGAGTACGGCACGGATCGTGAGCACCGCCCATTCGCGGGCACGGATGCTCGTGACGAGACGCCAGCGGATCAGTCGGGCGAAGACGACGACAGTGATCACGAAGGCCGCGCTCGTGCGCAGATACACCTGCTGCGCGATGGTGAACCCGCCGTCCAGGTATCGGGCGAACACCGTGAGCATCGCGAAGGACGCCGTCAGCAGAACCAGCGCCGCGACACCGCGCGAATCAGCGTTCGATGGTCCTATGCGGCTCAGCGTACTCGGCGGCGCTCCACCCGGCCGATACCCGAATATCGTGCGCGGATGCTCCGGGAAGCGGGGCGTCCGTGTTGCACTGGAACCATGTCCCCCGCGTCCAACCCCGAATTCCGTGTCAAACGTGCCTACGACGCGCCCGAAACCGCCGACGGGAGACGCGTGCTGGTCGACCGGCTGTGGCCGCGCGGCGTGCGGAAGGAATGGGCCCACATCGACAGCTGGCCGAAGGCGCTCACCCCGTCGACCGAACTGCGGCGCTGGTTCCACGCGGAGCCGGGACGCCGCCCGGAATTCGAGCACCGCTATCGAATCGAGCTGTCCACCCCGGAGGCCGAGGCGGAATTGGCGAATTTGCGCGCGGCGGCCGCGGACGGGCCGGTCACCCTGGTCACCGCGGTGCGCGATGCGGAGCACAGCCACGTGCCGGTGCTGCTGTCGGTCCTGCGATCGGGTTGAGCGACGGCCCGGGGCGGTGGATCGGCGACGGCACTATTGTCATACTGTCAATATCCCCGGGATGACTCCACGGGACGGCACCGGGACGCCGGTGCGCTGGATCGACGACGAACCGAGGTAAGGCGTGAGCACAGAATCCACCGCCACCGCACAGGGCCCGCTCGCGGGCGTCAAAGTACTCGAGCTGGCCGGCATCGGCCCCGGCCCGCACGCCGCGCTGCTGCTGGCCGATCTCGGCGCGGACGTGGTCCGGGTACAGCGGCCGAATCTGCTGCCCGGCTACATGGAGCGGGCGCAGTGGCGCGGACGCACCATCGTCGAGGCCAATTTGAAGGACCCCGCCGATATCGAGCGGGTACTCGATCTCGTCGACAAGGCCGATGTCCTCATCGAGGGATTCCGCCCCGGGGTCACCGAACGCATGGGACTGGGCCCGGACGAGACGCTGGCCCGCAATCCGAGGCTCGTCTACGCCCGCATGACCGGCTGGGGCCAGTACGGCCCGATGGCCGATCGCGCCGGACACGACATCAACTACATCTCGCTTACCGGTGTGCTGCACGCCATCGGCCGCAAGGGCGAACGGCCGGTCCCGCCGCTGAACATGGTCGGCGATTTCGGCGGCGGCTCGATGTTCCTGGTCTTCGGTGTCCTCGCGGCGCTGGTCGAACGGCAGACCTCGGGTAAGGGACAGGTCATCGACGCGGCCATGGTGGACGGCGCGCTTGCGCTGTCGCACATGATCTGGGGTATGCGCGGGGTGGGCCTGTGGTCGGACGAACGCGGCACCAACCTGCTCGACACCGGCATGGCCTTCTACGACACCTACGAGACCTCCGACGGCAAGTACATGGCCGTCGGCGCCATCGAACCGCAGTTCTACGCCGAACTGTTGAAGGGCCTCGAGATCGACACGGAAGGTCTGCCGAACCAGATCGACCCCAACGGTCAGGATCAGCTGAAGAAGCTGTTCACCGAGAAGTTCAAGACCAGGACCCGCGACGAGTGGGCGGCGATCTTCGAGGGCACCGACGCCTGCACCACCCCGGTGCTCACCTTCACCGAGGCCGAGCAGAATCCGCATATCGTGGCGCGCACCGGCCTGGTCGACATCGGCGGCATCGTGCAGCACGCGCCCGCGCCGCGCTTCTCGCGCACCCCCGCCGCCATCCCGACCCCGCCGCCCACCGAGGCGACCCCGTTCGACGCGGTCTGGACGGACTGAGCGCCACCGCGCGGCGGACACGGAACCGTCCGGCCCGCCGCGCGGTCCTCAGTGCCTGGTCCAATCGGGCTGGGCGAAATCGGCGATGCGCGCTCGCGCGGGATCGCGCCCGAGCAGAAGCACCTCGCGGAACTGCCAGAGCATGGCGCCGGTCGGCGCGTGGATGGTCATATCCGGCGCCAGTCGCATCTGGAGCAGCCCGTGTCCGGGCGCGACGGTGGGCGAGACATCCCGCGGCAAATCGGCCTGGCGGACTGCCGCGCCCGCGGGCACCCAGCGCGGCACGTCGTCGGCGGCCAAGCGGCCGAGATCCACCCTGTGCACCGAATGCACCTCGTCCGTACTCGGTTCGAGCGCCGAGGTGTCGGCGAGGGCGGCGACGAACGGGGTGATGACGAATCCGGAGGCGGCCGGGAAGTCGTCGAGTCGGCCGAGCAGGTCCGACGGCGCGGCCGTCAGCGAGAGTTCTTCGCGCAGTTCGCGAATCGCCGCCTGCGCCGCGGTCTCCCCGGCATCGAGCCGCCCGCCCGGCAGCGCCCACTGGCCCGCGTTGCGGCCGCGGTAGGCGCGCTTGATGACCAGTACCGCGGGTTGCCCGTCCGGGGCGGCGACCACGCACAACAGCACCGCGGCGCGGCGGATATCGGATGCGTCGGGAACCTCGAGATAGGGGAACGCGGCGAGTCGGGCGCTCGCCGACTCACGGAACTCTTCGACGTCGACGGGGACATGAGATCCCGACAGTGGAGCCATTCTTCGATAGTGCCCCACCGATGATCACCGCGCGCGAACGGGATACGGCGCTCGCGGATCAGTAGCAGGTCAACGGTTGCAGCGGATCGGCCGCGCGCGGGGTGAGCGCCTGGTAGGCGGCGGCGATGCCCTTGACCGCGAGCCGCAGCTCCGACTCCGAGTGGGTGTAGGGCAGCCTCAGGAACCGCTCGAACGCGCCCTGCACGCCGAAGCGCGGACCCGCGGCGAGCAGCACCCCGTGGTTGGGCGCGGTCGCGGCGAGCGCGGTGGACACCGGCGCGGGCAGTTGCGCCCACAGCGACATGCCGCCGCGGCCCTCGATGACCCGCCAGTCGGGTAGTTCCTCCGCGAGCGCATCGAGCATGGCGCCGCGCTGCGAACGCAGCTGTTCGCGCCGCCGGTCGAGAATGGTCTCGGCATGTTCGAGCAGATGGACCGTGGCGAGCTGATCCATTACCGGGGTGCCGAGGTCGACGGTGGAGCGGATGCCGAGCAGTTTGGTGATCAGCGCCTGATTGGTGCGGACCCAGCCGACGCGCAGGCCGCCCCAGAAGGACTTGGAGGCCGAACCGATGGTGACGATCTCCGCCCCTTTGGCGAACGCGGCGACCGGCGGCGGCAGCGGACCCTCGCCGAGCCGCAGGTCCACCATCGATTCGTCGACGACGACGGTCATGCGGGTCTCCCTGGCGATGGCGGCCAGTTCGGCGCGGCCGGCGGCGTCGAGCAGCAGTCCGGTGGGGTTGTTGAAGTCTGGCACCAGATAGGCGAGGGTCGCCGCGGTCTGGCGCGCGGCGCTGCGCACACCGTCCAGATCCCAGCCCTTGTCCGTGTTCTCGGGTCGCAGCGGGACCGGCACCGGTCGCGCGCCGACATCGCGGATCGCCTCGATGCCGTTCGGGTAGGTCGGGTGGTCGATGAGCACCCGCGCCGACGGTGCGGTGAGGACATTGAGCAGCAGCCGCAGACCGTGCTGCGCGCCGAGGGTGACCAGGATCTGGTCCGGTTCGGTGGGCAGGCCGCGTTCGGTGTAGCGGCGGGCCAGCGCCTCGCGCAGGGCCAGCACGCCGACCGGGTCCATGCCGTGCGTGCCGAGGTAGGCCGGAAGTCCTTCCAGCGCGGCGGAATACGCCTCTTGCATCTCCAGGGGCGCGGCCATCGCGGCGTAGGTCATGTCGATGGTGGTGAGTTCGGGCTTGGCCATCATGGCCAGGATGCTGCGCGCCGGTCGGGTGCCGTCATTGGGCAGGGCGGGCGGCAGCGCCACCGTGCTGCGTGATCCCTGCCTGCTGATCAGATAGCCGTGTTCGCGCAGCAGGGCGTAGGCGGAGGTGATAGTGGTGCGACTCACACCGAGGGTGGTCGCGAGATCCCGTTCGCTGGGCAGCGCCACACCGAGCGGCGCGCGGCCGTCGTGGATGAGCAGGCGAATGCCTTCGGCCAGTGCGAGATAGACGGGCCGCGTCGGCCGTTTGCCGTCACCGTCCGCCGGATCGGCATTCCGCCACATGCCCAGATCGCGGGCCAGACTCGCCGCACCGATAACTCTCGTCGCCATACAGGCCAGTATTGAGCAATTGGATATTTGTCGGCAAGTCCAGTTGGCGGACCCTGTGCATATGATCGCACTGCTCCCCCTGCTCATCCTGGCCTGTTTCGGATATGCCATCGTCCGCTACGCCCCGCCTTCGCAACCGCGCGAATTCCGACTCGACCGCTTCCGGCCGCGCGGCACGCTCACCGAAGGCTCCCGCTCGCACTACGACGAGCAGCGAAGATATGTCGACCTCGCCGCGATACACGGCCGCGCCGAACCCTCGGAGACCACCGCGGCGGCCCGGACCGCCACCGCGGGCGATGCCGTCAAGGCCAGTTTTGGATAACTGGACTGGCCTTGCCGGGGATGTCGTAGTCGGGGTGCAGACTGAGGCCATGCGCGTTCCGACCGATCCCGCCCACGCGACCCTGTTCGACACCGCCATAGGCCGGTGCGCGGTGGCGTGGAGCGGCGAGTCCGTCATCCGGTTCGGACTACCCGACAGCGATGCCGACGCGCTGCTGCGCTGGATCACCCGCGGATTCGGCGACCACGCCGAGATCACCGAGCGCGTGCCCGCCGGCGAGATCGCGACAGCGGTCGAGGGCATACGCGCGCACCTCGACGGTGACCTCGACGATCTGCGCTGGATTCGATTGGACACCAACGCGATTCCGGAATTCCACCGCCGCGTCTACGAGATCACCCGCGCCATCGGGCCGGGCCGCACGCTCAGCTACGGCCAGGTCGCCGACCGGCTCGGCGCACCCGGCGCGGCGCAGGCCGTCGGCCAGGCGCTCGGACGCAATCCGATCCCGCTGATCATTCCGTGCCACCGCGTTCTCGCCGCCGACCACGCGCTGCACGGCTTCTCCGCCCCCGGCGGCCTCACCACCAAACAGCGCCTGCTCGCAATCGAACGCACCCCCGGATTCGGCGAACCGACGCTGTTCTGACCGCTCACTGCGGCGGATGCTGCCGGTAGAAATCGCAGGGTTCCCCGGTGAGACATCCGTCCATACAGGCGAAATAGGTCTGGATGCAGCTGTTGGTCGAACAGCCGATCTCGATCAGATGCTGCTGGATTCGCCGATTACGATCGATCCCCGCCTGCCCGCTCGGCGTGGTGCTCACCCCCGTCGCCGACACCGACACCGGCTCCGGCGCCCCCGGATCATCCCCGCACCCGGACAGCAATCCCACGGCGACCACCGCCGCCGCACCGATCGCCACCCGATTTCGAACCATCCACACCTCTCCACAGGGACCGTCCTGTCCCGACCGTACCCACAATCGAGCCCGCGAGATACTCGAAACGCCCGCGGGCCGGATCGGGTCAGACCAGCGAGCCCACCGCGCCGCCGACCACACCGCCGACGGCCGCGGCGGGGAGGCCGACCGCGGCCGCACCGACTGCCGCGCCGATGCCCGCGCCGATCACGGTGGAGGCGCCCGCCACGGGGACACCGGCGAGCAGGGCCGCGCCGAGAGCGGGGACGGCGCCCGCGCCGCCGGTGGGAACGGCCGCCGCGGCGGCCGCGATGGCTCCGCCCGCGGCGGTGCCGACCACGCCGACCCCGAATCCGACACCCGCGCCGATCAGACCGCCGCCGACGCCGCCGACCACCGCGCCGGGGATTCCGGTCGCGGCCGCGCCGATCAGGGCGCCGGTGGCGACATTGTTCATGCGCCGCTGGTCGAATTGGGTGGCGGCGGCGAACTGGGTCTCGACCTGCGCGATGCCATCGTTCACGTCTGCGAGCAGATCGGCGGGAACCTCCTGCGGGACGGGAGCGGCGAAGCCCGCCACGCGCAGTTCGTGCGGCTGTTCGACCGGCGGGGCGAGATCGAGGACCGGCAGATCCGGGGGCACGTCCGCGGCGCCCTGCGGGACCTGGAGCGGCTGGGGCCGGGCGGGTTCGGCGCGCTGCAATCCGGGATCGTTCTCCGACTGGACGACCATCGGATCCGACGGACGCTCGGGCTCGGTGGTGACACCGGGCTGGCGCGGCTTGTCCTTCTCCGGCGGCACCGAGGCCGGCTGCACTGGCTGCTCGGTCTGGCTCAGCCCCGGATTCGCGGGCACCGCGGCGGGATCGGCGCTCGCAGTTCCCGCGCAGACCACGGCCAATGCGATCGGCACCGCGCCGATCGCGGCATTGCGCGCCCCCGAGTTCTGTACCCGTCGATGCCGACCTGCCACGGCAAACACTCCCACTGCGTAGGTGAATCACTGCGGGCCGGGCTGCATCGCGGCCGCGATCAACCCTATTCCCGGACAGTAAGTTACAGCACAATCGGCTCCGGCGGTTCACGGTGGGCGAGTCGCGCTCAGCCGAGTTGTTCTCCGCGCATGAGCGCCCCGAGCGATTCCCGGTCGGTGACATCCATTTTGGTGCACGCGCGATACAGATGCCCCTCGACCGTGCGCACCGAGACGGTCAGCCGATCGGCGATCTGCCGGTTGGAAAGACCGGCCGCGACCAGGTTCGCGATCTCGCGTTCGCGCACGGTCAACGGCAATGGCTGTGCGACGCGACGCAGGGCCGGCGTGGCCGCGCCGCCGCACACCGCGGCGAGCCGGTTGGCGGTGGCGGCCGATTCGACCAGGCGGCGGCGGTCGCCGTCGCGCTCGTGCGCCGACACGGCCTGCGCGGCGGCGTCGGCGGCCGATAGCAGTGCGCCGATACGCTCGAATTCGGTTGCCGCGGCATCCAATCCGTCTCCGTCGTGGGCGGCGAGGGCGACCGCGTGCGCGGCTTGGGCGCGGACGAGTCGTCCGTCGACCCGCCTGGCGAGTTCCGCGAGCCGCCGCGCCACCGATCTCTCCCCGAAGCGCGCGGCGGTGTGCAGTGCGGTCGCCTCGATGGCGTGCTGACGCGACCGCTCGGCCGCGTCCGCGGCGGTGACGGCGATGTCGACGGCAGCGGTGACCATGCCCTCCGCGGCGGCGTGACAGGCGCGGGCGATCTCGAGTTGCGGATCGTAGACCGCGCTGTGCCGACCCCCGCGCCGCTGCGCCTCGGCCAGCGACTCGGCGGCCTCGCCGGTGCGGCCGAGTGCGCAATATGCCTCGGCCAAGCGGATTCGCGCGGGAATGATCCAGGCCGCCGCGCCTTCGGTGGTCAACGCGGCCAGCGCCTGCTCCAGATTCTCGATGCCATCGGGGAATCGACCGCACGCGACGGCAACGGTGCCTTGCAGGATCTTCGACATCCCCCAGGCCAGATACTGGCCCGGCGCGGAATGGTCCGCGGTGTCCGCGGCGCGGCGTTCGGCGGCGTCCAACTCGCCGGACAATGTCAGAGCCAGCACCTCGGCGTGGGTCGAGATGAATCTATTGAGTCCGTCGATGCGGGATTCGATCTCGCGGCCGCGCGCGGCATACCGCCGCGCCGCCGCCGCCCGGCCCATCAGCGCCAGCGCCAATCCGCCGCCGAAGGCCGCCCACCAGACCGCCCACGGCGGCGCCTCCTCGGCGTTCATCACGGTCTCGGCGTCGGCGAAGGCCGCGCTCAGCCGATTCTCGTTGACCGCGCACGCCGAGGCAAGCCCGGCCATCACCAGCCGAATCCTCGGATGGCTCGCCTTGGCGCGGACCTGCGCCAGCACCTCGTCGGCGCGATCGGCATCTCCCTTGGCCCAGAACAGATTCGACACCCGGGTATTGCCCCACCGGGCCAACTGCACCTCGGTGAGCCGATCGGGATCGAAACCCGCCAGGGTGCGTTCGGCCTCGATGCGATGCCCCTGCCACAGCAGTGCTCGGGCGAGCAGATCGGCCGCCTCCACGCCGCCGCCGCGTTCGACCGCGGCCCGCGCGAACCGTTCGGCCAGTGGCAGATCGGCGAGATCGATGGCATCGGCAGAAGCCGCGACGATCAATTCCAGATCGGCGGATTTATCGCTGTCCAGCGCCAATTCGGCCAGCCGGATGCGATCGGCGGCGGAATCGACCGGACGCTGTTTCAGCGCCGAATACAGTTCGCCGCGCAGTCGCCGAGCCGAGGCGAGGCCGAGTCGACGGCGGATGACCTCGCCGAACAGCGGGTGGGTGTAGCGCACGACCAGTTGCCGCGAATTCTCCACGACCCGTACCACACCGCGGGTTTCGGCCGCCTCGACCGCGTCCTCACCCGCGAGTCCGGCCAGCACGTCCACATCGATCGGCTCGCAGAAAGTGAGGAATTCCAGAACCCGCAGCACCGAATCCGGCAATTGCTCGACCCGATCTTCGAGCAGCGCCGCCAATTCCGAGGTGACCGCGGCCCGGCCGCGCAACTGCCACACCCCGTTCACCTGACGCAGTGCGCCCGCCTCGAGCGCGCCCTCCACCAGATGCCGCAGATACAGCGCGTTGCCGCCGGAGGACTCCCACATGAGGTTGGCGGTGAAGCCCTCCAGATGTCCGCCGAGCATGGATTCCACGAGGTGGACGCTCTGTAGATGGGTGAACGGCCGCAGATCGATGCGCAGCAGGTGACCGTCCTTCCACAGTGAGGTCACCGCGTCGGGCACCGTGAAACCGCTGCGCACCGTTGCCACGATGTGCGCGGCCTTGTCGATGGCCAGTTGCAGCAGCAGGGTGGCCGAGAGCTGATCGAGCAGATGCGCGTCGTCGACGCCGATGACGGTGTCGCCATCGGCGAGCAACGCCTCGCGCGCGGCCGCCATGAAGGTCACCGGATCGTGCGCGGTGTAGACGCCGACCATGTGCGCGAAGACGCCGAGCGGAATGCCGCGCGCGGACTCGGTTCCGGCGACCCACCGGATGGTGCCGCCGACGGCGGCTGTCGCCTGCCTGGCCAGGGTGGTCTTGCCGACCCCCGCGTCGCCGATCAGGATGGCACCGACGTAGTCACGGCCGTCGAGCGCGGAGCGAATCGCGTCGAACTCGGTCTCGCGCGCGACGACAGGCCAGTTCCGAGCCATGGGTCAACTGTAGTTCTTCGCCGTACACGATCGAGGGTATCTATCAATCCCGAACAGGCACAGCCGCATAACCCCGGCAACCATAGCCGACGCTATGGTTCGATCCTTCGTTCAGCTCAGGACATCGTGGCGGACGATGGTCTGATCACGGCCGGGACCGACACCGATACACGAGATCCGCGCACCCGACAGTTCCTCAAGCCGCGTCACGTACGCCCGCGCGTTGGCGGGCAACTCCTCGAAGGTGCGCGCCGCGGAGATGTCCTCCCACCAGCCCGGCATCTCCTCGAAGATCGGCTTGGCGTGATGGAAATCGGTCTGCGTGGTCGGCATCTGCTCGACGCGCTCGCCATCGATCTCGTAGGCGACGCAGATGGGCACGGTGTCGAGCCCCGACAGCACGTCCAGCTTGGTGAGGAAGTAGTCGGTGATTCCGTTCACCCTGGTCGCGTAGCGGGCGATCACCGCGTCGAACCAACCGCAGCGACGCGCCCGGCCGGTGGTGACGCCGACCTCACCGCCGTTCTTGGCCAGGAATTCGCCGAACTGGTCGAACAGTTCGGTCGGGAAAGGACCCGAGCCGACCCGGGTGGTGTAGCACTTGAGGATGCCGAGCACCGTATTGATCTTGTTCGGGCCGATTCCCGAACCGACCGCCGCGCCGCCCGAGGTCGGATTGGACGAGGTCACATACGGATAGGTGCCGTGGTCGACGTCGAGCAGCGTGCCCTGCGAGCCCTCGAGCAGCACCGTCTCCCCACGCTCCAGCGCCTCGTTCAACCGCAGCCGGGTATCGGCGATGCGGTGCTTGAATCCCTCGGCCTGCTCGAGCACCTCGTCCACCACCTGCTGCGGGTCGAGGGCGCGGCGGTTGTAGATCTTGACCAACACCTGGTTCTTGAACTCCAGGGCCGCCTCGACCTTCTGGGTGAGAATTTTCGGATCGAGCACATCGGCGACCCGCACGCCGACCCGGGCGACCTTGTCCTGGTAACACGGCCCGATCCCCCGGCCGGTGGTGCCGATCTTCTTGTTGCCGAGGAAGCGTTCGGTGACCTTATCGATGGCCACGTGGTACGGCATGATCAGGTGCGCGTCGGCCGAGAGCAGCAAGCCCGAGGTGTCGACGGCGCGCTCTTCCAGACCAGCGAGTTCGCCGAGCAGCACCCCCGGATCCACCACGACGCCGTTACCGATGACATTGGTGACGCCCGGGGTGAGAATGCCCGACGGGATAAGGTGCAGCGCGAACTTGTCGCCGTTGGGCAGCACCACCGTGTGACCCGCGTTGTTGCCGCCCTGGTACCGGACAACCCATTGCAGGCGGCCACCGAGCAGATCGGTCGCTTTGCCCTTGCCCTCGTCGCCCCATTGGGCGCCGATCAGGACGATTGCCGGCATCGTGTGTCTCCTACGGTCGGGGCGCAGCACGGCCGTGCTGCAGCTACCTACCCGTCTGGAGGAGGCGGCCGGTAACTCATTTTAGCCGATGCCCCGTGACCGGCTCGGAACCGGATCGGTGCGGAGCCGTAGGGCGTGCCCCCATCATCACGGCTATGGTTGGGCACGGAGCGCGGCCCGAACGGGGTTCGCTCGGAAGAGGCGAGGGGGCCGACGGGTGTGTCGGCCGGACCGAGGAGGGTGTACGGCAGTTTGAGTACCCACGTTCTCCGCTGCGACGGTTCGCCCGTTCCGATCGCCCTCTCCGCCTTACCAACCACCCAAACGGCCGCGATACCACAGACTTCCATCCTCGACGAACTGCTCCCGGTTCTCGCCGCGGACAGTCTGCCCCGGCTCATCGTGCTCGGTGACGACGCCGCGCTCGCCGCGGTGCTCACCCACCTGATGAAGACCGAGCGGCTACACGTCGAGATCGGCTATGTGCCCGTCGACAAGACCTACGGTTCGCGCGCCTACCAGACCGGCACGGGAAACGCCGCCGCGAAGCGCGCCATCGGCGGGCGCGCCACCGAGACCCCGCTCATCCGCGACGACACCGGCACCGTCCTGGTCGGGCGCGCCGTCATCACCGGCGTCGACAACGGCAAGCTCGAGGGCGAGGCGTATGTCGACGACACCATGCTGTTCACCGGCAAGGTGAACGCCATGCTCGTCTCCCCGACACCGGATCTGCCCGGACTGCGCGCGACTGTGCGGAAGGGTCTGCGCAAGCGGCGCTGGGTCGAGGGCAGGGCGGTACAGCTCGGCACTCCCGGCGCGGTGGTCACCCGCGACGGCGTACGCACCGACCGGACCGTCCCCCGGTCGAGTTTCTACCGCCATCACGAATCCTGGTATCTGGTGCGATGAACACGCCTTTCACCCGCGAGCGGTCCGGCCGCGGCGCGGTCCGGCCGAGTCCGGTCTTCCTGCTCGTGGTCGCCATCGCCATCGGCGGCGGCGCACTGGCCTGGACCTCCGAACTCAGCTCGACCCGCGCCGAGATCGGCGTATTCGTGCTGGTCGTCGCGGGCTGGATCGTCTCGCTGTGCCTGCACGAATTCGCGCACGCCTATATGGCGTGGCGGGCGGGCGACCGGGAAGTCGAACTGCGCGGCTACCTCACGCTGAATCCGCTGAAGTACTCCCATCCGCTGCTGTCGATCGTGTTGCCGATCGTGTTCATCGCCCTCGGCGGCATCGGCCTGCCCGGCGGTGCGGTCTACGTCCACACCCACGCGGTCTCGCCGCGCGTGCAGCGCCTCATCAGCGGGGCGGGACCGGCGGTGAACGCGCTGTGCGCGGTGATCCTGCTGGCGATCGTGCGGATATTCGGCAGCGGCACAGCACATCCCGCGTTCTGGTACGGGCTGAGCTTCCTGGCGTTCCTCCAGATCACCGCGGCACTGCTGAACGTTCTGCCGATTCCCGGACTCGACGGGTACGGCCTGCTCGAACCCTCGCTGAGCTATCAGACGCGGCGCTCGCTCGAGCAGTTCAAGCCTTTCGGCATGCTGATCGTGTTCGCGCTGCTGTTCACGCCGAGCGTCAACCGGGTCTTCTTCGACGCGGTCTACGCGCTGTTCGAATTGTCCGGCGTCCCGCGCGACTGGTCCTGGTACGGCGACTACCTGACCCGATTCTGGCGCTGACACCGCACGAGGTGGACCGGGTCGCCCGATCCCCCCGCCGGACCGGGCGACCCTCTCCGCCCGTCGCGTCCGGCCCGGCCCCCACCCCGTGCCCTGACCTCGCGTGACGCGGGCGGAGATGTCCGACCGCGACACCCCTCGTTCGGTCGCGGTCTCGATTCGAGGCTATGGTCGCGGCCCCCCGCGGGACACGAGTAGTGGACTACGCGAATCGGGTGCGCGAAGCGGGTCCCATCACGGCACCGGCGGCGGTTCATTCCACCGGGCGCACATAGGGATTGGGCACCGTCGGCGGTAACAGGGCGATCGCCGAGATGCGTTTCATACCGCACACCTGCATGAGATCGACCACGATCGAACGCAGTTGGGCGAACACCACGTGCGCCGAGAGTCCCGCGCCCGCAACGAGCTCGGGGCGCGCGCCCTTCGCGACGCCGCGCAGCACACGGGTCGCCTCGGCGGCATCGGGCAATTCGTCGTCACCGGCCAGAATCATTCTGCGCACCACGTCGACCGCGTGGGCGAGATCGTCCACCAGCTCGATCAACCGCGGGTCGAGGATCTCGTCGTCGTTGACCAGCGTGAGCGAACGACGCAGCAACACACGGGTATTGCGGACCGCGTTGTCCAACGGGTCGGCGGCCGCGCGAATCCGCTCGAGGCGGGCGCGGGAATTCCAGTACAGCGGCGAGATACGGCTGATCTCGCGGCCGCCCTCCAACGAGGAGCGCAGCGAATCGATCTGCGGCTGAGTCGCGCGCGCCGCGGTCAGCGCCGCGCGGATCTTCTCCGCGTCCTGTTCGAGCAGACCGTCCGCGCATTCGACCAGACCCGCGCTCAGCACCGCCAGTATCCCGGCGGCGTGATCGCGGGCGCGCCGCACCGGATGCAGC
Source organism: Nocardia arizonensis (assembly GCF_001310275.1). Lineage (GTDB taxonomy): Bacteria > Actinomycetota > Actinomycetes > Mycobacteriales > Mycobacteriaceae > Nocardia > Nocardia arizonensis. The sequence continues at coordinate 95,754 of NZ_LGYZ01000047.1, forward strand.
GGAATGGCGGCCACCATCACCACCCCGACCAGCCCGCCGACCAGCGCGTCTATCATGCGCGAGAGTCCGCCGCCCGCCGACGGCGGCATCAGCGTCGCCACCAGCACCGCCGAACCGGCCGCCTGCATCGTGATGATCGAACCGCCGTCCAGGAAGACCGCGAGCGCCATCGCCGTCGCGACCACCAGCGCGATCTGCCACACGCCGGTGCCAGCGCGGCTGATGAACAGGTCACCGATTCCGATGCCGACCGCCACGCCCACCACGAGCTCGAACGACCGGCGCAGCCGCGCGCCGAAGGAGACGCCGATCGAGACCACCGCCGCCGTTGGCGCGAAGAACGGCTGGGTGTGGCCGATGACCGTGTGCGCGATGAACCAGGCCAGCGCCGCACCCAGCGCGCACTGAACGATCGGCAGCGCCGACAGCCGCAGCCGAGTCAGCGAACGGCGCAGCCTGTCCTTACCGCTGTCGCGTGCGACAGCGACCCGGGAATCCGATCGCGGCAACCTCAGCCGAGGCCGAGTTCGGCCGCGGCGCGGGGATCGCAATCCTCCAGCAGATCCAGGCAGCGGGCATATTCCTCGGTCTCGCCGATCGCGCGGGCGGCCTTGGCCAGCGCGCCGACGCTGCGCAGGAAGCCGCGATTGGGTTCGTGGCTCCACGGCACCGGACCGAAGCCCTTCCAGCCATTGCGGCGCAGCAGGTCGAGACCGCGGTGATAGCCGGTGCGCGCGAACGCGTAGGCGGCGACGATGTCGTGGTTGACGATTTCCTCGTCGGACTTCGAACCGTCCTCGACGCCCCCGCGAGTCAGGGCGGCTTCGGCCAGATGGGCCCACGCGATGGAAGCGGCCGGATGATCGGCCGCGACCCGCACCGGGTCGACATTGTCGCCGAGCGCGTCCTCCGCGTCGGAGATTTCGGGCAGGAGCACCGGCTGGGGTCCGAGCAGATCACCGAACGAGGTCATGCGGTTCATTCTCGCATCGGCCCGGTACGGATCGTGCGCGCATCCCGGCGTGCGCGAATATTTCGTCCGGCGCTAACGCCGGGGACCGTGTGCGGCGATCCATTGGCGGACCCCGGTCGGCCGGGGCCGTTAGGCTGACCGTCGAGTTCAACTGATCCGCCCGAGCCGAGGGGTAGTTAGGTGTCCGACCCGAACGACGAGAAGAACCCGGCGCGAACAAGCACGGGAGCCGACCAGTCGCGCCCCGATCCCTCGCCGACACCGTCGTCCGCGCCCACCACGCCCGAACCCGCCGCGGCGCAACAGGCCACCGGCGCGCCCGCCCCCGGCAAGACGACCCCGGGCGGCCCGACCCGCCGCCCACTCTCGGAGAACCTACGAGCCGGAGGTGGTTACGTGCCCGACGTAAAGGCGGGAAACCGCCCCCGACCCGGGCCCGGCGCGGGTAGCCGGGAGTCCGACGCTCCCGCATCCGGCGGCGCGGCCGGACAGACCTCGGACGCGGGCGCTCGAAGCGGAGCGCAAGGTTCGGCGGGCGGGGGTCAAGCTCGCCCGGGAGTGCGCGGCGGTGATCCCGTGGTCTTTCGGCGGGAACCGTTGGGCGCCGGTCAGGGACGTCCTGCGGGCGGACCGGACGACCGGAGCACCGAGATGGCGCGTGACGGGGAGACCACCATCGGTCGCGACAATTCCGACGATCGCACGGTCACGATGAATACCCAGCGGCCGGGAGCGCGTCCCGCCGGAGCGACGGCCCCGGGTGCGCAGCCTCCGAACGCGGACGGCGAGACCCGGGTCATCCGCCCCGGCGCGGCCGGTGCGGCGCGACCGAATCAGGCGACGAACGGACCGGGCGTGAAACAGGGGCCGACCGCCGCGGAGGACAAGACGGTGCGCATCAGCACCGCGGCCTCGGCGGCAGGCGCGGAGTCCGGTGGCACCGGCAAGTCCGCTCCCGGCGCCGCTCCGGCCGCGACCGGAACCGAGAACACCGGCGGCGACGCGCAGGCAGGCGCCGACACCGATCCGCACGCGACGAGCGACCGGGCGGCGGATTCACCCACATCAGGCACGGCGGCGAAGACGAACGCGGCAGGTGCGGCGCGCACAGATCGCGGACCGGCGGCAGGACCGTCCGGCACACAGAACCCGCCCACGGGCGACAGGCCGACCGCAACCGGCGGGGCCGCAGGCGCGGGCGCAACCGGCGGGGTCGCGGGCGCGGGCGCAACCGGCGGGGTCGCGGGCGCAGGCGCAACCAGCGGGGTCGCGGGCGCAGGCGCAACCAGCACCACCCCAGGCGCAGGCGCAACCAGCACCACGCCGAGCACGGCGGCAACCGGCACCCCGGGCACGGCGGCGGCGGGAGCCGCCGGGACCACGGCGAGTGGGCCGCGCGGTGCCGAGGGCGCGGACGTGGCGACCGGATCGCGGGCAGGCGATGCCGCGAAGCAGGCCGAAGGCGCCGCGCCGGGATCGGCCGGACAACGACCGGACCGGGCTCCTGCCGCGGGCGGTGCGGCAGCGGGATCGCCGAAGGAGACCGCATCCGCCGCCTCGGCGGGAACCGCCGGGTCGGGTGCTGCGGCCGGGGCGAAGTCGAGCCAAGGCTCCGACACCGGTAAGGCGGGCGGACCGGAACGCCCGGGGCAGGCGGCAGCCGAGTCGGGAGTCGCGGCAGGCGCCGCCGCGGGAGCGGTGGCGGGAGCCGCCGCGAATTCGTCCGCGGCATCCGGCGGCGGGCAGGCAGGAGTACCACGGGACGCGGGGACAGCCGATGCGGAACGCGCGGGATCGGTAGGTTCGACGCGAGGGGCGGGCGAACGGTCCGACGACGCGGCTCGACCCGACACGGCGGCGGGAGCCGCATCCGACCCGAGCGGCCCCGCGCCCGCCGGTGCCGCGGCGGATGCGGCGCAGGCCCCCCGACCGCACGGGCAGGCGCGTGGGCCGCAAGCGGCGGGCGCGGGCGGACCGCAGGCCACGACTGCGCCGGATGCCCTTCAGCCGGGCCGCCCGGCGCGTGCGCCGCAGGATTCCGATGGGCCGAGCGCCGGTGCGCGATCCGGGGACGGAGTCGCCCGGGATCGCCTCGATGAGCCTTCGGGTGGGGATGATTCGAAGACCACCGTTATTCGACGGCCGGGCGGGGGTGCGCCGGAGGAGCCGGGGGATGACAGGACGGTGGTGATGCGGGTGCCCCGGGCGGGGCAGCCGGGTTCCCCGTCGGATGGTGGCGAAGACAAGACGGTCGCCATTCCGATCATCGATCCCGCCAACGCGCCGACCATGGCCATGCCGATTCAGGTGCCGCCGGGTCAGCAGCAGACCCAGCGGATACGGAAGCCGGGGACCGATCGGGTGACGGGGCCGCGGCCGGGGCCGCTGTCGAAGCCGCCTGCCACGCCTCGGCCCGCGCCGGGGCCGAAACAGCCGGGGCCGCAGGGCGGTCCTGCGGGGCAGGCGCACGACGCGGTCGAACAGACCCGTCCCGCACCGCCGCCGCAGGCAGGCAGGCCGCGCCCGAATATGGCGAAGGCGCCATCGCCCGCCGATACGCAGATGACCTCGCCGGTGCATTCGGCCCAGGGCGGCCCGCGCGCCGAGCAGCCGCGCCCGATGGCCGCACCGCAGCGGATCGCGCCGCCGCCCTATCAGCCGCCCCCGCGTGACGCGGCGGCGGCCGGCGGCAAGTCCAAGCGATGGCTGCTCGCGGTGTCGGCGGCGGCCGCGGTGCTGGTCGCGATCCTGGTCGTGGTTGCCTTCACGCTGGTCGGCAAGACGAGCACCTCGCCGGAGGCCGAGGTGCGCACAGCGATCTCCCAGTACACGGACGCGCTGCGCACAGGCGATCTGGCGACACTGCGGTCGAGCACCTGTGGGCCGCTGCATGATTTCTACGCCAAGATTTCGGAGGGGCAGTTCGCGGGCGTGCACCGGATGTCGGCCGAACGCAAGAGCATTCCGGTGGTCGACACCGTCGACGCCATCGCCATCACCGGCGATACCGCGATCGCGCAGGCCACGGTCTACACGGAGGCGGAGCCGGCGAAGCGCTCGGCGCGCACCTTCGACCTGCAACACACCGACGCGGGCTGGAAGGTCTGCGACCCCACCGCGTCGACCCCCTGACGGATGCTCGACCACAACGCTCGGATACGCCCGGCACACATGGCGGTTCGTGTCGTCGGCCTGTCGAGGCGGTCTCGGATGGCCTGTTCACCGCGGGCCTGACCGCCGACTTCCGACCGAGCGGGCACGGCGATCGGGCCGTCACCGCGAGCCGCGGCGCGCCCTTCGCCGGATTCGTGCCGGTCGGCGTGGACGCGCGTCGGATCGGCGGGCGCATCGGATCGGCGCACCCGCGCCTGCGCGCGCACCACGTCCTCGACCTCCGGCAGCGCCGCGATGCTGGCGCCGAGTCCGGTGGGCAGCCGGCGGCCCGGTCGGAAACTGTTCCAGGCCGCGATAGCGCTCGGCCGAGCTCCGCTTCGCCTGATCAGCCGAGCGCGGCGTGCATGAGGTAGACGTTGTAGTCGCTCCAGGTGGAGATGGTGAAGTAGAGGTCCGAGCCGCTGGACCAGGGGTGGATGAATCCGCCGTAGAGTTCGGCGTGGTCGGCCACGGTGACCATCGGGGTGCCCGGCGACCACGCGCCCTGCGGTGAATCCGCTTCGCGCAGCACGATCGCGGCTTTCGCGGTGTCGAGATAACTCATCTGCCAGACCCGCCGGACGGGGTCGAAGCGGACCGAGAGCTCGCCCGCGGGCGCGTCGACGATCGGTGTGGCGGAACCGAATCCGCCCACGGGAGTCCACTGCCCATCGATCCAGTACTGGTAGGCGGTGGTGTTGAGGATCTGGTCCTCGGCGACCCTGGCGAGTCCGACCGCGCCGAGCCGGGTATTGGGCGTGCCGAACATGTAGACGTATCCGCCCTGCGGAACCATCGCGCTGACCTGGAAATTCGCGAGTCCGAAGATATTGTCCCAGCGGGCGTGCGGATCCTTGGTCCAAGTCTGACCGTGATCGTCGGAGTAGGCGATGCCGCCGTAGTTGGTGTAGAAGCTGCCGGGCAGGCTGTTCCAGGTGCGTATCGACATGTAGCTCATGTACTGCCGGTCACCGAGGGCGAATCCGGAGGTCGGAATGGTGGTGACCTCGATATTGTCGAGTTTGCGGCTGCTGAGCACCTCCGCCGCGTGGCAGCGGCTGTCGGTGACCATGCTGTCGTAGGTCACTCCATCGGACAGGTCGCGGTCGGTGCTGACGGCGAGCACGTTGCTGCGCCAGTCTCCGCCCATGCCGCCGGGCGGATGGAAGCCGCGGCCGACGGTGTCGCCGAAGGCGGTGAGGATCTGCCCCGGCGCGCTTTCCCACATGATGCCGAGATCGGTGCCGTCGACCTGCCAGCGTTTGTCGGTGCGATTGACCGAGTCGGCACCGGTCTGTTTGGACACCTCGCGCACGGCGAGCACGCGCGGCGCGGGTCGGGCGGGTGTGCGCGCGGCGGGTTCGATCGGCGGATCGACTCGCGCCGGTGGCGGCGGCACGGGCCCGGGATCGGGGCTGGGCCCGGGAATCGCGAAATGGAAGGGTTTGGGCGACAACAGGATTTCGGGAATGCCGAGTTGGCGCAACAGACCGGGCGGCGGCGTCGGCCCGTCGGTGAGATCCGGGCACGGATTCGCGCACGGGTCGGTGGGCAGGGTCATCTCGATCCGGGTCGGCGTCGGATCGGGCTGCGGCGGCGGCACGACGGTGACAACCGGATACGGAACGGGCACCTCGACCGTCTTGGGCACCAGCGGCTCGTGCGTGGGCGCGGCCGCGGTGTGACACGGTCCGGTACCCGGAATCGACACCGCCGCATCGGGTTCGGCATGTGCGAGTACCGGACGGTCGGCGCAGAACAGCGCACCCGCGCCGACCACCACCGCCCCGACGACGGCCATCAGACGTCCGACCATGCCACCCCTCATTTCCTCGGCAGTTCGCATCAGCGCCAGAACCTACCCGGCCGCACCGCCCGTCGCGCGGGAAGCCCACCCCCGCGGCGCGCCGCGCGAACACTTTGAAAGGAATCGAATGCGGCATTTTGCCGAATGTGTGCGCGACGCCCTGCTAACCTCCATCTCGCGACACTCCTGTCGGGGGGAGCTGGCGTCGGCCGGTATCACAGGACTACCGGTCGGTAGATCATATCGATTGCGGGCGTTGCGGTTTCGTGAGCCCGCCGGAACTCACGGGAATCACCATCATGAGCAGAACGATCCGTGTCCGCGCCGTGCTCGCAGCGAGTGCCGCGCTGCTGCTGGCCGGTGCCGCACTGCCCGCCCTCGCGGCCGCGCAACCCTCGTCGGAGCAGCAGGATCAGGTCTACTACAAGAATTGCGCCGCGGTCCGCGCGGCGGGCAAGGCGCCGCTGTACGAGGGCGAGCCGGGCTACGCACCGCATCTGGACCGCGACGGCGACGGAATCGCCTGCGAGAAATAGGAGTATCTCTGGCGGCGCCTGCGGCGCCGCGGGGCTGTTCACAACTGCTCGCCGACGGCGGTGCCCGCTGACCGAGCGCCCGCTAACCGAGCGCCTGGAAGGTCAGGATCGTGGCGCCGATCCTGATGACATCGCCGTCGGCGAGCAGCGCGCCGCTCTCGATGGGCTCCTCGTTGACGTACACGCCGTTGGCCGAATGCAGATCCTTGATGAGCAATCCGGCGCGGCTCGGCATGATATGCGCGTGGTAGCGGCTGGCCTTCGGATCATCGAGGACCAGGTCGTTGTCGGTCATGCGGCCGATGCGCATACCGCCCTGGGCGATTACCAGCGCCCGGCCGTCGGCCATGCGCAACTGCCCGCTGCGCACCGAACGCGGCATCTCGGTGACGGTTTCGGTCATGGCCGCCGCGAGGCGCTCGGATCGCTTGAGCTCCACCGTATTCAGCGGTTCCTGACGCAGCACCCGCTGTTCCAGTTCCACCAGCGGCGGACTCGGGTCGATGCCGAGTTCCTCGGCGAGCACGGTGCGCACCCGGCGGCAGGCGTCCAGCGCGTCGGCCTGACGGCCGGACAGGTACAGCGCGGTGATCAACTGCACCCACAACGGTTCGCGCAGCGGATGCTCACCGGTCAGCGAGACCAGTTCGCCGATGACCGAGGACGCGCGCCCGCAGGCGATCTCGGCATCGATGCGGGCCGAGGCGGCCAGCAGCCGTTCCTCGTCCATGGCGGTGGCGAAGCCGTCGGCGAATTGCAGACCCGCCAGATCCGCCAGCGCCCGACCGCTCCACTCGCGCAGCGCGGTGCCGAACAGTTGCGCGGCGCCCGCGTGATCGCCCGCCTCGGCGCATTTGGCCGCGGCGTCGCGCGCGGCCTCGAAGCGACCGATATCGCAGGCGTTCTCCGGGATCTCCAGGCGGTAGCCCGACGATTCGGTCCGCAGCACCCGCGCCGGATCGACGCCGGAGTTCCGCAACGCCTTGCGAATATTCGAGACGAACACCTGGAGACTGGCGGCGTAGGAATCGGGCGGATCCTCGTTCCACACCATATCGGCCAATGCGGCCGAGGCCACGGCACGCCGTCGGTTGACGGTGAGCGCGGCCAGCAAAGCCCGCGGCTTGGGCCCGCCCACCGCCACCGGCTCACCACCGACGAACAACCGGACGGGCCCGAGCACGCGCACATCGAGACTCATGAACTCGGGCCCCCGAGGGATCTGGGGTCAGGCGCTGATCGACCGTCCCGCGGACTTCAGATCATTGCACGCCTCGACGACGCGCGCCGACATGGCCGCCTCGGCCTTCTTCAAGTAGGACCGCGGGTCGTAGCTCTTCTTGTTGCCGACCTCGCCGTCCACCTTCAGCACACCGTCGTAGTTGGTGAACATGTGACCCACGATCGGGCGGGTGAAGGCGTACTGGGTGTCGGTGTCGACGTTCATCTTCACCACGCCGAAGCACAGCGAATCCTCGATATCCGACTTCAGCGAGCCCGAGCCGCCGTGGAAGACGAAGTCGAACGGCTGCGCGTCGGCGCCGAGGCCGAGTTTGGCCGCCGCGACGCGCTGGCCCTCGGCGAGCACCTCGGGCTTGAGCACCACATTGCCCGGCTTGTAGACGCCGTGCACGTTGCCGAAGGTGGCGGCGAGCAGGTACTTGCCGTTCTCACCCGCGCCGAGCGCGTCGATGGTCTTCTCGAAGTCCTCGGAGGTGGTGTAGAGCTTGTCGTTGATCTCGGCCTCGACGCCGTCCTCCTCGCCGCCGACCACGCCGATCTCGACCTCGAGGATGATCTTCGCCGCGGCGGTGGCCTTCAGCAGCTCCTTGGCGATCTCGAGGTTCTCGTCGATCGGGACGGCCGAGCCGTCCCACATATGCGACTGGAACAGCGGATTCTGTCCGGCGTTCACGCGCTCCTGGGAGATCGCGATGAGCGGACGAACGAAACCGTCGAGCTTGTCCTTGGGGCAGTGGTCGGTGTGCAGCGCGATGGTCACGTCGTACCTGGCGGCGACGACGTGAGCGAACTCGGCCAGCGCGACCGAGCCGGTGACCATGTCCTTGACACCGAGGCCGGAACCGAATTCCGCGCCACCGGTGGAGAACTGGATGATGCCGTCACTTCCCGCGTCGGCGAAACCCTTGATCGCCGCGTTGATCGTCTCCGACGACGTGCAGTTGATAGCGGGGAAGGCGAAGGAGTGCGCTTTGGCCCGACCGAGCATCTCGGCGTAGACCTCCGGAGTCGCGATGGGCACTGTGAAGACCTCCGTGTTGTGCGGCAAGAGACATTCTGTCAGGCCAACAGTAAGGCAGGGAACTTTCGTGACCCAAGGCACCCGGGGATCATCGCCCCCACTCGCGGCCCAGGCAGACGGGCTGTGCGGTAGCTGCTTGACGCACCGGTAGTTTTGTCCTCGACCCGAGGAATCCGGCACGACCCGGTACTGTGGGCGAGGTAATTGCGCTGGCAGCTTCCGACGCGGTGGCGAGGGCACTTCTCAGACCAGCGCATCCCCGGACAGGAGGCCGCGTGTTACTGCTGGCAGCGACCGAATCGGTGACGAGCAATGTCGCGCTGACCCAGTTGCTCGATCCGATGTACCTGCTCACCGAATCGTGGCTGAAGAACGCGGTACTGCCTGCGATCCTGGTCATCGTCTTCATCGAGACCGGTTTGCTCTTTCCCATCCTGCCCGGCGATTCGCTGTTGTTCACCGGCGGCTTGCTCGCGGCGCAGGAGAATCCGCCGGTCAGCATATGGCTGCTGGTGCCGGCCGTGACCTTCATCGCGTTCGCGGGCGACCAGACCGGCTATTGGATCGGCCGCGGCATCGGTCCGAAGATCTTCCACAAGGAGGACACCCGCTTCTTCAAGAAGCACTACGTCACCGAGACGCACGCCTTCTTCGAGAAGCACGGACCCAAGACGATCATCCTGGCGCGCTTCGTGCCGATCGTGCGCACGTTCATGCCCGTGCTCGCGGGTGTGTCCAAGATGGACTACCGCAAGTTCGTGGCCTTCGACATCGTCGGCGCGGTCCTGTGGGGCGGCGGTGTGACGGTGCTCGGCTACTTCCTCGGCAATGTCGCCTTCGTACGCGATCACGTCGAGGCGATCTTCCTGTTGATCGTGTTCGTCTCGATCCTGCCCGGCATCATCGCGGTCGCGAAGAAGATGCTCAGCCGCGACGCGGCGACGAAGCAGCCCGAAGCCGAGCTGACCGCCGCCGCGACGAACGAGCCGACTCGCTGAACCGGTGTCGACGGAATCGTTGGCCTTGGCCCTGGGCAGGTTCGATCCGCTGGTCTCAGCGGGACCGGCGCTCGTCTGGACGGTGGTGCTCACCTTCGTCTTCCTCGAGTGCGCGCTGATCATCGGACTGTTCCTGCCCGGTGACTCCATGCTCATCACGGCGGGCATCGTCATGGCCTCGCACGCGAGCGGTGAGGCGCACGTATGGGCGCTGTCGGTCGGCACGATGGCGGCGGCGATCGCGGGCAACCAGGTCGGCTACGTCATCGGTCAACGCACCGGGCACCATCTGGTCGCCCGCAAGAACGGCCGGGTCATCAACACGCGCAATCTGCAACGGGTCTCGGAGTTGCTCCAGCGGCACGGATTCCTCGCGGTGCTGGTCGCCCGCTGGATTCCGTGGGTGCGCACGCTGTGCCCGATGGTCGCGGGCGCGGCGCGGATGGATCACCGCAAGTACACCGTCGCCAGTACGGTGGGAGCGATCATCTGGGCTCCGGTGCTGCTGCTCATCGGCTACTACGCGGGCGGTTTCCTGGAACGGGTGCCGTGGCTGATGCCGGTCGTCATCGGCACACTCGTGGTCGGTCTGGTCGCGGGCACCGTGATCGGCGTGCGCCACTACCGGCAGGAAATGGCCAGACCGGCCGAGGACTTCGACCTGGACGCACCGGCGGCCGTCGCCGAGGCCGAGGGCTGCTGAGCGCCGGGGCCGAGTAGCGCCGGGGATGAGTAGCGCCGGGGCCGAGTAGCGCCGGGGCCGAGTAGCGCCGGGGCCGAGTAGCGCCGAGGGCCAGCAGTTCAGAATCCGGCGGCGCTGACCTGGTGCGCCGCCTCCATCAGCATCCAGCCCGACAACTGCACCGACAGGTCGCGTTCGGGCACCCTGGACGCGGTGACCGAACCGCCCGCGGTGAAATGGCCCGCTCCGAGCCTTCCGCCCGGCAGCTGCGCGCGGGTTCGCCAGTCCACCCCGAACAGTGGTTCGCCTTCCACGTCGAGCCGGTTCGACCAGGCCGCGGCGGCCGAGGCCAGTACGATGTCCGCCGCGGTACGCCGGTCGTCGGCCTGGGTGCGCTCGTCGCCGGGCAACATCAGCGCGACCACCGCCAGATAGCGGGCCAGGATGCCGTTGAAGAGTCCGCCGTCCCCACCGCCGCCCCCGTTGACGACGCCGCCGGTGGTCATCTGGTCCCGGACCGCGGTCAATAATCGGTGCACCCGCTCCGTATGGCGGGTTTCCCCGGTGTGCACGGCGAGTTCGGTCTCCAACCCGAGCACCACGCCCTGACAGTAGGTGAAGGTCGGATATTCGATCTCGCCCGACGGCAGGTGGATGCCGTCGAGGATGAGACCCGATTCGGGATGGTGCAGGGTCTCGTCGAGCCAGTCCGCGATCTGCTGGGCGCGGGCATAGCGACCCAGCCGCAACAGGGCGATGCCCGCGGGGCCGTTGGCGGGCGCGTTGAAATAGTCCGAGCCGACCCGCCACGGCACACCGCCGCCCGCCTCCGCGTTCCAGCCCTCGTAGAGCTTCTTCTCCAGCGCGACCAATGCGCCGCGCGCCTCGGTGATGCCGAGGGTGCGCTCGGCGCGCTCGGCGGCGATGGCCAGCCAGGCCATGTCGTCGTAGTAGTCGTTGGTCCAGCCGGTGATGTTGCGAATGCGGTGCGAGCGCACGAGTTCGGCGATCCGTTTGCGACGCGCCGGGGTCGGCACCCGATTGGCGGCGTCGACGGCGCAGTCGATCAGATGCGCCTGCCACCAGTAGTGCCAGGTCGCGAAGCCGCGTTCGCGTCTGGTCGCGGGCCAGCCCACAACGCCGAGTTCGGTGCCGGGCAGCGCCCACAGTGCGCGCAGATGCCGCGAGATGACCGCGGATTCGGCCATGTCCGCGCGCTCGGACCACACGACGGGCATCGATGCAGCATCATGCCCGGTCTGTGGGCTCCGCGACGTCATGCCTCAATGGTGCCAGGTCGCGCTCGAATTCTGCGCCCCATTCCGTTACCAAGATGTGGTCAAATCGGCATGCTGACGGATCCATGCATGCATTGCGATACCTGCCGCGACTCCGGCATTGATACTGCGGGTCGAACCGAACTGCGCGATCGAGACCGTCATCGCCGCCGCGTGTTTCGCGTCCTCGGTGACACCCGGTCCCTCCTGCCCGAACAGCAGCAGGCATTCGCGCGGCAACCGCACGGTCTCCAGCGGCACCGCCCCGGGGACGTTGTCCACCGCGACGACGGTCAGTGTGTGCCGGGCGGCGAAGTCGAGCAGCTCGGGAATGCCGCTGTGATGCTCGATGTGCTGGTAGCGGTCGGTCACCATCGCGCCGCGCCGATTCCAGCGCCTGCGCCCCACAATGTGCACCGCGGCGGCGGCGAAGGCGTTCGCGGTGCGCACCACGGTGCCGATATTCGCGTCGTGGCCGAAGTTCTCGATGGCCACGTGGAATGGGTGCCTGCGCCGATCGATGTCGGCGACGATGGCCTCGCGGGTCCAGTAACGGTAGGCGTCGACGACATTGCGCCGGTCGCCGTGCGTCAGCAGTTCCGTATCCAGCCGGGCGTCCGCGGGCGCGGGCGTGCCGAATTCCTCGAGCCAGGGACCGACGCCGTGCGGATGCTCGCCCCATTCGGTGGGCCCGCGCCCCTCGGTGTCCCGAACTCGCTCGTCCGTTGCTCGACTGCCGTGCTCCGGCCCTGACTGATTCACCCCGTCGATGCTAATTCCGGTCATCGCACCGATGCCGCCGAGTATCGGCCCCCCGTGCGATGACCGGTGTCGAGGTCAGTAACCCGATGTGGACGCGCCGATGGCGACCACGACCAACACGATGTAGAGGACGAGGAACAGGACGCCGATGATAAGGCCGATCGTCCCGATGATGCCGCAGATATAGCCGGCCTTGACATTGCCGCGCCCGCCGATCGCCCCGCCGGAGGCGTCGATCTCCTTGAGCGCCTTATTGCCCATCGACCAGGCGAACGGGCCGCACACACCGCATACGACCAGGCTCAGGATGCCGAGTATCAGAATCGTGGTGGCCTGCGGATGATCCGGCGGCGGCGCGTAACCGTAGCCGTAGGGCTGACCGTACGGTTGTTGAGGCGGATAGGGCTGGCCGTACGGTTGCTGTCCGTAAGGTTGTTGACCGGACTGGTCGAATTTGTCCATCGGCGGCGGATAACTCATGCGGGTGATGGTAGCCGGGAGCGCTCGTGCCGTCCGGGCGATGGTGTGGCGGGCTACACTGCCGCAGTCGGACACGCACCATCGCCGCGTCCTGGCGGTGCTGCGCCTGAAAGGCTAACTCGCGTCGGCGTGCACGCGCGGGTCGGTGAGCAGATACTGCGCGGCCGTGTAGGTGGCGAGGATGGCACCTTCGGCGATGCGCCGGAATCGCTCGTCACGCACGAAAAGCCTACGGACGACTATCAATCCGTCCGAGACGGTGAACAGCAGCGCGCCCAGTCCGATGCGGCTGCGCGGGTCGGTGCCGGGTATGTTCAAGCCCGCGACGGCCTTCGAGGCGGGCGCGAGGGCGGGATCGGAGGCCAGCACCGCGGCGGTGCCGAGAGTCGCGCCGTAGACGGTCAGTTGGGTCGCCACCGCGGGCGACTTCGCCCGCAGCAGCGCCGCCGCGCCGAGCCAAGCCCCCAGTCGCGGAACGATATTCGCGACCGTGGGGCGCGCGCCCCGGCGCAGCCACAACGCCGTGTACCCGCCCTGCATGACCGCGAAGCAGTACGCGCCCGCGACCAAGCGGCGATCGTCGTCGGGATCGATGAGCAGCACATCGCCGAGCGTGGCCGCGCCCAGCGCGCCGACCAGCAGCGCGCGATCGGCGCCCGCGGGCATGTCGGAGGTCACCGCGTCGGCCGCGAGCAAGGGCATGAGCAGCGGTTTCGCGATCCACTGGAGCCGATGGCGGCCCGTAAGAGCGCCGAACACCGTGACCGCCGCCGCCGCGGCGTAGCCGAGCCGCAGCGGCCGCACGCGACGGCGATCAGACATCGAAACTCGGTTCCTTCGGAGCGGGCGGCAGCGTGACCACCTGACCCGCGTAGCTCAGACCCGCGCCGAAGCCGAGCAGCAGCGCGGTCTGGCCGCCCTTGGCCTTACCGGTCACCAGCATCTCCTCCATCGCCAGCGGAATCGACGCCGCAGAGGTGTTGCCGGTGTTCTCGATGTCGTTTGCCATCGGAATGTCCTCGGCCAGACCGAGATTCTTCTTCATCAACTCGTTGATGCGCGCATTGGCCTGATGCGGAACGAAGACCTCGATCTCATCCTTCGACACGCCCGAGACCTCGAGCGCGGAGGCCAGCGCACGCGGCAGAGTGACCGCGGCCCAACGGAATACCCGCGGCCCCTCCATCCGCAGTGACATCCGCCCGACCGCCTCGACCTCGGGATCGGTGCCCTGCAACGCCTGCGCCTTGTTCATGAATTCGAGGAAGTCCACGTCCTGGGCGATGGCCTCGGCGTTCTCGCCGTCGCTGCCCCACACCGTCGGGGAGACGCCGTTCTCCTCGCTGGGACCGACCACCACCGCGCCCGCGCCGTCGCCGAAGATCATGGCGGTGCCGCGATCGGTGGGATCGAGTCCGACGGTCATCGTCTCCGCGCCGATGACCAGCACGTATTCTGCCGAGCCCGCGCGGATCAGGTCGGCGGCGACGCCGAGTCCGTAGCCGAAGCCGCCACAGCCGGAGGTGAGGTCGAAGGCCGCGATGCCGTTCATGCCGAGATCGGCGGCGACCGTGGGCGCGCCGTGCGGGGTCAACTTGAGCCAACTCGAGGTGCACAGGATGAGCGCGCCGATGGCGGATCGGTCGATGCCAGTGTTGACCAGCGCGCGTTCCCCGGCCGCGGCCGAGATCGACCGCAGCGTCTCGTCACCGCTGATCCAGCGGCGATTGCGGATGCCGGTGCGCTCGAAGATCCACTCGGGTGTGGAATCCAGCCGCGCGCATACCTCGGCGTTGCTCACGACACGCCGGGGCCGATACGCGCCGATTCCGAGCATCGCAACATTCTGGCGACTCTTATTGACCGCAATGCTCACCACAGGCGAATCACACGTCCTCTACATACGAACAAACTAGAACTGTGTTCAGGCTAACGCAGAGGTTACGGCGTTCGATCCGCAGGAGGTACACTGCCGCACCTGGTCGATGCGGCCATCGCGCCCAGGTCAGCCCAGTGCGAGGTCCTTCAGCCCGAGAATCGACCGGTATTCCAGGCCCTCGGCCGCGATCACCTGGTCGGCGCCGGTCTCGCGATCCACGACCGTGGCAACCCCGACCACCGTGGCGCCCGCGTCGCGCAGCGCCCGCACGGCGGTGAGCGGGGAATTGCCTGTGGTGGTGGTGTCCTCGACGACCAGCACCCGCTTGCCCACGATGTCGGGGCCCTCGATCTGGCGCTGCATGCCGTGGGACTTGGCCGCCTTGCGCACCACGAAGGCGTTGATGGGGCGACCTGGGGCGTGCATGACGGCCAGCGCTACCGGGTCCGCGCCCATGGTCAGCCCGCCGACCGCCTCGAAGTCCCAATCCGCCACCAGCTCGCGCAGCAACCGCCCGATCAGGGGCGCGGCCAGGTGGTGCAGGGTGGCGCGCCGCAGATCGACGTAGTAATCGGCTTCCTTGCCCGAGGACAGGGTGACCCGGCCGTGCACGACCGCCAGTTCGCGCACCAGCGCCGCCAGCCGGTCACGGTCGGAGCCGACGCCGATCGCGGAATCGCGCGAAGTCGCCTCTTGGATCATGTCTAAGTCCTTCCGCGTGAGTTGAACAGGCCGCGATTGATACGGACCTGAAGGGGCCGCGGGACCAGACCGGCCATCGTCGTGATCACCTTGTACTGCACCCCGGGCACGCTGAGCACCCGGTCCCGTTCCAGATCGTGCAGCGAATCGGCGACTACCTGCTCGACGGACAGCCACATCTGCTTCGGCAGCGACGACATCTCGATGCCCGCCCGCTCGTGGAACGAGGTGTGGACGAATCCGGGGCACAACGCCTGGATGCGCACACCCGTTCCGACCAGACCGCCCGCCAAACCCTCCGTGAAGGATACGACGTATGCCTTGGAGGCCGAATACGTCGATCCCCGTCCCGGCACCAGGCCCGCCACACTGGCCACATTGACGATCGAGCCCTTGGCGGCGGCGATCATCGGCGGCAGCGCGGCACGGGTCAACTGGACGACGGCGGTCACGTTCACGTCCAGCTGCGCCTGCAACCGGTCCATTGGCAGCGTCCAGAACTCCCCGGACAGACCGAAACCCGCGTTGTTGACGAGGAATTCGACACCCGCGCCCGCCCGGTCGGCGACCCGCGCGCGATCCTCGGCGACGGCGAGATCGGCGGCGATCACCTCGGACCTGGTCGCGTACTTGCGGTCGAGTTCGGCCGCGAGCCCCGCCAGTCGCTCCTCGTCGCGCGCGACGAGCACCAGATCGTAGCCGAGCGTGGCCAGTCGCCGGGCATAGCCGAGACCGATGCCCGAGGTCGGCCCGGTGACGAGAGCGACGGGTCGGGTGGCGCCGGGAAGGCGTGCGGAGTCGGCGCTAGCTGTCATGGCGACACAATCCAATCGAGCGGGCCCGCGGACCCGCGGTCATTGTGGGACGGGGCCCTGATACGGGCGGAACCCGGGATGGAACGGTCCGCCCGCGGGCGGCAGATCGTCGCCGCCCCGCGTGACGGCCGGTTCGGCGGGACCGTCCTCGTCGGAGCGACGGTCGGCATCGGGCCGGTCGGCCGCGGCCTGCTCCTGGGTGTCCTCGTCGGCGGCCTGCGGCCTGCGGCCGTCCCGCGTGCGTGTCCGCGCGTCGGGTACCACGGCCAGCGACGGTCGACGTGTCGGCGGCGCCTCGACCGGTCCGTCGTACGGGCGACCCGACGGAGCGCGATCCTCGGATCCGCGCTCGGACTCGGTCTCGGACTCGCCCTCGTGATCGCGCTCCGAGCGGACGGCGCGCCCGCGGTCCATCCGCGGCGACGTCCCGGCCTCCGGCGCGCGCGAACGCACCGGCTCGCCTACCTCGTCCTCGGGACGGCGCTTGGGGTAAGGCCTGCCCGGGTCGTGTCCGCTGGACTCGAACCCGCGCGGTTCGGCGACCGGCGGCAGCACGTGCAGCAGACCCGACAGGCGCAGCACCGCGTCGATGGTGGTTTCCCAGTCCTTGGACGAGGTGCCCACCGCGAGCATGCCCACGGTCCAGTTGCCCTCGCTCCACAGCATCTGCACGGTATCGGGCAGCGATTCGATGAACGCGACCATCCGCTGGTCGACGGCGTGCCGGGCGATCTCGGGATTGGTCGCGAAGACCACCCGGTCACCGATCGCGCCAAGCAGCTCCAGATCGGCGTCCTTCGGCGGCGAGGCCGTCTTCAGGCGCATGTCGACATCGATATCGGAGCCGATCTGCCTGCGCACCGCGACCAGGGTGGCCGAGTCCTCCAGATCGAAGAGCACGAACTTCTCGCCCTTGCGGATACCGGAGACCACGTCCACCGCGGACAGGTAGCCGAGCTTGGCCAACGCGCCACGGCGCCAGGTGGCGGGCAGGGCGGGCTCCACCGACACGTAGGTGTAGCCCTGCGACTTCGCCCAGACCTGGCGCGCGTGACCGGTCCGCTGCCGCTGGACCCGATCGAAATACAGCAGCGCGATCGCACCGACCAGTGCGATCGCCGCCAACCCGAACCACATTGCCGTCATCGCGCTCTACCCTAATGGTCCCGAGGCCGCGGAGTCCGCCATTGCCCCCGTGGCGGGGCGGATGCGCGCGGCGGATCGCGCGCACGGGCGGGTCATCGCGGGCCTCCCGGCAGACCGGTGCTGATGATGACCTTGGCCTGGATGGTGCCGTCGCCGGATTTGTCGCCCTGCACCATCACCACGTCGCCGACCGGAAGATCGCTCGCCTTCGCACCCGAGAGCGAGATCACCTGGGTCTTGTCGGTGGTGCGCACGGTGACCGTCTCCCCCGACAGCGTGCTCAAGGTGAGGGTGCCGCCATTGTTGGCGCTGATGGTGCCCATCGTCGCCCCGAGACCGTCAAGACCGGGCACACCGGGCACACCGGGCAACGTGGGCGAGGCCGATTTCGACGGCGCCTGCGTACTCGGACGCTGCTGGCCCGTGGCCGGGAAGGAGCGCGTGGTGGTGGCGCCCGCGGCCGTCGAATCGGAGTCCTTGCCGCCGAGCAGCACCCCCGCGGCCACGCCGCCCACCGCGACCAAAGCGATCACGCCAAGCGCCAGCGCGATCCACAGACCGGTGTTGCGTTTGCGCGGCGGCTGATCACCCGGCGGCCGATCGTAGGGCGGCGGTGCGCCCGGCGGGATACCACCCGGCCGGCCCGGGGAACCCGACCACTGCTGTCCGTAACCGTCGTAGCCGCCGTTGCCGTATGCGCCGTCGTATGCGCCCGCGCCCCATTCGTTCTCGTAGGTGGGCAGCTGCTGGGTCGGGTTGACCGGGGGCGGGGTCCACGGGGCGAACTGTTCGGTCGCGGGGGGATGCGCGGAAGCGCCGCCCTTCCCGTAGGCGACCGTGGGATCGTCGGCGACGCCCTGACCGTATCCGGGGTGACCGTGGCCGAGGTGCTGGGTGGGGCCGTCTTGTCCGGGCTGTCCCTGTGGACCGAGGTATTGGGTCGGCGCGTCGTCCGGCCGCTGCGCCCAGGGATCCTTCGGGGTGCTCATGGTGTCCACTGTATTGGCCGTCGGTTCGTGGTGGTGGGTTCGTGGCGCACGAACCGGACGCGGCAGCCGGACTCGCGTGCTCCGCACACGACGGCGCGCCGTGCGGTGGGCACGGCGCGCCGTCGCTCATTCGGGTGTCCGGGGGCCTACTTCCCCACGGTCAGGCTGTCCCCGTCCGCGCTGACACTGACTTTCACCACGTCTCCGTCGGTGATTTCGCCCGCGAGCAGCGCTTTGGCGAGGGTGTCTCCGATGGCTTGCTGGACCAGCCTGCGCAGGGGGCGGGCGCCGTAGACGGGGTCGTAGCCGCGTATGGCCAGCCAGAACCTCGCCGAGTCGGTGACGTCGAGGGTCAGTCGGCGTTGGGACAGGCGCTTGTTGAGTTGGTTGAGTTGGATGTCGACGATGGATTCCAGTTGTTCCTCGTCGAGGTGGTGGAACATGACCACGTCGTCGAGTCGGTTGAGGAATTCGGGTTTGAAGGCCGAGCGCACGGCGTTCATGACGAATTCCCGGTCACCGCCCGCACCCAGATTCGAGGTCAGGATGAGGATGGTGTTGCGGAAGTCGACGGTGCGGCCCTGTCCGTCGGTGAGTCGGCCTTCGTCGAGGACCGCGAGCAGGATGTCGAAGACATCGGGGTGGGCCTTCTCGATCTCGTCGAAGAGCACGACGGTGTACGGGCGGCGGCGCACGGCCTCGGTGAGCTGGCCGCCCTGGTCGTATCCGACATATCCGGGCGGCGCGCCGACCAGTCGTGCGACGGCGTGCTTCTCGCTGTACTCGCTCATGTCGATGCGGACCATGGCGCGTTCGTCGTCGAAGAGGAACTCCGCCAACGCTTTCGCCAGTTCGGTCTTACCGACGCCGGTCGGGCCGACGAACATGAACGAGCCGGTGGGCCGGTTGGGGTCGGCGACCCCGGCGCGTGCGCGGCGGACCGCGTCGGAGACGGCCTGCACGGCCTCGCTCTGTCCGACCACGCGTGTGCCGAGTTCCTCCTCCATGCGCAGCAGCTTCTGGGTCTCGCCCTCCATCAGCCTGCCCACGGGGATACCGGTCCAGGCCGACACCACCTCGGCGATGTCGTCGGGTCCGACCTCCTCCTTGAGCATGACCGCGCCGTCGCCCGCGGTCTTCGACGCCTGTTCGGCGGCGGCGAGTTGCTTCTCCAGCGACGGGATTCGGCCGTAGCGCAGTTCGGCGGCCTTGC
Source organism: Nocardia arizonensis (assembly GCF_001310275.1). Lineage (GTDB taxonomy): Bacteria > Actinomycetota > Actinomycetes > Mycobacteriales > Mycobacteriaceae > Nocardia > Nocardia arizonensis. The sequence goes on from NZ_LGYZ01000047.1 coordinate 115,429, forward strand.
CGAGATCACCGTCGCGCTCGGCGCGTTCGGATTCCCCGCGCAAGCCCTCGAGTTCCTCCTTGAGCACGCGGACCTGGTCGATGGCGGATTTCTCGTTCTGCCAGCGGGTCATGAGCTGGCCGAGCGTCTCGCGGTCGTCGGCCAGTTCCTGGCGCAACTTCTCCAATCGCTGCTTGGACGCCTCGTCGGTCTCCTTGCTCAACGCGACCTCCTCGATCTCGAGGCGGCGCACCGCGCGTTCGACCTCGTCGATCTCCACCGGACGCGAGTCGATCTCCATGCGCAGCCGCGAGGCCGACTCGTCGACCAGGTCGATCGCCTTGTCGGGCAGGAACCGTGAGGTGATGTAGCGATCCGACAGCGTGGCCGCGGCGACCAGGGCCGAGTCGGTGATACGCACGCCGTGGTGCACCTCGTAGCGCTCCTTGATACCGCGCAGGATCCCGACGGTGTCGGCCACCGACGGCTCACCGACCAGCACCTGCTGGAACCGACGCTCGAGCGCGGCGTCCTTCTCGATGAACTTGCGGTACTCCTCGAGCGTGGTCGCGCCGACCAGCCGCAGCTCACCGCGCGCCAGCATGGGTTTGATCATGTTCCCGGCGTCCATCGCCGATTCACCGGTCGCGCCCGCGCCGACGATGGTGTGCAGTTCGTCGATGAAGGTGATGATCTGCCCGGCGCTGTTCTTGATGTCCTCGAGCACGGCCTTGAGCCGCTCCTCGAACTCACCGCGATACTTCGCGCCCGCGACCATCGCACCCAGATCCAGGGAGATCACCGACTTGCCGCGCAGCGACTCCGGCACATCCCCGGCCACGATGCGCTGGGCCAGGCCCTCCACGATCGCGGTCTTGCCGACACCGGGTTCACCGATGAGCACCGGATTGTTCTTGGTGCGGCGACTCAACACCTGCACCACCCGGCGGATCTCGGTGTCACGCCCGATCACCGGGTCGAGTTTCCCGTCACGGGCGGCGGCGGTCAGATCGGTGGAGTACTTCTCCAACGCCTGATAGCTGCCCTCAGGGTCGGGGCTGGTGACCCGCGCGCTGCCGCGTACGGTCGTGAACGCCTCGCGCAAGGCCTCCGGCGTCGCGCCGTACTTGCGCAACAGCATGGTCATATCCGAATCACCATCGGCCAAGCCGACGATGACGTGTTCGGTGGAGACGTACTCGTCTCCCAACTCCGTGGCCAACCGCTGGGCGCTGGTGATCGCCGCCAATGCTTCCCGCCCCAACTGCGGTGTCGTGGTGGCGCCGGTCGCGCGCGGCAACCGATCCACGACATCCTGGGCCTCGCGCCGCACCACCGCCGGATCGGTCCCGACAGCCTTCAACAACGGAGCGGCGATGCCGTCGGTCTGATCCAGCAACGCCACCAGCAAGTGGGCCGGGCGGATCTCAGGATTGCCCGCGGCCGAAGCCGCCTGTAGAGCGGCGGTCAACGCCGCCTGGGTCTTGGTGGTGGGATTGAACGCGTCCACGTGCACCTTCCTCTTAGTCGATCTCCGCGGTTCACCGGGAGCGCGGCCGGGCGCTGTCCGCGCCCGGCCCGTGTCCGGTGCCGCTTTCACACCGTCCAACGCCGGAAAGGTTGAGTCTGTTCCGCTCAAGTTTAGAATTTTTCGATCGGTCGGACGCCACGTCACGTGGACGTGTCCCGGCGCCACGAACGCTACGCCGCGCCCGGGTGGAATGCGACGAATCACTCGCCGTGGACAACCGCGTCGCGCGCGGACACGGCCCTAGGATGGACACGCCGCCGACCCAGGTGTCCGGCACAGCTCGTCAGCTCTATGAAGGTCGTCAGCCCGAACGAGGTAGCAGCCCGAACGAGGAGCGAAGCGATGCGCGCGATCGTGGTACGACAGTTCGCAGGCCCGATCGAGATGGCCGATATGCCGGTACCCGAACCCGGTCCGGGCGGTGTCCAGGTGCGGATGGAGGCGGCCGGGGTCAACCCCTTCGACCTGCGCGTCGCCACCGGCTACCTGGAAGGCGCGCTGCCGCATGACTTCCCGCTCATCCTCGGCGTCGACGGCGCGGGCACCGTCTCGGCCATCGGGCCCGAGGTCACCCACTTCGCCGTCGGCGACCGGGTGGTGGGCAAATTCCTGGTCCCGCCGGTCGGACACGGCAGCTTCGCCGAATATTCGGTGCTGCCAGAAACCGCCGCGCTCGTCCACATCCCCGACGGGGTCACCACGGCGGCCGCCGCCGCGCTGCCGACCGCGGGCCTCACCGCGCAGGACATGGTGGACGCGGCGAAAATCCAACCCGGACAGAAGGTTCTGATCGTCGGCGCCACCGGCGGGGTGGGTTCGTTCCTCGTCCAGCTCGCCAATATCGCGGGCGCGCACGTCATCGCCACCGCGCGCGCCGCCGACGCCGACCAGATGGCGCGGCTCGGTGCGGCCGAGACCGTCGACTACAGTCGCGCGCCGGTCGGCGATTCGGTGCGCTTCACCCACCCCGACGGGATAGACGTGCTGTTCGACCTGGTCAGCCCGCCCGCGGTGCTCGCGGGACTGGTCGAACTGCTGCGCCCGGACGGCACCGTGTACTCGACCATCGGCTCGGCCGACGAGCAGACCCTGCGCCGCCGCGGCATCGCGGGCGGCAATATCGAATCCCGCGGCGGCGCACCGGAACTGGCCCGCCTACTGAACCGGGTGGCCGAAGGTGACGTCGTGGTGCCGATCGAGACGACCCTGCCGCTGGAATCGGCGGCCTCGGTGATCGGCGCCTCCGGCGCACGCGGCAAGACGGTGCTCGCCATCTGACGCGCGACGAAGCCGATCGAGGGCGAGCCGTTCGATCAGATCCGCCGCTACGCCGAGCGGGGTGGCGCCATCGGTGGGCGCGGCCATCGGCGACGACCCCCGCGTGCGCATCCGTCCTGGTTGGGCTCATAATCCCATCGGGTGCGATGCGGCGACCCGGCGACGACGTGGCCGATCCATTTGCCCACGAATTACCGTCGGATCGTCCCACCCGCCCCATACCCACACGACCACGGGATTTTCAGGGATAATCGACGTCGGACCGCCGGTTACGGATACGTCCCTGAGTTGCACGAGGGAAAGGAAGCTCCACGTCGTGGATGCGCGTTCGGCAGCGCTGGTCCGCGCCAACTTCCGTTCGGTGACCGATTCACCGAACGGTTCCGAGCGGTTGATCAGCGCGTTCTACGGTCACCTGTTCGCGGAGAACCCCCAGCTGCGCGAGCTGTTCCCGCCTGCGATGGATATGCAGGCGAAACGTCTGGTGACGGCCATACAGTTCGTCATAGACAATCTCGAGGATTGGGAGCGAGCACAGAAATTCCTCGAACAACTGGCGCGTGATCATCGCAAATACGGGGTGACGGCGACGCACTACGACGCGGCGGGACGCGCGCTGTTGGCCGCATTTCGCACATACAACGGTCCCGACTGGAATCGCGCGCTCGACGAAGGCTGGCGCGATATCACGATCCTGATCTCGGCCTCGATGGCGATCGGCGCCAACAGCGACAAATCCCAGCCGTACTGGGAGGCGACCGTGGTCGGGCACCGCCGGGTGCTCGAGGATCTGGCGATCGTGCGATTGCAGTCCGACAGCCCCATTCCCTATCAGGCGGGCCAGTACGTGCCGGTGGCGGTGCCGCAGCGGCCGAGGATGTGGCGTTATTTCTCGCCCGCGATCCCCGCCAATCCATACGGTGAGATCGAATTCCACGTGCGTAAGATCCGCGGCGGCTGGGTGAGCCCGGCGATCGTGAACGAGACCCATGTGGGCGACCGGTGGCAGGTCGCGGGACCGCTGGGTGGACTGCACGTCGACCGTGAGAGCGGCCGGGATGTGCTCATGATCGGCGCGGGCACCGGTATCGCGCCGCTGCGCGCGCAATTGATCGAGATGGGTCAGCGCGGCATCAATCCGCGCGTGCATTTCTTCATCGGCGGACGCTACCCCTGTGATCTGTACGACGTGGAGAACATGTGGCAGCTCTCGCAGAGCAACCCGTGGCTCACCGTGGTCCCGGTCTGCGAGGAGAAGACCAACCCGTGGTGGTACCCGCATCCGCCAGCGGACGCGCCGTACGGCATGCACCGTCGCCTGATCGGTAACCTCGGCGCGGTGGTGGCCAGTTTCGGCGCGTGGGCGGATCGCCAGATCCAGATCGCCGGTTCGGCGCGCATGATCGAGGACACCCGCCGTGCCCTCATCGCGGTCGGCACCCCGGAGCACATCATCATGTCCGATCCGGTGTGACCGGCGCGACGCGGCGAACCGAGGCGCGGGAGGACTCCCGCGAGATACAGGAGATTCGATGACGGACCCGAGCATGCTCGGAAACGGCGCGGCGCCCTTCGACGAGCCGCCGGAGTGGACGGCGACGGTCGTCGGTCACCATCGGCTGCGCCACGATATCGCGGTGGTCCGTCTGATCGGCGAATTCGTGCCCTTCGCGGCCGGGCAGTCGGTGGAGGTCAAGGTGCCCCAGCAGCCGGGGGTCCGGCGCAGGTTGTCCCCGGCGCTGCCGCCCTCGCTGGACGGCAAACTGGAATTCCACGTGCGGGCGGTGCCCGGCGGCTGGCTCAGCGGTCAACTGGTGGCCGATACCAGGACCGGGGACGAGTGGCGGATCTCGGCGCCCGCGGGCGCCTTCCATGTCACGCCCAACGGTGAAGAAGTGGTGATGATCGCGGGCGGCACCGGTCTGGCCCCGCTGCGTTCGCTGATCCTCGAACTCGCGCGGCGCGAACAGCCGCCGCGCACCTACCTGTTCGTCGGCGGACGCTACCCACGCGACCTGTACGCCGCGGACATGCTGACCCTGCTAGCCGACGAATTGCCTTGGCTCACCGTCGTTCCCGTGGTCGAGAAGCTCCATGATCCTGGGTGGGCCGACGAATGGTACGAACATTCGCGGGTGGACATCGGCTTCGCCCCCGACGATCTGCTCGAGGGCACGCTCGCCGATGTCGTCGGCTCGCACGGCGCGTTCACCGCACACCAGGTGCTGGTCTGCGGGTCGCGGGCCATGACGCGCGCGACGGTGGACCGACTGATCGAGACGGGCACGCCCGCCGAACGCATCCAGGTCGAGGGACTCTGATCGTCGTTCAGGCGAAGGCCGGGATCCATTCGTGTACTCGCGGATAGTCGTCACCCGCCTGGATCCCGGCCTTCGTCCGAACGAGGAGCACATCCGCACCCGCCGCGGCCCGCACGGACGCCGTCCGGGCCGCCTGGCGTTCCCGCCGTCGCGATCAGAACAGCGGATCGTGACGTATGTACTCGGTCTGCATACCCGCCGCCATGAGCCGGAATTTCGTGGTCTGCACCATCGACGGCGACCCGACGATCTGCACGTCGCGATCCGACCACGGCCCGAGGCCGGCCACCACCTTGCCGATCTGACCGGTCAGCCGCGGTCGCAGACCCGGCAGTTCCGCTTCCGGCGCGCCGGAACCCGCGTACCACCAGGGGTTCGCGTCGCTCTCCGACACCGGGGTGACGGTCAGCCACGGATTGGCCGCGGCCAAGCGGCTCAGGGTTTCCAGGTCGTACAGGTCGCAGGGGTGGTGGCCGCCGACGAACAGGTGGACCTCGGGGTTGGTTCGCCTTTGGGCCATCGCCATGAGCTGGGCGCGCAGCGGCGCGACACCGGTGCCGCGGCAGATCATGAGCATCTTGCGCTCGATGTTGCGCGGCACGCCGAGTCCGCCCAGCGGTGAGCCGAGCAGCCACTGTTCGCCGATCTTCGTCTGGCCGACGATGGCCGGGCTGACCCAGCCGCCGAAGACACCGCGAATGTGGAATTCGATCTCGCCGTCGGCATTGGCGGGCACGGCGGGCGAAAGATAGCGCCACATGCGCGGTCTGGACGGCACCTGCACGCTGACATACTGACCCGCCGCGTAGTTCATGGGCTGATCCAGTCGCAGCCGTACGACGATGAGATTGCGCAGCACGACCCGCCGTTCGACTACGGTGCCGGTCCAGACCGCCGGTGTGGTCTCTTCTTCGGCGGCCTCGATCATGGTCTCGGCGATGACGGCGAGACCTTCGTCCCAGGCGGTGTCGATCTCCTCGGTCCACATCTCGGTATCGGTGAAGCGGCGCATGGCGGTTTTGAGCGAGGTCGCCACGGCGACGTAATGCTCCGGCTTCACACCGTATTTGCGGTGATCTCGCCCCAACTGCGCGAGGAACGGCAGTAGCCTGTCCGGCTCTTCGAGCCGGTCGAGGGTATAGGAGATGGCCTTCACCAGTCGGTCCCGCTGCGAATCCATCGCCGCGGGAAAGAAATCCCGGGCGTGCGGGTAGTCCGAGAACAAGGTGGCGTAAAACGAACTGGCCAGTTTCTCCGGACCCCCCTCCTCCGCAGCAACCGCCTTGAACGTGGTTCTGATCAAAGCGACAGTCCGCGAATCCATTTGTGTCACAACCCCATTTCGCGTTCGAAACACAGAACGTGCCGTCGAGTGAGGTGCCGCGGGACACTCGTCAGCAGCCGATGCCATGGAGTGTAGGCGAGGTTTGCCGGCCGCGGAGCCGTCCGATAAAAGATCACGCATGTAATTCCTCGAAACGAGGACCGGCAAGGAGAAACGCCAGAGAAACCGACCGAAAGATGGCTGTACACCGGGGGATACGGTCCCGCCTCGACCGTTTGCGCGCGACTCGCTGCGCACGGCTCATCTCAAAATGCCATCCCGAGCGACCTTTTGGCTATTCCAGGGCAGCCGTCGTGAACGCGCCGTCCGCATCGCGCTCGAATATCAGACCCCTGACGTCGATTGCTCCTGAAACGGCCCGCGAGCAAAACCGCGAGCGGCAACGCAGGCCGCTCGGCTTACCCGCCGCAAATCGCTCCGGCAAGAAAAAGCGGAAACCATCCGCACGCCGACTCGAATACATCTGGCGGAATTCGCCAACCGGTGGTCGCGCCTCGGCGTACGAAAACGACAGCCCGGTACGGAAACAACAGCGGGCCCCGGTCGGTTTCACCCTCGAGTGAAACCGACCGGGGCCCGACTATCGGCGATTCAGCGCTGATGACGCGGCTTCCACACCACCAGCGCGGTACTGCGCTGCGGCGGGAAATCCGGTCGATACCCGGCCGCACGCAGACGTTCCAGCTCGGCCGACAATTCGGCCACCGTCTGCTGCAACTCCTCGACCTGATTGGTCAGTTCGATGATGCGCTTGATACCCGCCAGATTGACGCCCTCGTCCTGGGACAGCCGCTGCACCTCGCGCAGCAGCTCGACATCCCTGGCCGAATACCGTCGCCCCCCGCCCGAAGTGCGTTGCGGCGTCACCAGTCCGAGTCGGTCATAGGTGCGCAGGGTCTGCGCGTGCATGCCCGCCAACTGGGCCGCCACCGAGATCATGAAGAACTCGGCACGCCCGGCTCCACCGGAGCCCTTCTTCGGATCAGCGGACATCACGCACCTGCCCATCCCGCCCGGGGATCGAATCCGCCGGCCTTCTCCGCCTCCGCGTAGCGCTCGAGCGCCCGGGTGGCTTCGTCGTCCAGTTTCTGCGGCACCGCGACCTTGACGGTGACCAGTAGGTCACCGGCCCCGCCGCCGCGCTTGGGCACACCGCGACCGCGCACCCGCAACGTCCGGCCGTCGGCGGTGCCCGGCGGCACCTTCACACCGACCCGGCCCGCCAGGGTGGGCACGGAAACCGTTGTCCCCAGGACCAATTCACTGTAGCTGACCGGCAGCACCAAGGTCAGGTCGTCGCCGTTGCGGCCGAAGACCTTGTCCTGGCTGACGTGCACGGTCACGTACAGATCACCCGAGGGCGCACCCCGCAGACCCGCCTCGCCCTGTCCGGCGAGCCGGATGCGCTGACCATCGCTGACACCGGGCGGAATCCGCACCGTGATGGTGCGGGTCCGGTTCTGGATACCGGTGCCGCGGCAGTCGACGCACGGATCGTCGATGATCGATCCGGTGCCCCGGCAGTCGTCACAGGGTTCGCTGAATCCGAAAGCGCCCTGATTGCGGCTGATCACGCCCGAACCGTTGCAGTTCGGGCACACCCGCGGACTCGTCCCCGGCTTGGCGCCGCTGCCGTGACAGGTGGTGCACGGCGAGGGACTGGTCATCCGCAGCGGAACGGTGACGCCCTGGGCGGCCTCGCGGAAACCGAGGGTCGTCTCGGTCTCCACGTCGGCGCCCCGGCGCGGCCGGGTCGCCGTGCGCCCGCCGCCCCGGTTGAACAGCCCGCCGAGCAGATCGCCCAGTCCGCCGTCGCCCGCGCCCGCGGCGCCGCCGAAGATGTCGCCGATATCGAATCCCTGCGAGAAACCGCCGCCCGCACCGGGACTGAAGCCACCACGCGGATAGCCACCCCCGGCGAACAGCTTGCGGGTTTCGTCGTACTCCTTGCGCTTGGCCGGATCCGACAGCACGGCGTGCGCCTCGCTGACGGTCTTGAAGCGCTCCTCGGCCTTGGCGTCACCCGGATTGGCGTCGGGATGCAAGTCGCGGGCGAGCTTGCGGTACGCCTTCTTGATCTCGTCCTGGGTGGCGCTGGAGGAGACACCCAGCTCCTTGTAGAAGTCCTTCTCGATCCACTCCCGTTGACTCACCGGGTCTCTCCTCCTCTCGCGGTCTCGGTTGCGCGACGCCCACGGGCCCCTCCGGGAGCCTGAGTGCCGAGCGCCCCCGGGCCCGTCCTGCGCGCCGCGGTCTTATTGGTTGTTCGCGCCGGCATCAACATCCGATGCCTCTTCGTTCTCGGTCTCCGACACTCGCGCCAGGTCGGACACTCCGTCGGTTACCCCGACCAGCGCGTGCCGAAGCACCCGCTCGCCGAACCGATAGCCTTTGCGCATGACGAGGCCGATCACCTGGTCGTGTCCCGAACCCTCGTGCTGGACGGCCTCGTGCAGTGTCGGGTCGAAGGGTTCGCCCTCGGCGCCGAACTCCTCGAGACCCTGCTTGCGCAGCGCGTCGGAGAGCTTGTCCGCCACCGACTTCAGCGGCCCGGAATCCAGGTCGCCGTGCGCGCGCGCTCGATCCAGATCATCGAGAACGCCGAGCAGTTCGGTGATCACCGCGGCCTTGGCCGTGTCGACCGCGGCCTTGCGATCGCGGTCGACGCGCCGCCGGTAGTTGGCGTACTCGGCGGTGAGGCGTTGCAGGTCGGCGGTGAGTTCGGCGAGCTCACCGCCGACCACGTCGGCGGTGTCCTCGGGCTCGACCGCGACGGAGCCATCCTCCGCCGCGCCCGGCTCCCTGATCTCCCCGGTCTCAGGATCGATCTTGCGATTGTCGACGACGGTGATCGGCTCCTGCTCGGAGTTGCCCGACTTGTTCTGCGGCGTCACTTCTTCTCCGTGTCGACCGGCTCGTCCACGACCTCGGCATCCACGACCTGGTCCTCATCCGCGCCCGCGGACGCGCCGTCGCCGGATGCGGCCTGATCGGCGGACGACGCCTCGTAGATCGCCTGGCCGAGGGCCTGCGACTCGGTGGCCAGCTTCTCCACCGCGGACTTCACCGCGGCGATATCGGTGCCCTTGAGCGCCTCGTTCGCCTCGGCGATAGCCGCCTCGACCTTGGACTTCACGTCCGCGGGCACCTTGTCCTCGTTGTCCTTGATGAACTTCTCGGTCTGGTGCACCAGCGACTCGGCCTGATTGCGGGTCTCGGCCTCCTCGCGGCGGGCCTTGTCCTCGGCGGCGTGCGCCTCGGCGTCCTTGATCATCCGATCGATCTCCTCCTTGGACAGGCCGGAGCCGTCCTGGATCTTGATCGTGTTCTCCTTGCCGGTGCCCTTGTCCTTGGCGGTCACGTGCACGATGCCGTTGGCGTCGATGTCGAAGGTGACCTCGATCTGCGGCACGCCGCGCGGGGCGGGCGGGATGCCGGTCAGTTCGAAGGAGCCGAGCAGCTTGTTGTGCGAGGCGATCTCGCGCTCACCCTGGAACACCTGGATCTGCACCGACGGCTGGTTGTCGTCGGCGGTGGTGAAGGTCTCCGAGCGCTTGGTCGGGATGGTGGTGTTGCGCTCGATGAGCTTGGTCATCACACCGCCCTTGGTCTCGATGCCCAGCGACAGCGGGGTCACGTCGAGCAGCAGGACGTCCTTGACCTCGCCCTTGAGCACACCGGCCTGCAGAGCCGCGCCGACGGCGACGACCTCGTCCGGGTTCACGCCCTTGTTGGGCTCCTTGCCGCCGGTGAGTTCGCGGACCAGATCCGAGACGGCGGGCATACGGGTCGAGCCGCCGACGAGGACCACGTGGTCGATGTCGGAGACGTTGATGCCCGCGTCCTTGATGACGGACTGGAACGGCGCGCGGGTGCGGTCGAGCAGATCGGAGGTGATCTTCTGGAATTCGGCGCGGGTCAACTGCTCGTCGAGGAACAGCGGGTTCTTGTCCGCGTCAACGGTGATGTAGGGCAGGTTGATCGAAGTGCTCTGCGAGGAGCTCAGCTCGATCTTGGCCTTCTCGGCGGCCTCGCGCAGGCGCTGCATGGCCATCTTGTCCTTGGTCAGATCGATGCCCGAGCTGCCCTTGAACTTGTCGACCAGCCAGGACACGACGCGCTCGTCCCAGTCGTCGCCGCCGAGGTGGTTGTCACCGGAGGTCGCGCGGACCTCGACGACGCCCTCGCCGATCTCGAGCAGCGAGACGTCGAAGGTTCCGCCACCGAGGTCGAAGACCAGGATGGTCTGCTCCTTGTCGCCCTTGTCCAAGCCGTACGCGAGCGCGGCGGCGGTGGGCTCGTTGACGATGCGCAGCACGTTCAGACCGGCGATCTGGCCGGCTTCCTTGGTGGCCTGACGCTGGGCGTCCTCGAAGTAGGCCGGGACGGTGATGACCGCGTCGGTGATCTCCTCACCGAGGTATGCCTCGGCGTCACGCTTGAGCTTCATGAGCGTGCGCGCGCTGATCTCCTGCGAGGTGTACTTCTTGCCGTCGATCTCGACGGTCCAGTCGGTGCCGATGTGGCGCTTCACCGAGCGGATGGTGCGGTCGACGTTGGTGACCGCCTGGTTCTTGGCAGGCTGGCCGACGAGAACCTCACCGTTCTTGGCGAACGCGACGATCGACGGGGTGGTGCGCGAGCCTTCGGAGTTCGCGACGACGACCGGCTCGCCGCCTTCCAGAACGGCGACGACCGAGTTCGTGGTCCCGAGGTCGATTCCGACCGCACGAGCCATGGTGATCCTCCTAGTTGACGAAACTTCTTGTGTCGGTGCCGGGCGGGTGGCCGCCCTCAACGGTCAGACCCCGCCCCTAGCACCTCACGGAGCACGGTCCCAGCAACGCTGAGCGTGGTCGGCTCAATCCTGCCCCCGATTCCGTCCGGGGTCAACTGGAACTTGAGCCTATCGCACTCAACCTTGACGAACAGCTCAACGGACGACCGGCGAGATTAATTCCCGGATCCGCGACGATGTCGCCCGCGCCCGCCATTGTCGTCAGGGCGCGGATGATGTGACCGCCGCGCGCCCGGAATGTACGCCAGTTGTGACCAACCGGACCGCGCGGTTCGACGTCAGGAACAGGGCGGCGCGGCGCTCTCGCCCGCGAGTCCGGGGTGAATGCCACGCCGCAAGCCGTTGGCGACCGCGAGTCGCTGCAACAGGCCGAGCAGGGTGGCGCGTTCGGCATCGTCGAAAGTCGCGAGGAGTTCGCCGTCGAGCCCCTCGGCCACGCCCTGGGCGCGCGCTAGGACGTCGTGGGCCGCGGGCAGCAGGTAGACCGCGTGCGCGCGGCGGTCGCTCGGATGGCGGCGGCGCTCCACCAGTCCGCGCTTCTCCAACTCGTCCACAAGTCCGACCATCACATTGCGATGGATGCCGAGCGTTTCGCACAACTGCTGCTGCGACCGGCCGTCATGTTCGCGCAGCACACGCAACATGCCGAAATGCCGCGGGCTGATGCCGACCGGGGCGAGCAGTTCGGCGAAGCGCGAAGAGGAGTGGTAGCCGATCTGCCCGAGCAAGAAGGCCGTGAGATCGGACATCTGCGGATAGGGCTGATCGGCATCGGTCACTCCTCGATGATAGTCCATTACGCACTCATCTGGATTGACATCTTGATTGATAATCACATGAGGTGCATAGTTTGGATGTCGCCACGCCCCACCGAATCGAAAAGAGATCGCCGTGGAATCCGACCGACTCACCGAATCACCGCCCGATCGACGCCGCTGGATAGCCTTCGCGGTCGTCCTGGCCGCGGGCTTCATGGATCTGCTCGACGTCACCATCGTCAACGTCGCCGCTCCCAGCATCCAGAACGACCTGGGCGCGGAGTACTCGCAGCTGGAATGGATCGTCGCCGCCTACGTCCTCGCCTTCGCCGCCGTCCTGATCACCGGCGGCAGGCTCGGCGACATCTACGGGCGCAAGCGCGTCTTCCTCGTCGGCATGGCGGGCTTCACCCTCGCCTCGGCCGCCTGCGGACTCAGCGCCGACCCGGCCGTGCTCATCACCGGACGCTTCGTCCAGGGCGCGATGGCCGGACTCATGGTGCCGCAGATCCTCGCCATCATCCGCACCACCTTCCCGAAAGCCGAACGCGCCAAGGCGATCGCCGTCTACAGCGGGGTCGGCGGATCGGCCTCCGCGGTCGGCCTGTCACTGGGCGGACTGCTCGTGCAATGGGATCTGTTCGACCTGTCGTGGCGGCCGATATTCCTGGTCAACATTCCGATCGGCGTCATCGCGCTCGTCGCGGCCGCCGTCGTGATGCGCGACTCCCGCTCGCCCGCCGCACCCCGCCTCGACCCGATCGGCATGGTGATGGCCATCGGCGCGGTCCTGCTGCTGGTGTACCCGCTGACCGAAGGCCGCCGATCGGATTGGCCCGCATGGACATTCGTCATGATGGCGGCCTCAGCGCTGACCCTCGCCGTCTTCGTCGTCTACGAGCGGCGCCGGGCTCGCACCGTGGGTTCGCCGCTCATCGATCTCGACCTGTTCCGCTCGCGACCCTTCGCCATCGGCTTGGGCAGCTGGCTGCTGTTCTGGATAGGCCTCGGCGGATTCTTCCTCATCTGGACCCTGTTCATGCAGGCCGGACTGGGCTGGACGCCCATGCGCGCCGGACTCACCGCCGTCTTCTTCGCCGTGGGCGCGGGCATCGGCGCGGGCGTCTCGGTGAGCGTGCTCGCACCGCGATTCGGCCGCGGCGTGCTCATCCTCGGCGGACTGGTCAATGCCGCGGGCTTCGGCTACTACGGTTGGCTCGCAGCACATTACGGCGCCGAGACCACCTCGTGGCAGATGATCGGCCCGCTGCTGCTCACCGGCGTCGGCTTCGGCACGGTGGTGGCGCCGACCATCGACCTGCTCCTCGGTCAGGTGCCCGCGCGGGAGGCGGGCGCGGCCTCCGGTCTGCTCAACACCGGACAGCAGCTCGGGACCGCACTCGGCGTCGCACTGGTCGGCGTCGTCTTCTTCGCCCAACTCGACCACGATTCGGCGCGCGGCGTCGACGCGGTCTCCCCGCAGGTGCGCGCCGAACTCACCACCGCCGGGGTGCCCGCGACGGCGCAGGACCAGATACTCGCGAACTTCCGCTCGTGCGTGCGCGAACGGTCGGCGCAGCTCGACCCGACGGTCCTGCCCGAGAGCTGTCGCGCGAACGGACCCGAGAACGCGGCGGTCGCGCGGGTGCTGAGTACGGCGGGGACGCAGGCCAACGCGGTGAATTTCGCCCACACCTTCCGCTATACCCTCGGCTGGGGCATCGGCCTGCTCCTGCTGGTCGCACTGGGATTCCTGGCGCTGCCCCGCGATGCCAAACTCGAACACCACGATATCGGCGTCGATGAATTCGCACCCGAACCGCTGCGGGTGTGATGGAAATACCCACCGCTCGGCTTCGGTCATCGGGTCGGCGTGGCCGCCACCACGCGTCGCGATGACCGATGACGCGGGCCGGAACCGCTCCGACCCGCCGCGTCAATGCGGGCCGAGGCGCTCGGCGAGATCATCGTCGCCGCCGACCCGCACCAAGGCGGCGGCGAGCGCGGCGCAGCGATGCGGCGGCGCCAACTTCGCCAGATCCCCCGGGCTGTCCGGCAGGCCGAGCAATTCGGCTCCGCGGCGGGCTCGGTCGTCGAAGTAGGGCGCGGACCACGGCCACACATCCTGGACCTCGCGCAGGAAGATATCGCTTCCGGTCGGGCCGATGCCCTTGAACTCGCGCAGCAGCCGAGCCGCCCGACCGGCGTCGTGTTCGGATCGTTCACCGAGTTCACGCAGGTCACCGTCGTAGCGGTCCAATACGGCGGTGGCCATCTCGCCCAGCCGGGTCGCGGTGCTCTCGTCGTAGCGGCGGTAGTGACCCCGACCGAGGGCATCCACCAACTCCTGCCATTCGGCATCGGCGACCCGCTGCGGTGTCCGGTAGCCACTGTCCACCAGCTCCTTGGTGGCGGCCACCGCCAGCGACGCGGAGATCGGCGCACTCAGCAGTTCGGTCAGCATCAACAGCTGGAACAGCGGCGCGGGTTTGTTCGCCAATCGGATACCGGCCTCCTCGGCGTAGGTCGTACCGGCCTGGTCCAGCAGTTCTTCGACGACCTCTCGTGTACTCATCACGGCCTCCCGGGTTCGGATGCGGCTCGGCTACCCGCGATCGCGCGATTCACGCAGGTCGCGCGGATTCACTCCGCGCCGAGGGTGCCCTCCGCGCTACGCGCGGCGATGAGGCAGGCCGAACGGGTGAACTGGTCGGCCAGCGGGTGGCGGGCCCGATCGCGCCACTTGCGGACCGCCGCGACCGCCTGTGCGCGGCGGTCGGCGGGTGCGGCATCCGGGGGCAGCCCAAGGCGCAGGTGCGTCGCTATGCCCGAACCGCCTATGAGACGGTGCAATTCGGCCAGATCGGCGGCGGGCAATGGCAGTTCGTCGGTGCGCAGGCGACCGAGCAGACGCAGTTCGGCGAAACCGTGCACATCGGCCAGCAGGGTGCGCACCCGCGGCAGCAGGCGGTCCGCGGCGGTGCCCGGATAGGCGGACAGCACCCTGGCCAGCGCCGACAGGGCCGAATGCGCCTTGAGTTGATCGGCGCGCTGAGCGAATTGCACGTCGAGCACCGACCGCAGTTCGTCGACGCCGCTGCGCTCGGTCAGCGCGGCGGCCAAGGCCGCGGAATCACCGACGCCGAGCCGAATCAGGGTGACCGCCATGCGAATTCCGAAGATTCCGAAACGGTCGGCCAATCGGGCGCGCAGCTCCGGCGGCACCGGCAGGGCGATATCGGCGCGGGCGAAGCGGTCCGCCGACAGCAGTGCGGCGGACAGCTCCTCCGACGGCGCGCCCGCCAACGCCTCGAAGGCGGCGAACTCCTGTTGGCGCAGCGTCGCCGCGGCGAAGGCGAGCAGACCCGCCACCGGAATCACCGCCTGACACAGACCGGTCCGCTCCAACTCCCCGGCGAACCGCATCGCCATATCGCGCGCCGAATGCAGTGCGTCGATCCGGCCCGCGCCGATCTCGTCCGCGCGCGACACCACCCCGATCACCCCGAGCGGACCGCCCGCCTCCGCCGACGCGCCAATGCGCTCGAGGAAGCGGATATCGGAGGTGTCGAGTCGGCGCAGCAGGTAGACCACCGCGTCCGCGCCCGGCAGTGCCGGATTCTCCCGCGGGTCGTCCGGGGTGAGCAGGCGAGCGGTACGCGCCGACACCTCCCGCGACAGCGACGACGTGCCCGGCGTGTCGATGATCGTGGTGTTGGCCAGCGCGGCGGCGGGCCAGCCGACCTCGAGGTGATCCACCGCGCGCGGACCTGGCGCGTTCCAGGTCAAACCCGTCAGGTCGAAGGTCAGGCCGGTATTGGCCCCGCGGCGGACCACCACGTTCGCGGTCGCGCCGTCGGGGGCGTACGCGGTGACGTTCGGGGTCGAACCGTGCCGATACCACGTCACCACGCGGGTGCACTCGGTGGCGTCGGTCGGTGCGATGTCCTGACCGACCAGCGCGTTCAGCAACGTCGACTTGCCCGCCTTGAGCGAACCCGCCAACGCCACCCGCAACGGCTGCCCCAGACGGCCCGCGCAATCGGCCAGCAGCGCCCGCGCCCGCGGCTCCCGCGCGAATTCCTGGCGCGCGAGCCCGATCAGCCCGTGCGCCTGCGCGACGATGCCCGGCGCGGTTCCGATTCCGCTAGTCACGCAGTTACCGTACCGGCGTCCCCCTCCCGCGCCGCGCCGAGTCGCATGGCATCGGCGCAGCGTCGCAGCTCCGCCACCACCCGCAATTGCCGTTCCAGCACCAGAGCGCGTTCGGATCGGCGGGCGTTCTCCATGGTCGCCGCCTCCTGGGCGGCGCGCAGTGAGTCGTCGATGGACCGCAGACTGCGTTCGGCCACGCCCGCGTAATGATCGCGCAGCGCCCGGTGGATGCGGTGCAGCCGGTCCTTGGACTCCTTGCCCGCCTGGAAGGCGATATCGTCGACGAAGCGGCGCACCGCGGTCTTGGCCTCATTGCGCCTGCGCGCCAACCTCGCCTGTTTGTCGTCGCGAAAAGCCTTGCCGCCCACGATGACACCGGCCCCGATCGAGATCGGATTCAGCATCGCCAGTCCCGCGAACGTACTCGCGAGACCGACCATGAGCAGGCCGCCGTAGGAACCGCGCATACCGACGAGCAGTTTGCTCGCGAAGCCGATATCGGGTTCCAGCTCGGCCAATGTGCCCGAACCGCGATGTGATCCGTCATCGAGACCGCTTCGCAGATCCGGCAGTTCGGCCGCGCCGACATCGGTGAAATGTCCGGCGACCCGCTCGGCGAGTGCCACCGCGCGCCGCTGTGTCCACAGGAGATTGTCGGCGAGGGCGGTATCGACGGTGCCGGAGAGCCATTCGGCGATATGTTCCCAGCCACGTCCCGGATCGTTGTCGTCGATCCACTCCTCAGCCGTCCTGGCGATACCGCGCAGCCGATCCCGCAGGTCGTGCTCGACATCGCCCGCGAGGTCGGTGATCCCGTCCGCGAGGGTCTGCTGCCACGCGGCGGTGCGGCGCTGCAACTGCTCCGCCGAGGTCCGCGCAGCCCGCAATTCGCGGATCGCCGCCGCGCCCTGACTCGGATCACGCAACGCGACCAGTTCACTGCCCAGCGCCAACGCCAGATGCTCCGCCGCGGACTGGATGTCGCGCGCCACCGCACGGGTGGTGGCGACCTGGTCGCGGGCCACCACCTGCTCGCGCAGGAATTGATAGAGCACGCCGAATCCCGATTCCCGGCCCAGCTGCGCGTCCCGGGTGCGCAGGGCGTGTGTGCGCAGCGACGCCGAAACCGGGATCACCGGTAGTTCGAGTCCGGCGGCGGCCAGGTGCGCGAGGTCGGCCTGGTGCACCCGCCGCCAATGCGGATACAGGTCGATCTTGGTGAGAAGTACCGCGACCACCGGGCACAGTTCGCGCACCTGCCGCAGGAAGGTCAACTCCGGCTCGGTCAGTTCGGTGGAAGCGTCGCTGATCATCAACACCGCGTCCGCCGACTGCGCCGTGCCGAGCACCGCCGACTGCGGGGTGCCGTGCCCGCCGACACCCGGGGTGTCCACGAGCACGATCCCATCCGCGAGCAACGGATTCGGCAATTGGAGTTCCCAGCGCAGAATCCGGCGACCCTCGGTCTGCTCCGAGCGCGCCGCGACCGACCCGATATCGCCGATCGGCACCTCGACCCGAATCTCCGCCGCCCCCTGCTGCGGACCCGCGAGCACGAATTCGGCGCACGCCCGCTGCCCCGCCGACAATTGCATCGGCACGACCGTGGTCGTGTCGTCGCCCACCGGGCAGATATCCACGTCGAGCAGGGCATTCACGAAGCGGCTCTTACCCTGGCCCAATTGGCCGGCGACCACGATGCGGCGGCGCGGATCGCGCACCCGGGCCGCCGCCGCCTCCAATCGGACGACCAGATCGTCGCGGCGCGCGGCCCGCGCCGCGACGATGGTCTCATCGAGCACCGACAGCATCGGCGCCCCTCGCACGGTGGTGGATGTTCCCATCGCGGTCCCTTTCAGTGCAGGAACGCGTCGCCCGGCAGATCGTGGACCGCACCGGCATCGGCGCCTGCGTCGGACTCGGCGAACACCCCGCCGCTCGCCGACGATTCAAGCCCCGACCCGAATGCGCTCGAAACATCCAGCGCAGACCAGGTATTCGCCGTCGAGGTCAACCCGCCCGACACCGAGTACCCGAAGTCACCGCCCGCGTGCGCACCCGAATCGAACCCGCCGTGTGCCGAAGCACCCGGACCAGCGCCCGAATCGAGGCCACCCGCCGGGCCGTAGGCCGAACCATCGGTGACGCCCGAGTCCACACCGCCGGAAAGCCCACCACCCGAGGACAATCCCGTCTCGAGACCCGAAGTTACCTGCCCGGCCGCATCCCCACCCGAGGACAAACCGCCCCCCAACCCGGACGCCACATGCCCGACACCGCCCGTCGCCAAACCACCGACAACCCCCGAATCCACACCACCGGAAAACCCGCCACCCGAAGACAAACCCGTCTCGAGACCCGTACCCACCTGCCCTGCTCCCCCTGCGAACCCGCTGAATTCGGAGGCGAATCCGCCTTCCGATACGGAAGTCACCTGCCCCGAGGACATGCCGCCCTCGATCCCCGTTACGACCTGCCCGATGTCACCATTCCAAGCCGATCCACCGTCGAACCCATTTTCAATCCCACCCGACAATCCCGTCTCCAGCCCCGAAGCGACCTGTCCCGCCATCCCCGCCGCCGTACCGATACCCGTCGAAACCCCGCTCACCCCTGCGGAACCCACGCCGATCCCGCCCTGCCCGCCGTCCTCGAACCCGGCGTCGACCCCGGCCGCCAAACCCGAGACAGCCTGTCCCGCACCCCACAATCCCGAACTCGCCCCCGTGCCGGAATCCGTTGCCGCACCGAGTGCGCCACCGGCACTTGCCCCCAGCCCCGCCGCGGCGTCCACCGCGCCACCGAGACCCGCGCCGAGGTGAGTCCCGGCGTCCGCCACGCCGGCGAGCGCACCTTCGACGCCCACACCCGCGGCGGCGGCACCCCCGAGCCCATCCCCAAGACCCAGCCCAACCGAAAGTCCGGAATCCACATCCCCACCGACCCCCGCACCGACACCAAGCGCACCATCCACAGCCGTCCCCAACCCGGCACCCACACCACCACCCGCGCCGACACCGCTGTTCAGCGCGCCGCCCAGCCCCGCACCGATCGCCGGTTCCACCGCACCATCCACACTCGTCCCCAGCCCCGCGTCCACAGCCCCCGTGAGACCAGCGCCGACACCGGTAGCGGTATCGACTGCGCCGTTCAGCACACCTGCGAGTCCCTCGCCCACACCGGAGCCGACACCCAGCGCGCCATCGAGACCTACACCAGCATCTGCCACGGCACCGAGAGCGGCGTCGGCTGTACCGACAACGCCGCCGCCGAGGCCCGCCCCCACATCCGTTGCCGCACCGAGTGCACCACCGGCACTTGCCCCCAGCCCCGCCGCGGCGTCCACCGCGCCACCGAG
>NZ_LGYZ01000048.1 GCF_001310275.1 Nocardia arizonensis
CTGTGCTGAACGTCTTACCGTAGAGGCAGGTCACCATGAGCAATCCCTTCTCCGAACCCGATTCGCCGACCCGGGTGTTCTGCGTGGTATCCGGGAAAGGCGGAGTCGGAAAGTCCAGTGTCACTGTCAATCTCGCGGTAGCCTTCGCCCGGCGCGGTCTGCGCGTCGGAGTGCTCGACGCCGACATCCACGGCCACTCGATACCGGACATGCTCGGTTGCACGGACGGGCCGACGCGGTCCGCGGCGGCGATGACACCGCCGAGCGCCGCGGGAGTCCGGGTCATGTCGGTCGGCATGTTCGCTCACGACAATGCGCCGATCGTCTGGCGCGGCCCCATGCTGCACGGCGCGTTGCGTCAATTCCTCACCGATGTCGACTGGGGGGAACTGGACGTCCTGCTCGTCGACCAGCCGCCCGGCACCGGCGATATCGCGATATCGCTGGCCCAGATGCTGCCCACCGCACAACTTCTCGTGGTCACCACACCGCAGGCCAGCGCTGCGCGCGTGGCCGAGCGGGCGGGGGCGGCGGCCGCGCGAACCGAGCAGCGCGTCGCGGGCGTCGTGGAGAACATGTCCTGGTACGACGGCCCCGACGGTGTGCGGCGCGCGCTGTTCGGCGAAGGCGGCGGCGCGGCGGTCGCGGGCAGGCTAACCGAACTCCTCGGCGTCGACTGCCCGCTGCTGGCCCGCATCCCCTTCGACCCCCGAGTCGGCGAGGCCGCCGATCGCGGTGTGCCCATCGTCGTCGGCGATGCGGATTCGTCTGCCGCACAGGCATTTCACGCGCTCGCCGAGGCTTTGCCGAATCGGCGGCGTGAGTTGATCGGGCGCAGGCTCGCCATCGCGCCGACCGGCTGACACCTTGCTGTAGGGGATGAGGCGGGTGTGCGGCCGAGGTGTCAGTAGGCGAGGCAGTAGTAGTCGTCATCGCCGTCGGGCACGATCCGGGCACGGTCGATGAGGTCGGCGTGGTCGAAGGCGGCGCGCACTCGTTCGGTGAGCGGGTGCGCCGCGGTGTCTGCGCCGATGTCGTCGGCGAGCATGTTCGGCTCGACGCGGTCGCGGGCGGTGTGCGCCGGAAGAATGGTCATCGCGGTACCTCACGGGCTCGGACGGGGCGGCCCGGCCGACTCGCCGTCGGTCGGGCCCCACCCCGCGGTTCGGACAAGCGAACACGAATTGTCGTGATCATCCCGCGTATGCGGGATCTGTTGTGCTACAGGGAAACCGGCATCACCTCGCTTCGGTCGGATGGTGATCATGCATACGGACCGACGGCGGAGGCGGGCGGGTCGCGCTGCCTGCCGGTCGACGCCCGACATCCGGCTCGATACCGGGCGGATCCGGTTCGACGAAGGACTCCTCGCTCGCGCGCCTGCCGCGTCCGCCGGTCGAGATCACGGATCGGATCGGTGTGTGTCGGCACGGTCGCCTCCTGCGTGATCACTCCATCTTCTGTCGAAAGGTCGTCAGATAACCTGTGTCATCGGACATAGATTATGTAACACGCGACATTCGATAACGCAAGAGGCTCGCGTGCGGCCGGCTCATCGACAGCGGGGAGTACGCGGTTTGAACGTCGCGCGCCGGGGTAGGGCTCCCAGCGACCTCACCGAGGCGAGGAGGTGCGGAAAATGGCCGACGATCGGTTGAACGAACACCTCGGCCTGCGCGCTCGGCCCGCGGGCGGCGCGGCGACCGAAGCGGGCAGCGCCGTGTCGAGGGACTGAGCACGCGATGTCCGCCCGGATTCATCCCCCCGCCCGCGATCGGTTCCTACAGGCCGCCGGACAAGCGCTCGTATCCGACGGCGCCCACTTCATGCCCGCCGCGATCACTCGCTCACTGCTCGGCGCGACCGCCGACGACTTGGACCGTTTCCGCACCCATTGGGAACGGCTGAGTCCCGACCGCTACGCCCTCGCGCGCGGCACCCGCAGACTGCGCCGTTACGGACATCTGTCGCTGACCACCGCGACCACCGACATCCGCTATCTGCGCACCGACACCTTCCTGCAACCGCAGGACAGCAACCCGCTCTACATCGGCACGGACCGCAGGTTCGAGCCACTGACCGACGCCTTCACCGACGATCCCGTCTTCATGTCGGTGCTGCGGCTGCTGCGCCCGATGGCGACGGCGCTCGACGATGCCGCCACCTGGGACGTCAAAGTCCACCCGTTCCGGGTCATCGCCTCCGCGGACGCCTACGGCTACCCCGCGCCCGAGGGCCGACACCGCGACGGCGTCACACTCGTGTCCTCGCTGCTGCTACATCGCGACAACGCCACCGGTGGGGAGAGTTCGGTATACGACGTGGACGGCGCCGTAGTCCTGCGAACCACTCTCAGGGAAACGGGAGACCTGCTCGTGGGCGACGACCGCCGTACCCTGCACGACGTGTCACCGGTGCGCCCGACACATCCCGAACGCCCCGGATACCGCGATGTCCTCGTGGTGACGTTCACACCCGCGTGAGCCGGTCACTGCTCGGCTACCCGAATCCCGGCGGCGCGGGCGAAAGCGGGGGCGAGGTCGATCAGTTGCAGCGGGGTGATGGTCGCACCGCGCAGGGCGGGCAGGCCCTCGGCGATATCGAGGGTGACGGCTCCGCGCAGATCGACGCCGGTGAGGGCCGCGCCCTCGAGCAGAAGGCCCTCGAATCGGGTACCGGGTGCGGTGACATTCGTGAGCGACGCGCCGCCGAAATCGGTGTCGCGCAGCACACAGTCGATGAAGGTGACATCGCGCAGTCGGGCGCGGCGCAGATTGACCGAATCCAGTTTGCAGCCCTCGAACCGAACCCGGCGCAGGACCGCGCCGCCCGCGTCCACCCCGGCGAACGCGCCCGCGACGAATTCGGCGTCCTGCCAGGTGGTGTCGGCCAGTTCGGACCCTATCCAACGCACGTCGCGCAGCCACACGTCGGTGAAACGGGTGTGACGCATGGTGCCGCCGTGCATGGTGAATCCGGTGAAGGCCGACTCGTTGAAGCGCGCGTTGTCGACGGCCGCATCGGTGATCTCGATACCGTCCAGGTGCGCGCAGTCGTAATCACCGTCGGTCGTCAACGGAGCGTCGGGCGGGCGCAGGAAACGGGCGTAGGGCAGATCGGCCAGATCACCAGGCAACGTCTCTTCTCCCGGGAGCGATACGGGCAATGGGCCAACCCACCGTACGGGCTGCCACCGACAGGTCCGCGAGGTCGATCATGTGATGGCTTCGCGGGATAGTTAGCGTCGGAAATGGATTGACGGTCGGTGTGGTTGTCCCATATGACTCATAACACAGCCTCGTGCAGAGGATGATCGTCCGGAAGGGCCACGATGACGGCCGGTGTATCGAGGAGGCGGCATGCCTGAGCAGCGCAAGGCGGCCGTGCGCGTGACCGCGGGCCACCGGCAGATGGCCGTCACGGCCGCACCCGCGATCAGGCCCGTGCTGACGGTCGCGCTGCTGCTGCTGTGCGCGGCGCTGCTGTACGCGGCCAACGAGGCCGCGCATCAGGGCGTCCATCGCGGATGGTTCGTCGCGGTGTCGATTTCGACGCTGTTCGTGGTGCGCGGACTGCATCTGTGCCGTCCGATCACCCTTCAGCACGTCGCCGCCGCGGTCCTCGTCCTCGGCTGCGCCAATGTGGCCTACCGCACCGGACATTCGGTCGCTGGATTCGTCTTCCTCGCCGCGACCGGATACGTACTCATGCTGCCACGGGGTAGCCGCCCGCAACCGGATCTGCGCTATCGCGTCGCCGAACTGGTCGGACGCACCGAGGGCGATGCGCTCGCCCCGTTCGCGCTGCACTCGACCAAGAGCTACTTCTTCGACGCGGACTGCTCGGCGGCCATCGGTTACCGCACCCGCTTCGGAATCGCGGTGGTGGCAGGCGATCCGATCGGCACGCGGGCCATCTTCCCGCAGCTGGTCACCGCGTTCTCCGAATTCGCCGCCGAACAGGGCTGGCGCATCGCGGTGCTCGGCGCGGGCCCCGAGGTAGCGCCGCTGTGGCAGCGACACGCGGGCGAACACCGGGGACTGCGTCCGATCCCCATCGGCCGCGACGTGGTGCTCGAGGTCGAGAAATTCGCCATGGTCGGACGCGACTTCCGCAATCTGCGCCAAGCGGTGAACCGCACCGTCAATTCGGGCGTCACCACCGAGATCACGGCCGAATCGGCCCTCACCGAACCACTGCGCGCCGAACTGCTCGACATCGTGGACGAGTGGCGCAGCGGCCGCCAGAATCGTGGCTTCTCCATGATTCTCGACCATCTCCTCAACGGCCGGAATCCGGGCATGCTGTTGGTGCTCGCCCGCGACGAGAGCGGTCGGGTCGCCGGATTCCAGCGCTACGGCATGTCCGCGCGCGGCAGCGAACTGAGCCTGGACGTGCCGTGGCGGCGCAAGGACGCGCCCAACGGCCTCGACGAGCGCATGATCGTCGATCTCGTGGACCATGCCAAACGCAATGGGATCATGCGGATCTCGTTGGCCTTCGCCGCCTTCCCGGAACTGTTCGCCGACAAGAACCGCACCGGCATGGCCACCCTCGCCTACCACCTGGTCCATCTGGGCGATCCGCTGATCCGACTGGAATCGCTGTATCGGTTCCTCCGCAAATTCCACGCTCTGGGTGACCAGCGGTTCGTGCTCATCCGCCGTCGCGATCTGGTGCCTGCGGCCGCGGCGTTGCTGACGCTGGAGTTCGTGCCGCACCGCAAGCAGTACTGACGGCTCGGCCTCGCCTGCGATTGGTCAGCTCGAGGCGGTGCTCGGTCGCCGCGGCCAGCTCCTCGACCTGAACGGCGTCCAGTCGCCCGCACACGCGATCCCAGTGGATCGCCACCCGGTCGCCGATGTCGGCGTCGACGGCAAGTCGCGGTCCGCTTTCGAGCGCGACCCGCCGGGCCCGCGGTTCGGACAACCCGAGCCGTCGCCCGTCCCACAGCAACCGCCGCGCACGCACCGTCAACGCACCGTCGTGCCGGTCCGACACGGTTCCCCACGCGATGCGGCACCCTTCGAGGATTCGCAGCGGCTGCGCGCCCGTTCCACGGTCGAGCAGCCGGGTCCACGGGTACACCCCGAAGACGTGGAATCCGTGATCGGGCGCGGCCTCGACGGACAGGTCGGCGGTGAGATGGCGCCAATAGGTTCCGGCGGCCGGGGCGATGACCGACAGGAGTTCGTCCAGGAACGCGCCGCCGTCCAGGTCGGCGCCCACGCCACCGCCGAGCCAGTACGAGCGCACGAGCCGCGCGTCCAGCGGATCGGTGATCGCGCTCATCCGCGCCATCACCCGCAGGTACGGCCACACTCCCGAGAACCGGCGCGCGGCCCGCCGGATCTGCGCGGCAGACCCCTCCCGCAGCACCGCCGAATCGGGCGGACCGCAAAAGCCGAGGTCGTTGGGGGCGTAGGCGAATCGCGCGAACAACTCGGCGCCCTCGTCGGCCGGTGACGCCGACACCTCACCCATTCGTCACCATCCCGTCCCGGTCAGCAGATCCGCGGCAATTGTTCGCCCGCGGGCAGGTCGACCACCCGCGTGCCGCCCAGCGCGGTGCGCGCCACCACCATGCCGGGATGTTCGGCCACGCAGACCCCGATGGCGGCCGCCTTCACGCCGAGCGGATGGGCGCGCATGGCCGCGAGCACCGCCTCGGCATCCGCGGGCGCCACGAACGCGACGAGTTTGCCCTCGTTGGCGACATACATGGGATCGAGCCCGAGCAGACCGCACGCGTCGCGGACCGCGTCCGGCACCGGCAGCGTGCGCTCGTCCAGCGCCACACCGACTTTCGCGACACCGGCGATCTCGTTGAGACTCGCCGCGACCCCGCCGCGGGTGGGGTCGCGCAGCACGTGGATATCGGCGCCGGTGGCGAGCATCGCCGCCACCAGTCCGTGCAGCGGCGCGGTGTCACTGCACACCGCCGTCCCGAATTCCAGTCCCTCGCGGCAGCTCAGCACCGCGATACCGTGCAGCCCGATATCGCCGCTGATAAGCACCACGTCACCTGGCCTCGCCCGCTGCGGGCGGATATCGACGCCCTCGGGGACCGGACCGATGCCCGCGGTGTTGACGAAGATCCCGTCGCCGTGTCCGGCGTCGACCACCTTGGTGTCACCGGTGACCAATTTGACCCCGGCCGCCAGCGCGGCGGTGCCCATGGCCTCGGCGATGCGGGCGATCTCGGCCAGCGCGGTCCCCTCCTCGAGGATGAACGCCGTCGACAGCACCGACGGCGTCGCACCCGACATGGCCAGATCGTTGACGGTGCCGTTGACCGCGAGATCCCCGATCGAGCCGCCCGGGAACACGAGCGGCTTCACCACGAAGGAGTCGGTGGAGAAGGCCAACCGGGACCCGGTGAGGTCCATGACCGCCGAATCGCCGAGTCCGGCGTCGGCGGCGGCGCCGAAGGCGGGAAGGAACAGGTGCTCGACGAGTTCGCCCGACATCGCCCCGCCGCCGCCGTGCCCCATGACGATATTCGGCGCGTCCCGCAGCGGCATCGGGCACACCCACCGATCCATGTCGATGGTCGGCGAGACGTCGGCGTCCTCACGCATGGGCCACCTCCGCGGGCAGGTCGAGTCGCCGGTACAGGTAGTAGGCGGCGCACGCGCCCTCGGAGGACACCATGGTGGCGCCCAGTGGATTGCGCGGGGTGCACTGCTTGCCGAAGGCGGCGCATTCGTGCGGTTTGATGAGCCCTTGCAGGACTTCGCCGGAACGGCAGATCGAGGATTCGGCTGTGTGCAGATCGCCGACCGCGAAACGCAATTCGGCGTCGTAGTGGCGATAGCGCGGTGCGAGCCGCCATCCGCTGCGCGCGATGGTGCCGATGCCGCGCCAGCCGCGGTCGGTCACCTCGAACACGTCCTCCAGCATCGCTTTCGCGGCCGGATTGCCCTCGGCGCGCACCGCGCGCGGATAGGCGTTTTCCACCTCGTGCCGACCCGTCTCGAGCTGGACCACCGTGCGGCGGATGCCCTCGAGGATGTCGAGCGGTTCGAAGCCGGTCACCACCATCGGCACCCGGTACTTGCGCGCCAGCGGCGGATATTCCCCGGTGCCCATCACGCTGCACACGTGACCCGCGGCCAGGAAACCCTGCACGCGACAGTTCGGCGATTCCATGATGGCCGCGATCGCGGGCGGCACCAGCACGTGCGAGACCAGCAGCGAGAAATTCTCGATGCCCTGTCTCTCGGCCTGGTACACGGTCATGGCATTGGCGGGCGCGGTGGTCTCGAATCCGATGCCGAAGAACACCACCTGCCGGTCCGTATTCTGTTTGGCGATGGTGAGCGCGTCCAGCGGGGAGTACACCACGCGCACATCGCCGCCCTCGCTCTTGACCCGGAACAGGTCCCGCTCGCTGCCGGGCACCCGCAGCATGTCACCGAAGGAACAGAAGATCACCCCGGGTCGGGCGGCGATCTCGAGCGCCTTGTCGATCACCTCGAGCGGGGTGACGCACACCGGGCAGCCGGGTCCGTGGATCATCTCGATCCGGTCGGGCAACAATTGGTCGATGCCGTGGCGGATGATCGAATGCGTCTGACCACCGCAGACTTCCATGATGGACCAGCGGCGGTCGGTCGCCGCGTGTATCTGGTCGACGAGTTTCCTCGCCAGATGCGGATCGCTGAATTCGTCGAGGTACTTCATGACCTCACCTCCGCTCGTCGTCGGCCCCCGCGGCGGGTGGCGCCGTGGGGTCGGGCAGTCCGGCCTGTTCGGCGGCCAAGGCGAATCCGTCGCCGAATTCCTCCTTCAGCACGCCGAGATGTTCGAATTCGGCGAGGGTCCTGCGCGCGGATTCCTCGTCGAGTCGTTGGATGGCGAACCCGACGTGGACCACCACGTAGTCGCCGACCTGTGCGTCGGGGATGTATTCCAGGCACACGTCCTTGTGCACGCCGCCGAAGTCGACCACCGACATCAGCGTGCCCTCACGCTGTTCGAGACTGATCACCTTTCCCGGAACCGCCAGGCACATCTTTGTCTCCTTCCTGTCATCCCGCGGTGCCCGCGAGCAGTTGCCCGAATGCCAGCCCACCGTCGTTGGGCGGCAGTCTGCGGTGGCTGATCACGGGAAAACCCTTGTCACGCAGCAGTGCCGTGGCCAACGACAGCAGTAGTGCGTTCTGGAACACGCCGCCGGAGAGGGCGAGCGCGCTGGTCCCCTCGGCGAATCGGTCGGCGAGGTCGACCACGAGATCGGCCACCGCCCGGTGGAATCGCGCGCCGACGACACCCGCGGGCACTCCCGCCGTGGCATCGGCGACCACGGCGGCGATGACCGGCGCGGGATCGACGGTCGCAGGATCGGTCGAGCTGTCCAGCGCGAAACGGTAGCGCCCGGAATCGGAAACCGTCGCGCTCGAGAGTCCTTCGAGTTCGATCGCGGCCTGCGCCTCGTAGTCGACACGCTGGCACACACCGGCCAGCGAGGC
Source organism: Nocardia arizonensis (assembly GCF_001310275.1). Lineage (GTDB taxonomy): Bacteria > Actinomycetota > Actinomycetes > Mycobacteriales > Mycobacteriaceae > Nocardia > Nocardia arizonensis. The sequence goes on from NZ_LGYZ01000048.1 coordinate 8,475, forward strand.
CACCGCGTCGAACAGTCGACCCATGCTCGATGTCGGCGCGCACCCGAGTCCTGTGCGGAACTGATGGTCGAGCACCGAGCGCTCCCGCGGCGGGCAGGCCCGCACCGAGGCGATCGCCTCCGACCAGCCCACGCCCGCGGCCCACAGGTGCGCGAGCGCCATCCGATACGGTCGCCGCACGCTCATGTCACCGCCCGCCAGCGGGACGTAGCGGAGGTGGGCCAAGCGGCGGAAGCCCTTGTATCCGGCCGCGAGCACCTCACCGCCCCAGATCGCGCCGTCGGGGCCGAATCCGGTGCCGTCGAAGGCGATACCGAGCACGGTGTCGGTCGGGCCGAGTCCGTGTTCGCCCATGACGGCGGCGATATGGGCGTGATGGTGTTGGACGGTGCGCACCGGACGCGCGCCCGCGTGCGCGCGCGCCCAAGTGGTGGACCGGTAGCGGGGGTGGGCGTCGGCGATCAGCTGGGTCGGGCGCACACCGGTCAGGGCCGACAGGTGATCGGTCGCCGCACCGAACGCGCGCAGGGTCGCCAGATCGTCCATATCGCCGATGTGCTGGCTCAGCCACGCGTACCGGCCCTCGCCCACCGCGCAGGTGTTCTTCAGATCCGCGCCCACCGCGAGGGTCGGCGGCATCGCGACGGGCAGGGCCAGCGGCAGGGGCGCGTAGCCGCGCGAGCGCCGCACCGGGACCTCGTGACCGTCGACCAGCCGTACCACCGAATCGTCGCACGGGACGAGGATGCGCCGATCGTGGGCCAGCAGTCCGTCCGCGAGCCCGGCGAGCCGCGCCCGCGCGTCGGCGTCCTCGTAACAGATCGGTTCGCCGCCCAGATTGCCCGAGGTCATGACCAGCGTGCGCGGCCCCGGTTCGTCACCGGGCAGCCCGAACAGCAGCAGGTGCAGGGGGGTATAGGCGAGCATTACGCCCAGGTACGGATTGCGCGGCGCCACCGAGTCGGCCACCGCCGACCCGGTGCGGGCGAGCAGTACGATGGGCCGCTGCGGACCGCTCAACAGGGCCGCCGCGGCGGCGTCGACCGTGACCAGGGTGCGGGCCGTGGCGAGGTCGGGCGCCATCACCGCGAAAGGCTTGTCCCCGCGGCGTTTACGGGCGCGCAGCCGCGCCACGGCCGACTCGTCGGCCGCATCGCAGGCCAAGTGGTAGCCCCCGACACCTTTGACGGCGAGAATTCCGCCCTCGCGCAACAGATCCCGTGCGGCGGCCAACGGATCGCCGCGGCCGGGACCGTGATAGGCCAGCCGCGGACCGCAGTCGGGGCAGCAGACCGGTTGGGCGTGGAAGCGGCGATCGGCGGGATCGGCGTATTCGGCGGCGCAGCGCGCGCACATCGGGAAATCCGCCATCGAGGTGCGCTCCCGATCGTAGGGCAGACTCGCGATGATCGTGAACCGCGGGCCGCAGTTGGTGCAGTTCACGAACGGGTGTCGATAGCGCCGATCGGCGGGATCGCGCAGTTCGGCGGCGCAGTCCGCGCAGATCGCCATGTCGGGTGAGGCGAGGGTGCGGCCGCCGCCGTCGCGGGTGGTGTCGGCGATGTGGAATCCGGTGCCGCCGCGCGGCGCGATATCGGTCGCCTCGATCGCCTCGATCACCGCCAGCGGCGGCGGACAGTCACGCAGCCGCCGCGCGAACTCGTCGAGAGCGCTCGCCGCGCCTTCGATCTCGATGGTCACACCGCCGCTGTCGTTGCCGACGCGGCCGGTGAGCGCGAGTTCGGCGGCGGTGGTGTAGACGAACGGCCGCATGCCGACGCCCTGCACCACCCCGCGCACCACCAGCCTGCGCCGCGGTCGCGCCCCGTTCACGGCGACCCGCCCGGTCCGAGTAGTCGCAGCCCCTCCAGCGCGGCCGCCGCGCCCGCCTCGTCGGTCTTGTCCACGGCGAAACCCATGTGGATGATGACCCAGTCGCCCGGCCGAGCCGGATCGTCCTCGAGCAGGCCGATATTCACCTTGCGTCGCGTGCCGGACACATCGACCAGCGCGACCTGATCGTGGTAGCCGTCGGGGATCTCGACCACGAGTCCCGGAATACCCAGACACATCGTTCACACCTCCGGTCCGGTGGGCGCCCGCATCCCCGCGGCGAGCAGGTCGGCGACGACGCCGTCGACGGCCGCGACCGCGGGCTCCACCGCCGCGGCGACCGGTCCCGACAGTCCGATGCCCTCGCGCACCGAGGCGACCTGACAGCCGACCACGACCGTCGGCGGCACCGCACCGCCGAGGGCGCGCACCCCGGCGAACACCGCCGCCGGATCCATGGCGTGCGCGTCCAGATCCGCCGCGGCGCAGTCCGGGTCGGCCCGGAACACCGCGAGCGTGCCCGGCGCGCCCCGATTCGGCAGCGCGTCGACCAGCACCAGCGCCGCCCAGGGGTCGAGCAGGTCGTAGGCCAGGTGCATACCGCGGATGCCGTAGTCGACCGCGCGCACGCGTTCGTCGTGATGCGGCGGCATCCGCCGCATCACCTCGGGGCCGAAGCCGTCGTCGCCGAGGAAGATATTGCCGATCCCGGCGACCAGTACCCGGGTCGTCATCTCACATGCGGCGAATCCGCAGGTACCGCCGGAAGTCCGGTATCGACCGCAGACCCATGATCAGCCCTGCCACCGCACCTGCCACCACCACACAGATCGCTATCACCCCAACGGTTTCCATGGCGGACCTACCTCTCTACTCGGTGCCGTCGAGCGGCTCGATTTCCTCGGGTGCGAAGTACAGATAGCGGCCGTACCATTCGTGCAGTTCGGCGGCGGGGTCGTCCTCGACGACCACGCCGATATGGGCCTCGCCGTCGACGTCCTCGTGCACCGAGACGACCCGCGCGGCCATGCCGTCGTAGAACAGGTCGTGCGCGTCGGCGCGGCGCGCGGGACGCAGCCGGACCCGGCTGCCGCGGGCCACCCGAACCCCGGCGACGGCCACCGCATCCGATTCCGGGCGCACCGCGCGGTCCGCATCGGGGTCCCACCAGTCGAGCCCGTCGGGCACCTCGGGGATCAGCCCGGGCGGGCGCGGATCGCGCAGCGCGCCGTGCAGCCGCGCCAGCGACTCCGGTCCCATCGCCTCGCACCGGTCGATGATCCGGGCGGCGCGCTCATCGGTGGCGCGTGCCTGCGCCTTCTCCGCGTCGGTCATGGTCAGGATGCGCAGGGTGAGGATCTCGTCGATCTCGGTGGAGTCGTAGAGCGGCATCTCGCTCTCGGCGGCGATCTCGGGATGGTCGTAGAGGATGATCGGTGAGATCAGCATCAGCCGGTATTCGCCGGGCGGCCCCGCGAGTACCGGGAAACACCGATGCTGCGCGCAGTCGGCGACGGCGGGCGCGGCCTGTTCCGGCGGGTCGATGAGCGAAACGAACTGTCCGCCGGTGACTTCCGCGATCACGTGCGCGCCGATGAGCGATCTCGCGACGGCGTCGTCCTTGTCGGTCGCCTCCGGTCCGACATTGCCGACCGTCACCGACACCCGCCGCAATCCGTACCGGGGTTCGACTGACACGACCAGTTCGGCGGTCAGCGGCATACGGGTGCGCACCACGCGACCCGCGCGGGAGCCGTCCGCCGCGGTGATCTCCTCGACCTCGGTGCCGCCGGAGACCGACAGCGGCTCCGAACGCCCGGTCAACGGCATCGGCCCGACGGTGATCTCGCATTCCACCGCCTCGTCCCAGCCGATCCAGGATCGGCCGTCCACCGTCAGCTCGGCACACGGCACACCGTCGACATCCTCGAGCGAGCGGCGCTGGAGCTGTAGGAACCGGACGGTGAGGGTGAGGGTCGCGTCGTCGGCGGCGTCGAGCGGACACTGGGCGCGCAGTCGGGCGTCCTCCCCCAGACCCGCGTCGGCCGCCCCGGACGGACCGAGCACCCCGAATTGCCAGCGCGACCGGTTCTTGCGCGCGTTCGCCCGATACGGATAGAGCAGATACCCCTCGTAGAGCACAGCGTCGGCGACCGCGCGTGCCCTGGCCCGCGCCGCGACGGTCTCGCCGCCCGCCCGTGTCACCGTGTCTCTCCCGTCGCCGCGGCCTCGGTCAGCAACCGGTCCACCGCGGCGTCGAAATCGAGCATGCCGTGGCCGGATTTGTAGGCGGTCAGCGCGTCGAGCGTGGACCGGTTCAGGCGCAGCCAGCCCGAGTCCGGGAAGTGTGCGGCGACGAGCTCGCGCCACACCGAGACCGGCATATCGTAGCGGTCCTCGCGATCCCAGGGAATCTGCTGCACGGTGAATCCGCCCGCGCCCCTGGTGAATACGGTGCCGCTGAACAAGAACAGCAGCGGCACCTCGCCGTCGCGCAGCGCGTGCAGATATTTCGACGCGCTCACCTCGAAGTCGTAGGTGCACGGCATCGGCAGATCAACCTCGGCGCCGCCGCTGAATCCCGGCACGGTGGTGGCGCACTGCATCCACAGGAACGAGCGCTGGGTGTCGCGCCAGCGTTCCCGCGGCCCGAACAGATCGACCAGGCCCGCACCCTCCTCGTCGGTGTAGCGGCGGCGATGTGGTTCGATGCGCACCTGAGCGCGCAGGACCACCGCGTGCACCGGCTCCTCGCCGACGGTGGCGATGCCGACACGCGCGGACAGTATCGGCGTCACCGCATAGGGCTGCGGGGCGAGTCCGAGGACCGCGAAGGTGGTCGCGTACGCCGGACTCATCGGGCGTCGCCCTTGTCGGCGCGGGCACGGGCGACGGCGAAGAACTCGTCGATATAGCGGTGCACGTCTGCGCCGCCGTCGAATCCGCGCCACAGCATGCGCATGCGGCCGACGAATTCGTAGCAGGCGTCGACCGGCACCAGCACGCACGCCGCGTGCGCGGTACCGCGTTCGGGCACCCGGATCATGAGCGCCTCGACATCCGGGATCAGCACGTCGAGTTCGGGATGGGCGTCGAGCAGGGCACGCCACTTCTCCAGCGGGAGTTCGGATTCGGTGGCTCCCGCGGGGCCGGGATACAGCGCCACCGTCCGGTCGAGGGCGGAATTGACGAAGAAGAACGCCAACCCGACCGGGATGTCGAGCGCGTCCCATTCCGCCTGGGCGATGGTGAATTCCGGGAACGCCCGATAGCGGTCGAAGACCGCGCGGTAGCGCAATGCGGCCCGGTGGTCGGTGAACAGCAGATAGCAGCCCCGACACACGCACATCAGTTGCCGGCCTTCGACGTCGACGACGTGGCGATGCCGGTCGTCGAGGGGTTCCGCGCACATCTCGCACCGTTCCCCCGGCCGCGCGGCCGGGGTCCGGTCGGCGGTGATCCTGCGCAGTACCCGTAGCGGCGAGGTCAACCGGTCACCTCCGCGGGCACCGCGACCGACAGTTCCCCGGCTCGCACCAACACCGGCAACGGTTCCAGATGCCCCTCGCCGTCGATACGCGCTCCGGCCCGCACCGCGTCGAACTCCGCCCGGCACACCGGGCAGCGCAGCACCGCGGACCGCTCGTCCGTCCGGTGCAGCGCGGCGCCCGCCAGTGACCGGTCGCATGCGCCGCAGCGGTCGCGATAGACCAGCACGCTGTCACCGACGCGGCAGGCGAGCACATCGACGCCCGCCACCGCGAATCCGCCGACCTCGCCCGGTGCGAGGTCGGCGAGTTCGGGCACCGCGATCCAACTGCCCGCCGATGGTTCGGGATGACGCACCCGGGCGAACAGCGTGTCGGCCGGTATCGGTCCGTGCTCGCTCGGCGCGGTGGCGACCTCGATCGACTCGATCTCGGGCGCGGCGGCGCGCACCGCTTCCTCCACCGCCAACTCGAGGGTCACCGCCGAGGACGGACAGCCCTTGCAGTTGCCCGACAACTCCAGGCGGACGACCCCGTCGGCCACGTCGAGCAGGGCCACGTCGCCGCCGTGCGAGCCGAGATAGGGGCGAACGCCGTCGAGGGCGGCGCGCACCCGGGTGCGGGTGTCGTGCGGATGCAGTCCGTGCACCAGCAACAGACTCGCGACGAGGTCGTCGCGGGCCAGTGCCTCCACGGTTTCCGGCTCGACCAGGTCGAGGATGCGGCGCAGACCCGCGCCGTACAGGTCGGCGACCTCCCGGATCAGATGTTCGGCGCGTTCGCGCGCCACCGACCCGGACACCGAACTCGCGTCGAGCAGGGTCTCGATGCGCTCACCCGCACCGCGCCAATGATCCTCGTCCTCGACCGCGCCGTCGGGGTCCCATCGGAGTTCGGCCATCGGCTACTCCGGGGTCGCCGTCTGGGTCGGGGTGTGCAGAGCGTCGAGCGTCTTGCCCTTGCCGAGGTACATGTGCACCCCGCACGGCAGACAGGGATCGAAACTGCGCACGGTTCGCATGATGTCGATGCCCTTGAAGTTCTCCCGATCGTTCTCCTCGAAGATCGGCTGTCCCTGCACGGCGTCCTCGTACGGACCCGGCGTGCCGAGGCTGTCGCGCGGACTGGCGTTCCACGGTGTCGGCGGATACGGATGATAGTTCGCGATCTTGCCGTCGCGGATCACCATGTGATGCGACAGCACGCCGCGCACGGCCTCGGTGAATCCGCAGCCGATCCCCTCGTCGGGCACCCCGAACGGCTCCCAGGTCGCGGTGCGGCCCGCCCGGATCTCCACCAGCGCCTGCTCGGCGAAGTGCAGTGCGCTCGCCGCGGCGTACGCCTGGAAATAGGTGCGGGCGCGATCGCGCTCGATGGTGTTGCTGCCGAATTCCGGGATCTTCCATTCGAACGACACCGGACCCGCGAGCGCGGTCTTGGGCAGGTTGATCTGCACGCTGTGCCCGGTGGACTTCACATAGCCGATATCGACCAGTCCGGCCAGCGCCGTCGACCACAGCCGCGCCAGCGGACCGCCGCCGGTATCCAGCGCCAGATGGTCCTCGCCGTCGAACCAGCGCGGCGACATCACCCAGCTGTACTTGTCGTCCATATCCCGCTTCTGCGGTTTGGGATTGGTGTGCTGATTCCACGGGTGCCGCCGGTCGACCGGATTGCCAAGCGGATCGTGGGTCACGAACATCTCCTGGTCTGTCCAGTCCTCGTAATACGAACTGCCCAACAGGATTCGCATACCGAGATTGATATCGAGCAAGGAGGTGGTGACCAGGCGGCCGTCGACGACGACCCCAGGGGTCACGAACATCTTGCGACCCCACTCCTCCATATCCTTGTACGCGAAATTGCAGGCCTCGGGATCCTGGAACGTACCCCAGCAGCCGAGCAGGGTGCGGCGCAGACCGACCTGCTCGTAGCCGGGCAGCGCCTCGTAGAAGAAGTCGAACAGGTCGTCGTGCATGGGCACGACCTTCTTCATGAATTCGACATACCGCATGAGCCGGGTCATGTAGTCGGTCATCAATTGGATGGTCGCGACCGTGCCGACACCGCCGGGATACAGCGTCGACGGATGCACATGCCTGCCCTCCATGAGGCAGAACATCTCGCGCGTGTATCGGCTGACCTGTAGCGCCTCGCGGTAGAAGTCGCCGGTGAAGGGATTGAGCGCGCGCATGATGTCGGCGACGGTGCGATAGCCGTGGGCGGCGGACTGCGGCGCGGGCGTCTTCTCGGCCCGCGCGAGCACGCCAGGATTGGTCTCCGAGACCATCTTCTCGCAGAAGTCGACGCCGACCAGGTTCTCCTGAAAGATGTTGTGGTCGAACATGTATTCGGCGGCCTCGCCGAGATTGACGATCCACTCGCCCAGATGCGGCGGCCGCACGCCGTATGCCATGTTCTGGCAGTAACAGGAGCAGGTCGCGTGGTTGTCACCGCAGATTCCGCAGATGCGGCTGGTGATGAAATGGGCGTCGCGCGGGTCCTTGCCCTTCATGAAGATCGAATAGCCGCGGAAGATCGACGAAGTGCTGTGACATTCGACGACCTCGCGGTTCTCGAAATCGATTTTCGTGTAGATGCCCAGGCTGCCCACAATGCGGGTGATCGGATCCCAGGCCATCTCGACGAGGGTGTCCGGATCGATCTTCTTGTGCGACGGCTGGGGGATGATGGCAGTCATCGAAGATCCTCCTACCAGGTTCGAGTCGCGCCGGATTCCAGCCGCTCGCCCTTGTGCCGCCAACGCGGCTCCTTGTCGACGGTGCGCCCGGTGATGTGCCGCAGACTGCGGATCACCGAACCGTAGAGACCGGACGCGGTGGACGAGAGTTTCCCGCCCGGCGGCTCGTCCATGAACGGCATGAACTTGTCCGGGAATCCGGGCATGGTGCATCCGATGCAGATGCCGCCGACATTCGGGCAACCGCCGACGCCGTTGATCCAGCCGCGCTTGGGCACATTGCATTTCACGACCGGACCCCAACAGCCCAGTTTCACAATGCATTTCGGTGACCCGTACTCGGTGGCGAAATCGCCTTCCTCGTAGTAGCCCGCCCGGTCGCAGCCTTCGTGAACGGTCGCGCCGAACAGCCATTTCGGCCGCAGCGATTCGTCCAGGGGAATCATCGGCGCCTGTCCGGTCGCCATATAGAGCAGATAGGTGAGAGTTTCGGACAGGTTGTCCGGGTGGATCGGGCACCCGGGCACGCAGACGATCGGAATCCCCGCCTTACTGCGCCATTCCCAGCCGAGATAGTCCGGGACGCCCATCGCGCCGGTGGGATTGCCCGCCATCGCGTGTATACCGCCGTAGGTGGCGCAGGTGCCGACGGCGACGACCGCGGTCGCCTTGGGCGTCAAGCGGTCCAGCCAGGCGCTCGTGGTCATCGGCTGTCCGGTCGCCGGATCGTTGCCGAATCCGCACCAATACCCCTCTTCATGGAGTTTCTCATTGGGAATCGAACCCTCGACGACGAGGACGAAGGGTTCGAGTTCACCGCGATCGGCTTTGAAGAACCATTCGAGGAAGTCGTCGGCTCCCCCGGTCGGGCCGCATTCGAAATCGATGAGCGGCCAGTGGACAGCGATTTTCGGTAGTCCGGGGAGCGCGCCCAGTGCGATCTCCTCGATACTCGGCTGGGTGGCCGCCGTCAGCGCCACCGAGTCACCGTCGCAACTGAGGCCCGCGTTGATCCAGAGCACGTGGATCAAGGTGTCTTCGGCCTTTACTGCTTCCTGTGTGGGCATAACAGCCACTTCCTGAAGCCGGAATTGTCACCGCATGTGATACTGATCACGTCAGTTTAAGTCTGGCGCGAAAGATCATCAATAGCTGTCGACTTGCTTGCCCGCCGTTCTCGGCGCAGCCAGTCGTACCAGAGGGATAGTCCCGCACCCGTTACCGCCGAGACCGGAATGATCTCGATACCGGGATTCACCGAATCGGCATACTCCCGGAACCGCAGTGGATTGAAATCGACATACGGCAGCAGATCGGTCTTGTTGATCAGCACCAATCGCGCGGCGGCGAACATGTGCGGGTATTTCAGCGGTTTGTCGTCGCCCTCGGTCACCGAGATCACCACGACCTTGCCGCGCTCGCCCAGATCGAACAGTGCCGGACAGACCAGATTTCCGACATTCTCGATCAGGAGCAGGGTGGCGGGCTCGGGCATGAGCGCGTCGAGGGCACGGCCCATCATCTCGGCATCCAGGTGGCACCCCGCGCCGGTGTTCACCTGCACCACCGGCCGTCCGGTCGCACGGATGCGCTCCGCGTCGAGCACCGTCTCCTGATCGCCCTCGATGACCGCGATCGGGATCTCGGCCAGGTCGCGGATCGTGCGCTCGAGCAGCGTGGTCTTACCCGCACCCGGCGAACTGGTGATATTGAGTGCCAGAATGTTCGAGCGCTCCAGCCGATTGCGGATATGCCGGGCCGCTTCGTCGTTCTTGGCGAGCACCTTCTGCTCCAAGGAGACCGTCTCGGTCGCCTGGTGTGCGTGCTCGTGATCGTGCGGATGCACATGGTCGTGCCCGCCGTCATGTTCATGACCGTCGTGCTGATGGGCGCCGTGCTGATGGGCGCCGTGTTCGTGCGGGCGGTCACCGGAGATCGTGATCACCGCGGTGTCGTTTCCGCATCCACAGGTTGCGCACACGCTGTACTCACCTCCATCGATCGGATTCGGAGATCGAGCCCCGACACCACCGCGACGTCGGCGCTGCCGCAGTGCCGGCACAACACGATGAGATCGGTCAGCGGACTGTCCGCGCCACAGCCGCGGCAGTGCGCCGAGCCCGGCAATTCCACGATGTCGAGTCGGGCGCCGTCGGCCACGGTGCCCTCCGCGGCGAGATCGAAACAGAAGCGCATGGCATCGGGAACCACCGCGCACAACATGCCCACCTCTACGGTCACGCTGTGCACCGTCCGCCCCGCCGCGTGCTCGCATACCGCGTCGACGACACTCTGGGTGATAGCCATTTCGTGCATCACGGTTCTCGGTTCGTCGGGGGACCCCGGTGTCGACGCTACTCCCGGGCAACCATCTCCCGTCGCCACTTCGCCAGACTCGACCGCCGACCGGCCGCGCGCCGATGGCCGCACACGCGTGGGCATCGGCATCGGCACAGTCGGCGGCCGAGCGCTCGGTCACCTCGGCCGCCGACCGGCGTGATCACAGCCGCGTCAGCGTCGCGTCGCTCACCGTACGGTTGCTGCTCTATCTCGAGAGCCGGTCGGAGCCGCGCACCGATCGACCGCCCGCCGAGGCATCGACCTCGCCGGTCCCGGGACGCGCGTGCTGGACGTCGGCGAGGGCGAGCACCCTGTCGAAGCCCTCGGCGAAACTCTCGCTCAACAGTCCCACGTCGGGAATAGCGGCGGTGTCCGCGTTGATCGCGAGGCAGCAGGCGTCGACATGAGAGGTCAGCGTCACGTTGACGGCCGTGCCGATGGTCGGACCGAACGCGTACATGCGGTCGATCCGCGCACCGGCGAGATAGAGCGGAACCGGCGATCCGGGCACGTTCGACGCGACGAAGTCGACATGCTCCAACATGCGGGTGACCGGCCCGACCGGCAACCGGTTGAGGGCGGCCGCGAGAGCGTTGGAGAACGGAATCGCAGGTTCCCGGCGCCACGCGCCGATGACCTCGTGCAGGGCGCGGACCAGGTCACCGGTTTCGGGTATGTCGGCAGGCAGCGCGAAACGAGTCAGGGTGATCTTGTTTCCGCCGAGCGGGTCCTCCGGCCTGCGCAGACTCATCGGCATGGTCACGCGCAGGCGGTCGACCCGCGCCCCGTGCCTGCGGTGATAGGTGCGCAGTCCGATGATGACGGCGGCGAGGAAGACGTCGTTCATCGTGACCCCGACGCTGCGGGCGGCCCGGTGCAGCGGCTCGACGGGCACGTCGAGTACCGCCAGTTCACGGCAGGTGCTCCGCGCGGTCATCACCGGCGAGAGTGTGTCGGTGATCGGACGGACCATGCGGACCATCGAGGCGATCAGCGCGGAACCGTCCCGCACGGTGCGCACCGGATGCGCGACGGTATTCCACACCATCCCCGGTGTGGCCGTCACGCCCGCCCGGAGTAGGTCCGCGCCGACGACCAAGTTCCACAACGCGATATCGCGCAGCGGCCCGCCGCCGTCGGTCCGCGGCGGCGGCGGATGGGTTCGCTCGGTACCCGCCCGGTCCAGGTCGAGGATCTCGCCGGCGATCCGTATGCCGCCGATGCCGTCGGTGAGGCTGTGGTGCAGCGTCAGGACCAAGGCGCTCGCATCGTTCTCCAGGCCGCTCAGCAGGGTCGTCCGCCAGAGCGGGCGGATCGGGTCGAAGGCGGTCATGGCCTCGGTGCGGGCGAATTCGAGGACCGCCGACAGGTTCGAGGAGCGCGGCAGCGCCGCGTGACGCACGTGCCAGTGCAAATCGAAATGCGGATCGGCTTCCCACCGCGGCGGGGTGAGACCGAACGGCACGCCGACCAACCGGTCGCGCAATTTCGGCACGACCCGAGTGCCGCGATCGATCGTGCGCACCAGACGATCCCAGTCGGGGTCGACGTCGAGCAACAGCACCGTGACGATCGTCGAACGTAGGGCCGGGTCACGCTCCATGTTCCAGGAGAACAGGTCGGACTGGGACAGATGAGTTTGCCTGCGGTCCATCGTTCGGCTCCCTTCGTGCCCGCTGCCACAGGGTGTTCTGGTGCGCGTCGCGGGCGGGGCTCGACAATGCGACCCGGCCTCGCGGGTGCGTGACAGGCGTAGCGAACAGTCTCCCCGCATCCCGATGGCAACACAGGATGGAGAAGACCTCGATCCGGGTGTCATTCGTCATCTGCGCATTCGCACCGTGTGCCGTCACCGGCGCGGCGGCCGAGGGGCGCGGGACGGCGGCGCTTGACCTTGACATCGTGACAAGGTCTTCACTTGGCGCAGGAGGTGAGCACCATCGATTCGACACACAGCGATTCATCCGACGCTCGCTCGCGTGACGCGTTGGCCGCGGCGGACGCCTCGACTCGGCTGCGGGCCGCATTGGCGATCGGCACCCGGGCCGATCCCGATCTCATCGACGCGCTCTTGGCACGATGCGCGATCGAACCGGACTTCTTCGTGCGCGACATGCTCACGTGGGCCCTCGTCCGTATGCCCGCGAGGCTCACCGTGCCCGGACTCCGCGCGGAGCTTCGTTCCGACCTGCCCCAGGCCCGCAGTCAGGCACTGCATACCTTGTCCAAGATCGGTGACCGCGGGGTATGGCCCGCGATCAGCCGTGCGCTGCTGTGCGATGCCGACGACGATGTCGCGCGAAGCGCGTGGCGGGCCGCCGTCATCCTCGTGCCCGATGACGACAGGAGGGCGCTGGCCGAGGAACTGGCCACCCAACTCGGTCGCGGCGACCGGGAGATGCGGCTGAGTCTGAGCCGGGCGCTCGTCGCATTGGCGGACGTTTCCGTCCCGGTCATACGGGCCGCGACGGCCAGTGACGACGAGGCGGTGCGCGCGCACGCGTCGGCCACCGAGCGGCTCCTGCTCGACCCGGACGCCGAATTCGAATCGGCCGTCGCGGCGGCGAGACGTGTCGCCGCGCTCGGCCCGCGGGCGGAGCGGTCGGCGTGCTGATCGGTGACGTGGCACGGCATTCGGGTGTGAGCGCCCGAATGCTGCGTCACTACGACGCGATCGGCCTGGTGCGGCCGACGGGCCGGACCGTCGCGGGCTACCGTGAGTACTCCACCGAGGACATTCGCCGGATATTCCACGTGGAGAGTCTGCGTTCACTCGGGTTGTCGCTGCGTCAGGTCGCCCGCGCGCTCGAGGATCCGGCGTTCACACCGTCCGCGCTGATCGGTGACCTCATCCGGCGAACCGAAGAGCGGATCGAGCGCGAACAGGAGCTCCTGGAGCGGCTCCGGGCCGTCCGCGCGTCGGCGTCCTCGGAGTGGCAGAGCGCGCTGCGCATCACCGAACTCCTGCGCGGGCTCAATTCCTCCGATCCAGCGCGCCGCCAGCAGACGGTGTTGACACCCGTCGAGGACGTGCCGGTGCCCACCGATCTGCTGGCCGCGGCGATCCTGAGCGAATCCGATCCGAATGTGGCGGGCGCCTTGCGCTGGGCACTGGCAAGGTCAGGCGCCGAGGGCGTCGCGAGCGTGCGCGCGGGACTGCGTTCCGACGACGTCACGGTACGGCGACGCGCGGTCTCGGCGATCGCCGAGATTCCCGGCGACGAGGCCGCCGCGGCACTGTCCGACGCACTCGGCGACCCCGACGCGACCGTGCGCGCGCACGCCGCGTTGGCCTGCGGTGCCTACGGCGCGATCACGGCCGCACCGCTGCTCGTCGCGATGGTGGTCGACGGGGTCAACGACGTCGAGGCCGCCGAGGTACTGGGAGCGCTTGCGCTGGATCCCGATCACGCCGACCGGATCATGACCGCGCTCGTCGACGAGCTCGCCGCGCCTGACGCGAACCCCGCGGCACGGTTACGGGTGACCCAAGCGCTCGCCGAATTGCCGGGAACTCTGGCGCTGGACGTCGTCCGGGATCTGGCACACGACAGCGACCGAACCGTCGCTCTCACCGCGTCGTCGCTCGTACCGGTCATCACCGGGCGCACGGGCGACGGTCTCTCCGACGCGGCGGCTCGGTGACGGTGTATCGCTGTATCGCGTTCAGACGGCTTCGGCGACGGTGAGGACGGCGTCGGCGATGAAGGGGTCGCTTTCCAGTTCCCGCTCGAGTTCACGGAGTCTGACCGCGACACCGGATTCCGCCGGGTCGCCGACCAGGTCGACGCTCGCGACGAGGAAGAGTTTTCGGGGCCCGACGTATTCCAGTCGGACGAATCGCACCGACGCCACCGCGGGCATGCGCTCGATTCGGGCGATGGCGGCGGCGCGCAGTTCCGGCGAGCCGGGTTCGCCGGTCAGGAATCGCCGGCTTCGATCGATCAGCACCACCGCGATCGTGCCGAGTAGCAGGCCCACCAGTATCGACCCGAATGCGTCCCAGACCGCGGACCCGGTGAGCTGGTGCAGACCCATACCCGCGCCCGCGACCAGGGCGACAAGCGAGTGTTCGACGCGCTGCCTCGAGCACTTCGCGCGTCTTCGCATTCGCTGCCGCGTCGACGTGGTCTGCCCGGTGGCGTGTGTGCGAATCCGCCACCTCGGATTCACCAGCGCGATCTCGTACGCGCCCGCCACGACCACCGCCGCCGATCGGGTGACCGACCGCGCCCACCCTACTCGTGCACGGTGAGCAGCAGGTGGTCGAATCTGGTTCGAACCTGCGCCGTCGCGCCCTCGAGGTGACTCAGGGCGGCGACCAGTTTCTCGGCCAGCACCCGCACCCGGACATTGGTATCCTGGGACCGCCACACCAGCAGACTGAACGCCTGGTCGGCGCCGATACCGTAGGCCAGCATCAACGCCCCTTTGGCCTGCTCGATGGCCGCGCGCGCCGCGACCAGCTCCGGCAACTGTTCGTCCACGACGATGGCCTGTTCGGCCGCGATGGTGTCGGTGACGTCGATGTAGTAGCCGGTGGTGCCGACGAGGGCGCCGTCGGGGTCGTGGAGTTGGTCGCCGACGACGAGGACGTGGCGGGTGGCGCCGCTCGTGTCGATGATGCGATGGCGGCTGCTGAAGGGCAGACCGGTCTCCACGACGCGGCTCAGCGTGTCGGCGACCTCGGCACGGTCGTCGGGATGCTTGTGCGTCAGCAACAGCCGAGTGGTCGGTTCCACTTGACCGGGAGCGTAGCCGTGCAGGGCGGCGACTTCGTCGGACCACTGCCACCGTTGGTCGGCGAACCAGAACCAGAACTTCCCGGTGCGCCGTGAGAAGCCGCCCTTCGCAGCCGGATTCGTCGCCTCATAATCGAACACCGAGGAATTATTGCGACTGGATGACGATCGCGCAGCCGCAGGGCAACCGGTCACCGACCGAATCACACAGACCCCCCCGCCGGGGGCGCAGGCTACGGCGCCGGACGCTGACCAGGTGATTTCATTGACGTGTCGGGTCGACGCACCGTATCGGACATCGGCCGAATCCACGGCAACTCTTCGCTATTCGGCTCCTCGGCCCGGATAACAGTTCGCTCAATGTACTGACACCGGCGCGGCGTGCTGCGATGCTCGAATCCTGGCCCATCGATGTGAGCTCGCGAACGCGAAGTCGCTCGAAACGGCACAGAAGGGCCACATGTGCCGCTGATCGAACTGCTTGACGGCGAAAGAACGAAGTCAGGTCGAGTGAGAGGCGGAATCCGTGAACGACGATGCGACCGTGTATCGAGTCCAGTTCTCTTCGAGTTCCGCGCGAATCGGCGATCTCGCGCAGTCCGTATTCGCGCACCGACTGAAGTTGGTCGGCGCCATGATCATCCACGGGAACTTTCCGAGTCCGGTCACCATCGGCGCGACGCGGCGGGCCGCCGCCCGCATCGCCGAACTGCCGTTCGTCGGCGGAGTCGACGCGATCTCCGACTGATCCCGGTGCCGCCGTGCGGGCTCGGCGGGTCCGAGAATCCCCGGTGACACCACCGAGACTCACTCGAGTCCGCGCCGCCGCCGTGCCCGCGGCGCGGACGGCATCCCCGCCTCTCGCACGGATACCGAGTTTGGGCCCGCGGGTCGGGGGTAGGACGCGCGGCGAAGCCCGATCCCCACCATCGAGGAGGTGCAGGACCCATGTCAACGGAAGCCGACGGCAACGACGGAGCCGTGGAAGTCGCCATCACCGTGCAGGCCTCGCCCGAGGACGTATTCGACGTGCTGTCCGACGGCTGGCTCTACCCGCTGTGGGTCGTCGGAGCCTCCCACATGCGCGAGGTCGACGACACCTGGCCCCATCCGGGCGCGCGCCTGCACCACAGCGTCGGACCGTGGCCGTTCACCCTGAACGACACCACAGAGGTCATCGACATCGACGCACCGCGATCACTGGAACTGCACGCGCGGTCCTGGCCGGTCGGCGCGGCCTGGATACGCATCGACGTGCGGCCGGACCCGCTCGACAGCACCGAGATCCGGCTGTCGGAGAAGGTCAGCGCGGGACCGGGACGGGTGCTGCCCACCGCCGTCCAGGGGCTGCCGCTGATTCCGCGCAATCGCGAGTCCTTGAAGCGGCTCGCCGACCTGGTGCACGGCCGATCGCGGCGGACGCACGATTCGGGCTCGAGGAGCAACCCATGAGTTATCTCGACAAGGTGATGTCCACGCTGACCGGGGCCATCGAGAAGGTGATCCCCTCCGGCGACGGCGACGGCATCGCCCAGACCGTGATCAGCGCAGGGTTCGCAGCCAACGGCGAGTGTCGGCGGGGTCGATGACGTCGTCGAGTTCGAGCACGGTGGCGGCGGTGAGCGCCTTTCCGTGTGCGTAGGCGGCGGCCACCAGGTTGTCGAAGGCCGCCGCACGCTGGTCCGTATCCTCGATCGCGGCCAGTTCTTTCGCGAACCCGAGCCGCACGGCGCCTTCGAGACCCATACCGCCGATCTCGCCGGTCGGCCACGCGATGACGAAACGGGGAGCGCGGAACGACCCGGCCGCCATGGCCTGTGCGCCGAGTCCATAGCCCTTGCGCAGGATGACCGTGCCCCACGGGACCGTCATGGCCGCCGCGTCGATGAACAGACGGCTGAACTTGGTTACCGTGGCCTGTTTCTCGGCCTCCGGTCCGACCATGAAACCCGGTGTGTCGCAGAGGGAGACGATCGGCAATCGATGCGCGTCGCACATGCGGAGGAACACGCTCAACTTGTCGGCGGCGGGAGCGTCGATGGCGCCGCCGAGGTGGTGGCAGTCGTTGGCGATCAGACCGAAGGGGCGGCCCTCGATCCGCACCAGCGCGGTCACGATGCCGATACCCCAGTCCCGGCGCAGCTCGAGCACCGAACCGAGATCGGCGACCGATTCGATGGCGGCGCGAATATCGAAGGCGCGCAGGCGGTCTTCGGGCACCACGTGCCGGGCCACCCGGGGGTCGGGCGCGGTCCAGCCGTCCACCGGCCCCTGGAAGTAGCCGAGACAGCGGCGGGCGATATCGACGGCCTCGGCCTCGTCGGCGGCCACGATGTGCACGACGCCGTTGCGGCGCTGGACCTCGACGGGGCCGATGTCCTCCGGGCGGTAGACCCCGAGCCCGCCGCCCTCGATCATGGCCGGACCGCCCATGCCGATATTCGCCTCCGGCGTCGCGATCACCACGTCGCACATGCCGAGCAGTGCGGCATTGCCCGCGAAACAGCGTCCCGAGACGATGCCGATGAGCGGGACCCGGCCCGAGAGCGCGCCCATGGCGCGGAAGGTGGTGACATCGAGTCCGGAGATGCCGGGATGGTCGGTGTCACCGGGACGCCCGCCGCCGCCTTCGGTGAAGAACACGACCGGAAGTCGCTGTTCGTGCGCCATCTCCAGCATGCGGTCGGTCTTGAGGTGATTGCGCATACCCTGGGTGCCCGCCAGGACGCTGTAGTCGTAGGACAGGACCACCGCGCGACTCGCGTCGGGGCCGAACCGTTCGGCGTTCACCGTGGCAACGCCGGCGACGAGCCCGTCGGCGGGGGTGTTGGCGATCAGATCGTCCAATCCGCGGCGCGCACGCTGCGCGGCGACCGCGAGCCCGCCGTATTCGACGAAGCTGTCCGCATCCACCAGATCGGCGATGTTCTCCCGTGCCGTGCGGCGGCCGAGGCGGTGGCGTCTGGCGACGGCGTCGGTGCGGGCCGGATCGAGAGTGCCCGCATGTCGGTCGCGCACCTCGGCGAGGTCGGGACGGATCGCGTCGAGGTCGACGGCGGTCGAATCGGCTTCGGCGCTGTCGAATTCGGCGGGCTCCCAGATCAGCAGCGGCGCGTGCGGGTCGACGGTGTCACCGGGCGCGACCAGATGCCGCACGATCCGCAACGACTCCGCCGAGCGCACCACGTGCTGCATCTTCATCGCCTCGAGCACCGCGACCTCGGCCCCCGCAGCGACGAGCGTGCCCGGCGCGGCGAGCGTGACCACGGTGGCGCCCATCGGGGAGCGCTCGGCGCGTTCGTGCTCGGCGAGCGCGGGGTCGGCCGTCGGGCCGGACCCGCTGTGCCCGGCGGCGGTGCCGCCGAGATCCGCCGCGGCGTTGCCGCCGAGATCGGCCGCCGCGGCCAGCAGTTCGGTGAATCGCGACTCGAACCACGAGGTGGTGATCGCGGGCATGTCGGACCGGTCGGCGGATTCGGACAGTTCGGCGAGTATCGCGCGGAGCAGGTGCAGGTTGGTGTCGACGCCGGTGACGACGGTTTCGGCAAGCGCGTCCGAACATCGGCGCAGCGCGGCGCGATGCGTTGGGCCCGCGGCGACGATCTTCGCCAGCAGCGAGTCGAAGGCGGTACCTTGACGCATACCCGGATGGGCGGCGGTGTCGACCCGCACGCCGGCGCCGGTGGGCGCGGCGAATTGGGTGAGAATGCCGCCGGCGGGCAGCACTTCCCCACCGGCGGTGAGGATTTCGGCATTGACTCGGGCCTGCACCGCGCAGCGGCGCGGCGCGGGCGCGGGCTGATCGTCGTCGGCGCCGGTGAGCCCGAGTTCGGTGAGGTTGCGTCCCCGCGCCAGACCGAATTGCAGGCCGACCAGATCCAGTCCGGTGACCTCCTCGGTGACGGTGTGCTCGACCTGCAATCGTGGATTGACCTCGAGGAACCAGGCATTCTCGCCGCTGACCAGGAATTCCACCGTGACCACGCCCCGGCATCGCACCGATTCCGCGACGGCCACCGCGTCGCGGTGCAATCGCTCGCGCACCGACTCGCTCAGCGCAGGCGCGGGCGCGATCTCGACCAGTTTCTGATGTCGGCGCTGCACACTGCAATCGCGGTCGCCCACCGCGAGCGCATTGCGGCCGTCCGCCACGATCTGCACCTCGATATGTCGGGCGGCGGGTACCAGGGCCTCGGCGTAGACGGTGTCATCGCCGAATCCGGCCAGCGCCTCGGCGCGGCAACGGTCGTAGGCGGCCCGCAGTTCGGCCGGGTCGCGGACCACGCGCATACCGCGCCCGCCGCCACCGGCCGCGGCCTTGACCATCACGCCGTCGGGATAACGCCCGAGCAGTGCCGCGATCTCCTCGAAATCGCCGCCCGCCGCGGTCGCGGGCAAGACGGGTGCGCCCGCCAGTTTGGCAGCGGCTCGTGCGGCGATCTTGTCACCGAACACCCGCAGCACATCGGGCGCCGGACCGACGAAGACCAGCTCCGCGGCCGCGCACCCGGCCGCCAGATCCGCGCTCTCGCTGAGGAATCCGTATCCTGGATGGACCAGGGTGCCGACGCCCGCCTTCCGCGCCGCGGCCACCACCGCGGTCACGTCCAGATAGGCCGCGGCGCCGCGGCCGGGTAGCTGCACGGTGTCGTCGGCGAGCCGCAGATGCGCGGCGTCCGGTTCGTCGTCGGTGTGGACGGCCAGGGTCTCGTAACCGTATTCGCGCGCTGCCCGGAGCACCCGGACCGCGATCTCTCCTCGGTTCACCACTGCGACACGCATACCCCGAAGTCTCGTTGACATTGACGTCAACGTCAACCACGATGGGCTTCGTGACCCACTCCACCTGGGCGGTCCGCGGCGCGCGCGAACGGTCGCAGACCGACCGATATCGCGCACTGCTCGACGCGGCGGCTCGCGTCTTCGCCGAGCGCGGCTACTCGAACACCACTGTCGCCGCCATCACCGCCGAGGCCGGCGTCTCCCGGGCCACGTTGTATGTGTACTTCGCCTCCAAGGAAGAGATCTTCCACGCCCTCGCCACCCGCGTGCGCGACGATTTCCTCACCGCCCAGGAACCCGATGTCGAGCCCGACGAACCGCGAACCATGTTGCGCACAACCATAGAATCCTTCGCCGCCGCCATCCGCGCCGCCGGACCGTTACTGCGCCTGATCGAGGAACGCGGCGCCGTCGACCCGCGCCTGGCCCCCCTCGCGGAAGAGATCGCGCAACGCCCGATCCGCCGCTTCACCCGCTATCTCGAACGCCAACTCGACCTCGGCACCGTCACGGCGGTGGTTCCCCCGCGCATCGTCGCCGAAGCCGTCGGTTACACCCTCACGCGGGGCAGCCTCGACCGCCTCTGCGACGCCCCCGCCGTATTCGCCGAATACGTCGGCCAGATCCAAACCCTCGCCGAATCCCTCCTCGGCCTGCGGCGACAGTAACCCGACGGCGGGGTCCGGGCTCGCCCGCCGGCGCGGCCCGCCTCCGGCATGCGCCCGGCGGTTGTCCGATGACGAGTGAGAGCGCGGCGATGCCTGTCGAGCGACCACGAAGACGACGCGGAACACTCGCGCGCAGAAGCATTCTCGCGACGATCCGGGACGGGTGGGGCCCGGTCGGCTCGGGTCTTCCGAGCTCACCCGGCCCCTGCGCCCGAATCGACCTTTCGCGGAACCGCTTCCCGCGCACGCCCCTGCGATTCGGCGGCGGCACCCCTCTGCGGTGGAATCCGCTTTTCGCAGATACTTCCCATTGCGTGATCGAGCGGTTTTCGGCAGTCTCTTCGGAAAGCTTCGGTCCGCCGTCGGCTCGGCGACCGCAGACGAAAGGGGACAGCCTGTATGTCGGATGATGAGAAACAGATCAGGATCCTGATCGAACGCTGGGCTGCCGCCGTGCACGCGGGCGATATCGACGGCACGATCGCGAACCACAGCGACGATATCGTGATGTTCGATGTGCCGCCGCCGCACGAGGGCGTCCGCGGTGTCGACGCCTACCGCGCGGTGTGGCCCGCGTTCTTCGAATGGCAGGCAACGGGAGCGACCTTCGACATAGTCTCCCTCGAGGTGGAGGTCGGCGGCGACGTCGCTTTCGCCCACGCCCTGCTCCTGTGCGGGACCGCGGAGGATTTCGCCCGCGACCCGTCGCAGCGGCTGCGCCTGAGCTTCGGTCTGCGCCGCGAACAGGGTCGCTGGGTGATCGCCCACGAGCACCATTCATTCCCGCAGGAGCTCGCTCGGGGCTGACGACGCGGCGCGTCAGCGCGCGATGCGAATCGGCACGGCCTGCAACGAAGTCCGGAATGCGTTCGCCCGCAACCGTTCCCGTCGATCGACGGGAACGGGCAGTGACTGCATTCGCAGTTCCACGTGAATCACCGCCGCGCGGTGTCCGATCCGTCGCCCGGGACGGCAACGTCGCGTCCGCACACCGGAATCGAGGATCGACTCACCGGGTGTAACGATGCTTCACACCGATCGGGAAGTACTCGGGATCGCCGGCCGGGCGCAGTTCGACATCGGGCAGATGCCGGTCGACCGGAACGTAGTTCGCGTACTCGCTGTTGCGCCGGACCAATTCGTCACGAATGGCCGCCGCCACGGTCCGTGCCCGCTCCGCGTTCCCGCTCTGGTCGGGGCAGAGTTCCACCGTCACGCGCAGGCGTCTGTCGTGTTCGGCGTCCTCCCCCGCCTCCAGGACGAATTTGCCGGTCACCCACGCGCTGATCGGGTCGCGCTCGAGACCGATCGTCACCGTCTCGGGAAACACATTCGCGCCGAAGATGGAAACCGCGTGGAGTGCGCGGCCGAAAACATAGACGAATGGCAGGTCCGGCCCGGGAGCGGGCTCGAATCCGGCGGCGCGGCAGCGCTCGATCACGGTCTCGTACGCCAGCACACCACCGTCGTCGGCGATGTGGTACCGGACGAGCGGCACACCGGAATCCGCGGTGAATACCAATGTGCCGTCGACGGTTTCGAAGAACCGATCCTCGGGATCGTATTGCAGCAGGGTGGGCAGCCGCTCGCTGCCGAACACATCGCGCGCGAGCACGGGGCGCTCGGCCAGGAACCGCCGCACGCTCACGCTCAGCGGTGTCTCATTGCCGAGTATGCCCGCGTCGGCGGTGCCGTAGAGGGCGGCGATATCGCGCACGGGATCGGCTCCCGTGCGCGCCGCCATGAGGTCGCGCCAGTGTTCGCTGATGACCTCACCGGCCAATACCATCTTCACCGCCAGACGTGACCAGTCCACCCCCTCGCGTGCGCCGGAGTCGATGACGTCCTTGAGGAATGGCGGATAGCCGAAAAGCGCCACCTGATCGAAGAATTCGCCGAGTTCGGGGACCACGCGCAGGATTTCGGTCTTGTTGTTGCCCGGGGCGATGACGGTCGCCGGGAATTCGGCGGTGAGGCGACGCAGGCAGTTGAGCGTGAAGATTCCGCCGACCCAGGTGCCGAGCGGAAAGCACACCACGGCGAGGGTACGCCGCTGCTCGGCGGCGAAACCGTCACGAAGCACCTGACGCAACCGCGCGGTCGCGGCGGTCTCGTCCTCGGTCGCGCGCGGCCAATAGGTCGGTATGCCCGTCGAGCCGGAGGAAACCGCGATCACGTCGCATCCGGTGAGTTGTCCGTCGCGGCAGCGCTGCGGCAGCGGATAGCGGCGGTGGTAATTGTCCTTGGTAACCAGCGGCAGGCTCGCGAACTTCGCGGCGTCGACGATCCCCGCCGGGTCGATCCCGCGCTCGTCCAGGAAGGCCCGGTAGGCGGGCACCGTCTCGGCGGTGCGGCGCACGAATGCGAGCAGGCGGGAGTTCGGGTCCGATGCCATGCGCGGCGGCCTTTCTGTCGGGTGGATCGCGGGCGTGCGCCGCGCCTGAAGGGTAGCGACCACGTCGCCCGTCATGTCTGCTTCGCCTCTGGCGAGACCGGCTTCGCGAGGACCGATGATTCCGGCACGGTGACGTGCCGATGGTCATGGTTACCGAGACGTCACGGCGAACCGAAAGTTCCGCGGGAGCGGCGGCGGCCCCGCGTTGCGAACGTCACGTACGGATACGGAACATGTCTCGTGTAACGGCGCGAATTCCGTCTTGTAATGGCGATGAGACGTCCTCCGCCCGGACTTGATCTTTTCATGTCTGGAGTCTCGCCTGTTCACAGCGAACACTGAGTAGCGCAAGTTTTCCAGGAAGTAGCTGATTCGAACGAAGGATTCCCGATGTCTACCAAACTCAAGAGAGCGGCCGCCGTAACCGCCATTACCCTGTCCCTCGGCACCATAGCCGCACCGATGGCCTCTGCCGCCACACCCTCGTCCAACCTCCCGGGGGTGAATCAGACCGGATCGGTGACTATCTGCGTGCCATTCGGCAGCGTCGTCTTCTGTTTCTGAGCACCGGTCCAAACCACGTCAGAACCCTCCGGCGACGTGAGGTGCGGGGGCCTCGCTCGCCGGGCCGCTACTTTTCGACTCTCACCGATAGTCGACCATTCTCCGGCGGCGGGTTCGTCCTTGCCCGGGTAGGGGTGAGAGCCCAGTCCGCGCCGTGATATCCCTTTCGTCGGCCAACGCGATCGGACCTGCGTGTTCGAGTTCGCGGAATATCTGCCAGATCCATGCCGCTCCGGTGTCGTGCACGCTGCCGGGCAACGCTTCCGATGCCCGGGTCATGTCACCCTCACATTTCGCGAAGACCTGCACATTCATGCCGCGGTGGCGGTGTCCGCCGAGCGGAACGGGCGGTCCGCGGCGACTCGGTCCTTGTGCGTCGAGGATCAGGTAGTTGTGTCCGGCCGATTCCGCCGGGATTCGTCCCACCACTTGCATTTCGTGAGCAGGAGCAGTTCCGCACCGGTGTGCTGTACCGCCGAGTAACATAGCCCTTGCGCCCGACTGTGATCGTCGTCACTATTCGAGGAGGGCTTATGTCCATTGCCGGGAAAGTCGATGCCACCGAGGAACAGGCCCGCCAGCTGGTCGAGGAATCTCGCGAGACCACCTGGTCCAAACCGTCCTTCGCCAAGGAGTTGTTCCTCGGCCGCTTCCGGGTGGACCTGATCCATCCGTTTCCGCGGCCAAGTACGGAAGACACCGCCAAGACCGACGCTTATCTGATTCGGCTCCGGGCCTATTGCGAAACCCTCGACGGCAGCGTGATCGAGGCGCAGGACCGCATACCGGACGAATACGTGCGCGGCCTCGCCGAACTCGGTTGCTTCGGCCTGAAGATTCCCGAGGAATACGGCGGACAGGGCCTTTCCCAGGTCGGCTACAACAAGGCTCTGATGCTCGTCGGCTCGGTGCACCCGAGTTTGGGCGCGCTGCTGTCCGCGCACCAGTCGATCGGCGTCCCGGAACCGCTGAAATTGGCGGGCACCCCGGAGCAGAAGCGCAGATTCCTACCGCGTTGCGCACAAGGCGCGATAAGCGCGTTCCTACTCACCGAGCCCGATGTCGGCTCCGACCCGGCCCGGATGGCCACCACCGCGACCCCCACCGCCGACGGCGAAGCCTACGAGCTCAACGG
The DNA here is from genome assembly GCF_001310275.1 of Nocardia arizonensis. Lineage (GTDB taxonomy): Bacteria > Actinomycetota > Actinomycetes > Mycobacteriales > Mycobacteriaceae > Nocardia > Nocardia arizonensis. Next base: position 33,123 of record NZ_LGYZ01000048.1, read on the forward strand.
CGTCAAACTGTGGACCACCAACGGCGTGGTCGCGGAACTGCTGGTGGTGATGGCACGGGTGCCGAAGAGCGACGGGCGCCGCGGCGGGATCTCCGCCTTCGTCGTCGAAGCCGACAGCGAAGGCGTCACGGTAGAGCGGCGCAATTCGTTCATGGGCCTGCGCGGCCTCGAGAACGGCGTGACCCGCATGCACAACGTCCGCGTACCCCGGCAGAATCTGATCGGCCGCGAAGGCGACGGGTTGAAGATCGCGCTCACCACGCTCAATGCCGGTCGCCTCGCGATTCCGGCGCTGTGCAGCGCGGCGGCCAAGTGGTCGCTGAAGATCGCACGCGAATGGAGTTCCGTGCGCGTGCAGTGGGGACGACCGGTCGGCGAGCACGCCGCGGTGGCGGCCAAAGTGGCCTATATCGCGGCGACGACCTACGCCTTGGACGCGGTGCTCGACCTCTCGGCGACCATGTGCGACGAGAACCGCAACGACATCCGTATCGAGGCGGCACTCGCCAAACTGTGGGCTTCGGAGATGGGCTGCCGGATCTCCGACGAACTCGTGCAGATTCGTGGCGGTCGCGGATACGAGACGGCGGCGTCGCTGCGGGCGCGGGGAGAACGTGCAGTCGGCGCCGAGCAGTTGGTCCGCGATCTGCGGATCAACCGGATCTTCGAAGGCTCGAGTGAGATCATGCGACTGCTCATCGCCCGCGAGATGGCCGACGCGCATATGGCGGCCGCCGGAGCACTCGTCGACCGGCACGCGGAGTTCAAGGAGAAGGTCAAGGCGGCGGTGGGCGCAAGCGGCTTCTACGCGAAATGGTTCCCGCAGCTGGCCGTCGGATCCGGCGCAGTGCCGGCCGCGTTCAGTGAATTCGGGCCGCTGGCGCAACATATGCGTTTCGTCGAGCGGATGGCCCGCAAACAGGCCCGCGCACTGATGTACGGAATGGCGCGCTGGCAAGCGAAGCTCGAGTATCGACAAGTGTTCCTGGGTCGCCTCGTCGATATCGGCGCGGAACTTTTCGCGATGTCGGCGGCCTGCGTACGGGCGCAGGCCGAGCGCGCCGACGGCGCGCCGGAAGGGAAGGCCGCCCAGGAACTGGCCGATGTTTTCTGCCGTCAGGCGCGAATTCGGGTGCGCGGGCTGTTCGACTCGTTGTGGGACAACACCGACGACGAGGACACGCGCGCGGCCCACGACGTGCTCGACGGTCGCTTCCGGTGGCTTGAGGAGGGCGTGATCGACCAGAGCGAGGGCACCGGTCCGTGGATCGCCGAGTGGCGGGTGGGCCCTTCCACCGAGGAGAACCTGCTGCGGCCGTGGTCGCAGGCGCGGGTCGGCAAGTGACCGAATGTGACGACTTCGCGCCTGCGGGCCCCTCCCTCCCATGACAATTGAAATCCGCCGACAACACCACCAATTGCGTCCGGCGCCTTGATCAGACGATCTTGGCGGTGATCAGCAGGTTCCAGACTTCGCCTTGGTCGACGACCTCGACGCCGAGCTTCTCCGCCTTGGCCAGCTTGCTGTCACCGACCCCGGCGCCCGTGATGAGCATGTCGGTGTTCGCCGAGACCGAGGACGCCGCCGTGGCGCCCGCTTTCTCGCACAGGCGCTGGAATGTCGGGCGCGCCACCTTCTCCCCGGAGCGCGGGTCGCTGATCGCGCCGGTGATCACCACGGTCTTGCCTTCCAGCGGCGCACCCGCGGCGATCACCGGGGGAAGGTCTTCCTCGCGCACGTCCAGTGACACACCCGCCGCACGCAACCGCTCCAGCTCCGGGCGCAGACGAGTGAGGTGCTCGACCAGGGAGGCGGCGACCTTGGGTCCGATATCCTCCACCGCCACGAGGCGTTGCTCACCCGCGTCGGCGACTTCTTCCAGCGAGCCGAAGCCCGCGCGTGCCAGGCGGGCGGCCGTGCCGTCGGAGGCCATCGGGATCGCCAGGCCGATCAGCGCACGCCGCAATCCGACCCCGCGACTGGCATCGATGGAGTCGATCATGCGCGCGGCCGAGACCTCGCCGATGCGGTCGAACTCGAGCAGACGCTCGTTGGTCAAGGTATAGAAATCCGACGGGCACTCCAGAATGCCCGCCTCGGCGAGACGCTCGATCCACACCGGGCCGATGGCATCGATGTCGGCCGCCGCCCGCGACGCCCAGTGGATGAGCCTGCGCACCGTCTGCGCGGGACAGGAGACGTTGGTGCAGAACAATTCTCGGCTGTTGCCCTGCTCGGTCACCGGCTGGGCGCACGACGGACAGGCGGTAGGCGCCACGATATCGAGTTCCTCGCCCGTGCGTGCGGCGGCGTCGAGCACGCCCGCCACGAACGGGATCACATCACCCGCGCGGCGCACCAACACGGTGTCACCGACCTTGATGTCACGGGCGCGGATCACCTCCTGGTTGGCCAGCGTCGCCTTCGTCACCGTCGTGCCGCCCACGAACACCGGTTCCAGCCACGCCACCGGGACGATCTTGCCGGTCTTGCCGACATCCCAGATCACCTCGCGCAGCAGCGTGGTCTTCTCCTCGGCGGCGAACTTGAACGCCAGCGCGCCCCGTGGCGAGTTCGACCTGGTCCCGGCCGCCGCGTAGGCGTCACGGTCGGCCAACCGCAGCACCGCGCCGTCGAGGTCGTAGTCCAGCTCGTCACGGCCTCGCTCGATGGCGGTGATCGCCGCCCGCGCTTGCTCGGCATCTGCGCACAGCCGCATCTGCGCACCCGCGACGCCCACCGCCCGCAGCCCCTCCTCCAAGCCGACCGCGGCGCCACCGTCGGAGGTGTCCAGGTCGAATCCGAAGAACCGCAACCGGCGTTCGGCGACCGTTGCCGGGTCCTTCGCCCGCAGCGTGCCCGCCGCGGCATTGCGCGGATTGATCAGCGGCTTGTCCGCATGGGCGGTGTTGTATGCGAGGAAGGTCGACCGCAGCATCACCGCCTCACCTCGCACCTCCACCCGCCCCGGCACATCGATCCGGTCGGGAACGCCGTCCACCAATGCCCGCACCAGCATGGTCACGTCGTCACCGGTGGTGCCGTCACCGCGGGTCACCGCACGCGCGAATCGTCCATCCTCGAAGACCAGGGCCAGTGACAACCCGTCGAGCTTTGGCATCACCACCACCGACTGCCCCGGAAAACGTTCGAAGAACGCCGTCACCTGCTCGGGCTTGGTCGCCTTCTCCAATGACAGCATCGGACGCGAATGCCGAACCGGGGCGTGCAGCTCCGCGGGCGCACCGACCTGCTCCAACGGATTCGGATCCGGCGCCAGATCCGGGCGCGCGGCGATCAGCTCAGCCAATTCGTCCTCGATCGCGTCGTACTCGGCGTCGGCGACCAGTGGCGAGCCCCGGTAGTAGGCGTCGCGCAACGCCACGATGCGGTCCGCGAGCTCTCGGATACGTTCCCCAGTTTCCACGGCCAAGACGCTACCCACCCCCACCGACACCCACATGCGTAGACGCGCGGGCCGTACGGTCGGCCCGCACTTCCGGCTCGCGGTAGTCCGATCGGATTCCACGCCGGTGACGTACCGTCGTCGCGGTCGGGTACGTCGGCGGCAAGGCGGTGGTCCCGACAGCACCTCACGGGCCACCGTCCTCGAACAACTCCGTGTGGCGCCGCGATCGGGCGGGGTGAATCCGGCGCGATATGTGTGTCGCGGGAAACGGGGATAGGGTCGATCGGTGACGTTCACGGTGGGTTTCGACCTGGATATGACGCTGATCGATTCGCGGCCCGGTGTCGCGAGGGCGATAGACCTGGTCGGCGCCGAATTCGGATTACCCCTGGACGGGCAGAAGTTCGCGGCCCGGCTCGGACCGCCGTTGGTGAATCTGCTCACCGAGGTCGGCGTGCCCACCGACCTGATTCCGGCACTGGTGGCCCGCTATCGCGAACTGTATCCCTCGATCGTGCCGGAGATCGCGCCGATGGCGGGGGCCGAGGCAGCGCTGGAGGCCGTACACGATCGCGGCGGGCAGGTGCTGGTGGTCACGGGAAAACACCAGCCGCACGCGCAATTGCACGTCGACGCGCTGGGCTGGAAGGTCGATCGACTCGTGGGGGATGTGTGGTCGGCGGGTAAGGCGGACGCCCTGCGTGCGCACGGGGCGTCGGTCTTCGTCGGTGACCACGCTGGCGATATGGTCGGCGCCCGCGCGGCCGAGGTTGTCGCGGTCGGCGTGGTCACCGGACCGTGCGATGCCGAGCAACTGCGGGAGGCCGGCGCGGATGTGGTCCTCGCCGACCTCCTCGGATTCCCGCGCTGGCTGGCCGACGCGGGACCGCGCTGAATTCAGCTCGCCTTGTAGCGGCGCAGATACTCCCCGGTCAGCGATGTCGGATGGTCGAGCAGCGCGGCGGGCGTTCCGGTGAACACGATTTCGCCGCCGTCGCGTCCGCCGTCGGGGCCGAGATCGATGACCCAGTCCGAATGAGCGACGACATCCAGGTTGTGTTCGATGACGATCACCGTGTTGCCGCGATCGACGAGCGTGTCCAACAGGGCGAGCAGGGTGTCGACATCGGACATGTGCAGTCCGGTGGTCGGCTCGTCCAGCACGTAAACCGTTCCGGTGTTCTGCAATTGGGTCGCGAGCTTGATGCGCTGGCGTTCGCCGCCGGACAGGGTGCTCATGGCCTGGCCGAGGCTCAGATAATCCAATCCGACCTCGTTCATGGTGCGCAGTTTCGTGTTCAGCGCCTTCTCGGTGAAGAATTCCAGCGCCTCTTCGGCCGACATGGCCAGCACCTCGGCAATGGATCTGCCGCGCAGTCGGTGTTCGAGGACAGCGTCGGAGAAACGGCGCCCGTCGCAGGCATCGCAGTGCGTGGTCACCGGGTCCATGTACGCGACCTCGGTGATGATCACGCCGCGTCCTTCGCACTGGGCGCACGCTCCGTCGGAATTGAAGCTGAACAATCCCGGCGATTGCCCCGTCGCCTTGGCGAAGAGTTTGCGAATGGGGTCCATGAGCCCCAGATAGGTGGCGGGCGTGGACCGTGACGACGCCGCGATGGCCGACTGATCGACGAAGATCACCTCGGGATGTCTGCGCACGAACACATCCCGGATCAGACTGCTCTTTCCCGACCCGGCGACACCGGTGACCGAGGTGAGCACGCCCGTCGGAATGCCCACGCTCACGTCCCGGAGATTGTGCACGTCGGCGTGTTCGATACGCATCTCCCCCGTCGCCACGCGGAAGGAATCCTTCACCCGGAACGTCCGCCGCAGACCCGCGCCGGTCGGGGTATCGGCGGCGCGCAGATCGGCGAAGCTGCCCTGGAACACGATCTCGCCACCGTGCATCCCCGCGCGCGGACCGACGTCGATGACGTGGTCGGCGATGCCGATGACATCGGGATCGTGTTCGACCACCAGGACCGTGTTGCCCTTGTCGCGCAATGCCCGCAACAGTGTGTTGAGCCTGCCCACATCTCGCGGGTGCAGACCGACGCTCGGTTCGTCGAAGATGTAGGTCAGTCCGACCAGTGTGCTGGACAGGTGTTTGATCATTTTCAGGCGCTGGCCTTCGCCGCCGGAGAGGGTCGAGGTCGCACGGTCCAGACTGAGATACCCGAGTCCGATATCGGCGACTCGCCGCAGGGCGACGCGTATGGCGTCGGTCAGATTGAGCGCGGCCGGGTCGGTGATCTCGTCGAGCACCGCGATCAGGTCGGTGATCTGGAGTGCGGACCAGTCCGCGATATTGCGTTCACCGATCTTCGTGGCCAGCGCCGCCGCATTGAGTCGCGCGCCCCGGCAGCTCGCGCAGATCCCTTCGGTAAGGAATTGCTGCATCTGCTCGCGGGTCTTCGCGCTGAGCGTCGAGGTGTCCCGTCGCAGGCGGGTGCGTGTGAATTTCGCGGCCAGACCCTCGTAGTCGGCCTTCCAGGTGCCCTTGGCGAAGGTCAGTTCGACCTTGCCGCCGGAGCCGTGGAGCAAATCGTGGAATTCCTCGTCGGTGTAATCGCGCAGTTTCTTGTCGGGGTCGAAGCGACCCGAGCGGCCGTAGAGTTGCCATTCGCCGCCGCCGGGGGCGTAGCCGGGCAGCAGGATAGCGCCTTCGTTGAGCGAGCGGTCGCGATCCACCAGCCGGTCGGGATCGGCGCGCACGGTGACGCCGAGACCGTCGCAGTCCGGGCACATACCCTGCGGGACATTGAACGAATAGTTGTAGACGAATCCCGCCGAGGGCGTTCCGAAGCGCGCGAAGATCGCCCGCACCATCGAATAGATATCGGTCATGGTGCCTACCGTGGAACGCGGTCCGCCGCCCACGGGCTGCTGATCGATGACGACCGGCGCGTTGAGTCCTTCGATGGCCTCCGCGTGCGGGCGTTCGTAACGCGGCAGGAAATTCAGGACGAAGGCCGGGAAGGTGGCGTAGAGCTGGCGCTGGGATTCCACGGCGATGGTGTCGAAGACGATGGAGGACTTCCCGGACCCGGACACCCCGGTGAATACGGTGATCTTGTTCTTGGGGATCTCGAGCGAGACATTGCGCAAATTGTGTTCGCGAGCGCCGAGCACCCGGATCACCTGATCCTCGGTCACCGTGGTGGAGTCGGTGCGGCCGAGGACGGAATCGGAGGTAGACATACCGGCCACCATGCCAGGTCCGACCGACAGAATGCCCGATATAATGTGACGTAAATCACATTTAATGACCTCTGGCTGGCGGTGCGGCTCGTTGCAGCGAGGGTTCTCCGAGTAGGGCTGCCAATGAGTGCGGCGTGAGGGAGGAAGAGTCGATGCTGCGGACACTGGGTGTGGCCAACTACCGGTCGTTGCGTGATGTGGTGGTGCCGTTGAGCGAGTTGACGGTGATCACCGGTGCGAACGGGGCGGGGAAGTCCAGCCTGTACCGGTCGTTGCGGCTGCTGGCGCAGGTCGCGCGTAACGGTGCGGTGGGAGCCTTGGCTCGGGAGGGCGGATTGCCCTCCACTTTGTGGGCGGGACCGAGCGAGGGTGTTCGCAGTGTGCGGCAGGGCCGAGCAGGCCTGTCGCGCACGCCGGTGGCGTTGCGGCTGGGTTTCGGCGGTGACGAGTTCGGATACGCCATCGATCTCGGTGTTCCAGGCGGCCTCATCGACGGTCCCGCCGAGATGCGGACGATGTTCGGTCTGGATCCGGAGATCAAGTCCGAGACCGTGTGGGCAGGCCCGGTCCCGCGTCCCAGCACGACTCTGGTCGAGCGGGCGGGCGGACGGGTCTTGATCCGAAACAGGGCGAAAGTGTCCGGCAGCGTCGCGATCGCGCCCTACGACAGCATGCTCTCCGAATTCAGCGACCCTGCCACCGCGCCGGAACTGTGGGCATTGCGCGACCGGATGCGCGGGTGGCGGTTCTACGATCATTTCCGCACCGACATCGACGCACCCGCCCGTTCCGCTCGGATCGGAACCCGCACGCCGGTGTTGGCCGCGGACGGCGCGGATCTGGCGGCCGCGATCCAGACCATCCGTGAGATCGGCGATGCCGATCGATTCGACGACGCGATCGATGACGCGTTCCCCGGCAGCAGTGTCGATGTCGATGACAGCAGGGGCCTGTTCGAGTTGCGTTGGCAGCAAAGGGGTCTGCTGCGTCCGCTGGGTGCGGCGGAACTGTCCGACGGCACGTTGGCGGTATCTGTTGCTGGTCGCCGCGATGCTGACCCCGCGCCCGCCGGAGTTGCTGGTCTTCAACGAGCCGGAGACCAGTCTGCATCCGGACCTGTTCGCGCCGCTGGGGCATCTGATCGCCGCGGTGGCCGGTGACACCCAGCTCATCGTCGTGTCGCACGCCGATGAAGTCATCGACGCGCTGACCAGTGCGGCCGATCCGAACACCTCGAGTATTGTCGAACTGTTCAAACCCGACGAGGAAACCCTCGTCCGCGATCAAGGCATTCTGGACCGGCCGCAGTGGCATTGGCCCGGGCGATGAACCTCGCTCGGTATCTGCTCAGTGTGCCGCGCCCTGAAAGGTCAGGACCTGTGACAGGTCGCCGACGACGGGCTGGATGCTGTTGTGGTAGCTCGCGATCGAGACCGGGTGTACCGGTCTCGACCAATCGTTCGCTCAGGCAGACTCGGTGGCGGAGCCGAGTCGCGGGAAAGGCTCGGTGGAGAAGATGACCTCTACCGTGACCTCGAAGTAGGCCGCCAGCCTCAACGCGAGATGCAGGCTCGGGCTGTACTCACCGCGCTCGAGGTAGCCGACCGTTTGATAGTGCACCCCTAGTGCTTCGGCCAGTTCCCGCCGCGATATACCGCGTTCCGCGCGCAGCATCGCGATGCGGTTGTAGATGGCCTCAGTAGGCACTGTGCAGCGCCTTCTCGCGGCGGGTCGCGACCTTCGCCCCGGATTCGTGGCGGGCCATCCGGCGTAACACGGTGGGCGCGATCAGCAGCCCGACCACTGCCCAAACTCCCAGGACGGCGGCGGTTTCCGGATGTCGCCACGAGTGGTCGATCTCGATCGTCGCCGTATCGGCGGGTAGCAGTGCCGAGCGCATGCCGAGTCCGACCCAATACATCGGGAACACCTGGGCCACGTCCTGCAACCAGCCGGGCAGTGCGGTGATCGGGTAGTAGATCCCTGAAATTCCCACGAGTCCCATCAGGGGCATGGTCAGGAAGAAGGTTGCGCGGGGGCCTTCGAGGATTGCGCCGAGGACTGCGCCCAGCGGTAGCACCGCGAGCAGTCCGAGAGCGATCACCCATGTGAAGGTCAGCCAGTGCCCAACGGTGTCGATCGACATCCCGCCGACGATCCACGCGCCCACGACCAGCAGTAACACCACCTGAACCAGCACCTGACCCGCACTCAGGCCGATCTTGCCGATGAAGAAGCCCACCATGCCGTTGGGTGTCACCTTGGCGCGCAGCAAGGTACCGTCCTCGCGGTCCAGGACCAAGTAGTTCGCGATCCCGTACAAACCGTTGAACACGATCATGCTGCCCAGCACGCCTGGCAACGCCAACGCGCCGAGCTTCAGCCCGGTCTGGTGGAACGACCCGTCGCGCATGAAGAACAACGCGATCAGAATTAGGACCGGGAATAAGAGCAGATTTATCAAATCTGTTGCGTTGGTGAATGATTGACGCAACTCGATCCAAGCGCGGGCCACGCCGGCCCGTATCGCGACAATGGTTGGATTCATAGGGTGATCTCCTCCAGCGTGTGCACCTCGACCTCACTACGGCCGGACTCGTACCGGCGAACCAGCGTCATGTACGTCTCTTCCAGCGAAGCCCGTCGCACCTCCAGGCCGCCGACCTGCTCACCGTGCTGCTTGAACAACTCATAGACGAACTTGGTCGACTCGGCGGTCGTGTCCACGAAACGCTGCCCGCCCACCGTCCAGCGCACCTCGGAGTCGGTGGCAACACGTCGAGACAGCTCGTCGGCCGAGCCGTCCGCGACGATACGCCCGCCGGCCAGGATGAGAATCCGATCCGCGAGCTTCTCCGCCTCGTCGAGATCGTGCGTGGTCAACAAGATGGTGGTCTGCTGTTCGTCGGCGAGCCGATGCACCAAGTCGTGGAATTCGCGCCGCGCTTCGGGATCGAAGCCCGCGGTCGGTTCATCCAGAAAGAGAATTTCGGGGCGACCGACAATTCCGATCGCCACGTCCATTCGGCGCCGCTGACCACCGGACAATGCGCTGATCTTGACGTTCGTCTGTTCGTCGAGTCCCACCAACGCGATGAGTTCGTCTGCGTCCCAGGGGCGTTGGACATCATTGGAACTGTATGGGGCGTAAAATGAGCCCAGGTAGGAGAGCAGTTCACGGACTCTCCACTTGCCATGGTCCCGCCACGACTGCAAGACAACCCCGACACGTGACCGCCATTTCTCGTCGCCGTGCGCGGGATCGACGCCGAGCACGGCGACCTCACCGGCCGATCGAGTCCGGAATCCCTCCAAGATTTCGATGGTGGTGGTCTTGCCCGCGCCGTTCGGCCCCAGCAGAACCAGGACCTCCCCGCGGTGCGCCCGGAACGTCACATCGTGCAGGACATCGGTGCCGCCGTACCGCATACGTAGCTTCTCGACGCTGAGCACTATGCCCTCCCCTACTGTCATGGTTCCCTCCCTGTCATTGCCATTAGATCATATGTAGCATAACTACTACATATCGAAATAACAATGCTCTACTACCGGCTGTCATTGACGATCGTTCGGATCCAAACGGCAAGGGCCAAGGCAGAGGTTGTCGACAGCTCATGACACGCAATGCCCTACAGCCCTTCGTTTCCGACTCGGCCGGGCGTCCTTCGGAAGCCCGGCGAACGCCTGAGCCCCACTGCATAGAGCGCGGTTCGAAACGGCCACAGTCGGATGCCAAGGCACGAACACGTCGAACAACTCGCGGCGACCGGTCGCGTCTTTACGGCGATTACCACCGGAACCCCGGCACGCGACGTCGGTCGCGGTGACGGTCTCCTGGCGACGAAGCGCAACCCGGGCGACATCCGTAGTACGGCCGCCGAGATCCTGCCCGGCGCGCCGTCGGCTCCCGTGGAAACGCCCTCGTGGGGCGGAATGGGGAAATACGAATCGGGAAGTCTCGGAATTCGTTCCCTTTTCACTGTATAGCGCACCCGGGGGCTTGCGGCAAGGCCGGGGGAATGGCGCACAATCGCTGGCCGGAACCACTACCAGCGCGAACAGGGAGATGCCTATGGGGCGCGAGCCATCGGCGACCGTGCCGAATCGTCGTGCCGAGGGAGGTGAGGGTCCGGTGGCGGATCAGGGGTACGAGGAGGAGTTGCGCGCCGAGCGCGACCACGTGGCCGGGCTCTACGCACGCCTCGACGCCGAGCGCGCGCGAGCGAACGAGAAATACCGTGCGGCGCTGCGCAGCCACAGCAGCAGCGCCGTCGACCGCGATGTCGAGGTGCGCACGCTGGGCCGGGAGGTCAAGCGGCTGGACGTGGCCGACAACGGACTGTGCTTCGGCCGCTTGGACGCCGTGTCGGGTCAGCGCACATATATCGGCCGGATCGGACTGTTCGACGAGGCCGACGAATTCGAACCGCTGCTGGTGGACTGGCGAGCGCCCGTCGCGCGCCCGTTCTACACCGCGACCGCGGCGAGTGCGGAGAACATGCGTCGACGCCGCCATTTCCACACCCGAGGACGCACGGTGGTCGATTTCACCGACGAGGTGTTCGGCCGTCCCGGCGCCGGCGAGCGCGGGGACGCGGCCCTGCTCGCCGCCATCGACGCGCCCCGCGGCGCGGGCATGCGCGACATCGTGGCGACGATCCAGGCCGAACAGGACGAGATCATCCGGCTCGAGCACCCCGGCGTGCTGGTGATCGAGGGCGGACCCGGTACCGGCAAGACCGTCGTGGCGTTGCACCGGGTCGCCTACCTGCTCTACACCCAGCGCGAACGCATGGAGCGCCACGGCGTGCTGGTGGTCGGGCCCAATCCGGCATTCCTGCGTCACATCGGTCGGGTGTTGCCGTCGCTGGGCGAGTCCACCGTGGTGTTCATGACCACCGGCGATTTCGTGCCCGGACTGCACGTCACCGCCGAGGACGCCCCGCGCGCCACGCGGATCAAGGGTTCGCTCGCCATCCTCGACGTGCTCGCCGCTGCCATCGCCGATCGCCAACGGCTGCCGGAATCGACGATCTCGATCGAACTGGCCGATGTCACGGTGCGGATCGACGCCGAGACCGCCGAATGGGCCAGGGAGGAGGCGCGAGCGAGCGGACAGCCACACAACGAGGCACGCGCGGTCTTCACCGATATCGTCACCTACGTGCTCACCGAGCGGGCCATCGCACGGATCGGACGCGGCTGGCTGACCCGCGACGACCGCGAGGCATGGGAGCAGTTGCGCGGCGATCTGTCAGCCGAACTCGCGGACCATCGCGACTTCACCGCCGCACTCGACCGACTCTGGCCGATCCTCACACCCCAGACCCTGTTGGCCGAGCTCTACACCTCTCCCGAGAGACTGCGCGCGGCCGGAGCCGATCCGGCGCTGGCGCGGGCCGACGGCGCGGCGTGGACGGTATCGGATGTGCCGCTGCTGGACGAACTCGTGGATCTGCTCGGACGCGCACCGGGACAGGACGATTCGGCCGAACAGGCGCGTGCGGCCGAGGCCGCGTACGCGGCGGGCGTACTCGACCTCATGGTCGACCGCGCGGACCTCATGGACGACGAGGATCACCTACTGGCCACCGATCTGCTCTACGCCGAGGATCTGGCCGAACGCTTCCTCGAGCGCGACACCCGCGAACTCGCCGAACGCGCTGCGGCCGACCGGGATTGGACATACCGCCACATCGTGGTCGACGAGGCGCAGGAGCTGTCCGAGATGGACTGGCGGGTGCTCATGCGGCGCTGCCCGGGTCGCTCCTTCACGGTGGTCGGCGATCTGGCCCAACGGCGGTCGGCGGCCGGGCCCCGATCGTGGGAGCAGGTCATGCGGCCGTATGTGCCCGGTCGCTGGGTCTACCGGTCGCTGAGCGTGAACTACCGCACCCCCGCGGAGATCATGGCCGTCGCGGCCTCGGTGCTCGCCGAATTCGCCCCCGAGGTCGAAGCGCCGGAATCGGTGCGCGCCTGCGGTGTACCGCCCTGGTCACGACAGGTCGATGCGAACGAAATCTCCTCCGCCATAGCGGATTTCGTGCGTGAGGAAGCCGACCGTGCGGGGACCAGCGTCGTCATCGGACCGCCCGATGTCCCGGGTGCGGTGGCCGCCTCCGAGACCAAGGGTCTCGAATACGATGCGGTCCTGGTGGTGGAACCGGAACGGATACTGGCCGACGGTCCGCGCGGTGCGGCCCAACTCTACGTCGCGCTCACCCGCGCCACCCAGCGTCTCGGTGTGCTGCACCGGGAGCCGCTACCGCCCGCCCTCGCCGGGCTCGCCGCGACGCCCGAGCCCGCCGGTCCCGGCAGCCGAGGTGTGGGATGAGCCCGGCAGGCGCGGGAGCGCAGGCACTCGCTTCTCCGGCACGACCGCGTGTGCCTCGCGACGGCCGGGACCTCGGCTAATCCCGCAACAGGGAGATGGCCGGGGCGAAGGTTTCCATGCTGGTCTCGAGAACGGTGATGTAGGTGAAGCCGTACCGGGCGCGCAGGTCGCGGACGCGGTCGGCGATCTCCTCGGGTCCGCCGACGAGCAGGATGGGCAGTTTGTCGGCGTGGTCGCGCAGATCCGGCGGCAACAGCGGGGCGAAGTCGGCGGTGAAGGCCGCGAGTTCGTCGTGCGGGACCACGCGCTGGATCAGCAGGTTGAATTCGACCTCGTCGGCACGGGGGCCGAGTTTGCCACGTGCGAAGGCCACGCGCTCGGACATGCCGTCGGCGTCGGCGAGCTGTAGTGCGCCGTCGGCGCCGGTCGCCGCTCCGGTGAAGGCGACGATATCGGCATGTTCGGCCGCCACCGACAGCAGGCGATCGCCCCATCCCGCTACCAGGAGCGGCGGAGTGGGGCGCTGGACGGGTTGGGGTCGGTGGTCGGGGTCGGCGAGGAGTCCCTTCAGGGTGGCGATGGTTTCCTCGACCCGCGCCACGCGACGTCCGCCGCTCTCGAACGGGATGCCCGCGGCCTCGAACTCCGTCTTCACGTAGCCCGCCCCGAGGCCCAATTCGATACGGCCATCGGTGAATTGGTCGGCGGTCGCGACCTCTCGGGCGAGCAGGACCGGATTGTAGAACGGGGTGTTCAGCACGAAGGTGTTGAGGCGAACCCGCTCGGTGGCCTCGGCCCCGAGGATCAGCGCCGGGAACGGCGCGGGCATACCGAGATGGTCGGCGACGCCGATGACGTCGAAACCGAGTTCCTCTGCCCTGCGGCACTTCTCGACCCATTCACCGCGGGATTTGGGGACCACCATATTGACGCCGAAACGAAACACACGCTGTGCAGTCACGTTACTTGTCTACCCAACCGCTCGCGTGGGCGCCACCCGACGCGCGATCGGCGCGACGCGATTGTGTGACCGTCACCGCGAAGACCCGCACGGCCGGATGTGGTGTGCGCACGGGCTCAATGACCCGCTACCGCAACGTCTTCGACGCGCCGACCCGCTTCCGGTTGCGCGGTGCGGGCACGACGCCGTGTTCGATGAGACTCTCGGCGGTGTCGAGAATGGACTCCTCGAGCGGGCGCATGGTCCAGCCCAGTTCACGCTTTGCCTTGTCGGCACTGACGGATTCGGCGCGGCCGAGAGTCGGCACCACCAGCCGCAGTCCACGGTCGGTGAGGGCGACCGCGCGGATCAGCCAGTCCGGCAGCACCCGGGTCGTGACCCGGAACCCGCGCCGGTTGTATTCGGCCGCCAGTGTCCGCGCCATCTCGCCCATCCACACCGGCGAACCCGCGCAGATGTAGCGGTTGCCCGCCGCGGCCGGGGTCTCCATCGCCAGGCGGTGGGCCACGGCCAGGTCGCGGACATCCACCGGCGCCCACGCGGTGCGCGGTGATCCGGGGGCGTCGCGGACCAGCAGGCGGCGGATGGGTTCGTGCGAGGTGCTGGTGACCGTGGCGGACTGGACGGGGCCGAGCACCATACCCGGATTGACCACGGCCAGTTCCAGGCTCTGCCCCTCGGGCAGGTTCTCGGCGAACTTCCACGCGGCGCGTTCGGCGAGGGTCTTGCTCTTCTGATACGGCGCGATCCGGTCGACCACCGACCAATCCGCTTCGGTGCGGACGTCGTCGACATCGTGGCCGTAGGCGATGGCGGCCACCGACGAGGTCAGCACCACTCGGGTGACGCCCGGGTCGGCGGCCGCGGCGCGCAGCACGCGCAGGGTGCCCTCGACCGCGGGGGTGATGAGTTCGTTCTCGTCGGCGGGCAGGGCGGCGGGGAACGGCGAGGCCACGTGCATGACGTACGCGCAGCCGGCGACGGCCTCGGCCCAGCCCGCGTCGCGCTCCAGATCGGCGGCGACGAAATCCAGTTCGGCGTCGAGGCGACGGGCCAGTGCCGTCAGATGCGCCCTGCTTTCGGTTCTGCCGAGGTCGCGAACGGTGGCGCGCACGGCGTAACCGTGTTCGAGCAGTTCGGCGATGCAGTGGCCCGCGACGAATCCCGTTGCGCCGGTGACGAGTACTCGTGTGCTCATATGCCTACTCGTTTCGTGTCGAAGGTGCGACACTCGATTTGAGCTTCGCTCAGATAATCTAAGCATCGCATAGATTATCTGTCCAGCGTGCTGCCTGCGGCCGACGGTCGCATACGCTCGGATGGTGAAGCGCACGACCTACCACCACGGCGCCCTGCGCGACGCATTGCTCGACGCGTGCCTGCGCCTGATCGAATCGGAGGGCATCGCCGCGGTCAGCCTGCGGCGGGTAGCCCGCGAGGCAGGGGTCAGCACCGGCGCGCCCTACCACCACTTCGCCGACCGCGCCGCCCTGCTCGCGGCGCTGTCCACCCAGGGTTTCCAACTGCTGACCACCGAACTGGCCGCGGCCAGGGACGCCACCGCCGCGACGCCGATGGACACCCTCGCGGCCATGGCCGCGGCCTATGTGCGCTTCGCCCGCGAACACAGCGGCCACTTCCGTCTGATGTTCCGCCCGGAACTGTCCCAACCGGAGAAGCACGCGGACACCGTCGTGGCGGGCGACGCCGCCTTCGCCATCCTCGCCGACGCCATCGCGGATTCGGTGGCCGCGGGATTGCTGCCCGCCGACAAGGCCGAAATCCTCGGCGTGACCTGGTGGAGTATCGGCCACGGTGTGGCCGCGCTGTGGCTGGACGGGCAGCTCGACAAACGCAGCGCCCAGCTCGGCACGACCACCCCGGAACTGGTCGACGACATCATGGGCACCCTCAAGGAGCTCATCGGCCCCGGTCGCTGACGCGTGGCGCGAGGTCGTCGCGCCGACGGCGACCTACAGTGGATGCCGGACAGTTGCTTCCGCTCGCGTGACACATTCGAAAGGAGCGACCGCTATGACCGCACCGCTGAATCCGGTCGTCGAACAGTTCGTGACCGCGCTCAACGAGCACGACCGAGACCGCTTCTACGGTCTGCTCACCGATGACGCGACCATGTCCGATGACGGCGTGGAACGCAATCTCGCCCAGTGGACCGACTCGGAGGTCTTCGACAGCAACGGGCGCATGAGCATCGATTCCGTCGACGACGGCGGCACCGCCTTCGTCGCCGACTACACCAATTCGCGTTGGGGCTCGATGCGCACCAATTGGCGTTTCATGGTGCATGACGGCAAGATCAGCCGGTTCGAGACCGGGCAAGCCTGAATTTCCTTGCCGCCCGTCTGCGGGCTTGGCACGCTGGAGAGGTGTTCGACGCGCCCCGCTACGGGACGGGCTCCCTGTCCGATGTGATCCCCTCCGTCCTGGCGTGTCTCGGGGTGCCGGGCGAAGTGGACCGTCTCGGTCTCGGCCTCACCGCGCGACGGGTGTGTGTGCTGCTGGTCGACGGTCTCGGCGCCGAGGCGCTCACCGCGGGAGCGCAGGCCGCCCCATTCCTCACCGGACTCGCGCCGCGCACGATCACGGCCGGATTCCCGAGTACCACCGCCACGAGCCTCAGTTCCCTCGGCGTCGGCGTGCCGCCGGGACAGCACGGCATCGTCGGCTACCTGATCCAGGTGCCAGGCCAGGACCGGCTGGTGAACACCCTGCGCTGGCGTCTACACGGCGAGGGTCCGTCGGTGGATCTGCTGCGCGAACTCGTTCCGGAGCGATTCCAATCCACCGCAACGGCTTTCGAGCGCGCCGCGGCCGACGGGATCGCCGTCAGCCAGGTCGCGCCCTCCTATCAGGCAGGTTCGGGACTGACCCGGGCCGTGCTGCGCGGCTGCGAGTTCCGCCCGAGTCTGTCGGTGGGCGATCTGGTCGACGGAGTGGTCACCGCCCTGCGTGCGGGTAACCGCTCACTCGTCTACGCCTACCACGGCGACCTGGACACCACCGGGCACGTGCGCGGCCCCTCCTCGGACGCCTGGATGCTCGAGCTCGAACACGTCGACCGGCTCGCCGCCACGATCGCCGCCCACCTACCCCCGGACGCGGCGCTGTTGGTCACCGCCGATCACGGCATGGTCGAACTGACCGAGGCGGTCGACTACGACCACCTCGACACCCTGCGTGAGGGTGTGACACATCTCGGCGGCGAACCGCGGGCCCGCCATGTCTACACCGCCGACGGCGCGCACACCGACGTCGCGGCGGCCTGGCGCGCCGTGCTCGGCGCGGATTTCGAGGTGGCGTCGCGGACCGAGGCCATCGCCCGCGGTTGGTTCGGCCCGGTCGTGACCCCGGAGATCGCACACCGCATCGGTGATCTGGTGGTGGCCGCGGGCGGGTCGCGCGGTGTCGTGCGTACCGGAATCGAACCGCTGCAATCGGCCATGGTCGGGCATCACGGCTCGCTGACCACCGCCGAACTCGACGTGCCGCTGCGCGCCTACCTGTCCTGAGAACGCACGGGCGACCTCGTGTGCGGACCGGGCGCGTCGCGCCCTACGCTCGTGTCGGCGCATCGGCCCACATGATGCCGCCCGGAACGAACAGGAGCGCGGGATGGACGCCACGATGGCACGAACGGGACTGGCCACGGTGGCGCTCGCCCTCTTGCTGACCGGATGCACGGATATCGAACGGGCGCTGAACCAGGGCGGTGACACCCCTTGCAGCGAATACGTCAAGCAGGATCCCGACACCAAACGCGTGACGATCACAAAGTTCGTCAAACAGCAGACCGGCACCGAATCCGAACCCGCGGGCACCGTGGTCGATGCGACCATCGTGACCGTCGACCTCATGTGCGGTGCGCAGCGCAATGCCGATACCCCGATCAAGAACGCCGATGTCGCGGGGATTTTCGTGGCGAAATGAGGTGACGCGAATTGCGCGGGTACGCCATGATGAGAATATCGATCCGTGTAAGTACGCGACGGCGAGGAGCGCGCTCACGACGCGGCTTCGGGAACGGAACGCACGCCGGGTCCCGGGCCGCCCACCGACAACTGAACGCACGAACGACGGGGTAATTCGAGGTGGCACCTGTTCGCACCCTCACCCAGCAGCGGAAAGAACTGGAAAGGGAATGGGTCCGATGGGCCAACGCGGCGCACACCGCGTCACGGCTGACCCCGGCGACTCCCCTGCTACGCAACGAGGTCGCGCAATCCTGGCAACGGTCGCTGCATACCGTCGATCCCGCCCGCACGGTGGCGCCGGGACTCGACGACGTATCCGACCGCTGGGCCGAATCCCCGCTGCGCGATCCGATCCGCCAACTCGGTGACCAGCTGCGCGGTATCGCCGAGGATGCCGGGTTCGTCGCGGCGGTGACCGACGTCAACGGCACCATCGTGTGGATGTGCGGTGACCGCGCGATCCGGCGCGAGGGCGAG
Organism: Nocardia arizonensis; assembly: GCF_001310275.1. GTDB lineage: Bacteria > Actinomycetota > Actinomycetes > Mycobacteriales > Mycobacteriaceae > Nocardia > Nocardia arizonensis. The sequence goes on from NZ_LGYZ01000048.1 coordinate 51,504, forward strand.
TCGGTGAACTTCGCCCCGGGCGGTCGCTGGGACGAATCCCATATGGGCACCAACGGTTTATCGCTCGCACTACATACCGACCGAGCGGTTACGGTCTTTTCCGCCGAACATCTCGTCGCCGCGCTACACGGCTGGGTGTGTTACTCCGCGCCGGTGCACGGACCGGACGGCCGGCAGGTCGGCGTGATCGACCTGTCGAGCCGCTGGGAACGCTCGCATCCGGCCATCATGACCTCGGTGCGCGCACTGGTCGTCGCCGCAGAAGCTCTCCTGCGCACCACCGGGCCGCAACCCGCGCCGGGCATTCGCCTCGAATGTCTCGGCACCGCCCGATTGTCGCGCGACGGCAGGCCGGTGCCGCTGCCGCCGCGTCAACTCGAGATCCTGGCGCTGCTCGCGCTCGCACCCGACGGGTACACCCCCGACCAGTTGCACGCGGCGGTCTACGGTGACCGTCCGGTGTCGCCGAGCACCCTCAAAGCCGATGTCTCCCATCTGCGCCGGGCCACCGGCGGCGAGATCGCCAACCGCCGCTACGCCCTCACCGGACCGCTGGCCTGTGACGCGGTGGAACTGTTGGCCGCCATCGAATCCGGTGACACGAGTTCGGCGGTGTGGCTGTATCGCGGGCCGCTGCTGCCCGATTCGGATACGCCGGGAGTCGCCGAGTGGCGCGACTACCTCGATGTCGGAGTGCGCACCGCGGTGCTGGCCAGCGACCGCCCCGAACACGCGGTGACCTTCGGGGAGAAGGCGCCCGGTGATGTGGCGGTCCACGAACACGCCCTGCGTTTGCTGCCGCCCGAGGATTCGCGCAGGGCGATGGTCGCCGCGCGATTGCACGCCGCGCTGCGGACCTGATGGCGGACCGCGGGCCCATCACCCGGCCCCACACCTACCTCGCGCCAACCTTCGGCGGCGATAGTTGCCCCCGACAGGAGATTCCGCGAGGAGCCAGCCCCATGATCTACGCCAAACCAGGGTCGGATTCGGCCATCGTCGCCTTCGCGGCGCGGTACGACAATTTCATCGGCGGCGACTGGGCGGCTCCCATCGAAGGACGCTACTTCGACAATCCCTCCCCCGTGGACGGCGAGACCTTCTGCGCGGTGGCTCGTTCCACCGCCGCCGACATCGACATGGCCCTCGAGGCCGCGCACCGCGCCGCCGACTCCTGGGGTCGCACCTCCACCACCGAACGCGCCAACATACTCAACAAGATCGCCGATCGCATCGAGAACAGCCTCGAGCCGCTTGCCGTCGCCGAGACCTGGGACAACGGCAAACCGATCCGGGAAACCCTCGCCGCGGACCTGCCCTTGGCCGTCGATCACTTCCGCTACTTCGCCGGCGCCATCCGCGCGCAGGAGGGCGGCATCTCACAGATCGACGCGGATACCGTCGCCTACCACTTCCACGAACCACTCGGCGTCGTCGGCCAGATCATCCCCTGGAACTTCCCTATCCTCATGGCGGCCTGGAAACTCGCCCCCGCCCTCGCCGCGGGCAATTGCGTCGTCCTCAAACCCGCCGAACAAACCCCCGCCTCCATACTCCTCGTCGTCGAACTCATCGCCGACCTGCTGCCACCCGGCGTCCTGAACATCGTCAACGGATTCGGCATCGAAGCGGGCAAACCCCTCGCCTCCAGCCCCCGGGTCGCCAAGATCGCCTTCACCGGCGAAACCACCACCGGCCGACTGATCATGCAATACGCAGGCGAGAACATCATCCCGGTCACCCTCGAACTCGGCGGCAAGAGCCCCAATATCTTCCTGCCCGACATCACCGCACACGACGACGAATACCTCGACAAGGCCATCGAGGGCTTCGTCATGTTCGCCCTCAACCAAGGCGAAGTCTGCACCTGCCCCTCCCGCGCCCTCGTCCACTCCGCCATCTACGACGAATTCATGGCCCGCTGCGTGGAACGCACCAAGGCCATCAGAGGCGGGAACCCACTCGACGACACGACCATGATCGGAGCGCAGGCGAGCAACGACCAATACGAGAAGATCCTGTCCTACATCGATCTCGGCAGACAGGAAGGCGCCCGCGTGCTCACCGGAGGGGAAGTACGCAAGGTGGACGGACTGCCGGGCGGCTACTACATCCAGCCCACGATCTTCGAGGGCGCCAATACGATGCGGATATTCCAGGAGGAGATATTCGGGCCGGTGGTGTCGGTGACCCGATTCGACACCGTCGAGGAAGCGGTCCGTATCGCCAACGACACCCTCTACGGACTCGGCGCGGGCGTGTGGACGCGGGACGTGAACACCGCCTATCGTCTCGGCCGGGCCATCAAGGCGGGCCGGGTCTGGACCAACTGCTATCACGCCTATCCCGCGCACGCCGCGTTCGGCGGATACAAGAAATCCGGCATCGGCCGCGAGAACCACAAGATGATGCTCGACCACTATCAGCAGACCAAGAATCTGCTCGTCAGCTATTCCCCGAACAAGCTCGGATTCTTCTGATGCAGACGCGGAGCGTTCTGATGCGTAACAGAGTCGGTCGCGTCGACATGACCGACGCGGCACGGGCGGTGCTACGCCGCCTCATCGAAGACAACGGCCCCGTCCTGTTCCACCAATCCGGCGGCTGCTGTGACGGCAGTTCCCCGATGTGCTTCCCGACCGGGGAGTTCCGCGTCGGCGGCGGCGATGTGCTGCTCGGTCACCTGCCGTGGCACACCGAATTCTGGATGGACGGCGAACAGTTCCGGTGGTGGAAACATACACACCTCACGGTGGATGTCGTCGAAGGGCGCGGCAGCGGTTTCTCGCTGGAGGCGCCCGACGGTGTCCGATTCCTCATCCGGTCGCGACTGCTGACCGACGAGGAGAACGCGGTACTCGACGCGGCGCCCCCGCCGCGCACCGGAGCGGATCCGCTCACCTGAGGCCCGGCGATGAGTCGAATTCGCTGCGTTGTTCGACTTCATCGTCTCCCCGGGCCGGCCGGCTCGACGCAGACCGAGCCGGCCGGCCGTAGGGGTTTACAGACTGCATATTGTTACGCGCGTTGTCAATTCGGAACTATTCCCCGAAACAGTGCCGCAAACCGGGACTTCATACGATATTTTGGTCCGATGTTCACAGCGAGGCCCGGTGTCCGTGCCCGAATACTCGCGATCGCGCTGGTCCCGAGCCTGGTTCTCCTCGTCGTGGGCGTCGGCGCCTCGGGCCTATTGGTCAAGCGCGGTAAGCACGCCGAGAACTGGGCCGCGGCAATGCAGCAGCTCATCGACCCCTCCGCCGAGATGGTGCGCGCCCTCCAACTCGAGCGGCAACTCACCCTCATCCGATACGCGGGCGACGACACCGTCAATTCCGCGCTGGGTGCCGCGCGCACCCGACTGGACACGGCGCTGCGCACGATCACCTCGGCCTCCAAGCCGCTGATCGACCTCGGCCTGGTCGACATCCAACCCGACTACGACGTCAACGTGAACCTGCTCGACGACATGGCCAAGGCCAGGGCCGCGATCGACGCGGGCGTCCTCGGCGCCAACGAGGCGTATCAGCTCTACAACCGCCTCGCCGACGTCGCGCTCTCCGGCGGGCGCCTGACCCAGCGGACCGCGCCCGATTCCGAGGCGTCGGTCCAACTCGGTGACGCGCGCACCCTGCTCTACGCCAGCGAAGCGCTCTCCCGCAGCAATGCGATCGCGCGGGCCATGATCGCCACCGAGGCGCCGTTCCCCGTGCCGATCGAAGAGTTCCAGTACCAGATGGGCCTATACCACGCCCAAATCGCCAATCTGGCCGGCGACACCGAATTCGGTCAGCACGCCCGCCTGGAAGCGCTCATGCGCGGTCCGGCCTGGCAACAGGTCAGCGGCATGGAGACCGCCATCGTGCAGCGGGTCGCGGGCACCGCAGCGGGCGCGCGACAGTCCGCGCTGCCGCCGCTGCCCCTCGGCACCGCCGAATGGCAGCAGGCCGTCACTCAGCTCAACGACACCGTCCTCGACGTCTGGACCGTCCAGAACGTCGACGCCCACCATCTCGCGAAGTCCATCGGCAGTCGCAATGCCGACAACTCCGCGTGGGCGGGCGCGGCGGTGCTGTTGGTCAGCATCGCCGCGTTCGTCGTCGCCGTACTGCTGGCCAACCGGGTCATCCGAAGGCTGCGGCGCTTGCGTCGCGAGACGCTGGCGCTGGCCGACGAACGGCTGCCCGACATGATGCGGCGACTGCGCGAAGGCGAGACCGTCGATCCCGCCGCGGAATCCCCGCAGCTCGACTACGGCCGCGACGAGATCGGCCAGGTGGCCAGGGCATTTCAGCGCGCGCACACCGCAGCCGTGGAAGGCGCCGTCCGTGAGGCCAGGACTCGCGAAGGCGTCAAGGCGGTCTTCCTCAATATCGCCCATCGCAGCCAGATCGTGGTGCACCGCCAGCTCGAGATCCTCGACGAGGCCGAGAGCAGGCAGGAGGATCCGGCCCTGCTCGAAACCCTGTTCCGCCTCGACCATCTGGCCACCCGCGAGCGCCGCAATGCCGAGAACCTCATCATCCTCGGCGGTGGACGGCCGGGCAGGCAGTGGCGGTTGCCGGTGCCGCTGCTCGACCTGGTTCGCTCCGCGGTCGGCGAAACCCTCGACTACGCGCGGGTCCGGGTCGGCCGGGTGCCCGAGGCCTATATCATCGGCACCGTTGTCGCCGACCTCGTGCACCTGCTCGCGGAATTGGTCGACAATGCCAGCTCGTTCTCTCCGCCACAGTCGAAGGTCGAGGTCTCGGGCAATGTGGTAGGCAAGGGCGTGGTCATCGAAATCACCGATCAGGGTATGGGGATGTCCGCCGACGAGCTGGCCCGCACCAACGAGATGCTGCGCAATCCGCCGGATTTCGGTGTCGCCACCCTCTCCGAGGATTCCCGCCTCGGTATTTTCGTCGTCGCGCAGCTGGCACTGCGCAACAACGTCTCGGTCCGACTGACCGACTCCGACTACGGCGGCGTCCGCGCCATCGTCCTGCTGCCGACCGCGCTGCTGGCGAACACCACCGGCGCCGAGCCAACACAACTGTCCCGCGGGCAGAACGGCCAGTCGGCTCTGCCCCTGGACAGCTCCTCCGCGCCGTCGGCCGCGACCGAGACGACCTCGGCGGTGCTCACCGCGTCGCCGCCCGCGCTCGAGGCGCCGCCCGCCGTCGTGCCCATCGACCACATCGCACCGCCGGTGACACGTCCGCGGTACCAGGAGCCGGGACCCGCCCCAACCCGGGCCGCCGAGACCGCGGTGGCCCCCGCCGAGCCGACGACCGGTCCCGACGGCAGACCGCTGCTGCCCCGCCGCAGGCGACAGGCCAACCTCGCGCCGGAGTTGGCGAAGGACTCGACGGGCAGCGAAAAGATCACCGAGCGAGAACGTTCCGCCGAACAGGCCCGAGATTTGATGTCCGCCATCGAGAATGGAACCCGGCAGGGCCGCCGCGCGCAGCTCTCCGACGAACAGGAACAGGAAGGCGACGGTGACCGCTCCCAAAACCGGTGATCTCAACTGGCTGTTGGACGACTTGGTAGACCGGCTTGCCGGGGTTCGCCACGCTGTGGTGTTGTCCACCGACGGCCTGCTACTCGGCCGTTCCACCGCGATGAGCCGCGAGGACGCCGAGCATTTCGCAGCCATGTCCTCCACGCTGTACGGTCTCGCGCGCAGCGCAGGCAGTCGATTCGACGGCGGCGGCGTCCGTCAGGCGGTGATCGAACTCGATCGCGCCGTGTTGTTCGTGACCTCGGCCGGCGACAACGCCTGCATCGCGTTGCAGGCATCGGAAACGGCCAACCTCGGGATGGTCGCCTACGAAATGAATGTCACCGTGCAGCGCGTCGGTACCTACCTCTCCACTCCCGCGCGACTGCCATGACACGTCGGGGTGAGCCATGGTTCGATGAGGCGGCGGGACCTCTGGTCCGGCCGTACGCGCTGACCCGGGGCCGCACGATGGGCGCCGGACAGGACCTGGACATCCTGACGGTGGTCGTCCTCGCGGACAACGCACCGGCCCTGCGGCGCACCGAGCCCGAGTACGCGGAGATCGTGCGGCTGTGTACCGTACCCCAGACGGTCGCCGAGGTGGCCGCCAACCTGAAACTCCCCTTGGCAGTGACCAAGATCCTCGTCGGCGACCTGATCGGCGGGGGCCATTTGATTTTCCGATCACCGGTTCAGTCGGACGCAGGACCCGGTGATCTCAACGTATTGCGAGCGGTACTGGATGGCATCAGAAAACTTTGACCCGGCCCACGACCCGAACGGCGGACCGCACTTGGCCGCCTCGGTCAAGATCCTCATCGCGGGCGGCTTCGGCGTCGGCAAGACCACGATGGTCTCGGCGATAAGCGAGATCGCGCCGCTGCGAACCGAGGAACTCATCACCGAGGTCAGCACCGGCGTCGATGACCTGTCCGGCGTCGAGCAGAAGCACACCACCACGGTGGCACTGGATTTCGGTCGCATCACCATCGACCGCGACCTGGTGCTCTACCTGTTCGGCACCCCCGGCCAGGACCGATTCTGGTTCCTGTGGGACGAACTGTCCCGCGGCGCGCTGGGGGCGGTGGTACTCGCCGACACCAGGCGCCTGACCAATTCCTTTGCCGCGGTGGATTTCTTCGAGCGTCGCGGACTGCCCTTCATGGTCGGTGTGAACTGCTTCGACGGCGCCCCGCGCTACACCATCGACGAGGTCCGCGAGGCGCTCGACCTCGACCCCATCACCCCGGTGCTGCTCTGCGACGCCCGCAGCCGCGAGTCCTGCAAGAACGTGCTGCTGGTCCTCGTCCAGCACCTCATCGAGCGCGCCGGACGCGAACCCGTCACAACCTGACGCGCGACGCCGAACCCGGCCACGTACGCGACCGCGTACGTGGCCGGGTTCGTCTTGCGGCGGATGTCGATCGTGCCGCCGACCCGGGTTCGGGGAACGTGGCGATGGACCCGACCTGCTGCCGGCCCATCACCCGTGCTCGGCGATCGGCTATGCCCTGGGCGGGGTCATCGCGGGCATTGTCGCGACCGCGGCTGGTATCGGCGCCGGTGTCGCGGCGCGGGGAGAGACCGCGACGACGGTGTTGTGGTCGCGATGGCCGGTAGTGTCGGTGCGGCGGCACGTTACGTCGCCGACGGGTTGACCCGGTCGCGCGGGTCTCGCAGTTCCCTTGGGTGACGGTGCTGATCACCGCGACAGGGTCGCTGTCGCGGGCCGCCGATGCCAACGCGTTGAGCACCTTGGCATCGACCGTACTAGCGGCCGTCCGCGGCCGCATGGTGAGGAAAGGCGATGAGCGATACCCATCTCCGGCCGCCGATGACCGCGTGGCGGTTCGTGTTCGCGTTCGGCGCGATCAGCCTGCTCGCCGACGTCGTCTACGAAGGCGCACGCTCGATCACCGGGCCGCTGCTGGCGTCTCTGGGCGCGAGCGCGTTCGTCATCGGTGTCGTCACCGGCATCGGCGAGGCCGCCGCGCTGACCCTGCGCCTGGTCTCGGGTCCGATGGCCGACCGCACCCGCAGGTTCTGGGCATGGACCATCGCCGGATACGCGTTGACCGTGATCACGGTGCCGCTGCTCGGCATCGCCGCCACATTGTGGGTCGCGTGCACGCTGGTGATCGCCGAACGCGTCGGCAAAGCCGTGCGCAGCCCCGCCAAAGACACTCTGCTCTCCCATGCGACCGCGGCCACCGGGCGCGGTCGCGGGTTCGCCGTGCACGAGGCCCTCGATCAGATCGGTGCCCTGATCGGCCCGCTGGCCGTCGCCGGGGTCCTGGCCGTGACCGGCGGGAACTTCGGACCTGCCCTCGGCATCCTGGCCCTGCCCGGCGCGCTGGTGATCGCGATGCTGGTGTGGCTGCGTGCGCGCGTACCCGACCCCGCCCGCTACGAACCCGACCCGCTCCCCGCCGATCGGTCGCCACGCGGCGATACCGGCGGCGCCGGCCGGTGGTTGCGGTCGCTGCCGTCGTCGTTTTGGGTTTATGCCGGGTTCTCCGCGGCCACGATGGTCGGTTTCGCCACCTTCGGTGTCCTCTCGTTCCACCTCGTCACTCGCGAACTGACGCCCGCGGCCGCGGTGCCGGTGATCTACGCGGCCGCGATGGCGGCCGACGCGGCCGCGGCACTGACCATCGGCTGGGCCTACGACCGAATCGGCGCGAAAGTCCTGCTCGCCCTGCCGATCCTGTCCGCACTCGTCCCGGCGCTGGCATTCACCGACACTCCGATGTTGGCGGTGCTCGGCGCCCTGGTGTGGGGCGCGGCGGTCGGGGTACAGGAATCCACACTCAAAGCCGTGGTCGCCGACCTCGTCGCACCGGCGCGCCGCGCCACCGCCTACGGCCTCTACGCCGCGATCATCGGTGCCGCCACCGCGCTCGGCGGCGCGTTGACCGGGCTGCTGTATCAACTCTCGATCCCCGCGCTGATCGTCGTGGTCGCGATGATCCAGCTCGCCGCGGTCGCGGCGTTGTCGACAACGATCCATCGGGCAGGCAACCGAACGAAAGGAAACCATCAGTGACCGCGATCCCCTCGGCCGGGCCGGGACATCGGTGGTCGAAACCGGACGAAAACGGACTGTGGATCCGTTGCCGAAGTACCGCCACCGGAGGCTTACTGGATAAGTAGCGGTTGCCGCAGCATTATCGACATCCGTTGCACGGTAACCCTTTCAACTCTTCTTCGGCTCGGAGTCCGCCATGGCAGCTGTACTCACCTCCCTCACACCTTCTTCCGGCCCCGCGACGGTCTTCACCTCCGTGGTGATCACCGGCTCCGGGTTCAGCAACGTCGGTCCGTTGACCGTGCGGTTCGGTACCCAGGCGACCACATTCACCATCGATTCCGACACCCAGATCACGGCCATCTCCCCGACGGGGACGGGCACGGTGGACGTCACCGTCACCGTGGAGTTGGACGGCACCAGCAACGCGCTGCCCTACACCTACGTCTGACAGCGATCGCGCCGCCAGGGTCTGTCCGGTGAATGTGCCCGCTGCTGCGGTGTTTTCGGGGTTGTCGCCGCGAAGTGGTCGATGAGGGCTCGCGGGTCTCTGTGCGGGTCAGGACGGGCCGTCGGTCCGGCCGAACGTCCACCACCTCCAGCGACAGCCCCGGATTTCGACGCCATACACCTCGGCGCAGGACACCGCAGGACACCGCGGGCCCCGAATACACCGGACAGCCCGCGGTCAGTCTCATTGCGACGGCGAGCGACTCGGCTCGCGCGGTGGGTCAGTCCTTGACGACCTGGGTGCCGCCCGCGAACCGGTCGTGCCAACCCTGTTTGGTGGGGCTCGAGCTCACGGTGACCGCGATGGCGATGGCGGCGATGAACCACAGCAGGCCGCCTACCCAGGGAATCAGGTTCAGCAGCATGTAGGCGTTGCGAAACGCCGAATCCTTGATGTTCGGCTTCCCGGAGCCGTCGGAACCCAGCACGTGCAGGTCGAGGATCTTCTTGCCCGGTGTCGAACCTGTCAGCACCTCGAAGAACACGAAGTACAGGAATCCGAATCCGGCGCCGGGCAGGACCGAGACCCAGTCGGGCAGATCCGTTCCCTTGTTCAGCAGCCAGAACAGGATCGCGCCGACGATGCCGGCGATGATCCAGTCGATGAATCGGGCGACGGCCCGCCCTCCGATCCCCGCCGCTCGCGCGCTCGTCGTCTGTCCAGGAACCGGTTCGTAGCCACCCGCGGTCATCGATCCTCCTCGTTTCGGATGTCGGCCCGTCGCGGCGCGCTCTCACAACACGACGCGGCGGCGGGCCGCTACACAGTCTGCAACAAATCGGCGCGCGCGCAGTGCGGGATTCGGCGTGTCGCTACTGGATGGTTACAACAGACCGCCGGACGGTCAGGTCAGCGCAGCACACCGGCGGCGGCGAGGTCGTCGAACAGCAGGCGGTCCACCGGCGGCACGGCGTCGCGATCGGCGTAGGTGAACCACGCGACCTCGTCGATCTCGCTGCTCGCGGTCAGGGTTCCGTCGTATTCGGCGGTGTAGCAGCTCATGCGGACCGTCGGTCCCGTCGCGGCCTCCTCGGCCTCGTAGGTGCCGACATGGGCGACGGTGTCCGTACGCAGGGTCACGGTGAGTTCCTCGGTGACCTCGCGCAGCAGGGTCTCCAGATCCGTCTCGGCACCTTCGCGTTTCCCGCCGGGTATGTAGAAGACGTCCTTGCCGCGCGGGCGAGCGCAGAGTATCCGGCCGTCCTCGACGCGCACCCACGCGACCGTGTCGATGAGAACCCGCTGCTGTGCCACCGGCGCAGCCTATCGCGACCGCGCGCCGGGCGTCCGTTCGGGAATGAGCTTGTCGCTCTTGGCCCCCGGGCCGTACACGGGCATCAGATCACCGCCGCGTACACGCTCACCGCAGGCCGAGCAGACCGGTTCGATGGTCGCGATCTGGCCGCACCGGCCATGCACGGTCTGCACGGGCGGGCCGTCGGGCGCGGCCCAGCGATCACCCCACTGGCGCATGACCGTGACCACTTCCCACAGCGACCGCCCCTTGGCTGTGAGTCGGTAGTCGTAACGCACCGGATTGCCCTGGTAGGGCTCCTTGGTCATGACGCCATGCTCGACGAGGCTCTCCAGGCGCTGGGTGAGCACATTGCGTGCGATGCCCAAGCGCTCGCGGAAGTCGTCGAAGCGGGTCACGCCGAAGAGGGCGTCGCGCACGATCAACAGCGTCCACCACTCCCCGACCACCTCCAGGCATTGGGCAAGCGAGCAGTTCATGTCCTCGAAGCTGGTCCGTCGCATAACTCCAGACTAGTAGGTTGCTTGAAAAAACTCACTCGGCTACAGTGCGTTTCATGATGCAACTCACTACGTCGTTCGCGGCGGTCTTCGATCTCGCCGAGGTCGGCGCGCACCACTGGCGGGCGACGGTGGATCACACCTGGCGCGGTTGGACCGGTCCGCACGGCGGGGTTATCGCCGCGCTGGCCGTCGAGGTCGCCGCGCGCACCGTCAGCGACGTGCCGGTGCGCGCCCTCGACCTGCGTTTCCTAGGGCGACCGCGCGACGGAGCGGTCACCTTGCGTGCCGAGCACCATCCGGTCGGGCGCTCCACCCACGTGGTGGACGTGCGCCTCACCCAGGACGAGCAGGCGATCGCCACCGCCGCGGTCACACTCGGCCGTACCGCCGCCACCGTCGTCCCGGACCGTTCCGCCCGGCTCGCGCCCGCGGTGCCCGCACCCGAAGGTTGCGAGACCTTCCAGCTCCCGCCGCAGATCGTGCCGGTGGGAGCGCACTTCGAGATCCGCCCGGCGGCCGGGCCGCTGCCGCTGACCGGTTCCGCGGAACCGTGGATGACCGCGTGGATCGGCTTGGTCCCCGCTCTGCCCGTCGACGCACCGGCACTGGCCGTCCTCGCTGACGCGCTGCCGCCCGCGATCTTCCCGACCCTCACCGCCCCCGTCGCGGTGCCGACCGTGAACCTGTCGATGTATCTGCACCGCGACGACTTCGACCCGCTCGGTCGCCGCGCCCTGGTCCGCACGGCCAATATCGGCACCGCCTCCGGCTGGTCGGTGGACGAGACCGATATCTGGGACGAGCGAGGCCGTCTACTCGCCACAGCCCGTCAGAGCCGCCGAGTTCTCGGCTGATACGGAGAAGTCATCGTGAATACCGTTGTCGCAGCGCGGGCGAAGTCCGTCGACCACCGGGTCGTGCTCGCCATCGTCTCGGTCGGGGTGCTGCTGTCGAGCCTCGACCTGTTCATCGTCAATGTCGCGCTGCCGCAGGTGGCGCGCGACTTCGGGGCCGCCGACCTGTCCGCGCTGTCCTGGGTGCTCAATGCATACGCCATCGTCTTCGCCGCACTGTTGGTCCCGGCGGGCCGACTCGGCGACCGGGCGGGCAATCGCACCATGTTCCTGCTCGGGCTCATCGCCTTCGTCGTCGGTTCCGCGCTGTGCGCGCTCGCGTGGAATGTGCTGTCGCTGGTCGGCTTCCGAGTGGTGCAGGCCATCGGTGCCGCCATGCTTACCCCGGCCTCACTCGGCCTCGTCCTCACCGCGACGCCCCCGCGACGCCGCGGTGCGCTTGTGGGTCGCCTTCGGCGGACTCGGCGCCGCCCTCGGGCCGGTCATCGGAGGTCTGCTGGTCAGCATCGACTGGCGGTGGGTGTTCTTGGTCAACGTGCCCATCGGCCTGGTCGCCGCCGTGATCGGACTGCGGCGACTGCCCGATCCACGCGGTGACGGCGGCCCGCTGCCGGACCTGTTCGGCACGGCATTGTTCATCGGCTCGGTCGCCGCTCTCGTCCTCGGACTCGTCAAGGGTTCGGACTGGGGATGGACCTCCGCCGGGGTGCTCGTCTCGTTCGCGGCCGCGGTGATCTGCGCGATCGGCTTCGCGATCTCCTCGGCTCGCCACCACAGCCCCGTTCTCGACCCGGCGCTGCTGCGCGCCCCGAATTTCGGTCTCATGGCGGCCAATTCGGTGTTCTTCCAGATCGCCTTCGCGGGCATGCTGCTGACGATCGTGCTGTGGGGTCAGGACGTGTGGGGCTGGTCGGCCCTGCGCACCGGACTCGCCATCGCACCGGGCCCGCTGGTCGTGCCGGTCGTCGCGGTACTGGCCGGACGGCTCATCGCCCGGATCGGCGCGGGCTCGGTCATCGCCGCGGGCGGTATCGCCTTCGCCGCGGGTGTGGTGTGGTGGGCCACCGCCGTCACCCTGCGACCCGACTACCTCGGGGGCATCCTCGGCGGCATGCTCGTCACCGGACTCGGTGTCGGGCTCACCCTGCCGACCGCCTTCGCCGCGGGCACCAGCGGGCTGCCGCCGCAACGCTTCGCCACCGGATCGGCCGTGCTGAGCATGACCCGGCAGATCGGTCTCGCCATCGGCGTCGCCGTCGTGGTGGCCACGCTCGGCTCCCCCGCCGGCCCGGACGAAACGCTCAGCGCCTTCCAACGCACCTGGTATGTCGCGGCCGCCGTCGCCGTGGTCGCCGGACTCGTCGGACTCGGTGCGCGCATGCCGAGACACGACGCACCTCAACCGGATCCGGCCACCGTCTGACGCGGGAACTCGGGGGTAGTGGTGTAACCGCCCGGGATCCGGCGCTAAGACGATTCGGACAGGTTGGCCGGAACCGTGAGCGGTGCTGCGGCGCTGGTGGTTTCATGTGCACCTGTGCGTGATGAGGGTGCGGTGAGCGGCGGGTATGGCTGGTTCGGGTTGTTGTCTCGGGTCGAGCTGGAACGGTTCTTCCACCTGGATGAAGAGGACCGCCGGCTGATCGCGGCCCGCCGGCGCGATTCGAACCGGTTGGGGTTCGCGCTCCAACTGGTCACTGTCCGTCACCTGGGCATGTTCCTGCCGGACCCGCTGGAGGTTCCCGCCGAGCTGGTGGCGTATCTCGCCGAGCAGCTCGATATCGCCGATCCGGCGTGCGTGAAGTCCTTCACCGACCGGGACAAGACCCGCCTCGAGCATGCCTGGGAGATCGGGCGCGAGTGCGGGCTGGTCGCCTTCGGCGAGGTCGAAGGTGAACTCGCGGCGTGGATCTCGGACCAGGCATGGATGACCGGGGATGGCCCGAAAGCGATTTTCGACGGTGCGGTGGCCTGGCTGCGGAACCGGCGCGCCTTGCTGCCGCAGGGTGTGACGACCCTGGAACGTCTTGTCGCGCAAGGCCGTCAGGGGGCCGACGAACGATTGTGGGCGCAGCTGGCAGGCCAGCTGGACCTGGTCACCGCCCGCGCTCTGACCGGGATATTGACTGCGCGTGAGGAGGGCCGGCGCAGGGTGATCGACCTGGAACGCCTGCGGCGCGGGGTGTTCAAGGTGTCGTCCGAGGGGCTGCTGTCCGCGGTCGGCCGGTTGCGGGATGTGAACGCGTTGGTGCCAGTCACGGTGGATGTGGCCGCGGTCCCGCCGCGTCGTGTTCTGGGGTTGGCCGCGCATGGGATGTCGGGGCGGATCGGGCAGTTGCGGCGGATGCAGCGTGAGCATTTGCTGGCGGTTCTGATCGCGACGGTGTTCACCTTGCGGGCTCGTGCCACCGATGACGTGCTGGATTCGACCAGGTGATGGTCACGATCTGATGTCGAAGGCGGAGCGGCAGGCGGCTGAGGAGAAACTGCGCCGGTATCCGCGGGTGTCGAAGAGCGCGGGCAAGCTCGCGGCGGCGGTGCGGGTGCTGCTGGAGATGACCGACACGTCACCGGGATTGTCGCTGGAGCTGGTGTGGAACCTGATCGAGAACACCGTCACCCGCGCCGAGCAGCGGGCGGCGTTGTCCACCGTCGATGACCTGGTGCTGGCGGCGGATGCGCAACTGGACGGGCAGAAGCTTGAGGAGTTGGCTGGTCGGGTGGCCACAGTGCGGACGTTTTTGCCCTCGTTGATGCGTGCGGTCGAGTTCGGTGCTATCAGTGACGCCCGCCCGCTGCTCGCGGCGATGTACACGCTGGCGGACCTTTTGACCGAGTCCCGCCCGCGTGGGGTGCCCGCTCGGTGGCTGGACGCGCGCCGGGTGAACCACGACCTGGTCTCTGGTGGCTGGCAGCGCCTGGTCTACCCGCCCGATCGCCCCGCCGAAACGGTGGACCGCGCCGCCTACACCCTGTGCCTGCTGGAGCAGTTCCATCGGAATCTCAAGCACCGCAACATCTTCGCCGAGCATTCGTCGAAGTGGCGGGATCCGCGAGCGCATCTGCTGTCGGGGGTGGTGTGGGAGCAGGCCCGCGAGGCGGGCATGAACGCGCTCGGGCTGCCCGACAACCCGCACCCGCTGCTGGCCGGTCACGCCGCCGCGCTCGACGCCGCCTACCGCGAGCTGGCCGCCGGCCTCGGTGATGATGTCCCGGCCAGCGTGGACGCCGACGGGAAACTGCATGTCGCCGCGTTGACCGCGACCCCGGATCCGCCGTCGCTGATCGACCTGCGGGTACGGGTGGAGGCGATGCTGCCGCGGCTGGATCTGCCGGAGCTGGTGTTGGAGGTGATGTCGTGGCACCTGGGGTTCATCGAGGCGTTCACCCACGTGTCGGGCAACCCGGCCCGCGTCGGTGATCTGGGGTTGTCGGTGGCCGCGGTGCTGTGCGCGCACGCGATGAACGTCGGCTTCAAACCGGTTGCCTCCCCCGGAGTGGAGGCGCTGACCCGCGACCGACTCCACCACGTCGACCAGCATGATCTGCGGTTCGACACCCTCGCCGCGGCCAACGCCGTGCTCGTGGACGCCCAGGCCGACATCGGCCTGGCGCGGTTGTGGGGCGGCGGCTTGGTCGCCTCGGTGGACGGGATCCGGTTCGTGGTGCCGGTCCGGACCCACCACGCCCGCCCGAATCCGAAGTATTTCGGCAGGTCGGGCTGCGCACCGAGGTGTGCCCGGACAACTTCATCAGCACCGGGGTCGACGCACCCTGCTCCGCAGCGTGCGTGAGCCGGGAATGGCGTAGCTGATGCAGCGTGCAGGGAAGACGATGACGCCGCCGCCCAGCCACACCATCACTGGCCGGGTCTCCGCCCTGCGCCAACTGGGCCAGAGGACCGACCGCGGTCGGATCTGGCCGAAATCAAGCAAAGGCGGCACAGGATTTCCTCGAACACCCCGCTCAAGCCCGGAAACAAGGCGCCGCACTCCGGACAGTACGAAGAGGTCGGTCCGCGCGGCGGACACACCGGTGACGAAGTCACCGGTGTCAAGGGCCGCAAGCTGCCCCCGACCAGCAAGCCGGGCAACGGCTACATCCTCGTCGACCCGACGAACAACGGGGCTGGCAAGGGATAGTCCCAACCGCGGATGACTGTGCGGCGTGTACCCGATGAGGGCGCGCCGCACAGTCATGTTCGGCCCCAGCGGCCATCGGGGCCGCCGTAGTATCGGCCGAATTTCGGGGCGTTTATGGCGTAGCTGCTGGTCAGAGCGGGCGCGTTCGGCTTCCATCCCCCGGCGACGCCGGTCGGAGAAGGAGTGCTCTGGGAGGGGTTTCCACCGCGGTCATCCTTGGTTCGCGGCCGGTGTTCAGTCTTCGGGTCCGGCGACCAGGTACTCCTTCAGCAGGAAGGCGCCGGGGTTGAGATCGGGGAACTCGCGCTCGACCGGGCCGCTGATGAACTGGATCTTGATGTAGGCGCTCGGGTCGAGGTGAGCAAACGGCGCCAGCGAGAACCGCTGTTTCACCTGGAAGCCGTCGAGGAGTTCGATCTCCATGCCCTCGCTGCCTTCCACACCGTACTTCTCGAGGAGGCTGCCCAGGGTGGGGGGTTTATGAGCGTCGTCGACGAGCTGGCTGTAGCGACTCATGGACGCTTCATCGGTCGCTTCGCCAATGACTTGGATTTTGGTAATCACCGGTCGGCCCTTCGATAGCGGACGAGAACAAAGCTGGTGTCGATCCGACGAACAGCCTCCGCGTTGCGCGCGAGTCGATACGCGGAGGCTGTTCATCGGGTGATCAGGCCGAGACTAGCCCACCTGGGTGCGGATGATGAGCCCGCCGCAGTCCTCCACGGCCCAGACCGAGCCGTCGGAGTAGGTCTCGACACCGACTGCCACGCAGGGCAGCTGCGTATGGACCGCCGGACTCGCCTGCGCGACGCCGACGCCGAAAGTCGTCAGGCCCGCACCGCCGACGGCCAGTAGAATCGCGCTGGCAGAGATCAGCTTGCGAAGAGTCATGTTGAGCTCCAATCGTCAGTTGTTGAAACTGTTCGGCCACGCAGTTCGCGCAGCTCCTGAGGTCGGGAGTTGCCCCCTCCCGACCTCAGGTCTGGTCGAGGTCGTACTCGGCGTTCGCACCGGAGTTCTCGCGCCGTGGAACGACCTTGTTCAGCCGCGTTGTTCGCGCAGCTCCTGGGGGGAGAGTCCGTCGAGGTCGGACTCCCCCTCGCCACCAGGCGGCGTCTAGGATCAGCGCTCGCCGGCGGGGCCCGGTGCGTAGAAGACCTCCACCGTGCCGTCGTCGTA
Source organism: Nocardia arizonensis (assembly GCF_001310275.1). Taxonomy (GTDB): domain Bacteria; phylum Actinomycetota; class Actinomycetes; order Mycobacteriales; family Mycobacteriaceae; genus Nocardia; species Nocardia arizonensis. The sequence goes on from NZ_LGYZ01000048.1 coordinate 68,464, forward strand.
ATAGGTGGTGCAGATGTAGTGCATGTTCGGTTGCCCGACGATGTGTTCGCTGTAGACGCAGTCGACCTTCGGCGCCGCCTGGGCGGCTCCCGCGGCGACCGTCGGGGTCATCGCGGCCAGTGCCAGGGCAGCAAGAATTACGGATCTCCTCAATGAATCCCCCCATGGTTCGGCGGCATGCTCCGCTGTAGCGAGAGGTCCGAGATTGAACCTTTCACCACCCTTCGACGGTGGTGGGCACGATTCGGTTCCACCTACTCCCATGTGCTCCATGTCATAGCTAAAGGGAATCATTGCGGGGAACCGATCAGGTCGGGGTCGCGTCCAACCCTTCATGAGCAACAGTGTGACCGAGGGGTTCCCGAGTCGATGATGATTCCGAAATCTGCTGATGAACAGTAGTTTTCGATTCCTTTAGACCGGCTGTTGTTTCCCGAATCGGCGAGAGGGGACAGAAGTGCAGGTAGCTCCCGCAGAACTGCGCGCGTTGGCGGCCTCGATGAACGACATCGGTGTCGGGATCGACGCGATCCGGACACAGCTCAGACGTGCCAGAAGTATTCGGCCCGTGGATCGTAAGGCGAAACCGGATCGGTGGACACCGACGAAGAACCCGAGGAAGTCGGTCATACCGGGACAGATGCGGTCGGACTGCGAAGAGGTCCCGCAGGGCTTCACCAAAGAGCAGGCCGACAAGGCCGAGACGATGGAAGCCACGCTCCTGGCCGAGGGAACCGAGGCGCAGCCGCGGGTGTCGTCCTTCGCCGCAGCCGATTGTCAGGTGTACTGGCCGGCACCGTACGAGGTGTGCGGGGCGATCCGCGACAAATACAACGAGTTGGGTGGGCCGAACAGCTTCCTGCTGTGGCCGACCAGCGACGAACTGACCAACCCTGATGGCATCGGCAAACGCTCTGTATTCCAAAACGGGCCGATCTATTGGTCCTCGTGGGGTGGAGCGCACCCAGTGGTGAACCACTTCTTCGCCGCGTGGCAGCGCAACGGCTGGGAAGCCGGTGTGCTCGGATATCCGACGACCGACGAGATCCCCAGCGCCAATGCCGGGCGTCGTCAGGAGTTCGATCACGGCGCCATCTATTGGCACTTCAACGAGGCCTACTACGTCTCCGGCGCGATCCGCGATCGTTGGAACCAGCTGGGTGCCGAAGCAGGATCCTTCGGCTACCCACTTTCCGACGAAATCGATACACCACCCGAACTCGCTGTCCACGGCACGCGCATGAACAGGTTCGAGGGCGGAATCATCTTCTGGGGGCCTGCACAAGGGACCAGCGAAGGCCAGTGGTTCGTCGTGCCCACCTCCGGTCCTGGACCAGGCGAAGTCAACATCACCCCCGGTCCCGCGGTCACCACAGACTGCCCGCCGGAAACCGTGCACCCAGGTTCGCCATTCCACTGCGAAGATGCCTGGCGTGACGCCTACGGCAAGGTTGTGGTGGCGCGGACAGGACGCTCCGACTCGGCCGCGACGCCCGGCCATGGCGCATTCGGATGGATGCACGCACTCATCGACCATCACATGGATCTCGACGCTATCGGCAAAATCGTCAACGTCTCGGTGAAAACTCCGATCGCCGGGCGTTTCGAGTACCAAGCGCAATTCAAGGTCAACGGCCAGCCCTACATTCGGGCGTTCGTGCGAACCCAGGAAAGCCCACAGGCCGAGGAGGGCCACCTCGACGAGTACGCGATGGGCTTGATCACTGCCTACTGCAAAACCGGAAGCGAGGCAGGCGAAGGATTCTGCCCTGACTGGGTCAATGAGACACTGGGCTGATGTCACTGCGACCCGACGAATCGCCAGCGTGGGTGCAAGGGATCGCTCAGGCCTTGAAAGGCTATCTGCGGGAGGCGGCTGCGCTGCCGTCCCCGGATGCCACGGTGGCCGAGGAAGCCTCTTCGGCAGGCTGGTATACGCAACCACCAGGAAGCCCTGCGGCCGGGCGCACGCCATGGATCCACATGACCGATGTATCCGTCACATGCGTGGGGGCAGCGGTAGTTCTCACGTTTCAGTGGAAGCTGGACGAACCGGCTACCGCGCCGACCTATCTGCTGCCCATGACGACGATGGAAGCGGATACGACAACCGGATCCGATGCCCTTATCACCCGACTCGACGTCTTCCTCGATTCCGACCGGTGGCGTGAACAGCACACCTACCCCATCGGTAACCGGATCGTGGTCGCGATCATCCCGCCACGAGAAACTCGCGAATGATCCGGCTCTGCGTAGAGCAAGACCAACCACGGCATCACGGCGTACTGACTCGCGCTCGGTGTTGCGGTCAGGAGTTGAACGGGAAACACGACTTCGGTGGGGCAGTCGGCTGCGCGGCTGCAAGGGTCGAGGACACTACGGCGGTGTCGGCATAGGGGTCCGGACTGGCAGGCTCGCCCGCGCCCGGACAGCGAGGGCCCAGTAAGAGATAACCCCTGAACTCAGGGGTTATCTCTTAATCACCGCGTTAGCGCCGGATCCCGGCCGGATACACCACTACCCCCAACTCGCGGCGCTTCCGGTCGTCGAACGGAAGCGCCGTCTCGTCGGCGGGGCACACGCATTCGTCCGCGCCCCGGCGAATTCCGGTCACGTGACCGCGCCCACCGGCACCGGAGCGCGGCGCGGTTCAAGCGATGCGAACGGCGAGATCGGGCATGTGCAGTGCGCCCGCGACTCGGGCGACCGCGCTGTCGAGCAGGTCCGTGGGGATCTTCGTGTCGTCGAATGCGGTGACGACGACTTCGTTGTCGGCCAATTCCCAGGTGCCCGCGACGCGGCCGTCGAGCAGGACCAGCGGGGATATCCAACCGGCGGTGCGGCTCACTTTCGAGCGGTGGGCGGTGGGGAGTAGGGCGGTGTCGGAAGTGCCGGGGCCGAGGATGTATTGGTCGAAGGGGCCGAGGAGGTGGACCGACGGGCGCGCCGGTGTCGCGGCGAGTTCGTCGGCGTGCGCGGTGGCGATGCGCGCGCGGCGGCCTTCGATATCGACTTCGGTGAGTTCGTCGCCGATGTCGGCGAACCACCGGCGAACCTGGGTTGCACGCAGGCTCTTGCGGCTGAGCCAGTTGTCGAAGGCTTCCGGGGTGGCCGGGCCGTACGCGGCCAGATAGGCCATGATCGCAGGCCGCGCGGCGGATTCGGCGTCGGGTAGTTCGCGCCAGCCGGGGACCAGATGCGCCGGACTCGTGAAGGTCGCCCGATTGCCTTGCGCCGGACCGTGACACAGAACCCCCTGCCACGCCAGCGGCTTCAGCAACGCGCCCCATCCCGAGCGCAGTTGTTCGCCCATGCCGTGGAATCGACTGTCCGCGGCCAGGGCCTCGACCAGTTCGTCTCGGGTCAGCACCGCCTCGGCCAGCAGTTCGGATACGGCCTCGGCCAGTGCGGCGACCTCTTGCGGCGTCGCACCGAAATTGCGCTGCCAGACCGCCTTCTCCCAGATGCGCGCGGAGGCGATGAGCGGCAGGAACGCGGCCGCCGCCGCGGGCGTGAGCGCGTGCAGGGTTCCGCGCATCGACCAGGTCTTCACCAGCGTCCCGGCGGCCAGCTCACGGACCAGGGCACCGGATTCCGGTGCGGCGCTGCGCAGCGCGACGGCGGTCTCGGCCGCGGACGTGACCTGTGCCTGCACACCGCACAGCCGGGCCGCGACGTCGACGACGGAGGCCGCGGGTGTGCTCACGAAATGGCGGTCGAGTCGCCAGGCGAGGACCTGGTCCCAGGTGAGTCGCAACCGTCGAACCTTCCGGTCAGCGCGCAGACGCGCTACAGAACAGGATGCCGAGGGTGATCTCGGACAGCCCGATCACCGTCGCCGCGATCACCCCGATCAGGGCCGTCCGATTGGTGACCCGCCGCACCGGTCCGACCGGTTCCACGAGCCGTTCCGCGCGGGCAAGCACGGCGGTGCCCGCGGCGCTCAACACTCCGGCGGGAGCGGGTGCACCCGCGCCGAGCAGGGCGAGCAGTCCGCCCAACAGCGGTGCGCAACCGTGGGCGCGCGCGGCGCGGTCGTCGGCGCACATCTCGAGCAGCCGCGCGACCTCGACTTCGCCTTCGGCGAGCAGCGGCACCCCGGGCAACGCGGTCGCCACACTGCGCAGCATGCCGGTCAGCAGTGCGTGCCGACCGCGCAGGTGCGCGCGTTCGTGGGCAAGCACGGAGTCGAGTTGTTCGCGGGTAAGCACCCGCAGCGCCGCGCTGGTGACGACGATCGTGTCGGGCCGTCCCGATACGCAGTACGCCTGCGGTTCCGGCGAGTCCAGCACCACCGCGCCCAGGCCGGGAACCTGTCGCCCGACCATGCGGACCGCCCTGCCGTGCGCGTGGGTGTGACGGCGCAGGTGGACCGCGACCCGCGCGATGTGCAGTACCACCGCCACGACGCCGACGGTGACCAGCGCGGAGACGACGAAGGTCACCACCTCGGTCGCGTCGCTGGGATGGCGTCGGACAGCGGCGAATTCGGTCACGAGCATGCCCGCGGCCAGACCCCAACCGCCGAGCGCGCCCGCGATGGCGACCAGCCACGCGGCCACTCCGAGACGGGGTGCGACACCGCGTCGGGTCAGCCGCCGCAGCACCGCCGGGCCGAAAACAGCGAGCACGGTGCCATACACCATGAGGCCGAGGGCGACGTTCACGGCGCCTCGGGGGTCTTGCGTGCGGTGAGCCTGCGCAGCGCCGCGCGCAATCCGGCCGATTCCTCGGCGCTGATCCGGTCGACGAAGTGACTCAGCACCAGATCCGAACGTCCACCGGACCCGAGCGCTTCGAGCATGAGCCGCGCGCTGTGTTCCTCGCGGGTGAGGGTGGGCCAGTAGCGGTATGCCTTGCCCGCGCGTTCCCGCGCCAGCCAGCCCTTGCGGTGCAGATTGTCCATGGTCGACATCACCGTCGTGTACGCGATGTCACGCTCGGCCGAGAGTTCTTCGAAGATTTCGCGGACCGACGTGGTCTCCGCGTCCCGATCCCAGATGCGGTCCATGATGACCGCCTCCAGGTCTCCGAATCCACGCACCGTCCCGACTCCCTCACCACTGGTCCGACTCTGGCGTTCCAGGGTACCGGTTGGCACGGATTGCTACGTAGTCACCTCGTAGATTCTTCGTTCGCGGGCACTTGTCGGCGAGCTATGCGAACATATGTTCGTGTCCGATAGCCGCCGCCAGACCGCCGCCGCGCGGTTCGGCGCACCGGCCGACCAGGCTAGCGACTCCGATCGGCCGCCCTCCGGGCCGGATCGCACCGAACGCCGCGAACGCGCTCGGATCACCATGCGAGAGGAGGCGTCGATCCTGCACGCCGATCCGGACTCCTTCTACGCCTCGGTCGAGGAGCGTGACGATCCGCGGCTACGCGGTCGTCCCGTAATCGTCGGCGGCGGGGTCGTGCTCGCGGCCAGCTACGAGGCCAAGGCATACGGCATCCGCACCCCCATGAACGGTGCGCGCGCACTGCGCCTGTGCCCGCACGCCATCGCGGTGCCGCCGCGCATGTCGGCCTACTCCGAGGCCAGCAAGGCGGTGTTCGAGGTTTTCCACGACACGACGCCCGTGGTCGAGGGCATCTCCATCGATGAGGCATTCCTCGATGTCGGCGGCCTGCGACGGTTGGCAGGCGAGCCCATCGACATCGCCCGGCGACTGCGCGCCGAGGTCCGCGCGCAGGTGGGACTGCCCATCTCGGTCGGCATCGCGCGCACGCCACCCTCGACGACCTGCGCCGCCGCTTCGGTTCCGGCGCGGTCACCCGGGCCGCGCTGATCAATCGCGGCGAGGGCCTTTCGGTGCCCCTGCTGCCGGATTGACCGGCGCCGGGAGGTTCACAGCCGTTCGATGATGGTGGCGTTGGCCAGACCGCCCGCCTCGCACATGGTCTGCAAGCCGAACCGCCCTCCGGTCTGCTCGAGGTGGTTGACGAGGGTCGCCAGAATGCGGGTGCCGGACGCGCCGAGCGGATGCCCGAGTGCGATCGCGCCGCCGCGCGGATTGAGTTTGGCCGGATCGGCATTGAGATCCCGCTGCCACACCAGCGGCACCGGAGCGAATGCCTCGTTCACTTCGTAGGCGTCGATATCCTCGATGGACAGCCCGACCCGCGTCAGCGCCTTGCGGGTCGCGGGGATGACGGCGGTCAACATCAGCAGCGGATCGTCACCGGTCACCGCGAAGGAGTGGAATCGCGCGCGGGGACGCAGACCGAGCTGGTTCGCCTTCTCCTCGCTCATGATGAGCGCCGCGGACGCGCCGTCGGTCAGCGGCGAGGAATTGCCCGGCGTGATGGACCATTCGATCTCGGGGAAGCGGGCCTTGATCTCGTCGTCGGCGAAGGCGGGACGCAATCCGGCCAGACCCCCGGGGGTGGTCGTCGGTCGGATGGTCTCGTCGGCGGTCAGGGCGCCCGCCGCGACGAGTTCGCCGTCGAAACCGCCCGCGGCCGCGGTCTCGGCGGCCAGCCGGTGCGAGCGCGCGGCGAAGGCGTCGAGAGTCTCGCGGTCCAGCTTCCACCGCTGGGTGATGATCTCGGCGGCGATGCCCTGACCGATGAGACCGTCCGGGAAGCGGTGCGCGAGCGGTGCGCGGTTGGCGTCCTTGCCCTGGGCGTTGGAGAACATCGGCGTGCGGCTCATGGACTCGACGCCGCAGGCGATGGCGATGTCGTAGGCGCCCGAGAGGACACCCTGCGCGGCGAAATGCGCGGCCTGCTGGCTGGATCCGCACTGGCGGTCGACCGTGGTGGCGGGCACCGAATCCGGGAAACCCGCCGCGAGGACGGCGGTGCGGGAGATGTTGTGCGCCTGCTCACCGCTCTGGGTGACGCAGCCGCCGATCACATCGTCGACCAGCGCCGGATCCAGGTCGTTGCGCTCGACCAGCGCCTTCAGCACACCGGACAGCAACGTCGCCGGATGTACATCGGACAGTCCGCCACCGGGTTTGCCCTTGCCGGAAGGGGTTCGAATGGCGTCGACGATGACCGCGGAAGTCATGGGTTCTCCTTTGCCGTACCGGAGATCGTCATGCGAATGACGATTAACTTAGGTCACTGTACGCCGAGCCGCTCCGCCATCGCGACGTTGCCCCGGTCACGTCAGCGCGAGCGCGCGGGACGCTTGTCCATCAGCCGCAGGATCAACGGCGTGAAGATGAGCTGCATGGCCAGATCCATCTTCCCGCCCGGCACCACGATGCAATTGGGCCGTGACATGAACGAGTCGTGCAGCATCGACAGCAGATAGGGGAAATCGATCACCTTCGGATCGGCGAAACGGATGACCACGAAACTCTCGTCCGCGGTCGGAATCGACCGGGCGATGAACGGATTGGAGGTATCCACGGTCGGCACCCGCTGGAAATTGACATAGGTGTGCGAGAACTGCGGGCAGATGTATTTCACGTAGTCCGGCATACGCCGCAGGATCGTATCGATCACGGCCTCACTGGAATACCCGCGTTCAGTCTTGTCGCGGATGACCTTCTGAATCCACTCCAGATTCACGATCGGCACCACGCCGACCAGCAGATCGGCGTGCTGCGCGACATTCACGCTTTCGGTGATCGCCGCGCCGTGCAGTCCCTCGTAGAACAGCAGATCGCTGCCGGGCGCGAGATCCTCCCACGGGGTGAAGGTGCCCGCGCGCTGCCCGTAGCGTTCGGCCTCGGCCTCGTTGTGCAGATATTTGCGCACCGATCCCACGCCGGTCTCGCCGTAGTCGCGGAACAGGTTCTCCAATTCTTTCAGCAGATTCGCCTCCTCGCCGAAATGGGAGAAGGTGCGATTGTTGCTCTGCTCGGCCTCGGCCAGCGCGAGTTTCATCGCGTCGCGGTCGTAGCGGTGGAAGGAATCGCCCTCGACGATGGCGGCATTGATGCCTTCGCGGCGGAAGATCTCCTGGAATGTGCGGGTGACACTGGTCGTTCCGGCGCCGGAGGACCCGGTGATCGCGACGACGGGATGTTTCACCGACATGACATCTCCTCAGTGGCCCGCGGGCCGGAACAGCGATCGACTGCCGAACAGCGACCGGTCGAATCCCGGGCCCTCCTCGGGTTCCCGGTGATAGCGCTCTATGCGCTCGACCTCGGTGCGCGATCCGAAGATCAACGGGACCCGCTGGTGCACCGAATCCGGCGTCAGGTCGAGTACCCGCTCGGTGCCGGTGGTGGCCGCCCCGCCCGCCTGTTCCACGATGAAGGCGATCGGATTGGCCCCGTACAGCAACGCCACCCGACCCTGTCGCGTGGGTGGGCGGCTGTCGTACGGGTACAGGTACACCCCGCCCCGGGTCAGGATGTGGAAGGTGTCGGCGACCAGTGACGCGACCCAGCGCATATTGAAATAGCGCCCGCGCGGGCCGTCGACGCCGTCCAGACATTCGTGGACGTAGCGCCGCACCGGACGGTCCCAGAACCGGTCGTTGGCGGCGTTGATGGCGAAACCCGAAGTGTCCTGCGGAATCCGCATACGCGGATGGGTGAGCACGAACGCGCCGATCTCACGATCGAGGGTGAATCCGTCGACACCGTCGCCGGTGGTGAGCACCAGCATGGTGGCGGGTCCGTAGAGGGTGAAACCCGCGCACACCTGCTCGACGCCGGGTTGTAGGAAGTCCGTGTCGACGAGTTCGCGACCCGCCGCCGCGCCCGCCCGCAGCACACTGAAGATGGTGCCGACGGGCAGGTTGACGTCGATATTGCTCGACCCGTCGAGCGGGTCGAAGGCCAGCAGATACTTGCCGCGCCGATGAGTCTCGGGTACCGGTGTCACCGCGGGCATCTGCTCCGACAGCAGACCCGCGAGATGTCCGGTCCAGCGGGTCTGCGACAGCATCACCTCGTTGGCGACCGCGTCGAGTCTGCGATGGGCGGTCGGGTCCGCCTCGGCCTCGGATTCGTCCGGATCGTAGGACCCGACGATGGCTCCGCGGGTGACCCGGTTGGCGATGATCTTCGTCGCCGTCGCGAGCACGTTCACCAGCGCCGAGAACTCGCCGGATGAGCCGGGGTGGCGGTGTTCTTCCTCGATCGTGTAGCGGGTGAGGGTCTTGATTCCCAGCGGCATATGTCTCGATCTCCTCAGGCCGGCGCGGCGGCCTCCGCGTCCGAGCCGCGGTCGGTGAAGACGGTGCTGCCACGAATATCGCTCGCGGTCAACGTGATCAGATCGTCGCGACCGAGCGGACGGCCGAGGTCGACCAGCCGTTTGGCCTGCCGCAGCCTGCACCGCTCGATGGCGTTGCGCACGCTGCGGGCATTGGAGAACCGCGGCCGGGCCATGCGCAGGGTCAGGTAGTCGGAGAACGCCGTCCGCGCCTCGTCGTCGAATCTGTAGTTCTGTTCGGCCACCATGAGTTCGGCGATGGCGAGCAGTTCGGCGTGGGTGTAGTCGTCGAACTCCAGGTGGTGCGCCACCCGCGAGGACAGGCCCGGATTCGCGGAGAAGAACCGGTCCATGCGATCCGGGTAGCCCGCGAAGATCACCACCAGACTGGCGCGTTCGCTTTCCATCTCCTGCAACAGGATCTCGATGACCTCCTGGCCGTAGTCGCGCTCGTTCTCCGGCCGGAACAGGTAGTACGCCTCGTCGATGAACAGCACCCCGCCCGCCGCGCGGGCCAGCGCCTCCTTGGTCTTGGGCGCGGTGTGCCCGATGTACTGGCCGACCAGATCGTCGCGGGTCACCGTGTGCACCTTGGGTTTGCGAATGTAGCCGAGCGCGTGCAGCATCTGGGCCATCCGCAGCGCGACAGTCGTCTTGCCGGTGCCGGGGCCGCCGGTGAAACTCATGTGCATGGTGGGGCGCGCGGCGGCCAGGCCGAACCGTTCGCGCGCCCGGTCGACCAGGAGCAGTGCGGCGATCTCGCGCACTCGCCGTTTGACGTTCGCCAGGCCGACGAGTTCGGAGTCCAGCCGGGTCAGTGTGCCTGCGACGTCGGCACCGGCGATATCGGTGGACAGGTCGAGCACCGCGTCCGCGTCGAGGATCTCCGGTGCGCGTTCCTCCTCGACCCGCACCGGCCGAGGCGCGTCGGCGCCGGGCCGATACAGGCGGAATCCATTGTGCTCAGCGGTCATACCGTAATCCCTGGCGTAGATCGGTGGCATAGGCATGCAGGCCGTAGCTCTGCCGCCGGTCCGATCCCTCGGTCCGCACCAGCAGGAATCCCGGCTCGTCGGCGGGGCGCTGGACCAGGAAACTCAACGCGGTGCTCTGGCGACCGTAGCGGGCGTCGTATGCCAGCACCCGCACGTAATGCCGCGGGAACGCGGCGCGGCAACCATTGATCTCGGCGAGTACGCCGTCGGGTTCGTCCAGGTCGAACAACGGCAGGCCCCACATCTCCCAGTAGGCGTTGCGGGGGTGTGGGTCGTCGGTGTACTCGATGGAGACCGGCCAGCTGTTGAGCAGGGCGTAGCGCACCTGGGCGGCGATCTCGGCGTCGGTGAGATCCGGCAGGTAGGAGAAGGTTCCGTGGCGCAGATACATGGCGGGTCCTGTCAGCGGGTCGCGGTGGGCACCGCGTCGGGTGCGTCGGTGGAGGTGTAGTCGAAGGTCACATCGCCCCAGGTGGACAGGGCGAGGTCGAGCGGACGGGACAGTGTCGCGGCCTGCCGCAGCACATCCGGCCCCTCCCGCAGCAGATCCCGACCTTCGTTGCGCGCCTTGACCACCGCCTCGAGCGCGACCCGATTCGCCTCGGCCCCCGCCGCTATGCCGAGCGGATGCCCGATGGTGCCGCCGCCGAATTGCAGGATGACGTCGTCGCCGAACAGGTCGAGCAGTTGGTGCATCTGCCCGGCGTGGATACCGCCCGAGGCGACCGGCATGACGCCCGGCAGACTCGCCCAGTCCTGGTCGAAGAAGATGCCGTTGGCCGGATTGACCGGTATGTGGTTCTCGCGCAACGTGTCGTAGAACCCGCGGGTGGTCGCCGGATCGCCCTCGAGCTTGCCGACCACGGTGCCCGCGTGCAGATGGTCGACGCCGATCAGGCGGCACCATTTGGCCAGCACGCGGAAACTCACCCCGTGTGTCTTCTGCCGGGTGAAGGTCGAATGCCCCGCGCGGTGCAGATGCAGCAGGACGCCGTTGCGCCGCGCCCAGTGCGACATGGACTGCATGGCGGTGTAGCCGACGGTGAGGTCCATCATGATCACGACACTGCCGAGTTCTCTGGCGAATTCGGCCCGTTCGTACATGTCCTCCATCGAGGCGGCGGTGACATTGAGGTAGTGCCCCTTGATCTCACCGGTTTCCGCCATCGCCCGGTTCACGCCCTCCATCGCGAACAGATATCGGTCGCGCCAGCGCATGAACGGCTGGGAATTGATGTTCTCGTCGTCCTTGGTGAAATCGAGTCCGCCCCTGCACGCCTCGTAGACCACGCGACCGTAGTTGCGCGCCGACAGACCCAGTTTCGGCTTGATCGTCGCGCCGAGCAGCGGCCTGCCGTACTTGTTGAGGTACTCGCGCTCCATGACCGTGCCGTGCGGCGGGCCTTGGAAGGTCTTCACATATGCCACCGGAATGCGCATATCCTCGAGCCGCAGCGCCAGCAGCGGTTTGAAGCCGAAGACGTTGCCGATGACCGAGGAGGTCAGATTGGTGATCGACCCCTCCTCGAACAGGTCGAGGTCGTAGGCGATGTAGGCGAAGTACTCCCCCGGCCTGCCGGGCACCTCGTCGATCCGATAACACTTGGCCTGATACCGCGAATGCGCCGTGAGCCGGTCGGTCCACACCACCGTCCAAGTGGCGGTGGAGGATTCACCCGCGACCGCCGCGGCGGCCTCGATGGGGTCGACCCCAGGTTGCGGGGTGACCCGGAACACGGCCAGCACGTCGGTGTCGGAGGGGCGATAATCCGGCGCGTAGTAGCCCATCGACGCGTAGGACTGGACACCCGGATCCCACCGGTCGCGTCCGTTCTCTTCGGCCATCGTTCCTCCTGGCGGTAGCCCACCGGGCGCCGTTGTGCGCCTTGGGATTTCCAGGATGACGGGCTCCACCAGCACAAACAATTTGATTGTTCCTGGCGAAGCTCAACCATTTCGTCAAGTTTGTTACCGTCGAGTAATGGGTAACGTGAGCGCCACTCGGATGGAAACGTTCCTGGTCGTCGCCCGCCAGGGCAGCATCCGTCGCGCCGCGACTCGATTGCACGTCACCGAGGCCGCGGTCTCGGCGGCCGTGGCGCATATCGAGCGTCAGCTCGGCGCGAAACTCATCGCCAAGGCGGGTCGCGGGATCACCCTCACCGAAGCGGGGCGCGTCTACGCCGAGTACTGCCGCAGCATCCTCGGGTTGATGCAGGAGGCGCGGGCCGCCGTGCGCCGCGCCGAAACCGGGCGCCTACGCATCGGCGTGGTCGCCACCGCGGGCGAATACGTACTCCTACGGCCGCTGGCCTCGTTCCGGGAGCGGTATCCCGATGTCGAGCTGAGCCTGTCGGTACATCCCCGCGACGCACTGTTCCTCGAATTGCAGCACCACGAAACGGATCTCGTCATCGCCGGGCGTCCTCCGCGCGACGCGGGCCTGGTCACCATGGCGCGGCGACCGAGCCGCCTGGTGGTGGTCGGCGCGCCCGGTCACGGCCGCGATCCGCTGCACAGCACGTGGTTGCTGCGAGGTCGCGGCTCGGGTACCCGTGATGCGACTCTTGATCTGTTGGACCACTTGGACATCACGCCGCCGACCCTCACCCTCGGCTCGCACGGCGCGGTACTCGCCGCCGCCCGCGCCGGACTCGGGATCACCCTCATCCACAGCGACGCCATCGTCGGTGACCTCGACTCCGGGGCCCTGTGCCTACTCGAGGTGGACGGGACGCCGCTCGACCGACCCTGGCATGCCATCACCACCAGGACGCCAACGCCGACGACCCGGCTGTTCCTCACCCACCTGCTCGATGCCGCGGTCGTCGGTGACGACGCTTTCCAGCGTCCGCCGACCTGAACGCGGCCCGGACCGCCGCACACTGTCCGGTGCGGTGCCGTCGGCCGTGGCCGATCGGTATTCGTGGTTCGCCGGCGAATTCGGATTCATCCGAGGAGGTCGTCCCAGCCGCGTTTCAGGAACCGGGTCCGCGGTCCGAACGGATCGTCGGGGTCGGTTCCGTAGCGGACCGCGACCAGCGAGGCACGGTGGTCGAGGGAGTTCTCCATGCGAATACTGCCGGTGTTGTGCTCGTCGGAAATCCAGGAGTTGATCTTGTCGGCGAAATCGAGATAGAGGGCGAAGCGGATCTCGTCGTCGTAGCGCTCGGCCAGGCGGATGCCGCGGGTTCGCCAGGAGTTCGAAGTATCGGCCGGAACCACCGACAGGTAGTAGTCGGCGCCTCTGCGCTGGGTCACCGTGCGCCACGACCAGGTGGCGAGTCCGGTTTGCAGGGGAAAGTACATGTAGCTGTCGGTGTGCGCGGGATCGCCCACGTGCCGGGGCGGGCGGATGCGCCACTGGAGGATGGCGTCCTTGGTGAGGTCGTCGTGCGGACCCGCGTCCCTGTTGTCCCAGAGACCGACGGGGTGGAACCAGCCGCTGCCGCTCGGGTTCCAGTACAGCAGGAATGTCATGTCGTATTCGAGGGGAAGTTTCTCGTTGTCGGGGCCGCGGAAGTAGATCTGAGTGCCCGCGGCGCGGTCGCGGGCCGGGATTCGGACGAGACGGTCGGCGGCGTATTCGTCCACCTGCGCGGGCCGGTCATCGATGGCGATGGCGGTGCGGAGTTGTCGATTCATCGTGATGTCTTTCCGGTCTGGTGGTCGAGGTGGTCGACCGCGGACGGTCGCCGTTGCGATGTGTGTTGCGTTCTCGATCCGGGCCAGAGCTGGCCTAGCAGGCGGTTACGGCACCGTCGACGTCCAGGTGGACCAGGGCGTCCGGGGCTGCTCGCGGATGCGTGCGGGGTTGTCGAACAAAGCCTTGCCGTCGGACAGTGGTCGTGCTGTGACGGGGTTATCAGAGTACGAATCGCGCGATCGACGCAGCGTCATCCGTTCCGGGTGAATCGCGCCCCGATCTGTCGCCGGGTATCCCAATGGCCCCTTCGGCGACCCCCTGGATCCGGCGCGTCATCCGCCGGCGTGTCCCTGGGCTGCGTCGCGCGTGCTTCCGGCATACGCTCTCAGGTATGGCTGAGGTGATCACCTCGCGGCGTGCCGCGGCTGGTCGACCGGGAACCGAGTAGCGCGGATGGCGCTGTCGCGGTTCGTGGCGCGTATCGCCGCCTGGTTGCGCGCCGGCTACCCGGCCGGTGTTCCCGACCAGGATTATCTGCCCTTGCTCGCGGTCCTCGGCCGTCGGCTCACGCCGGCGGAGGTCGAGCAGGTGGTCACCGAACTGGCCGCCCACGGTGTCCTGCCCGCGAATCGGGTCGACGCCGCGGTCGCGATCGCCCACATCACCCACGAGCTGCCCCGTGAAACCGACCTGGCCCGGGTCCGGGAACGTCTGCTCGACGGCGGCATGCCGATCACCGAGTCCTGGCGCGACCTGTCGTGGCAGGACCACGACCGCCCCCGGGAACCGTATTCGCACCCCGATGAACCCGAAGGGCGGCGCGTGCGCCGGTTGCGCGGCCGGTACCGGGACGAGGTCGCGCAACTGGTCGCGATGTTGCACACGATATGTCTGCGCGACCGGGCCGTGATCGCCACCGCCACCCGATCACTGCTGGACACCGACCTCGAGCAGGCCGAACGGGCGATCGATATCGGCCGCGACGTCGAGGCCATGAGCTATGAATGCGAACAGGAAGCCCTGCGACTGCTGGCGCTGCAATTCCCCGTCGCCGCCGAACTCCGCGAGATCGTGACCGCTCTGCGAGTGGTCGCGAACCTGCGTCGCATGGCCGCGCTGGCCGCCCATATCGCCGAGCTCGCCCGCCGCAGGCACCCCGCCGCCGCCGTCCCCGAAGCGGCTCGGCCGCTGATCGAACGCCTCGGCGCCGCCACGGTCGCGATCGCCACCAGCGCCGCCGAGGTGCTGGAGTCCCACGACACCGGCGCCGCCGGCGCCCTCGACGCACAGGACGACACCGTCGACCGCCTCCACGAACAACTCCTCGCCACCATCCTCGCCACCGATCGCGATCAGGACATCGCGATCGCCGTGGACGCCACCCTGCTCGGCCGCTACTACGAACGCTTCGCCGACAACGCCGTGGAGGCCGCCCGGCACACCCTGTCCGCCGGCGACAGCACACCGTCGGCGTGACACTCACTCGCCCACCCAGCCGAGACGATCCCCCGCCGGCTTCGGAAGGATTGGCGGGCTTCGTGTTTCGGAGGCGGCATCGACTTGAGGTTTCGCCACTTGCGCGCCGGTCGACGGTGGACACCGTGACGTCGCCGAGGAGGTCCGGCGCGGCCGACGCGCGAATGGTTCTGCGCCAACATGCCACGGGCCGGCGCATCTCCGACGTACCATCCCACCGTGGCCGAGTCGAATCGTTCCACCGCGCTGCGGGTGCTGGTCTACAGCAATGACGCCGATACCCGGCGTCAGGTGATACTGGCGTTGGGCAAACACCCGCATCCCGAACTACCGGCGCTGGAATACGTCGAAGTCGCCACGGCCCCGGTCGTGATCGAGCACATGGACTCGGGCGGTATCGATCTGGCGATCCTCGACGGCGAGTCGACGCCCGCGGGCGGACTCGGAATCGCCAAGCAGCTCAAGGACGAGATCGCCGAGTGCCCGCCCGTGCTGGTGCTGACCGGTCGTCCCGACGACGCCTGGCTGGCGAACTGGTCGCGCGCCGAGGCCGCGGTGGCCCATCCCATCGATCCGATCCGGCTCACCGCCGCGGTGGTCGATCTTCTGCGCTCCCACATAGCCGCCTGATCAATAGCGATTGCGCATTACCGACGGCTTGGCGTTGCGTCGATCGCGCGCGGCCGACCGATGAGAACTTGTCACGAATGCTCGCGCGGTGCGCATCGGGAGTGTGCCGAGTCGTCGCGAGTCCACCCTCGTTGATAGCCGATCGGTATCTCATATCAGGAATGATCGGAACGGATCGTCCGCCGGGTACGCCCATGTCCGTCACGTGACGACGATGAGCGATTACCCACGTTTCAGTCATGAATCTCAGTCGCGAATTCGATCAAAGACCACCGGTGAAAGAAGTCTCCGGTCACAAGGTCGGCGGTAAGCTGTGCTGTAGCTCACACGAGTGCGAGCCCGGTATGAATTCGCATGCCCGGATTCCGCTGACTCACGCCGCGCGGAGCGAGGCCGAGGGGCGCGTCCGGCCAAGGCGGACAACGGCCTCGAAGTCGCATCAGCCGTCAGCCGCCCCCCGGCGCACGAGGGGTTCGCTCGTAAGGAGGCAAGCGCAGTTGTGAACATGGAGTTCCCCACTCTCGTCCTCGGTGCGATCGCCGCCGCATTCGCCGTGTTCTCGGTGCTCATGGCCTCGCTGATCGGCCCGAAGCGCTTCAACCGCGCCAAGCTCGAGGCATACGAATGCGGTATCGAGCCGACACCGCACGCCGTGGCCGGCGGACCGGGAAACGTTACCGGACAACGTTTTCCGGTGAAGTACTACCTCACCGCGATGCTGTTCATCATCTTCGATATCGAGATCGTGTTCCTCTACCCGTGGGCGGTGCATTTCGATTCGCTCGGTGTGTTCGGTTTCGCGGCGATGGCCCTGTTCATCTTCAACGTCTCGGTGGCCTACGCCTATGAATGGCGCCGGGGCGGTCTCAGCTGGGACTGATATCCGAATCGGTTCCCCGGCCCCACGTTTCGAGAGTGAGAAGTAGACGGATGGGTCTCGAAGAAAAATTGCCCAGTGGCTTCCTGCTGAGCACGGTGGAGGATTTCGCCGGATATCTGCGCAAAGGCTCGCTGTGGCCCGCGACATTCGGTCTCGCCTGCTGCGCCATCGAGATGATGGCCACCGGCGCGGGCCGTTTCGACATCGCGCGCTTCGGCATGGAGGCGTTCCGCGCCTCACCGCGCCAGGCGGATCTGATGATCGTCGCCGGACGGGTCAGCCAGAAGATGGCACCGGTACTGCGCCAGGTCTACGACCAGATGACCGAGCCCAAATGGGTGCTGGCGATGGGCGTGTGCGCCTCCTCGGGCGGCATGTTCAACAACTACGCCATCGTCCAGGGCGTCGACCACGTCGTGCCCGTTGACATCTACCTGCCCGGCTGTCCGCCGCGACCGGAGATGCTGCTCCACGCGATTCTGGCACTGCACGCGAAGATTCAGGAGATGCCGCTCGGCGTCAACCGCGAACAGGCCGTGCGCGCCGCGGAACAGGCCGCCCTCGCCGCGACGCCGACCATCAGGATGGAGGGTCTGCTGCGATGACCTTCGACACCCCCGACAATACCGACACCCGACCCTCGGACTCGGAGATCGACGCCGCGGCGACCGCGGGACCGGAAGGCACGCTGCCGCCCGACCACCCCGGCGAACACGGTGACGAGATCATCGGCGTCCGGCGCGGCATGTTCGGCATCTCCGGCACCGGCGACACCTCCGGCTACGGCAGACTCGTCCGCCCGGTCACCATGCCCGGCGGCGCCCCGGCCCCCTACGGCGGCTACTTCGACGCGATCGCCGAAGCATTGCGCGCGGCACTGACCGCCCAGGCCATCACCCTCGCGCGGGCGATCGAGAAGGTCGTCGTGTTCCGAGGCGAACTCACCCTGCATGTGCGTCGCGAACATCTGGTCGCGGTGGCCCGCGCCCTGCGCGACGATCCGGCGCTGCGCTTCGAACTGTGCCTCGGCGTGAGCGGGGTGCACTATCCCGACGACGCGGGCCGCGAACTGCACGCGGTGTATCCGTTGATGTCCATCACACACAATCGCAGACTGCGCCTCGAGGTCTGCGCGCCCGACGACGATCCGCACATCCCGTCGTTGTATGCCGTGTACCCGACCACCGATTGGCACGAACGCGAGACCTACGACTTCTTCGGCATCCTCTTCGACGGACACCCGTCGCTGACGCGCATCACGATGCCCGACGACTGGCGCGGCCATCCCCAGCGCAAGGACTACCCGCTCGGCGGGATCCCGGTCGAATACAAGGGCGCGCGCATTCCGCCGCCCGACGAGCGGAGGGCGTACAGCTAGTGAACGACATCCACACCAGGCCCGGCGTGCGTGATTCCGGGTCCGAACCCCTTGTGGTCACCGTCGCCGGACAGGACTGGGACCAGGTGAGCGAGGTGCTCGGCGGCGCGGGCGAGGAACGCATCGTCGTCAATATGGGTCCGCAACACCCGTCCACGCACGGCGTGCTGCGGCTCATCCTCGAGATCGAGGGCGAGACCGTGACCGAGGCCCGCTGCGGCATCGGCTACCTGCACACCGGCATCGAGAAGAATCTCGAATTCCGCACCTGGATGCAGGGGGTCACCTTCGTGACCCGCATGGACTACCTCTCGCCGTTCTTCAACGAGACCGCATACTGCCTCGGGGTCGAGAAGCTGCTCGACATCACCGACCGGATTCCGGAGCGCGCCACCGTCATCCGCGTCATGCTCATGGAGCTCAACCGTATCTCCTCGCATCTGGTGGCGCTGGCCACCGGCGGCATGGAGATGGGCGCGCTCACCCCGATGCTGTTCGGATTCCGGGAACGGGAGCTGATTCTCGACGTCTTCGAGACCATCACCGGCCTGCGCATGAACCACGCCTTCGTTCGCCCCGGCGGACTGGCCCAGGACCTGCCCGACGACGGCGTGCCGAAGGTGCGCGAACTGCTCGCGCTCATGCCGAAACGGCTGCGCGACATGGAACATCTGCTCTCCCAGAACCCCATATGGAAGGCGCGCACCCAGGACGTCGGCTATCTGGACCTCACCGGTTGCATGGCGCTCGGCATCACCGGACCGGTGCTGCGCGCCACCGGTCTGCCGCACGACTTGCGCAAGGCGCAGCCGTATTGCGGTTACGAGAGCTACGAATTCGACATTCCCACCACCGAGGGCTGCGACTGCTACGGCCGCTATCTGATCCGAGTGGAGGAGATGAAGGAATCGCTCAAGATCGTCGAGCAATGCCTGGACAAGCTGCGCCCGGGTCCGGTCATGATCGACGACAAGAAGATCGCCTGGCCCGCGGACCTGCGGCTGGGCCCCGACGGCCTGGGCAACTCCCCCGCCCATATCGGCCGCATCATGGGCACTTCGATGGAGGGCCTGATCCACCACTTCAAGCTGGTCACCGAGGGCATCAGGGTGCCCGCGGGACAGGTGTACACGGCGGTGGAGTCTCCGCGCGGCGAGCTCGGCGTCCATATGGTGAGCGACGGCGGCACCCGGCCGTTCCGCGTGCACTATCGCGACCCTTCGTTCACGAATCTGCAAGCGGTGGCGGCGATGTGCGAGGGCGGCATGGTCGCCGACGTCATCGCCTCCGTCGCCAGCATCGACCCGGTGATGGGTGGTGTCGACCGGTGACCGAGATCCTGCTCAAACTCAGCGCGCGGCCCGAACCGTATCCGCCGTTCGTGCGCGCCCGCCTCGAGGCCGATGCCGAGCGGATCATCGCGCGCTACCCGCATCCGCGTTCGGCGCTGCTGCCGCTGCTGCACCTGGTGCAGGCCGAGGAGGGGCACGTCACCGGCACCGGCATCGAATTCTGCGCGGATCTGCTCGAGCTGACCGGCGCGGAGGTGACCGCGGTCGCCACCTTCTACTCCATGTTCCGTCGCACCCCGACCGGCGACTACCACGTCGGGGTCTGCACCAATACCTTGTGCGCGGTCATGGGCGGCGACGCCATTCTGGCCGCGCTCGAGGAACATCTCGGCATCCGGCACGGTGAGACCACGGCCGACGGTTCGATCACCCTCGAACACGTCGAATGCAACGCGGCGTGCGATTTCGCGCCGGTCGTCATGATCAATTGGGAGTTCTTCGACAATCAGACCCCCGAATCCATTCGCGCCGTCGTCGACGCGCTGCGGGCGGGTCAGCGGGTGAGCCCGACGCGCGGCGCGCCGCTGTGCACGTTCAAGGAGACCGCGCGCATCCTCGCCGGGTTCCCGGACGAACGCCCCGGCGCGTTGGACGGGGCCGCCGGTCCGGCGTCATTGGCCGGACTGCACGTCGCGCGCGAACTCGGTATGTCGGCCCCCGACCCGGACGCGGAGGTGACGCGATGACACTCACACCAGTACTCACCGAACACTGGGACGATCCGCAGTCCTGGACGATCGACAGCTATCGCCGCCGCAACGGTTATCTCGCGGTGCGCACCGCGCTGCGCATGGAACCGGACCGGATCATCCAGCTGATCAAGGACGCAGGATTGCGCGGTCGCGGCGGCGCGGGCTTCCCCACCGGCATGAAGTGGGGATTCATTCCGCAGGGTCCGGGACCCGACGGCAGCGTGAAACCGCACTACCTGGTGGTCAACGCCGACGAGTCGGAACCAGGGACCTGCAAGGACATTCCGCTCATGCTGGCCAGCCCGCACACCCTCATCGAGGGCGTGATCATCGCGGCGTACGCCATTCGCGCCGAGACGGCGTTCATCTATCTGCGCGGTGAGGTCGTACCGGTGCTGCGGCGCATGCAGGCCGCGGTCGCCCAAGCCTACGAGGCCGGACTGCTCGGACGCGACATCCTCGGCTACGGATACGACCTCGAACTCATCGTGCACGCGGGCGCGGGCGCCTATATCTGCGGCGAGGAGACCGCGCTGCTCGACTCGCTCGAGGGCAGGCGCGGTCAGCCGCGACTGCGTCCGCCGTTCCCGGCCGTCGCCGGACTCTACGCGTGCCCGACGGTGGTGAACAATGTCGAATCCATCGCCAGCGTCGGGCCGATCATCCGCAACGGCACGGATTGGTTCCGCGGCATGGGCAGTGAGAAGTCGCCGGGCTTCACACTGTATTCGCTGTCCGGGCACGTGACCCGACCTGGCCAGTACGAGGCGCCGCTCGGGGTCACCCTGCGCGAACTGCTCGGTTACGCGGGAGGCGTGCGCGCGGGTCACCGGGTGAAGTTCTGGACCCCGGGCGGATCGTCCACACCACTGTTCACCGAGGAACACCTCGATGTCCCACTCGACTACGAGGGCGTCGCCGCCGCGGGTTCCATGTTGGGCACCAAGGCTTTGCAGATCTTCGACGAGACCACCTGCGTCGTGCGCGCGGTCCTGCGCTGGACCGAGTTCTACGCCCACGAATCCTGCGGCAAATGCACGCCGTGTCGCGAAGGCACCTACTGGCTCGTCCAGCTGCTGAAGCGGATCGAGGCCGGGCGCGGCACCGAATCGGATACGGACAAACTGCTCGACATCAGCGACAGCATCAACGGCAAGTCGTTCTGCGCGCTCGGCGACGGCGCGGCCAGCCCGATCCTGTCCTCACTGAAGTACTTCCGCGAGGAGTACCTCGATCATCTGCGGTTGGGGGGCTGTCCCTTCGATCCCGCGAAGTCGACCGCGTGGGCCGAACCGCGGCAACCGGCGCAGACAGTAGGAGGCGCACGATGAATCCCGTACCGCGCAGCGACTCCCGACCGGCGTCGGACGAACCCGCGGCGCGCACGGCCGTCCCGTCCGACATGGTGACGCTCACCATCGACGGCGCCGAGGTGAGCGTGCCCCCGGGCACCCTCGTCATCCGCGCCGCCGAACTCGTCGGTATCCAGATCCCGCGCTTCTGCGACCATCCACTGCTCGATCCGGTCGGCGCCTGCCGCCAGTGTCTGGTCGATATCGAGGGTCAGCGCAAACCGGTCGCCTCCTGCACCCAGACCGTCGCCGAGGGCATGGTGGTGCGGACCCAGCTGACCTCCGCGGTCGCCGAACGCGCACAGGAGGGGGTGATGGAGTTGCTACTCATCAACCACCCACTGGACTGCCCGGTCTGCGACAAGGGCGGCGAATGTCCGCTCCAGAACCAGGCCATGTCCTCCGGCCGCCCGGAGACCCGCTTCGAGGGCGTGAAACGCACTTATCCGAAACCGATTCCGCTGTCAACGGCCGTGCTGCTGGACCGGGAACGGTGTGTGCTGTGCGCGCGGTGCACCCGGTTCTCCCAGCAGGTCGCCGGTGACCCGTTCATCGAATTGATGGACCGCGGCGCCCTGGAACAGGTCGGCACCGCACAGGCCGAACCCTTCGACTCCTACTTCTCCGGCAATGCCGTGCAGATCTGCCCGGTGGGCGCGCTCACCAGCACCAGCTACCGGTTCCGCGCCCGCCCGTTCGACCTGGTCTCGAGTCCCGGCGTCTGCGAGCACTGCGCATCGGGCTGCGCCCAGCGCACCGACCACCGCCGCGGAAAGGTGTTGCGGCGCTTGGCAGGCGACGATCCGCAGGTCAACGAGGAATGGAACTGTGACAAGGGGCGCTTGGCCTTCGCCTACGCCACCGAACCCGACCGCATCACCACCCCGCTGGTGCGCGGCTGGGACGGCACACTGCATCCGGCCTCGTGGTCGGAGGCGCTGGCCGCCGCCGCCGAGGGACTGGCCGCGGCCTTCGGTAACGCGGGCGTACTGGTCGGCGGACGGGTCACCGAGGAGGACGCCTACGCCTACGCCAAGTTCGCGCGAGTCGCGCTCGGCACCAACGACGTCGACTTCCGCGCCCGTATCCACTCCGCCGAGGAGGCCGAATTCCTGGCCGCGCGGGTGGCGGGCCGCGGCGTCACCGTCGACTACGACGCGCTCGACCACTCCCCGATCGTGCTGCTCGCCGGATTCGAACCGGAGGAGGAGTCGCCGATCGTCTACCTGCGGTTGCGCAAGGCCGCCCGCAAACACCGTGTGCCGGTCTACTCCATCGCGCCCTTCGCCACCCGCGGCCTGGAACGAATGTCGGGTCACCTGCTGACCGCGGTGCCGGGCGCCGAACCCTATGTCCTCGAGGCGCTCAACACCGACGTGCCGCCGGACACCGGCGGCGCCGCCACCGCCGCCCGGCTGCTGCGGCGGCCGGGCGCGGTGATCATGGTCGGCGAACGACTCGCGGGCATCCCGGGCGCACTGGCCGCGGCCGCCCGGCTGGCCGACGCCACCGGCGCGGAACTGGTGTGGGTGCCGCGCCGGGCCGGTGAGCGCGGGGCGATCGAGGCGGGCGCGCTGCCCGGACTGTTGCCGGGCGGACGTCCCATCGATGACGCCTCGGCCCGCCATGAGGTCCGCACCCTGTGGAACGTGCCCGAACTGCCCGGCACGGCGGGCCGCGACACCGGTGCCATCCTCGACGCCGCACCCGGGCTCGGGGCCCTGGTCATCGGCGGCGTCGACCTCGCCGACCTGCCCGACCCCGGCGCCGCGCTGTCGGCCATCGACGCCGCCCGCTTCGTCGTCGGACTCGAACTGCGCCGCAGTCCGGTCACCGAACGCGCCGATGTCGTGTTTCCGGTCGCCTCGGCCATGGAGAAGGAAGGCACCTTCCGCACCTGGGAGGGCAGACCGCGACGCTTCGCCGCCGCACTCGGTGCGTCCACGGTTCGCCGCGAAGCCGCCAAACTCTCCGATCACCGTGTCCTGCACGCCATCTCGGAGGAGATGGACATCCGTCTCGGCCTGCCCGACGCCGCCGCCGCGCGCGCGGAACTCGCCGAACTCGGCATCTGGAAGGGACGACGCGCCGAAACCCCCGACCACCGCGCCCATCCCGTGCCCCGACCCGAACAGGGCACCGCGCTGCTGGCATCGTGGCGGATGCTGCTCGACCGCGGGCGCATGCAGGACGGGGAACCCAACCTCGCGGGAGTGGCGCGCCCGCCGGTGGTGCGCCTTTCGGTGCACACCGCCGCCGAGATCGGGGCCGACGACAACGACGCCATCACCGTCGCCACCCGGCGCGGTTCGATCACATTGCCGCTCATGATCACCGATATGCCCGATCGGGTCGTGTGGCTGCCGCTGAACTCCCCCGACTGCGCCGTCCTCGAACAACTCGCCGTCCAGCCCGGCGGCGTCGTCCGTATCCGGCGCGCCGACGAGAGGATGAAGGAGCATCGCCATGAATGAGCTCGCCGTGACCCTGGCGCAGACGAATTCCGGCGCCGACCCGCTGGCCCTGTTCGGACACGATCCGCTGTGGCTCGTCGTCGTCAAAGCCCTGGCGATCTTCGTATTCCTGCTGATCACCCCGATGGTAGCGGTGGTGGCGGAACGAAAGATCGTGGCGCGCATGCAGATGCGCATCGGCCCCAACCGGGTCGGGCCGCGCGGGTCGCTGCAGGCGGTCGCCGACGGTGTGAAGATGGCGCTCAAGGAGGACATCGTCCCCGCGATCGTCGACAAGCCGATCTACATCATGGCCCCGGTCATCGCGGTCATCCCGGCCTATATGGCCTTCGCGGTCATCCCGTTCGGCGGTGCGGTCTCCATCGCCGGGCACACCACCGCGCTCCAACTCACCGATCTGCCGGTCGCGGTGCTCTACATCCTCGCCATCACCTCCATCGGCGTCTACGGCATCGTGCTGGCGGGCTGGGCCTCCGGATCCACCTATCCGCTGCTGGGCGGCCTGCGCTCGACCGCGCAGGTCATCTCCTACGAGATCGCCATGGCCCTGTGCTTCGCCGCGGTCTTCCTGCACGCGGGCACCATGGCGACCTCTGGCATCGTCTCGGCCCAGTACGGCACCTGGTTCGTCTTCCTGCTGCTGCCCTCGTTCCTCATCTACTGCGTGTCCATGGTCGGCGAGACCAACCGCGCCCCGTTCGACCTGCCCGAGGCCGAAGGCGAACTCGTCGGCGGCTTCCACACCGAGTACTCCTCGCTGAAGTTCGCCATGTTCATGCTCGCCGAATACATCAACATGGCAACGGTTTCCGCGCTCGCCACCACCCTGTTCCTCGGCGGCTGGCACGCGCCGTGGCCGATCAACATGTGGTCGGGCGCCAATACCGGCTGGTGGGGCCTGCTGTGGTTCATCGCCAAGGTGTGGATGTTCCTGTTCGTGTTCATCTGGCTGCGCGGCACCCTGCCCCGCCTGCGCTACGACCAGTTCATGGCGCTGGGCTGGAAGGTGCTGATCCCGGTATCGCTGCTGTGGGTGATGCTGGTCGCGGGCGCCCGCGTGCTCGACGCCGAGGGTGTGCGCATCGAGACCCCCGCGCTGGTCGTCGGCGGTCTGCTGCTGTCCGGGCTGCTGCTGTGGCGGTTCCTGCGCGCGGGACGCGCCACCGGCGCGCCACCGCCGGTCGAGGAGACCGCGGCGGCGCCCTCGTCCTCGCCGGTCTTCCTCGGATTCCCGACCCCGCCGCTGCCCGAACACCGCCCCGACCGCGCCGCGCGGTCCGGGCTGCTGGAACCGCTGTCCGGTTTCGCGGTCACCGCGCTGACCATGTTCAAGAAGCCCAACACCGAGTCCTATCCTGAACAGAAGGTGCCGACGGCCGCCCGCTACCACGGCCGTCATCAGCTCAACCGCTACCCGGACGGCCTCGAGAAGTGCATCGGCTGCGAACTGTGCGCGTGGGCCTGTCCCGCCGACGCCATCTTCGTCGAAGGCGCGGACAACACCGAGGAGGAGCGCTTCTCCCCCGGTGAACGCTACGGCCGGGTCTACCAGATCAACTACCTGCGCTGCATCGGCTGCGGCCTGTGCATCGAGGCGTGCCCCACCAGGGCGCTGACCATGACCAACGACTACGAACTCACCGACGACAACCGCGCCGACCTCATCTACGAGAAGGACCGCCTGCTCGCCCCGCTGGAATCCGGTATGACACCACCGCCGCACGCCATGATCCCCGGCACCAGCGAAGGCGACTACTACCGCGGCACGATCACCGCGGACACCGGCAGACAGCCTGCGACCGCGGGCTCCGAAGGAGGTGCCCGGTGACCGCACTCCTCGCCGCCGAGCCGCTGATGTCGACCTCCACCGCCGAGGCCGTGCAGTTCTGGATACTCGCCCCGGTCGCCGTGCTCGGCGCGCTCGGTATGGTCTTCGCCCCCAAGGCCGTGCATTCGGCGCTGTGCCTGGCCGCCACCATGATCACCCTCGCCGCGTTCTACATCGCCCAGGACGCGCTGTTCCTCGGCGTCGTACAGATCGTCGTCTACACCGGCGCGGTCATGATGTTGTTCCTGTTCGTCCTCATGCTCGTCGGCGTCGACTCCGCCGAGTCGCTGAAGGAGACTCTGCGCGGCCAGCGGTCTGCCGCGTGCGCCATCGGCGTCGGGTTCGGACTGCTGCTCATGACCGGAATCGCCAACGGCGTGCGCGACTCCGCGATCACCTTCCCCGCCACCGGATTCCCCGGCCGCGACGTCATAGGCGAGCTGGCCGAGCTGATCTTCGTCCGCTACGTGTGGGCCTTCGAACTCACCGGCGCGCTGCTCATCACCGCCACCATCGGCGCGATGGTGCTCGCGCACCGCGAACGGTTCGGGTCACGGGTGGATCAGCGGGAGATGTCGCGGCGCCGATTCCGCGAAGGCGGCGGCCGCGCCACCCCGCTGCCCACCCCCGGCGTCTACGCGCGCCACAACGCGGTCGACATCCCGGCGCGCCTGCCCGACGGATCGTTCGAGGAGCTGTCGGTGAGCACCATCCTGCGCCACCGCCGCAACCGGGCGCTGACCGAGGCGGCCGTCATCTCGGTCCGTTCCGCGACCGAGGCCCCCGAATCCACCGACGAGGAAGGCAACCGGTGAATCCCGAGAACTACCTGTTCCTGTCCGCCCTGCTCTTCACCATCGGGGCGGCGGGAGTGCTGTTGCGCCGCAACGCCATCGTGGTGTTCATGTGCATCGAGTTGATGCTCAACGCGGTGAACCTCGCCTTCGTCACCTTCGCCAGGATGCACGCGAATCTGGACGGTCAGGTCTTCGCCTTCTTCACCATGGTGGTCGCCGCGGCCGAGGTCGTGGTCGGTCTGGCCATCATCATGACCATCTTCCGTGCCCGCCGCTCGACCTCGGTCGACGACGCCAACCTGCTGAAGTTCTGACGTGGATACCGCAACGCTGTGGCTGCTGCCCGCCCTTCCGCTCGCGGGCGCGGTCGTGCTGATGTTGGTCGGGCGCGTCGGAGACCGCTGGGGTCACTGGCTGGGCTGCCTGATGGCGCTGGCCTCCTTCGGGGTCGCGGTGTGGGCGTTCGCCGCCATGCTCGCGCGCGCCGAGGACCGACGCGCGGTGCACCTGGACATGTTCGGCTGGGTGCCGGTCGCGGGCCTGCGGGTGGACTTCGGCCTCCAACTCGACCAGCTGTCCGTCTGTTTCGCGCTGCTGATCACCGGCGTCGGCACGCTCATCCATATCTATTCGGTCGGCTACATGGCCGACGACCCGGCCCGGCGGCGCTTCTTCGCCTACCTCAACCTGTTCCTCGCCGCCATGCTGCTGCTGGTCCTGGCCAACAACTACCTGGTGCTGTATCTGGGCTGGGAGGGCGTGGGTCTCGCCTCCTACCTGCTCATCGGCTTCTGGTACCACAAGCCGTCGGCGGCCACGGCGGCGAAGAAGGCGTTCGTCGTCAACCGCGTAGGCGATATGGGTCTGGCGCTGGCCATGATGGTCATGTTCGCCACCTTCGGTTCCGTCGGCTTCGGTCCGGTCTTCGACGCCGCGCCGCGCGCGGGCGAGGGCACGCTCACCGCGATCGGACTGCTGCTGCTGTTGGCCGCGTGCGGCAAATCCGCCCAGGTGCCGCTGCAATCCTGGCTCGGGGACGCGATGGAGGGCCCGACACCGGTGTCGGCCCTCATCCACGCGGCCACCATGGTCACCGCGGGCGTCTACCTCATCGCCCGCTCGAATCCGATCTTCGACCTCGCGCCCGACGCCCGTTTCGCGGTGGTGCTGGTCGGCGCGGTGACACTGCTGTTCGGCGCGATCATCGGCTGCGCCAAGGACGACATCAAGAAGGCGCTAGCCGCCTCCACCATGAGCCAGATCGGCTACATGGTGCTCGCCGCTGGACTCGGCCCGGCCGGCTACGCCTTCGCGATCATGCACCTGCTCACGCACGGTTTCTTCAAGGCCGGGCTGTTCCTCGGCGCGGGCTCGGTCATGCACGCCATGGACGAGGAGACCGATATGCGCCGCTACGGCGGACTGCGCACGGTACTGCCCCTGACCTACATCACCTTCGGTCTGGGGTATCTCGCCATCATCGGCGTCCCGCCGTTCGCCGGATTCTTCTCCAAGGACAAGATCATCGAGACGGCCTTCGACCAGGGCGGCGGCGCCGGTGTCGCACTCGGCGCGGTGACCCTGTTCGGCGCGGGTCTCACCGCCTTCTACATGACACGGGTCATGCTGATGACCTTCTTCGGCCGTCGCCGCTGGAAGGACGACGCCCACCCGCACGAGGCGCCCGCGATCATGACGGGCCCGATGATCCTGCTCGCCATCGGGTCGGTCGCCTCCGGGCTGCTGTTCGTACTCGGCTCCTCGCTGGTGAACTGGCTGGCGCCGGTCGTCGGCGAGCACCACGCCGAGGAGGTGCTGCCCGCGGGCGTGGTCACCGCACTCGCGTTGCTCGTGGTCGCGGTCGGCGTCGCGGTCGCCTACTACCAGTACGCGCAGCGCGACATACCGGAGACCGCACCACAATCGGTGCGTCCGCTGACCGCGGCGGCCCGGCGCGACCTCTACGGCGACGCGGTCAACGAGGGCGTGTTCATGCGACCCGGGCAGCACCTGACCCGTTCGCTGGTATTCCTGGACAACCGCGGTATCGACGGCGTCGTCAACGGCACCGCGGCACTGATCGGCGGGCTATCGGCCCGCATCCGCCGGGTTCAGACCGGATTCGTGCGGTCCTACGCCCTGTCCATGTTGACCGGCGCGGCCCTGGTGGTCGCCGCCCTGCTGGCAGTGAGGCTCTGGTGAGTGACTTTCCCTGGTTGACGATGCTGTGGGCGCTGCCGGTGGCGGGCGCGGTGGCCGTCATGCTGGTGCCGGCCAGGCAGCGCACAGTGGCGCGGGCGGTGGCCCTCGGCTTCGCGGCGGCGGTGCTGGTGGTCGGCATCGTCATCGCGGTGCGCTTCCAGCCCGGCGGCGACCAGTTCCAATTCATCGAATCCCGTTCGTGGATACCGGCTTTCGGTGCCGGCTACACCCTCGGCGTCGACGGCATCGCGCTGGTCCTTGTGCTGCTCACCGCGGCGCTGACGCCGCTGCTCATCCTGGCGGGCTGGCACGACGAACGGCCGACCTTCACCGTCCCCGGTGCGCGCCCCACCCGGCACGCCCACGTCTACGTCGCGCTGATCCTGCTGGTAGAGGCGATGGTGCTGATCTCGTTCGTCTCACTCGACATCCTGCTGTTCTACGTGTTCTTCGAGGCGATGCTGATCCCGATGTACTTCCTCATCGGCGGATTCGGCCCCCGCGTCGGCGACGCGGCACTGCGCAGGCAACGCTCACGCGCCGCGGTGAAATTCCTGCTGTACAACCTGTTCGGCGGTCTCATCATGTTGGCGGCGGTCATCGGCCTGTACGTGCTCACCGCGCGCGAGGAACTCGGCGCGCACGGCAGCGGCACATTCGACCTGCGCACGGTCATGGTCGCGGCCAACTCCGGTCAACTCGGCGCGGCCCCGGCGGTACTCAACGCCCTGTTCCTCGGGTTCATGTTCGCCTTCGCGGTGAAAGCGCCGCTGTGGCCGCTGCACACCTGGCTGCCCGATGCCGCCGTCGCCGCGACCCCGGCGAGTGCGGTGCTGATGATGGCGGTGGTCGACAAGGTCGGCACCTTCGGCATGCTGCGCTACTGTCTGCTGCTGTTCCCGGACGCGTCGAGCACCTACGCGCCCCTGGTCGTGACGCTCGCGGTCATCGGCATCGTCTACGGCGCGCTGCTGGCGATCGGCCAGACCGACGTCATGCGGCTCATCGCCTACACCTCGATCTCGCACTTCGGATTCATCATCCTCGGCATCTTCGCGATGACCAGTCAGGGCCAGACCGGCGCGACCCTCTACATGGTCAACCACGGCATCTCCACCGCCGCGCTGTTCCTGGTCGCCGGATTCCTGGTCTCGCGCCGCGGCACGCGGATGATCGCCGAATACGGCGGGGTGCAGAAGGTCGCGCCGGTGCTGGCGGGCACCTTCCTCATCGCGGGCCTGGCCACGCTGTCACTGCCCGGACTCGCGCCCTTCGTCAGCGAATTCCTCGTTCTGATCGGCACATTCACCCGCTACCGGTGGGCCGCGGCCATCGCCGTGGTCGCCTTGGTCCTCGCGGCGCTGTATGTGCTGTGGCTGTACCAGCGGATGATGACCGGACCCGTGCGCGAGGGCAACGACCGCCTCTACGATCTGGTGCCGCGCGAGTTGGCGGTGGTCGTCCCGCTCATCGGCGCGCTGATCTTCCTCGGCGTCTATCCGAAACCCGTGCTTGACCTCATCGATCCGGCCGTTGGCCAGACCCTCACCACCATCGGAAAACACGATCCCGAACCGTCGGTGCCGACCCTGCCCGAGGCGGGCGCGGCCGAAAGGCAGGGAAACCGATGATTCGCCACCCGCTGCCGGGCGACACGACCCGGGTCACTCCGACAAGGACGGCATAAGTGAATTCCCTTCTCTCCGAACACGGGACCGTACTCGCCGCCGCCGTACCCGCGCCGAGTATCGAATACGGCATCCTCTCCCCCCTGCTCATCGTCTTCGGCGTGGCCGTGGCCGGTGTGCTGGTCGAGGCGTTCGTGCCGAAGGGACCGCGTTACGGCGTGCAGGTGCTGCTTGCGCTGCTCGGCTCGGCAGCGGCGCTGGTGGCGGTCATCTCGTTGGCGGGCACGTCGGCGAGCGCGGTCTCCGGTGCCGTGGCCGTGGACGGTGTGACGCTGTTCCTCCAGGGCGCCATCCTGGTCGTCACTATTCTGGCCCTGCTGTTCATGGCCGAACGCGGTGTGGAGCCTCGCCCGCAGGCGCGGTCCGGGCCCGGCACGTGGAGTCTGGCCGCCGCGACCGTCGGACGCGGTGTGGACGCGTTCACCCCGCAGGCCGCGGCCGTGCCCGGCAGCGCCGACGAAGCCGCCGCGGTGCGCGCCGGCGTCGCCACCACCGAGGTCTTCCCGCTGACCATGCTCGCGGTCGGCGGACTGCTGCTGTTCCCGGCCTCCAACGATCTGCTGACGATGTTCGTCGCGCTCGAGGTGCTGTCGCTGCCGCTGTACCTGCTGTGCGGACTCGCGCGCCGCAAGCGGCTGCTGTCCCAGGAGGCGGCGCTGAAATACTTCCTGCTCGGCGCGTTCTCCTCGGCGTTCTTCCTCTACGGCGTCGCCCTGCTCTACGGTCAGGCGGGCACCGTGGCGCTCGGCGGAATCGGCGCCGCTATCACCGACCGGCCCACCGATTCCACCCTCGGACTGCTCGGGGTCGCCATGCTCGCGGTCGGTCTGCTGTTCAAGATCGGAGCGGTGCCGTTCCAATCCTGGGTGCCGGACGTCTACCAGGGCGCGCCGACATCGGTGACCGCGTTCATGGCCGCGGCCACCAAGATAGCGGCGGTCGGCGCACTGTTGCGCGTGCTGCACGTCGCCGTCCCCGGATTGCGCGACGACTGGCGGCCCGTCCTCGCCGCCATCGCCATCGCCACCATGGTGGCAGGCGCGGTCATGGCGGTCACCCAGACCGACGTGAAACGCATGCTCGCGTATTCCTCGGTGGCCCACGCGGGCTTCCTGCTCACCGGCTTGACCGCGGCCGACGATTCGAGCGTGGGCGCGGTCCTGTTCTACCTCGTCATCTACGGCCTCGGCACCGTCGGCGCCTTCGCCGCGGTGTCACTTGTCCGCTCCGCCGACGGCGGCGAAGCCACCGGCCTCGCCGACTTGGCCGGCCTCGGCCGCACCAACCCCCTGCTCGCGACCTTGTTCGCCCTCTTCCTGCTCTCCTTCGCCGGAATACCGCTCACAGGCGGCTTCGTCGCCAAATTCGCCGTATTCGAGGCCGCGGCGCATGCCGGCGTCGCCTACCTGGTGATCGTCGGTGTGATCTGTAGTGCCATCGCCGCGTTCTTCTACATCCGCGTGATAGTCCTGATGTTCTTCACCGATCCCCCGGCCGACGCTCCCACCGTCCGCACCCCCATCCTCACCTCGATGGTCGTCGCGGGCACCGCCGCCGCCACCGTAGTCCTCGGCATCCTCCCCCAACCCCTGCTCGACCTCGCCGACCACTCCTCCACCTTCGTGCGCTGAACAGTCCGAGCCGAACGAGCTTGGCAGTGTCTCAGTAATGATCATTACCGAGACAACCGAAGAGCTTTCGTACCCGAAAACTCGGGTACGAGGTGCCGGCTAAGCTTGGCCGGGAAATCCGGCGATTCGGACCGGATTGTGTTGTCAGAGGGAAACTCCGGTGTCTATTGTCATTCCGATCGTAATCATGGTGATCATGGGCGTGCTGGCCTACCAGCGCGGCTTCTCGGTGTTCGCCTGGATCCTCGCGGGCGGCTGCCTCGGCCTGATCGTGCTGTTCCTCATGCCGTCGGCGAAGGAGGAGGGGCTCGACCAGGCCGGACGTATCGAGCGGGTCAAGCGCGGCAATATCGTCGGCCTGGCCCTCACTGGCTTGACGGTGCTCATCGGCTTCACACTGGGGCTGCTGTCGGAGTTCCGGGGGTTGGCGTCCAATTGAGAAGTATCGCCGAGTTGAGCCTGCGTTTATCCATCGGATGCAGAGCGGTCAGCAACTGCGCACGCGGACCGATCGACACATCATCGGCCGATGACGACAGGAGCGCAGTCCATCACGATCGCGTCGTAGTTCAGGAAACTGTTGCGGCCCATCCTGATCAGATGGCCGTAGTCACACTGGAACCTCGGCATGATCCACGAGCCCTCGCCGATGGCGCCGAGCAACTCCGCGCCCCGAAGCATGCGCGTTTTGTCCATCCCCATGACACGATCCTGCCCGACTGGCCGCACCCCTACACCGACTACCTGAATACCGGCCCCTGCCAGTCGGTTACCCCTATTGGTGACGACGCGGTGGATGGCGCAACGGCCGACCTCAGCGGGTAGAGACGGCTTCCTCATAGGCGCGAAGTGTTGTTATGACCAAGGCGCGCTGCTCGGCGGTCAGCGGGCCCAGCGCGGCGCGCCATCCCCGATCCGCGCCGCCGAGCCAGGCCGCTACCGCCGTTCGTTGTGAATCGGCGATAGCGACGAGGGTTCGCCGCCGGTCGCTGTCGTCGGTCCGGCGGTCGAGTACTCCTTGTCGGCTGAGGTCGCCGATCATCAGGCTCACGGTGGTGGGCGCCACCTCCAGTCGCCTCGCCAGCTCGTTCACCGTGAGCGGTCCGTCGAGCAGCACGTACGTCAACAACGACAGGTGGCGCGGCGCCAAATCGAACGAACGCAGCGCTTCGGGGACCGGCAGGCGTTTCGCGCGGCCGACCAGCCGCGGCATGAGCAGCACCATGGCTCGAACACTGTCGTCGAGGGATAGACCGTCCTCCGTCCAGCCGCACGCCTGCGGGCACTGACCATCGGATTGCATCCACAAGCCATGGACTACAGCCGTTTTCCCGATCTGGACGAGGCACGACTCACCGCCAGAGTCGAGGTCGCCAACGCCGCTCTACAGAACACCGAATTCGATGTCACGACGTGTATGGTCCACGCGTCGCCCGCGGAGGCCGAAACCGAAATCCGCGATCTGCTGGCGAACCAGCCGTTCGACCTCGTCATGGTGGGCGGCGCGGTGCGGGCCTTCCCCGAGCACACCCTGCTGTTCGAGCGCATTGTCAATGTCATCATCGGCGCGGCGCCGGGAATCCGGTTCTGCTTCAACACCTCACCCGAGAACAGTCTCGACGCCCTCCGCAGAGCGGCCGCATCCGTCTGAAGTCGCGATTGCCGCGGTTGGGCCCGGGAATCCTGAAGCTGGCCTTCCTCGCATCGGAAGAGCTCAGACGGGAGATCAACAGCGGGTTGCAGGTGGTGGAGAACTGGAACTCCGCCAACACCGTCGTGTTCTACGGCAAGGACTCCCAGCTCACCGGCGCCGACCGCGAACACGCCGAGGTCTCGATGCCGGCGCTGCACCTGCTGCAATCGGCGATGGTGCACATCAATACCCTTCTGCTCCAAGCCGTCCTGAAGAATCCGGAATTCCACGACCTGATCGGCGACAACGAACGCCGGGCGATGTCGCCGTTGTTCTGGTCGAGTATCAACCCTTATGGCCGATTCCGGCTCGACATGGACAACACGCCTGGACCTGAGCCGAGAACGTGTTGCGGGCTAGAGAATTCCTGTACGTCGGAAGTGGCCGCGAAGCTGGACCAGCAGTGGACGCTATGTCACTGCAACGGGACGTCCGCAGTCAGCCGGTCCACGAGAAAGGCCAGGATCTCGTCGCGGGCCGCGGCGGTCGGCTCCCCCGCCGTATCGACCAGATGCGCGGTGACCACACTGTGCGGGCAGCCGACGATCTGCGAGAAAAACGGCGGCGGAGAGGGATTCGCCGCGTCGGCTGGCAGCACTCGCGGCTCGAAACGCGGACCCAGCGCTGCGGCGTAGGCGGCGAAACGCTGCGCGGTGCAGAAGCGGTCGCCCTCGAAGCGATAGGCGCGCACCACGAGATCATCGCGATCGAGTCGCTCCCGCACGGCCGCGAGCTCACCAGGCGAAATCTCTAGTCCGCCAGGCTCATCCAGTGGCAGCGACGGCTGGCACAGCACCGGCGCCAGCATCGCGGGCTCGAGCATCATGGTGAGCGCGAAATTCCCGGTGAAGCACATACCCAGCGCGCCGACGCCGAGACCGCCGCATTCGCGATGGGCCAGGGCTGCCAGCGCACGCAGCCACACCGCGACCGGGCTGGACTTGCCCGCGCCGAAGGCCCGGAATTCCGCGCTGACACAGGCTCGTTCGAAGACTTCCACGCCGGCCTCTGCCTCCGGATAGGCACCGTCGCGGCCGAACAGTGACGGCAGGTAGACGGTGAGCCCGGCGTC
Organism: Nocardia arizonensis; assembly: GCF_001310275.1. Classification (GTDB taxonomy): domain Bacteria; phylum Actinomycetota; class Actinomycetes; order Mycobacteriales; family Mycobacteriaceae; genus Nocardia; species Nocardia arizonensis. Next base: position 103,376 of record NZ_LGYZ01000048.1, read on the forward strand.
GCGCACCCAGCGGGCGAAGCGAGCCACATCGGGACTGATGCCGGGCATTTCCGCCATGACGATGACCGCCGGTCCGATGCCGCTGACGTACACCGTACGGGCTACTCCGTCGAGCGTGATCGACCGGGGTGCGAAATCGGCGAGGTCGTCGTCGAGAGAATCCTGCGGGAGAGATTGCTGCACACCCCAAACCCTGCCGCAGCAGGTCAGCACACCGCCATTGGCAAGATCGCCACTCTTCGGTCTAATATCGCCACATGATTACCCACCTCGCGCTGGACGGTGTGCTCGAAGGTGCACTCGGCCTCGGTATCGACATCGTCGACACGGCAGCCGGGATCGCCGGCGACACGACGGGCGGGCGGCTGCGGCAGCGCGTCGCATCACTCGATGGGCTGCCGGTCCGATCCAGCGGTGGGCGGCTGATCAGCGTCGATACCGAAACCCCGCTCGGCGCGGCGGAGTTCGAACCCGGCGATATTCTGGTGCTGCCGGGGCCGTCCGCGTCCAGCGAAGCGCGTGTCGAGGAACTGCTGACCCGACCCCAGACCATGCAGGCCGTCGAAATCATCCGGCGAGCCGCTGATTCCGGCGCTACGGTAGCTGCCTCCTGCTCGGCTGTCTTCGTGCTCGCGGCCTCGGGGCTGCTCTCGGGCCGGGCCGCCACCACTACTTGGTGGCTGGCGCCGCTGTTGGCCCGCCGCTTCCCCGATGTCACCGTGCACTCCGATCGCATGGTGGTCGACAGCGGCGCAATACTCACCGCCGGTGCGGCTTTCGCCCACACAGATCTGCTGCTGGCGCTGGTCGCCCGCCTCGGCGGCGGTGCACTGACCGAGCAGGTAGCTCACTACCTGGTGCTCGATGCCCGCATGTCGCAGTCGCGCTACATGGTGCTCGAGCATCTACGGGCCACCGACCCGGTGCTGCGCGCCGTGCAACAGCACGTGCACGCCAATCTGCACCGGCAACTATCGCTGGACGAATTGGCCAGTGTCGCAGCGGTTTCTCCGCGCACTCTGACCCGCCGCATCCGCGACCGCGTGGGCGTCTCACCCACCCAGTACGTTCATCGCCTCCGGGTCGGGCAGGCGGCCACCCTACTCACGACCACGCGCGAACCCGTCGACGTGATCGCGGGCGCGGTGGGTTACGCCGATCCGGCGGCCTTCCGGCGCATCTACCGCAGGCACACCGGCGAGACACCGACCGCCACCCGCACCCGCGCGGCCGAATCGACCTGATACGAGTGCCGTTGACGGTCGTGTCACCTGGTACATGAAGCCCTGTTCAGCCAGGTAGCCACGAACCTGGATGGCTTGAGGCGGCCTTACTTTGGGGCTGGGGCCAGCTTCAGGATTCCGGGGCCGGGTCGCGCTATGGGCTTTGATGCACGCCCGCTCCGCCACCGTCGGCGAACCTCAGCCAGACGAACAGGACAAAACCACTCCGCAGCCTGTCAGCCCGACCGACACCGATCACGCGATTCCCTCCGCGGCCGTAGCCGCGGGCTCCGCTGCCCCGGTCCACTCGCTGCGGATCCCAGCGGGACCGGCCGCGAGTTCCGCGCGACGTCACCGACGCCCGTGTCCGCGATGATCGAATGCCACCACGCGGTAGTCGGTGCTCAGCGCGGCGATCTGATGGCGCCAGAAGCCGAGCGCGCACAGCACGCCGTGGGTGAGCACGATCGTCGGCGCGTCCGCGCGGCCGTGGATCTCCACGTGCAGCCGAGTGCCGTCGACGCTGATGACGGTCAGTTCCTCGACAAATCCCGAGGCGACCTGCCTGCCGCTCACCTGTGCTCCGTGCCGGCGCGAACGCCTGTCGGGCCGGCGTCGCGCTCTGCCTGGCGCACGGCTCGACGCGCTTGCGGGACCAATCGCGCGAATCTCGGTAGGCGCGGTATCACGGTGCGCGACAACGCGGCCACCGCGCCGAACGCAATCCGGCGGCCGCGGCCCCATCGCACTCCCAGCAGATCGCGCAGGTCCGGCGGCAGCAGACCGGCGGTGATCAGCGTCAGCACCGCACCGGCGACCGGACCGAACGTGTGGTTCCAGATGAGAGGCCGGTTGAGGACGGGGATCATCGGTGGCGGTTTCGGCTTCGCGACCACGGCGAGTACCCGATCGGTGATGTCGGAACGTTCCAGCGTCGTGGCGCTCATCCGCTCGAACCATTCGCGAAATGCGGCCCAGTCGGCGGGCATATCCTGCTCGCGCACACCGTAGAGCCGCCCCACCCCGCGCATCTCCCGGTAGAACTGTTCGGCCTCACCGGACCGCCAGCCGCGCCCGAGTACCTGCTGCTGGGTGTAGACACCGTGCACCAGGCTCGCGTGCACCCAGTGGAACGCCGCCGGATTCAGTGCGCTCCAACGCGATCCGTCGGGATGGCGACCTTGGAAGGGCTTGTGTAGTTCACGCAACCGCCGGGCGGTGACCAAGGCTTCCCGTCTGCCGTAAACGACGCCCATGATCATGTCCAGAGTGCGCTCGGCACGACCGTACGGATCGGCTTCGAACACCGAGTGCTCGCGCACTCCCGCCGCGACCACCGGGTGCGCCACATCGATCAACAACCTGCGAGAAGCGCCGAGTACGAACGTCAGGTCTCCGAAAACCTTCCAGGCCACCGAGTCCGGCCCGAGGGGAACGGTCTCCGGCTCGCTCGGCGCCGACCGTGGCCGGGTGCTGCCTCCCTCATCCATGAGACTATTAGTAACAAATGAGTCTCAAGTGCCACAATGGTCGGATGCCGCGCCCTTCCGCCACGATGACGAGCATTTTCGGACGCGCGGTGGCGAAGGTCGTCGCACCCGCGACCGTCGGACCCGATGTCGCCCGGATCTACGAATCAGCGCTGCGCGTACTGAGCGAACGCGGTACCCGCGCCGCGACCATGGACGATGTGGCCACCTCGTCGGGCGTCAGCCGCGCCACCCTCTTCCGCAAGTACGGCGGAAAGGACGCGCTGTTCGAGGCCGCCGTCGCCTATACGCTGCGCACCTTCCTCGCCGAGATCACCACGACGTTCCTGACCGTCACCGATCCCACCGAACGCATCGCCGAGGCGTTCGTCGCCTGCCTGCGTTTGCGCCGGCGACTGCTCACCGACGAACCCGACTCCGTCCGCAGTGCCGAATTCCTCGACATGCTCACCGCGGGCACCCCCTCCGCCCTCGAAATCGGCCGCCGGTTCATCGCCGCACGCATTCGGGCAGGCCAGGAAGAGGGCACACTGCCGCCCGGCGACCCGGACCTGCGAGCCGACGCGATCATCCGCCTCACAGTCGGCTACATGCTGCTGCCCACAACCGATCTCGATGACGACTCCGTGGCCCGCGACTTGGCTCGTCGCGTGATCGCACCGCTTGTCACAACCCCGGCGAGCTGACCCGAGGGCGTGACGATCTCGCCGAAACCCCCGCCTCCCGGTACAGGCCGGATTCAACGATTTTCGACAACAGCGCGATAGACACCGCGCACCTGTCGACCCTGAAAAGCGGTGATGCCCCGTCCCACACGGCTTATGGGATCGCGGGGGAAGCGCCTTGCGAGACCCGCTCCACGGGCAGACCGGCCAAGGACCATTCCAGCATGCCTTCGTCGAGGCGTTTGACCTCTCGCCCCGACTGCTGGGCGATGTGGATCGCGTCGGGTGCCATCACGCAGTAGGCGCCGCGACAGTAGGCGACGATGTCGCGGTCGGCGGGCAGCTCGGTGAGCCGGGTAGCCAGTTCGGCGAGCGGAATGCTGATGGCGCCGGGGATGTGGCCGGCCTCGTACTCCTCGTGGGGGCGTACGTCGATGAGGGTGATCTGTCCGGCGTCGCGACGGCGGATGAGCTCGTCGCGGGTGATGGCGTCCTCGGGTGCACCCAGCACGGCCGCCGCGACCACGGCGACATCGGCCAGGTGTGCTTCGGCGACGGTCTGCACCAGCGCGAACAGGCGAGCGACATCGGTTCCGGCAAGGCGATAGATCTGGCGGGTGCCCTCGCGGCGGGCTTCCACCAGGCCGCCGGACTTGAGCGATTGCAGGTTCGCTGACGCGGTGGTCAGGTTCATGCCGGTCGCGGTGGCGATGGCCTCGACGGTGCGCTCACCTTGGGCGAGCAGGTCGAGGATCTGCAACCTGCGCCCGTTGCCCAACGCCTTGCCGACGCGGGCGATCTCGTCGAATAGGGCCGCCTTGCGGCCGGTCGGCTCACTCACGCTTGCTTCTCCAATACTCTTTGGAATAGCTTATTCCATAGTTCCTTAGAACAACGTTAGATCCGGCGATTGTATTCGCCGCCCGCTTGCCCGCCCCCAATGGTGGCAACCGATCAGGGAGAACACGTGAACTACCTCTTCGTCCTGCACGACCCGCCCTACGGCACCGAACGCACCTACAACGGCATCCGCTGGGCCCGGCAGATGCTCGACGCCGGGCACGCGGTGAAGGTGTTCAACTTCGCCGACGCGGTCATCTCCGTCACCGCCGGGCAGAAGGTGCCCAACGGCTTCTACAACCTGGCCAAGATGACCACCGCGCTCACCAAGAACGGTGGCGAGATCGGCAACTGCGGCGCGTGCATGGACGCTCGCGGCATGAGTTCCGACCAGCTCATCGACGGCGCGCACCGCTCCTCGATGGTGGAGCTGGCCGAATGGACCGCCTGGGCCGACCAGGTCATCAACGTCTGACAACCTCCTTCGAGCAGCAGAGGAAACCAGAAGCCATGAGCAAAACCGTCGCCGTGCTCGGCGCGGGTGTGGGTGGATTGACCGCCGCCGCCGAACTGCGCAAAGTCCTTCCCGCCGACGATCGGATCGTCCTGGTCGACCGCTCCTTCACCGGCAGCCTCGGGTTGTCGTTGCTGTGGGTGCTGCGTGGCCGGCGCACCCCCGAGCAGACCACCGTGCGCCCCACCGCGGCCGCCCTGCTCGGTGTCGACCTGCTCACGGGCGATGTCGAACGCATCGACCTGCAAGCCCGGACCATCGACTGCGGGCAGGCCGGAACCCTCGGCTACGATGCCCTCGTGATCGCCCTGGGTGCGAGCCTGGACACCTCCCGCTTGCCGGGCCTGATCCAGGCACTCGACGCCAGGGTGGCGGGCCAGTTCTACAGTGTCGACGGTGCTGCCGCCCTGCACCGCCAGGTCGAGGAACTCACGTCCGGTCGGGTACTGGTGCTGGTGGCGGCGGTCCCGTTCAAGTGCCCGGCCGCGCCGTTCGAAGCGGCATTCCTGATCGCCGACCAGCTCGGGGAGAAGTTCACCGGCGGCGCGGTGCGCGTCGACGTCTTCACCCCGGATCCGCTGCCGATGCCAGTGGCCGGTCCAGCGGTCGGCACCGCGCTGGTGGACATGATGGCCGCCCAGGGCATCGGATTCCACGGCGGCAAGTCCGCCACCGGCATCGACGCGCAGGCGCGGTCGGTCGAATTCGCCGATGGCACCCTCGAATCCTTCGATCTGCTCGCGGTCGTGCCGCCCCACGCGCCGGGCGCGGCCGTCGCCTCGACAGGGCTCGGCCCGGGCGGCTGGATTCCCGTCGATCCCGCGACCCTGGCCGCCACCTCGCCGGGGGTGTTCGCCGTCGGGGACAGCACCGCGCTGCTGTTGCCCAACGGCAAACCGCTGCCCAAGGCGGCGGTCTTCGCCGAAGCCGAAGGCGAGGTGGCCGCGCACCAGGTGGCCCGCTATCTCGGCTACGACGCCCCCGAAACTCGCTTCACCGGTGAGGGCGCCTGCTACGTGGAACTCGGCGGCGGCCTCGCGGCCAAGGGCGAAGGCAACTTCCTGGCCCCGCCCGCGCCGCAGGTGAGCCTGCGTGAACCGTCACCCGCCTACCACCAGGAGAAACAGCAACAGGAGCGAGACTGGTTGGCCCGCTGGAACGTTCGCTCGTGATCAACCATCCGGGCCGCCCCGCGAGGGGTGCGCCCGGGCTCCTCTCTGCCAGGAAAGAACGCCTCCGTGACCCATAGCGCCTCCAGCATCGCCGACTCCTCTTTCCCCGATATCGCACACGCGCAGCGCCGCGTCCTGACCGTGCTGATGTCCGCACAGATCCTCAGCGGCGCGGGACTGGCCGCCGGGATCACCGTCGGCGCGCTGCTCGCCCAGGACATGCTCGGCTCCACCAGCCTGGCCGGGCTGCCCAGCGCGCTGTTCACCGCCGGCTCCGCGCTCGCGGCCGTCGCCGTGGGCCGGCTGTCGCAGTCTCGGGGCCGTCGCCCCGGGCTGGCCGCCGGATACCTCACCGGCGCGGTCGGCAGTCTCGGCGTCATCGCCGCCGCCGTCGCCGACAACCCGATCCTGCTGTTCATCGCGTTGTTCGTCTACGGCGCCGGCACCGCCACGAATCTGCAAGCCCGTTATGCCGGGGCCGATCTGGCCACCGCCTCCCATCGCGGCCGCGCCGTGTCCATCGTCCTGGTGGCCACCACCCTCGGCGGTGTCGTGGGCCCCAACCTCGCCGCGCCGACGGGCAGCCTCGCTCACGTCCTTGGCATCCCCTACCTGGCCGGGCCGTTCCTGCTCGCCGCAGCGGCCTACGCCCTGGCGGCGCTGGTGCTGGCGGTGTGGCTACGCCCGGACCCGCTGCTCCTGGCGCGCGAGCTGGGCTCGACCGATCCCGTTGCCACCTCAGCCACGACCGAGCTCCCGGAGACCGAGATGTCGAGCACGGGCATCGCCGTGGGCGGGTTCGTGATGGCGCTGACGCAGTTGGTCATGGTGGCGATCATGACCATGACACCGGTCCACATGCTCCACCATGGGCACGGCACCGCCGCTGCCGGGCTGGTGATCGCCGTCCACGTCGGCGCCATGTATCTCCCCTCCCCGCTGACCGGCTGGCTCGTCGACCGCTACGGCCGCCTGCCCGTCGCCGCCTCCTCCGGAGTGACACTGCTGGCCGCCGGAGTGCTCGCGGGCCTCGCGCCCGGTGACTCCATTGCCCTGCTCGCGCTGGCGCTGGCGCTGCTCGGGATGGGCTGGAACCTCGGTCTCGTCGCGGGGACCGCCATCATCACCGACACCGTGCCCCTGGCCACGCGAGCCAGAACCCAAGGGGCGGTGGACGTCTCCATCGCTATCGCCGGCGCCACCGGCGGCATGGGGTCCGGACTCATGGTCGCCGCCACCAGCTACCCCACGCTGGCGCTCGCCGGCGGTGTGCTCGCCTTGGCGATCGTCCCTGCCGCAGCACACACCGCACGACGAAGCCGCTGACCACACCGCGTCCGCCATTTGCCCGGTATGCGTTCGCGGTCAACAGCGCCGTGCTCAGTAGGTGCAGTCCTCGGAGGTGTTCCGTAGGCCGATCCGCCACCGGAACACCACGATGCGCGATTCCCGCCCAGGTCACCGGTGTTCCGAAAGAGTGTTCCGGGAACGGTGCACTCTCCTTATATTGAACACCCTGGGTATGGGCGAGCCATTCCGCGTCGGATATCGCCGCTGTTCCACCGACGAGCAGGATGTCGAGATCCAGACCGACCAGCTGCCGGCCCTTGGGATGCCGCGCCAGCGGATCTTCATCGACAAAGGGTTCTCCGGCACCACCCGGAAGAACCGCACCGGCCTGGACGACGCGCTCGCCGCGGTCACCGATCGGCATGGTCGTGCTGACCACGACCCTGCCGAAGTTCGACCGATCCGCCCGTAACGTGGCCGAGGCAAAGGCACGCCTCGGAAACGCTGGTCCAAAGGGTGAAAGGCCGCCATGAACGCCTTCGAGATCACCTTCGACGGACGCTTGTCCGGCAGCCCGAAAGTAACTACAAACCAACCATTTACACCGTTGGCTTGGTCGGGTGGCCCGACCGTCAACTTGCCAGACTCCCTGAAAAAGCTGCCAGACTCCCTGAAAAGCGGTGATGCATTCCCTCCCACTTCAACTTATAACGCATACGGGGCCTTGCGGCAAGACCCCGGGCGTGCTGCACAATCTCCTGCCGTAACCAGAACCCGCGGAAACGCGTGGACGGGTCTCGCGGGATTCTGCGTGAGATCGCGTGTGCGCGGCCGCGGTGGAGAACAACTGTGTCGGATTGGGGTTTCATGCTCGATGTGATCATTGCCGGCGGCGGACCGACGGGATTGATGTTGGCGTCGGAATTGCGGTTACACGGGGTGCGGGTGCTCGTGATGGAGCGGGACGCGGAGCCGACCGAGTACGTTCGGGCGCTCGGTCTGCATATGCGCAGTATCGAGATCATGGATCAGCGCGGGTTGCTGGAGCGGTTCCTCGAGTCGGGGAAGCAGTTCCGAGTGGGCGGGTTCTTCGCGGCCGTGGACAAGCCGTGGCCGCAGGGGTTGGACAGCGCGCACGACTACGTGCTCGGCATCCCGCAGACCGTCACCGAGCGCCTGTTGACAGAGCATGCGACCGAGGCGGGGGTGGAGATTCGGCGCGGCTGCGAGGTGGTCGGCCTGAGTCAGGACGACGACGGGGTGAGTGTGGAGTCGGCCGACGGCACTCGGCTGCGTTCGCGCTATCTGGTCGGGTGCGACGGCGGGCGCAGCACGGTGCGCAAACTCGCGGGCATCGCCTTTCCGGGTGAACCGACCAGGGTTCAGACGCTGTTGGGAGAGATGGCGCTGACCGAGTCCCCGGAGACGGTGGCCGCCGTGGTGGGTGAGGTCCGTCAGACCCAGAAGCGCTTCGGGGTTGGCCATCTCGGCAACGGGATGTACCGGGTGATCGTGCCGGCCGAGGGCGTGACCGAGGACCGCACGCCGCCGACCCTCGAGGAGTTCCGACAACAGCTGCGGGCGTACGCGGGCACCGATTTCGGTGCGCATTCGCCGCGCTGGCTGTCGCGGTTCGGTGATGCCACGCGACTGGCCGAACGCTATCGGGTCGGCCGGGTGCTGTTGGCGGGCGACGCGGCGCACGTCCATCCGCCGACCGGGGGCCAAGGGCTGAACCTGGGCATCCAGGACGCGTTCAACCTCGGCTGGAAGCTCGCCGCCGAACTCGATGGATGGGCGCCCGAGGGCCTGCTCGACAGCTATGACGCCGAACGCCGTCCGGTGGCCGCCGACGTGCTGGACAACACCCGGGCGCAGATGGAACTGCTGTCCGCCGGACCGGGCGTGCGCGCGCTGCGCCGTCTGCTGGCGGAACTGATGGACTTCGAGGAGGTCAATAGGTACCTGATCGAGAAGATCACCGCGATCGGGGTCCGGTACGACTTCGGCGACGAGCACCCGATGGTCGGACGGCATCTGCGGGATCTGGACCTGAAACATGGTCGGCTCTACGAGGCCGTGCGGCACGGCCGCGGTCTGCTGCTCGACCGGACCGGCATGCTCTCGGTGGCGGGGTGGGCCGATCGGGTGGACCATCTCGTGGACGTCAGTGCCGAACTCGACGTGCCCGCGGCGCTGTTGCGCCCGGACGGTCACGTGGCGTGGGTCGGCGCCGACCAGCGCGAGTTGCTCGGCGTACTCCCGAAGTGGTTCGGCGCCGCGGTGGCCTGAGCCGCGTACACCGCCTCGATCTCGGTTCGAGGGCACTGCCCGCCGGTCCGGCAGGGCAGTTCGGTTCGACCGCGACACTACGCGATGACGCTCGGCTGCGTTCCTTGTCCGCAGCCGAGCATCATCGAACGCGTTCCGCGGCGCGGCCTCCGCAGGAGGTCAGCAGACTGCCGTTGCCGCGCAACGTATTCCAGTCAGCGTCGACCGCTCTCCGGCACGGTGCTCAGGGCACGTACCCGACCAGAGCACCGCTGATACGCCGCGCCGCGGCGCACGGTTCCTCGGGTGCGTCGGGCTGTAGATTTCGCGTGACGAACGCGACGAAGCCCCCTGACACCTCGAAGCCGACATAGCATCCGATCTTGTTGCTGTCCTGGCTCGCACGGAATTGGTGAGCCGCTCGACCACCGACCGTCAGCGTGCTGAAATCCACGTACTTCCCGACCTCTTGGAATCCATACAGGGTCATCCGGGTCGAGACGACCGTCAATTCGAGCTTGCCCGTGGCGGACTGCCAGCGGCAGTTCTTGTCCTTCACGCCATCGGATCCGCTCAGCGCCGTCTTGCTGTCGGCGCGGAATCCCTGCGCGCTGATATCGGCGTCGGATATCCCACAGGGATCCCAGAGCGCGGCGGGCGCGGGTTGCTGATCGGTGGTGCCGCAGAAGGTCGCACCGCAGGTGTCGGTGCCGCCCGGCGCCGGAGCCGGATTCTCCGTGGTACCGCAGAAGGTCGCACCGCAGGTATCCGTGCCGCCCGGGGCGCCGGGCTGTCCACCGCCCGTCTGCTCGGCGCCCGATCCACTCCCGCCGCCCGAATCTCCTCCGGCCTGCCCGGGTGCCGCGGTGCCGGTCCGGGGCGTCGTCTTCGAGACGCTGCTCGATGTGGCCGCCGCGGTACCGGAGCGTGTCGTGTCGGAATTCTGTTCGTCAGCCGTGCACGCGGTGACTATCAGTGCAGGCGCCACCACGCCCAGCACCAGTCCCGTACCGGCGCGCCATAGGCGCCCCTTGCCCGACATCTGCATGATCTCCCCCTCTTGCGCACGTGGCCATGTCTGAAATAGGCGGACGTGCAATGGATCTGGTTGATTCCGGACGACTGTGGTTTCCCGCGGGCGGGTTACGCACACTCACGTTCACTGTCGCGAAGTGCTCATCGGTCGTTACAGCCACCGCAACGGGTCGAATGCGTATCGTCCTTGTCTCCCACGAAGATCCCTTCCGGCCTCCGGCCCGCGTTCACTCCTCGGTCTCGGTGGGAGCGGTGCGCTGGTCGAGGGTGTGTCGCAGGGCGGTGTTGAGGCGCTGGGCCTCGGTGAGCTGATCTTCGAGGATGACGATGCGGCAGGCGGCCTCGAGGGGGTTGCCGGCGTCGACGAGTTTGCGCACACGCGCGGCGACACGCAACTGGTAGCGGGAGTAGCGGCGGTGCCCGCCCGCCGAGCGCTGCGGGGTCAGCAGTTCCGCGGCGTCGAGGCCGCGCAGGAACGCTTGGGTGACGCCGAGGATTTCCGCGGCGCGGCCCATGCTGTAGGCGGGGTAGTCCTCGTCGTCGAGTTTGTCCGCGGCGCCGGCGGGCTCGACGGGATCGGTGTTCGGTTGCTGCACAGCACCTCTCGGGTTCAACGCCGGCAGGCCCCGGCGCACCCGCGCCGGGGCCTGGAATCTACGGAAGAGGGGGGATTGATATCACTTCTGGTCACCGGCCGAGCGGGCCGATGTCGAACACCGCGCCCGATATCTCACGGGACGCGGAACTGATAAATGACTACTCAGTGAGCACCACCTCCTGAATTGCCGGGACCTCGTCCGCGCGACCTCTCGGTCGCGCTTGCTCGCCCCCTCCGGCGGTCCGGCCGACTGCACCGGATTCTCGTCTCCGCCGGAGGGAACGACGGAACTTCATGTTCCGGGCAGTTCACCTGCCCGGCCACTGGACTCATCAATTCGAACGACAGTGACTTTATACCGATCCCGCCAGAATGTCTACACCCGACACAGCAGATTTTTTCAGCCGGCGCGGGACAGCGCCTCAGTCCAGGCAGAACTCATTGCCTTCGGGATCGGCCATCAGGATGTGACCGCTGCCCAGCGGTGGTTCGGGTTCGAAGCGGGCGATGCGGGTCGCGCCGAGTGCGACGAGGCGCTCGCATTCCCGTTCGTGGGCTGCCATGCGCGCCTCACCGGTCGAACCCGCTGCCGCGCGCACATCCAGGTGGACGCGGTTCTTGGCGGTCTTGCCTTCGGGGACGCGCTGGAAGAACAGGCGCGGGCCTGCCCCGTCGGGATCGACCACCGCGGAGGCGTCGTTGCGGCGTTCGGGTGGGATGTTCATCGCCTCGAGCGCCGCGTCCCAGGTGTCGAATCCGGGCGGCGGCTCCTGGATTCGGTAGCCGAGGACTTCGGCCCAGAAGTTCGCCAGGGCCGCCGGGTCACCGCAGTCGAAGGTCACCTGGATGTCGCGAGCCATGTGTGTGGTCCTTTCCTTTGCGCACGGGCACCGCTGTTGCGCGGTGATCCCACACTGTCATGCGGTCAGGACAGTTTCGGGCCGCTATGGCCGCGCGCCGTCAGGGAAGTCGAACCGGATATTTTCGACAATTCGGATCCGGGCGTCGGCGATGTGATGATGCACCCGGATGTGCCTGTGCGGGTGGTCCATTCGGAGAGGAAGGTATAGCCGCTCGGCCGCGAAGTCGAGATCCAGCATCAGCACCGCCCCGTGATCGCGGATCGCCGTGGTCCGGCGTCAGCGGTCACCAGCGTCCCGGATTCGGCGATGTTCACCGCCCGCATACGCGGCAGCAGGATCAGCACCGGTTCGGCGGCGATGACGGCGGTGAAGGTGGTGGCCTGCTCGATCTCCGGAACGGGATTCGGTTGAGACACGGCCACCGACACTACATTTCGCCCTCGCTGTCGGTGGCCCTGGTGATACTGGTCGATGGACAACTCGGCCGACCGGCCGCCAACTGGCAGGAGCGGTGTGGGCCGCACCGCTGCGGTCGCCAACCAGCGCGCCCCGCGCCGCAACGCCCGCAACTGCACGACCCGCGGCGACCGGGCCGCGCAACCGTCCTCCCCCGCCCCAGCACGGCACACGATGCGCCGCACCGGACCGGAGGCGGCTATCAGCGACTCAACGGATGGACTACCCGACGCGGCCGCTCCGGACGCACCGTCCACTCCGCCGATGGCCAGATCCGAATCGAAGACCTCGCATGACCACATAGCCGGGATCGACCCCCGCGATATCGAACGGCCCCCGGTGCGCGCGAACCCGGGGGCCGCTCCATGTCCCGGGCCAGACCCGCCGAAACCCCTACAGCGCGACGACCTCTCGCTTCAGGACTTGGTGGGTACAATCCGAACGAGCATGTGCGCCTTACCGAGTGCTGTTGCCGCCGCTGGATCATAATTGGGTGATTTCGGGGGCTCACGATCCCCCAACGTTTCGTGGAGATCGGGGGTAGATCGCCGGTGGACTGGCGTATCGCTGTGCTGGCCGGTGCAGCTGGCGGGTTGGTCGTCGAGGCGGTCGCGTTTCTTTCCAACCTCACCGAGTACCGGCAGGCACGTATGGAGGCACGGGCCACGCGAGAGAACGTGTTACCTCACTGGAATCGGTTCTTCGATCCGCTGGCCGATTCCGCCGCCGCGGGTACTCGACTCCTCCTGGGAGCTGTGGCGGCGGGCTTGTTCCACGGCCAGGTCACCACCTTGATGGCTGCTGTGGCAGTGGGAGCGGCGGCTCCAGCGCTGTTCGGTCAGATCGGCGCCGCGAAGTCGGTGCGAGAAGTGACTGAATTGACAGAACAGAAGTCGGGATGAACCGCACGAACGTCGCGACTCGATACTGGATCTCGCTCACCCGACTGACTCCGCCCGCCTCTGGCACACCACGCGGGCGAGACGGCTATACCTTCCTGCGTCGATACTGGGCATCGCTTACCCGCTACCGGCTTCCAGAACAGCCGACAGATCCGATCAGCACGAGACCGATCGACACGGACCAGACTCCTTTGGACGGGCCTGGCACGGACCTCGTCCGCGCCATCGTGCCCCACGCGAACCTGGCTGGCGCAATTCTCACCGGCGCGATCCTGCACACCGCGAATCTGGCTCACGCGAACTTGGCAGGCGCGAACCTGGCCCACATAACTCTGACCAGCGCTAACCTGTCGCACGCGAATCTGTCCAACGCAGAACTGACCGCCGCGAACCTGACCTTCGCGAACCTGGAGGGCGCGAACCTGCGCGGCGCGAACCTTGACGGCGCGAACCTGACCAAAACCCACCTGCGCGACGCGACCTTGTCCGAGGCGACCTTGTCCGAGGCGGATCTGTCCGGTGCGGACCTGATCCGCGCGGACCTGAGATTCGTGAGACTGATCCGCGCGAACTTGTTACGCGCGAACCTATCTCGCGCGACCATGCATGGCGCAAACCTCACCGCCGCGAATCTGACCGACGCGATCCTGATCGGCACGGACCTGTCCTACGTGTATCTCGCCGAAGCGAACCTGTCCGACGCGGACCTGTTCAGAGTGAATCTGTCCAGTGCAAACCTCACCGCCGCGAACCTGACCAGCGCGACACTACGCATCGTGGACCTGTCCGATGCGGACCTGACACGCGCGAACCTGACCGACGTGAATCTGACCGGGGCGAACCTGACCAGGGCCGACCTGACCGAGGCCGACGTGACCGGGGCAGACCTGACCGGCGCGAACTTGCCGCAGATACACATGCTCGTAGCTTTGAAATGGTCCAGCAAGACCCGATGGGGCCGACACAGCGGTGAAATTCGCGCGCGGTCGATCGAACAGAGCCGCGGCGCCTACATCTTGAATCCCGTCACTGGCCAGCCTACGAGAACTCTCGTAATGGGCTAATACAGTTTTCGACAGTTTTTCCGACACCGGTTCGGCCCATGGGGTCCAGATTCGCGAAATCCGGCGCGAGCGTTCGGTCCTGATGCAGGTACTGGCGAGTACTGCCTCGACGAGGATGGCCAAGAGAGTATGCTTCAGAGTATGACCACAAGGACGACGATCACCATGGACGACGCGCTGTTCGCGATGGTGCGCGACGCGGCGGGCTCGAACGTGTCGGATTGGATCGCGAAAGCGTGCAGGTCTCGACTGCTGGCCGAGGACGCCCGGGCTTTGGCGGCGTGGCAGCGCACGCATCCAGGCGAGACCGCTGACGCGTATGCCGAGGCCGAGGCCGAACGTGAAGCCCGTGACCGCGCCGACGAGGAAGCCGCGCGCCGCCGCGGGGACGCTGCGTGAGCGATCTGCGGCGCGGCGATATCTGGACCTACCAGGGCATCGCCCGGACCAAGACGGTCTTGGTGATCACCGCCGACGAACTGAATACCGCGGGCCTGCCGATGACGATGGACATCACCGATGTCCGCCCCACCGGTGTGCGTGCCATGCTGGCCACCCCGCTGCCCGAGCGCGGCTACATCCTGGCCCGCTCGTTGATGCAGGCCGATCCGGACCGCTTCCGCGACTACCTCGACACCGCCCCCGCCGAGATGCTCGACCAACTCGGCATCGCCGTACGCGCGATGCTCGACCTGTAGCGCGGCGGTCGAGCGGTTCGAAGGATTTCCGGGCTATCAAGATCGAACCGTCTCCGGATAAGGCAGGCACTCGCGTATGCCGGAACTTTTCGCACAAGCGCCGGGCTTGATGTGTCAGCGACCCTCGAGACGCATACCCGCACCATAACCGGGCGCGGGGTGTCGGAATTCCGTGTGGTCGGCTACGACGAGTACGGCCGCGTGCTGATCGAGCCCACCCTCGACACCGCCATCAACCGGTTCCCGGTGCCGTACTCGGAATCGGCGCTGTCCGCGATCGAGACCGAGACCGGACAGACGGGCCCCGCCCACACTCCCCGATACCCGATATCAGCGAACAACGCCCCGGCCAGCAGCAGATACACCACCACCCGCGACGGCAGCAACCGCACCCACGACTGCACCGCCCCGGTCGCTTCCAACGCCGCGTCGACCAGTCGAACGACACGATCCGGGTCAATTCCCCCAGATGCCCCGGCGCGAACACCCCCTCATCAACCGGCGACGAACGATCAATGACACACTGAACCGACAGCGGAACTCCTCGGGCGAGCAAATTGTCTTGGCGGACAACACCTCTCTACCAGCAGTTCCGCTGTCTCATATCACCGACCCGCCGCGTCGACCCGCAGATCGTGGTGAGTCGGCCCCGGGTAGCTTCAACACGTCGTCCACCGACGGGAACTGGAACGTCGGGGGCGAATACCCTGTCGCGAAATACGCCATCACCCGCGCCGGCAACGCCCGACTCCGCTGCTGCGTCCGCCCTGCCTCGGCGATCACCGCGTCCACGACATCGGCAGGGAAAACCCTGGTCAACAACCCCACCGACACCAAATCCGACAACCGACGATCCGACACCGGCTTCACCCAACCACCGCGAGGCACACCCAGCACCGGACACGAAACACCCTTAACTGAACGGTATTGGGATTAAACGTCGTCCTGTCGGGTTTCGGGTCCATTCGAGTGTCGGGAAACGGCGCGAATCACCTCGCGCAGGCGCGGCGCGAATCCCGCCGGGTCCTCGATGAATCCGCCGTGACCGCCGGGGAAGATGACGGGCTCGACGCCGAGCGCGGCGGCGAGCGCGCGGCTGGTGCGATCGCAGAGTTGTCCGGCCGAGGTCGCGCCGATGCCGACGACGATCCGGGTCGGCGCCTCGGTGAGCGCCGCGAAGTCGGGCGTCCAGTCGACGGTTGCGAACATCTCGTGGGCGTACCAGTACCGCTCGCCTGCGACCTCGGCCGGATGGCGTTCACCGCCGAACATCTGCGTCAGCGCGGGCTCGGGTATCTCGATGCCTGCCTGCGCGAAGAACTTTCGCCATCCGGCGATGACATCGCCCGCACAGTAGGTGTCGATGAGGTCGCGGGTGCCCGCCCGCAGGCTTTCACGGTCGTCGAGCAGATTTATCAGCGGGGCTTCGTGGGCTACCACCGCGGTGACGAGGTCGGACGCGTCCTGCGCCAATGCCAGCGCGCTCACCGCGCCGCCGCTGGAACCGAAGACGACCGCCGGTCCGGTGCCGACATGCGCGATCAGCGCCGCGAGATCCGAGCCGCGCAACCGCGGGGTGGAGTCGGCATCGGGATCGTCGAGCGGACTGCGCGGCTGACCGCGCGGATCGGTGGTGAGCACCGTGTGGTCGGCGGCCAGCAGGTGGGCCAGCGGGGCGAAGGGCGCGCTCGTCATCGGCGCGCCGACCAGAACGACGAGCGGCCCCGCACCGCGAATCTCGTAGTACAGGCGCGCTCCGGGAACATCGAGGGTGTTCTCGGCTACCGGGGCGGCCGGAGTGCTGGTCATGGTCTCTCCCATCGGACGACGAAACGGTTCACCGGTGTCGACGGAACGCGGCCGCGGAATTCATCGGCGCACACCGGAGCTGTTCGGCTCCGGCTCGGGGCGGACGGCGGCGACGGCCTCCGAGGTGCTGCCGCGGCGGCCGCGGGCCGTGGATTCGCCACCCGCCCGACCATGATGCCCGGATCAATTGTAGGACTTGGCGACTCCGTCGAGGAGATGTTCGAGGGTGTCATAGGTGGGGGTCTCGACCACGTCGATCAGGTCCGCCGCGACCGGCATACCCGTTGTGGCGGCAGCGAATTCGGCGGCATCGCCGGTGCGGAAGCCGTGTTCGGCGGCCAAGCGGCGCAGTGTCCGGTCGTCGGTGAGCAAGCGCCCGAGCCGGTCGCCGCCTGCCCGCAGCGGGACGAGCGTGTGCTTGGACAGCACCGTCGGCGACGGATACGCCAGCACCATGCCCGGCGTGATCCGTCCGCGCGCGCTCGCCTCGATGAATTGCGCCTCGTAGATGAGCGCCATCGGGGTGGCGCCCATACCGTAGGTCAGATACTCCTGGAACGGCCCCTCGCTGGTGTTCTCGGTATATCCCTGGCCGACGAACAATTTCGACACGGTGGGCAGTACGGCCTGTTCGGCCGGACCGCCCTGGACGATGGCATTGTCGTTGGCCACGAAACTCGCGATCGACAGATACATGGCCGCCGAATTCGAGGTCCGCGGGTCGGTGGTGGAGACCAGGATGTTCTTGCGCACCGGATAGGCGGTGTTGCCGGGCAGCTGCGCCCATTCGGTATTCGCGCGGACCAGGTCCAGGTAGCGGGCGATCCCGAATTTCGGCACCGGTCCCGGTGCGATGACGCCGGCCGCGGTCAGCAGGTCGACGATCGGCTGGAAGGTGGCGATCGCCATCGGCGAGGAGAACGGCGTGTACTTGGCGGTTATATTGCGCGCGCGCAGGATGCGCTCGGCCACGGGCGTGCTCGACGGAAAGGCGAAATCGAATCCGTCGAGGTCGATGGAGGTCGCGATCTGCCGGGATCCCGCCGCTTCGACCTGCACCCCGATGCCGTGGGCCGCCAGCGCGTCCGCCACCCGGGAATCCCGGAAGAAGGCCATCTTCTCCGACCCCACCACACCACGCAGAACGCTCGGCGGCGGCGCGTCCGAGGCCGTCGCCGGTTCGGGGTCGCCCCCACGGCGCACACCCACCCCAACCGCGACGGCCGCCACCACGGCCGCCGCACCGCCGAGAATCAGCGCGTCGCGCCGACTCGGCATCGGCAGTGCGCGTCCGGCGTCGCCCGTGGTGACGGGTGCGGGTGTGGTCGACTCCTCGGAATCGGTTGTCGCGGTTTCGGGTTCGTCGGATGTGTCCAGTTCCCGACGGGCCGTTCGCTCGATGAGGATGGGCACGAACTCACGCACGGGACGTCCGGCGAAACTCTGCCGGGCCCGTTCCACGGCCGTCCGTATGCGCTCCGGGGAGTGCGTCGTGCCGTAATCGTCGAGCAGACTGCTGGTCAACCGGCTGATCGCCTGTTCCTCGCGCACCGTACCGACCGCCACCGCATCTCCCTCGACCAGACCACCCACGGATTCGCGCCGCACCGGGCGAGCGCGAGCCGAAACCTTACCGTCGTCCTCCCGGAAGTGATACTTCGACCGCTCCACCCTCCACGGTCGGAATCGCTGCGGCACTTGATATCTCATGTATCACGTGCTCGCAGGTGATGACCGGCGATCCGACGAGAGATCCAACCCTGCGGTCGGCCCGGATGCCCGTGGTCGTCCGAAAGAAGTTCGCGCGGCCATCGGTCTCCTGTCATCGACTGTTGCGCCTGCGTTCACGGCCGACCGTGGACGCCGCCGCGACGGAGTCGTCGTCCCGAAGCGGCGTCACATGGAGCGAGCCGTGGCCCACGACGCAGCGGCCGCACACCCGCGACACCCGATCCACGTACGGAGACGGCCGCACGCCGTCGTGTGGTGGTTTCATGTGAGGTGATCGAACTGCCCGGCATCGGTAGAGGTGGTGGAAGTTGAGCACAGGCGATAGATCCCGAAACGGTGTCGTTCCAACGACATCGGCACGGCGGGTGCTGGTCGTCGGCGCGGGCGTCGGCGGCATATCCGTCGCACGGGCGCTGCTGCGCGATGGTCACGACGTGACCGTGTTCGAACAGGCCTCTGCCGTACGAGCCGGTGGCGGCGCGGTCACCATCTGGTCCAACGGCGCGAAGGTGCTCGGGCAACTCGGCGTCGACATGTCGGGAGCGGGTCAGTTGCTTTCCCGGGTCGAGGTGTCCACCGCGTCCGGGCGCCGCCTCGCCGTTATCGACGTGGCCGCGCTGAGCACCGACCTCGGAGCGCCCACCCGCATGGTTCCGCGGCGGATACTGCTGGAACGAGTGATGGACGGCTTCCCGCTCGGCCGCATCCGGTGCGACTCCCGCGCCGTCGCCGTGACCAATACCACGGACGGCGTGCGAGTCGACTTCGCGGACGGCACCTCGGCCGAGGGCGATCTGTTGATCGGCGCGGACGGCCAATACTCGACCGTCCGCGCGACGTTGCGCACCCCGGGGCCGACGCCGACGGGCTGGTGCAGCTGGCAGGGGCTGGTCGAGATCCCCGACCTCGCCGACAGCGATGTCGCCGTGATCATCATCGATGAAGGCGGAAACTGCGGTTTGTGGCCCGCGGGCAACGGCAGCCTCCAGTGGTGGTTCGACCTGCCCTGGTCGCCGGATCTCCGACGACCGGACTCCCCCATCGACGTCATCCGATCCCACTTCACAGGCTGGTCCGAGGACACCGACCGCATACTGGCCGAATTGACCGACGACCACCTGGCCCTGTCGCCGTTCCCCCACTTCCGCCATCGGATACTGCGTGAATGGGGCCGAGGCCGATTCACCCTCCTCGGCGACGCCGCCCACACCATGCCGCCCACCCTCGCCCAAGGCACCAATCAGGCACTCCTTGACACAATGGTGCTCCGCCACGCCCTCGCCTCCCCGCGCACCGTTCCCCAAGCGCTGCGCTGGTATGCCAAGACCCGCCGCCGCAGCGTCGCGGCGGTCTCCTGGCTCACCGCCCGCCAGGTCTCCCACGGCGAATCCGCCATGAAGCCTGCCGCACTACTACCCCCCGGCCTGGCAACCCGCGCACTGACGAGTTTCCTTCGCGCGACGAGCCATTCCGGCATGTCCTCGGCCGCGCGACCGGAAGACGGCGGCTAGTTCTCACGTGCTGGGGTCCGCTGACGGCGGGTATCCAGTGTGAACCGTCCCCTGGGCGTCTCAGAAGTCGTAGGAGGCGACACCGATCGGCCCGACCCCGATGCAGAGGTCGAGTCCCGGTGTGGTCGGGCCGATCCGGATACCGGTCCCGCTGCCGACGACCCGGACATAGACGGTGTTCAATCCTTTGCGCACCGGCACACTCACCCGACGGCCGTACTCGAGCCCGACGGTCATACGCCCGTCACGGTCGGCCAGGTAGTTGAGTTGGGCGGTCCATTCGTGTTCCAGCATCGGGCCGTCCAGTGGCAGCAGTGACGGTTGGGGGCCGTTCACACGGTGGCCGCAATCCGGTTCGGGGCCGGGGATGATGCTGCGGTTCCACCACACGACGGCGTCGACCATTCGGCCGCTGTCGGTGATCATGCGCAGGCGCGGGGTGGATTCGGCGAACAGGCCGGGCGGGGCGATGGGAGCGAGTACCCGGTCGGCGAGATTCTCCGGGTAGGCCAGCGGGTTGAGTACGTTCCACGGAACCTCTTGGTCGAGCAGCGGTACGCCGTCCCAGCGCGCGAGTTCCGAACGCAACGTCGTGAGATAGGGTTCGGTCGGCGTGATCCGCCAGGACTGCACGAAGGTGTAGGTGGAGACGAGACCGCTCACGGCGAACAGTGCGGTCAGGCTCGCCACGACGGATGCGTTCGGCGACTTCGCCCGTGGGCGCGGGCGCGCGCACAGGACGAGCGCGGCGGCCGCGGTCGCGACCACCGCGGCGTCGGCGAAATAGCGCAGCGACTGCATCAGTTCACCCGCGGTGTTCGGGCCGCTGCGCGCGACCGCCACCGGCAGTTCCGCCAGCAAGACGTAGGCGGCAGCCGACAGCCAGACCGGCAGCACTCGCTGTCTCACCCACACCGTCCACACCAGCAGCGCCGCCACCGCCGCCCACGCGAGCGCGACCGCCCATCCCGGCGCGTCGGCCCACGGCATGGACGGCAGCCACCGCTCCCATGCCCAGGGACCGCCAACCAGCGCGGGCACCAGACCCCGTGCGGTCGCCCCGGGCAGCAGCGAACGCACCTCGCCGGGACTGCGCTGCTCGCCCATCAGGTCGACCACCGTCAGATAGACCGCCGCCCAGCCCACGAGCGCGACCATCGACCCGACCCACAACGCCGCCCCGCGCCGGGCGACCGTCCGCAGCGGCCGCGTTCGACGCTGGACATAGAACAGCAGTACCGCCACCGCGAAGGCGACCCCGGGAATCACGACGGCCTTCTCGAAGAATCCCGAAGCCACCACGAGCACCGCCACGCCCGAGACCGCGTAGCGCACGCGTCCGGTACGCACCAGCAGCACCGCGTCGCCGACGACCCAGGCCAGGGCGAATTGCAGCGGCAGCGCGTTGAGCGCGGCGGCCCACCAGGCGAACGCTGTGACCGTGAGCGGTGTGAACAGGTAGAACACGAACGGGACGAGGATTTTCCAGCGCCGCCCGATCAGGACGATCAGCATGCGCAATACCGCCAGCGATGCCGCGGCCTGCAAGCAGAGCAGCACGACGACCGGTCCCGCCCAATTCAGGGGGGCGATCGCGTTCGTGGCCCAGGTGAGGGCGAATGCGAACGGCATCAAATGGCCGTCGTGGTCGGACAGCAGCAACTGTTCCGACAGCAGCGGAAAGCGGGCCGCGCGGCTGACGAGAATGAGATCGTCCCAGTAGAAGTAGCCGCTCCCGGCCACCCACCACCGCACCGCGAGTTGCGCGACCATCAGGACGGCGGCGACGGTGAACAGCCGCGCCCGCCCGCTCGGACGGTCGAACATCCGGCCGCCCGGCGACCTGCCGCCGTCCGATTCGGACGCGGGCTCCGAGCGGGTCGCCAGCGCGATATCCACGGCATCCCACCCTAGCCATCCCCGCGCCCGTGTGGACCGAGGGCGGGTCAGCGCGTGGCCTCCCCGGCGAGGTCGCGGATATCGGGCAGTGCGCCGATGCGCTGGACCACCGGTCGATCCGGTGCGGACTGCTGCGCCGAACCGGTGGTTCGCAGCAACTCGCGGATCTCGGCGGGGCCGCGTCGACCGGCGCCGTGTGCCGCGATGCCCTGACTGCACGCGATGGCGCCGACGACGATCGGCGACGCGCTCGAGGTGCCGCTGAAGACGTCGGTGTACCAGTAGTCCTCGTCGCCGCCGCCTTGGAGGTCGCCGTAGCCGGTGGCGGTGACCTCGAGTCCCCACGCCTGGACGTCCAGGCGTGAACCGTAGTTGGAGAAGGCAAGCCGGGAGCGGGCCGGACCGTGGTCGTTGCCGTGGGTACCCCGCGGCGGTGCGCCTGCGCCGACCAGGATCGCCCCGGAGTCCTCGGCGCCGCCGCGGAACGGATTACGCCAGGTGGAGGGGAAGTCGGCGGGTCGGACGTCGTAGAGGTCGGCATCGAGATCCTCACCGCCGTTGCCCGCGGCCGCCACCACCGCGATGCCGCGCGCACCCGCGTAGCGGATGGCGGCCAGATCGTCGGGCCACCATTCCACGGGGATATAGCCCATCTGATCCGGGCGGTTGCGGAAATCGCGGCGGGGTCCGGGGCGGTGCAGTTCGAGCAGGATCACATCGCCGGGCGCGAGCGCGTCGGCGGCGGCGCGAACGGCCGCGGCCGAGCCGCCGCCGAAGATGGACACCGCTCGGATCGTGGCCTCGGGCGCGATACCGGTGATGCCGAGACCGTCGAGGTCACCGCTGATCACCCCCGCGACCGCCGTGCCGTGATTGCGCCAGCCCGCGTCACCGGTCGATTCGCCACCGATCACCCCGCCCTGGTTGCCGGTGAGATTCTCGTGGGTGAACCGCCACGCGCCCTCGATATCGATGACCCGCACACCGGCGCCGCGTCCGCCGGGGCGCGTCCATGCCCACCGCGCGTTCACTCCCCGCGGCGCGGCATCCAGATAGCCTTGGCGCGCACCGAAATCCGGGGTCACCGACGGCACGGGCGCGAGGTCGCGGTTCGCGCGGTGGCCGGGCGCGATCGGTAATTCGGTGGCCGGTTTGACATACGCGCCGTCCACCACCTCGTCCTCGCGCAGCCGCCGCGCCACCGCCTCGGGATCGACTCCCGCGCCGTGGACGGTGAAATAGTTCAGGTACTCCCCCGCCGCGGACTCGCGTTCGGTCGCGACGAGTCGGCTGCGCACCCGGTCGGCGGGACCGAAGATCCGGGTCAGCCGCGCGCCCGGCGGCAGCAGTCCGGTGAGCCGGGCTTCGGCGGCGAGACTGTCGCGCAGCACACCCGGCGCGACCGAACCGGACCCGCCGTGGGTGACCACGATCAATTCCGCGGGCGCGCACAGCACCCTCGAAACCGAGGGGACCGAACTGCGGCGCTGATCGGTGGGTGTCATCTTCACAGTGAACCCGCTGCGCGTGCCCGGTGCCAGTCGAATCCTCGATCGTGTCGCCGAATTCGGTCGCGCCCTGTGGAACCGGACAGTACGGCGGTTTCACCACGACGCGTGCCCGTTGCGGCGGTGAAATCGGTGGCGCACGGCCCGGGGGCGGCGGCGTTGACGAGGA
This sequence comes from Nocardia arizonensis, assembly GCF_001310275.1. Taxonomy (GTDB): domain Bacteria; phylum Actinomycetota; class Actinomycetes; order Mycobacteriales; family Mycobacteriaceae; genus Nocardia; species Nocardia arizonensis. The sequence goes on from NZ_LGYZ01000048.1 coordinate 127,084, forward strand.
CCCCGTCCCGGGGTGCATCGCGTGCCGCGAGGACAGTGCTATGTGAAGGTGGCACCGAGCGCGAGTCCGACGACAAGTCCTGGGATGGTCAGCAGAAATCCGGCAAAGGCGATGATCATCCCGACACCCGTGCGTCGCAGACTGTCTCTTATCGGAAGTTGTGCCGCGCTGAGCGCGACGAGTAGCGCGCCAACGATCGGTGGCCCGGCGATGAGCCAGGTGGCGTCGCGGGGCGCGGTGCCGGTGTAGGGCAATGAGATGCAGGCCATGCCTACAACGACAGCGACGAACGACTCCGGCCCGAACCATTCCTGTCGTACGTATCTCGACGGCAACCCGCTCATATCGTTGCCAACCAGACGAATGTGACAAGTGCACCCGCGGCCGAGACACCGGTCGCTGCCCCCAATGTTCTCGCAGTGCCATGGCGAGCGAGCAGGGCGCCGGTCATCGCCGTCACTGCAACGATGGTCGCGTAGATCCAATGTCGCGACAGGTCCAATGATGGGAAGATTCCGTCGATCACGCCGGCGATCAGCGAGAAGACAACGACCTGCGACGTCACGGTCAACGGCATCGACACCGTGGCCGTCTGCCAGAAGGTCGAGTCCGACAGCACACCGGCGTGGTCGGAATCGAGGGGGTTCCCCATCAGCGGACCACCACGGTGGTCGGTGGCTTGCTGGTGCTGCCCAAGGGGGTCGGTTTGTTCCGTTCCCAGTCCGTGTCGCTGAAGTCGGCCTTGAACGGCTCGAACATTTCCTTGCCTCCTCCGACCTCGTGGAAAAAGGGCAGGTTGGTTAACGGGCCCCATTGGCTGCCGGAGTTGGCAGCATCGATCAACACCGGTCGGCTGTTGCCTGCGGAATTGTCTTGGTAGATCTCCATCGACGGATAGTTCGTGATTTCTCCACCCGCGACCACTCTCGGTGTGCCGGGATTGCCGCTGGATGGTGAGATCACAAGTTCGCCATTGACCGCGTGCCCGGTCAGGTCCGAACCCGGTGGCGCGAACGGGTTGGCGGCGTCGTATTGGATCAGGACCGAACCGTTGGGCAACTGTTGAGCAGCTACCTCGGGTTCACCGACCTTTACCTCGCCGCTGGTGGTCACCGATGGGTTCTGGCGGGTGATGATGAGGCCATTCTCGTAGTCGACGTAAGTGACCACACGTGCGTGTTCGGGATCGAAGTTCGGGTCCTCGGACCGATTGTCACCCATGTCGTACTCGGGAACATTGAACACCTGAGCGGCGGGAATAAACGCGGCGGCACGAACGATCCCCTGCCCCGGTACCGGTTCGATCTTGGCGACCTTGATATTCGGTTGCACACCTTGGTATTTGGGGTCGTAGCTGTTCGGATTCAGCGCTTCGGCAGTCTTCCAGTCGGTCGTGCTCAACGGCGCTCGCGCGAACACTTGCGCAAACGCTGCCGCCGAGGTCCGCAGGCGATCCGGATCCGCCCGTGGGTCTTGTTTCCTGGAGTCAGCGATCGCCGCGGTCGCTGCGGTCAACGCCGCTTCCGGAGCCGAGACATCGAGATCCTGATTGGCTTGCGCGATCTTCGCACCCCATCGGGCATCTGCATCGGTGAGAGCCGCGACCATGCCCGCGAGCCTCGAAAGCTGCACTCCCGATTCGGAGTTCCAATCCTTCACACCGCTGACTGTCCAGTCGTCGGCGACACTGACCGGGGCAATGACATGGTGCTGGAAGATGGTCCGGATTTCGGCCAACGGATGTGCCATATCACGCGCTGCGCCCGCTGCCCCCCGCGCCGAGGTCATCATAGGCGGTTGCGATCGCACGCATCTGGGTCCGTTCCCGATCGGCCTTGTCCTCGGCCGCCTGCCCGGCGTGACCGTTCCACACCAGATCATCATGGATCGTCGAATACATGCCGTCCGACGCCGCGATGATCGCATCAGCGATCTCGGTCGCATGCCCGGCGATAGCCTGTAATTCCGATATATCCCAACTCAAGACCTCGTTCGGAGTGGCCATCCGGGTCACCTCCCCCCAGCGGAGTTGATATCCCCGACAGCGGCGATGCGGGTAGCGGCATCGAGGTCTGAATCGCGGAAGGTCTCCGCCGAGATAGCCAGCACGCTGGCGAACTGGTTGAAGCGGGCCTCGAGCACGTCCTTCGCGCGTCGACTCAACGGATCCGATCTCCGCAACGCCGCGCCGACAATCGAACCTTTCAGCTTGTCCGCCATCGGAGCAGCAGCTAGGAACGGAGCGCCATCGATCCTGTCGGGAAGCGCGGCCAACGTGCCAGCGGCTGCCCGCAAACTGTCCGGATTGACCTCGAACGACATGATTACCCCTCCCCGACAACCAATGAAAGCATCGAACGGCCAGCTTATCCTGCGCCTATCAATGCCCTCAATACAGACGATCCAGGCACACAGATAGGCGTAGACGGTCGCGGCTGACACGAATTCTTGGCGAGTAGAGAATTTCGGTTCGCCACGGCGGCACGGTCTCGAAGTTGTGTGGCTTGTTCGGTGGGTGATGCGGGTTTGCATCGGTGTTGGCGCCGCGGTCTTGGCAGCGGCGATGCCTTCGCGTTGGCGGATGAGGGCGCGTTCGAAACCCCAACCACGGCAACGTGCACAACGCGATCGCCAACCCAACCGATCCGCCGGACTCAATGAAGAACCCGGAACAACTCCTCCCGCCCGAGATTCGGCCGATGCTGAGGCTATCCGGATTACTGCCGGAACCCCGAGGCGCGGCCCTTCGAACCCATTGCGGGCACACGAGTTCGTGCCGTGCCGTCAGCGCTCGCGCGGCGGCGCGATGCGTTCTCCGTGGGCGAAACCCACGCCGCCGCACGATGATTACAGTGTTACACGTGATAGTCGAATACATCCGATATCGAATCGCGCGGCACGACGCCACCGACTTCGAAGCCGCCTACGGTCGTGCCGCCCGCGCGCTCGCCGCCGCGCCGCAGTGCGTCGACTACGAGTTGACGCGATGCACCGACGAGCCCGAATGCTACGTCCTGCGGATCTGCTGGACCTCGGTCGACGATCATCTGCGAGGCTTCCGCGGCGGCGAGCATTTCGCGGCATTCTTCACCGAGATCGAACCCTATGTACGGCAGATCGAGGAGATGCGGCACTACGAACGCACCGCCGTGTGCGGGACCGGCGCCTCGGTGCCCACCATGTATGAATGGCTGGGCGGCACAGCGGCGTTGGAACGTCTCACCGAGACCTTCTACACCCATGTGGCGGCCGACGACCTGGTCGGACCGTTGTTCGCGGGCATGGACCCCGACCATCCCCGCTACGTGGCGATGTGGCTGGCCGAAGTGTTCGGCGGCCCGTCGCGCTATACCGACGAACGCGGCGGCTACCACAACATGCTGGTCCATCACCTCGGCAAGGCCATTACCGAACAACAGCGCCGGCGTTGGGTGTCGCTGCTGCTCGACTCCGCCGACGAGGTCGGTCTGCCCGCCGACCCGGAGTTCCGCGCCGCGTTCGTCGGCTACATCGAATGGGGCACCCGCCTCGCGCTCGCGAACTCCCGACCCGACGCCGATCCACCCACCCAGGCCCCGGTCCCGCACTGGGGCTGGGGCGTCGCCCCGCCCTACTGGGGTCCCGGTAGTAATCGCCGAAAATCAACGGATATGGCGTAACCCCTGATCGGGGGTGATTGTGCTGCGGGTGGGGCTGGTTGCCGGTTTGCCGTGCTGACGATGGAGTTCGTCGGTGTGGTGGAGGGTTCTTCGTGGCGACACGGATGTTCGCGGATGAGGAGCTGGCGCGTCTGCGGGAGTTTCCGGAGATCAGTCGGGAGGAGTTGTTCCGGTTCTTACGCTGAGTCCGGCGGATGTGGCGTTCGTCGATCAGGGTCGGGGGCGTGGTCCGGCGGATCGGTTGGTTGTGCACGTTGCCGTGGTTGGGGTTCGTGCCGGACAGGGTGTCGGGGGCGCCGCCGGTGGCGGGGGCGCGGCCGGCCGAGCCAGTTGGGGTGGATGCGGCCGATATCGCTATCGAGCGCGCTTGTACGGCGGGTTCACTATTCGTGTGGTTTGTCGAGGTCAGCCTGTTTGTACCGGCAGCCGGTGGTGGCAACGCAGTACCGCAGCTTTCAGCGTGCCGAAGCGCAGCGTATTTCCGTCCTTGCTGATGAATGTCACATCGTGGTCGCCTAGACGGTGGATCGCCATATTAGCTGAGTTGCTCTTATCGCGCGATGAAATCCACAGCGGTCTCGACGTTGCCAGGCTGCATTCCGGCATCAGTCAAGACCTTGAAGTCACATCTGCTTCGCAGCTTGTACCAGCGCCCCTGTCAATCCGAACACTTGAGTGCAACAGATAGTCGGGCGGAATATCCGAATGACTGTCCGAATACCCTGAAATGCCACCTATCGTGGTACGGCAACTTATTGAACCGTAGACGACGCGCTGAGTCGCTGGAGTAAGCTTCAGCGCCCAAGCGAAAGTGCTGGTGCCATAATCCATCTGCCCCGTGAAATCGGGCGACGCCATTTTCGTATTCCCGATAGGGTGAGCTCGTTTGTATATTCCAAGTCCGCCGGATTAGGTGCTGCTTGGGCTGATCCAGAATAGGCCGATAGCATGACCGCCGTCGAGATCAACGTCAAAAATAGCTTATTAATTTGTTGCCCCCGCGTTGAAATTCTGTCTAGGCTTCGACCCAGGTTATAAGCACAGCGCGTCGATCGTGTGAATCTTGCTGGGCGAACTCGTAGTCGACATAAACAATATCGCCGATATTGATGTTGTCGAAACTTCTTCCGCGCAAAGAATCCAGGCCGAACCAGATGTGGTCACCAGCCGTTGATTCCACGATCCCAGTCGCGCGTTTCCTGTTCCAACGCCAGATTGTGCCGCGCGCCGTGCGTACCCCCTCAGTCTGCATACGCCGAAGAATACAGCGTTGGCACACCCAACGCAATCCCTCTCAAATGGGCCTGTAAATTGCTCCTCTGTCAAGTGGTAGCGGGTGTTTCGGTGGGTTCCGAGGCGAGGTCGGCGAGCATGGCTCGGTAGACAACGTCGGAGAGTCGGCGTTTGAGGATGCGTAGGGCTTCCATGCCGCGTTCGCCTTGTGCTCTGCGTCGTCAAGCATCGCTCGTCGTCGGGGCGGCAGCGTGCCGCCGAGGAGCTCCGTTGCTGCGGTGCTGACATCACGCACTAACCCAAATGAACAAACTCGGGAGATAGAGCAGAAGATCCGCTGTCCGAAATCCTTCCGGCTCCTCGGTTGCAGTCCGACCGAACGTTTCAGCAACGTCCTGCGCCTACGCGCGGTTGTCAGCTCACACTCATCCCCTGCTCTGGCCAGGCGTTCGATTCACCGTAAACGGCATTGATTTTGCGAGAGGCTTTGAAGAAATGGTAGTCGGCGTTGCCGTCATCCGGCAGGGATCTACACGAAACCTTGTTCATCGTCAATGTGCGCGCCATATCGCTAGCCTCTCTGCCGAACCTGTACACGACTTCGTCAGCACCTTCGGAGACTTTCGAAAAATATACGATCGATGCCATTCTCACCACTCGCTTTCGCCATTCGCTCGTGCCCGATGGACAGTGGAAAGAACCCTTAGGATCGAGATCCCCGAGCGCGGGATCAGCCGCAGCGATTTGGTGCGCGGCGACCGTGGATTCGGCCGTGAGTGCGCGCCGGTGCCGCGATTGCGGCATGGTTCGCGCCGAACCAGTTCCTGGAGTGTTGTTCACCAGGAGAAGGTAGCCGTAGTGCGGTTTTCTCGCATCCGGATATCGGAGCTGAGGTCCGGCCGGCGGACGTGATCCCGGCGTTCCTGGACACGATCGGCCCGAGGAACACCGGTCGCGGCTACGCTCACGTCGCCGTGAATCACCAGCTGGGTAGCACATTTCCGCCGGTCCGCTCAAGCGTGATTCTTTCTCGCGGATACACCTCCCCCGGATCCACGCGGTCGCTCGCCGTATCCGCCGCGATCTCGCCTCGCTGCTCGGATCCGGAACCTATCACCGCTACTTATTAAATACCGGCCCTCCTGCTCGCCGGCCTGAAGTGGCATTCGATAACTGAGAAAGTTAGCGGCGGATGAAGCCGAGATCGGTGGCAGTCGCGATCGCCGCGGTACGCGAGTCCACGCCGAGTTTGGTGTAGACGCGGGCGAGATGGGATTTGACGGTGCCTTCGGTGAGGTGGAGCCGCCGGCCGATGGCCTGGTTGGACAGTCCCTCGGCCACGAGGGACAGGACTTCGGTTTCGCGGCGGGTGAGGGCGGCGCCGGGGGTGCGCAGCCGGTTCACGAGTCGGTCGGCGACCGTGGGGGCGAGGGTGGTCCGTCCCGCGGCGGCGGTGCGCACGGCGGCGGCCAGTTCCTCGGGTGAGGTGTCCTTGAGGAGGTATCCGGTGGCGCCCGCTTCGATGGCGGGAAGGGTGTCGGCGTCGGAATCGTAGGTGGTGACGATCAGGACGCGGGGCGCGTCGGATTGCGCGGTGATCCGGGCGGTGGCCTCGGCGCCGTTCATGCCCTTGCCGAATTGCAGATCCATCAGGACCACGTCGATGTCGCCCGCGGCGGCGCGGGTGACTGCGTCCTCGGCGGTGGCCGCCTCGGCGACCACTTCGAGTCCGGCTTCGGTTTCCAGCACCGCGCGCAGACCGGCCCGCACCACGTGGTGATCGTCGGCCACGAGCAGACGGATGGGGTCGGCGGTCACGGCCGCCCCTTGGTGCGGGCGAGCCGGGCGGTCAGAGCGGTGCCGCGCCCGGGGGCGGATTCGACGGTCAGGGTGCCGCCGAGTGCGGTGACGCGGGTTCGCATCGCGTCCAGGCCGAATCCGCCGTTCTCGGGATCGGGGGCGGGCAGGTGGTCTGGGGCGAATCCGCATCCGTTGTCGACGATGTCGAGGGTGACGTGGTCATCGAGGTAGCCGAGGGTGACGTCGGCGGTGGTGGCGTCGGCGTGGCGGACGGTGTTGGCGAGTCCGGATTGCGCCACGCGCAGCAACGCGACCTCGTGTGCGGTCGGCAGCGGTGCGGGGTCGCCGGTGAGGTGGAAACGCGCGGTGAGCGCGTGACGTTTCGCGGTGGTGGCGCAGAGGCGTCGGAGTGCGTCGGGCAGGCTGGTGTCCTCGAGCGCCGGCGGGGTGAGCGCGGCGACGAAGCGGCGGGCTTCGGCGAGGTTGTCGACGGCGGCGTGGCGGGCCTGTTCGACGTGGCGGGCCGCGGTGTCGGGCGAGTCGGGCAGATTCCGTTCGGCGGCGCGCAGCAGCAGTTGAATACTGGACAGGCCCTGGGCGAGGGTGTCGTGGATCTCGCGGGCGAGGCGTTCGCGTTCGGCGAGGACACCGGCGGTGTGCTGCGCCGCGGCCAGATCGGCGCGGGTGGCGGTGAGTTCTTCGATCAGGCGACGTCGCTGTTCGCTTTCCCGATACAGCGCCCGATATCCCCACACCACGGTCACCGCCACCGCCGCGCCGAGCGCGGGTCCGATGGCCATGGCCACGGCGAAGGCGCCCCGGTGGGCGGCGAATCCCACGATGGCGATCACCGCTGTCATCGTGACCGCGACCAGTCCGGTCCGGCGCGGCAGCAGGTGGAGTTGAAGAAAATACAGCGGGAACGCCAGCCACACACCGACGTCGGACAGACAGAGCAGAACCAGCCAGCACACGCTGACCGCGGCCAACCACGGCACCGCCGCCCGACGGTGGCTGCTCACGCCCGGTAGTACCGACCCCGCCGCATACACCAGGGCGAACGCGACAGCCGCGGCGACGACACCGCCCGCATGCGGCGGACGGTCGACGACGGCGCGCCCGGCGGCGAGGCCGAGCAGGCCGAAGACCAGCAGATGCAGGCACGCGGCCAGAATCCGGGTGGTGGGGGTCGAGGCGGCGGTGTTCACGGTCCTTCCAGCCTAGGCAGTAGCGCCCCGCGGAACCTCCATCGAAAGTTACAGATGCCGCGCCGCCTTTCGATGCGTCGAGTGCCGTCCTGCGTCAGATGCCATCGCGGTGGTTCGCGACGACGGTGGAGACGTACCGATTCCATCTGTGAGAGGCAGGCTCGTGTTCGTCGCCTGGAGAGACCTGAGATTCGCCAAGGGGCGCTTCGCCCTCATGGGCGCCGTCATAGTGCTGATTACGCTGCTGGTCGGGCTGCTTTCGGGGCTCACCGCCGGGCTGAGCAGGCAGAATGTCGCCGGGATAACCGGTCTGCCCGCGGACCGGATCGCATTCGGCGCCACCGACGCGGCGCTGTCGTACTCGAATTCCACCGTCACCGAGAAGCAGTGGCGACGATGGGCCGACTCGCCCGGCGTCACCCGGGCCGAACCGCTGGGCATCACCACCACGAAGGCCACCGCGGGCGCCGAGAGCATCGGCGCGTCCGTCTTCGGCGTGCGGTCCGGCTCCACGCTCGCCCCCGACGGCGACCGGATCGATGACCAGTCGGCGGTCCTGTCCGGCACCGCGGCCCACGACCTCGGTGTGGCGGTCGGCGACACCGTCACCGTGGCGGGACGCCGGCTCACCGTCGCGGCTGTGCGAGGAGAGGCATTCTTCAGCCACACCCCCGTCATCTGGACCAGCCTGCCGACGTGGCGCGCGATCGCGCCCCCGAGCGAGGTCAGCGACGAACCGACCGCCACCGTCATCGCGCTGACCACGACCGAAGGCGTGGACATCGAGGCGACCGATCGCGCCGCGGGCACCGAGACCGTCACCAAGAACGACTCACTGTCGGCCATCGGCTCCTACAGTTCCGAGAACGGCTCGCTGCAATTGATGCGCGGGTTCCTGTTCGCCATCTCCGCCCTGGTCATCGGCGCGTTCTTCACCGTGTGGACCATCCAGCGCACCGGCGATATCGCTGTGCTGAAAGCCCTCGGCGCCTCGACCGCGTACCTGCTCGGCGATGCGCTCGGCCAAGCGGTCGTCCTGCTGAGCGCGGGCACTCTCGTCGGTACCGGTGTCGCCGCCGGCGTCGGCGCCCTGATCTCGGGGAGTTCGATCCCGTTCCTGCTGACCCCCGCGAGCGTCCTGGCCCCGGCCGCCATCATGATCCTGCTCGGCGCGCTCGGGGCGGCCCTTTCGATCCGCCGCATCACCTCTGTCGACCCGCTGACCGCCCTGGGGAGCGCCCGATGACCCTCGACCTGTCCGACATCACCCTCACCTACCCCGACGGCGACCGCCGCCTCACCGCTCTCGACCGCGTCACCCTGCACGTGCCCGCGGGCAGCATGACGGCCGTCGTCGGTCCCTCCGGCTCCGGCAAATCCAGTCTCCTGGCCGTCGCCGCCACCCTCATCACTCCCGACTCCGGCACCGTCACCATCGACGCAACCGCGACGACCGGCATGACCCGCCGCGCCCTGACCGACCTGCGCCGCCGCAAGATCGGCATCGTCTTCCAGCAGCCCAATCTCATCGCCTCGCTCACCGCCGTCGAACAACTTCAAGTCATCGCCCGGATCGGCGGACAGTCCCCGTCCGCGGCGCATCCCCGCGCCATGGACCTGCTGGAGGCCGTCGGTATGGCCGACTACGCGAGCCGTCGACCTCATCAGTTGTCCGGCGGGCAACGCCAGCGCGTCAATATCGCGCGCGCACTCATGAACGACCCGACGGTCCTGCTGGTCGACGAACCCACCAGTGCGCTCGATCATGAACGAGGTGCGGCCGTGGTCGCGCTGATCTCCGAACTCACCCACCGCAATGCCACCGCGACGGTCCTGGTCACCCACGACCATGCCCACGCGAAGGTGGCCGACCGGATCGTCGAGGTCCACGACGGTCGCCTTCTCCAGCCCGCCTCGACCGGCTCGCTCGGCCTCGCCGAATCGTCGCCCGGTGGCCGGTGACCGCTTGGCACGACGGCCCGGCGGATCGGACAAACTCGACAAGTCCGAGCGGAGGAGCGCGATACCGCCCTGCGCACACCGTGTGATCGCACGCGGCGGGAGGTTTCTCAGGTCGCTGTCGCAGGCGGCTACCGTGGCGTTCCGCACGGGTAGAATCGGTTGCCGATATCGGTTTCGTCATACACGCGAGGGGCGGTGCGGGATGCGGGAGTTCCAGCGGGGGGCGGTGCGGCTGCACATCCTGCATCACGCGGCCCAGGAGGGCGTGCACGGTGCGTGGCTGACCACCGAGCTGGCGCAGCACGGCTACGACATCAGTCCGGGCACCCTGTATCCGACGTTGCATCGGCTCGAAGCCGATGGGCTGCTGACCTCGGAGCAACAGGTGGTCGACGGCCGGGTGCGGCGAGTGTATCGGGCGACCCCGGACGGGCTGGCGGCGTTGGTAGCGGACCGCGAAGCGTTGGCGGAGTTGGCGCGGGAGGTACTCGGCGAGCACCCCGCCTGAGCGGCCCACCGTGGCAGGGCTCAGGCGGGGTGCTCACTGTGGGGTCGGGCGAGTCGCCGGCGCAGGAGGTAGACCAGCGCACCGGCGGCCAGGACCACCGTGCCGGACGCGACCGAGCTGAGAGGCAGGGCGAAGGCCAGGATCACGCATCCGGCGGCGCCGAGGACGGGAATCAGGCGGTGTGGTCGGCCTTCGTCGGGTGTGAGGGTCCAGGCCGAGGCGTTGGCGATGGCGTAGTAGGCCAGCACGCCGAAGGATGAGAACCCGATCGCGCCACGCACGTCGACGACAGCGGCGAGCACCGCCACGACCGCGCCGACGGCCAGCTCGGCACGGTGAGGTACCTGGAAACGCGGATGAACCGCCGCCAGCCCGTGGGGCAGGTGCCGGTCACGGGCCATCGCCAGGGTGGTGCGCGAGACGCCGAGGACCAGCGCCAGCAGCGACCCCAGGGCCGCGACCGCCGCACCGACGCGCACCACCGGCACCAGCGCCGGTACCCCGGCCGCACGCACGGTGTCAGCCAACGGGGCTGTGGCGGAACCCAATCCGTGTGGGCCGAGCATCACCAGGGCCGAGACGGCGACGGTGGCGTAGACCACGAGCGTGATGCCGAGCGCGATCGGTATCGCCCGCGGGATTGTGCGGGCCGGATCGCGTACTTCCTCGCCGAGAGTGGCGATGCGCGCGTACCCGGCGAAGGCGAAGAACAGCAGCCCGGCCGCCTGCAACACCCCGCGCACCGAGGCGTCGGCCCCGATCGCCAGGTGCCCGGAATCGGCGGCGGTGGAGGTGAGCGCGGCGACCACGACAGCGGCCAGCACGGCGAGCACGACCGCGACGATGATCCGGGTCAGCAGTGCCGATTTCTGCACGCCGCGATAGTTCACCGCGGTCAGCGCGACCACGGCCGCGACCGCGACCGCGTGCGCCTGCCCCGGCCACGCGTAGGCGCCGACGGTCAGGGCCATGGCCGCGCACGAGGCGGTCTTGCCGACCACGAACCCCCACCCGGCGAGGTACCCCCAGAACTCGCCCAGGCGTTCGCGCCCGTAGACATAGGTGCCGCCGGAGGCCGGATAGCGGGCGGCCAGTCGTGCCGAGGAGGTGGCATTGCAGTAGGCGACCACCGCCGCGACCGCCAACCCGATGAGCAGTCCTGACCCCGCCGCGGCGGCAGCGGGCGCGAGGGCGGCGAAGATGCCGGCTCCGATCATCGATCCGAGCCCGATCACCACCGCGTCCCCGACGCCGAGTCGCCGCCGCAACCGGGCATCGGGATGACTGGACGATGCCATGACGAAAGGCTCCTTGTCTGGCGGGGACCGGATACCGGCCACGATATCCGATATCGGTATCCGATATCACCCGCGCGGACAGGAGTTCACGCACCCGCCATGTGGGGTGTCGGCCGGGCGTGGAGGCCGCCTGTTCCAGCCGCGCGACGGATACGGTGATCGCCCGCTCGCTAGAGATCGCTCGCGGGTTCGGCGACGGGACGTTGGCGGGCGAGTAGGTCATCGAGTTGGCGTTCGGCACGTTCGGCGCGGGCGAGGGTTTGGCGGCGGGCGTCGTCGAGGGTGGCGAGGCGGTCGGCGGCCTCCCCGCGGGCCTGTTCGAGGGCTGCGGCGGACTCGGCGCGCAAGGCCGCGGCCGCGGCGGCGGCGTCGCGGCGGAGGTCGGCGGTCTCGGTGCGGGCGCGGTCGAGTTCGTCTCGGAGACGGCGGAGTTCCTCGCGGGACTCGGTGAGCGCTCGATCGCGGTCCGCGACTGCCTGTTCGGCGCGGTCGATGGCGCGTTCGGCGGCGGCGGCGCGTTGGACCGCGAGGTCGCGTTCGGCGGCGGCGGCATTGAGTTGTTGGGTGGTTTCTCGACGTATCTGTTCGATTTCGGCGGCGGACGTGCGCCGGGCGGCCTCGACATCTTCGGTGGCCTGCTGCCGCGCGCGTTCTATGTCCTCCGCGGCTTCTCGCCGTGCCGCGCGTATCTCGGCTTCGGCGGTGCTGCGGGCCGCGAAGACATCGTCGGCCGCCTGGGTGGTGACGCGTTCGACTTCTCGCAGGGCGTCGTCTCGCGCGGCGCGCGCTTCGGCGACCGAGCTCTCCGCCTGCTCCGCGGCGGCGACAGCATCCTCCGCGACCGATTCGGCGACTCTGCGCGCGGCTTCGACCTCCCGGCGGGCCTGCTCGGCGGCCACGGTCGCGACCTCCGCCTCCGCGATTCGCCGGGCGGCGTCGGCTTGCACGGCTTGGACCTGCGTTTCGGCGATGGCGGGATCGGCCAGGGTCGACAGTTCGGCTACCGCGGCATTGAGATTGGCGCCCAATTGTTCGGCCAGCGTACGGAATTGGGTGAGCAGTTCATCGGCCCGAAGTCGGGCGACGGTCACCGGTCCGGGTGGTGTCACAGTGACGGTTTCGCTGCCATCCCCCGACTCCTGTTGTTGACGTTGCCGTTCCCGCCACGCGCGCCATCGGGTGTGCTCGGGGTGATCACAGTACTCCGAGGGCCGTCCGGGTCCGCCGCCGCGAACGACGGGGCGGACACATCCCGGGTAGTTACATACGCTCGACACTCGAAAATCGTAGCGTTACTTACGTTAGCAGCGACGTATCGACACGAAACGAAAGCCGCTGGGTTCGAACCGGTTCCGCCTGCTTGCGTGCGCGTTCTGACCTCCGATAAGTGAACATTATCGGCGGCCAGAAGGGAGCTCCGCGACTTCGGTGTCGAACGGGATACGTTTCGTTTGGTGGCAGCAAACCAAACATAATCACAACGAAACGGCGTTGTCGGCCGGTTGAGAGAACCCTGACGCCGCAGTCGATTACATCGCGTCGAGTGGGGGTGTGGAGCGGACCGAAATCGCGTTCTACGACTTCACCGGCCGAACCAGCAGGGAATCGCTGGGTTCCGGTGTGCGATGTGACCGACGCCGAGGAGTCCGTGGCGTAGCTGGTCGAGCACATCCCCCAGGTCGAGCGCAGCGGCCAGCGGGTGCGGGAGCACCTGTTGTCGCGATGGTGGAGCCACGAGCCACCGCAGCCGGGTGGATCGAGCGGATGGTGTGCTCGGTTTGCGCCGCGCCAGTGGGCGACCGGTGCCTCGGCCGCTGGTGCCTCGACGTCGCGTAGGCGATGGTCGGCGGTGACCGCCGACGACACGAACCCATCGACAGTCGGCCAAGGGGCTCGAGCGGCAACCCCGGTCCGGGGGTGGGTTCATGTGGCGCGGAAAAGGATTGGACAGGGTGATGTCAGGGCTTGTAGCTTGCAGTTGACCGTGACACCGCCCGAGGAGGTGAGACCCATGAACGCTGTATCGATGTGGGTGCTCCCCCTTCCGGTCACGGCCGGCGATTGACGTAGGTGTCGCCGGGAGCGCCTCGCCAACAAGGCACTCCCGAAAGGCAATACCTATGCCCTCTCCACAATTCACCGCCGAGCCACCGTCGGAAGACACGGTCGAGCGCGAGATCACCGTGGGCGACCGCTCCGCACTCCGGTCGTCGGCCTCCGACGCCGATCGCCCGCCCATGTTCGACGTGATCATCGCCGGATGCGGGCCGACCGGCGCGATGCTGGCCGCCGAATTGCGGCTACACGACGTACGTGTACTCGTTCTCGAGAAGGAAACCGAGCCCAAGTCGTTCATTCGCATAGTCGGTCTGCATATCCGCAGTATCGAGTTGATGGCAATGCGCGGACTGCTGGATCGTCTTCTCGAACACGGAAGACCGCGTCCGGCAGGCGGATTCTTCGCCGCCATCACCAAACCCGCGCCCGAGGGCCTGGATTCCGCGTACGCCTATCTGCTGGGCATCAAGCAGCCCGTTATCGAACGCCTGCTCGAGGAACATGCGGTCGAACTCGGTGCGCGGGTCCGGCACGGTTGCGCGGTGGCCGATTTCGAACAGGACGACGACGGTGTGACCGTCGAGCTGGCCGACGGTGAACAGCTGCGTGCCCGCTATCTCATCGGCTGTGACGGTGCACGCAGCACGGTGCGCAAACTACTCGGCATCGGCTTCCCCGGCGAGCCATCGCGGACCGACACGCTGATGGGCGAGATGGAAGTGGGTGTGCCGCAGGAAGAGATCACCGCCACGGTGGCCGCGATCCACCAGCCTCCTCGGCGATTCTGGCTCAGGCCATTCGGCGGAGGGGTCTACAGCGTCGTGGTCCCCGCCGCGGGAGTCGGCGATCGCGCGGAACCGCCGACCCTCGATGATTTCAGACAACAGCTGCGCGTCGTCGCCGGCACCGATTTCGGCGTGCACTCCCCGCGCTGGTTATCGCGCTTCGGAGATGCCACCCGGTTGGCCGAACGTTATCGGGTCGGGCGGGTGCTGCTGGCCGGCGACGCGGCACACATCCACCCGCCCACCGGCGGTCAGGGCCTCAACCTGGGCGTTCAAGACGCGTTCAACCTCGGCTGGAAACTGGCCGCACAGATCCGCGGCTGGGCGCCGGAAACCCTGCTGGACACCTATCATGCCGAACGCCATCCGGTCGCCGAAGACGTGTTGGACAACACCCGGGCTCAGATGGAGCTGCTGTCCACCGAACCAGGCCCGCAGGCCGTGCGCAGGCTGCTCACCGCACTGATGGACTTCGAGGAGGTGAACAGATATCTGATCGAGAAGATCACCGCGATCGACATCCGCTACGACTTCGGCCCGGGGCCCGACCTGCTCGGCCGCCGACTGCCCGACATCGACGTGAAACAAGGCCACCTCTACGACCGACTACGTCGGGGCCGCGGCCTGCTGCTGGACCGCACCGAACGCCTGACCGTCGGTGGCTGGTCGGACCGGGTCGACTACCTCGCAGATCCCAGCGCGGAACTCAGTGTTCCGTGCGTCCTGCTACGCCCCGACGGCCACGTGGCCTGGACCGGTGACGACCAGCAGGACCTGAACGTCCACCTCTCCCGCTGGTTCGGCAAGTCCGCCAACTGATTAGGCATCTGCCACCGAAAGTGGCCCACCGCGGATCGCGGACTCACGGGTGGGCCACTTTCGCTGCCGGCGCAGTGGTGTCCGGTAAGCCGAACGGCCGGCGGCACACCGCAGTTGCGAAACTCAAGCCGGCACCACCCGCCGCGGTCACCTCCGCCGCCATGTCGTGAAGCTGTCGGACGCCGAGGAGGCAGACCAGGGTTGCCATGATCGGACCTGTGACAGCGTCGGTGTCGATTCCGACCTCACAAGAGCCCACCTGCGGCAGTGGCGATCCGGTCGGCGAAGGAGTTGTCGGCAGCTTGCGTTGTCGATGCGCTCGCCTCGACGAGAGCGGCGACCGCCGCGCACCCCGCGGCCATCCGCGACAACGCATCTCCCGCGACGGAGCCCGCGTCGCAACAGGCTCGGGCGAGAACCGATCCTGGCAGCGCCGCGGTGAGCGCGGAAGTGTCGACCTGTGTCCGGATCGTGTCGATCTCGGCACCGATACCGCTCATCGCCTCGGCCAACGCCCGCAACTGCCCCGGATCCACCTGCATCCTGAAGTCCCCTCCCACCGCGATCGAGAAACAACATCGGACCCTGTGTACCGATCAGAGCCGGCAGCAACGCATTTCGGTCTGAAGCTGTATCGATGGTTCCGCCGTCCGCGCGGTTGTCTCTGCATGGTTGGCCGCGACCGTGACGCGACCGGTTCCCTCGGATCATCACAGTCGACTGTCGGATAGATCACAGCAGTTCCGGTGGAACCGATCCGCTCCCGACGCCGTCGAAGGGTGGTGAACGGTTCGCTTTCCGGATCGCTCGCTCACAGCGCGGAGCCTGTCGCGCGGACGCTCTGGGGGATTGCATATGAGGGGATTCGTCATCCCGGCCGCCTCGATACTGGCCGCGGTCGCATCCGCGGCAGCGATCGCCGCACCCGCCGCCCAGGCGGCGCCGGCGGTGAACTGCGAGTACAGCGAATACATCATCGGACACCCCGGCATGCACTACACCTGCTACATCCACCACAAGGACGGAACGGTGGAGACCATCTACACGTAGGGGGACCATCCCGCCTTCGCGCACCACCGCAGCCCGATCCGGCGTCGACGTGAAACCGACACAGGTCATCGGGACGGCATCGAAATACTTTGGGGGGGCAACATGAATGAGCGACATCCACTGAACAGTGCGAGTACCCGACTCATCGGGTGCTTCGTTGCGGCGAATCCAGAACCGGCGCAACACCCCCAACTGAAGGAAGAAGCAGCCACCGCGCAGAAGGCCGAAACCAGCACAACGTCCATGGGGGGATCCATGAAGAAATGGGCAGCACGTACCGCAGCCATGGCAGTCGCGGCGGCCGCGGTGTCAATGGCAGGCACAGGGCAAGCCGCCGCAATCACAGCACAATGGTGCGAGGATGAGGGCGGGATCGCCATCCTCGAGCAGAATGGCACGTGGACCTGCATCGGGGGCATCGGCAATGGTCTCCAGATATTGGACCGCTGAAAGGGACGCCGCTCTATGTCAGAACGTAACGAAACCACTACGACCATCACAGGTGCAGCTCCTTCGGTCGCCGCAGCCCTCAAACAGGCCGCGCAGATCGCTGCTGACCGAGGAAGGAACTGGTTCGGTGTCGAAGACCTTCTAGCAGCACTGCTCACCGCACAGTCGACCACTCCGCTGTCTCTGCACTGGCAGCGCCAGGAACGTGGTCCGCTGACCTACGACGAGTTGCGTGACTTCGCGGTTTCCCTTGTCCCCGGCTCCACACGATCCGTAGGAACACCGGCAGAACCAGCCACGGTCTCCTTCTCTGCCACCGGACCCAATGCCTCGGAATTCACAGCTTTGGTGGATCAGGCATAGGGCCGGAATCAACCGACGTTCAACCCGGGTCTGTTGGTAGAACGAGGCACGTCAGGCGCCTCGTTCTTCCTATGTCGCGCGGGTGGTCGGCGAACGCGGCGAGAGAAACCTGCTGTGGACCGCCGAAAGGCGAGGGGATCGTCCCCTCGAACCCGCCCCACAGGTCGATATAGCTCTGGAGGGTACGGCCGGTGTCTCGATAGTCTCCTGGTACGCCGAACCTGTTGGACGGATCCATGGCAGTGGCTTCGGCGAGGATTCTGATCTTCTCGGTCATACGCACCTCTCTACGAGCAGAGTTCGGGGTTACAGCGGACGATATACGTTGTAGCCGTGGCAGTTCTCCACGTAGTAGAGAGTGCCGTCGATCCACTCGGTGCCGACTCGACACCGGCGTCGGCGAGCGCGCGGCCGAGACGGCCACGATCTTCGGCGAAGGTGAGATCGTGCTCATCGGGGGTGGACCACGCGGTCTCACCGACGACGGCCTTGACCTCACCGGGCAACACCGAGCAGGACACGACATCGACCACACCGGCTACACGGCGGTGGATCGCGTCGGCCTCGGCGCGGGCCTGGGCGAGGTCGGCGTCGAACCCGGCGTCGATCCCGACCGACAAGCCCTCGACATCGACGAGCACACCCCATTCTCGGGCCAGCGCGCCGGTGAGATCCTCGACCACCTCGGCGGCGGTCGGGGACGCGTCCTTCCACAGCAGGGCCTGGGCCAGGCGGGCGACCTGCGCGTCACGGTTGTAGCCGACATCCTCGCCGAGAACGGCTTCCACGCGGGCGATCTCGGCCTCGATCTTCGCGGCGAACTCGTCGGCGGCCGCGGCGCTGTGACCGTTGGCGGCGTCCTCGGCGTCGAGGATCTGCTCACGCCGGTGCCGGGCCTGGTTTACCGCGACGACCGCGTGCAGGTGCGCGATGCGCTGCCCGTACCCGACCGGTGTCGCCATCGGATCGGTGGCGGTGACCGCCATGTCGTGCTGGACCTCCACCGAGAGGTTGGCGGCGTCGTGGGCGTAGGCGTCATAGACCGCACCGACCGCGCGGCCCACGGCGCTCACGTATTCGGTGACACGATCCTCACCGGCATCCGAGCAGGGCGTGACACAGGGCGTCGGTCAACCATGCGGTGACCTCCTCGGCGGTCCAGCCTCGGTCCAGCAAGAACCATCGGGGCTCGTTGGAGTTCAGCGCGCAGAGGATATCGGCGGCCTTGTCCACCTCGAGGTCCTCGCGCAGCCAGCCTGCGGCGTGCCAGTGCCGGACCCACATGGCGCTTCCCGTCCGGCGTTCCTGGTCGATCGTGCGGGCGAAGGACGACAGCGCGGCGTCGGTGTCCCGCGAGGCCAAGAGCACGCGCAGGAGCGGATCGACGCGTGTGGAGATCGTCTGGGCCAGCTTGGCGTACGAGGCGACGGCCTCGGCGGGGTCGGTGGCGTTGATCACCGCGAGCGCCTCCGGCCGCTGCGCGAGCGACACCTGCTCGTCGTCGCCGACCAGGGTCGTGTCGTACACCGCCTTCAGGAGTCCGGCTTTGCCGCCGAAGGTCTTGTAGATCGTCTCCTGCGACACCTCCGCCTCCTGGGCGACGTGCCGGACGGTGGTGCCGGTGAACCCGCGCTCCAGGAATGACTTGCGCCCCGCGACGAGTACGCGGGCTCGTGTGGCTCGGGCGGATGCGGTGCGAGCGCTGTTGTCGTAGGCCACATGATCTCCGGGTCGGTGAGGGGTTGCGCGGTATTTCGATACAGTCTACTGTACTAATTGATTCCAGTTCGCTGTATTGAAAGGTGTGGCATGTCCACTACTCTTTCGCGCATCGACCTCGCGGACTTCGCCGAACGCGCGATCCGCGCTGTCCTCGGTGGAACAGTCGCCGACCTCGCTGCGCTCATCCACCCCGATGCCGTCAACCGCGAGGCGATCGCCGAACCGCCCGTCACCCGAGGCGTCGGCCCCACGGCCTTCCACGGGACCGGCGAATGGCTCCGTGCGGCGTTCAGCGATCTCGCGTGGACCACCGAGCGCGACATCGTCGAGGACGACCTCGTCGTCACCTACGGGACGCTCTCGGGTCGCCAGACGGGCGACTTCGTCGTCTGGACCCCGGACGGCACCGTCGACCGCGCGTTCGCGCCAACCGGCAAGACCTTCGTCACTCGACAGGCCCACTTCCAGCGGATCGCCGACGGGCTCGTCATCGAGCACTGGGCGGTCCGCGACGACCAGGGCATGGCACTCCAGCTGGGCTGGATTCCACCCACCCCCGGTTTCCTGCTGCGCTCTCACCGAGCCACGAAGCGAGCTCGCCGAGCCGGCCGGGCCTGAACGCGAGCACGCCCGGCGATCCCCGGACGAGTACGGCACTTCGACAATGACGACCGGCTATCGCGGCCCGATGGCGCGATAGCCGGTGTCGGCGCGGCAGTTTCGTTCCCCACCGGCGCCCGCGCAGCACCGTATGGCGATACGGGGGCCGAGGTGATAACCACGCAGAAACAATGAAGTTCGAGTAGCCGCCGGTCAGCGTTTCCGAAGCGGCCGGTCAATTCCCGCATCGCCGCCACCGTTTTCGGCGGCGGCGACTTCGGTTGCGAGGCATCGATGACGTCAGGGTCGGCCCTCACCATCCGCGCCGAACTCGGTTTCGGCACTACACCTTCCGCAGCACCACTAACTGCGGTCGCGACGGGATCAGTCCGTGTCGGGGTCGTATGGATCGACACGCAGCAGTGGCCGCGGTTCGTAGGTCACCTGGACTGTGTCGATCGGTGGGTCCAGCGGGCTGGTGTTTCGATGGGCGATGACTCGCACGTAGCCGAGATATCGACCACGATCCTGTTGCAGTGCTTCGATTTCGGTGACGTTGTCCGGCGCGACGGTGTGTTGCCAGTCGAGCCAGCGGCGCCATCCGTCGGGCATGGTGTCGGCGCGGGTGACATCGAGGATTCCGCTGCGCTGCCAGTGGTTTCGCCACCAGTGGGCCGAATGCAGGCAAGCCATGCCGGGTTCCCACCAGTGTCGTAGGTGTTCGGGTACGGGTCGGTCGATTTCGCGGATCAGGCCGGCGCCCGCGATGGCGACGGGGCCGCCGGGGCGGACGAACGATGCCAGGTAGTTGGCGTAGAGGTCGTCGGTGCCGTAGTAGACGAAGGAATCGATGCTGATGATGGCGTCGAAGAACCCGGCCGCGAACGGCAGTGCGCGGGCGTCGGCCCGGATCGGGAACACCGCGTCGGCGACGCCCGCGTCGCGAAAGCGTGCGGCGCGTTCGCCGGGGTCGAACCACAGGTCCGTGGCCCAGACCTGCACTCCGTATTCGCGGTGCAGGAACACCGAGGACGCGCCCCGGCCGCAGCCGAGGTCGAGTACCCGCATGCCGGGTTCCAGTTCCATTGCGCCGGTGAGCCATTCGGTCAGCCACAGGGAGTTCGCGCCGCCGCTGACGCTGCCGCGGATCCAGTCGGGGTGGTAGGCGCCGCTGCGGGGGAACATGTCGCCGGTCACGGTCGGGAGTCCTTTCCGAGGGTGCCGAGTTCGCCGAAGTCGACACTTCGTTCGACTATGCGGTGTCCGGCGATGCGGAATCGGTAGGTGCGGGCGACGGTGAACCGCAGCCCGCTCGCGGGAATGACACGGGTTGGCACGCCGTGGCGGTCGTGCAATGTCAGTGGACCGCGATGACGGCCGCTCATGCCGGCCGCGACGACCACCGTTGGCCCGTTGCCCGCGACCGCGCGGATGGTCCAGTCCAGGTCGCCGAAAGCGCGACGCAACCACTGCGATGTCGCCCAGACCGCATCTGGTCCGGTGGCCTTGCAGACCGCAGGCGCGTAGTCGCCGGGCCTGTTGACCGCGTCGGTGGAGAACAGGGCGGCGAAGTCCTTCGGATCGCCGTGGCCGAGCAGTTTGACCGCCAGCACCGCGAGTAGCTGCGCGCGTGTCGGCCGGACGGGGGTGGTACGTGCCTGGATGCGCGCCGGGTCGGTGGTGAGCGCGGCAGTCACGGGCCGACCCGGATCAGCAGCGCCAAAGCCGTCACTGACAGTGCGAGAAACCCTGTGGGGGCGGCAATCTGGCCGTGCCGGGAACGGATGTGCATCGCGACCGCGGCGGCGAAGTAGGCGACCAGCCCCGCGGCCGCGGTGATGGAGAGCGGCGGCCACAGCAGGCCGATACTCAGGCCGACCGCACCGGCTAGTTTGATCACCCCCAGTGTCGTGAGGTGACGGGTCGGGAACCCGACCGCGGCGACGGTGGCGACGATCGCGGGTTGGCGGGTCAGGGTGGCCACTGCCGAGCCCGTGACCGCGAGGGTCAGCAGACCGGCGACCGCTAGCGTTGCGATATTCATTTCGACTCCTGTAGTGCGTCGGAGGTTTTCGGTGCCGCGAGGAGTGCGGCACCGAGGGCGGCGGGCAACAAGGTGGCCATGAAAGGGATCGTCAGGACGAAGGCGACGGTGGCCGGAACGACATCGGTGCCGCGTGGTAGCGCGACGGCGGCGACCACCGCGATCACGCACGTCGCCCCCAGCCCGCAGGCCGTGCCCGCCAGGAGTGTCCCGGCTCGTCGTGGCACCGCCGAGGCGGTGGTGGCCAGCACTGCCGCGCCCGCGACCCCGGCGAAGGCCGACACGACATAGGCGAGCTGGACCAGATCCAGCCACACCATCGTGTAGCCGACGAAGTCCACGGGCCCGGACAGGCCCCGCAGGTACTGCGCCGCCGACCAGTGCAGGTCCTCGACCGCAAGTTGTTGGGACGACGCGCCGGTGAGCACGATCGCCGTGCGCGCGAGCAGATTCAGCAGAAACCCACCGGTGCCAAGAGTCAAGAGCACGACCGCGGGCACAGCGGCAGACGCGCCCGGCGCCGACCGCAGTTTCCAGGTCAAACCGATCATGGCCACCGCCAGCGCGACCGCGACCACGAACAGCACCGCGGTGTTGATCAGCAGCCCGGTGGGCTCGCGCGCTGTCGGCTCACCTGTATAGCCCGCACCGACGAACAGTCCGGCCGGGACCGCTACCAGCACCACGGCGGGCCACAGCTCGGCCCTGGCCGCCCGACGGATCACGGTGGCCGCCCCCACGAGGTAGGCGGTGGCGAGCACCGCGAAGACGGGCGTCGTCACCGCGCTGATCTCGGCGTTGAGCAACGCGAGCAGCACACCGGCCGGCCACGGCGCCACCAGCGCCCAACCGTTCGGCCGCTGGACACGATCCGTCATCTCGACTCCATTTCACAGTACGACTTGTCTGGTGAAAGACTGCGCTTTCGCTGGACAAGTTGTCAAGCGAATATGGAAGGATGGCGGGTATGAGCAAGCGCAAGTACCACCAGGGCGCCCGCGCCGAGGCGGCAGAACAGACGCGGCGCCGCATCCTCGACGCGGTGGCCGACCAGTTGCGCCAGGCGCCGACCCAGCCGGTGAGCCTGGACAAAGTCGCGCGGTCGGCCGAAGTGTCACGCTCGACGATCTATGCCGATTTCGGTTCGCGGGCAGGTCTTTTCGACGCGTTCGTCGCCGACTTGTCCGCACGGACCGGCATGTCGGAACTGTCCGCGGCGGTGACCGCCGACGATGCCCGCGAGCACCTACGGGATGCCATCGCCGCGGCGAGCCGGATGAAAGCCCGCGATCTCGAGATCTACCGAGTCCTGCACGCGATGGACCGGCTCGATCCCTCCTCGGCGGCGGAAGCGGTACGAGCCATGGAGGACGATCGGCGCGGCGGCGTCGCCCATCTGGCCCGGCGCCTACACGCCGGCGGGCTGCTCCGTGACGACGTCTCGGTGGAGTGGGCCACCGACGTGCTGTGGACCCTGACCAGCTTCGAGAGTCTCGATCTCCTGCTCACCGGACGCGGCCTGACCGTCGAGCAGGCCGTCGAGCGGTTGACGACCACCGCCGAACGCACCCTGTGCCGGCCGGTCGGACCGATAGGTATCAAGGATCCGGCAACGGTCCCCGTACCGTGAATGGCGGCCCGGAAAATCACTGAGACTTTTCCAAGATTCCGATCCGGCCGCCTCCCCTGCCGGGCTTCTGGAATTCCTCCAAGTTATCGGGAACACGTACTTCGGATGTTCCGGTCGAGCACGCCCGTCGACATGTTGTTCATGTCGACACACTCCTTTGAAGTGGGTTACCGCAGCGCGGCCGATTGTCCATCTCCGACTCACCCGGGCCCGTGCCCGCCGTCAGCGAAACGCCCGCGAGCTACGCCGTATCGGCCTGTTCTTCCGTTAACGTTGGCGCGGGCCGCATCGGAAAGGCGCCGATGTGAGACGCCGACCGCAAGGGAAATGGCGCACTGGAACGGGAGGAGTACATATGTCCGTACCCAGCAATCCTGGAAACGAGGATCCGGAGGATCGCGCACCGAAGTATCCACCGCCGCAGTATCCGCCGCTACCCCCGCAGTCGCAGTACCCACCGCCGCGGCCGAACTATCAACCGCCGGGACCTCAGCAGCCGCAATACGGACCGCCCGCCGGTTCCGCCAGCGCTTACTGGCCCCTGTCGATAATTTCGTTTCTGATGTCATGCATCATCGGCGCCATCGCCTTGTTTTTTTCCTACCAGGTCGGGGAGAAAAATAGAGTCGGCGATACGGAGGGGGCGGCCAGGGCGTCTCGGATGGCGTTGATCTTCGGAATCGCCGGAATAGTGCTCGGTCTGCTTGGACTCATCGTCGTCTTCGGTTCGGGCGAGGGGCAGGCGGTCACTCGAGTTTTTACTCGATAACCTCGAGTCCGGCAACGTCACCGCAGAGTTCATGGACCGGTTGACCAAGAATGCTGCCGACCAGCCACTGCCCGGGTGGCACCCCTGGGCCGAACTCCCTTACACCAGGACTCGCGATGGGGCCTTCCGGATATCCACTCCCGACGCCGCTGGTAGCGCTCGCGGTGGTTCCGGCCGTGGTCGCGGGTTTCGGCGTGTGGGCGTGGCAGGACGACACCTCGATCCTCGCCCAGATGACCGGCCGCTCCCGCGGGCATCGCGCACTGGCGTCGATGATGATCTCGTCGGTGATATGGCAGGTCAGGGGCTATTTCACGACTAGCCGAGGCTAGGGGTCGATGGATTCGACGCCGCCGTCTGCCACATGGTCCGACCAGTCGCGCTCGAACCAGCGCCATTCGTGTCCACCCGATGGATCGGGATACCAACCCGGCGGCGGGACCTCCCTGTGCTGCGTCGGATTGCGTTCTGTATCAGCGCGTTTCGACCGTTGTTCGGTTCGCGAGGGCGTCGAGTCCTGTCCGCGCAAGGGCGCGACCACGGGCTTCGTCGGCGGTGGCGAATCGGCCGATGCCAGCAGGTCGGCAAGCCTGCGATCCACATCGACATACAGGTCCCTTCGCTTCCTGAACTTCTCCAGCACATAGTGCCCGCCCTGGCGCTCCTCGGCATCGGCCGCAAGCAGCGCCGGCTCCAATTGGACGAGCACCTGGCGCTGCTGCTCATGGGACAATTCGTCGGGCTGATCGACCTGTTCGACCAGTTCGGACAAGTACGACAGCGGGGCCGGTGGCGGCTCGGGTAGCGGATCGGGCAGCGGCGGTGCGGCCCGAAGGCTTCCCAGGGCGCCGGCCAGCGCGAGCGCCGCCGTTTTCTCCGAAGTGGAGTAGTCGATGATCTGCCACAGCGCCAGCGTGCGCGGAAGCGCGTCGGGCAGGCGCCCTACCGACAGCGGCAACACAGGTTTGTCCAGCGCCATCGCCCACTCCAGTTCGCGCTTGCATGCCACCGAACTCAATGTCTCCTCGGACACGACCGCCACGAAAACGTCGGAGTGTGCGATGCGCTGTAGGATTTCGCCCCACCAGGTCTGCCCGCCGCGCAGCGAGGAATCGACCCATGCCTGATAACCCAACACGTCGAGGTCCCGGACCAGCGCTTCGACATCCGGTCTGTTCTCGCGCGCGTAGGAGATGAACAGTTGTCGCATACGGGCCTCCCGCACGAATGAATTGCCCCCTCCACCTATCATGCGCCACTGTTCAGAAAAGCTGGGATGCCGCCGATATCCAGGGTGTCGGCGGCATGTTGAAGACCGGCTCGGCGTGGCAACCCGCCCCGACCGTCGGCATCGCAGCGCCGATACCGTTTCAGCCGGTCGAATCCCAATCAGTGGCGAATAGCATGCCCGCCACAGCATTATCGACATGAGACGACGGTCCTGGTCGACGGGGCAGCTGAGCGCGGCAGAGGGCGCAGGCAGCAGGCAAATGCAGAAGATCGACGCAGGGAATGGGTAGGTTATGTGACCGGTCCCGGTCCTGGATGTCCGAGGGGGAGCCGCCCGTGGAAGTAGCCGATGACGAAATGAGCTAGCCGTCCACGACCAGTGAGGTGAGCACATGAGCGAGGCCGACGCGAAGGTTCCGGATTCACAACAGAAGAAACCGAAACAGGATGGATCTTTCGCCTACGACGCGTTCATTTCCTACACCCACCACGACGGGGCCGTTGCGAGCGGAATTCAGAAAGGCATGCACCAAATCGGCAGGCCATTGGGCAGGCTGAACGCGCTGCGAGTGTTCCGGGACGCCACCGACCTGTCTGCCAGCCCGGATCTGTGGGGCAATGTGGCCGGCGCGTTGGACCGCTCCCGGTATCTGATCGTGGTGCTGTCCCCCGATTCCGCTGCGTCGCATTGGGTGGACAAAGAGGTCGGTCACTGGCTCGAGCAGCGCGGTCCGGATCAGTTGATGCTGGTGGTGACCGGTGGGCGGTTGGTGTGGGACGAGACCGGGGGGAGGTTCGATCCCGACCGCTCCACCGTCGCGCTGCCGGTACTGACCGTACCGGGAGCACTGCCCGCCGAACCGCGCTACATCGACGTCACCGATGACGCACCCTGGGATCCGCGAACCCCATTGTTCCGGGACAAGGTCACCGATCTGGCCGCCCCGATCCACGGCAAGACCAAATACGAACTGGCCAGCGACGACGTGCGCGAGCTACGTCGCTTCCGTCGGCTGCGCAACGCCGCCATCGTCGGGTTGGCGGTGCTGACCGTCCTCGCGCTGGCCTCAGCCGTCCTCGCGTTCGAGAAACAACGAGAGGCAGTGGCGCAGAAACAGAACGCTGTGCGGGAACGTGATCAGAAGATAGTCCAGCTTCTGGTATCCGAGGCCGGGGAAATGCTGGCGGGTCGTCAGAGCGGTGGCGATATCCGCGCCTTGCAGCAAATCCTCGCCGCACCGATGATCGGGGCGAAACCGAATGATGGCCCGATGCTCGATGCCGTCGCTGCCCGGCACCTGACACTCGAGATCATCGAGGCGGCTACCGAGGTAACCAGTGTGGCGTTCAGTCCGGACGGAAAGCGCATCGTCTCCGGCGGCCGCGACAAGACGGTGCGGGTGTGGGACACGGCCACCGGCCGGCCCGTCGGTGCCCCGCTCTTCGGACATTCGGAACCGGTGACGAGCGTGGCGTTCAGCCCGGACGGAAAACGCATCATTTCCGGCAGCTCGGACCACACCGTGCGGGTGTGGGACGCGGCCACCGGCCAGCTCATCGGACAACCCCTCACCGACGATGTGGACGAGGTGTACAGCGTGGCGTTCAGCCCGGATGGGCGGCGCATTGTCTCCGGCAGCTGGGATCACACCGTGCGGGTGTGGGACGCGGACACCGGCCAACCCATCGGCCAACCCCTCAAAGGCCACAAGGATTCGGTGATGGGTGTGGCGTTCAGCCTGGACGGGCGGCGCATCGTCTCCGGTGGCCAAGACGACATGGTGCGACTGTGGGACGCCGACACCGGCCGTCCCGTCGGCCAGCCCCTCAAAGGCCACGAGGGTTGGGTGATGGGTGTGGCGTTCAGCCCGGATGGGCGGCGCATCGTCTCCGGCAGCGACGACAAGACAGTGCGGATATGGGACGCAGACACCGGCCAACCCGTCGGCCAACCCCTCAAAGGCCATGAGGACCTGGTGGCGAGTGTGGCGTTCAGCCCGGACGGGGGACGCATCGTCTCCGGCAGCTGGGACCGCACGGTACGGGTGTGGGACGCCGACACCGGCCAACCGATCGGTGCACCGCTCGCCGGACATTCCAAACCGGTAGCGAGTGTGGCGTTCAGCCCGGATGGGCGGCGCATCGTCTCCGGCAGCGAGGACAAGACAGTGCGGATATGGGACGCGGACACCGGCCAAGCCGTCGGCCAGTCCCTCCTCCACCCAAATGGGGTGGAGGGTGTGGCGCTCAGCCCGGATGGGCGGCGCATCGTCTCCGGCGGCCGAGACGACATGGTGCGACTGTGGGACGCCGACACCGGCCACCCCGTCGGCCAGCCCCTCATCGGCCACACAAGAACGGTAACGAGTGTGGCGTTCAGCCCGGACGGGGGACGCATCGTCTCCGGCAGTCGCGATCACACCGTGCGGGTGTGGGACGCCGACACCGGCGAACCCATCGGTGCACCGCTCGCCGGACACTCCGAACCGGTGGCGAGTGTGGCGTTCAGCCCGGACGGGCGGCGCATCGTCTCCGGTGGCCAAGACGACATGGTGCGACTATGGGACGCCGACACCGGCCGTCCCATCGGTCAGCCCCTCACCGGCCACACAGCCGAAGTGACGAGTGTGGCGTTCAGTCCGGATGGGCGGCGCATCGTCTCCGGCAGCGAGGACAAGACGTTGCGGATATGGGACGCAGACACCGGCCAGCTCGTCGGACAACCCCTCACCGACGATGTGGACGAGGTGTACAGCGTGGCGTTCAGCCCGGATGGGCGGCGCATCGTCTCCGGCAGCGAGGACAAGACGTTGCGGATATGGGACGCGGACACCGGCCAACCCGTCGGCCAACCTCTCACCGGCCACACCCTTGCGGTGTACAGCGTGGCCTTCAGCCCGGACGGGCGGCGCATCATTTCCGGCGGCGACGACAAGACGCTACGACTGTGGGACGCCGACACCGGTCAGCCCATCGGCGCACCCCTCACCGGCCACACCCTTGCGGTGAACAGCGTGGCCTTCAGTCCGGACGGGCGGCACATCATCTCCGGCAGCAGAGACCACACCGTAAGGCTGTGGCCCGGGCCCCAACTGTGGCGGGACATTCTATGCGCGAAACTCCCGCATAACATGAGCCACCAACAGTGGCGCGACTGGGTATCACCCGATATCGGCTACAAGGCGGTGTGCCCCGGCCTGCCGATCCCGCCCGATGGCGCGCGGTAACGACCCACCCGATCACCGGTCTCGGCTACATCCACGAACAGCAGATGCCACGGGTCGGGCGAAATTCCCGCGATGGCGCGAGCAATCGACTGTGTGATCAGGTTTTGGGTAATCGAATGACCTGTAGCCCGGCCGCGGCCAGGAAGACCGGGATATCGCGTACGAAGATGCGGTCGTATTCGGCGATGTCGGGTGGCAGGTCGGCGAAGGGCACCAAATAGGGGGTCGTTTTCCGCTGCGGGTCTTTGGGGCCGGGCCGCCAGCCCTCCGCCAGGCGCTCATCGATCCACCGGTCGTGCTCGGCCACGGCCAGCCTTTCGAGCTCGGCATCGCTGAAGGTGAAATCGGCGGCCGCCCAGTCCCGCAACGGCGCGATCGCGCAGCCGATGTCGGCCAGCTTGACCGCGATGTCGCGGGCTTGCGCGCAGCTGGACTGCTTGCGTGATTCGTCCAACTCGTCCCAGGAGGGGGCGGGCTTCCCGGCGGCCAGCTGCGCGTCGCGCCACCGGCGATGGATCGCCACCGCGATCGCGTGAAACGATCCGCTCTGCAACAGTTCGGTGGTGCAGGTGCGCTGCAGCGTCGGGAACACGTCCAGTCTCATCGGCGCGTTGCCGGTGTTCACTTCTTCGATCAACCGGCTCACCCCTTGCCTGCGCGACAGCACCACCACGACCGGCACCGTCGGATCGATTTCGTGGCGCAGCATCAGGGCGGCTTCCAGCGCGTCCTCGTCGCAGTAGGCCGTCACGTAACAGCGGGTCAGCGGCGGCGCACCGTCTTGCGCGTAGCGCGCCGCCAGATCCCGCACATCCGACACCGACGGCGCGGCGCAGATGAACCGGCACACCTGCGCCAGGGCCGGATACTGCCCGACCAGCGAACCGAGGCGCTGCTCGGCGTGGGCGTCGAGCAGCGTGACCCACAACGGGGTGATCGCGGGGTTCAGACCGCGCTTTCGGCACCGGTCATGCCAGTCGCGTGCCGCATGGACCAGCAGCCACCCGCCGGTGGCATCCAGAACACTGATCAGCAAATGCGGGCGGTGCGGCCCGACCTCGTCGATGGGGAAGTCATCGAGCAACAGCCGCGCACCCACCTCGTCGAGGTTGAAGAAGTCCAGCGGTGCGGAGGCGTCCGCCAGGTTGGCCTCCTGAACCCGCAACATCCCGCACAGCTGCGGGTCACCGATGCGGGCCAGGCATCTCAGCTCGCCGCCGGGCCGCCCCGATGCGGCACGCCTCGCGACAGCGACGATCTCGGTGTTCACCGCGTCGTTGGGGGAAACCGCCAACAGCCGATCGGCCCGGCGCACACCTGCCGCGCGCAGGTTGCGGTTCAGCTGCGCGTCGCCCACGATCACCGGGATGCGTAACCGGCGGCACAGCTCGATGTGCGGATTGGTCCGATCCGACTCGATGACCACCGCCGCGACGTGGGCCTTCTGGAGATGGCGCAGGAACTCGGCGCCGACATAGCCGACACCGCACACCACGACATGGCCGTGCATCAGCGGAATGCGCATCTGCAGCACCCGATCCCGGAACAGCGCCGCCAGCGCGCTCAGCCCGGCGAAACTGGCCACCACCGGTGCCAGGAAACGGGCCACGTCCAGCGTCGGCGGCAGCCGGGTCGCGTCCGGGGCGGTGAAGAAGAACAGCTTGAGACTGTGGAACACGACATCCGTCGGAGTCGGATCGGCCAAGTGCTCGACGAATCCGACGCAGCCCAGCCCGAACGCGACCACCGCGGCGAACGCCAGTATGTACCACCGGAAATCGATCAGAACACGCGTTACCGATCGCGCGAACCGCGCGGGAGCACCCGGGCCGACCGGTCGAGTCGTGTGTGCGGTCGTTGTCATGTGGACCTCACCTCGAGTCCGTGGCGGGGCCGCGTTCGACGCCGAGGATGTCGGCGATCCGCTGGACGCCGTGACGGCCTGTGTCGTAGCGGGCGCGGTCCGAGCCCTCGCGCGTGTCGGGGGCGTGCCGAACTCGGTGCGGCTTTCGTCGGTGCCGGTGTCGACGCCTCCACGACCGTGTCCGCGCTCGGCCGTGCTTTCCACCGGAACATGGGCCGGCTCATCGGGACCGGAATGCGGTTTCGGTCGCATCGCCATCGTCGAGCTCCCTTGTTCCTCCGGTTTTCCGACCCTGCCGCTCCGCGCTCGATCCCTCGGCTATGAGATCCACCTTCCGCTTCGCCGGCCGGCATATACAGGGCCTTTCGACCCCGGACCAGCGGCAGACGAAGTCATCGGACGCCGGCGCGGTTACCGACATCGGCGAGTTCCCGTAAGCGGCGCCAATCCGGGGCGACCGGCGTGTACGTTCACGAACCCATCGGCGCACTGACGGGCAGCGCGCATTCCTCGACAACGCCGCCCGGCCTCTCGGTTCGGCATCGCCGACCTCTCGGGTTCAGCGTGCCAGCTCGGCGAGCAGGTCGAGGGTGCGGCCCTGTTCGTCGACGGTGCCGTAAGGCGCGGCCATGAATTCGGTGACGCCGGCGTCGCGGAATCGGGACAGTGACCGCGCCACTTCGATTTCGTTGCCGACGATCGCGACGTCCTGCGGTCCGGCCGCGCCCTCCCGGTCGAGGGTGGCGCGGTATTCGGGCACCTGGGCGGCGAGCGCGTACTGGTCGGCGATCCGGGCGCGGGCGTCGTCGGGGGCGTCGGTGACGCAGACGGGCAGGCCGGCGACGACTCGCGGCGCGTGCCGTCCGGCGTCGGCGGCCGCCGCGGTGAGAGCCGGAACAATATGCTCGCCAAGGGTTTTCGGTCCCGTCATCCAGGTGACGGCGCCGTCGGCGAGTTCTCCCGCCAACCGCACCATCCGAGGACCCATCGCCGCGACGAGCACCGGTGGCGCCGATACACCCGCGGGAACCATGACCGACCCCACGGCGGTGAGTGTCGGCCCGTGGTGGTCGACGCTGTCCCCGCGCAGCAGCGGACACAGCACCGTCAGATACTCGCGCATGCGCTGCACGGGCCGATCGGAGGGCAATCCGAACATTCCCGAGACCATCGCACCGATACCCGTGCCCACACCCAGCGTCAACCGTCCCGCCACCGCGGCCTGCACCGTCAGCGCCTGTGCGGCCAGCACCATCGGGTGCCGCTGGGGAACGGGAACCACGGCCGTAGCCACCGCGATGTCGGCGACAGCCGCACCGGCCACCGCCATCGCGGTCAGCGCGTCCCAGCCCAGGGCCTGAGCCGACCACGCCGTGGCCATTCCGGCGTCGGCTGCCGTTCGCACCTGGTCGATGACCGTGTCCAAGGTGGCGGGACCGCGTACGTCACCGACCGCTACGCCAATGTGCATTCTTCGTCTCCTCACGTCCCCACTCAATAATTGGAGGGGTAACCCCATTTATCGTCGGCTACGATATGGGGTGCCCACCCCAATTAGCAAGAAGGTGTCGGACCGATGGGAGAGAACTCCGGCTCGCCGGATCGGCGGCGGGCCGATGCGCGACGTAACCGCGACAAGCTCGTGGCCGCGGCGAGTGCGGTGATCGCCGAGGCGGGCGCCGAGGCGTCACTGGAGGAGATCGCCCGCCGCGCCGGAGTCGGATCGGCCACCCTGCATCGGCATTTCCCCCGCCGCGCGGAACTGCTGGAAGCGGTGCTGCGTGATCGCGTGCGGGCATTGTGCGCACGGGCGCAGGAACTGCTGACAGCGCCGAGCGCGGGGGCCGCCTTGATGGCCTGGCTGCGCGAAGTGGTGGCGCACGCGGCAACCTCGCGAGGACTCGGACCCGCACTGACGGGATACGAATCCGATCCGGCATTCTCACCGCACGCCATGATCCGCAGTGCCGCACAGCAACTCCTCGTCCGCGCCCAGGACGAAGGTTCGGTCGATTCGAGCGTGACCGTCGAGGACGTCCTACAACTCGCCAATGGCATATCCCTGGCCGCCGAATCGCCAGCCGACCCGGCGCGACGCGCCGACACCCTGATGGCCCTCGTCGCTCACGGGCTTCTTCGTCGTGCGTGAGGGCCTAGGGTGAATGCGACCGGTCGAGTGGGTGGGAAGGTGCGGCGGTGAGCGAGCGGGAAGCGGTAGTGGCGGTGCCGGAGTCGGTGCGCAACGAATTGCGGCGCGGGGTGCGCAGTGTGCTGGTGGACGCGGCGGCGTTGCGGTTGGTGCGCGAGCGTTTCGATGACGAGCAGGCGGGGTCGCTGCGGCGGTATCTCGAGGCCTCCCAGTCGGCGAACACGTTGCGCGCGTACCGGACCGACTGGATCGCTTGGGCGGGGTGGTGCGCGTCCGAAGGACGTTGTGCGCTGCCCGCGGACGCGCTGGATGTCGCGGTGTATCTGGCGGCGGCCGCCGATGCGCGCCGCGACAACGGTGCATGGGCGTTCAGCGCGGCGACGCTGGAACGCAAGTCGGCGGCCATCGCCGCGGTGCACGCCGCCAACGGACTCGCGTCGCCGACCCGTTCCGATGTCGTTCGCCTGACCCTGCGCGGCATTCGCCGCACTCGCCGCACCCCGCCGACCCGCAAGCACCCGATCCTGCTGCACACCCTCGACCAACTGTTGGCGGGGCTGCCCGATCCGGGCTGGCCCACCGAGCCGGCGCGCCGACGCGACGCTCTGGCCCTGCTGGTGGGTTTCGCGGGTGCGCTGCGACGCAGCGAACTCGCGGGGCTACGCGTCGATGACGTCCGGGTCACCGTCGACCACGCCACGGGCGAACCGGTCCTGCTGATCCACCTGCCGACCACCAAGACCGACCCCACCGGCGCGGCCGAACAACGCGTCGCCCTCCCCCGCGGCCGCCGTCCCCGCACCTGTCCGATCTGCATGTTCGCCGACTGGATTCGCCTGCTGGAAGTGCACACCGCCCACGGCACCGCGGGTGTGCGCGTGTGGTCGTGTCAGTCGCCGAATCCCGATCCCGACATACACCGCTGTCACGGTTTCACCGGCACGGTCCTCACCGACGGACCACTGTTGCCCACCATCGATCGGCACGGCACCATCGGTTCCGCCCCCATGTCGGGCCGCGCGGTGGCCGAGTTGGTCAAACGCTACGCGGCCCGCGCTGGTCTGGACCCCGCCCTGTTCTCCGGTCACTCCCTGCGCGCGGGTTTCGCGACCCAGGCCGCGCTCGGCGGGGCCGCCGATCGCGAGATCATGCGCCAGGGTCGCTGGTCCAATCCGCGTACCGTTCACGGCTATATCCGTACCGCGAACCCTCTGGAGGACAACGCGGTCACCAAACTGGGTCTCTGAAACCGATGCGGACACGGCGCCTCAGCGGAGACCGTTGCGGTCGAGCCAGTCGGAGATGGCGGAGGCGAGCAGGTCCGGCTGGTCCTCGGGCGTGTGGTGGCCCGCGACCTCGTCGTACCGCTGGATGTCGAGGGCGGAGATGGTTCTCGCGCACCAGTCGATGACCGCGGGCTCGGTCATCGTTCCGTACGCCGGTGTGAAGGTCACCATGAGCTTCGGCACGTCCGGGCTGGAGGCCAGCCACTCGTCGTACGCCTCGGCGCGCGCGACGACGTCGCTCGGTGTCCCATCCAGCGGCATGGAACGTGCCCAGCGCAGCAGCGGAATCCGGCTGTCGCGCGTCGGGTACGGGCGCCGGTAGACCGCGAGGTCGGCGGGCTCGAGTCGGTCCGAGATCGCACGTAGCCCGTCCCGGACGAACGATTCGTCCAGGAAGAGGGACTCACCGGCGCCGTCGGTCCGTATGGCGCGCCACAGGTCTCGACCGGCCTCGGGAAACTCCTCCCAGCTCATCGGTTTGACTATGGCCTCGGTGAACGCGACCCCGCGTACCCGGTCCGGGTGACGGGCCGCCCAGTCGAACGCGAGCGCGCCGCCCCAGTCGTGGCCGACGAGCACCACGCGGTCCAAGCTCATCGCGTCGAACCAGGCATCCAGGTACCGCGCGTGGTCGGCGAAGGTGTAGTCGATCGGCGGCTTGCCCGAGTCCCCCATGCCGATCAGGTCCGGGGCGAGCGACCGGCCGGGGCCGACGACGGGCAGGATGTTGCGCCACAGGTACGACGAGGTCGGGTTGCCGTGCAGGAACACGATCGGCGCGCCGGTGCCGATTTCGCGGTGGTGCATGGTCGAGTCGAGTACGTGGGTGTCGGGCACGGATGTCCTTTCAGAGGTTGAGGGTGAGGACGCGGTCGAGTGTCGGGACGCGGGCCGTGCTCGTCGCGTCGTCCCAGGTGAACCGCACCGGTGCGACGTGCCGTCGGAGCGGATCGTGGTGAGGGTCGCGATCCACGGCTCGGCCAGGAACGGTGGGATTCATCGGAAGGCGGCGACAGTGCGGGCGGCCCAGTCGGCGAAGGTGCGCGGGGCACGGCCGAGGACATGGGCCACGTCGGGGCTGATGCGTCGTTCGGTCGGCAACGGGTCGCCGAGGATGGCGAGAGTGCCGTCGACGACCGGTTCGGGCATGTATGCCGACATCTGGGCCCGCGCCTCGTCACGGGTCTGTTCGACGTAGCGCACCGGGACGCCGAGCGCGGCGCCGATGGCCGCGGCCCGCTCACGCGGGGTCACCGGCTCCGGGCCGGTGAGTTCGTATGTCCGGCCGAGATGTCCGTCTTCGCGCAGTGCCACCGCGGCGACCGCCGCGACGTCGGCCGGGTCGACGTTCGGTAGCCCGACGCCGCCGAACGGTGCGGCGGCGGTGCGGTCGGCGCGGATGGAATCGATCCACGCGAACGCGTTGGAGTCGAGACCGCCGGAGCGCAGGATCGTCCACTCCAGCCCGCTGTCGCGCACCGCGGCCTCGAACATCGCCGCGTGCCTGTATGCCGCCGGTCGGGTGCCGACGCCCTGGGACGACATCAGCACGACCCGCCGGACTCCCATCTCCTCGGCGATGCCGAGGATCGCATCCGGGTCGTCGCCGGCGACGATCAGGAACAGCGCGTCGACTCCTTCGAAATGGTCCCGCAGGCCGTCGGGGTCACCGAGATCGGCCGCTCGGTGTGTCACGCCGTTCGGCAGTGGCCCGGGTCGGCGCGACACCGCGACCACCTCCTCGCCGGCAGCCGTGAGGATACGGACCAGCTCGCCACCGACGTTTCCGGTCGCGCCCGTTACCGCGATCACTGTCACTCCTCGAATTTAGTTAGTTGACTGACTTATTCATGGACGTTAGCCGGGTCACGCCGCCTTGTCTAGACTTAGTCAGGTGGCTCACTCAACTGCGCGAGAACCGGGCAAGCGCGAGCGGCTCGCCACCGCCGCGGCTACCGTCCTGCATGAGCAAGGGGTCGAGAAGACGACGCTCGCCGACATCGCGCGCGCGGCCGACGTGCCCGTCGGAAACGTCTACTACTACTTCAAAACCAAGGACGAGCTGGTCGAGGCCGCCATAGGTACCCACGGCGACGCACTGCGCGCATGGCTCGCCCAGCTCGACGAGCTGCCCACCCCACGCCAGAGGCTCGACGCCCTCGTCCGCGGCTGGGTCGATCAGCGTGATCTCGCCGCGCGGTACGGGTGCCCCACCGGCACGCTGGCCTCGGAACTGGACAAGCGCGGCGACGGCCTCGACCAGAAGCTGGCCGAGCACATGCGCGGCCTCGTCGACTGGGCCGAACGGCAGTTCCTGGAGATGGGACACCGGCACGACGCGCGCGAGCTTGCCGTCGCGCTGGTCGCGGCCTACCAGGGGATCTCGGTGCTGACCAACACATTCCGCGAGCCCGAGCTGATGGCCACCGAGGGCCGCCGCCTGCAACGCTGGATCGCCTCCCTCTGACCCGCCCGGTCATGGTGACGCGAGGTGCCCTACGGGCCCTGGCCGCGGGTCGTTCTTCCCTGGTGCGGGCATCCTCGGGACCCGGAGGATGGGGCTGTGTCGAGTGGACGGATCTGGCGTGTTCTGACCGCGATGGTGAGCGAATTCGGCGCTACCCGCCTCGGGGTGCTCATTATCGGCGCGATCGTCTCACCGGCGCAGAAACGTCTGTACCGGTGCACCGGCGGGCGCGTGAACTTCGCGGGCCGGTCTCCGATTCTGCTGTTGACGACGGTCGGGCGCCGCACCGGGAAGAGGCGGACGGTGCCGCTGTTCTATGTGCGTGATGGGGATTGCCTGGTCGTATGCAATGTCGATCCCGGTTTCGAGCGGACCAATCCCTGGACGCTCAACCTGCGGGCGCAACCGCACGCGCAGGTCCAGGTCGGACGGGACCGGTTCGATGTCACCGCGCGCGGCGCGTCCACGCCGGAACTCGAGCGGTACTGGCCCGAACTGGTGCGGATCTGGCCCGCGTACGAGAAGTTCCACGACCGCGGCGGCGCGCGAACGGTCTTCGTCCTCCAACCGTCGCCCGCCGCACCGGAAGTCCGCGGACATGACCACCCGCCATCGGGACCGAGGCCGTGAATCCGCCGACACCGACACGCGAAGGCATTCCCGAATATGCGGATCAAACGCGGTGGGGCCCGGTTTCACCGAGACCGACCCGAATGGCGACACCGGAGTGCGCTCCCGACGCGAGTTCGAACTTCCACAACCGGCTCTCGGGCGCGCCGTCGCCGGTCGGTCCCAGCTGGATCACTCCGCAGTCGTCGCCCTCGGAACAGGTCAGGACCTCATCGGGTGCGCCACCGGTGTCGGACCGGCGAATCATGAAGACATCGCTGCCGAATCCACTGGCCGGAATCACGTCCCACATGGTGATCCGGTCGGTCCAGACGGCTCGGCCATCGGCGGCATAGTCGAGGTATTCGATGATCCTCTGATCGAGAAATGTGTATCTGCCGCGGACCGGTCGCAAGCGTATCGACTGCGCCGGATCGTCGGCATCGGGTTCGCATATCGCCGCCTTCGACGTCGGGTCCACGGTGAGGACCCGGTCGAGGTGGGCGAACGGGCGGATCGTGTAGAGACCGGTGGCGGGCTGGGCGCGGGCGGGCGAGACCGCGCCGACACCGATCAGTAGTACCGTGGCGAGCGTCGAGATCGCCGCGGCGCCGCATCGCCGCAGTCGGACCCCGATCGGGACGGACGGCGGCGCCGATATGCGCGTACGGGGGATCGCGGGCATCGGTATGAAACCTCTCAGCGCACTGGCTCGCACGACCCGCCTCTCTCGATGAGTGGATGTCATCGAGTGTTCGACGGGAACCGCACCTCGGATGGGTATCGGCCGAAAGCGCGCCGGCGCATCCGGTGCCGCCGGGCGACGGCGCTTGCCAGGTCCGGCTGGATCGTCCGTGGCGGGAACCGACTCCCCCGCGCCCGTCATCGCCCGGTACGGGCCGCTCGCGTCCTCAGTTCGGGGCGACGGCGTTGTCGAGGGTGGAGTGGATTCGGTTGCGGACGGTTTCGGCGCGGCCGCGCAGGATCCCGGCGGACTCCTCGTCACCGAGTACGGTCGCGAGGTCGGCGAGCAGGTCGTCGGCCGGGCCGAAAACGGCGAGGCCGGTGTCGAATCCGAGGATGGTGCCCGAATACGGCAGCAGCGCGTCGAACAGTTCGGCCGCGGCTTCGATATCGCGCAGGGCGATGGCGGCGTGGGCGCGGAAGCCGGTCATGATCGACCAGAAATAGTGCCGGGAGACGTCGGCGTGGCGCTGGAACAGCCGCCGCGCCTCGGTGCGATCGCCGCTACGCAGTAGTGCCACGACATACGGTTGGGCGACGCGGTCGGGTTCGGTGGCGTAGACGGCGGCCAGTCGGCCGCGCAGTCCGGCGAATTCGCCGCGCGCCCAGGCGAGTGCGCAGTCGCCGATGATCGCGATCGACCGATCCGGCGCGACACCGGATTCGACCATGCGGTCGGCGAATTCGCGGTAGTCGCGTTCGGCGGCGTCGGTGTCGCCGCGCAGCAGTTCGACCACCGCTCCGAAGGCGACAAGGGTGTCGAGTTGGGTGCGCAGCGTGCCGCCCCGGGCGAGCGCGAGCGCGCGGTCGGCGTGGTGGGCGGCGGCGGGCAGGTCGGTGTCACGGCAGGCGGCGCGGAAATGCAGGTAGTGGGCGAGGGCACGGTAGTGCTCGGCGCCGAGCGACTCGGCCACGCGGGTGAGTTCTTCGGCGACGGCCCGCCAGCCGGTGAGCATGGCCGGTCCGGTGAGGGTCACGGCGACGGCGTTGAGTGCGGCGCAGATCAGTTCCGGTTCGCCGACGGAATATGCGAGGTCGAGCGCTTCGCATGCGCGACGGTAGCGCAGGGCGACCGCGGCGCCGCCGCCGGATTCGAAAACGGTCGCGATGAGCAGCCGGGCGCGCGGGACGGCCGGATAGGTGCGGGCGAGGGCGGCCTCGAGGTGATCGCGCACGCGGGTCGAGCGGGGACCGCCGCCGAGATCGGACCAGATCAGCGGCGCGCGTAGGCAGGTGAGGGCGCGCAGGAGCAGATCGGGGTCCTCGCCCGCGAGGTCGATGGCTCGGTCGCGGACAGCGCGTCCGGTGGCGTCGTGGGCGCAGACACCGGCCAGCTCGCACAGTGCCTCGAACATGGCGGCGCGGTCCACCGCCGCCGCGGCGGGATCGGCGTGTCCGGCGAGCTCGTGCAATTCGACCGCGGTGAACCACAATTGGGCGCGGCGTTGCGGGTCGGTGGAATCACGTGCGGCGGTCACCACGGGGGCGAGTGCGCGTGCGGCGGTGCGGCGGTGGGCGATGCGTCCGGGTGCTCGGACCAGCACGCGCGCGCCGCCGGTGTGGTCGACCGCACTCGCTTCGTCGAGGGATCTCATTGTGCTCCTGGATGTTCTGTCGTGGAGGGCTCGGGGTGCCCGCGTCGTCGCGGACCACCGGGGTCGGTCGGGCGCCATGTCCGGTGCGACCGATCTCGAGCTGCGGAAATATCGGCGCGTCAATATCTTTCGGCACGCCGGGAGAACGCCGACCGCGCCCGGAATTCCGGGCGCGGTTCGGCCACATGATTACACGTCCACGGCCTCGATATACATACTCTGTCGGGTGTATGTCCCGGACCGTACGGGGATATTCCGCGACAAGCGGCCCGCGGAAGTCGCGGAGAAGTCGAATCATATTGTCGCCGAAGATCGGTGGAAGCCGGATGCCGGAGACTTGATTCAGAACTCGGTCGACCGGAAGCGGGTCGGGTCGGCGGGGTTCCCGAATTTCCTCGGCACCGTCGCGGCGGTCCTGTCGTCGATATGCCGTGCGGGTCCGATCGAAATCCGCCGGAGTGTTTCTCTCGCTCGTTCCGTCATGGGATTTCTTGTTTCTCGCGATCGCGCACGGTCTGCGCGTGGACGACCGTGTGGCAGCACCGGCAGCGATCGGCGACCACGCGCTGTCGCCGCGACCCCGGGGACAGACCGCTAACAGCAAATTTCTCGCGTTCATCGGGGGACGTGCGCCGGGGCGTCATCCGGTGATGTCGCGGCGCACACCCCCGCGGGGGACAGTCGGCGACCGCACCGCTGTCACCTACCAGTCCCGAGACGTCACCACTTGCGCGCACCGACCGGTCCGTCGACCGAAAGACCACCGGCGGGACACGCCTGTCCGAGAAGCCGGTTTCCGCACCGGATTTCCGACACGCCCGAGCGCGTGTCAACCGACAGCTATCGGCAGTGAAGGCCGCTCGGCCGTCGCGCCACCGTTGCGCGTCCTGTGCGCGCAGTTCGCCCGCACACGGGCCGAGTCGGGTCTCGGCGCGGAAAAATTCGTGACGACAACACGCCGAAATACGATCACATTTCGATGACAACGCGCCCATAACCGGGTGCCGCGTTCGAGTCGCAGCAAATTTCGCGACGCTGTGTCTGGTTTCGGACATTCGTTTGGAGGTACGTTTTTCACGGCCCCCCTGATCACATTGGAGCGATCAGGCCAACCAAGCCCTATGGACGGCGGTGCAGGCTCGGTCTTCACCTCCGCCGAGGCGGCCACCACGTTCGGCGCCCAGCGCACCGAGTGCTGGGTGGATGTGTTGACGGTTGGAAGGAAGGTCATGAGCGCTGGTCTATCCACGCCGTTCTCGGCGCATATCGCCTCTTCGGATTTGCTGTCGATCGATCATGTCGGCGAACGCTTCCGCATCGCGATGGTCGTCCCCCCGTATTTCGACGTACCGCCGAAGGCGTACGGCGGGGTAGAGGCCGTGGTGGCGGATCTGGTCGACGCCCTCGTCGTTCGCGGCCACGATGTCAGTCTCATCGGGGCGGGCGAACCGGGCACCTCGGCCAACTTCGTTCCCGTGTGGGATCGCGCGC
Organism: Nocardia arizonensis; assembly: GCF_001310275.1. Taxonomy (GTDB): domain Bacteria; phylum Actinomycetota; class Actinomycetes; order Mycobacteriales; family Mycobacteriaceae; genus Nocardia; species Nocardia arizonensis. The sequence continues at coordinate 167,704 of NZ_LGYZ01000048.1, forward strand.
TGCCGGAACGACTCGGCGAACCCTTCCCCGAGGTCGTGCACGCGCTGAAGGTGCGCAAGGCGGTCGAACACCTCGCCGCCACTTCCGGTATCGACCTGGTGCACGATCACACCTTCGCCGGACCGCTCAACGCCCCGGCGTACTCCGGGCTCGGACTGCCGACGGTGCTGACCGTGCACGGCCCGGTCCAGGACGACTGCTACACCTATTACCGCGAATTGGGGGCCGAGGTCTCGCTCGTCGCCATCAGCGACCGCCAGCGCGAACTGGCCCCGGACTTGAATTGGCATGGGCGCGTGCACAACGCGCTGCGGGTGGACAGCTTCCCGTATCAGGTGGACAAGGACGACTACGCGCTGTTCCTCGGCCGGTTCAACGAGGACAAAGCGCCGCATCTGGCCCTGGAAGCCGCGCACGCCGCTAAGATTCCTCTCGTACTGGCGGGCAAGTGCAGCGAGGCACCGGAGAAGGCGTACTTCGAGGAGAAGGTGCGACCGCTGCTCACCTCGGACGACTACGTGTTCGGGCTCGCCGACGCGACGGCCAAGCGCAAACTGCTGGCCGGTGCACGGTGTCTGCTGTTCCCGATCCGCTGGGAGGAACCGTTCGGCATGGTGATGATCGAAGCGATGGTCTGCGGCACACCGGTTGTCGCGCTACGCGGCGGCGCGGTGTCGGAAGTGGTCGTCGACGGTGTGACCGGGCGCATCTGCGAGGACCCGGCCGAACTGCCCGCCGCGATCGAGCAGGTCCGCGCCATGGACCCGGCCGCGTGCCGCGCGCACGTGGAGGCCAATTTCGGCGCCGACACCCTCGGCCGCGGCTACGAGCAGGTCTATTCCCGACTGCTGCGCGGCCACAACCGCACTCGCACCGCACGCATGGACGAGACGGTGCCGATTCGAACCGTGGCGAGCGAGCCCGTATGAGTGTCGACGCCGGGAGCCCACCCGACCCCGCGCCGCTCAATTCCGGTGAGCCGACCGCGCTCGGCGGCTGCGGAGGTTCGGTGACCCTCGTCGACGGCGGCACCTTCTGCCTGTCGGACCGGCTCGGCGATGTCGAGCCGGGGCGTCCACACGGACTGTTCTTCCGCGACGCGCGCGTGCTGTCGCGGTGGGAATTGCTCGTGGACGGCAAACCCGCTGAGTCGCTGTCGGTGCTGTCGCCGGAGGCCTTCGCCGCACGCTTCGTGCTGCGCAGGCCCCCGCAGTCCGGCCGCGCCGACTCGACCCTGCTGGTGCTGCGCGAACGGCTCGTCGCCGACGGCATGCACGAGCGGATCACCTTGGAGAACATGGGCCGCGAACCCACCGCGGTCGCCCTCGAACTGCACGTCGAGGCCGATTTCGTGGATCTGTTCGCGGTCAAGGAAGGGCGCGCGGGTCACATGCGCGCCGATATCACCGTCGCCGAGGCCGAGTTGCTGCTGCACGACCGCACCGACCGCATGCGCGCCATCTCGATCACCGCGAGCGTGGAGCCGACGGTACTGCCGGGCAGTCTGCACTGGCGAGTGGTGGTGCCGCCGAACGGGCGCTGGCACACCGAGATCATCGCCCACCCCACGGTCGGCAACCAGCACCCGCCCATCACCCACACCCCCGGTGAACACCACCATCAGCACAGCGCGCCGTGCCGCAAGATCGCGGCCTGGCGCGACACCGCCACCAAGATCACCGCGACCGACACCGTCCTGACCCGGATACTGCGGCGGTCCGAAAGCGACCTGGGCGCCTTGCAGATCCACGACGAGTCCGGCGAGGGCCGTCCGTTCGTGGCCGCGGGCGCGCCGTGGTTCATGACCCTGTTCGGCCGCGACAGCCTGCTGACCGCGTGGATGACGCTGCCGCTCGAGGTCGATCTCGCCCTCGGCACCCTCCAGCAGTTGGCCGAACTCCAAGGCCGCGACGTCGATCCGCTCACCGAAGAGGAACCCGGCCGCATCATGCACGAGATGCGGCGCGGACCGGCCAGCGGTCAGGTCCTCGGTGGCGACACCTACTACGGAACCGTCGACGCCACACCGCTTTTCCTCATGCTGCTGGCCGAATCCCACCGCTGGGGCGCGGATACGGACTCGGTTCGGGCACTGCTGCCCGCCGCCGACGCCGCGATCTACTGGATGACCGAATTCGGCGACAGCGACGGCGACGGGTTCATCGAATACCAACGCGCCACCGACCGCGGTCTGATCAACCAGGGCTGGAAGGACAGCTTCGACGGAATCAACGACGCGGCAGGACATCTCGCGGAGGCGCCGATCGCGCTGTGCGAGGTGCAGGGCTACGCCTACGCGGCGTTCCTGGCCCGCGCGCGTCTGGCCGACGCCTTCGACGACACCCGCACCGCGGCGCTCATGCGCGAACGCGCCGAGGAGTTGCGCGGCAAGTTCACCGAGCAGTTCTGGCTGCCCGACCGCGGCTGGTTCGCCGTCGCCCTCGACGCGAGCAAACGTCCCGTCGACGCGCTCACCAGCAATGCCGCGCACTGCCTGTGGACGGGCATCGTCACCGACGAGCACGCCGCCCAACTGATCGACCGCCTCGCGGGCGACACGATGAACACCGGTTTCGGGATGCGCACCCTGGCTACCTCCATGGGCGCCTACAACCCGATGAGCTACCACTGCGGATCGGTATGGCCGCACGACACCGCCATCGCCGTCGCCGGACTGCTGCGCTACCGCCACATCCCCGGCGCGGTCGAACTGGCCGGGCGGCTGACAGCCGGACTGCTCGACGCGGCCGCCGCGTTCGGCGGGCGGCTGCCCGAACTGTTCTGCGGATTCGCCCGCGACCAGTTCTCGGTGCCGGTCCCGTATCCGACATCCTGTTCACCGCAGGCGTGGGCCAGCGCCGCACCGCTGCTGCTGGTCCGCTCATTCCTCGGACTCGACCCCGACGTGCCCGCGCGCACACTCACCGTCCGGCCGCTGGTGCCGCGCGGTTGGGGTCGCATCCGACTCGAAGACCTGCGCCTCGGCGCGGTGACCGTCGACCTCGAGGCCGAAGGCGACCAGGTCACCACGGCGCGCGTGCCGGACGAGTGGAAACTCGTGACCCGATGAAACCCGGTGCGTGACATCCTCGTCCATGACACACCCCACCGGATACGGAACGGGAGGTGCACGATGCAGACATCGCTGGACACCAGGGACCTGTGGAACTCGCGACACCGCGACTGCCACGCCGATCCCACCGATCTGGATCTCGACCTGGCCCGATTCCTGTGCAGCACGCACGCCGGACACGGCCCCGACTGCCGCCAGTACCTGGCCGCGGCCGCCTATCGCACCCTGCATACCTGAACGCCCGCACGGCCCGTCGACGGGCCGCGGGGCGGCGCGGTGTCCGGCCCCGCTGCCGGAGGTAGTAGAAAGATAGGGGTCGGGCCGCCCGTTCGCGCGGCACGCCCCTACACCGTCGACGAAGGAAGCTGATTGATGGCAGCGCGCGCACAGATCGGGGTCACCGGCCTCGCGGTCATGGGCAGCAATATCGCCCGAAACTTCGCCAAGCACGGCTACACCGTCGCCCTGCACAACCGCAGCATCGCCAAGACCGACGCACTGCTGGCCGAACACGGCGGCGACGGCGACTTCGTGCGCACCGAGACCGTCGAGGAGTTCGTTGCGGCGCTCGAGAAACCGCGCCGGGTGCTCGTCATGGTCAAAGCGGGCGATGCCACCGACGCCGTCATCGAGGAACTCGCCGCCGTGATGGAACAAGGCGACATCATCATCGACGGCGGCAACGCCCTCTACACCGACACCATCCGCCGCGAAGCCGCCATGAAGGCACGCGGACTGAACTTCGTCGGAGCGGGCATCTCCGGCGGCGAGGAGGGCGCGCTCAACGGCCCCTCGATCATGCCCGGCGGCCCCGCCGAATCCTACGAGTCGCTCGGCCCGCTGCTGGAATCGATCGCCGCGCAGGTCGACGGCACCCCCTGCTGCACCCACATCGGGCCCGACGGGTCGGGGCACTTCGTGAAGATGGTGCACAACGGCATCGAATACGCCGACATGCAGCTCATCGGCGAGGCGTACCACCTGTTCCGCGACGCGCTCGGATTCGACGCCGAGCAGATCGCCGACGTGTTCACCCAGTGGAACACCGGCGACCTGGAAAGCTACCTGGTCGAGATCACCGCCGAGGTCCTCCGGCAGATCGACGCCAAGACCGGCGAACCGCTGGTCGATGTGATCGTCGATGCCGCCGAACAGAAGGGCACCGGCCGCTGGACCGTGAAATCCGCGCTCGACCTGGGCGTTCCGGTCACCGGTATCGCCGAGGCCGTCTTCGCGCGCGCCCTGTCGGGATCGCGGGCCCAGCGCAGCGCCGCCCGCGGCCTGGCCTCGGGCACGCTCGCGGCCGAGCCAACCGATGTCGCGCAGTTCACCGAGGACATCCGCCAGGCGCTCTACGCGTCCAAGGTGGTCGCCTACGCGCAGGGTTTCGACCAGATCGCCGCGGGCAGCGCCGAATACGGCTGGAACCTGCACCCCGGTGATCTGGCCACCATCTGGCGCGGCGGCTGCATCATCCGCGCCCGCTTCCTCAACCGCATCAAGGAAGCCTACGAGCAGGATCCGCGGCTGCCGAGCCTGATCCTTGCCCCTTACTTCCGCGAGGCCGTCGAAACCGCCATCGACAGCTGGCGACGTGTCGTGATCACCGCGACCGGCCTCGGAATTCCGGTGCCCGCGTTCGCCTCGTCGCTGTCCTACTACGACGCATTGCGCGCCGAGCGGCTCCCGGCGGCACTGACCCAGGCCCAGCGCGACTACTTCGGCGCGCACACCTATGAACGCGTGGACGCCGACGGTAAGTACCACACATTGTGGAGCGGTGACCGAAGCGAGGTCTCCGCCGGCTGAACCGGCCGGGCCGTTCGATTCGCACGCGGCGTCGGGCGGCCCGTCTCGCATTCGTCGCCGGTCCCGGACCGCGCGAATCGCCGAGGTCCGCGCACGATTCGATCAGCGATCCGCTTGCCGGGCAATCCTGTCGACGAACCAGCGCGCCAGCCAGTCGACCGCGGTGGTGCCGTCGGCGTCGACGACGTAGCTGCCGTAGCTCTGGTGCGCGCCCGAGACGACGAAGACGGCGGTGCTCAGCGCTTCGGAGACGAGTCGGTCCAGTCCACGTGCACTGTCACCGTCGGCGATGGTGTCGGCGAGCCTGCTCATTTCCGCGCCTGCGGCGCCGCCGAGGTCGGTCACGGCGACGGCGAGGACCTCGGCGGCGGCCGCGGGCACGGCCGCGGCGGATGCGACGATCGCGGCGGGCGGCGCGCCCGCCGCGAGTGCGTCGGTCACCCGCCACAGCGCGTCACGGAGGTCGATCAGTCGTTCGGTCATGGCGGCGATGTCGAATTCCGCGACGGCGCGCACCAATTGGGCCGCAAGCGAGATCGACCCGGTAGCGTCGGGGACCAGACCGAGGATGCGGGAGACCTCGAACAGGTTGTCGCCCGCGGTGCGCAGCAGCGGGGACAGCGCGCGATCGACGATCGCGACGAGGTCGCTCAGTTCTCGTGCCACGGCAGCGATATCCGCGCCCGGACGCGCCATCGCCGCGATGCGGGTCACCGCCAGTCCGATGGCGGGCAGCGCGTCGGCGAATCGGACACCGTCGGCCGCCACGTCGGCGAATCGGTCGATCAGCGCCGAGGGCCAGGCGCGGGCCAGGACATGCCAGGCGGCGCGCACCGCGTCCTCGGAGTGGGCGGCCAGGAGTTCGAGCAGTGGTGCGGTGGCGGTGGTGACGGCACGCGCGGCGTCGGCGGAGGTGACGCGGTCCGTATCGCCCGCGGCCTCGAGGACGGTCAGGGCCGAGTCGAGGTCCGATACGGCGACGCTGTCGAGGATAGCGGCGGCCAGGGCTTCGGGGGCGTTCGGTGCGGCGGCGGCCAACGCGGCATTGGCAGCGGGATTGCGTGTCGCCCAACGGGACAGCTCACGCAGGGGACGCAGCGTTGAGGTGAGTCGGCCCGCCGCGGCGGCGGTGCGGGCGGGTGAGCCGGTGGCGAGGGCGGAGGCCATGCGGTCGATGCCGGTGGCGAGCGCGGGCAGGTTCACGTCGGCGAAATCGGAGCTGAGGAGTCCGTCCAGGGCCGCGGTCGCCGGGTCGGTGGGGATCGCGTCGATGCCGGTTGGCTGGGACAGCAGGCGGCCGAGGGTGCTGAGCAAGGGGCTGGCGGCCGATTCGGTGGCGCAGTATTTGTCGCGGACGGCGCAGATCTGGGCCGTGACGGGGGCGAGGTCGCAGAAGCCGCCGGCGCGCGGTCCCGCCAGCCCGGCGCCGAGGACGGGTGGGCCGATGAAGGTCGCGCCGGCCGTGCCCTGGCGCGGGTCGGCGATCAGACCTACCGCGAGGACACGGTCCGCGGGCACCGGCGATCCGGTGCAGCCGATGGTCGCGGCCACGTCGCCGAGGGCGTCCGCGCCCTGGCTGTAACCCGCGAGAACGAATCTCGTTGCCGGACAGCGTGATCCGATCTCACGCAGAGCCCGCGTTGCGGCGCCGACACCGGTGGCCTTGCTCTCGGCATAGGGCATGCCGTCGAACGCCACCGCGGCGTAGGCCGGATAGCGTGCCTCGAAACGGTCGTCGAGGTCGGCGCGCAGTGCGGTGGCCAGCGGGGCGAGCAGTCCGACCGGCACCTGTTCGTCTGCGTCGGGACCGGTTTCCCAGGTGCCGGGCAGGAAGATCCCCGCCACGGCCGGGCAGTCCGGGTCGGTGGCGGGCGCCGCGGCGGCGACGGTCGGGGTCGCAGTCGCGGCCACGCACGCGACGATGGTGACCAGTTGCCGCATCGTCGGTCCGCTTCGGCCCCCGCGCGTTGCACCCATCGGGCCGCCTCCCATCCTCGGTTCGAGCGCTCGCTTCATTTCATCAGCGACACCCGCTCGTCGGAGTGAAATAGATAGATTTCACTATGGGAGTCGGCGTGTGGGACTTCAGGGCTGGGCTTCAGGTTGGTGGAGGCGATGCCGAGTCCGACGAACAGCACGGTGAGAACGGCCTACGCATTTGGGTTGCGGCGCAACGAAATTCTGACACCAAACCGGCAGATCGAAGCACTTCGCGCGTGCCCTCACGGTTTGATTCGGGCTCCGAATAGCGACAGACACTCCGCTGGCCCGGTCACTTCCACCGGCATGCTCCGACGCGCTTCCCATCTCTCACGCGTCAGCCGCAACCGACGTATCACCGCCGGCCTTCCCCGCACTGCATGCACCTCGAGCCCGTCGGGCTCGTATCCGAGATTGCGTGAGACTCCGTGCGAGCCCAGGTTGTCCTCGAACGCGCCCGATACCGCCGACTCGGCCCCGAGATGAGCGAAAGCCAACTCCAGAACTGCGGCCCGCATCTCGGTTCCGATGCCTCGCCCGTGATGGATTCGGCCGAGCCAGGATCCGGTGTTCACCTCGCAGCAGACCGCGAAGTCCTTCGCACTGATCGTCTGGGTGCCAACCGACTCCCCCTCTCGGAGCACGACGAGATTGAGTGCCCACGCATCGACTTGCCAGTCGGCCCAACATCGCCAGTGCCACCGCAGCACCCGCTGCGCACACTCGTCTGGTTCCGCATCGGTCCACTCCGCAGTGAACGGCTGCACCGCCGGATCATGCACTCCCTCCGCGGCCAGCCCAGCAAGCGCGCCCAGATCCTCCAAACCGGGCAGACGCAGTTCCAGACGCGGTGTCCGCACCCGCAATCCGGCCAAGGGCCAGTACTTCATCAGGCTCATGCCCGCCATCATGGCCGCCGGGCAGCATTCGGGGCCACCGGGTTTCGCCAGCGGCGGACCCGGAAACGGTCGCGATCAAGAGAGACGATCGGGGGAATACAGACCGGTTGAATACGGGTCGTTGCCAGTCCCACACACCGCCTCGCCGATGGCACCGAACTCGATGTTGCGCATCATCGCAGGCAGGAACGAGCGGACAGTGGCGAATTCGCCCGGATAGCTGGAAGCCACCGGCGCCGGCGTCCGAGGATTGATCTGCGGCGTGGGCCGGTCGCGGGTGATGGCCATCGCGCGTCCTCCGTGCGGTGGCAGGCGCATCGGTCGCGTCGGCCGGCTATGAGCTGGTGACGGGGTGGATGGCGGTGAGGGTGACATCGCGGACGCCGGGCACGGTGCGTACCAGGGCGGTGGCGATGCGGCGTTCGGAGTCGTCGGCGAAGACTCCGGTCAGGGCCACGGTGCCGTCGCGGGCGCTGGCGTGCCAGCGACGGGTGCGGGTGTAGTCGTCGAGGCGTGCCTGGGTGCTGACGGTGATCGCCTCGTCGGGGCGCAGCATGATCCGCAGCGCGTCGCCGCGGCTGAACATGCCTTGGACGCGCCCGTCGCCGTCGAGCACCGGCAGCGAGCGGACCCCGTGGCCCAGCAGCATCCGCACCACCTCGGCCAGATCCTGGTGGCCCGCCGCGGCCATGGCCGGGGTTGTCATCACCTCCCGCACCGCGACCGCGGTATCGGGTTCGCCCGCGCGCAGGATGTCACCGCTGGTGAGTACCCCGGCCAGTCGCTGGTCGCGATCGAGCACCGGCAACGCCGCGAACCCGCGCTCGCTCAGCGTCACCGCCGCCACCCGCACCGGGGTGTCCTCACCGACCGTCACCACCGGACGGACCATCACATCGTGTACCCGCATCGCAGTCCTCCTCGACTTGTTCGGAACGATCGCCGGCCAACACCGACATAAGAACCATAACTAGCGAAATTTAATTCGTCAATCTTGACAGAAGAAGTTTGTTTCGTGAATTATGGATGCGGAAGCGCGGACACCGCTTCGGTGGTGCCCAGCCGATGGGAGGCCCCTCGGACCAGTAACCATCTACGGCCCCGCGGGCCGGCGCGGGGAACCGTTGCCGGCCGAACCCGCCGCCACGTCGGCCCGAACCCCAAGTCGTTCATTGTTTTCCGCGCGGTATGACCGCGCTCCCGACAAAGAGAGGATCCGATCATGTCGGTTCCGTTGTGGATGTGGCCGGCGGTGCTGGCAGTCATCCTGGTCATGCTGGCAATGGATCTGTTCGCCCACCGCAAAGCCCACATCGTGGGCGTGCGCGAAGCCGCGGCCTGGTCGGCGGTCTGGGTCGCGTTGGCGCTCGGCTTCGGCGCGCTGATCTGGTGGCGGTGGGGTGGAGAATTCGCCGCCCAGTACTACGCCGGCTACGTGATCGAGAAATCCCTGGCCGTGGACAACGTGTTCGTCTTCGCGGTCATCTTCTCCTACTTCGCCGTACCGCGCGAGTACCAGCACCGGGTGCTGTTCTACGGTGTGCTGGGCGCGCTGGTCCTCCGCGGCACCTTCATCGCCGCCGGATCCATCCTCATCGCCGGCTTCGCCTGGATCCTCTATGTCTTCGGCGCCTTCCTGGTCGCCACCGGCATCAAGATGGCCCGCCACCGCGACGAAACCATCGACCCCGACAAGTCCCTGGTGCTGCGCTGGTTCCGGCGCCTGGCCCCGATGACCGACGGCTACCGCGGCCAGAGATTCTGGGTCAAAGAACACGGCCGCCGGCTGGCCACCCCGCTGCTGGCGGTCCTGGTGCTGGTCGAGACCACCGACATCGTCTTCGCCGTGGACTCCATCCCCGCCATCTTCGCCGTCACCAACGAACCCTTCCTGGTATTCACCTCCAACGCCTTCGCCATCCTGGGCCTGCGCGCGATGTACTTCATGCTCGCCGACCTGATGCACCGCTTCGTCTACCTCAAACTCGGCCTCGCGATCGTGCTGGTCTGGGTCGGGATCAAGATGCTGCTGCTCGAGATCTACAAGATCCCCACCACCCTCTCCCTGGCCGTGGTCATCACCATCCTCGCCGTCGCCGTCACCGCCAGCTGGACCCGCACCCGCACCACCCCCAGCACCACGGGCGATCCGGACCAGACCGAGCCCGAGCGGCAGACCGGACAGGTCGACGCCCCCGCCCACGGCAAAACCCTGATCGACCCCACCATGCTCACCCCGACCGGCCCTGACACCGCGGACCGGCGCCCCTGAACCAGACCGCATGCCCACCCAACTCGACACCGGAAGGTGGATACCGGAAATGGCGATGGTCTATCGTGCGGGTATGCCCCCCCGCGACACCACCGGCACCCCCGACCGCACCACCGCGCCGGAGCCATCGGCGTCGCGGGGCTGGACGTTCCTGACCAACCACGCCCACGTGCTGGTGTGCCTGTCACGCGACGGGGACCTGACCATGCGCGAACTGGCCCAGGCGATCGGCATCACCGAACGCGCCGTGCAGGCGACCGTCGCCGACCTGGTCGCCGACGGCTACCTCACCCGCACCAAGAACGGCCGCCGCAACACCTACACCGTCCACGGCGAGGGCCGCCTGCGCCACCCGCTGGAATCCCAGCACACCATCGACGAACTCATCACCGCCCTGCGCTGAACCGTGCCGCCCGCCCGGCCGACCCTCCGCCCGCCGGCTCAGTCCTTACCGGTCGCCACCGCCGCGGGCGACGTCATCGCCTGCTCGCGCGCCGACCACCGCCGACCACCGTCCCAGGTGATCGCCTCGACGGCCTTCACCAACTCCACCGCCGCCCCACCATCCGCATACGGCGGCGCCTTCACCAGATACAGCGCGACCTCGCGCTCGATCGCGTACTGGATCCGACTGTCCTGCAACCAACTCTCGTGCAGACCGAACGCCGTCCGCACACCGGTCGCCACCAGCACCGCCGCACCAAGCAGCGCCACCACCAGGTCGGGCAGATCCGTCACCGCCACCACCGGAATAGCCGCCGCGCCAACGATCGCCGCCAATTCGGTCAACGCATAGGAGCGACGATGCCGTCGACCGCCCTTGCGATACGCCTCCCATTTGGCGATCACCGGAACCGGCAGATCCTCATCGTCGCGACGGGCAGTGCGCATCCAATGCCCCGAACTCCACGGGGCGCGAATCCTCATGTCTCCATCATCGCCAATACCGCCCGGTCCGCACGCCGAACGAGCGCCCCGGCTACTCCGACACGGCGGGCGGACGAATCACCGACACCTCCGGCGCCGCACCCACATACGCCTCCACCTGCACCAACGCCAACTGTCCCGTGCAGCCCTGACTCAGCGACGACGCCGGCCGATCCGCGGTCAACACATTGGGATTACCGTGCCGACACAACGACGGCTCCGCCGGATCCGGGTCGTACCAACTGCCCGTCGACAACTGCGCGACCCCGGGACGCACCGCATCATCGACGATCACCCCCGCCAGACACGCACCGCGATCATTGAACACCCGCACCACATCCCCCGCCCGCAACCCGCGCGCCCGCGCCTCCAGCGGATGCAACCGCACCGGCTCACGCCCGGACACCTTCGCCGACCGACTGTAGTCCCCCACATCGAGCTGACTGTGCAACCTCGCGTGCGGCTGATTCGCCACCAACTGCAACGGAAACCGTCCGGCCGACTCCGCGCCCAACCATTCCTCGGGTTCGAGCCAGCGCGGATGCCCCGGACAATCCGCGTATCCGAATCCGTCGATCGTCTCGGAGAAGATCTCGATGCGCCCGCTCGGCGTCGCCAGCGGCGACCCCACCGGATCGGCCCGGAAATCTGCACACAACACCTGCCGCGGATCCGGCACCGGAATCTCCAGCGAACCATCACGCCAGAACGCATCGAAATCCGGCGCGTACGCCGGTCGCCACTGCTCATACATGTGCCGCAGCCATTCCCCCGCCGTCCGGCCCTCGGTGAAATCCTTTCCCACACCGAGACGTTCGGCCAGATCACCGAAGATCGCGTAGTCGTCACGCGCCCGACCGTGCGGCCGCGTCAACGCGGGCATCGCGAAGAACACCGGATCCACCCGACCCGTGCCGAAATCGTCACGCTCGATACTCAAGGTCGCGGGCAGCACGAAATCGGCGTGCCGGGCCGTCGCCGTCCAGAACGCATCGTGCACCACGACCGTGTCCGGCCGCTGGAACGCCGCCCGCAACCGGGTCAGATCCTGATGGTGATGGAACGGATTCCCGCCGCACCAGTACACCAGTGCGATATGCGGATAGGACAACCGCATGCCGTCGTAATCGAAAGCCTCCCCCGGATTCAGCAGCATGTCCGCGATCCGCGCCACCGGGATGAACCGATCGATCCCGTTGCGTCCCTGCGGAAGACGCGGCACCGAATGCGCGCGCGCAGGCTCGCCGATCGCCGAGGTCGACCCGTAACCGTGCCCGAAACCCCCGCCGGGAAGGCCGATCTGGCCCAGCGCGGCCGCCAGCACCACCCCCAGCCACAGCGGCTGCTCACCGTGGCGTGCCCGCTGCAACGACCAACTCACGGTGATCAACGTGCGATGCGCGGCCATCTCCCTGGCCAAGGTCCGTATGCAATCCGCTGTGACACCGGTGATCTGCTGGGCCCACACCGGATCCTTCACCACCCCGTCGACACCGCCGCGAACGTACTCGACGAAACGGTCGTAGCCGACCGTATACCGGTCCAGGAACGCCCGATCCGCCAATCCTTCCGCATCGAGAACCTGCACCAGCGCCAACATCAAGGCCGCGTCGGTGCCCGGCCGCGGCGCGATCCACTCCGCTCGCGCCTGCTCGGGCATGTCGTCCCGCAACGGACCGATCGATACGAATCGACATCCGCGCTCACGCGCCGCCGCGATCCACCCGCGCGTATCGTGCCGTGCCGCACCACCGACCCCGACCACGGAATTCTTCGGTGAGATCCCGCCGAAGGCCACCACCAACTCCGTGTGCTCGGCGAGCACGGACTTGGCCGTCGACGACCGCTCCAACCAGTCCATACTGCCGATCACATGCGGCAGCAGCACCTCCGCGGCCGCCAGACTGTAGCTGTTGACGCTGCGCACATACCCGCCGAGACAGTTCAGGAACCGGTGCACCTGGCTCGTCGCGTGATGGAACCGCCCCGCGCTCGCCCACCCGTACGACCCGCCGTACACGCCGTGCGGACCACGTTCGCGATATACCCGCGCCAACTCTCCGGCCAACAGATCCAGCGCACGATCCCACGACACCGCGACGAAATCCTCCTCGCCGCGCCCACCACCGCCCGGTCCGCGCTCCAACCAGCCCCGGCGCACATACGGCCGATCGACGCGCGTGCGATCGTGCTGAGCCGAGACCACATTCCCGATGAGCGGGGACGGCTCGGGATCGCCCGACCACGGCCGTACCCGCGTGATCCGGTGTCCGTCGGACTCGGCCTCGAACGCCCCCCAATGGGCCAGATGAATGGTCACCCTCCCACCGTACGGATCTGCGCAATCCCGCACTGCCGCATGCGGAGACGACCATCGGCTCGGCCCGCGACGCGCCCGGCGGAGCGTATCCCAGCCTGCTGTGTGCAGCACCACATACCCGCGGGTTCGGTATCGCCGGTCGGCGCGTCCGCACGGTACTCGGCCATGCCGCCCCGGCCGCCACCGCATCGTCGGATCGCAGGTCATCGCGGGGAATCCGGCAGCCGAGCGCCCGTATCAGCGCGATGGATTCCGCCGCGCCGTCGAGTCCGATCCGATCGGACCCGATGACCCGCGCGTCGAATTCGAGATGATCTTCCGCGCCCGCCACCTTAGTTAAACGTTCACATTTCACTGCTGTCTGTACCTTTGATGGCGAACACCCGCGAGCCACCCCCGGAAAGGAAGCGGCCCCTTGGCTTTCCGCGCAACACCTCGACCCGCACCGACCAGACGCCGCGGAGACCGATGATGTTCGCACAATGGGGCACCCTCGTCACCAGATGGCGATACGCCGTCCTCGGCATAGTCATCGCCGCACTCCTCGGACTCGGCGGCTACGGCATCGGCTTCGAACACCACCTCAGCTCCGGCGGACTCGACGACCCAGGATCCGAATCCGCGCGCGCCGCACAGCTCGCCGACCGCGCCTTCGGTCGCAACCACGACTTCGACGTCGTCGTCCTCTACACCGCACCCCAGGGGAGAACCGTCGACGACCCCGACTTCAGCCGCGCCGTCATCGACAACCTCAACAGCCTCCCGCGCGAGCACCCCGACGAGATCGCGGGCATCAAGGCCGCCTACTGGCGAACCGACACCGGCAACCCCGCGGGCGCCGCGGCCGCCACCCCCGACAGGAAATACGCCGTCGCGGCCATCGCCCTGCGCGGTGACGACGACACCGAGACCATGCGCAACTACCGTGAGGTCAAGGACGCCTTCGCCATTCCCGGAATCGACGTCCGCGTCGGCGGACTCCAACCCGTCGGCGGCACACTCAACGACACCCTCGCCCAGGACACCCGCCGCGTGGAGCTACTCGCCATCCCCGTCGTCGCCGTCCTGCTCTTCATCATCTTCGGCGGCGTCGTCGCGGCCGCCCTTCCGCTCGTCGTCGGCGGACTCACCATGGCCGGCGCCAATGGCATCGTCCGCATCATCACCAACTACACCGAGGTCAACTCCTTCGTCTCCCCCGTCGTATCCATGATCGGACTCGGCCTCGCCATCGACTACGGCCTGTTCATGGTCAGCCGCTTCCGCGAAGAGCTCGCCGAGGGCTACGACACGCCCGCCGCCGTCCGCCGCTCGGTCATGACCGCCGGACGCACCGTCGTCTTCTCCGCCACCATGATCATCGCCAGCCTCGGCGGCATGCTCCTGTTCCCACAGGGCTTCCTCAAATCCATGGCATACGGCGCAATCGCCACCGTCTCACTCGCCGCGCTCACCGCCATCACCATCCTGCCCGCCGCTCTCGCCGTCCTCGGCCCCCGCGTGGACGCACTCGGACTGCACCGCTTCCGCCGCACCAGGACCGCACACGAGATCGAAACCGGCTTCTGGGGCCGCTGGACCGACTGGGTCATGCGCAGGCCCGTCCAACTCGCCATACCCCTGAGCATCGTGCTGCTGTTGCTGATACTGCCCGTGCGCAACCTCGTATTCGGCGGCTTCAGCGAACGCTATCTCCCACCTGACAATCCCACCCGCCTCGCCCAGGCCGCCATCGACGAACACTTCGCCCAGCGTCGCTCCGACCCGCTGGAGCTCATCTTCGTCTCCGACGACACCCTCGCCATCGGCAGCGTTCTCGAACAGGCCAATCGTGCGCCCGGCCTCGCCGAAGAGTTCGCCATTCCCTCGCACTCCACCGTCGAACGCGACGTCTACCGCACGCGGGCCATCCTCACCGACTCCGACGAAGCGGGCGTCACCATCGAATACCTGCGCTCCCTCGACGTCCCCGACGACGTCACCCTCCTCGTCGGCGGCGTACCCGCCATCCAGAAGGACAGCATCGACGCCCTGCTCTACCGCATCCCCGTCATGATCGCGCTCGTCCTGCTCCTCACCACCCTGCTCATGTTCCTCACCTTCGGCTCGCTCATCCTGCCCATCAAGGCCGCCGTCATGAGCGCACTCGGACTCGGATCCACCCTCGGCATCCTCACCTTGATCTTCGTCGAAGGCCACGGCGCGAGCCTGCTCAACTTCACACCCCAACCCATCCAGGCCAACGTCCTGGTCCTCATCATCGCCATCATCTACGGGCTCTCCACCGACTACGAGGTGTTCCTGCTGTCCCGCATGGTCGAGGCCCGCGCCCGTGGCGCCGACACCACCGAGGCCATCCGCGTCGGCACCGCCCACACCGGCGGCATCATCACCGCCGCCGCACTCATCCTGCTCGTCGTCACCGGCGCGTTCGCCTTCTCCGACCTCGTGATGATGCAGTACATCGCCTTCGGCATGATCGCCGCGCTGTTCATCGACGCCACCGTCCTGCGCATGCTGATCGTCCCCGCCACCATGAAACTCCTCGGCGACGACTGCTGGTGGGCCCCGGCCTGGATGAAACGCCTCCAACAGCGCATCGACCTCGGCGAACCAGTCCTCCGCGACGAACTACCCGACCGCAGACCCGAGTCCACCGAACTCGTCACGGTCCCGAATCGGTCATAGCAATCCGATACATCTGACCCCCAAGACACTCGACCGCGCACGCCCGCGCGGGTTCGCGGGCCATCTCGAAACGCGCAGCGACATACGATCGGCGCCTACTACCCGGGCGAGGACTGGTATGTGACCGGCGCCGACCGCCAAGACGCGATCCGCGCGCTCACCACCGAGGTCGACCGACGCATGCAGGACCCGACCTACGGTGCCGCGGCTGTTGGTCGAGTCGACGTTCGAACGCGAGGGTGTTGTGGGCGGGGGCCCGGTGCGGTCGCCGCGGTGCGGGAGGCGTTGCTCGCGTTCGCGGATCTGCAGAAACCGGAGTTCGTCGACCAGGCCGACGGCACCAGGGCGATGAGCGGAGAGTGAGCACGTGCGGACTTCTTCACCGCCCTGGACAGACTGCCCAGCGTTCGAAAATCGACCGTTTCCCGAACGCGTGGGTTCCAGCGGTCAGGGCCAGGTGGTGCGTTCTGGCTCCGGTCGGGGGCTGGCTGTGTGGCGGTAGCCGGGTGAAACCGACCCAGCTGCCCGGCGATATGGGTTCTTGCCTTTGCCATCGGAGTCGGTGGTACTTGGTCAGGAGTTCCGAGCGAGTTCGTCGGCGACCGGCCCGGTCCGCACCGTCGTGACGGTGACCGGATTGTCGGTGCCGACCGTTGCCGCCTGTACCGGGGGCAGGTTGTCGAGCACGACCTGGCGCAACTGCTCGAGGGTCAACGCCTCCCCTTTCGGCCACACCCATGCGAGGAACGACCGCGGATCCGCGAGCACAGCGGCGAGCAGGTGTTCCTCGGCCAGATAGTTGTAGGCGTGTTCGTTGGCGAACTCTGCTGCGGCGAGCAGTATCTTCTCCAAGCTGACAGTTACCCATGGGGTGATGGTGGTGGTGGATTCGTCGCGCTCACTCATGGTGCCTCCGAGGTCAGGGAAAGACTTGCATGTCACCGTAGAAGCCGTGGATGCAGGTGTACTGGCCGTTCTGCTCCAGAATGACCACGCCCCCGCCGTCTTCGCAATCGCTCCACGTCACCGCCGACGCCGGCGCCGACACGGCGATCACACCGGCGACCATCGCCGCCCCGATCAACGCGGTCCTGAAAACCTTCAACATGATGCCCTCCCATGGGGATTTCTCCCCCGTCAGTGCAGATCTGACTACACTTCGAATTCTTTCAAGATCACCGCGTCCGAGTAGTCGGGTGGCAGGTCCCACCCGTCCCACGGTTCGACGAATCTGATGTCGATGTAGATATCGCGCGGGTGGTCGGCGAACGCGGCGAGAGAAACCTGCTGTGGACCGCC
>NZ_LGYZ01000049.1 GCF_001310275.1 Nocardia arizonensis
ACCATCGAAACAGATGCAAGCGAAATACGTTGGCGACAGCGCTGATTCAGGTACGTAAGCTCCGCTGTTGTTTATCGCCGGCGGTGAGAGGGGATAGAGAATGCGGGTGGATCCGGTGCAGTTGCGGGCATTGGCCGATGCGGCGAGCGGTATCTGTACGGGAATCGACACGATCCGGGCGCAGGTCGACACTTCCGCGCTCTCCACGGCTTTGCCCGGTTCTGTCCTCGCCCGAGCCGGCTCCGACGCGGGGTCCGTCGCGGGAGATACATGGTCGCGGATGGCCGCGCGTTGCGCGGCTGACCAGCCGTCTCGGGCCCGCCGACCGTCATCGCTGACCAGCAACCACCCGAACTTCGTTGTTTCCTGCGCGATTACTACCGCGACCCCATAGCGCGAGGTCACTCGGATACGCGCGAGTCTCCACGCGCGCACAGAAAGACGACTCCCAGATCAACGCGCTCACCGCCGCGGGATGCGAGAATATCTGGGTCGACAAGGCATCAGTGAGATAACCACTGGTCAAGCGATTGTCGTTGTTTTCGCACGATTACTACCTGGACCCCGTGATGGGGCCCGCGGCTTTGCGCATCTGAGTGTGGGCGCGGTCTGCGGTGGTGGCGGGGTTGATCACCAGCAATCGAAGGTGCCGATCGTGGAGGCCGAAGACGTACATCACCTGGGGTGGCTGGTCCGGAAGCGGTCCGGTGACCTCGATCCCGTCGGGAGCGTCGATGCGGCGTTGGGATCGGCTCAGCGCATTCCAGTCGAAGCTGATCCGGGCGGTCGGGCCCAGTCGCGGGGTGAGGACGGTGGCCAGGTCGTGCAGTTCGCTGGTGAGGTTGTCGGTTCTGGGCCACCAGGCGCCGTCGACGCCGCCGGATTCCTCGTCATCCTCGCGAAGCAGTAGCCGCGGTGTGCGGGTCGGCGTGTCGAATGGTTGCCCACCGTCGGCGCCGGCTTGGAATCGGCCCAGGCCGCGGTCGGCGGCGGCACCGCTTCTGTCCTGCGGCGGGATCGGTGTCATAGCGGGCCTCCCGCACGGGCCGGGGATCCTGCGCAGGATGCGCTGCGGTCTGCCGGGTCTATCGGCGCGTTGTGACCGCCTTCGTCGTCCCAGCGGCGCACCGCGGCCTCGTTCTGGGTGTGATCGAGGCTGCTGCGCCGGGCGTCGGCGGCCACGAGTTCGTCGGCGGTGAATTCATTGCCCGGTCGAGATGCGGCCCACAGCAGCGCCTGGGCGGTGGCGGTCTGGGTGCCTGCGGGGATCACCAGCAGGACCAGACGGGTGCGGTCCAGTCCCAGAACACAGAGTGTATGGCCGGGCAGGTGCCGGTATCCGTCCAGGCGAACCGAACGCCCGCCGATCATCGTGCGCCTCGGGGCAGGCTGCCAGGCGTCCAGATTGAACATGATTCGGTCGATGCTGCCTGCCCGCCGACTCAGCAGCGCCTCCGGATCGGACAGTTCGGCGACCAAGTCGGTCGTGCGGGGCCACCAGGCCCCATCCACCGCACCTGGGCGGGGTGCTCGCGGTGTCGCTAACCGCCGTGACGACGGCGGCGAGCCGCTGCGGAGGGCAAAGCGTGAAGAGCGACCCAGCAGGATCGGCTCGTGTTGTAGCGTCATCACGACGCTCCTGACCGGGGCCGCGTGGCGGGCCCTGTTTCACTTGTCGGGCGGCGACCAGACCATGGGTGGTCTCGTACGAAAAGCCCCCGACACCATCCATCCTACCCGCGCCTGTGCGGCGGACACCGGCCGATAGCGTGCGTACGCACAAGCCGACGTTCGCGGCATCGCAGGAAAACCCTCCGCGGGGGTGTCGACCCGTCGGATCGGGTACGACTCACCTCGGTCTGCCCGATGTGGGCCCCGGACAGATGAACGCACCCCAGGGTGATGTCAGCGCACGGCGGCGGGAGACTGCTGCCGAGCAGCAGAAAGGATCGGTGGTTTCGGGCCTGTACACCGTGCATCAACCGGCGGAAACTGGAGCGGATACGCACTTTCCAGGCTTCTGGAGGCCGTCATGATCATCATTTTCGGGCTCGTGACGTCATCGGCCGGCGGTGACCAATGACCATGAAGGACCGAGCCTGGGATCTCGGGTACGCGGCCGGCTGGCGGCTGGTGCGGGCCCTGCCGCAGCGGTGGGCGATGCGATCGTTCGAGGTCGCGGCCGATCGCGCAGCCCGAGGAGGTGGACCGGTTCAGCTACGCCGAAATCTGGCCCGGGTGCTGTCCACCACCCCGGCGCAGGTGCCCGACGAACTCGTGCGCGCGAGCCTGCGCTCCTACGCACGCTACTGGTGCGAAGCGTTCCGGTTGCCGTCGATGGACCCGGTGCGGCTGGCCGAGCGCATCGAAACCGCGGCCACCGGGCTCGACCACATCCACGCCGCGGTCGGGCACGGGCGCGGGGCCGTGCTGGCGCTACCGCACAGCGGCAACTGGGACCTGGCGGGAGTGTGGCTGGTACAGCGGGTCGGCACACCAACCGTGGTCGCCGAGCGGCTGCAACCGGAATCATTGTTCCGGCGCTTCATCCGGTTCCGTGAGCGCCTGGGATTCGAGATCGTCCCGCTCACCGGCGGCGCCGCACCACCATTCGCGCAGCTGACCGCGCGGCTGCGGCAGGGACGGATCGTCGGGCTGCTCGGTGAACGCGACCTGACCGGTGCGGGTGTGCCGGTCACCTTTTTCGGCGAACCGGCCCGCATGCCGGCAGGCCCGGCCCGGCTGGCGATCGACACCGGTGCACCGCTCCTGCCGGTGCACTGCTGGTTCACCCCCGATGGCTGGGGATTTCAGGTGGGCGCTGCGATCGACACCGCTGGCGGCGCGCAGCCTACGACTCAGACCCTGGCCGACCGGTTCGCCGCCGGTATCGCCGCGCACCCCGCCGACTGGCACATGCTGCAACCGCTGTGGACCGCCGACCGACTCATCCGCGAGCGGGCGCGCAGTAATCCGCACCACTGATCCGACCCAACCCTCCATCAGCGCGCACCCATGGGCACCTCCGTCGGTCAGTGACCCCGCCGCCGACGCGCAGCCGGGTCGCTGTCGGCTTGACAACGCCGCAGCACCTCGTCGGACACCCTCGCAGCCTTACTGGTATCCGTCGGCGCGGACCGCGCGCGCAACCGCACAAGCGGATCGGCGACCAATCACTCCTGCTCCCGCCAATTACCCGCGCGCCGACCCCAGCGCGGTCAACCGGATGTCGAACGTCTTCGCCGACTGCCCATCCTCGCTGCTGTTCTCGAGTTGTCGGGTGTTGCGTCGCTTGCTACCGCCTATCGCAAGGAGTAGATGCATGAATGCGCATATCCAGGTATCAGAATATTAATTCTGAGAATTATTACTCCTTACAAAGATTTGGCGGGCAGAGTCACCCTGTCTCGATATCACCGTAGGCCCGAACCCACTCCCCCGAGTCGGCGTGCCCGTCCGCCGGACGGGCACGCACTCCCCCGCTCAGGTCCAGAGCACCGCCACCAGAACGTTGACGATCGCCAACCCTCCCGCCGCGTGCGTCATCCACGCGACATCCTTGCCCCGCTTGGCATCCGCCCGCCCCATCTCGGCGAACGCCGCGACCAGCACCGCGATCACCAACTTCACGGCGAGCTTGGCATTGTCCGGGTCCTTCCCCAACGAATCGATCGCCGAAGCCATCCCCGCCAGAATCAATCCCGTCAAGATCTGCGCCCGAGCCCCCCACACCATCAACTCCGAAACCTTGGGCTGCCCGGCCACATATCCGCCGACCACCGCCGCCATCCCGAGCAGATGCGTGACCACTACCACGTTGTAGACGAATTCGGACACGCTCACGTTGCATACTCCCTGCGGTTACGGTGACTGTCGGCAGTCTTCTCTGCCTTCGCCGACCGAGTATGCCAAGCCCCGAACCGAGCACCGGCACGGTTGCGGCGGATTTCACAGGAGGCAGCGGCGCCGAGCGTCACCAACTGGTGTGGTCGGCGTCCGTACGTGTTCCGGCGGCGTGCCGGGCGATGAGTTCGGCCAGCGGCCGCGGAGCTTCGTCGGGTATCCAATGGCTGGTTCCGGCGAGGGTCACCAGTTGCCAAGGCGCGGCGACGAACCGTCGGCTGAGCTCGTGTCCTTCACGTCCGACCGCGGTGTCGGCGTCACTCCAGATCTGCAAGGTCGGAACCCGGATGGGCCGACGCAGGTCGCCGATCAGTGACCACGCGTACGGGAACGCGCGGTACCAGTTCAACGCGGCGGTCGCGGACTTGCGCTGATTCAGGCGCACGATGTCGCGCGCCGCTTTTCCGGGCTGTTGTCCGGTGCGCACCAGCAGCCGGTGGAAGAGGCCGCCGTCGTTGCGCATCAACCTTTCCGGCAGCCACGGTAGCTGGAAGAACAGCATGTACCAGCTCCGTATCAGTTGCCTGCTGGTCAGCATCGAGGTCAGGAACGCGATCGGATGCGGCACCGAGACCGCCGTCAGCGAACGCACCAGGTCGGGGCGTATGGCCGCGACGGTCCACGCGACGGCCGCACCCCAATCGTGTCCGGCCAGATGGACCGGTCCGAGGCCGGCGCGTTCGATGAGCGTGACGATGTCGTCGGCGAGTTCGGCGAGACGGTAGTCGGATCTGCGTGGCGGCACGGCGCCCGGGGAGTATCCGCGCTGATCGGGTGCCAGTGTCCGGTGGCCCGACTCGTTCAGCGAGCGCGACACCTCCGCCCACGATTCGGCGGTCTGGGGAAATCCGTGCAGCAGCACGACCGGAATACCGTCCTCGGGCCCGGTGTCGCGCACCGAGAAGGTCAGTGTGTGCTTGCGAAAACTGGTGATCCTGGTCATCGGCGCCATTTCTCAGAGATCGAGCGTTATTCGGTCACCGGCGGCGCGGGACACACAGACGAGCATTCGCCCCTGTTGGTGTTCGACATCGGAGAGCAGTTTCTCCCGGTGGTCGACCTCACCGTCGAGTACGCGCTGTTCACAGGTTCCGCAGAAGCCTTGCCTGCACGAGTACGCGATATCGGGCAGGTGCCGTCGAATCGCCTCGAGGGCGCTTTCGCCTGCGGCGACGGTGATCGATCGGTTGCCGCGGGCGAGCACGAGTTCGAATGCGCGGCCATCCACGACGGGCGGCGGGGAGAACTGCTCGTAGTGGAGTTCGGTCGTCGAGCCCGCGGGCAGGCCGGTCCGCACGGCATCGATCATCGCTCGCGGGCCGCAGGCGTAGACGGCGGTGTGCTCGTCCACTCCCGCCAGCAGGTCCGCGGTTGTGGGCAGGCCGTGCCGGTCGTCGGTGCGCACGGTGACCCGGTCGCGGTGCACGGCGAGCTCGTCGAGGTATGGCAGGCAGCGGCGATGGCGGCCCAGATACAGCATGCTCCAGTCGAGTCCGTACTCGTCGGCCTGCCGGATCATCGGCAGGATCGGCGTGATGCCGATGCCGCCGACGAGGAACCGCAACCGACGGCGATCCGTCGCAGGCAGCGCGAGGGCGAAGGCGTTGCGGGGATTGCTGATTTCGATGCCGGTTCCGACGGTCAGCTCGTGCGCCTCGATCGATCCCCCGCCGCCCGCGGGGGATCGACGCACGGCGATGCGGTACCGCGTCGGGTCCCGCGGATCACCGCACAACGAGTACTGGCGTTTGCGCCCCGACGGCAGGTAGACATCGACATGCGCGCCCGGGTGCCAGCCGGGCAGCGAATCGCCCTCCGCCACGGCCAATGTCAGCTCCACGACGTCGTTGTCCTCGGCCACGATCCGCCGTTCTCGCACGACGACGGCGATCCGGTTCGGGATCAGCGGTAGTTGCCGTGGCCTGCGGTTGACGAACCGCTGCAACGAGTCGGTGTTGTCGAGTAGTGCCTCGCACATACTCGCGAGACCGCCGAACGCGCGAAGAAAAGGGTCCTGCCGGAAGCGGCCGCCGATGCTCGGTGGCGGCAGCCCGATGTCGGTTGTGCTCATGCGCTGTGCAGCCGGGCCGCGGGCGACTGCGCGAGGTAGGCGACGGCCTGCGCGGTGTCTCCGACGTGAGCCGGGGTGTATCGGCTGCTGAGCAGCACAGGGATCTGCTTGAAGACTCGGCCGAACTCGGGGAGCAGGCCCCGACGCGCCGCGGCCCGCCATTCGCGGATCGTACGGAAATATCCGATCCTCGGCAGCGAGGGGTCCTGGTTCACCAGCGTTCTGATCGCGTACGCGAGCAGCGGTTCGTAGGCGAGGCCGACGATGAGCGCGGCGATATTCTTGTGGCGCTTCTTGATTCGGAAGTACTCCGCGACGTGGAAGGCCACGAATCGGTGCTCGATCTCCTCGGCGGAGTGCCAGCAGAACAGGTCGAGAATGACCGGATCGGTGCCGGGACGGCGTAACTGGTCGGCGTTGAGCATCCAGTCCCCGAGGTACGCGGTGAGATGCTCGACGATCGCGATCATGCAGATCTGCGGTTTGAGCGCCATGAGCAGGAGATTGCCCGAGAGTCTGTCGAGCAGCGGGTAGAACCTGCGCTCGGCCCATTCGGTCAGTGCGATGAACCGGCGCGCGTAATCGATGTCGTGTTGGGCGAAATAGTCGTGCAGCACATGGTCGTGGCTCTTGGCGTGCATGGCCTCCTGCCCGATGAAGCCACGCATCTCCTCGCGGAGTCGCTCGTCGCGCACGAAGGGAAGCGCCCGCTCGTACACTGCGCAGAACCAGCGCTCACCGACCGGAAGCACGAAGTTGAACACGGAGATCCCGTGTGAGGCGATGGGTTCGCCCGGAATCCAGTGCAGCGGCGACTGCGAGATGTCGAACTCGACATTTCGCGGCCGGACCATGATGTCGTTCGGGGCGCTGGGAGGCGTCGGTGTCGGGGCCGTCGGCTTCATTTCGATTCCTCCAACAGGTGCGAGGCGGCGGCTGTCGAGGGTTCGGCCCCGTCGCCCGCCCGCAGGTAACGGCCGGTTTGCACGGTGCGGCCGTAGCCCTCGATGAACTCGCCCAGCCGAAATACCACCCGGCCGCCGATACCGGTCGCGACGACGGCCTGGTCGTTTCGGTTCACCATGCGCGAGAGCCCGCCGAAGAACGGCGCGGGCTCCTCGCGGTAGGCGTCGACGGATTCATCGAGGCCGCGCGGGTCGATGACGACGAAATCGGCTCGGTCGCCCTTGCGGAGGCGGCCCGCGGGCAGACCGAACCACTCGCCCAGTTCGCCGGTCAGCCGATGCACGGCATTGCCGAGTGACAGCACGGGTCTCCCATCGGCCTCGGCCGCCCGCATTCGCCGGAGGAAGCGCAGCGGGAAATTGTAGAAAGCCATGTTGCGCAGGTGCGCACCCGCGTCGGAGAAGCCCATGTGCACATTCGGGTCCCGTGCCATCTCGTCGAGTACGGCGGGCCGGTGGTTGCCGACCACTGTGGTCCAGCGCACGTTCTTCTCGCCGTTGTCGACCAGCACGTCGAGAAAGGCGTCGAGCGGGTGGATTCCGCGTTCGTCGGCGAGTTGCCCGAAACTCTTGCCGATGACCGTCTCATCGGGGCATTCGACAATGGTGGCGTCGTGAAAGTCCTTGTGCCACAGGCCCGGCAGATGCCGCTTGACGGCGAATTCCCGACGGAATCGGCGGCGGTACTCGCGATCGGCCAGCAGTGTGTTGCGTTCGATCTGATCTCGCAGATGCAGCGCGGCGGTTCCGGCGCCGAACTCCTCGAACACCGGCAGGTCGATACCGTCGGAGTACAGCGTGAACGGCACCGGCAGATGCTGGAACTTGACCTCGGATCCGAAAACGGCGTTGCCGACGGCCGCGGCGCCGCGCAGCAGCAAGTGGGCCGCGCGCATGGACTTGGAATCGGCGGCCACCAAGAGGCTGACGGGAACCGGATCGCGATGCAGGAAGCGGGTTCCCGAAGCCAGGAAGAACAGCACGGCCGTGAGGGGGTTGGCGACATTGGGCGCGCTCTGTAGGACTCGGCCCCGCGCGCGCAATACGTTGATCAGCCGCCACCGCTCGTGCCACCACGCGTAGGTCGAGGGCAGGGCGCGTGAGCGATACCGGTCTCCGTCGAGTTTGTCGATGGCCGCGTCCATGCCCGACATGCCGAGCATTCCCGCCGCCAGCGCCCGATCGAGCAGCTCGGCCATCGTATCGAGTTCCCGGCGGGTCGGAAGCACCCGGTGATCGGTCGCACGAGCCAGCCCGAGGACGGCCGTGCGCAGATCCGAATGCCCGAGAAACGACGCCACATTGGGACCGAGCGGAAGTGCGTCGAGAGCCTTGATGTAGCCCTCGGGATCCTCCCACGTCCCGAATTGCTCGAGGGCTTCGAGCACGTACCGGCGCGGGACGGCTTCCACCCTGCTGAACAGATCGGCCGCATCCTCGGGCCGGGCGTACACGGTCGACATCGAGCAGCAGCCGAGCACGATCGTGGTCACGCCGTGCCGGACCGATTCGCCGAGGCCCGGATTGAGCAGCACCTCCGCGTCGTAGTGGGTGTGGATGTCGATGAATCCCGGAAGCACCCACTTGCCGCTCGCGTCGATCACCTCGGGACAGTCGGTCTCGTCGAGCGCGCCGAACGCGACCTCGGCGACCCGGCCGTCCTTGATTCCCAGTGTCGCTCTGCGCGACTCGGAACCGGTGCCGTCGAACCAGAGACCATTGCGAATGATGAGGTCGAACATTGTACTGCCCTCGCTGATTGAGGCCCGACATCCCGCTCGGGAGATCCGGGCTCCGCCGAGTCGCCATATCCGGAATCCGATGATTCCCGATATGGACTGTAGACATCGCCGAGTCGCGCCGTCAAGCGATCTCGGCCGGGCGGTGCTCGGATGCGAAGATGGGCGACGTGTCCGACGGTCCGAAACGGGTTTATCGAGGTGCCACCGCGCAGGCGCGGCAGGGACGGCGCAGGGAGCTGCTGCTGGCCGCCGCGTTCGACCTCATCGGAACGCGGGGAGTCGCGGGCCTGACCGTGCGATCGGTGACCAAGCAGGCGGGGGTCGGCAGCCGGTACTTCTACGAATCCTTTACCGACGGTGAGGATCTGGTCCTCGCCGTCTACGACTGGCAGCTGTCGCACCTGCTGTCGCGATTCGCCGAGGTCGCCGCGGCCACACCCACCGACATCGGCGGCCGCATCCGAGCCAATGTCGAGGTCACCGCCGATTTCTTCACCGAGGATCATCGTCGCCGGGCCATGCTGCTCGAACTCGAGAGCACACCCGCCCTGCGCGAGCGCCGCAGGCAGATGATCCGCACGGTCGCCGAGACGATGGTGGCTCAGGCCGAGACACTGCTGGTCGGGAATTCGGTCCCCCGCGAACGCATGCTCCTGCGCGCCCACATCCTCGCCGCGGGCTGCACGGATCTCGCCATCGAATGGTTGCGCGGATCGATCGACCTGACCAGGCGGCAGTTCATCGATACCGTCTCGGCGATGATGCTCAGTTCGGTGCACGATCCGGTCCCCGAACCGCCGTAGCGCCCCAGGCGCGTGTCTGCCCCGGACTCCGACCGCTGTACTCGACACGGGCTGCCGCGCCGAAGGCACCATCGCCGCGGCCATAGGACCCTTTCACCGCCCTCGGCGGCAGGCACACCATGGACGGATGGACCGAATGTCGACCGCCGGAACCGGCGACGCCCCGCCCGGGCCATTGCCACCAGGCGCCGCGCTCGCCGCCCTCGCGTACTGTGCGATGCGCACGTTCGCGCTCTTGGCGCGGGGTCGCATCCACCTCCCCC
Organism: Nocardia arizonensis; assembly: GCF_001310275.1. Lineage (GTDB taxonomy): Bacteria > Actinomycetota > Actinomycetes > Mycobacteriales > Mycobacteriaceae > Nocardia > Nocardia arizonensis. The sequence continues at coordinate 9,748 of NZ_LGYZ01000049.1, forward strand.
GCACCAACCTCGGCACGAATCTGGAATTCGCCGACGGCACGAGAACCCGCGTCTTCCGCGAGACCCGCGTCGAGCGCGCCACGCCGCCCCGCGACCCCTGCGTGCTGGTGGTCCGCTTTCGGCTTCGCGGGGTCCGAGGCCGCGGGCACGCGCTGTTCCGGCGCGAAAGCCTCGTGAACACTGTGTTGTTCGCGGGGTTTCCGGGGTTGATATCCAAACTGTGGCTCGCACACGATCGGGACGGCTACTACCGCGGTCTCTACGAATGGGACGATCCGCGACTGGCCCGTGCCTACGTGCGGGCGCTGTGGTGGGCTCTGGCCCTCGTCAGCGTGCCCGGGTCGATCGACTACCACGTCATCCCCGGTGTACGCCGCGACGAACTACTCGCCTCCGGTGGCGCGGCGCCCGCGCGATGTGCGGGCCAGTGGTGGCAACCGGCGCGGGTCCAGCCGAGCCGCGTGAGGTGAGGGGAACGTAGTACGGCCCGCCGCCCGCCGCGGTCTACGGAGACTGCGCACGCGCGGACTCGATGGTCCGCTCCCCCTCCGCGATCGCCCGGCGCATCTGTGCCCGCGACAATGTCAACGGGCCGCATTCACAGCTCGCGGGGACCGAATCGTCATGCAGTTCACCTATCGCCAGCAGGTCGACATACGCCGATCCGTTCTGGTTCGGACCATGTCCGGTATCGACGAAGTCGCGGTGACCGTGGGCACGGCGCCCGACCACCGATCGGAACACCGGTCCCGAGGGTGTCTCCAGTACCACCGCGACATGGTGGTTCCGGGGACATCGCACCTCGAGCAGGGTCTTCGCGTTCGGGCCCGCCGAAGACAATGCCTGTTCGGCCGACCGCCGCCGTTGCGGAGCTGAGAGTCGTGTTGTTTCGGACATATCAGCACGATTCCTCGCCACGCCGGGTCGGGGGAACGGCCGAAAGGACCCGATCGCCCCGACGATCGCCCCTTGTCCCACCCGGCCGACCGGGCGACAACGTTCCCGGCCGCGGGGCCGAAGGTCATGTGTGTCGGTGACACCTTGCACTCTCGCCACGACGCGGGAAGGCGAATCGTGGGGGTGACCCGACAGCCGGAGCGTGCAATATGCGATCGAACGACGTCGCCGCCGAGGCGATGCAGGAGATGGCCGATCTCATCGCCATCTCCGGTGGCGACTCACACCGAGTGCGCGCCTACGAGAAGTCCGCCCGCGCGATCGCCGGCCATCACCTCGATATCGATGACCTCGACCGGACCGGGCTGATGGCGATTCCCGCGGTCGGCGGTCACACCGCGGACCGGCTGTTGGAATTGCGCACCACCGGTCATATCGCCGCGCTCGACGAGCTGCGCGCCCGGGTGCCGCCCGGATTGCGAGCGCTGCTCACCGTCGCCGGACTCGGGCCGCGCCGCGCGCGTCAACTCCACGAGGCACTCGGCATCTCGTCGGTGCCCGAACTGATGGCCGCGGTGGGTGACGAACGGCTGCGGCGATTGCGGGGGTGGGGCGAGATCAGCGAACACAATCTCATCCGCGCGCTGCGATCGCTGCGCGCGGACGGCGGGCGGATCCCGCTCGGAGTCGCGGTGTCGGTCGCCGACGACCTCGTCGGCGAGGTGAGCGGATTCCCCGGTGTCACTCGGGCGTGCTACGCCGGATCGCTGCGCCGGATGCGCGACACCGTCGGTGACATCGACATTCTCGCGGTCGCCGACGACGAGCACGCCACCGCCGTCGCCGACCGGTTCTGCGCCCTTCCGGTCGTCGACCGGGTGCTCGCGCGCGGATCCACCAAGTCGTCGATCGTCACCACCGCCGGCATCCAGATCGACTTGCGGGTCGTGCCCGCCGAATCGTGGGCCGCGGCGCTGCTGTACTTCACCGGCTCCAAGGCGCACAACATCGCCGTACGCAACCGGGCACTGCGCCGTGGCTTCAAATTGAGCGAATACGGGCTCTTCGCCACCGACGACGACCGGCCGATACCGGCGACCGACGAAGCCGACATCTATGGCGCGCTCGGCATGTCCTGGGTGCCGCCCACCATGCGGGAGGACCGCGGCGAGGTGGAGGCGGCCGCCGATGGGCGCCTGCCCCGAGTCGTCGAGATATCCGACCTGGCGGGCGACCTGCACCTGCACACCGAACTCACCGACGGAATCGCCGAGGCCGCGCGGATGGTCGACGAGGCGGCCCGCCGCGGCTACCGATACTGCGCGATCACCGACCACGCGCCCGGGTTGGCCATGCAGCGCATGACCCGCGAGAAGGCATTGAAACAACGCGACGAGCTGCGCGCGTTGGCGGCGGGCGCCGACATCACGGTGCTGCACGGGTCGGAGCTGAACATCGCCGCCGACGGCGGCTTGGATTGGGACGACGAATTCCTCGCGGGCTTCGATCTGCTCATCGCCTCGGTGCACTCGCATTTCGACCAGCCCGCCGAGGTCATGACCGCTCGGTTGATCAAGGCGATCGAGCACCCTTACGTCAATATCATCGGCCATCCCACCGGCCGGCTGCTCGGCAGCCGGGCGCCCGTGGACTTCGACGCCGACGCCGTCTTCGCGGCCGCCGCGCGCACCGGAACGGCGTTGGAGATCAACTCCTTCCCGGATCGGCTGGACCTGCGCGACGATCTCGTCCGGCGCGCAAGGGAATTCGGTGTCCTGTTCGCCATCGACACCGACGCCCACGCCGTCCCGCACTTCGACCACATCCGGTTCGGCGTCGCCACCGCGCAACGCGGATGGGTGGAACCCGCCGAGGTCGTCAATACCTGGCCGCTGGCGCGTCTGCGCCGATTTCTCGCCAAGGGCCGGGTTCCGCGGCCCGCGACCGGTAAGAAGTCGGTCTCTACCTCGGCGCGCTGAATTTCACGGCACGCTGGACCGCACGCCGGGAAGGTCGGTCCGCTTCAGGTGGCACGAGCGGTGCTCGCCGGGGCGCGCAGCCGAGTGGTGAACCAGTCGCGGGCGAGTTCGGCGGCCTCGCGCAAGGTGCCGGGCTCCTCGAACAGATGCGTCGCGCCGGGCACCTCGACCAGACCGACCTCACACGACATCGCCCGCGCCGCGGAGCGATTGAGTTCGAGCACGACATGGTCGCGTCCGCCGACGATCAGCAGGGTCGGCGCGCGCACGGCGGCCAACGCGGAACCGGCCAGATCGGGTCGGCCGCCCCGCGAGACCACCGCACCGACCCGCACACGCGGGTCGGCCGCGGCGCGCAGCGCGGCGCCCGCCCCGGTGCTGGCGCCGAAGTATCCGATCGGCAGCCCTGCGACATGCTCCTGTCCGGTCAGCCATTCGGTGACCTCGACGAGCCGCCGCGACAACAGGGCGATGTCGAAGACGTTGGCGCGGTCGAGTTCCTCCGCGGGGGTGAGCAGGTCGAACAGCAGGGTGCCGAGTCCGGCATCCTCGAGTATCTCGGCGACGAAGCGGTTGCGGGGGCTGTGGCGGCTGCTGCCGCTGCCGTGCGCGAAGATCACGACACCCGCGGGATGTTCGGGAATTGTGAGATGTCCGGCGAGTTCGACCTCGCCGGCGCGCACGCTCACCTCCTCGTCGCACAGCGGCGGATCGTCCACCGGGGTCGGTCGCGGCTGCGGCGTGCGCGCCGCCGCTCGGTTCAGCAGGTCGACGACCTCCTCGTCGGTGGTCTGGCCGAAGTGCCGATACCAGCGACCGACCGCGGTGAAGAACATCGGCGTTTGCAGGCAGATCACCTCGTCGGCCTGCCTGCGCAGCGGACGCAGCGCCTGCCGGGAAGCGACCGGCGCCGCGACGACGACGCGGGCCGCACCGTGTTCGCGGGCGAATCGACACGCCGCGCGCATGGTGGCCCCGGTGGCGATACCGTCATCGACGAGCACCGCGGTTCGCCCCGCCAGCGGCACGCGCCGACGTCCGGCGCGGAAACGGACCGCCCGCCGCTGCAACTCGGCACGTTCCCGGCGCTCGACCCGGGCGGTCTCGTCTTCGGCGAGTCCGGCGCGGGCGACGACCTCGTCATTGAGCACCTCGACGCCGTCCTCGGCGATCGCGCCGAACGCGAGCTCCGGTTGATACGGCACACCGAGCTTGCGGACCGGCACCACATCCAGCGGCGCGTCCAGCGACCGGGCGACCTCGAAGGCCACCGGAACCCCGCCGCGCGGTAATCCGAGTACGACGATATCGGCGTCTCGCAGGGACACGAGGCGTTCGGCCAGCAGGCGGCCCGCCTCGGCACGATCCTCGAACAACATGGGCACCTCCTCCATTGCGTCTGTCACTCTCACCGCCGGCCCGAGGGCGCGGGCAGATCGTGTTCTCGCCGAGCGGCGGCGCCTCGGTCGCGCGGGATCGGCGAGGGCTGCTCCCCGGTCTCGCGCACCCGCCGCAGCAGCCGCCCCACCGCGTCCTCGATCCCCCGCGCGAGCACGTCGACCTCGGGCGTGCCGTCGAAGTCCCCGGTGATGCCGAACCGCAGCTGATCGTCGTAGCTGAGAATGCCGATTCCGGTGCGCAGCCGCATCGCGATGGGAACGTAGGCCGACAGCTCCAGCACCTCGCGTTCCTGGAAGAACAACCGCTGCTTCGGGCCGCGCACATTGGTCGCCAGACCGGCGATGCTGTGCTGCGGGAAGCGGCAGGCGAGTTTGACGATGCGCGCGAGGGGCGCGAACGGCAGCAGACCGGCCAGGGTGAGGACGGTATTCGTCGCCTGGACCTCACCGCTGCTCTTGTGCTGGGAGGTCTCGGTGTGCACGGCGGCCAACTGTTCGACGGGATCGCCGAGGTGCACCGGCAACACCGGCAGCATGATCGAGACCTGATTGCCGAGCGTCGCGCGCGCGCCGCTCGGGCGGGTCGAGACGGGCGCGAGAATACGCACCTCCTCGGCCGCGGGGTCTTCCCCACGGCTCAGCAGCACCGTGCGGAACGCCTCGGTGAGCGCGGCCAACGCGACATCGTTGACCGTGGCGCCGAACGCCGCGCCGATCTCGCGCACATCGGACAACGAGGTGCGGGCCACCGCGTAACGCCGCTGGCGCCCGATGGGCCCGTTCAACGACGTGTCGGGTGCGGGACGAAGGATGTTCGTGACCAGCGGCACCGCCGAACGCAGCGTCCCGAATACGATGCGGGGCGCCGCGACGGGCAATCGCAGACCGGTGAGCACCGAGTCGCGCAGGCTCGCCATACGGCCTGCACGCCCGCGCGGCGGCGGTTCGACGTCGGAGCTGTCACAGAGGCGTTCGAACAGCGCGATGCCCGACATCCCGTCGACCATGCTGTGATGCGCCTTGACCAGCATCGCCCAACGATCGCCCGCGAGTCGCTCCACGACAACGCACTGCCACAGCGGATGATCCCGATCCAATCGCTGTTCCATCATCGTGGCGACCAGTTCGAACAGGGCCTTGTCGTCGTGGGGTCGGGGCACCGCCATCCATCGAATGTGACGGGCGATGTCGAAATCGGGGTCGTCGTCCCAGTGCGGGGCGGCCAGATCCCACCTGGCGGTGCGCACGCGTTGGCGCATCCGCTGATCCACCGTCAGTCGCCGCCCGAACTCGGCGATGAATTCCGCGCGGTCCGGCGGCGGCCCCGCCACGATCGCCACGACGCCGATACCCGCGCTGACGTGCCGATCGGTGTCCTCGAGTTCGAGGAATCCCGAGTCGAGCGTGCCCAGTTCAGCCATCGGAATCCACCGGCTCCCGCGCGCCACGGTCGAATCGTGCGACCGGCCATGTCATCGGCCACGACGGGCGCGGCAGCGCTGCGTCCGACTCGCCTTCCAGCCGGGCCGGACAGGACATATCGGCTCTATCGTTCACGGTCGCTGCTCCTCGTCGTGGCGCTATACCGACACTGGCACCGAGACGGCGGTCACAGCAGGGGGCCTAAGTCCCCGAATCGAAGGGCGGCGGTCCCGAGGACCACCGCCTCGCCTCGGCCGCGGTCGATCGGCCGCCCCGCCGGCGACCCGGCGGACTCGTTCGCCTGGCTCGAACGGCGTCACCTGCTGTTATCCGTGCGGGCGAGACCGGAGGAAGGTCGTCCGCGGCGGTGACCTTCTGCCCTGTCGAGCCGATCCGGGACCGTCGAATGATCGAAGCAGGTAGCTCATTCTCCCGGAAAGGACTGTCGACAATGACGACGGTGCGCAACATCATGCGAGCGGACGTGCAACGGATCAGCGTGCGGGACACCATGGAAACGGCGGCGCAGCATATGCGCCGATTCGATATCGGAGCGCTGCCGATCTGCGACGGCGAAGGCCACCCGGTCGGGATCGTCACCGACCGCGACATCGTCGTCCACGTCATCGGACGCGGGGCCGATCCCAGAACCACCACCGCGGGCGAACTGGCGCAGGGGGCGGACGGTCTGCACACCGTCGATGTCGGCACCGATGTCGACGACGCGCTGGTCCTCATGGAACAACGCCGGATCCGCCGCCTGCCGGTCACCGAGAACGGTGTGCTGGTCGGAATCGTCACCGAGGCCGATCTGGCTCGGAACCTGTCCGAGGACACGGTCGGCGAATTCGTCGAGGCCGTCTGCGCCGCCGACCTGCCCGCTCCCAGCAAGTAGCGGACGGACGGGCTACCCGAGGTCGGGACCATCGCCACGTCAGCGCGCCCCTTTCGTCCCTTGGACGACGCCGGTGAGAGGCGCAGGCTGATCGCAACGACCTCGCCCGTACCCGCAACCGGTGGACACCGAGGAGGACACCATGTCACATTCCACCGACCCCTTCGCACCCGCCATGCAGGTCGCGCACCGATGGGTGCGCGCCGTGGCCGACGGGCTCGACACCGACGATCTCGTCTTCGCCAACCGCGCGTTGCGTGCGTGGATGCACACCGTGCGGGATCGGATCGGCGTTGCGGCCTCGGCGCATCTGACCGCGCAACTGCCGGAAATCCTGCGCGGGGAGTACTACGAGGGGTGGGTGCCGTCCCACGTGCCGGTCCGCCACGGGCCCGCCTCGTTCGTCGACCAGTTCGCCAGGACCGCGGGCATCGACCGCGACGAGGTCGGCCCGGTCGCGGGCGCCATCACCGCGGTGCTGTCGGAACTGTTCTCTCCTGGCCAGATGAACCGCATCTTCACGGTGCTGCCGATGCGCGTGTACGGCGTCCTGTGCGGTGCGCGCCCCGACGTGGAGGCGAGTTCGGGCGCCGCCCTCACTGCGGACGAAACCGGTGGCGACGAGATGTCCGAACTCCGGGAGCACGTCCGCGCCCTCGGCGAGGCGGTCGCCGCGCTCGCGCACGGCCTCGAACAGTTGCCGACCGAAACGTTCGACCTCGACCGCACGTCCTCGGCGGCCCAGCGGGCACATCGCATTCTGCTGGGTGAGGGCCTGATCCCGGATCTCGGCGCCACGACCCGGGCCTGACGGGGTCCGCATCCATGGGTCGGCGACGCGCCGCACCGGGTAACCGGAGACCGCCGAGCCGACCAACTCATACCGGAGGTTCCCGATGACCAATGTGGAAAGCAGTGCGCCGCACCATGTTTTCCGAGACCGACACGAGGCGGGCCGCGTCCTGGCCGAACTGCTCGAGCACTACCGGGGCACACCGGACCTGCTCGTGCTCGGTCTGCCTCGCGGGGGAATCCCGGTCGCGTGGGAGGTCGCCGCCGCCCTCGACGCTCCGATGGACGCCCTGGTCGTGCGCAAGCTCGGCGCTCCCGGCAACAAGGAATTCGCCATCGGCGCGCTGTCGTCGGGCGGGCGGATCGTCCTCAACGACGACCTCGTCCGAGCGCTGCGTTTGAGCGCCGAACACGTGCGCGCCATCGCGGCCGCCGAGGCCGAGGAACTGCGCAGGCGCGAGGCGGCCTATCGCGCCGACCGCGGTCCGATCGAGGTGGCGGGCCGCACGGTGATACTCGTCGACGACGGATTGGCGACCGGTGCGAGTATGCGCGCGGCGGTGGACGCCATTCGCGCCGGGGAACCGCGGCGGATCGTGGTCGCGGTTCCGGCGGCGCCGGAGTCGACCTGCCGGGAGTTGGGCGCGGCCGTGGACGAGATGGTCTGCGCGACGGTGCCGTCACCGTTCCGGGCGGTCGGCGAGTCGTTCTGGGATTTCACCCAGGTCACCGACGCGCAGGTGCGTGCGCTGATGACGACTTCGACGACACGCGGTGCGGTGCCGCCCATCGACGCGGTCGGCACCGTTCGCGCCGCCGCCCTGCCCGCGCCCGGCGGCGTCCCGCCCGAGGATGTACTGGCCGATCTCGTCGGCGACGCCCGCGTCGTGCTCATAGGCGAGAGTTCGCACGGCACGAAGGAGTTCTACGCCGCCCGCGCCGCCATCACCCGGTGGCTGATCGAGGCGAAAGGGTTCACCGCGGTCGCCGCCGAGGCCGATTGGCCCGACGCCTACCGGGTGAATCGGTACCTGCACGAGCACGGCGACGACCGCACCGCGGAACAGGCGCTGCGCGGCTTCGAACGCTTCCCCGCCTGGATGTGGCGCAATACCGAGGTGCGCGACTTCGTGACCTGGCTGCACGAGCACAATCTGCGACAGGCCGAGCAGGGCCGACCGCGCTGCGGATTCTACGGACTCGACCTCTACAGCCTGCACCGGTCGATGGCGGAGGTGATCCGCTACCTCGACACCGTCGACCCCGAGGCGGCGCGGCGGGCCAGAACCCGCTACGGCTGCTTCGATCACGCGGCGGGCGACGACGGCCAGGCGTACGGTTTCGCGGCGGCCTTCGGGGCGGGCAGATCCTGTGAGGCGCAAGCGGTCCGGCAGTTGGTCGACCTCCAGCGCACCACGCTGGCGCTCACCGACCTCGACCCAGGGGCCGCCGACCGTCACTTCGACGCCGTGCGCAACGCCTGCTCGGTCCGCGACGCCGAGGCGTACTACCGCGCGATGTTCGGCGATCGGGTCGATTCCTGGAATCTGCGGGATCAGCACATGGCCGATACCGTCGATTCGCTGCTCGAGCACCTGTCCCGCGACGGCCGGGGCGGCAACGGCCACGGCCCCGGAGCCCGAATCGTCGTCTGGGCGCACAACTCCCACGTCGGTGACGCCCGCGCGACCGAGATGGGAGCGGAGGGCCAACTCACCTTGGGACAGCTCGTCCGGCAACGGCACGAGGGGCAATGCGTGTCGATCGGATTCAGCACCTGCGCGGGCACGGTCACCGCGGCCGAGGACTGGGGCGGTCCCGCGCTGCGGCGTTCCGTGCGCGAGGCGCTGCCGTCCAGTGTCGAGGAACTGCTGCACGACACGCAGATCGGGGAGTTCGCGCTGCGAATGGACCGTCCCGGCGCGGCGGTTGAACTGCTCGACCATCCTCGACTACAGCGCGCCATCGGCGTGATCTACCGGCCGGGGACCGAACGACAGAGTCACTATTTCCACACGCGGGTGGCCGAACAGTTCGACGCGCTCATCCATATAGACCGCACCACCGCACTCGAACCGCTGGAGCCGAGCGGTGAATGGGTCGCGGGAACGATCCCCGAGACCTATCCCACGGGCATCTGAACCCCGACCGCTCAGGCGCCGGTACCGACCCGAAAGAGGTTGTGGCATGTTCGCTGTCGGCGCCCTGCTGCGCCCGCTGCACCCGCTGTCGACGCTCGCGGTGGACACCGTCCGCGCCGTGCGCAACGAGTTCGACGGCCGTCAGGTGTGGGCGCGTTCCGGACGAGCGCACATCGAAGCCAGGGGCGCGCACCGTGCCGACGTCCCGCCGGACTACCCGGACGCGTTGCGCGAGGCGGTCGAAGCGCTCGAGGGCGTGAACTGGGCGGCGGTCAACGGCGCGCTCGGTGACGTCGTGGTCGACTTCGATTCCGAACGGGTGGGCATCGCCGCGTTGCGCGCGGCGATCGACGGGATCGAGACGGCGTACGGACTGTCCAGCGCCGCACGCGATCGCCCGGTCCACCCGGGCGGATTCGAGCCGGTATTCGACGAAGTGGTTTCCCTGACCGCCGACCTGGTGGGCGCGGCGGTCGGAACGATCGGACGTTTCGTGCCCGCGCTGAGCGTGCCGCCGGAGACGATCGCGATCACGCACAGCATCGAGCTGCTGCCCGCGCTGCGGGCTCGGCTCGACGCCCGCTTCGGCGGCCTGCGCGTGGAAACCTCGCTGGCACTGGCGGGTTCGGTGATCGCCGCCGCCGCGCGTACTCCGCTGGTCTCGCTGGCCGACGGTGCCCTGCGGGCGATCCGACTGCCCGCCGCGATCGCGCGACGCGAAGCGTGGGAGGCGATCGCCCCCGAACTGACCCGTAGCCGCCGGGACGCGACCGCGACAGCCCAGCCCCCACCGTCCGAACGCCCGGTCCCGCTGCCGCCCGGCCCCATCGAGCGATATGTGACCCGCGCCCGCGTCGCCACCGTGGCGACGGCGACGGTGTTGGCACCGACCGCGGGGCCGCGCAAGGCGGCAAGGGCCATCGCGTTGGGCGCGCCTCGCGCCGCGCACATCGGCGCGCAAGCCTATCGGGCGCAGCTCGGCCTCCTGCTGGCCCACCGTCGCGTACTGGTCCGCGATCCGGCGAGTCTGCGTCGTCTGGATCGCATCGACAGGGTCGTCATCGACGCCCGCATACTCGTCGATCACGAGACCGGCGCGCTCGATCCGCTCGCGGTGGCGGTGGTCGCGGCCGCTCACGACCTCGGCGCGGTACTGATCGCCACGGACGCGGCAGGCTTCGACGAACGGCTCGAGGTGGACGAGCAGGTCGAAGGCGGGAAACGACTGCCGACATCGATCCATGATCTGCAATCCGAGGGTCACGCGGTGTTGGTGGTCGCCGTCGACAACGGTCCGGCCCTGGCGGCCGCCGACTGCGCGGTCGGACTCGTCTCACCCGATCGGTCACCGCCGTGGGCGGCGGATCTGCTGTGCACCAACGGTCTCACCGACGTCTGGCTGATCTTGCGGGCATGTCTGGTGTCGCGACACAGCAGTATGCGCAGCGCGCAGTTGGCCATGCTCGGATCGATGGCGGGCGGAGTGCTCGGTCTGTTCGGGCCCGATCGCGGCGCGTACGGGCGCGGCGCGTTGCCGGTCGGGCTGTCGGCCCTGATCGCGGTGGGCGCGGCCGCGGTCAGCGCGCGGAGCCTCGCCCGGCTCGAGCCCACGGTCGGAGACAACACGGCCTGGCATTCCATGCCGATCGAGGAAGCGCTGCGAACACTGCGAACCGACGCGGAGGGTCTGTCCGACGCCCAGGCCGAGGCCAGGCGCACCCACGACACCGAGCGACCTCCCGAGCAGACCCTGTGGCAGGCGACGGTAGGGGAACTGAACACGCCGCTGACCGTGCCGCTGACCGCCGGAGCGGGTGTCTCCGCCGCGAACGGCTCGATACTCGACGCGGGCCTGGTCACGGTGGTGATGCTGGGCAACGCCCTGCTCGGAGCCGTTCAGCGCCTCACGGCGAACCGAGCGGTTCGTCAATTGGCCGAGTTCGGCGCCTTGCGGGCACGAGTACGCCGTCGCGGCGGTGAAGCCGACACGCCGTCGGATCGTCTCGTGCCGGGTGACATCGTGCTGCTGCGAGCGGGCGACGCCGTGCCCGCGGATTGCAGACTGCTCGAGGCCGCCCACCTCGAGGTCGACGAGTCGAGCCTGACCGGCGAATCCATGCCCGTACCCAAGGATCCCGCACCGGTCGACGCGGACGTGGTCGCGGAGCGATCGAGCATGCTCTACGCGGGCACCACTGTGGTCGCGGGCAGCGCGACGGCGGTGGCCGTCGCCGTCGCGGGTGCGACCGAGGTGGGTCGCGGCAGCCTGCTCGGCGGCTCCGACACCGGCTCGGCCGGCGTCGAACGTCAACTCCGCGAATTGACCGAACTGTCGGTGCGGATCGCGGTCGGCGCGGCGGCGGCCGTACTCGGTTTGGGCGTGCTGCGGGGGCGACCGGGCGCCGCCGTGAGCTCGGCGGTGGCACTCGCGGTGGCGGCCGTACCGGAAGGGCTGCCCTTCGTCGCGACCGTCGCGCAACTCGCCGCCGCGCGGCGGCTGTCGGAGCGCAAGGTGCTGGTACGGACCCCACGTACGCTCGAGGCGCTCGGCCGGGTGAGCACCGTATGTTTCGACAAGACCGGCACCCTCACCGAGGGACGTATCGAACTGCGCCGGGTCAGCGACGGCGTCAACGACCAACAGCTCGACGCGCTCGACGCGGCGGGGCGGACGATCCTCGCCGCGGCGCTGCGCGCGACCCCGCCGGACACGCCCGATAGACCGCTGACCCACCCCACCGACCGCGCGGTCGCGGCCGGTGGGTCCGTCTGCGATCTCGGCCGTGAGGACGGCGAACCCGGCTGGCGCATGCTCGAGGAGCTGCCTTTCGAGCCCGAACGCGGCTTCCACGCGGTACTCGGCTGTACACCCGACCGCCACCTCATCAGCGTCAAGGGCGCCCCCGAGATCGTCATCCCACGCTGTGACCGGGTGCGCCGCGACGGCGAGCCGATACCGCTCGCCGACGAGGGCGTCGCCGAACTGGAGCAGGCCGTTCGCGATCTCGCCGACCAGGGATACCGGGTGCTCGCGGTGGCCGAGCGCGCCGCCTCCGATCGCACCGAACTCGGCAGCGACCGCGTCGACCGTCTCGACTTCGTCGGCCTGCTCTGCCTGGCCGATCCGGTCCGGCCCACGGCCGCCGCCGCCGTGCGCGATCTGCGCGAGGCGGGTGTGGACGCCGTCATGCTGACCGGAGACCACCCGCGCACGGCCGAGGCGATCGCCACCGAACTCGGACTGCGCACATCGGGTCGGGTTGTCACCGGAACCGAGGTCGAAACCTGCACCGAGGAGCAATTGGCCGCGCTCGTCGCCGAGACCGCCGTCTTCGCGCGCGTCAGCCCGGTGCACAAGGCGATGATCGTTCGGGCCTTGCGCCACAGCGGGCGCACGGTGGCGGTGACCGGCGACGGCGCCAACGACGCGCCCGCGATACAGCTGGCCGATGTCGGCATCGCGCTCGGCCCCAAGAGCACGCCCGCCGCCAAACACGCCGCCGACATCATCGTCACCGACGAGCGCATCGAGACGATCGTCGACGCCGTCATCGAGAGCCGCGCGCTGTGGCGTTCGGTTCGCGACAGTGTCGGCCTGCTGGTAGGCGGGAACTTCGGTGAGATCGCCTTCACGCTGATCTCCTCGGCGCTGGGATCCGAGCCAGCGCTCAACGCTCGCCAACTTCTCGCCGTGAACCTGCTGACCGATCTGCTGCCCGCCCTTGTGGTCGCCGCCCGCCCGCCGCGCGACGTCACCCCGCAGACGCTGCTGCACGAGGGACCCGACACCGCCGTCGGGGCGGCGCTGCGGCACGACGTGGTCAACAAGGCGATCGCGACCACCCTCTCCGCCACCAGCGGCTGGCTCACCGCCCGCGTGCTCTGCCGTCCCCGTCAAGTGAGCACCGTGGGATTCGCCGCCCTCGTCGGCAGTCAACTCGTCCAGACCGTGACGACCGCCCACGGCGACCCGCTGATCCTGGCGGCCGCGATCGGTTCGACAGCGGCGCTCGTGACCATCGTGCAGCTCCCGCCGATCAACTACTTCTTCGGATGCCGCCCGCTCGGCCCCGTCGGCTGGACGGTGGCCGCGCTCGCGAGCGGTGCGGCCGTATTGGTCACGGCCGCGGAGAAGTCGGGATCGCACGAACCGGGCGGGGGGCCGCCGCGCCGGGACCAACGACGGCCCGCACCGGGTCCTTCGGCCGTAGTGCCGTCGGAAGCCCCGGCGGGACCCTGACAGGACGACATGGCGCTGACGATGGGAGTCGAAATGGGCGACTATGTGGCCGACTTCGAGCACTTGCGGCTCACCGATGCGGACCGGGCGGGCGGCAAGGGAGCGAACCTGGGCGAACTGGTGGCCGCGGAGCTGCCGGTGCCGCCGGGGTTCGTGATCCTGCGGGCCTGTTACGAGCGGGTGATGTCGCGGGGACCGAACGGGGCGGAACTGGATCGCCTGCACACCGAGGCGCTCGACGCCGTCGCCGACACCGCGCGCGTGGCCGAATTGTGCACGCGGATGCGCGATCTCGTCCACGCCACCGCCGTCGACGACACGGTCCGCGCGGCAGTGCTCACCGCTTATCACGCCCTTGGTGCGGCGATACCGGTCGCGGTGCGCTCCTCGGCGATCGGCGAGGACAGCGCGACCTCCTCCTTCGCGGGCATGAACATCTCGCGCACCAACGTCCGCGGTGACGGCCCGCTGTTGGCGGCGATCGTGGAATGCTGGGCCTCGCTGTTCAGCCCGCGGGTGGTCACCTATCGCGCGCGCCGGGGCCTGCGCGGGCGACCCGTGATGGCCGTGGTGGTGCAGCGCATGGTCGCGCCGCGCGCGGCCGGTGTCGCGTTCACCGCCGACCCCGCGACCGGACGCCGGGACCGCGTGGTGATCGATGCCGCGCGCGGGCAGGGCGAAGTGGTCGTATCCGGGTCGGCCGAACCCGATACCTACTTGTTCGACGCGACCGGCCCGACCCTGTTGGACACCCGCCTCGGACGCCAGCGTTTCGCGATCACCAGCGGACCCGACGGCGATCGCAAGGTGGAGTTGAGCGCCGAGGAGACCGCGGCCGCGGTGCTCGACGAGAAGGAGGCCACCGCGGTGGCCTGCCTGGCGCTCGACGTCCAACGGCACCACCGCGGCATACCGCAGGACGTCGAATGGGCCATCGACGACAAGGGTGTGTGGCTGGTGCAGGCGCGGCCGATCACCACGCTGCACGACCCCGCCGCCCAAGCGGCGCCGACAACGGCCGCCGCGGCGCCGGTGCTGGCGCGCGGGCTGGCTGCCGCACCGGGTGTCGCGTCGGGGGCGGTGCGCGTCCTGACCTCCCCCGACGAAGGCATGTCACTGCGCGACGGGGAGATACTCGTGGCCCCGATGACGAACCCGGACTGGCTGCCCACGCTCAATCGCGCCGCCGCGGTGGTCACCGACAGCGGCGGCATGACCTGCCACGCCGCCATCGTCGCCCGCGAACTCGGCGTGCCGTGCGTGGTGGGCGCGCGCACCGCCACCACCACGCTCGCCGACGGCGCCGTGGTCACCGTCGACGGCGGCAAGGGCGAGGTGCGCGCGGGCGCGCGGCCGACGGCGCGCACCGAGATCACGCCATCCGCGAGCCCCGTTGCCGTATCCGAATCGA
Organism: Nocardia arizonensis; assembly: GCF_001310275.1. Taxonomy (GTDB): domain Bacteria; phylum Actinomycetota; class Actinomycetes; order Mycobacteriales; family Mycobacteriaceae; genus Nocardia; species Nocardia arizonensis. Next base: position 24,925 of record NZ_LGYZ01000049.1, read on the forward strand.
CCGCGACCCGCGTCTACGTCAACCTCGCCGTCCCCGAGGCGGCCGAACGGGTCGCGGGCGGCGATGTCGACGGTGTCGGTCTGCTGCGCGCGGAAACCCTCCTGGTGCAGGCACTCGAGGGCCGCCACCCACGCGACCTGATCGCGCGCGGCGAGCAGGAGCGCTTCATCGAGAAGATGGCCGATGGCCTGTCGCGGATCACCACCGCCTTCGCCCCGCGTCCGGTGATCTACCGGACCACCGATCTGCGCAGCAACGAGTTCCGCGCACTCACCGGCGGAGCCGAATACGAACCGGTGGAACACAATCCGATGATCGGCTACCGGGGCTGCTATCGCTACGTCCGCGATCCCGAGGTCTTCGATCTCGAGTTGGCGGCACTGGCGCGCGTGCGGGAGCGAACCCCGAACGTGCACGTGATGATCCCGTTCGTACGCACCCGCTGGGAGCTGGAAGCCTGCCTGGAACTCATCGACGCGAGTCCGCTGGGACGGCAACGCGGTATGCACCGGTGGGTCATGGCCGAGGTCCCCTCGGTGGTGCACTGGCTTCCCGAATATGTCGGCCTCGGCATCGACGGCGTATCCATCGGCAGCAACGACCTCACCCAGCTCGTGCTCGGCGTCGATCGCGACTCCGACGAATGCGCCGAACTGTTCGACGAATCCGATCCGGCTGTCCTCGACGCCATCTCGCGCATCATCGGGACCGCCCGCAGGCTGGGGATCACCTCCTCGCTGTGCGGCCAGGCGCCGTCCAACCGCCCGGAATTCGCCGAACACCTCGTGCGACTCGGCATCACCTCCGTATCGGTGACCCCCGACGCCGTCCCGGCCGCCCGCCGGGCCGTCGCCGCCGCCGAACGCCGCCTGCTGCTCGACCACGCCCTCGACGCCCACCGGCGACCGCGACATCCATGACCGCTCGACCGCGCACCCGACCCCGGCCATTTCCCGCTCTACCAGGAGAATCAGCACCGCGAATACGTCGTCGGCGAATGCGGAGCTAACTAGAATGAAGTGATGACGTCGCCCAGAGAAAATGCCGATCTCACCGGGATCGAGAACCGGGCACCTTCGGTTGCCCAATTACTGATCGACCGGATCGCCGCGACTCCGAACGCGGAGGCATTCCGGTTCCGCGCGGGCGAGGGCTGGGCCAGTGACTCGTGGCAACAGTTCGGTGACCGCGTCGAGACGCTCGCCGCCGGACTCGTCGCGCTCGGGATCGAGGCCGAGGAACGGGTCGCGCTGTTGTCGGCGACGAGGTACGAATGGGTGCTCGCCGATTTCGCCGTGCTCTGCGCGGGCGCGGCCACCACCACCGTCTACCCGAGCACCAACGCCGCCGGTGTCGCGTTCATCGTCGCCGACTCGGGCAGTCGTGTGGTCATCGCCGAGGACCGGAGTCAAGTCGACAAGCTCATCGAGCACCGCGCCGAGTTACCCGAGGTGCGGCAGGTGGTGATCATCGAAGGCGAGGGCGACGGAAGTTGGGTGATCACCCTCGCCGACCTCGAGCGACTCGGTCGCGAACTGCTCGCCGAATCCGCCGACGTGGTCAGCGCCCGCGTCCGCGGCATTCGGCCCGAGCATCTGGGCAGCATCATGTACACCTCGGGAACGACCGGGACCCCGAAGGGCGTCCGACTGCCGCATTCCGCGTGGACCTACAGCGCCGCGGCGATCGACGCCCTCGACGTACTCGGCCCCGACGACCTGAACTTCCTGTGGCTGCCGTTGTCCCACGCATTCGGCAAGGTGATGTTGGCACTGGCGCCGCTGATCGGCTTCACCACCGCCATCGACGGCCGGGTGGACAAGATCGCCGACAACCTCATGGTGCTGCGCCCCACCATCGTGGCGGCCGCCCCGCGCATCTTCGAGAAGGCGCACGCCCGTGTCGAGACCATGATGGCCGAAGAAGGCGGGATCAAGAAGAGGCTCTTCGACTGGGCCGTCGGCGTCGGCCTCGAGGTCTCACGCACCAGACAGGCCGGACAGGACCCCTCGCCGCTGCTCTCGATGCGGCACCGGGTCGCCGACAGGCTGGTGCTCTCCCGAATCCGCGAACGCTTCGGCGGGCGGCTGCGGTACTTCGTGTCGGCGGCGGCCCCCCTCGACCGCGATATCGCGCAGTGGTTCGACGCGATCGGCGTCATCGTGCTCGAGGGCTACGGCCTGACCGAGACCGCCGCCGCGTCGTTCATCAACCGCCCGAACGACTACCGGTTCGGCACCGTCGGCCGCCCGTTCCCCGGCACCGAGATCCGTATCGCCGAGGACGGCGAGATCCTGCTCAGAAGTCCCGGGGTGATGACCGGCTACCACCACCGCCCCGACGCCACCGCCGAGGCGTTCGACGAGAACGGCTGGTTCCGCACCGGCGACATCGGCGAGATCGACGCCGATGGCTTCCTGCACATCACCGACCGTAAGAAGGACCTGTACAAGACCTCGCAGGGCAAATACGTAGCGCCCTCCGCGATCGCGGCCGCGTTCAAAGGAATATGCCCGTACGCGGCGGAATTCATCGTCTACGGCGAGACCCGCCCCTACAGCGTCGCATTGGTCGGCCTCGACGCGCAGAGCATCACCGAATGGGCGGAAAAGCAGGGCCTTTCGGGCAGCTCACTGGCCGACATCGCCCGGCACGAGAAGACCCATGACGTGATCGCGGGCTATGTCGACCGCCTGAACAACCAACTCGACCGCTGGGAACAGATCAAGAGGTTCGACATCCTCGACCGCGAGCTGTCGGTGGAGTCCGGTGATCTCACGCCGAGCATGAAATTGCGCCGCAAGATCGTCCTCGAAAGCCTCGCCGACAATTTCGACGCCCTCTACCACTGAGCCGAATTCGGCGGGCGGGCGCGAGTCGGCCCGCACCATGGACCGGCGCTGTTCGAGTTGCCGCCGCGCCGCACTGATCGCGAGGAGGCCGGAAGTCCCTGGACGCGAGCCGCTTCGGCACTACGCCGCGCCGTGCGCCCGAATCTAGTGTCGTGTTCGGCACAGTTCCGTGTCCGCGACGATCAGGAGGTTGCCATGCGCGCGCGAATCGTCTATGAGTCGGTGTTCGGGAACACCCGAGCCGTCGCCGAGGCCATCGCCGAAGGACTGCGCGAGCAGGCCGAGGTCGAACTGCTCGAGGTCGGCACCGCCACGGAATCGGCCGACCGGCCGATCGATCTGCTCGTGGTCGGCGGCCCCACCCACGCGTTCGGGCTGAGCCGACCCCGGACCCGCGCCGACGCCGCCGCCCGCAGCGACACTCCCGTCGCCGTCGAAACGGGGGTACGCGAGTGGCTGGCGTCCGCGACCCCCGCGCCGAAGGGCGCCCGCGCCGCGGCGTTCGGCACCAAGTCCGCGACTCCCGCCTGGCTGCCCGGCTCCGCCGCCCGCGGCGTGGCACGGCGCCTGCGCCGCCTGCGTTACGAACTGGCCGGTGCGCCGGTCGATTTCCTCGTCGACGGCGTCGAGGGGCCGTTGGTTCCCGGCGAGCTCGAGCGCGCACGCGCGTGGGGATCGCAACTGGCCGAGCGGGAATCGGCCCGTTCGACGCGGCGCTGACCGCCGGTATGGCCCGGACTCCCCGGAGGCCGTGGATCGCCGGACCCGCGGCCTTTGGACCCCCTGGTACATGACGAAGGACCGGCGCGGGAACGAGCGCCCGATTCCTAGGCTCTGATCAAGCGATCGGACGGATTCGAAGGGTGGAGCCGATGACCACGACAGACGTCGACGATCCGCACGCCGCGGCATCCGCGCCGATCATCGTCGGAGTGGACGGCAGCGGCGCCTCGGATCCGGCCGTGTGCTGGGCCGCCGAGACCGCCGCCCGCCGCGGTCGACGGCTTCGTATCGTCCACGGCCTCGACCTGATCGCCGCCCGCGCGGCGCTCGGCAACTACGACGCCGTCGGCAAGGGCCCGACCGAACGCCTTCGCGAGCGCGGGGCCGAGGCATTGACCGCCGCGCGCGGGCTCGCCCATGCGGTGGCGCCGGATCTGCCCGTCGAGATCGAACTCTCCGAGGCGAATCCGACCGGTCTGCTCATCGAGGCTTCCGCCTCCGCGCACATGGTCGTGGTCGGCGCGACCGAGGGCGTCGGCACGCTCGGGCACCTCGGATCGGTGCTGCTCGCCGTGGTGAGCCACGGTCACGGATCCATCGTCGTGGTGCACGACACCGCGACCGACCGGCAGGAGCGGGAGAACGGACCGGTCGTGGTCGGCATCGACGGCAGCGAGGTGAGCGCGGACGCGGTCGAGGCCGCCTTCGCCGAGGCGGATATGCGCGGCGCCCAGCTCATCGCCGTGCACAGCTGGAGCGACCTTCGTTTCGACCGGCCCGCCGTACTGCCCGACACCTTCGGCAGCGAGGACATCTCCGCCATCGCCGATCGGATACTCGCCGAGAGCCTGGCCGGATGGCAGGAGAAGTATCCCGATGTCCACGTGATCCGCCGGGTCTACATCTCCAATCCACGCCATCATCTGCGGCAGTGGTCGAAGGCCGCGCAACTGGTCGTCGTGGGAAGTCGCGGTCGCGGCGGCTTCCGCGGGCTGCTGCTCGGTTCGACCGGCCTGTCTCTCGTCCAGCGGTCCGAATGCCCCGTCATGGTCGTCCATCCCCGATAGTTCCTGTTTCCTCGTTCGAAAGCGGTAAACCCATGTCCGACACTGCGATCAATCCCCCGGTGCTGGTCGGCACCGACGGCTCGGAAGCGGCGAGCGAGGCGGTTCGCTGGGCGGCCGTCGACGCCGCAGGCCACGGATCGCCCCTGCACATCGTGTGCGCGATCGACATACCCGTCCAGTACGCCCCGGGGGTCGCGCTGAGCCAGATCGACTACGAGGCATACCGCGCCACCGCCGCCGCGACCGTGTCCGCGGCGCGTGAGATCGCCACGGCCGCGGCCACGCCCATCCGGTCGATCGACATCGAGACCCACGTCGTGCAGGAACGCCCGATTCCGCTGTTGCGCGACATGTCGAAGAACGCGCGGTTGCTGGTCGTCGGCACGCACGGCTACGGCGCGGTGCGGCGCTGGATACTCGGATCGGTGAGCACCTCCCTCGCTCGGCACGCGCACTGCCCGGTGGCCGTCGTCCCGCCGGCGGCGGTGCAGGGCACGGACCGCGCGGACGGGCCGGTCGTGGTCGGCGTCGACGGTTCCGAGGGCAGCGCCCTCGCTCTCGACATCGCCTTCGACGAAGCGTCACGACGCGAGGCCGAACTCGTCGCGGTGCTCGCCTGGTCGGAATTCGCCCGCTACATCTCGCGCGCGGACATGCAGAGCGAGGCCGAGGAACTGCTCGCCCGGACCATCGCGGGATATGCCGAGAAGTATCCCGACGTCGAAGTTCGGCGCGTGGTCGACGAGGACCGGCCCGCCGCGCGCATACTCGCCACCGCCGAGCACGCGCGGATGATCGTCGTGGGCAGCCACGGCCGCGGCGGTTTCGCCGGAATGACATTGGGTTCGGTGGGCAATGCCGTCCTGCACGCCGCCGAATGCCCGGTCGTCATCGCCCGCGACTGACAGCACGCACACGGCCCGCGCCACCGCGATTCGGCGGCGCGGGCCGTGTCGTACGCGAGGCCGACGTCCGACCCATGGGCCTGCGCCCCGGGGTCTTTCGGCACTGTGCCAGGCACGGCCGACACGCGAGGGTGGACAGAAATATCCAGTCGATGAAGGGGCCGGCGGTGTCCGCGAACAATTCAGGCCGAAACTCGACCGTACTCACTGTGACCATCAATCCCACCGTCGACATGAGCATGGTGACGACACGATTGACCAGCGGCGGCAAGAACCGCGCCCAGCCGCCGACCGTCCAGGCCGGCGGCGGCGGCCTCAATGTCGCCCGCGGCATCCGCGCACTCGGCGGCTCGGCGCTCGCGGTGCACACCCGGGGCGGCGAGACCGGCCGATACCTCGACCGACTCCTCGACGAGGAGGGCATCGCCCACCGCGGTGTCGATATCGACGGCGACACCAGAATCGCCTTCGTCGTCGGCGAGGAATGGACGGGCCACAGCTACCACGTCGTGCCGCCCGGCCCCGAACTCACCGCGACCGATGAACGCCGCCTGCTCGAGGTCATCGTCGAGGAGGCCGCGCGCTGTCGGTATCTCGTACTCACCGGCAGCGCCACCCCGCGGTTGCGCGAGAACTTCTGCGCCGACATCGTCGGTTCGCTCGCCACGACAGGCGTCCGGGTCGTACTCGACATCACCGCACCGCAATTGCGCAAGGTGCTGACGGAGGAGGTCTTCCTCATCCGCCTCGACCGCGAGACCGCCGCGACTCTGACAGGCACGCCGATCGAGTCGTTCGACGACGCCCGCGCCGCCAACGACTATCTGCTCGAGATCGGCGCCACCGAACACGCCATCACCACCGTCGGACCGCTGGGCGCGGTGTACTCCTCGCCCGAGGCGCACTACGAACTCACCGCACCCGCCCTCGTCCACGGCCCGCGCAGTGACGCCTGCGCCGGGGACAGCCTGGTGGCGGCGGTCACCTACCGACTCTGCGCGGGCGACAGTTGCGAGCAGGCGTGCGCGTTCGGGGTCGCCGCCGCGGCCGCGACCGTCGCGCTGCCCGGTACGGAGATGTTCGCACCGAGCGATGTCGAGACCCTGTTGACCGATGTCCACCGCACCCGGCGCCCACGGCGCGCCTGACCCGCGACGATCCCGAGGAGCACGCGCATGACCGCCACAACGCCCGCCGCGATCACCTTCGCCCGGCTCGGCCCTGATGCCGAGGCGATCCGGAATCTGCACGGCGCTACGGACTGCCGCGATCGCCGCCAGCGATTCCTCGGCGCATCGGACGGTCCCGTTCCCGCGCAAGGCACGGTCGGCGCGTACGCGGGCGGTCGGCTCATCGGCGTCGCGACCTACACCGCGTCGGCGGGCGTCGACGCGGCCGAAGTGGTTGTGCTCGTCGCGGCCGATCACGAGCGCGGCGGCGTCGGTGTCGGGCTGCTGCGACAGTTGGCCCGGCTCGCGCGGGCCCGCGGCATCCGGCGCTTCGTCGCCGATATCACCCCCGGTGACTCACGGATGATGCGTCTGCTCATCGACGCGGATTTCGCCATCGGCGCGTACCGCCACAATGGCCGCGCCCGCGTCAGCGCCGAATTCTGATCGCCGCCGAATACTGATCGCCGCAGCAGCCTTCCGGCCTCCTCGCGATCGGTGCGGCGGCAACTCGAACAGCGCCTCGGCTACGGGCGAAATGCACGGGGTCACGGTCGCGTCCGAGCCTTGGTGTGGCACACCCTTTTCTGTGGGATTGCGGGCGGCCCGCTCGCTCAGGATTCGATATCCCGATGGCGGAACGCGGCGATGCCGATGGCGGCGAGGATCGCCGCGACCGCGGACAGTCCCGTCGCCGCCGTGGCGGTGGCGTCCTCGAGCGGCACGCGCGGCGTGTGTTCGAACGGGGAGGCGTCGGGGAACCAGCCTGGCAGGTCGAAGGATTCGGTGAACAACAGTGCGACGGCGCAGTAGGCGAATCCGGTCCAGGCGACCGCCGCCGACAGCCGCGGTCGCAGGCCGAAGGCCAGCAGCGCGACCGCGGTCGTCACCCAGATCGCCGGCCAGTAGGCCACGGCGGCGAGCGTCATGCGGATCATCTGATGCGGCTCATCCACGGTCAGGGCATAGGCCAGTCCGATGCCGAAGCCGCCCGCGACGGCGACCGCCGCGGCGCCGAGCGCCGCCACCATCGAATAGGCGAGCAGCCACCGCGGCCGGCTCAGCCGGGCGGCCAGCACGAATTCGGCATGCCCCAGGGCTTCCTCACCGCGCGCCCGCAGCACGGCGGTGATGCCGAACGCCGTCGCCAGCAGGCTGGTCATCGACACCGTCAGCGCCAGATAGGAATCGACCGCGTCGGCGGCGCCGCCCGGCAGGAACGCGGCCACGTCCGGGTTGTCGGCCAGAAAGTCGGCGATGCTGTCGGCGAAGGACCCGTAGGCCGCGCCGAGGCCGAAGACGCCCACGCACCAGGCGAGCCAGGACCCGCGCTGCAATCGCCACGCCAGCCCCGTCGGCGAGGACAGCGCCCACGACGCCGTCGCGCGACCGGACCCGTACGACAGCAATCCCGCTCCGAAGTCCCGGCGCTCGAGTACGGCGAAGGCGACCGCGATCAGCGCGACGCTCACCGCGACGAACAGCAGCACCGGCCACCACCGATCCGCGACGTAGGGATAGGTGCGCTGGCCCCATCCGAGCGGCGAAAGCCACGATGCCGCGCCGCCACCGACATCGCCGATCGCGCGCAGCACGTAGGCAAGTGCGAGCGCCGAGCTGACCGCGGCGTACACGCTGCGGGGATTCTCGAACACCTGCGCGGCCACCGTCGTCAGGGCCGCGAAACTCGAGCCGATCCCCGCGAGCGCGACACCGGTCAGCACCGACCCCGCGGCGGGCAGACCGGTCGCGATCCCGACGCCCGCCAGCACCACGGCGACACAGGCATCGGCGATCAGCGCGACACCGAGCGCCGCCACCACGGACGCGCGCCGTCCGACCTTCGCCGAACGGATCAGCTCATCGCGTCCCGCCTCCTCGTCGGAGCGGGTGTGGCGGCCGATCAGGAACATGTTCATCAGCGCGACGACGATCCCCACGTAGGCGAAGACCTCGAACAGCACCTCGCCGCCGATGGTGTCCAGCAAACGGGTCGGGCCGCCCAGCGCGACCGCCGCCGCGTTGGCGCTCATCATCTCCCGCAGCCGAGCCAGCGCGTCGGGACTGCCGTAGAAGCGTTGGCTGCTGATCGATTGCATGGCGAACAACGCGCCCGCGCCCGCCAGCCAGCACGGCAACGCGAACCTCTCCCGGCGCAGGGCGAACGACAGCAGCGTGCCCGCACCGGTCGCCCCCGCGGCCGCGCGGCGGACTGTGGGCGCCCACGTGCTCACCGCAGCGCCTCGGCCGGATCGGCGCCGTAGTGGCGCAGGAATATGTCCTCCAGCGTCGGGGGCGTGCTGGTGAGGCCGCGCACACCCGTGTCGGCCAGGACCCGCAACACCGCGTCCAATTGCCCGTTCTCCACCGCGAACCGGACCCGGTCACCTTCGTATATCGGATCATGCACTCCGGCAATGCTTTCCAGTCCGACGACGGGCCGCGCGGTCTCGACCGTGACCACGGTGCGGGTGAGGTGGCGCAGTTGCTCCAGTGTCCCGCTCTCGACGGTGCGGCCGTGCCGGATGATGCTCACCCGATCGCACAGTGCCTCGACCTCGGCGAGGATATGGCTCGACAGCAGCACCGTCGCGCCGCGCGCGGTGGCCTCCCGGACGCATTTCTGAAACTCGGACTCCATCAGCGGATCCAGACCGACCGTCGGCTCGTCGAGCAGCAACAGTTCCGCGTCCGAGGCCAGCGCGGCCACGAGCGCCACCTTCTGCCGGTTGCCCTTGGAGTACGCGCGCGCCTTCTTGCGCGGGTCCAGATCGAAGCGTTCCAGCAGTTCGGCGCGCCTGCGCCCGTCGATGCCGCCGTGCAGTCTGCCCATCAGGTCGATCACCTCGCCCCCGGTGATACCCGGCCACAGCGTGACCTCCCCCGGGACATAGGCCAATCGCCCGTGCAGCGCGACCGCGTCGCGCCACGGATCTCCGCCCAGCAGGCGCACCGTGCCGGAGTCGGCGCGCAACAGGCCGAGCAGGATGCGGATCGTGGTGGTCTTGCCGGAGCCGTTGGGTCCGAGGAATCCGTGCACTTCGCCGGTGCGAACCGACAAGTCCATGCCGTCGAGTGCGCGCACGCGACCGAAGGACTTCGTCAATCCGATGATCGAGACGGCCGGATCGGCGGCCGTCGCATCGGAACCGACGGATGAGGCGTCCATGTCGGATTCCCTTCTGCATCCGGCCGGGCAGGAAGTCCCGACCGAGTCCAAGTGTCGGGCGCGCGGGTGCGCGCGGGTCAGGGCCGATCGTCCTCTGATGCCGGGGCGAGCGACCCCGGGCCGGTCGGCTGCTCGCTCCCCCGTCGGTCACGCCTGCGCCGCAGATAGCGCAGCCATTCATCGATTCCCCACACGATCACCGGGAACGGGAGCACCAGCGCCAGCATCCACGGCGGCAGGGCGGCGGTGCCGAACAGTGTCTGCAACGGCGGCAGGTAGACCAGCGCCAACGCGAAGACGATCTCGAACACGCAGCCGCCGAGCAGCAGGCGGTTGGACCAGAATCCGATCGAGGACAGCGAGACGTATTCGGTGCGCGCGGCGAAGGCCGTGCCGAGCTGGCAGGCGACGATGCCGACGAAGGTGATCGTGGTCGCTTGGAGATAGGTGTGATGCAGTGCCGAACCGGTGTCGACGTCCGCGTCCGGACGCCAGCCCGCGGACAGCAGCACGGTGAAGTAGCCTGCCATGACCAGAACGGCCGAGACAACACCGAGAATCCCCCACGCGCGCAGCAACAGTCTGCCGGTGATGACGCCTTCGGACTGCGGACGAGGCGGCTTGCTCATCACACCGGGTTCGGCGGTCTCGCGGCCGAGCGCCAACGCGGGCAGCGTCTCGGTGCCGAGGTCGATCGCGAGGATCTGTAGCACGGTCAGCGGTAGCGGAATCGCGCCGCCGGACAGGGCGAACAACAGGAACGGCACGACTTCCGGCACGGCGTGGGCGAAGATGTAGAGCACGAATTTGCGGACATTGTCGAAGACTCGGCGGCCTTCCTCGATTCCCGCGGCGATGGTCGCGAAATTGTCGTCGGTCAGCACAAGGGTGGCGGCTTCCCGCGCCACGTCGGTGCCGCCGCGTCCCATCGCGACGCCGATATCGGCGCGGCGCAGGGCGGGCGCGTCGTTCACGCCGTCGCCGGTCATCGCCACGACCTCGCCGTTGACCCGCAGCGCGTCGGCGATGCGCAACTTGACCTCCGGTGTCGCGCGGGCGAATACGATCTCGCCCGGTTGCGCGAGCAATGCGTCGAGCCGGTCGTCGGACATCGCGTCGACCTCGACGCCGTCGATCACGCGATCGGCGCCGATCCCGACCTGCCGGGCGATCTCGGCGGCGGTGCGTCCGTTGTCGCCGCTGATGACGTGCACCCGAATGCCCGCGCGGTGCACCGACGCCACCGCGTCGGCGACCTCGGGACGCGGCGGATCGAGCAGGGCCACCAGACCGATGAAGGTCAGATCGGTCTCGACCGCGCCCCGATCGGCGGGGACGGGCCCATCCCAGTCACGCCGCGCCACCGCCAGCACCCGCAGCCCGCGGTCGGCGAGGGCGCCGACCTGCCCGCGCGCCCGCTCCAGCGTCGAGGCGTCGCCGTCCGATGCCGCGACGCACAACGGCAGCACGGCTTCCGGTGCGCCCTTGACGTGCACGGCAAGCCCGCCGTCGTCTCGGTCCATCGTCGACATCATCCGCACCTGCGGATCGAACGGGTACAGTGCCGCACGCCGCGCCTGCCGCCGTTCGGAGGTGATCACGACGCCCTCCGACTCGGCGTAGCGCAGCAGGGCGATCTCCATCGGGTCGCCGGTCTCCTGTTCCCCCAGGTCCGCGCTCGTGCACAGCGCGAGGGCGCGCGCCATCGCCGGATCGGTGGACGTCGCGGTCACCACCCGCATGTCGTTGGCCGTCAGCGTGCCGGTCTTGTCGGTGCAGATGGTGGTGGTCGAGCCGAGGGTCTCCACGGCGGACAGCCGCCGGACCACCGCGCCCCGGCGCGCCATGGACCGCACCCCGACGGCGAGGGCGAGGGTGATCGTCGGCAACAGGCCCTCGGGCACATTGGCCACCAGCAGGCCGATCGCGAAGAGGAAGGCAGCCGACAGCGACAGTCCCGCGACCAGCCCCAGCGGCAGGAACGCCGCGCCCGCCCCGACCGCCACCGCCGCGATCAGCCACGCAACCCGCCGAACCTGCCGTTCCAGCGGACTCGGCTCCTGACGGACCCGTTGCGACAGTGCGGCGATGCGGCCGAGTTCGGTGTGCACGCCGGTGCCGTGCACCACGGCGCGCCCGGCTCCGGCGGTGCACAGCGTGCCGCTGAACACCAATACCGGTGAGTCGGCGGACCGGTCGGCGCGGTCGGTCGCCGCCGCGCTGCGGGTCACGGGATTCGACTCCCCCGTCAGCGCGGACATGTCGACCTGCACCGTCCCGTCGAACAGCCGCGCGTCCGCCGGGATCCGTTCCCCCTCCTCGATGACCAGGACATCCCCCCGCACGATCTCGGGCACCGCTATCTGCGTCCGCCGACCGCCGCGAACCACCGTCACCCGCTGCGGCAGGAATCGGCCGAGCGCCGCCACGGCGTGCTCGGCCTGGCTTTCCTGCCAGAAGGCCAGCACGGCGTTGAGGATCACGACCGCGATCACCGCGATGCCCAACGGCACCGCACCCGAAATGAACGCCAGCCCCGCGGCCACCCACAACAGCAGTGCGAGCGGGTGGACGAACTGCCTGCCCAACGCGATCCACCAGTGGTGTTCGGAGCGCCGCGGGAGTTCGTTGGGGCCGTAGAGTTGCAGACGCCGCGCCGCCTCACGTCCGGACAGTCCGTCCGGGGACGTGCGCAGGTCCCGCATGAGTGCCGAGACCGGCTCGCGCGGATCGACCCCGGTCTGCTCGGGCTCGTGGACAGCGTACTCGCGGCTCACCACTCAAGGATCGCGCACGGGCGCGGACATCGCTGACAACGGAAGTCCCCGACACGGTGTGCGGACGTCCCCGATCACGCCCGTGCCCGGTGGCGTCGACGTGGCCGGCGTGACAAAAGTCCCCGCCGGTCGGGCGTAATTGCCGTGGTCACAGTGGTGTCGCCCGCGAACACTCGATCTATGACCGACAGCGACCTCTCCCTCTTACCCGATCGATCCACGATGCTGGCGGCGATGCGGGCGGCAGGCCGCGCGCCGTCGGTGCACAACACCCAGCCCTGGCGCTGGGTCCTCGATGGAGCGGACTTGCGGCTGTATCGCGACGACCGGCGACTGCTCGACGTGGCCGACCCCGCGGGACGGCAACTCGTGATCAGCTGTGGCGCGATGCTGCACCACGCGCGCACCGCGTTCGCCGCCGCGGGCTGGCACACCGATACCGTCCGCGTCCCCGATCCCGCGCGCCCGGAATGGCTGGCCACCATCACATTCCGCCGGTGGACCACTCCGCCCGCGGAGGTCGTTGCCCGTGCCGAGGCCATCACGCGACGCCGCACCGAACGGCTGCCGATGCGCGAACCCCAACGATGGAACGAACTCGAGCACACGCTGCGCTCGCTGGTGCGGTATCCCGATGTCGTCTTCGACGTCCTCGACGACTCCGCCCGTCCGCGCCTGGCCGTCGCCTCCGAGCACTCGGCGGCCATCCAACGCTACGACATGCAGTATCAGGCCGAATTGAGCTGGTGGACAGGGCACTCCAAGCCAGCCGACGGCATTCCCCGCGAAGCGCTCGCCTCTCCCCGCGAGGCAGGCAACACGCCGCTCGGACGCACCTTCCCCACGGTGCGGCACCCGCCGACGCGCGAGGACTACACCGATCGCGCCGAACTGGTGGTGCTCAGCACCCACGGCGACTCGGACGCGCAGTGGCTGAGCGTCGGTGAGGCTCTGTCGGCCGTTCTCCTCGAGTGCACGGTCGAAGGCGCGGCCACGTGCGCGCTGACCCACCTGACCGAACTGCCCGCGTCCCGCAGGCTCATCGCCGAGCTGATCGACCACCAGATCACCCCGCAGGTCGTCGTTCGCGTAGGAGCCGACGACAGCGCCGCGGGCCCGCAGACGCCCCGACGCCCTGTCGAAGAATACCTCAGCCTCGACGACGGGCCGGACGCGACCCGATGACGCCGTGCCCGGGGCCGTTCGTCCCCGCGGTCCGGGCACGATGGCTCTGATCTGCTCCGGTGTCAGGCGCGAAGCTGAATTGCATGGAATCCGACAACACTCGTATCGCGGTCCTGTACGCGACCGCCCAGGGTTCGTCCCGGGATATCGCCGAATACATCGCCTCCGGCCTGACCGCGCGCGGCGCCCGGGTCGAGTTGGCCGAAGTCGAACACGCACCCGAACTCGAACGCTTCGACGCCGTGGTCCTCGGTAGCGCCGTCCACGACCGGGCGCTGCTGCCGGAAGCCGACGAGTTCGCGCACGCGCACCGCGACACCCTCACGACCCGGCCGGTGTGGCTGTTCAGCGTCGGACTCGGACCCGCGCTGCGCGGCCCGGTGGGCCGACTGCTCGGCCGGACCGTACCGCCCGCGGTCGCGAAGGTCCGCGACTCGATCTCGCCCCGCGACTACCGCGCCTTCGCGGGCTGCTTCTCCAGCGCGGACGTACCGCTGAAGACCCGTGTGCTCTACCGGTTGATGGGCGGGGGCCACTACGGCGACCTACGCGACTGGGAGGCGATCGCCGGCTGGACCGAAGACATCGCCGACGAACTCGGCCTGCCGCGCGCCGACTCGGTGAGCGTCCCCCCGTCGTGACAGGAGCCGCGCCCGCTCACCATCGCGGGCGCGAGGCCGTTCCGAGCACAGCGCACCGAAAACGTGTCCCCGGGGGAAAACCCCCGGGGACACGGTCGCGATCGGATGCGCGCGTTCACCCCAGCGGCCGCACGACATCCGCCAGTGCGCGACGCGGCGTGGCCGCGATCTCCGTTGCGGTCGTCGCCGCCCAACCCACCCGCACGATGAGTTGCGGGAAACCGCTGTCGGACAGCACATCCGACCGCACCAGCTCCCGTGTGCCCGGCAATTCGAGCGGTTCGGTCAGCGGACAGGTCGCCAGTCCGAAGACGGTGGCCGACAGCAATACCGCGCTGGTCGCCTCGCCCGCCCGCAGCCGGGACAGCTCGTCGTCGGAACCGGTGTGCACCAGCAGCAGCGTGCCGTCGTCGTCGAGATCACGCAGGACCGCCTCGGTCAGCGTGGAGGCGTGGAACTCCCGGGTCAGCGGATCGGCGGCCAGGACGGCGTTACGGGCGGGCACGCCTTCGGAGTCGGCGTGGCGTCCGCTCCACCGGGCCAGTTCGTCCTGATACCCCGGATCGGCCCGGTGCGTCGCGGCCGCCGTGCGGAACGCCTCCACCAGCCGTACCCGGGCGCCGCCGCCGGGGATCTCGGTGACCATCGCGCCCTCGTCCGCGCCCGCCGCGGACATGGCGGAGATGAATCCTTCCGGCACCTCCCACGAGGTCGGCTTGCGCCGGTCGGTGCGCCGGTTCTCGATCGCGCGGGCCAGCCCGACCACATCCGCGGTCGGGGTGACCCGGACGAATTCGATGGCCGCCAGATGCCCGCGGTCGTCGCGGTTGGGAAAGCGGTGCACCACGGTGTGCCATCCGAACGAGCGGGCGGCGACCCGGAAATGGTGCAGCGCCGCGCCGCAGCTGATGAGCAGATCCCGCCGGTCGGGATCGGTGTGGCCGAGTGCGCGCTCCTCGTCGGCGTACAGGTGCACCGTCGTGTCACCCACGCGCCACTGCCACGGTTGGGTGTTGTGCACCGAGGGCGCGCGCACGGCCAGAGCCAGCGCCGCCCGCACGGTGTCGGCATCGGGATGTACGGTCACGAGGTCACCTCACTGCGAACGATGATCATGGGGCACTCGACCGAGTGCAGAAGGGTGTTGCTCGTCGACCCGAGTGTCATGGTCGCGAATCCGCCGCGTCCGCGGCTGCCGACCACGACCAGTTGCGCGTCGGCCGATTCGTCGAGCAGGGCGCGCGCCGGCCGGTCGCAGACGACGATCCGCTTCACCGCGACATCGGGATACCGCTCCTGGAACCCCGCGAGCTGTTCGGCCAACAGCGCCTGTTCGGATTCGCGGATGTAGTCCCAGCCGGGGACCGGGACGGCGAGTCCGGTCGCGTCGCTCCAGGCGTGCAGGGCGATCAACCCGACCTTGCGCAGAGATGCCTCCGCGAAAGCGAATTCGATCGCCGGTCTGCTGTTCTCGCTGCCGTCGACGCCGACAAGCACCGGTCGCACCCGCCACTCCTCGGTGAGACCCGCGATATCGTGGATGACAGCGACCGGGCAGTGCGCGTGCCGGGTGACCGCGGTGCTGACCGACCCGAGCAGACCGCGCTGGAACGCGCCGAGACCGCGGCTGCCGACGACCAGCATCGCCGCGGATTTCGACCGTTCGACGAGCATCGGGCGCACCTCCTCGAAGGCCACCTCGGTGGTGATCCGCAATTCCTCACCGGGCACGGCCTCACGGGCTATGCGGGCGGCCTCGGTCACTATCCGTTCGCCGGAGCGGGTCACGAACTCGACGTCGGACTCCGACAGCGTCAGTCCCGGACCGTATCCATTGGGCAGTCCCATCGAGGTGATGATGTGCAACGGCCATCCATGCGTCGCGGCCGTCACGGCCGCCCACGCCGCCGCCTGGTAGGCATTCGCCGATTGGTCGACGGCGACCATCACTGGCGAACCGGGGGCCGGTGCAGAGTAGTCGGCCATCATCCCGCCTTTCGTTGTCGTCCCTGTGTCAAAGGTCGTCTCCTGTCGAAGCCGAGCATCCCTCGGTCGGGCGCGGCCGGGGCAGAGACGAAAGTCCCGGCTCCACGGGAAAGTGGCATCAGCTGCGCGCGCCGGGACGAAATGGGCCGAATGACCCTGCCGACGGGTCGGTCGGCACTGTCGCGACGGTGGCCACGGTCGTTAACGTCGAGCGCACCGCGCGATACCCGAACTCTGGAGCCGCATGTCCTATCCGATCGACGTCATCGAATCCGTCGCGGAGACGGTGCTCGAACTGCACCGCGCGGTTCGTGCCGAGCACGCGGGCGAGGACATCGGCGAGGGGATGCGCGAGCTCTACGCCGTCGCCGACCGCATGGGTTTGACGCCGACGGGTCCGCCCTCGGCCACCTACCACGGTGATTCCGCGGGCGCCCACACCATCCGGGTGGTGCTCGCGCTGCCGGTCGCCATCGAGCACGCGAGCGAGGCGATCGAACGTATGACGTTGCGGGAAGCCGAATCGGCGACCTACGCGCGCACGATCCACCGCGGCGACTACCGGCGCATCGGCGCGGCCTATCGTGCACTGGAGGACTGGCTGCGGACCTCGGGCCTGCGGTCGGCCGGACCGCTCACCGAGACCTATCTCGTCGGTCCCGACGCGGCGATCCGCCCCCGGGATCTGACGACGGAGATCCGCGTTCCCGTCGCACCGCGGTCACGGCCGTCCGTGCGATTCGACGCGCCGGTCCCGGTCGTGGTCGCCGAGGTGCGAGAGGCGCTGCGCGCGAACGGGTTCCGAGTCCTGTCGGAGGTCGACATCGATGCGACGATCGGCGCGCCGGACGCCCCGCGGCCCCATGTGCTGCTCACCGCGTGCCTGCCCGCGCTCGCACGGCGCATACGCGACAGCGATCCCACACGGGATCGGCTGTTGTTCCTCGAATTCGTCATTCGCTGCACCGATGGCGCGACGATGGTCGACACCCCCGATTGCGCCGAGCTGCCCGGGGAATCGAGCGAACTCGAGGCTTCGCTGCGCGAACTGCGCGCCGAACTCGCCGCCGTCACGCGGTGTCTCGAACGACGCGCGCGCGCCGAATTCGCCTAGCGTGACGACGTGCCGCACACCGGGGGCGCGGCGCCGTCGAGAACCTCCGAGATCGCGCGCCGCGGCACGACCGGCAGCGTCGCGGTGTCGTCCGGCCAGCCGATGCGGATGACGGCCTGCGGATGCAGCGTGTCCCCCAGCACCGCGGTCCTGACCCGCTGCCGCAGGTCGGGAAGTTCGAGCGGCTCGGTGAGCAGACAGGTCGACAGTCCGATGTTCGTTGCGGTCAACAACACCGCGCTGATCGCCTCGCCCGCGCGCAGTCGGGTCAGCCGATCGTCGCCCGCGGTGCCGATCAGCAGCAATTCGGCGTAGTCGGGTTCGGGAGAGGTGTCCACCATGCGGGGCGCGACGAAGGTGCGGCTCGGAATGCCCTGCCCGGCCCGGACGGGCGGGGCGCTCATGGACGGCACCCCGTCGAGGCTCTCGTGCCGCCCGCTCCACTCGGCGAGTTCCAGTTGATACCCCTGATCCCCGGAATGCCTGCGCGCCGCCTCGTACAGCGTCTCGACCAGCGCCCGCCGCGGCTCGTGCACGACCTGGCGCACCACCGCGCCGTTGGCCGCGGCGCGTTCGGTGACCAGACCGAGGTAGCCGGGCGGTATGGGCTGGGAGGTGTAGTGGCGGCGATCGGTGCGGCGGCGGGTGATGGCCGCGCACAGCGCGAGATCGGTCATCGTGGGCCGATGCCGGACCAGTTCGAGAGTGGCCAGGTGGTCGGGGTCGTCGGGATCGGGCAGCCGGTCCACGATCGCCGACCAGCCCTGCGCCGCCAGTGCGACGCGCAGGTGGTGCAGCACGGCTCCGCAGCTCAGGAGCAGATCGCGCTGGTCGGGATCGGCGGCGGGCAGCGCGCGCGCCGGGTCGAGGTACAGACGCAGACCGCGATCGACGACGCGAAATCGCCATGGCTGGGTGTTGTACACCGACGGTGCCCGAACCGCGAGCGTGAGCGCGGCTTCGATGAGGTTTTCATCGAACATCCCGTATCGCATCTGCTCTGATCCTTTCTTGGTCGTCACCGAAATTCCACGCTGTCATCGACCGCCGCGCACCGGTAAGAGCACGATGTCCCCGGCCGGTGGGACCTCCGCCGAGTCATTCGCGGCCCTTGTGGTTCACCGCGCCGGTGCGGCGCCGTCGAGCCGACGCCACTCGCGCTCCCAGCGCAGCGCGTTGCGCCGCCGCGTCCACCACCGTGTCCCCCGCACGGCGAGGATTGCGCCACCGGTCGTCACGGCGATCACGAGGACACCGACCGTCACGCCGGATATCGCCGCGGCGTCGGGACTGCGCGGCGCATCCGTCACGGCACCGTCCGCGCGGATCCAGAGCGGGACATGATCCCCTTTCGCGACGATACGACCGACCGGCACCGTGGCGGTCCGCGTGCGGTCGCGGTCCTGCCAACGCGCGGTCGCCTCCCGCTCGTCACCGATGATCTTGCGCGGCTCGTCGACGATCACCGCGTCGACGGTCGTCCTGCTCGCCCGTTCGACACGGATCGACGCCGCTTCGGCGGAATAGACCGCGGTCCCGACGGCCGCGGCGACCGGTATCGACAACAGCACCGCGAGCGCCGCGAGGATCACCATCGCGCCCTCGACGCGTTCGCAGACGCGCATCAGCGGATTCGGATTCCACGGCCGAAGCCACCAGTGCCGCGGTGAGTGCGACCACCACCGCTGGAACGAGATCGTTGTAGCGCCGGACATGGTCGCTCTCCTACCTGCACGCGGGTTATCCGATGGTTTCGAGCATCGCCGCCGCGCGCCCGCGTCGGCAGGGAAAAAAGTCATTCGGCGACCGGCCGCATGGCATCGGTACGACCGTCGGCGCGACGCGCGGCAAGACGAACCGGACGACCCTCGAGATCGAGGACTTTCGGCCGTGACCACCGCGACACCGGGTGAGCGATCGTTGGGACATCCACGATGGAGGAAAAGGGGTTGGTCATGATGTCGGATCTCCACGGCCGCAGCGCCGTTGTGACGGGCGGGGCGCGCGGAATCGGCGCGGCCGTCGCACGGGCACTCGTCGAGGCAGGCATGGGCGTGGTCGTCGCGGATCTGCTCGACCGGGAAGGCAAGACCACCGCGGGGGAATTGGGTCCGAGGGCCATGTTCTGTCACCTCGACGTGTCCGACGAAGACCAGTGGCGCCATGTCCTCGACGACGCCGAGGCGACCTACGGACCGTTGGCGGTCCTGGTCAACAACGCCGGCATCGTCGATTTCGGCGGCATCGAGTCGGAGGCCCCGGCCATGTTCCGGCACGTGCTGGACGTGAACCTGGTCGGGCCGTGGCTCGGAATGCACCACGCCGCACCGCGTTTGCGAGCCGCGGGCGACGGCGTCATCGTCAACATCTCCTCGACCGCGGGTCTGACCGGATATTCCGGCATCGCGGGCTATGTCGCGAGCAAATGGGGTCTGCGCGGACTGACGAAGGCCGCCGCGCTCGAACTCGGCGACGCCGGTGTCCGCGTCTGCTCGGTACACCCCGGCCCGATTCGCACGCCCATGACCGCCGGACTCGACCCGAATATGACCGGCGGGCAACCGCTGGCCCGGTTCGGCGAACCGGAGGAGGTCGCCGCGATGGTGCGCTTCATCGTCGAGGAGGCGACCTACTCCACCGGGTCGGAATTCGTGCTCGACGGCGGCTCCACCGCGGGGCTCACCCTCGCCGGACCCACCGCCGAAGGCGCGTGACGTGTCGGTCCCCGCTTCCGCGCCCGCCCGGATTCACGAAACGCACACCGGGATCGTAACCTTGTGCGGTGATCGCGCCTTCAAGGTGAAGAAGCCGATCGCCACCGACTTCCTCGACTTCAGCACTCAGGAACTGCGCGAACGCGCCTGTGCGCGAGAACTCGAACTCAACCGCCGCATGGCCCCGGACGTCTACCTAGGCATCGCCCACCTGGTCGATCCGACCTCGCGATCGTCGGAACCGGTTCTGGTCATGCGCCGGATGCCCGATGATCGGCGGCTGTCCGCACTCGTCGCGGACCCGTCATGGGACGACACCCGGTTGTCCTCGCTGGTAGGAATGCTCGCGCGATTCCACGACCGGGCCCGGCGCGGACCCGATATCGATGCGGAAGGCGAACCCGAGGCACTGCGCGGACGCTGGCTGTCGCTGATCCGCCCGTTGCGCGGTCGACGTTCGGTCGACGCGGACCGGTTGGCGCGAATCGAGCGCCTCGCGCTGGATTTCATCGACGGCCGGGCGCCGCTGTTCACCCGGCGCGTCGCCGACGGCATGATCGTCGACGGCCACGGTGACCTGCTCGCCCAGGACATCTTCGACCTGCCCGACGGATTCCGGGTGCTGGACTGTCTCGACTTCGACGACAAGCTGCGATGTGTCGACCGCCTCGACGACATCGCCTTCCTCGCCATGGACCTCGAATTCCGCGGCCACGGCGAACTCGGCGCGGCACTGCTGGCCGACTATCGCCGACGCACGGCCGACCCGGCCCCGGACGCGCTGGTCCACCACTACCTCGCCTACCGCGCCCTGGTGCGGGCCAAGGTCGATCTCATCCGCTACGACCAGGGCGAGCAGGCCGCGGACGAGCGAGCTCAGCGCCACCTCGCCATCACCGAACAGCATCTCGCCGACGCGGCGGTTCGACTGGTGCTCGTCGGCGGCCTGCCCGGCACCGGCAAATCGACCGTGGCGGGCGAACTCGCCGCGGCCACCGGAGCCACGGTGCTGTCAAGTGACCGGGTACGCCGGGAACTGTTCGCCGCCGACGAAATCGACGGTGCGCCGGGAGCTTACGGCGCGGGACTGTACTCTCCGGCGCACAAGGCGCGGGTGTATCGCGAACTGCTCGCCCGCGCCCGCGCGCTGCTCGCGTCCGGCGTGTCGGTAATCCTCGACGCCAGCTGGATCGAGGACCGCGAGCGCCGCGCGGCGCGTGCGCTCGCCACGCAGCTCACCGCGGAGTCGATCGAGCTGGAATGCGTCTGTCCGGCCGCGGTCGCCGCAGCGCGGATCGGCGCCCGCCACGGCGGCGACTCGGACGCGACGGCGGCGATCGCGGCGGATATGGCGGTCACCGGGGACGCGTGGCCCGAGGCCGTTCGGCTCGATACCGATCGCGCACCGGAACGGACGCTCGCCGATGCCGTCCGAATCTTCCGAACCCGTGCAGAATATGAGATGACCGTACTGCCGGACCGGCTCGCCGCCGTCGGTGCCGTCATGTCAAGTGCCATCAGCGGAACCCGGAAGGAAGTGGGGCGATGATCAAGGTCTTCCTGGTCGACGACCACGAAATAGTCCGTCGCGGAGTCGGCGACCTCATCGCCGCCGAACCCGATCTCGAAGTCATCGGCGAGGCCGACGGCTACTCCCACGCCCTCGCCCGAATTCCCGCGCTGCGACCCGATGTGGTGGTCCTCGACGTCCGCCTGCCCGACGGCAACGGCATCGAATTGTGCCGCGAGCTGAAGTCGGCCGACCCCGACCTCCAGTGTCTGATGCTCACCTCGTTCACCGACGAACAGGCCATGCTGAACGCGATCCTCGCCGGCGCCAGCGGCTACGTGGTCAAGGACATCACCAGTCTCGACCTCATCGGCGCCATCCGCGAGGTCGGTGCGGGCAAATCCCTGCTCGACAATCGCGCCGCGGCCGCGCTCATGGCGAAGCTGCGTTCGGAGGCCGAAACCGAGAAGGGGCCGCTCGCCTCCCTGACCCAGCAGGAACGGACCTTGCTGTCCCTGTTGGGTGAAGGTCTGACCAACCGGCAGATCGCGGCGCGGATGTTCCTGGCGGAGAAAACGGTCAAGAACTACGTCTCGCGGCTGCTGACCAAGCTCGGCGTCGAACGCCGTACGCAGGCGGCGGTACTCGCCTCGAAACTGGACCGGCCCGACCGGCAACCGTGATCACGCCGATGCCGCCCGAACCGTTCCGTTCTCGTATAGTGATCGTATGCCGGACATTGAGGCCCAGCGGTCTGGTCTTGGTGGCAACGGCCGGATCCCTGTCAGCGAGACCCTGTCACAACTGCGGCTGCACGAGCTGCTGATCGAGGTCCAGGACCGTATTGCGCAGATAGTCGACGTCCGCGACAGGATGGATCGGCTGATCGAGGCCATGCTCGTCGTCACCGCGGGCCTGGATCTGGACAACACCCTGCGCACCATCGTGCACGCCGCCATCGAACTGGTCGACGCCGGATACGGTGCGCTGGGAGTCCGCGACACCGAGGCAGGCGGCAAACAACTCGCCGAATTCGTCTACGAGGGCATCGATGACCGCACGCGGGTCATGATCGGCGACCTGCCGCGCGGGCACGGCGTACTCGGCCTGCTCATCGAGCACCCCGAACCCATTCGTCTGGCGAATCTGTCCGATCATCCCTCCTCGGTCGGCTTTCCCGCCAACCATCCGCCCATGCACACCTTCCTCGGCGTGCCGGTCCAGGTACGCGACGAGGTGTTCGGCAACCTCTACCTCACCGAGAAGGCCGGCGGCAAGGAATTCACCGACGACGACGAAGTCGTCGTGCAGGCATTGGCGGCCGCCGCGGGTATCGCCATCGAGAACGGGCGTCTCTACCAGCAGAGCCGCGTGCGGCAGCGCTGGCTGGAAGCCACCCGGGACGTGGCCACCGAACTGCTCGGCAACAGTGAATCCAGCGAGGTGCTCGATGTCGTCATCGAGCGCACCCTGACACTGACCGAATCAGCGGTCACCTTCGTCGCCCGCCCCGAGGACCTCGAGATCCCCATCGAGGACATCACCGAACTCGTCGTGGTCGCGGTGGCGGGCAGCCGATCCGGCACTCAGGTCGGCGCGCGCATCCCGGTGGACACAACGCACACCGGCGAGGTGTTCCGATCAGGGCATCCCGTATCGGTCGAGAAATTGGCATACGACCCCTTCGGCGACTCGACCGACGAATTCGGACCCGCGCTCATCCTGCCGCTGCGAGCGGGAGGTTCGGTGATCGGCGTGCTGACGGCGCTGCGCCCCGCGGACATGCCGCCGCTGGACAGCTCCGCACAGCAGATGATGGGCGTCATCGCCGACCAAGCGGCACTGGCCCTGCGGCTGGCCGACACCCAGGCGCGGATGCGCGAGCTCGACGTCCTGTCCGACCGTGACCGCATCGCCCGCGATCTGCACGACCACGTCATCCAGCGACTGTTCACGGTCGGATTGTCCTTGCAGAGCACCGCGCAACGGGCCAAGTCGCCGGAGGTCAAGACGCGGCTCGCGACGACCATCGAAGACGTGCAGACCATCGTGCAGGACATTCGGCATTCCATCTTCGACCTGCACAGCAACAATGCCGCCGACTCGTCGAACTACCGCAAGTACCTGCACAGCATCATCGTCGACACCACCGCCGAATCAGGACTGCACACCACCGTGCGACTGGCCGGGCCGGTCACCGCGCTCTCGCCGCCGCTGTCCGACGACGTCGAAGCCGTACTGCGCGAGTCGGTGAGCAATGTCGTCCGGCACGCCCACGCCACCACCCTCTCGGTGGAACTGCGCATCCGCGACGACGTCACCATCGAGGTCGTCGACAACGGTCGCGGGATCGACGGCGCCGACACCCGCCGAAGCGGGTTGGCCAATCTCGCGACCCGCGCCGAGAACGCGGGCGGGAGCTTCGAGATCGCGCCGAAGCCGGGCGGCGGCACCATCCTGCGCTGGTCGGCGCCGCTGCCCTAACGTTTCGATTCGACCGGCGCGTGGTCGTGGTCGTGGTCGAGGGCGGCGTCGTGGTCGGAGGCAGCGTCGTGGTCGAGGGCGCGCACCGCGCGCATGGCCCCGTGGCAGAGGTGCGGCAGCGACTCGGTGCAGCGGTCGGTGATACCGAGTTCGCGCTGGTAGAGCAGCCCGTAGGTGAAGCTCGGCTCCCCTGCCTTCTCGGCCTCACCGGCGAGTTGCAGCAGGTGCCGTTTCGCGACCACCGCGTCGTGATGCTCGCCGAGCATGTTCTGCAACGATTCCAGGGCCACCAGCGCGGCGCCGCGTTCGGGTTCGTCGTCGCCGATGGATTCGATGAAGTACCGCGTGCGCCGCACGGCCTTGCGCACCGAATGCACGGCGGCGTCGCGTGCGTCCTCGCCTCGGGCCACCGCCACCGCGCGCATCCGGTCCTCCACCCGTTCGACCAGGTCATCGAGCAGCAGACCGCGGCGGTCCACGGCCGCCCAGTCCGCTTCGCCCTTGCGAAGCGCGACGACCTCGGTGTCCAGGTCGGTGACCACCGCGAGATAGCGGCGCGAACCCAGCAGGGCGCGTCCCTCGATCCGCGCCTGATCGATGCGGTAGTCGAAGTAGCGGTCCACGCGTTCGGCGACGGGACCGCGCAGGTATCGGGCGCGCAGCGCGCCCGTGGAGGCGCGCAGGCGGCTCGCCTGCACGTCCAGGTCATGGGCTGCGCCGAGCGCGAGCCCGAACCAGCGCAGTTCCTCGATCAGCCTGCGCAGGTCCCGATGGCGATTCCTGGCGACGCGATGGGCGGCCAGGGCGCTGCGGGCCCGCCGCGCCGCGACGATGATGGCCGGGATCGCGCTCGCGTCACCGCCACGCGCGCCGATCTCCGCCTCGATGATGACATCGCGCTGCGCGGCGAGATAGTTTGCCAACGCCTCGGCGGGCGAGATCCGTGCCACGGCGGCCTCGGCGCCGTCCGCGGTCGGCCAGGAGATATCGGTGGATGCGGGCATCGGATCGCCTAACGGTAGAAAGGTAGTCGATACCACCTTCGCGCGCTCGCGTCACGCCCCGGCAGGGCCATTGGTCGCGGCCGAACGAGACCTCCGACCGGGCACAACGGCCCTTGTCTCATCGGCCGTCGCCGCTGATGATCGGAGGGTGTCGACCTCCCTGTCCGGGTCGGAAACGCCCCGCTCCCCGATACGCGCGGACCGCTCCGGGCTCGCCGACGCGCCGACGCCCGCCGCGAGCTCCGCCGACTCCGAGGCGGTGAGCGGCGCCCCCGGCGCACTCGCACTCGAGGCGGGCCACGAAGCCGCGGACCGATGGTGCGGCGGCGCGACCGCCGAACCCGGCGGCTGGAACCTCGTCTACGACGACTGGGACCCGGCGCAAGAAGGCACCCGAGAAGCGCTGTGCACGACGGGAAACGGATACTGGGCCACCCGCGGGTCGGTTCCCGGCGTCACCGCCGACTCGGTCCACTATCCCGGCACCTATATCGCGGG
The DNA here is from genome assembly GCF_001310275.1 of Nocardia arizonensis. Lineage (GTDB taxonomy): Bacteria > Actinomycetota > Actinomycetes > Mycobacteriales > Mycobacteriaceae > Nocardia > Nocardia arizonensis. Next base: position 50,723 of record NZ_LGYZ01000049.1, read on the forward strand.
CATCTACAACCGCTGCATCCTCGACATAGAGGGCCGCCCCAGCGAATCCGAACACCTCGTCAACGTGCCGGACTGGACCTTCCTGCGCGTATGCCTCGACGACGGCACGGAACTGCGTCCCGGCATCGCCGAGATGCTCGACCACCAGAAGAATCTCGACCTGCGCACCGGGACGCTGACCCGCGTCGACCGCTACCGGGACCGGTCGGGCCGAACGACCCGGGTCACCACGCGCCGATTCCATTCGATGGCCGAGCCCTATCTCGCGGCGCTGGAACTCGATATCGTCGCCGAGGACTGGAACGGCACCCTCACCGTCGTCTCGGCGACCAATGCCGACATCGCCAATCGCAACGCCGTGGCCGACCGCGACATCGCCTACCGCCACCTGCTGCCCGGACGTCACGAATTCATCGACTCGGCGACCGTGCTGCACGTCTGCACCACCGACCAGTCCCGCCTCGACGTCGCCACAGCCACCCGCACGACGACGAGGGAACCCGGCGTTCGACGCCGCAGAATCAGCAGAATCGACTGTCCGGGAATCGAATTCACGTTCTCCGTGCGCGCGGGCGACACCATCGGACTCGAGAAGGTCGCGGCGGTGGCGACCAGCCGCGACCGCGGCATCTCGACCGCCGCGATCGCGGCCACCGCCCGCATCGCCGACGCCGCGGACATCGCGACGTTGCGCGCCGCCCACCTGCGCAGCTGGGCCGGGCTGTGGCGGCGCTTCGGCATCGAGCTCGGTGAGGGGCATTACCATCGCATGGCGATGAATTTGCAGGTGTTCCACGTGCTCCAGAGCGTCGCCGCGGCGGGGCCGGATTCCGATATCGGACTGCCCGCGCGCGGATTGCATGGAGAGTCCTACCGCGGCCACATCTTCTGGGACGAACTGTTCGTCTACCCCATGCTGACCCTGCGCAGACCCGATCTGACCCGCGCCTTCCTCAACTACCGGTACCGGCGACTGCCGGGCGCGAAATCCTCGGCGCGACATCTCGGATTGCCCGGCGCGCTGTTCCCGTGGCGCAGCGGCAGCGACGGGCGCGAGGAGACGCCCACCGAGATGCTCAACACCCGCAACGGTCGGTGGATGCCGGACAATTCCCACCTGCAACGCCACGTCGGGCTCGCGATCGCCTACAGCGTCTGGCAGTACTACCAGGCCACCGCCGACATCGGTTTCCTGCTCGAATCCGGCGCCGAGATGTTCATCGAGATCGCCCGCCTGTTCGCGGGTTCGGCGATCCACGACGCGGCCGAGGATCGCTACGACATCAGCGGTGTGATGGGTCCGGACGAATACCACGACGGCTACCCCGACTCCCCCGGGTCGGGACTGCGCAACAACGCCTACACCAACGTCCTCACCGCCTGGGTTCTCGCCCGTGCGTGCGACGTGGTCGAGATTCTCGCCGGCCGTGACTGCGATCCGCTGCGCGAGCACCTCGCGATTCGGCACGACGAACCCGAGCACTGGGACCGCATCAGCAGAAGGCTGCGCGTCCCGTTCCACGCCGACGGGGTCATCAGCCAGTTCGACGGCTACGAGGCGCTCGAGGAATTCAACTGGGACGCCTACCGCGCGAAATACGGAAATATCGGCCGACTCGATCTCATCCTCAATGCCGAGGGTGACAGCACCAATCGCTACAAAGTGTCCAAACAGGCCGACGTGCTGATGCTGTTCTATCTCTTCTCGGCCGAGGAACTGCGCCACGTCCTCGACCGTCTCGGCTATTCGCTCGCGCCCGAGGTCATTCCGCGTACGGTCGGCTACTATCTGGCCCGCACCAGCCACGGCTCCACCCTGAGCCGTTTCGCCCACGCCTGGGTGCTCGCCCGCAGCGACCGCGCCATGTCATGGGGCCTGTTCGCCCAGGCGCTCGAAGCCGATCTCGGTGACACCCAGGGCGGCACCACCCGCGAGGGCGTCCACATCGGGGCCATGGCGGGCACCGCGGATATGGTGCTGCGCTGTTACGGCGGCGTCGAGACCCGCCACGACACGCTGCGACTGCACCCGGTGCTGCCCGACGATCTGCCCGAAGCCGAATTCACGCTCAGCTATCGCGGGCAGCCGCTGACGGTCGAGGTGAGCCATACGCGGGTGCTCGTCCGCCTGCATCCCAGCGCGGCCGCCCCCATCCGCGTCCACGTCGAGGATGCGGAGCGGACCCTCACCTCCGGGCAGAGCTGGGAAGTCCCGTTGTCTTGAGTGCGGAGCCGAGCCCAACGGCCCTCGTCACGGGGACCAATGCAGGCATCGCCGCGGACACGACCGGCCTACGGTCGAATCGACACAGCTCACCGCATCCGAAGGGCCTCGGGCATGACCATCGATCACGACACCGATCCGCACCGACTCGCGACGGCACCGCTCGTCGTCGGCGTCGACGGCGACCACACCTGCGAGCAGGCGATCCGCTGGGCCGCCCGCACCGCCGCCCGTCGCGGACGCAGGTTGCACATCGTGCACGCCCTCGACTTCTCCTCGACCCGAGCGATTCTCGGAAGCTACGACGTCATGGCCCCCTCGGCCACCGAGGGCATGCACGACCACGGTGACCATGTCCTGGCCGCGGCCGTCCGCGTCGCCCGCGACGCCGCGCCCGATGTGACCATCGCCACCGAACTGTCCGAGGCGAATCCGGCCGAACTGCTCATCGCCCTGTCCGAGAGCGCGCACATGGTCGTCCTCGGGGCCCGATCGGATGCCGGGGCGGCGCACTATCTCGGCTCCACGCTGCTGAAGGTCACCGCGCACGGCCACGGCGCCATCGTCGTCGTCCACGACACCGACATCCGCGAGGCCGGTCCCGTCGTCGTCGCCATCGACGGCAGCCCGGTCGGGGAACCCGCGATCGCCACCGCCTTCGCCGAGGCATCCGAACTCGGGACCGACGTCGTCGCCATGCACGCCTGGAGCGATATCGACGCCGGGACCTTCGCGGGCGCGACCTATCTCGAGCTCCCCGTCGCCGACCTCGAGGTCGCCGAGCACACCCTGCTCGCCGAACGCCTCGCGGGCTGGCAGGAGAAGTATCCCGACGTCCGGGTGACCCGCGAGGTCTTCGCCGACGGACCGCGTCACCATCTCGCCGACGCCTCGACCACCGCACAGCTGATCGTGGTCGGCAGTCGGGGGCGCGGCGGATTCCGCGGTCTGCTGCTCGGCTCGACGAGCACCTGGATCATGCGGCACGCGCACTGCCCGGTCATGGTCGTGCATCCCGAACGCCGCTGAATCGAGGCGCGCGAGGATCTTTACACGGGTGTAGACAGATAGCTATCGTTGCACGCATGTGGACAGATCGTGTGGCGAGACTCTCGCATCCGTACCGGGTCCGTGACGAACTCGCGACCCTCGACCCCGTCATCGACAACGAGCGGATGACACACCTGGTGCTCGAGGTCCGCTACGGCCACCCGTGGTTCGTCACGATCGCCTACACGCTGGCGTTCCTGCGGCAGATGTCGATCCCGGCGATCGCGCGCACCGTGTACCGCGCCGGGACCGGCGACATCATGCGGGCGACGCGGCGACGCAACGACGACACCCTGGTGTTCTTCGGCGAGATCATGCGCTGCGGCTACACCTCCGCGCGCGGCGGCGAGGTCATCGACCGGCTCAACGAGATCCACGCCCGCTACCGGATCTCCAACGACCTGAACGTCTACACCCTCGCCTCGCTCATACTCGAAGCGCAACGCATCGGCCTTTCCCTCGACCGACCGCTGATGTCGGAACGCGAAATGGATGCCGTATACCATTTCTGGCACGGCGTCGGCACGCGCATGGGCATCACCGACATTCCGGGCTCCAGCTCCGAATTCCTCACCTGGACACTGCAATACGAGCGGGACAACGCGGCCTACACCCCCGGCGGCCACGCCGTCGCGCAGGTCATCATCGACGACTTCGCCGCCCGATTCCCCCGCCCGCTGCGCCGCGCAGGCACCGCGGTGCTGTTGTCGCTGTGCGACGACGGACTGCTCGACGCGCACCGGCTGACCGGCCCATCGCGCGCACAGCGCTCGCTCGCGCTCGCGGCGATGCGCGGCTATCTGCTCGGCACCGGCCTGCTCCCCGACCCCGGCGAACGGTCCTGGGTGGATTGGTTCGGCCGGGACACGGCATACCCGGACTTCACCCGCATCGGGCAACAGCGCGAGCGCCGCGCCGCCGCCGATCCCCGGTGAGACGACCGCCGCACCGCCGCCGTTTGGCAGGATGAACGGTGTGGGCGCACTCCGAGAGGACACCGCGGGACGGCGCTACGGCGGCAGTTCCGCCGAGGAACGTCGGCAACTCCGCTACGAACAGTTGCTGAGCGCCGCGCTGGACTGCTTCGGGGAACAGGGCCTGTCCGGCGTCGGCGTGCGGCCGGTCAGCACCCGCGCCGGCATCGCGCCCCGCTACTTCCGCGAGAGTTTCGCCGACCGCGACGCACTGCTGGTCGCCCTCTACGACCGTGCCGCCGACCGGGTGCTGCAAGCCGCGCTCGCGGTCATGAACGCGGGCGTCGGCGACCACACCACACGAGTTCGCGCGTCGCTCGACGCCGTCCTGAGCGCACTCGACGCCGACCCGCGCCTGGCTCCGCTGCTGTTCGGCACCGCGAACGAGCCGGTACTGCGCGAACGCCGCGAACGCATGATGCTCGACTACGCCGATGCCATCGCCGCCCAAGCGGTCTCGCTGTTCCCCGAGCGCGTCGACGCCGCGAGCTTCCGCATCACCGCCATCATCCTCACCGGCGGCTTTCTCGAACTGATCACCTGGTGGCTGGCCGATCCCGCCCGCGCCGACCGCGACGAGATACTCGACCGCGCCACCGGGCTGTTCTTCGCCTCGCTCACCCTCGGACAACACTCGTGAATCCCGTGAACCTGTCCGTACCGGGGCTCACATGGCGCGCGAGCCCACCGACTCGGGAAACTCGCCCACCGCGGTCCGGGCGGACGGGGACACGGTCGGCCGCTGGATCACATTGGTGATGAGCTCGCCGAACGCGCGCGGATCATCCATCAGCCAGGCATGCCCGCCGGACACCGTGGCCGCGTCCGGGCCTCCCGCCGCGACGTGCAACGACAGCGAGGTGGCTTCCGGGATGACCGTGTCACGGTTGCTCCACACGACGAACATGGGAACGCGGCGCTCGGCGAGGTCGGCGAGTTCGGCGGTCAGATTCGTCGTCCGTGCGATATGGGCGGCGTCCCACACCGCGCCCGGATTGCGCGCCAGACTCGGCACCGCGTCACGCAGCACCACCGGGAGCACCCGCGTCAGTTGCCGACCGGGCAGCAGGTCGGCGGGCAGGTGCAGCCCCCAATCCCACAGTGGCCGTTCGCGAAGCGCGCGCATCGCCCCTTTCCCGTCGGTCCAGGCCGAGCCGCCTATCGAGTTGACCAGAACCAGGCGCTCCGCGACGTCGGGATACCGATGCGCGGTGGCGATCGCGACGCCGCCACCGAAAGAATGCCCGACGACCGAAATCGGTAGCGCGACCCCGACCGTCTCGATGAACCGGCGCACCCAGTCGGCGTAGTCGGACAGCGTGCGGTGCGCGGGCGGGAGGGCGGCGGTGCCCCCGAATCCGGGGAGCGACGGCGCGTAGACACGCAAGCCCATCCGCACCAATTGCTCCAACGGACGAGAGTAGGCAAGACCGCCCAATCCCCACCCGTGCAGGAACAGCACCCGAGGCCCGCGGCCGCCGACACGGTAGTTAGCGATGCGGCCGTCTATCAGCACAGATCGCCGACGCATACCGGGAACAGCGGACTTCGAGCGTTCGGTGATGTTCATCATCCCATCTCATCGCGATCGCGCGGCGCCGGGCAGAGCCGTACGGACGCGGGACCGACAGTCCGAGGTCACCATTGCCGGTGACTTGGGCGGTGAAGTCGGCCGTTCCCGCCGCCCGAACAGCACGGTCACGGCCGATATCCCCGGCCGTGTGGGCGAAACGGCCGGCCTTCCCGTACATGTCCGTAAGTCCGCGGACAAGGGTCGCAATGCCCCTCCCGGGCCATCGGCGCCTCCTCGAGAATCGAGGAATGCGATTCGACGAGGAAACACAGATAAGGCAGGTCATCGAGCGACTCGCGAACAGATATCCCGATGTGGGTCCCGGGACCATCGAGCGAACCGTCGCCGACGCGCGAGCGAAATTCGCCGATGCGAAGGTCCGCGACTTCGTTCCGCTGCTCGTGAACAAGAGAGCGAAACAGACTTTGGCGCGACAAGCCCACTGAGCGTGCGCGCCTTCGCCTTCAGCGATGTGTCCCGTCGGTATTCTCGGCTTCCGGCGGTCGGGCACTTCGCTCCGCCGCGCCCGGCAGGTACTTCGTCCAATCTATGCGGGCGAACAAGACGACGGCGGCGAGAAGCGCGAGCTGCACCGCGATGCCGAGCGGTGAGGTGATCGAATCCAGGAACGCATCGCTGAGTTTTCGCTCGGCGACGGTGGTGGCCGCCACATAGAACGAATAGCTGACGAGTCTGCCCAGGATATGCGCGACGGTTATCGGCAGCAGGCGCACTCCCATCAAACCGGCCGCCTCGAACAATTGCGCAGCGGGTATCGGCGAGACCAGGAAAAGCGCGAGCCCGGCGACGGAACGTCCCTTATTGCCGGTCACATATTGATTGGCGGCCTCGAGACCGGCTTTGCGGCGAGGGCTGAGGTGATCGCGGAGACGGTTGGTGGCGAACGCGAGCAGATAACGACCGGCCCCGGAGGCGAAGGCGCCGAGAACGACCACCGCGACCGGCTCGAGATGCCAATTCAGCTCGAGGAGTACCACCACCAATACCGAGGGCGGACCGAACGCGGGCATCAGGTTCACCGCGAACACCACCGCGAAGAACGCCAAGTAATACCACACGGGGCTCACGGCACTCCCGCTTCCGAATCGTTCGTCATCGCACTCATGCCATCTCTACCGTACGTGCCGCATCGCATCGACCTCACCCGGCATGTGCGCGTCCAGCCAGGCTGTCATCGCGTCCAACGCGAACCGGAATCCATTGAGCTGAGGGCGATTCAGGTATCCGTGCCAGGAATTCGGCACCACGGTGTACGACACCGGGACGCCGGCGGCGGCGAGCTCGGCGGCGAATGCCTCGCCGGAAGCGCGGAGGGTGTCGTGATCGGCGTCCAGCAGCAGGGCGGGCGGCAAGCCGGTGAGATCACCGCCGCCGGGGAAGGCGCCGGAGTCCAGCAGGTCCTCTCGGCCGACATAGTTGACATTCAGCCGGTGGACAGCGGGAGGGGACAGCTGCCGGTAGCCCGCGAGTCCGCGCAGGCTGTCGCGCACCGATTCCGGCAGGGGCGGCAGTTCGGCGTGGTAGAGGCCGTAGCACAGGAGCAGTCCGGCCACGCCGGACAGGCGTTGCGCGCCGGTGACGGCGAGGCAGGCGCCCGCGCTGGCGCCGCCGAGTACGACCCGGCCGTGCTCGGCCGCCAACGCGCGCCCCGCGTCGACCACGTCGTCCAGCCCGGCGGGAAAGTGGTTGACCGTGGATGACGCGGCCCAGGGGAAGCGCGGCGCGAGCCGGTAGTCGACGGTGCGGACCCTGCGACCGGACTCGGCCAGACGCAGCGCGACCATGTGGGATTCGGCCTGATCCAGGTTGCCCCAGACGAATCCGCCGCCGTGCAGCCACAGCACGGCCGCGGCGTCTTCCCGGCATTCCACCGGAAGGTAATCGCGAACGGGAATCTCGCCCCGTCTGCCTCGCAGTGTCCGGTCGCGGGTACGAACCCGCATCCGAACGCTGTCGGCCCCGTCCGTGGCCGCGCGCTCGTCGCTCATCGGCGCCGCGGGTCGTGATCGTCGAGCATGGCAGTCCTGACCTGGCGAGAACATTCCAGCCCGGCAGCCTACTCGACGTCGATCCGCCGACCGGACACCCGGCTCCCGCCACGGCGCGTGCCATCCGGCGACCAGCGCGCTGCGCGACCTGCGAGCCGGGCAGCGCTCCGGGCCCGAGGTCGGCGGTGGGGCTTCGGTGCGGGCGGTGACAGGCCGTCCCGGCGTCACCGTCACTCGCGTCAGAGGACTTCGGTCCTCACGGCCGTCGACCCGAGGCCCCTACTCCCGCCGCCGCCATCGGAGTGGAATAGCGACGGTAAGCGCATACTCGCGACACGAGGAGAATTCCATGAGTCTGCTTCCTGTCCATCGCTCCCGCGGCTCGCTGATGCCGGATTTCACCGACCTGTGGAACGCATTCACTCCCGTCGGCACGCTCACGCCGATGTTCAATTTCCATACGATCCGGTTGGAAGACGCCCTCGATGACGGCCACTACACCGTCCGCGCCGAAATTCCCGGCATCGATCCGGCCAAGGACCTCGAGGTCACCGTCGCCGAGGGACATCTGACCATCCGAGCGGAGCGCAGTGTGCAGAAGGAGGAGAACGGCCGATCGGAGTTCGGCTACGGCTCCTTCGTCCGCACCATCGCGCTGCCCGCAGGCGCCCAGGAGGAAGGTGTCGACGCCGAATACGCCAAAGGGATTCTGACCGTCACGGTGCCTATGGCCGAGGCGAAGCAAGCCGCCAAGAAGATCGAGGTCAAAGCGGGAGAGTAGCCCGCGCCGGTCATCCGTGCCCTGTCCCCCGCCGATCGAACGCCGGGGGACGGCACGGTCGACATATTCGCACGCAACGATCCGCATTCCGCCCTCGACGCCCGGCACGGTGGTCGCGGGTACCCGGAGGCCCACATGACCGACACGAGCGCCCGAACCACCGATTTCGAGCCGTTGACCTGGGAACCGATCGAGAAGACCGCGGACGAGCGCGCCGGCTGCGCGATGACCGACTACGACCTCTCCTGCCGCGAATTCGACTGGCAGACAGCGCGGTCGGCGCTGGCCGGACTTCCGGGCGGCGCGCTGAACATCGCACACGAAGCCGTCGACCGACATCTGGGCACGCCCACGGCCGAGATGACGGCGCTGCGTTGGCTGAGCGTGGCGGGCGGCGGAATCGAACTGACCTACACCGACCTCGCCGTCCTCAGCAACAGGTTCGCCGGTGTGCTCCGCTCGCTGGGGGTGCGGCGCGGCGAACGGATCTGTCTGCTGCTCGGACGCACCCCGCAGCTGTACATAGCCGCCCTCGGCGCGTGGAAGGCCGGCTGCGTCGTATCGCCGCTGTTCTCGGCCTTCGGCCCCGAGCCGGTCCGGCAACGGCTCGAGATCTCTGGGGCGACGACCCTGGTGACCACGACGGAGCTGTACCGGCGAAAGGTCGCGCCGCATCGCGACGCGGTGCCCGCGCTGCGCAACGTTCTCGTCACCGACGACCTCGGACTCGAATCGGGGGGTGGCCTGATCGAGCTGTCGCAGGCCATGGCGTCGGTCTCGGACACCTTCCCCATCGAACACACCGATCCCGAGGAGCCCGCGCTGCTGCATTTCACCAGCGGCACGACGGGCAAACCGAAGGGCGCCGTCCATGTGCACGGCGCCGTGCTCGCACACCGGGTCAGCGCCCGATACGCGCTCGATCTGCGTGCGGGTGACCGCTTCTGGTGCACCGCGGATCCGGGATGGGTCACGGGCATGTCCTACGGCGTGATCGCCCCGCTGTGTCTCGGCGTCACCGTGATCAGCGACGAAGCCGAGTTCGACACGCGACGCTGGTACGACATCCTCACCGCCGAGCGGATCTCGGTCTGGTACACCTCCCCGACGGCGTTGCGCATGCTGATGCGCGGCGGTGACCGACTGCCGCCCGGCGCCGACCTGTCGAACCTGCGCTTCGTCGCGGGTGTCGGTGAACCTCTCAACCCCGAAATCGTGGTGTGGGGCAAACGGGTACTCGGCAGAACGGTGCACGACAACTGGTGGCAGACCGAGACCGGCGCGATCATGATCGCCAACTTCGCGGCCGAACAAGTGCGGCCCGGGTCGATGGGCAGGCCCCTGCCGGGAATCGAGGCCACCATCGTGCGACGCGGCAGCGACGGACGCGCCGCCGTCGTCGACGGGGGCGTCCAGCCCGCCGGGACCGGTGAAGTCGGCGAGCTGGCCATACGCGCGGGCTGGCCATCGATGTTCCGTGGCTACTGGAACGACCACGAACGCTACGAGCGTGCGTTCGTGCGCGACTGGTACCTGTCCGGCGACTTGGCCCGGCGCGACGCGGACGGCTACTACTGGTTCATCGGGCGCGCCGACGACGTCATCGAATCCGCCGGACACCTCATCGGGCCCTTCGAGGTCGAGAGCGTGCTCATGGCGCATCCGGCGGTCGCCGAGGCGGGCGCCATCGGCACCCCCGACCCGGTCGCGGGCGAGGTGGTCAAGGCGTTCGTCACCCTGCTGCCCGGTCACCCGCCCACCGAGGAACTGCGGACCGAACTACTCGCTTTCGGCCGCCGCTCGCTCGGATCGGTCGCGCCCCGACACCTCGACTTCGCCGACCGACTCCCCCACACGCGCAGCGGAAAGGTGATGCGCCGTCTGCTCAAGGCGCGCGAACTCGGGCTGCCCGAAGGTGACACCTCCTCCCTCGAAGGAGCGACGTAGTGGGCATTTCCGACGAGGAACGGATCGCGTTGTTGCGCCAGATGATGCGCATCCGCAGATTCGAGGAGCGCTGCGTGCGGCTCTACAGCGCCGAGAAGATCCGCGGCTTCCTGCACCTCTATATCGGTGAGGAAGCCGTGGCCGCCGGACTCTTCCACGAGATCGGACCCGAGGACTCGGTGGTCTCGACCTACCGGGAGCACGGGCATGCCTTGGCGCGCGGCATTCCGACCGCCGCGCTGATGGCGGAGATGTTCGGGCGCACCAGCGGATGCAGCGGCGGCCGGGGCGGATCGATGCACCTGTTCGACGCCGAGCGGCGCTTCTACGGCGGCAACGCGATCGTGGGCGGCGGGCTGCCGCTGGCGGTCGGTTTGGCGCTGGCGGACTCGCTGCGCGAATCCCCGGCGGTCACCGTCTGCCTCTTCGGCGACGGCGCCGCCGCCGAAGGCGAATTCCACGAATGTCTGAATCTCGCCGCGCTGTGGCGTCTTCCGGTCCTGTTCGCCTGCGAGAACAACCGCTACGCCATGGGCACCGCGCTGGCGCGCGAGCACGCCGCCACCGATCTGGCCTTGCGCGCCGCGAGCTACGGACTGGTTTCCTGGCCGGTGGACGGCATGGACGCCGAAGCGGTGGCCCTCGCCACGCGGCGGGCGGTGCAGTACATCCGCGGCGGCGGCGGTCCGTGCCTGCTCGAGATGCGGACATATCGCTTCCGCGCCCACTCGCTCTACGACGCCGACCGATACCGGGACAAGGCCGAGATCGAGAAGTGGCGGGCGCGCGATCCCATTCCGGCACTGACCCGAGCGCTTCTCGACGCGGGCGCATGCTCCGAAAGCGACCAGCGCGATTGGGAATCGGCGATCGAGACCGAACTCGACGACGCCGTGGCCGCGGCCGAGGCCGGTCCACTCGAACCCACGGCCGATCTCACCCGCCACGTGTACGCGGAAACCTCATGACCAGCTACCGAGAGGCGGTGCGGGAAGCATTGCGCGAGGCGCTGCACCGCGACGAACGGACCTTCCTCATGGGCGAGGACGTCGGCGCGTACGGCGGCTGTTTCGGTGTGAGCCGCGGTCTGCTCGAGGAATTCGGGCCGACGCGTATCCGCGACGCTCCACTCAGCGAATCCGCGTTCGTCGGCGCGGGTATCGGAGCGGCACTCGGCGGGCTGCGCCCGATCGTGGAGGTCATGACCGTCAATTTCAGCCTGCTCGCCCTCGACCAGATCCTCAACAACGCGGCGACACTGCGGCACATGTCCGCCGGTCGGCTCGGGGTGCCGCTGGTCATCCGCATGGCGACCGGCGCGGGAAGACAACTGGCGGCGCAGCATTCCCACAGCCTCGAGAACTTCTACGCCCACATCCCTGGCCTTCGGGTGGTATCGGCCGCGACCGTCGCCGACGCGCGCGGCATGCTGTGGTCCGCGTTGCAGAGCCCGGACCCGGTGATCGTGTTCGAACCGATCGCGCTCTACAACACCGAAGCCGAACTGCCGCCGGACGCGGGAGCCGTCGATATCGACCGCGCCGTCGTGCGCAGGCCGGGCGCCGACCTGACCCTCGTCGCCTACGGTGGGTCGCTGCGCGTCGCCCTCGAGGCCGCCGAGCGGATCGCCGGCGAAGGTGTCTCGGCGGAGGTGATCGACCTGCGGACCCTGCGGCCGCTCGACGAGGACACCCTGCTGGAGTCCATCGCGCGGACCCACCGACTGGTGATCGTGGACGAGGGGTGGCGCAGCGTGGGTATCGCCGCCGAGATCGCCGCTCGCGCCGCCGAGTACGCCTACTTCGACCTGGACGCGCCGATCGCGCGGGTGTGCACCGCCGAGGCGCCGATTCCGTATGCCAAACAACTCGAGGACGCCGCGCTGCCAGGACCGGACGCTGTCGTCGACGCGATCCGACGGGTGGTGAGCTGACATGGTCGATTTCCGCATGCCCTCACTTGGCGCCGACATGACCGAGGGCACGCTGCTGCGGTGGCTGGTCAATCCCGGCGACGCCGTGCACAGCGGGGACATCGTCGCCGAGGTGGACACGACGAAGGCGGCGATCGAGGTCGAGTGCTTCGACGACGGCGTCGTCGGCTCGCTGCTGGTGCCCGAAGGCGCGACGGTGCCCGTCGGCACCCCGCTGGCGACGATCGACACGGCCGCGACAGCGCCGCCACGGCCCGCGCCGGAAACCGCGCCGCCGCCGGAGGCCGCGGGCGCGGTACGCGCCACCCCCTTGATCCGCCGACTGGCCGACGAAGCCGGCCTCGACGTGGCCGAGGTGCACGGATCGGGACCGGACGGGCGGATCGTGCGGGCGGATATCGCGCGGGAGGTCGAGGCGAAGTCCTCGACCGAACACCGCGACGGCGAAGTGGCGGCCGCGGCCGGCGCGTCCGCCGACGCCGGCGGGCAGCGCCCGCCGTCCACGGAATTCGCGCGCGCCTCCGGCTACGCCCGGCGACTGGCCGCCGAATCGGCTGTCGACCTCGCCGCGATCAACGGAACCGGCCCTGGCGGGGCGATCAGAGCCCGCGACATCCGCGCCACCGATATCACGGCGGCCACCGCCGCGGGGCCCGCGCCACGAACCGAGCACACGCCGGTCGAAACGACACCTACCGGCGAAGCCGCGAAGGATCACCGCCACGATCCCGACGCCGTTCGCACGCTCATCGCCGCGGCGATGACCCGGTCGAAACAGACCGTCCCGCACTACTACCTGTCGAGCACGATCGACCTGGACACCACGATGCGCTGGCTGCGAGAACGCAACCGGCGAGCGGCGGTCGCCGAACGCGTGCTCACCTCCGCCGTGCTGCTGTGCGCCACCGCGCGCGCGGCCACGATCGTCCCGGAAACCAACGGGCACTGGGTCGACGACCGATTCCGCCCCGCGACGGCCGTGCACCTCGGCATGGTCGTCTCCTTACCCGGCAGCATCGCCCTGCCCACCATCCCCGACGCCGCCGACCTGAACCCGCAGGCCATGATGGGCGCACTGCGCGACGTGGTCGCCCGCGCCCGCGCGGCACGCCTGCGGTCGACCGACACCGTCCCGGCCACGATCACGGTCACCAACCTCGGCGACCTCGGTGTCGACTCGGTCTTCGGCGTGATCGCCGCCCCGCAGGTCGCCATTGTCGGATTCGGCGCGGTGACCGAACGTCCCTGCGCGGTCGACGGAATGCTCGGCGTGCGCCCGCAGGTGTGCGCGACGCTGTCGGCCGACCATCGCGCCAGTGACGGCGCCATCGGCGCCCGCTTCCTCAACACCATCTCCGAACTGCTCCAACACCCCGAGGAGTTGTGAATATGACGAGTAAGGCACCCTCCCGCACGGTCGCCGAGGACACCGTTCGCGCCTGTCTGCGCGGATTCGCCACGCAGGCCGAGATCGACGCCCTCGATGTCGACGCTCCCCTGCGCAGCACGCTGGAACTCGACTCGATCGACTTCCTGACCTTCGTCGAACGGCTCTCCGCGGCGGGCCGCCGGATCGAGGAGAGCGACTATCCGCGATTGGCGACCATTCGGTCCTGTGTCGACTTCCTCACCGAGGAAGCGCCCGAACTCCGTGACGGCGCGACGGAGACCTGAGATGGCTCCCGAGCCGGTGGCGCGATTCGCCGACCGGCGAGACGCCGGACGCCGACTGGCGGCCCGGCTGGAAGGTGTACGCGGCGAAGATCCGGTCGTGGTCGGCGTGCCGCGCGGCGGCGTACCCGTCGCGCACGCCGTGGCGGTCTGCCTGGCCGCTCCTCTCGATGTGATCGTCGTGCAGAAGCTCGGCCTGCCGCATCAACCGGAGGTCGGCTACGGCGCGCTGAGCGAGGACGGCAGCGTGGTTGTGGACGACCGGATCGTCGATCGCGGCGGACTCACGAGCCGCGAGATGCGCCGGGTAGAGCACAACGCGCGCCACGATCTGCTCCGGCACGCCGCCCGATTGCGCGGTGTGCGACCGCGCTTGTCCCTGCTCGATCGCACGGTGGTGATCGTCGACGACGGCATCGTGACCGGTGTGACCATGCGCGCGGCCTGTCGGGACGCGCGGGCACGCGGCGCCCGCCGCATCGTGGTCGCCGTCCCGGTCGCGGACCCGTACGCCTTCCCGCTGCCCGACGCCGACGAGGTGGTCTGCCTGGCCGCACCGACCCATCCGGACGCCCTCGGCCGCTGGTATCACCGGTTCGAGCAGGTCACCGACGAGGATGTCATCGACTACCTGCATCGGGCGGCCCGACACCTGCCCTACCCCGCACCGCCGTTCGACGTGGACGAACCGCCGCCCCTTCGCGACGAATCGGTCCGAGTCGAAACCGCCGACGTCGCGGTCTTCGCACAGCTCACCGTGCCCGCGAATCCGATCGGCGCCGTGGTGTTCGTGCTGGCCTGCGCCGACGGACGGTTCAGCCCGCGCAACCGCTACATCGCGGGAAGGCTCAACCGCGCGCGTCTGGCGACGATGTCGGCCGATCTGCTCACCCCCGAGGAACAGCTGCGCCGCCGACACGTCTTCGGAATCGACACCCTGACACGGCGACTCGTCTCGACCACCCGGTGGGTCACCGCCCAGCGGGAGGTCGCGGGACTGCCGGTCGGCTACTTCGGCGCGGACACCGGCGCCGCCGCCGCACTGCGGGCCTCGACCGACTCCGCCATGCGGATCGGGGCCATCGTCTGCCGCGCCGGACGACCGGACCTCACGGGGCCGGCGATCGCGGAGGTCCGCGCGCCGACACTGTTCATCGTCGGCGGCATCGACCACGGCCTACTCGAGGCCAACCGCAGGGCCGCGCGGGAGATGTCGTGCGAGACACAGGTCCGGGTCGTACCCGACGCCTCCCGTCGCTGCGCCGAACCCGAAGACCTCACCCAGGTCGCCGACTACGCCGAAGAATGGCTGGTCGACAAGCTCACCGCCGAATCGGCCGCGATCGCCACCGATCGCCGAGCCGACCGACGCTGACCCGCCCAACCGACCGGCCGCACCGCCGAGGTCACCGGCATGGCGGCGGTGTCGGACCGATGCCGAGACGCGCGAGTTCGGCCAGCACCGCCGCCACCGCCTCGGGTTCGGAACGCGCCACTGCTTCGGACAGACCGACGCCGAGGTCGACGCGTTCGGCCTCGACGGCGACGACGACTAGTTCCCCGGGCAGACGACCGAGCGCACGTCCGAGGGGTACCGCCTCCGGGACGCCGAGCGCATGGGAACTCGCGGCATGGGCGAGGCCGTGCAGACCGTCAACGGTGGTGCGCCATATCCGCCCCGGCGTCGAGGGTTCGCAGAGGACGGCGTCGACCACCACGGCCAATTCGGCGCCGGACCACATGTCCAACAACGCGGTCGGCTCGCCGTCACAGGTGCGCACCCGGACATCCGGCAGTGCCAACTCGTCGAGACGAGCGGCGACCACCGGCCCGATTCCGTCGTCGCCGCGGAATTCGTTGCCCACGCCGATCACGACCGCGCGTGGGGCGGTCACCGGCCCAGCACCTCGAGGTCGAGGAAGTGGGCCGAGCAGGAGATGCAGGGGTCGTAGTTGCGGATCGTGCGTTCGCACAGCGCGGTGAGCGCGGCGTCGTCCATGTCGAGGTGGTCGGCCACGACGTCACGCAGATCGTCCTCGATCGCGGTCTGGTTCTGCGCGGTGGGCGGCACGATGACCGCGGCGCGGACGATTCCGTCGGCGTCCAGCTCGTAGCGGTGATACAGCAGCCCCCGCGGCGCCTCGCTGATCCCGTGACCCACCCCCGCGCGCGGCGGCACCGGCACCGACGCACGCGCCGGCGGCTCGTAGGCGTCGATGAGCCGCAGCGCCTCCTCGACCGCGTAGACGACTTCGACAGCGCGAACGAGGATGCTGCGGAAGGGATTTCGGCACTCCGTGCCCAGACCGACCTGTGCGGCCACCTCGCGGGCGAACGGCGAGAGCCGAGCGTGGTTCAGCGAGTACCGGGCCAATGGACCGGTGAGGTATCGCTTGCCGTCGAGTCGGGCGTGCAACGCGGTCGAATGCGCGACCTGGTGCTCGGCCACGTGATCGCCGAACGCCGACGGCGGGAACACCGTTCCGCTGCCGGTGCGCAGGTTGCCGTCCTCGATCGCGTACCGGTCCGGCGCGACGGCGGCGAGCAGGTCGTGGTCGAGCGTGCGGTCCGGGAAATCGAACTCGGCGGCCGCCAGCGCCGTGTCCACGGCGAAGTCCTGTGCGCGGCGCAGTGATTCGGCCACGGGGGTCAGCGCCGCGCGGCTCGGTGTCGAGTAGAAGCCGCCGAGCCGGACGTTGATCGGGTGGATCGACCGGCCTCCGAGGAGTTCGAGCAGCGCGTTGCCCGCCTTCTTGAGCGAAAGGCCCCGCTCGACGAGTTCGCGGTGATCGGCCGCCAGGGAGATGGCGTCGGGGTAGCCGAGGAAATCCGGGATGTGCAGCAGATGGATGTGCAGGGCGTGACTGGCGATCCACTCACCGCAGTACAGCAGCCGCCGCAGATCACGCAGGGCCGGGTCGAGTTCGATCCCGCATGCCTGTTCCAGCGCGTTACAGGCGCTGGTCTGGTAGGCGACCGGGCAGATTCCGCAAATCCGCGCCGTGATATCCGGCGGCTCGGTGTAGGCGCGGCCACGCAGGAATGCCTCGAAGAAGCGCGGCGGCTCGTAGATGCGCAACTCCGCGCGGTCGACCCGTCCGCCGTCGACGGTCACCCGAAGCCCGCCCTCGCCCTCCACCCTCGCCAGCGAGCCGACCCGTAACTGCCTACTGCGATGGCTCATCGTCGCTCCTGTCGGCGAACTCGGGGGCAGCGGCGGCGTAGGTGGCGAACACGCGGTCGATGTCGTCGGTCGACATGCCGTTGACCCGCAGGATCGGCAGCAGCGCACCGACGTTCGGCTTCGTCATGGGGCCGAAGCAGCCGTAGCAGCCGCGCTGGTAGGTGGGGCACAGCGCGCCGCATCCGGCGTGGGTGACCGGTCCGAGGCAGGGGGTGCCGTTCGCCACGGTCACGCAGGTGTTGCCGCGCCGCTTGCATTCGGTGCACACGCTGGTGTCCGGTAGATCGGGGGCTCGTCCTTCCAGCAGCGCGCACAGGGTCCGCACCAGTTGGCCGCGGTCGATCGGGCATCCGCGCAGTTCGAGATCCACCCGAACGTGCGCGCTGATCGGCGTCGCGGTGGACAGCGTCGCGATATGTTGCGGACTGGCGTAGACGACGGAGGCGAACTCGGCGACGTCGGCGAAGTTGCGCAGCGCTTGAATGCCGCCGTGGTTGGCGCAGGCGCCGATCGCGACGAGTACCCGTGACTGTGCGCGGATCTCGATGATCCGCCGCTGTTCCTCCGGGGTCGTGATCGAGCCCTCCACCAGCGACACGTCGTAGGGCCCCGGCCGGACCGCGCTGCTCGCCTCGGTGAAGTGGGCTATGTGTATCCGGCCCGCGAGCGTCAGCAACTCGTCCTCGCAGTCGAGCAGCGTGAGCTGACAGCCGTCACAGGAGGTGAATTTCCAGACCGCGAGCGTGGGAGTGTCCATCACAGCTCCCGCACCGAGAGCAGGGGTTCGGCCACCGTATAGTCCACCACGGGCCCGTCCCGGCAGAGCAGCAGTCCACCGAGCTGACAGTGCCCACACCGGGCGACACCGCACTGCATATTGCGTTCCAGCGAGACCCGGATATCGCCGGCCGCGACGCCCTTGCGCAGCAGCGTCTGCGCGCACAGGCGCATCATCGGCTCGGGACCGCACAAGAAGGCCGTGGTGCGGGCCGCGTCGAGGGCGAGCCGGGCCAGCGGTTCGGTGACGAAACCTACCGGCCCGTTCCAGCCGGGCGCCGGCCGATCGACGGTGTGGTGCACCTCGGCCGCGCCCGATGCGTGCCAATGCCCCTGATCGCGCCGGAACAGGATGTCGGCCGGGGTGCGGGCGCCGGTGAGCACCACCACCCTGCGGTATGCCGCGCGCCGGGCGAGCGCGCCGAGCACCACCGGGCGCAGTGGCGCGAATCCGACTCCGCCACCGACGATGACCAGATCGCGCCCGTCCGCGGACTCGATGTCCCAGCCCATGCCGAACGGCCCGCGCACTCCGATCAGGCCGCCGACGCGGGTGTCGCACAACGCGCGGCTGATCGCGCCGACACCGCGGACGGTGTGCTCCACGACGTCGTCGCCCGCCCGCGGGTTCCCGCTGATCGAGATCGCGACCTCGCCGATGCCGTACCGATACAGCATCATGAACTGTCCCGCTCGGAACCGCGGCGCGGCGGTGGCGACCGGCCGCAACCGCAGCGTCACCGTGTCCGCCGTCTGCGGCGTCCTTTCGACGACTCGGTACGGCCGCATGACCTCGTCGACGCGGTTCATCGTCTCGCCTCCACCCGGAGTTCGGCGGGCTCGGCGTAGAGGTCGAGCAGGCGGGCCCTGGTGGCGTGCAACCGATCCAGCACCGCCGTCAGCAGCATCCTGGTCAGGGCGTGGCCGAATTCGGGATCGGTATCGCCGAAACGGGTCAAGGTGGCCGCGTCGAACTCGATCGCCCGGACCGGTTCGGCGGTGCGGGCCCCGAACTGCCATCGGTAGGGCGGCACCAGCCAGGACCAGCCGAGCAGATCCCCCGGACCGAGCGTCTGCACGACGACCTCGCCGCGTCCCGGTACGTGCGCGTCGAGCACCACCTGCCCCTGCGCGATCAACCAGCATCGGTCGGCCCGACCGCCTTCCACAAGCAGCCGATGCCCGCCCGGATAGCGGACTTCGCTCGCCGTCCGCGCCAACGTCGCCAGATGCGCGGCGTCGAGTTCGGACAGCGGGGCGAAGCGCGCCAGTTCCGCGGCCGCGATCACGTCGGGCTCTCGGCATCGGCGGCGAAACGCGCGACCTCGACGGTCAGATCGATGCCCGCCGGACACCAGGCGATGCACCGCCCGCAGCCCACGCAGCCCGAGGTGCCGAACTGGTCGTACCAGGTGCTCAACTTGTGGCTGAGCCATTGCCGGTAGCGGGCGGCGCCGGACTGCCGGACACTGCCGCCGTGCAGGTAGGAGAAGTCCAACTCGAAACAGGAGGCCCAGCGCTCCCAGCGTTCGGCGTGGTCGCCGGTGAGATCGGTGACGTCCTCGGTGCTGGTGCAGAAGCAGGTCGGGCAAACCATGGTGCAATTGGCGCAGGTCAGGCACCGGGAGGCGATCTCGTCCCAGCGCGGTGACTCCCGGGAGTCGCCGATGAGCGCGCGCACGTCGACATCGGGCATGGTGCGGCCCATCCGGTCGGTGGCCGCGATGACGGCCGCCCGCGCGTCGGCGAGTTCCGCCGGTCGCGCGGTTCGCGTGGCGAGTGCGGCCAGTACGTCGTCGCCCGCGTCGCTGCCCACCTCGACCAGGAAGCGGTGCCCGAACTCGTCGACGCGCTCGGTGAGCGCCAGGTCGTATCCCGCCCCCGCGGCCGGTCCGGTCCCCATCGACGCGCAGAAGCACACGCCACCGGGTTCGGTGCAGTTCACCGCGATCACGAACAGCCCGCGCCGCCGAGCCGCGGCGGCCGGATCCGGGTATTCGCCCCCGTCCAGTACGTGGCTCAGCACGGCGATCGCCGCGAGATCGCAGCCGCGCACACCGAGCAGTGCCAGCGGCGTCCGCGGTTCGTCGGCCGTTTGCAGGGTCAGGTCGGGGCCGGATTGCCACACCTTCCGGCGGGGCGGATGCAGGAATTGCTTCCACGATCCGGGTCCGGCGGAATGAGCGAACACCGCTTCGTCCGGGCGGCGGAACACCCGGTAACGACCGGGCGCGGTCTCCACACCCCATCCCCCGGGCAGCTCCGTCCCGGACTCGAGGTCGTCCAGCA
Organism: Nocardia arizonensis; assembly: GCF_001310275.1. Taxonomy (GTDB): domain Bacteria; phylum Actinomycetota; class Actinomycetes; order Mycobacteriales; family Mycobacteriaceae; genus Nocardia; species Nocardia arizonensis. Next base: position 71,135 of record NZ_LGYZ01000049.1, read on the forward strand.
CGATCGCGTCGTCGCGAAGGCGCGGGCCGATCACGCGGAATCCGCGCGCTCGCAACACCTCGATCATGTGGTCGAGGCCGGCGCGGTCGATCATCACGGTATCGCCGATACTCATGCCGACACTCCCGTCGCTGGGTGTTCGCCCGATTCGAGTCTGGTCGTATCCGAACGCGAGGGTCAGGGCCGAAGGTCCTCTCGACAACGGCCCCACGCACCGGAAGAGCCGTCGCTCAGCCGCTCGTCGAAACGAAGACCATGGTCGATTCCGGCACGGGTCGAAGTGCCCTTCAACCGTCTCCGATTCCGCGAGACCGTATCGGTATGAACAAGACGACGGCGATCGGAATCGGGATCGCGACATACCTTGTCGGACTGGCGGTGGGCTACCAGGCGCTGGTGCGCGATCGCTGCCTCAACTGGGGTTCGACCTCCGACGAGGTGAAACGAACGATGCCCGGCGACGATCTGCTGCCCACACCCGACATCGTGACGACCAGATCCGTCACCATCGACACCGAACCCGCCGCGATCTGGCCGTGGCTGGTGCAGATGGGCCCCGGCCGCGGCGGCGCCTACACCTACGACTGGATCGAGAATCTGCTCGGGCTGGACATGCACAGCGCCGAGGAGATCCTGCCGCAATTCCAGAACCTCGCGGTCGGAGACGAATTCACACTCGGCGAGAGCGGACCGACACTGCGCGTGGCGGTGCTCGAACCCGAACGGGCACTGGTCTTCCGCTCGACCGACGGACATTGGGTCTGGGCTTTCGGGCTCTACCCGGACGGCGGCGGCACACGATTGGTCAGCCGCAACCGGATCGCGTTACCCGGCGCCGCCGCACCCGTCCGGCTCTTCAACCGGTTGATCATGGAACCGGGGAGCTGGGTAATGGAACGAAAGATGTTGCTTGGCGTCGAACAACGCGCCGAACGCGGCACCGCGACCGTACCGGTCGTCGCCGCGGGTCGGACCTGAGCAGCCGAGGAGCAAGAAGGCGGACGTGATGGACATGGGTTCACCGATGATGCAGGTGATGCACGCGATCATGATGTGGATGCAGGACCTCGGCCTGTTTCCGCCGATGACTATGCCGATGTGAATCGGTGGAGAGTAGCGGTGATGATGTGGTACGGCCCGGGAATGGGCGGATGGGGCTTGGGGCTGATGGCCGTGAGCATGATCGTGTTCTGGGCGCTGGTGATCGCGGGGATCGTCCTCCTGGTCCGTTACGCCAACGGTGCGCCGCCGTCCACCACGGTGACCCCCCACCGCCCGGACCCACAGCGGATCCTCGCCGAACGGTACGCCCGCGGCGAGATCGATGACGAGGAATACCTCCGGCGCACAACGACTCTCGCCACCGGCGCGGCGCACTCCGACGGCGCCGACGGCTGAGCGGGCCGCACGCCGGCTCGCTCGTCGCCCCCTTGCCACGGGGGCGCACTGCGACATCGGCGGAATTCGACCGTCAGCTACCGGAGGATCGGGCCGATCGCGTCGGGCGGCGGTGCGCCGTGATCGGTGCGGCCTCCAGGTACATCGCGGTGGAACCGGACAGGGGCGAGGGCGCGAAGACGACGCGCAGGCTGCCGAGACCGTGCTCGGCGAGGTCGACGCGGAAGACCCACGGGTCGTCGGGATCGTCGGGGTGCAAGGGTATGCCTCGATACAGCGCGGGCAGCGGGCTGAGCACGCGCAGGACCAGTCGCCCCCCGCGGACCTGAACACGCAGGCCCGCGCCGACCATCGCTCGGGTGCGCACGTCGGTGAGCCGTCGGGGCACGCGGTAGTCGCCGCACAGCGCGTCCCAGATCGCAGGCCGCTGGGGGAGGTCCTCGCGGATGCCGTCCTCCTCGGTACCGAGTAGCCGCCGCATCAGGTTCGAGGTCTCGGCGGGCAGCCACAGCACCGCTCGATGCGCGCCGTTGGTGAACGCCATCACCCCGACTCTGTCCTCGGGCGCCACCCATATCTGCGAGTCGAAGCCGGTGAGGACGCCTTGGTGTTCCACCAGACGATGCCCGCCCAACTCGGCGCGGAAGAAGCCCAGTCCCATGCCCGGTAGCCGCGAATCCGGTTGATAGTGCGGCTCGAACATCATCGCGAGGGTGTCGGCGGCGAGTACCGCGCCGAACTCGTTCGCGCCGCCACCCATCAGCGCCGCGAGATAACGCCCCATGTCGCGGGCGGTCGAGTACGCCGATGCCGCGCCCGCGGTCACCATTTCGCGCATCGGGACGGCCCGCGGTCCGCGGCGGTGGAATGTGTAGCCGGTCGCCAGGCGCGCCTGCGGATAGCCCCACGGCGACAGGCTCGTGTCGTGCATACCCAACGGTTCGAAGACGTGCTCGCGCAGGTACACCGCCAGCGGCACGCCGCTGAGATCCTCGACGATCTGCCCGAGGGTGGCGAAACCGTGGTTCGAGTAGGTCCATCGCGTTCCCGGTTCCGCGTGCACCGCCAGCGCGCCCCGGTAGTACTCGGCCAGGGTTGGGACGGCACGCCCCGGCTCGACACTCTCCCCGAAATCGGGGAGCGCGAGCCTGCCGGGGCGCGCGGTCTCGCCGATGCCCGCGGTGTGGGTCAGCAGGTGCCGCAGCGTCGGCGGCGGGAATTCCGGTCTGTCCGTGACCAGACGATAGGCGCGTAGGTATTCCTGTGCGGGCGCGTCGAGGTCGACCCGGCCTTGTTCCCACAGGCGCATGACCGCGATCGCGGTGAACGTCTTCGTGATCGACGCTATACGGAACACCGTGTCCTCGGTGACCGGTCGCCGCGCGGCGGTATTCGACATGCCGTGCGCTGTCAGGGATTCCACCCGGCCGTCGCGAATCACTGCGATCACCGCGCCGACCATCGCGCGACGTCCGAGCATTCCGGCGACCGCGCCGTCCACCTCGCCTCCGATAGCACCCGACACCATCAACTCCCTCCCTCGCCTGGCGTGGCCGCCGACGAACCGGCCCGCGCCACGATCGGCCGCGAGTCCGCTCGGTCGTCCGCACCGACGGCCGTCGTGCGCGGGATGTGCGCCGTCGGCGCGGCGACCGGGTGCACCACCATCACCGGGCACGCGGCGTGCTGGACCAGAGTGTTCACCGTCGAACCGAACAGCAGGCCCGCGAATCCGCCTCGGCCCCGGCTGCCGACGACCACCAACCTGGCCTGTTTCGACATCGCCAGCAAGCAGTGTCCAGGTTCGGCCGTCCGCACCTGCCTGCGCACCCGCACGCGCGGATACCTCTGCCGCCCTCTCGCGAGCCGTTCGGTGAGGATCGCGTCGGCGAGCCGGTCGGCTTCGTCGTCGGGACGGCCGGTCCTGTCGTCGAATCCCGCGTAGGCCCAATCGTTTCGGCAGTGGACGGCGACGAGTTCGGCCCCGCGCGCGTCGGCCTCGGCGAACGCGGCGGCGATCGCGGCCGCGCAGGACGGATCGTCGTCGACGCCGACAACCACCGGTCCGACCCGGCCGATCGCGCCGTCCGCGTCCGTTTCGCCCCGGACCACGACGACCGGTCCCTCGGCGTGAGCGGTCACGGCAAGCAACGTCGAACCCAGATGCGCGATCGTCCCGGTATTGCCGGTCGCACCGAGCACCACGGCGTCCGCGTCGTGACTGTGCTCGATCAGCAGACGTCGTCCGCTGTCGGTCGCGAGCTCGCTCGACACGCGCAGGCCGGGTGCGACGGCCAGCGCGATGTCCTCGGCGCGGGCGAGCACCCGTTGGCCCTGCTCACGCACCGTGTCGATGACCGAGGGCAGCAGAATCTCGTAATCCCCTGCCACCCAACTGGTTCCGATCGACTCGCAGCCGTGGACGATCAAGAGTTCGCGACCGCGCGCGGCCGCGAACTCCGCGGCCCACCGCAGGGCGGCCCACGATCCCTGTGACCCGTCGACGCCGACGACGACGCGGTCCGAACTCACCGCGGGGGATACGCTCATCGCCGTTCCTTCCATTGGAGCCGATCTCGCCGCCCGGGCACGCGTCCCGGGCCGTCAGGACATCTCCCCGCTCGGCGGAGGCGATCCGGGTGACCTGACCACTCCGATTCGACCAAGCCCCGCCCCGGCGAACCAGGGACCGCGGTCCCGTCGGCGCGGGACATTCGTCGCCATCGACGATGGCGAAAGTAGGCGCACCAGGAACCAGCCGGTGATCGCGGCCATCACCGCGGCCATCAGCACACCGCCGACCACCCCGATGGCCAGAACCACCACCCGCGTCTGTCCCGGCTGCCACAGCGGGGTCGTGAACGCGGTGAAGGCGCCCAAACCGCCCAACCAGGCCAGCGCGGTCGCCCAGATCCACCGGACCGCGCCGGGTATAAGTCTCCGCAGGACCAGCCACTGGGCCACACCGATCGAGGAAAGCAGCACGGCGCCGCCTATCGCCGCGGCCGCGACCACGGCGATCGGGGGCCAGCCCGCCAACCCGTCGGTCAGCATCGGCACGGTACCCACCGACCACGCGACCAGCGCGCCGCATATCGTCGCCCCGATCCATCGGATCGACCGGAACTCGGCGATCACGGCGCGCAGGACGCGAGCCTGGAACCAGCCGAGGATTCCACCTTCGATCACGCCCGCGAGCAGCAGAGCCGCCGCGGCGATCGACGCGGCGGCGTCCACGGTCAGCGCGCCGGCGGACGCGGGGGCGAGAAATCCGAGGAATTCCCCCGCCGTGACCCCGACGAACCAACGCCGCCACAACGTCCGACGGCCACCGTCGGCGAGGGGCCCGCTCGAACCTTCGACTCGCGCCGACGATGCCGAATCGGCATTCGTGGACCGATCTTTCCGGTACATATCCCGAGTCTCACCGATCCGGGTCGTTCCGGGCAGGGGTACAAGGCCCTCTCTTCGGCATCGACCGCACGACACCGGCCGTACGACCGCCCGTCGCGGCGGCGGGACCGAAGGCGGCCGAACCCGGGGCGACGTTGGTCCTCACCGCCGGGGTACTGCGCCTCTGCCGGACCGAGGGCGACAACGGCGACACTCGACGCGGACCTCTACCATCTACGGCCCGACCTAGCGGAGGCACCATGTCGACCCTGGCGCAGCGACGCACCGAACGTCGTCTGCGCACGGCGCTGGCCGGAATCGCCGCCTTCGTGGCGTTCTGGGCATACGCGGGTGCGATCGGACTCGCCTGCGGCGCGATCGACCTCGGCGCAGACGCCACGGCCCGGCTGCCGTTCGGCAGTCCGGTGTTCGCCGCGACGATGCTGACCCTGGTGGTCGCGATTCCCATGACGGCCACCGTCCCCGCCGCCGCCCGCCCCGGCCCCGGCGTCATCGCCATCGGCGCGGGCAGCGGTCTGCTGCTGGTCGGCTGGATCGCGATCCAGCCGTTCGTCGTGGACCGGGTCATCTGGCTACAGCCCGTATTCGGGGTGCTGGGGTCGGTGATGTGCGTCCTCGCCTACGCGCTGTGGCGGCACCGCCACTGAACGAACCGAACCACGCCGACGGAAGGAAGACATCGTGAACTGGCCCCTCGCGGTGGTGATCATCGCCATCGTCTTCGCACTGATGGTAATCATCACCACATATCTGTCGACCAAACGCCAATGACACCTCGCGACCAGGTACCGCCCGCGTCCGCGACCCGGCACCGGTAGCGCCGCCGACAGCGTGACCGGCCGGTCATGACCCCGGCCGGTCACGCGGCGCACCGCGACGCGGCTTCGTCACCGCGAACCTTTCGAGTGGTCTACCGGTGTGCGTGCCGGGCGCGGCGACAGCCCGAGGGCGGTGCGCTGACAGGTCGCGGTGAGGTCGGTGGAGGTCACCACCCCCGTTATCCGGCCATCGGGTCCGACCGCCGCGACGAGATCGAGGTTCGGCCGCAGCACCGCGCGTGCGACCACATCGCGGAGCAGGACCTCGTCGCCGACACGCATGGTCGTGGGCAAGGGCCGGGCCACCGCGCCCACCGACGCCGAGGCGCGGGTGGTATCGGGCAGTCGAAGCACATCAGACCACGACAGGACCGCGACCGGACGACCGTCCGCGTCCACGACCGGGAATACCCGATGGCTGGTGTCGGCCACGGGAGAGTTCAGGAACTCGACCAGCGACCAGGCCGCCGGGACGGTGACCGGGTCGGCGGTCATGACGTCGCGGACGCGAAGGTCGCCGAGGCGATGACGCAGTCCCGCGAGGGTGAGTTCGGCATTGGCGGCGCTGAACAGGAACCAGCCGAGCAGCATCAACCACAGTCCGCCCGCGTTGCCGATCACCAGCAACTCCGCCGCACCCAACGCGAGCAGGCCGCCGCCGCACCAGCGGCCGCCGCGGGCGGCGACGGTCTCGGCCCGCAGCCGGTCACCGCTGGCGCGCCACACCACCGCGCGAAGTATCCGTCCGCCGTCCAGAGGTGCGGCGGGTATCGAATTGAACACGGCCAGCACGATATTCATCGCCGCCAACCACCCGAGCGCCGATGCGACGAGTTCGCCGCCCGCGACCGCGCTCACCGCCGCGGCCGCGAAGAACACCGCGCCCAAGCCGACGCTCATCGCGGGTCCGGCCGCCGCGATGCGCAGATCCGCTCCGGCGTCGGGCGCTTCGTCACGCAGTTCGGACACCCCGCCCAGCAGCCACAGGACGATCCCCTCGACCTGCACGCCGTTGCGCCGGGCGATCACCGAGTGCGCGAGCTCGTGCGCCACCAGCGAACCGAACAGACCCGACGCACCCGCCACGGCCACCAGCCACGCCCCGATCGATCCACCGTAGGCATGGGTGAGCGCCCCACCCAGCATCCACGTGAACAACCCGACGGTGATCAGCGCCGACCAGTGCACCCCGATTCGGATACCCGCGACGCGACCCAGAGGGACCGTTGCTTTCAACATCCCGACACTCCTCTCCACGACTCACCGGCACCGCGACCGGCTCATGCGTCAAGCCTGATCCCGTCTCCGCGGCGGCCCTAGGGACCAAGGTCGGGGGCACGGAGGCCACTCGTCCCGCACACCGCGGCCGTACACTCGATTCGGGTCGGGCGTGGGGTCACCGCCGAGGGGGTTCTTTGGTCACACACGGCGGGGCAGGACTGCCCTTCTGACCGAACCACGAATCCGACAGTCTCGGGACATGACGATTCCCGCACACTACGCACGGGGCGCGGTCCCCGCGGCGCCGTCGGGTGTGCACCGCGGCCGCCGTCGCGGCTGACGGCAAGTACTCGCCGGAAAGGTCTTGCGATGAACACCCGACCCGATGTCCCCGATTCGAATGTTCCCGCGCCGGTTGTCGTCGGCGTCAACGGTTCCGCGGGCAGCCGTCCGGCCCTGCGCTGGGCCGCCGAGACCGCCGCACGCCGTCATCGCCCGCTGCGCGTCGTCTTCGGCCTCGACCTGTTCCGGCTGAGCACGACCGTCGAAGGACGCGAGGTCATCACCCCGTCGATCATCGACTCGGTGCGCGAGAACGCCCGCACCGTGCTGGCCGAGGCGGCCGGGGTCGCCCGCGAGATCGCACCCGACCTCGACATCGACACCGAGGTCTGCGACGACTCCCCCGCCAAGGCGCTGATCGAACGATCCGAATCCGCGCACCTGGTCGTCCTCGGCGCCACCGGCGACGCGGGCACCCTCTCCCACCTCGGCTCCACACTGCTCAACGTGACCAGCCACGGTCACGGGTCGATCGTCGTCGTACGCGGTACGGGGACGGACTATCCGCACGAGGGACCGGTCGTGGTCGGCACCGACGGCAGCCCCATCAGCGAAGCCGCGATCGCCGCGGGATTCGCCGAGGCGTCCGCGCGCGGTACGAGTCTGGTCGCCGTGCACTCCTGGAGCGATTGGGACGCGGGGGAATTCGTCGGCAAGCATCCCATCGTCATAGACGCGAACCAACTCGAGACCGCCGAGCAGGCCATACTCGCCGAACGTATGGCGGGTTGGCAGGAGAAGTACCCGGACGTCGAGGTCACCCGCAAGGTGTATCTGGCCGGCCCGGTCCAGACGCTCATGCAGTGGTCCGCGCACGCGCAACTGCTCGTGATCGGCAGTCGCGGTCGCGGCGGATTCGCGGGCCTGCTGTTGGGCTCCACCAGCAACTTCCTCGTCCAGCACGCCAATTGCCCGGTCCTGGTCGCCCATTCGGGGTGAGCCACCGGCGTGCCGCCGTTCCCACGCTCGCCGCGCCGTCGCCTTCGAGTCCGCTGAGGGTTTTCGGCGCGGCGAGCGTTCGCGCGACCGATCCGGCTAACCTGGCGAGTGCCCCGCCGCGGGTGGTATCACTCGGGTCCAGGTCCACGGCGGGACGACGGTCACGAACTGCGATCTATCGGAACGAGAAGGGAATCGATATGGGTGTGTCGCTGGCCAAGGGCGGCAATGTGTCGCTGTCGAAGCAGGCGCCGAATCTGACGGCGGTCGCGGTGGGTCTGGGTTGGGACGTGCGTTCGACCACGGGCTCGGACTTCGACCTCGATGCCAGTGCGCTGGCGACCGGACCGAACCAGAAGGTGCTCTCCGACCAGCATTTCGTCTTCTACAACAACCTGCGCTCCCCCGAGGGCAGCATCGAGCACACCGGCGACAACCTCACCGGTGCGGGCGAGGGCGACGACGAGGTGATCAACGTCGACTTGGCCGCCACGCCGCCGACGATCACCAATATCTTCTTCCCCGTCTCGATCCACGACGCCCAGGCCCGCCAGCAGTCCTTCGGGCAGGTCCGCAACGCGTTCATCAGGGTCGTCGACCGCGCCACCGGCGCCGAACTGGCCCGCTACGACCTCACCGAGGACGCTTCGACCGAGACCGCGATGGTGTTCGGCGAGCTCTACCGCAGCGGCGCCGAGTGGAAGTTCCGCGCGATCGGACAGGGCTACGCCTCCGGACTGTCCGGTATCGCCCGCGACTACGGCGTCAATATCTGATCCTCCACCGGTACGCCGGAGATCTCGTGGCTTCCGCTCCCCGGGGCCGTGCGCCGTCGACGACACCCGCGCCCGACCCCGGCGCCGCCGGATGCCGCGCGACCCCGGGAGCGGACCGACGCCGGAATCAGAGACCGATATTCGCGAGATCGTCCGTGGCGCGGGCACCGGAATCGGGATGGGACAGCCGAATTCGCCTGGGCGACAGGTGCGGATACCGTATACCCCGATACGGAAACCCGTTCCAGTGAGAAGGAGACCTCGCCGTGTCCGACGGCCCCATCGACCTGCGCACCGACGTGGCGCACCCGGCACGGATGTACGACTACTTTCTCGGCGGCAAGGACTTCTACGACGCCGATCGCCTCGCCGCCGAACAAGCGCTGCGAGACTTTCCCGCCGTCCGTTTGACGGCGCGCACCAACCGCGAGTTCATGCGCCACGCGACGCGGTTTCTGGCGGGGCAGGGTATTCGCCAGTATCTCGATATCGGCACCGGGATTCCGACCGAACCGAACCTGCACCAGGTCGCCCAGGAACTCGCGCCTGCGTCGCGGGTGGTCTACGTCGACAACGACCCGATCGTGCTCGCGCACGCCCGTGCGCTGCTGGTCAGTTCCCCCGAGGGGAAGACCACCTATCTTCAGGCCGATGCCGCCGACCCGGCGGCGATAATCGGCGCGCCGGAGTTGACGGAGACGCTGGATCTGTCGCAGCCGGTGGCGGTCTCGCTCATGGCGCTGCTGCATTTCGTGCCGGGCGATGTCTACGAGATCGTGAAGACGCTGATGGAGCCGTTGGCGCCCGGGTCGTATCTCGCGATCTCGCATGTCACCACCGAATTCGACGACGGCGCAGACGATTCGGAGGGTATGGCGCGATTGTTGCGAGTCTACCGTGATCGCGGGATTCCGGTGCGGCCCCGCGACCGCGACGAGGTCGAGCGGTTCTTCGACGGGCTCGAACTCGTCGAGCCGGGTATCGAGGTGATCCACCGGTGGCGCAACGACGGAATCGAGCACCCCCGCGGCCACGACAAGCAGGTGTCGCTCTACGGCGGGGTCGGAAGGAAACCCTGAGTCCCACGGGTCACCGCGCCGCCTTCGGATGCCGGACAGCCCGGACCGGTGCGGGCGAGCCGGCGCGCGGCGTTCAGCCCACGGCAGGCGGCGGATCAAGCGGCTCGTTCCACCCCTGGACCGCGCCGACGACGGCCCCGACCACGGCGCCGGTGACGACTGCGGGCGCGACGACGAACGCGGCGACCATGGCCGCGCCCACCACCGGCCCGACCACGAGACCGGTGGGCAGGAACGGAATCCCGAGGACGAATCCGCCCACACCGCCGACGAGTGCGCCGACGGCCGCCGCCACCGGTGCGATCGCCACACCGCCGACAACCGCGCCGATCACACTGTCACCGACCACTCGGTCCGCCACCTCGTCGGAGCGTGCCGGGTCGACACCGGAGCTGTCGAGCACATCCGACAGTCCGTCCACGACCTCGGCGGCACCCGAATTGATCTGCGCCGCCGCCTCCGGCGCGACGGTGCTCGGACGGGTGAGTTCGATGCTGCCGATGCGGATCTCCTCCGCCCGGGGCAGCGGCGGCGCATCGGAATCGGACTGCGGTGGGACGTCGACCGGCTCGGCCGCGGGCATCGGTGCGACGGCGCCGGGGGCCGGGCCGAGTACCGAGCCGACGAGTCCGGCGAGATCGACACCGGGCAGTGTGGGCAGGAGCCCGTCGACGGGCGGCGGGCCACCCAAGGCAAACACGGCGGGTCCGGGCGCCTCGGCGACGGCTACGGGCGCGGCGAACGGGTGGGCGTCGGCGAGTGCGGGTGCGGTCCCGGCGACTGCCGCGACGACCGCGCCGCCAAGCAGGACCACGGCGGGGCGTAGGGCGCAAGTGCGTGCGGCGACCGGCTTGTGGGCTGTGCCCATGAGCTACCTCTCTCCTGAGTAGAGACCTACCGTTCTGCATTCGAAGCCGCGCGGCGCTCGGATCGGCGGCAATCGGAAATTGCCGCCGATCCGTGAGCTGCCGTCCCGGAATCAATCCAGATGTGCGTTGAGGGTCTCCGCGATCTGGGCGACCGCGGCCGCCTCCGTCATCGCCAGGTGGGTCGCGTCGACATCGATATTCGTGATCCGGCCACTGACGAAGGGCGCCCATCCTTCGTGTCCCGCCGCGTCGGACCGCCGCTCTCTGGTCGCGGTGAAATAGACCAGGTCGACGTCGACGACCGGTGGCTGCCAGTCGGCCGCCGCCTGGATCGACAGGTTGTAGGCGTCGGTCAGGCGTTCGATCGTCGCGGCGTCGATTCCGAGGCCGTCGCCGAGGCGTTCGGCGATCTGCTCGGCGGCCTCCTCGGCCGTCGCGTCGGGACTCACGAAATCGATACCCATGACCGGGCCGAGATTGCTGATCAGCTCGCCCGCGGTGATCGTGGAGACCGCGGAGGCATCGAAACCGTCCGCCTCGGAGTCCAGCATCGCCAGCAGCGCGACCTGCTCCCCCGCCTCCCGCATGGCCGCGGCGACGGCGTGGGCGATCTGGCCGCCCAGCGACCAGCCGAGCAGATGGTAGGGGCCGTGCGGCTGAACGGTGCGGATCTCGTCGAAGTAGCGGGCCGCGATCTCCGCGATCGTCCTCGGACCGGTGTCCTCACCGCCTATCTGCGGCGCCTGGACACCGTATATCGGCCGCCCGTCGGCGACGTAGTTGTCGAGGGTGTGGTAGCACCAGGCCAGACCCGAGGCGGGGTGGACGCAGAACAGCGGCGGGCGCTCGCCGCCGGGGCGGATCGGCAGCAGGACCTCGAATCCGAGCGCGTCGGTGTCGGCGGCGTCGATGCCGGTGCGCATGCCGGTCTCGATGCGCTTGGCGAGATCGGCCGGGCTCGGGTCCGACAGCATCCAGCTGACCGGGATCTCGAAGTGCAGTTCGCTCTTCAGTTCGCTGACCACCTGCACCGAGCGCAGCGAGTTGCCGCCGAGCGCGTAGAAGTCGTCGTCGGCGCCGACCTTGGGCACGCCGAGCACCTGTTCGAAGGTGTGCGCGATCTCCTCCTCGAGCCAGGTCGACGGTTCCCGGAACTCGCCCACCGTGAGCGTGGGCTCCGGCAGTCGGGCGCGGTCCAGTTTGCCGGAGGCGGACAGCGGCACCGCGTCGATGACCATGACGGTGGTGGGCAGCATGTATCCGGGCAGTTCGGTGGCGGCGTAGGCGAGCACCTCGGCGGTGTCGACGGTGGCCCCCGCGGCGGGGACGAGGTAGACGACCAGGAAGTCGACCGTGTCGGTGGTGGCCACGGTGGCGACGGCCCGCGAGACGGCGCGGTGTTCGGCGAACACCGCCTCGATCTCGCCGAGCTCGATGCGCAGGCCGCGCAGCTTCACCTGGAAGTCGGTGCGGCCCAGATATTCCAGTTCGCCGGTGAGCCGCCTGCGCGCCAGGTCGCCCGTGCGGTACATGCGACGGCCTTCGGCGTACGGGTCGGCCACGAATCGTTCCGAGGTCAGGCCGGGGCGCGCGTGGTAGCCGCGAGCGATCTGGTTGCCCGCCAGATAGAGTTCGCCCGCGACGCCGGGCGGTACCGGCCGCAGCCGCTCATCGAGAATGTAGGCCCGTACATTCCACACCGGTGTGCCCATGGGCATGGGGCCGGTGTCGGACTCGCGGACCGGGTGGGCGGTCGCGTGCAGGGTGAATTCCGTCGGCCCGTAGAGGTTGTGCAGTGCGGTGTCGGGCAGCGCCGCCCGTGCCGCGGCCACCACCTCCGGGCCGAACGCCTCCCCGCCGACGAGCAACACGCGCAACGAGTCCAGCGCTGCCGCGGGTGCGGCGTCGGCGAATACCGCCAGCATCGAAGGCACGAAGGACGTGGCCGTAACCCGTTGGGCCGCGATGGTTTCGGCGAGGTAGGCGGGATCGGTGTGTCCGTCCGGGCGTGCGACGACAAGCCGGGCGCCGACGGCGAGCGGCGCGAAGAGTTCCCACACCGAGACATCGAAGGTGGCGGGGGTCTTCTGGAGCACCACGTCGTCGGCGGTGAGTTCGTAGGTCCCGATGATCCAGCGCAGCTGGTTCACCACGGTGCGGTGCGTCACCGCGACGCCCTTGGGCCGTCCGGTCGACCCGGAGGTGAACAGGACGTAGGCGACGTCGTCGGGCCGCAGGCAGCCGAGGCGGTCGGCGTCGGTGACGGGTGCGTCGTCGAAGACGGACAGGTCGAGATCGTCGAGGGAGGACAGGACCACGTTCGCGCCCGCGGTCTCGAGCATGTACTCGATGCGGTCGGCCGGATAGTCGGGGTCGACCGGGACGTATCCGCCGCCCGCGGCGTGCACCGCGTACATGGCGACGATCTGGTCGGGTGAACGCCGCATGCGCAGCGCCACCAGCGATTCGGGACCCACGCCCCGCGAAATCAGCCAGCGGGCCAATCTGTTGACGCGCGAGGAGAATTCGGCATAGGTCGACGACCGGTCGCCGAAGGTCAGCGCGGGCCGGTCCGCGAAGCGTAGCGCGGCCTCGGCGAAGATGGAGGCGACGGTTTCCTGTGGGTCGAGTGCGTGATCGGTCGCGTTCCAGCGCACCAGAACCGTTTCCCGTTCTTCGGGGTCGAGCAGGTCGACGTCGTGGACCGCCTGCGCGGGGTCGGCAACCAGCGCGTCGAGCAGACGCCGGAAGCGGTCGACGAACGCGGTGACGGTCGCCGGGTCGAACAGATCGGTCGCGTAGGTGACCACGCCGGTGATGCCCGCGGGTGCGCCGGTGTCGTCGTAGCGGTCCGATACCGAGACCTGGAGGTCGAACAGTGACGTGGCGGTGTCGGCTTCGACGCCCGACATGCTCAGCGCGGGCAGTTCGAGCTCGGTCGAGGTGACATTCTGGAAGGCCAGCATCACCTGGAACAGCGGGTGGTGGGCATGCGACCGCACCGGGTTGAGTTCCTGCACCAGCCGTTCGAACGGGACGTCGGCGTGGCCGAAGGCGGCCAGGTCGGTGTCGCGGACCTGTTCGAGCAGCCGCGTGAACGACAGGCCCGGTGTCACCCGCGTCCGCAGGACGAGGGTGTTGACGAACATGCCGACCAGGTCGTCGAGTTCGGGTTCGCCGCGTCCCGCGTACGGTGTGCCGATCGTGACATCGTCGGTGGCGGCCAGCCGGGCCAGCACGGCGGCGAGCGCGGAGTGGAAGACCATGAACAGGGTCGTGTTGTGTGCCCGCGCGACTCGCTGTAGTCCCGCGTGCGACTCGGCGTCGACGGTCAGCGGGACACTCGCGCCCGCGTAGGACTGGACCGGCGGACGCGGCCGGTCGGTCGGCAATTCCAGAAGTGCGGGCGGATCGGCCAACTGCGTTGTCCAGTAGTCGATCTGGGCGCGCAGGAGCGATTCGGGGTCGTCGTCGGCGCCGAGGACGACCCGCTGCCAGATCGAGTAGTCCGCGTACTGCACCGCGAGCGGCTTCCAGGACGGGGTCTGCTCGCGCAGCCGCGCGGTGTAGGCGATCATGACGTCGCGGGCGAGCGGGGTCAGTGACGATCCGTCACCGCAGATGTGGTGCATCACCACGGCCAGCACCCATTCGTCGTCGCCGAGTTCGAACAGGCGCACCCGCAACGGCGCCTGCGCCGTCACGTCGAACGGGGTCGCCACCACCGACGAGACCGCCTGCGCCAGTTCGGGTTCGGTGACCGAGGTGACGGCCATCGGCACCGTGGCCTCGGCGGCGGGGATGACGAACTGGGTCGGTTCGCCCGCCACGTCCGGGTAGACGGTCCGCAGGATCTCGTGGCGGGTGACCACATCCGCCATCGCCGCGTGCAGCGCGTCGATATCCAACTGTCCGCGCAGACGCAGGACGATGGGGATGTTGTAGGCGGGCGAGTCGGGCTCGAACCGGTTGAGGAACCACATGCGCTGCTGGGCGTAGGACAGCGGAATGTGTTCCGGGCGCGGCTGCGCCGTCAGCGGGATGCGGGCGGTGTCGGTGTGGGATTCGGCGCGGGCGGCGAGTTTCTCGACGGTGGATGCCTCGAAGATCATCGAGACCGGGACGTTGGTGTCGAGTGCGGCGCCGATCCGCGCGACCACGCGGGTGGCGATGAGGCTGTTGCCGCCGAGTGCGAAGAAGTCGTCGTCGGCGCCGACGCCGCTGATGCCGAGCACCTCGGCGAACACACCGGCCACGATCTCCTCCACCGGCGAGGCCGGTGCGCGGAACTGCCTGGCCGCCAGGACGGGCACGGGCAGTGCCCTGCGGTCGAGCTTGCCGCTCGGTGAGAGGGGGATCTCGTCGAGGACCATGACCGCGGCGGGGACCATGTACGGCGGCAGCGACTCGGCCAGCGAAGCCCGCAATTGCTCACCGGAGACGGTCGCCGCCCCCGCGGGCACCACGTAGGACACCAACCGCAGCGGTGTGTCGCCGTCGCGGCGCGGCACGGTCACGGCGAATCCGACGTCCGGGCGGGCGCCGAGTGCGGCGTCGATCTCGCCGAGTTCGACCCGGAAGCCGCGGATCTTGACCTGGAAGTCGTTGCGTCCCATGAATTCCAGCGCGCCGTCGGGGTTCCAGCGCACGAGGTCGCCGGTGCGGTATACGCGGCTGCCCGGGTCGCCGAACGGGTTCGCGACGAACCGCGCCGCGGAGACGCCGGGCCTGTTCAGGTATCCGCGTGCCAGCGCCGGACCGGCCAGGTACAGCTCGCCGCCGACCCCGACCGGGACGGGCCGCATCCGGGTGTCGAGCACGAGTGCCCGCATGCCGGGGACCGGCCCGCCGATGGTCGAGGGATCACCCGGTCGCAGTCCGCCCGTGGCGGTGGCGACGATGGTGGTCTCGGTCGGGCCGTAGAGCACCCGGAACTCCCGGGCGGCGGCAGCGTCGGTGCGTGCCCAGCGGTGCACCAGGTCGGCGGGCACCTCGTCGCCGCCGGACAGCACGACCCGCAGGTCGTCCAGGCCGGCCGGGTCCACCGAGGCCAGTGCGGCCGGGGTGACGAAGGCGTGGGTGATCCGCTCTTCGCGCAGCAGTTCGGCGAGTTCGTGCCCGCCGCGCAGCGCCGGGGGCGCCACCACCAGCGTCGCCGCGCCACTCACCGCGAGCAGGATCTCCAGCAGTGAGGCGTCGAAGGAGGGCGAGGCGAAGTGCAGCACCCGGGAGGTGTGCCCGAGCGCGGGATCGGATCGCTGTGCGAGGCGATAGTGCGCGATACCGGAGTGGGTGACGGCGACGCCCTTCGGCACGCCGGTCGAACCCGAGGTGAACACCACCCACGCGGGATTCGACACACGCAGCGGACGCGTCCGCTCCGCCTGCTCGATCGCCGAGGACTCGAGCTCACCGAGTCGGGCGGTGACGGCGGCGTCGTCGAGCACGATCCAGTCGAGGCCGTCCGGTAGTCCCGGGCGCGCGGCCGCGACCGTCACGCCAAGTGCCGCACCGGAATCCGACACCATCTGCTCGATGCGCGCCGCGGGGTAGTGCGGATCGACCGGTACGTACGCCGCACCGGATTTCACCACGGCCCACCAGGCCGCGACGGATTCCACCGACCGCTCGACGGCCACCACGACGCGCCGCTCGGGGCCCGCGCCGGCGCGAATCAGCAGGCGCGCCAACCGGTTCGATCGTTCGTCGAGCTCGCGGTAGGTCAGCCGCGTCTCACCCGAGACGACGGCGACGCCGTCGCCGTTGTCGCGGACGGCCGCCGCGAACACCTCGGGCAGCAGTACCGGCGCCGTCGCGACGGGCGAACCCACCCGCGACAGCAGCGCCGTGCGTTCGTCCGCGTCCATCCAGTCGATATCGCCGATCGGCGTGGTCGGGTCGTCGACGATTTCTTCCAGCACCCGGGTGAAACGGCGGACGAAGCCTGCGATGGTCGACTCGTCGAACAGGTCCTTGGCGAAGAACATCATGCCCGAGATGCCCTTCGTCGCGCCGTCGTCGGCGTAGGAGTCGGAGAGCACCAGTTGCAGGTCGAACTGCGAGATCCCGGTGTCGAGGTCGACTTGGGCCACCGTGACATCGGGCAGGGCGACCTCGACCGTGGACAGGTTCTGGAACGCCAGGGCGACCTGGAACAGCGGATGCTGCGCCGCCGACCGCTGCGGGTTCAATTCCTCCACGACCCGCTCGAACGGCACGTCCGCGTGTTCGAATGCGTCGAGGTCGGTCTCGCGGGTGCGATCGAGCAGGTTCGCGAAGGACTCGGAGCCCTCGAGCGGGGTGCGCAGCGCCAAGGTGTTGACGAACATGCCGACCAGCGCGTCGAGTCCCGGTTCGCCGCGACCGGCGACCGGGGTGCCGACCACCACGTCGTCGCTGCCGCTCAACCGGCCGAGCACCACCGCGAGCGCGGCGTGCACCACCATGAACAGCGAGGCGCCTCGGGCGCGCGCCAGAGCGTGGAGCCGCTCGTGCAGGCGCGCGTCGATCTCGAGCGGCACCCGCCCGCCCACGAAGGAGGCCGCCGCGGGGCGGACCCGATCGGTCGGGAGTTCCAGCAGGTCCGGCGCACCGGCCAGGGTCGAGCGCCAGAAGGCCAGTTGCGCGTGCATGAGCGAGGCCGGGTCGTCGGCCGCGCCCAGCATCCGCCGCTGCCACAGGGCGTAGTCCGCGTACTGGACCTCGAGGGGTTCCCACGCGGGGGACCGTCCCGCCAATCGGGCCGCGTACGCCGCCATGACGTCGCGGGCAAGCGGTCCCATGGACTGACCGTCACCTGCGATGTGGTGGACCACCAGCACCAGCACGTATTCGCCGCTGTCGCTGTCGCTGTCGGTGTCCTCGCGTTCGAACAGGCCGACGCGCAGGGGCACCTGGGAGGTGACGTCGAATCCGCCGAGGACGAATTCGCCCACCACGTCCGCGATGGAGTCCGCGGGCACTCGCCGCGAGCGCACCGGCACATCCGCTTCGGCGAGCACCAGTTGCCGCGGCTCGCCGTCGGTCTCCGGGTAGATGGTGCGCAGCACCTCGTGCCGTGCGACCACATCGCGCAGGGCCGCGCGCAGCGCGTCGGTATCGAGTCGTCCGGTCAGCCGGAGCATCACCGGAATGTTGTAGGTGGCCGACTCCGGCTCGAGCCGGTTCAGGAACCACATCCGCTGCTGGGCCAGCGACAGCGGGACCGGATCGGGACGCGTCTGCGCGGTCAGCGGGATTCGGCCGCCGCTGTCGAGCGCCCCGGCCAGCGCCGCCAGTCTCCCGACGGTCGGCGCTTCGAACAGCGACCGGACCGGCACGCGGACGCCGAGGGCCGCGCCCACCCGCGCCACCACAAGCGACGCGCGCAGTGAGTCGCCGCCGAGCTGGAAGAAGTCGTCGTGCACGCCGACTCGTTCCAGGTCGAGCACCTGCTCGAAGGCCGTCGCCACGACCGATTCCAGCCACGTCGACGGCGCGGTGAACACCCTTGCGGGCACGACCGGTTCGGGCAGGCGCGCGCGATCGAGTTTCCCGTTCGCGGTCAGCGGCACCTCGTCGATGACCACGACGGCCGACGGCACCATCGAGGAGGGCAGGACTTCGCTCACCGAGGCCCGCAACTCCTCGCCGGAGACAGTGGTCCCCTCGGCGGGCACCACGTAGGACACGAGCGTCACCGGCCGGTTGTCGTCGCGGCGGGCGAGGGTGGCCGCGAAGGCCAGGTCGGCGCGGGCGGCGAGCGCGGCGTCGATCTCGCCGAGTTCGATGCGGATACCGCGCACCTTGACCTGGAAATCGTTGCGTCCCACGAATTCCAGTCGTCCGTCCGACCTGCGCCGCACGATGTCGCCGGTGCGGTACATCCGCTGTCCCGGCGTCCCGAACGGTGATGCCACGAACCGCGCCGCGCTCGATCCGGTCCTGCCGATATAGCCGCGGGCCAGGCCCGGACCCGACAGGTAGAGCTCACCCGCCACTCCGACGGGCACCGGCCGCAGCCAGGTATCGAGCACCGCCGTCGCGATCGAGCCGACCGGCCCGCCGATGGTGACGGCGCCTCCGTGCGCCGACACGCGGCCCGCGGTGGCCCAGATGGTGGCTTCGGCGGGCCCGTACAGGTTGATCATGGTCCGGCCCGGCGCCCACTGCTCGACCAGTTCCGGCCCGACCTGTTCACCGGCGGTCGCCAGCACCCGCAGTTCGTCGAGGCCATCGCGCGGTACCGTCGCCAGCGCCGACGGTGTCAGCACCGCGTGCGAGACATGTTCGCGCCGAATCAGTTCCGCCAGGTCGCGACCGCCGTACACATCCGGCGGTGCGACGACGAGCCGCCCGCCCGACCCGTGCGCCATCAGCATCTCGAACAGCGAGGCGTCGAAGCTGGGTGAGGCCACGTGCAGTACGGTCGAATTCCGGTCGACGCCGAGCACGCGGCGCTGCGCCGCGACCAGATCGGCCAGGCCCCGGTGACCGACGAGCACGCCCTTGGGCTGTCCCGTCGACCCGGACGTGTAGATCACATAGGCCGTGCGGTCCGGGCGAATCGGTTCGCCCCGTTCGGCATCGGTGATCGGGCCGGAGTCGGCCGCGGCCACGAGCCGAGCGGTGTCCGCGTCATCGACGACCAACCAGTCGACGGTATCGGGCAGCCGCACCCTCGAGGCGGAATCGGTCAGCCCCAGTGCGGCATTCGAATCCGACAGCAGGAATTGGATGCGTTGGGCGGGAAGTCCCGGGTCGACGGGCACGAAGGCCACACCCGCCTTCGTGGCGGCCCATACGGCGACGATCGCGGCCCGCGAGCGCGGCAGGACACTGGCGAGCACGGCCGGTTCCCCGCCGACGCGCCGCAACAGCATCCGGGCCAGCCGGTTGGACTGTTCGTCCAATTGCCGGTAGGTCATCGCGGACTCGCCGGAGGTCACCGCGACGGCATCGGGTGCGTTCGCGGCCGATGCCGCCAGAATGTCCGGCAGCGCGACCGCGGGCCCGGGATTCTCCCCCACCGCGATCGCCGATTCGTCCGTGCACTCGACGGCGCTCAGCCGGGCGGTCGAATCCTCGGCCGTGCGGCAGAGCATTTCGACGAAGCGGTCGAGGATTTCACGGGCCCGCTCGGAATCGAATTCGTTCTCGAAGTAGCGCAGGGTGATCTGTAGTCCCTGTTCCCCGTTCTCCTCGTACCTCGGCGCGACGACCAGGCTCAGCGGGTAGGGGGTGGCGTCGACGCCGGTGACCTCGTCCACGCGCAGACCGGCCGAGTCGACGAGGCGTTGCAGGCCCGTCCGGTCCAGCGGGAACGACTGGAAGGCGAGCGCGGTGTCGAACAGTGCCTGCACACCGGCGCCGCGGTGGATGTCGGGCAGACCCACGTGGTGGTGGTCGAGCATTCGAGCGTGCTGTTCCTGGATGCGGATCAGCAGATCCCGCATGGACAGCGCGGGCTCGAGCCGGACGCGGACGGGGATCGTGTTCAGGAACATGCCGAGCGTCCGATCCACCCCAGGCAGGTGCGGCGGGCGGCCCGAGACGGCGGCGCCGAAGATCACCTCGGTCTCGCCGGTCAGTATCCGCAGGCTCATGGCCCACGCCGCGGCGACGGCGGTATTGACGGTGACGGCCGCTTCCGCGGCGACGGCCCGCAGCTGCCCGAACCGTTCGGCCGACAGTTGCGCGTCGACCTCGCCGGCCGAGGCGCTGTCGGTCACGGTGTCACCGCGACCGACCAGCGTCGGCGACCGCACATCCGAGAATTCCCGCGCCCACGCGTCCTTGGACACTTCGGCATCCTGGCGCGCCAACCACGCCAGATAGTCGCGGTAGGAGGGTGCGGGCCCGACGGCTCCGATATCGGCCGGTGAGCCGTAGTTCTCGAGCAGTTCCCGCATCAGCAGCGGCATCGACCAGCCGTCCAGTATCACGTGGTGGTTCGTGACCAGCAGTCGGAACGCGCCCGCGCGGAGGCGGATGAGCGTGAACCGGATCAGCGGCGGCTCGGACAGGTCGAAGCCCGCCGCCGCGTCCGCGGCGGCCACGGCGTCCGCGTCGCCGCCGCCGGCTACGTCGATCTCACGGAAGTCGACGTCGGCGTGTTCGAGCACGATCTGGCACGGCCCCGCGGTGGTCTCCGCGTACGCGGCGCGAAGGATGTCGTGCCGGTCGACCAGCGCCTGGGCGGCCCGGCGCAGGCGTCCGCCGTCGACCTCGCCGGAGAATCCGATCATCGTCTGAACGGTGTAGTTGTCCACCGTTTCCGGGGCGAAGATCGAATGGAAGTGAATTCCGTACTGCATGGGCGAGAGCGGCCACACGTCGGCGAGGTCGCGGTAGCGCTGCTCCAGATGTTCGATATCGGACGGCGCGAGCTCGACCAGCGGGAAGTCCGACGGCCGCAACGGGCGTCCCGGCACCCGGGGGCCGGGGGCCTGCTCGAGCGCGGCGGGCGTCGAATCCCCGCGCGCCATCGCCGCGAGGGCGGCGACGGTCTTGCCCTCGAAGACATCTCGCGGCGTGATCACCAGCCCGGCGACCTTCGCCGAGGCCACCAGCCGCATCGACACGATGCTGTCGCCGCCGAGGGTGAAGAAATTACTGTCGGCGGAGACGGTCTCCAGATGCAGTACTTCGGCGAACAGTCGCGCCATGAGCTGTTCGACGGGGGTGGACGGGGGCCTGCCGCCGACCGTTTCCGCTTCGAATGCGCGTTCCCGCAGGGCGTTCCGATCGATCTTGCCGGTGGTGGTCAGTGGCATGGCATCGAGTTCGATGATGGCCGCGGGGTTCATGTACGCCGACAGCTCGTCGGCGAGTTCGGCGTGCAGCGCGGGCACGTCCAGCGTGGCGTTCGGCGCGGAGACGACATAGGACACCAGCACCGGCTCGCCCGCGGGCCCCTGCGCCACGACGGTGGCGACACTCGAGACCGCGGCACGGCGGGCCAGGTGCGCGTCGATATCGCCGGGTTCGATCCGCAGGCCGTGGATCTTGACCTGCTGATCGGTGCGGCCGAGATACTCCAACTCCAGGCCGTCGCGGCCACGTACCCAGCGCACGGAGTCGCCGGTTCGGTAGATCCGCGCGCCGCGGGCCGAGCGCGGGTCCGCGACGAAGCGCGACGCGGTCACGTCCGGCCGGTCGAAGTAGCCGCGGGCGAGTCCGGGTCCGCCGATGTAGAGTTCGCCCGCGACCCCGACCGGTACCGGCCGCAGCCACATGTCGAGAACCGTCGCCGACACGCCGCGGATCGGTCCGCCGATCGATACGGGTTCGCCGGGTGTCAGCGTGTCCGAGCCGGTCGCCCAGATCGTGCATTCGGTCGGACCGTAGTGGTTCATGAGCCGACGCCCGGGTGCCCACCTGTTCACGGTGTCGTACCCGGTCGCCTCGCCGACGACCGCGATCACGCCGAGGGACGGCAGCGCGGCGGGGTCCATCGTGTTCAGCGCGGACGGGGTGATGATGGC
This sequence comes from Nocardia arizonensis, assembly GCF_001310275.1. Taxonomy (GTDB): domain Bacteria; phylum Actinomycetota; class Actinomycetes; order Mycobacteriales; family Mycobacteriaceae; genus Nocardia; species Nocardia arizonensis. The sequence continues at coordinate 93,456 of NZ_LGYZ01000049.1, forward strand.
GTGCGAGACCTTCTCCGCCCGAATCAGTTCCGCCAGATCGTCACCGGCGTACACGTCCGGCGGCGCGATCACCAGGCAGGCGCCGCTGCCGTGTGCCAGCAGCAGTTCCGACACGCAGGCGTCGAAACCCGGTGAGGCGACCTGCAAGACCGCCGAATCCGTGTCTACGCCGAAGGATTCGGCCTGCGCGGCCACCAGGTCGGCCAGACCACGGTGCCCGACGTGTACCGCCTTGGGCTTACCCGTCGATCCCGAGGTGTAGATCACGTAGGCCGCGCTGTCGGCGCGCAACCTCCCGGCCCGCAGGCCGGTCGTGCACGGCGGTTCCTGTTCGGCGTCCACGGCCACCCAATCGACCGTGTCCGGCAGCCGGGACGCGACGTCGGCGGTCGTCACCCCCAACTCGGTCCGGGAGTCGGCAACCAGTTCCGCGATCCGATTGGCGGGATTGGCGGGATCGAGCAGGACGAACGCGGCACCGGTCTTGGCCACCGCCCAGATCGCGACGACCAGTTCGATCGACCGGGGAATCGCCACCGCGACAAAGGATTCCGGGCGCGCGCCGCGGCCGATGAGCAGGCCGGCGAATCCGTCCGCGCGACGGTCGAGCTCGCGATAGGTCATGGCGGTGCCGCCGAAACGGACGGCGGGCGCGTCGGGATGCAGCCGCACGCTGGTCGACAGGATCTGCCGCAGCGTGCGCGTCGGCTGGGGCGACTCGCCCTCGACCGACAGGAGTTCGGCGCGTTCATCGGCCCGGCAGGTGGAGACCGCGGCGACCTTCCGGGCGGGATCGGCGGCGATCTGCCGCAGGATCAGCTCGAAGCGTTCGAGCAGCGTGCGGGCGTCCGCGAGGCTGATGCGGTCGGTGGAGAAGCGCAATGTCACCGTGTAGCCGCCGGTGTCGCCGTTCGGCCGCGGCGGGGTCACCTGGAGGCTCAGCGGATACGGCGTGGCGTCGTGTGCGTCGACATCGATGAACCGCAGACCGGCCTCGCCGAGGGTCTGGGCGAGCCGCTCCCGGTCCAGCGGATAGGACTCGAGCACCGTCACCGTGTCGAACATGTCGGCGATTCCGGTCACCCGCTGCAACTCGGCCAGACCCACGTGCCGGTGCCCCAGCATGGCGGCCTGTTCGGCCTGGAAACGGACCAGCAGATCGGCCACGGCCTCGTCGGGATCCATGCGCACCCGGACCGGCAGCGTGTTGATGAACAGGCCGACCATGCGCTCGACATCGGTGACCTGCGGCGGACGATGCGACACCACATTGCCGAACACCACGTCCGACCGGCCGGTCAGCACCGCGACCAGCAGCGCCCACGCCGTCTGCAAGGCGGTATTGGCGGTGACGCCGTGCGAACGCCCGAGCTCGAGAATCGCCGCGGTGGTGGCGGCGTCGAGATCGAGGCCGACCGCGTCGTCGCGCCCCGGGCCGGTCAACACCGGCCCGGTGACCCGGGTCGGGCCCTCGAGACCGTCGAGCACCTGCTGCCACGCGGTGATCGCCGCGTCGCGATCCTGCGCGTGCAGCCACTGCACGTAGTCACGGTAGGACCGCGGCGCGGGCAGGTCGGCGGCGTCACCGTCGGAGCTGTAGAGCGAGAGCAGGTCGTGGATCAGCAGCGGCATCGACCAGCCGTCGAGTACGAGGTGGTGGTTGGTGACCAGCAGCTGGAACTCCTCGGCGCCGGTCCGCACGAGATGGAAGCGCAGCATGGGCGGATGGGCCGGGTCGAACGGTCCCGCCGCGACGGTGGCGAGGCGCCGGAATTCGCGCTCGCGCTCCTGTGGGTCGGCGATGTCGGTGATATCGGAGTGCCGCCAGTCCACCGCGCATTCGGACAACACGATCTGGCGCAGTCCGTCGGCGCTCTCGACGAAGGCGGTGCGCAGGCTGTCGTGCCGGTCGATGACCGCTTGGGCGGCCCGCCGCATGCGGTCCGCGTGCACGTGCCCCGCGAGCGTCAGTGCCGCCTGCACGACGTAGCCGTCGACGCTGCCGTCGTCGTAGATGGCGTGGAACAGCAGACCGGATTGCAGCGCGGTCAGCGGCCACACGTCGGTCATCGACGGATAGTCCAGCACCCAGCGGTCGATATCGTCCTGGGAGGTCACGACCAGCGGGAAGTCCGAGGCGGTGAAGCCGCCCGCGGTGTCGGACCGGACGTGCTCGCTCAGCGCCCGCAGCGCGCGCAGCCACAGGCCCGCGAGATCGTCGACCTCCTCCGCGCTCAGCACCCGGCTCGCGAATTCCCATGTGGCGTCGAGTCGAAGTCCGTCCGTACCCCCGACGGCGATCGCGTCTAGACCGAGGACGGCGGGCAGCGTCATCCGCGGATCGCTGGTACCGGTCAGCGAGGTGAACTCGCGGGTCGGCGTCCACGGGCCGGAGTGTTCGTCGGTGCCCATCCGGCCCAGGTAGTTGACGCTGATCTGCGGTTCGGGCGCGTCCCCGAGTTCGGCGCGCCCCCGGGAATCGAGGTAACGCAGCATGCCGTAGCCGATCCCGTTGTCGGGCACCGCCCGCAACTGCTCCTTCACCTGCTTGATGGCGCGGCCCGCGGCGGGCCCGCCCGCGAAGGCGTCGTCGAGGTCGACCTCGCGCAGTTCGAGACGGACCGGGAACCGGGTGGTGAACCAGCCGACGGTGGCGCTGAGATCCGCGCCGGGCACGGCCTGCTCCTCGCGTCCGTGCCCCTCCAACCAGATCAGGTCTGCCCGGCTCGCCATGTCGCGCGCGCGTCGCCATCGGCCCAACGCCAGTGCCAGCGCCGCGAGCAGCGGGTCGTTGGCGCTGCCGTGGAAGCGGGCCGGGATGGTGGTGAGCACCGCCTCGGTGACATCGGCGGGGACGAGGGTCCGTATCCGGCCCGCCGTGGCTCCCACGTCGCGCACGGGGTCGGTATCCCTTTCCCCGAGCGGCTTCTCGCCCTGTGCGAGAACGTTTTTCCACCGCTCGAGTTCGGCCCCGCGCCGGTCCGGCAGGTGTTCGACCATGCCGTGCGCCCAGCGCCGGAACGAGGTGGTCGCGGGCGGGAAGTCCGGTTCGCGATCCTCGCGGGCGTGCTGCCAGGCCGTCGCGAGGTCGGTGAGGATGATGCGCCACGACACCGCGTCGACGGCCAGATGATGCACGACCACCCACAACAGGTCCGGGCGGTCCGCGCCGTGATCGCGCATCCACACCAGCCGCACCAGGACGCCGGCGCGGGGATCGAGTCGGTCCGCGGCCGCTTGCAGATGGCCGTCCACTTCTTCGGCGTCGCGCCGTTCGAGCTCGACGTGGACGATCGCCGCCGCCGCGTCGACCTCGCCGCGTTCGAGGACGTCGAGGTCCACATCGCCGGATCCGCTTTCGGTCAGTACCGCGCGCAGGATGTCGTGACGGTCGAGCAGGGCGCGCAGGGCCCGCGCGAGCTCGGCCGGTTCGATGTCGTCGGGGAGCTGGACCAGCGCGGCCTGGGCGAAGCGGTCGTAGTGGCCGCGCGCGATCATCGCGTGCATGATCGGCGTCAGCGGCATCGATCCGACACCGCCGCCGGGCAATTCGGCGAGTAAGGGTTCGTCGCCGACATCGGTGGCCGCGGCGGCCAGCGCCGCGACGGTCTTCTGCTCGAACACGTCCTGCGTGGTGAACGCCAGACCGGCGGCCTTGGCCCGGGTCACCAATTGGATGGACAGGATGCTGTCGCCGCCGAGGGCGAAGAAGCTGTCGTCCGCCCACACCTGCGGCACGCCGAGCACGTCGGCGAACAGTGCCGCGACCACGGTTTCCCGCGGTGTGGCGGGCGGGCGGCCGACCGACGCGGCCCCGAAGACCGGTTCGGGCAGCGCGGCGCGGTCGAGCTTGCCGAAGGCGTTGACCGGCAGCTCGTCCAGCGGCACGACCACGGCCGGAACCATATGCGGCGGAAGGGATTCGCGGGCGAAGCGCTCGATCGCGAGCGTATCGATCCGCCGATCCCGCACCGGCACGACATAGGAGGCCAGTACCAGTGCGTCGGCATTGTTGCGCACGGCCACGGTGACCGACAGGTCGACGTCCTCGTGGCCGGACAGCACCGCGTCGATCTCGCCCGGTTCGATCCGGTAGCCGCGGATCTTCACCTGGAAGTCGCTGCGGCCCATCAACTCCAGTGTCATCGACGCGTCCTCGCCGACCCAGCGCGCGATATCGCCGGTCCGGTACATCCGCTCCCCCGCGCGGCCGTACGGGTCGGCGACGAACCGGGCCGCGGTCTGGCCGACCAGATTGCTGTATCCGCGCGCCAGACCCGGCCCCGCCAGATACAACTCGCCCGCGGTGCCCTTGGGGACCGGTTGCAGATGCGGATCCAGCACCAGGGCCGACACGCCCCGGATGGGACCGCCGACGGTGTGCGGGCCCTTGGGGCTCAGCACCGTGCCCGCGGCCGTCACGGTGGCCTCGGTCGGCCCGTATTCGTTGTGCATGGACCACGACTGCGTCCACCGCTCGACGACGTGCGGCGGGCACACGTCGCCGCCGACCACCACCGCGCGCAACGCGGTCAGCATGCTCGGGTCGACGGTCGCGAGCATCGCGGGCGTCAGGGTCAGATGGGTCACGCCCTCGGCGGCGAGCAGCCGGGTCAGCCGTTCGCCGCCGATGACCTCCGGCGGCACGATCACCAGCGTGGAGCCATTGGCGAAGCAGGTGAGGAACTGCTCCATGGACGCGTCGAAACTGGGCGAGAGGGCATAGGACACACGCGAGGTCGCGTCGACACCGTAGGCCGCACCGCGGTCGGCGATGAGGTTGGCGAGTCCGGTGTGGGTCACCTGGACGCCCTTCGGCACGCCCGTCGAGCCCGATGTGTAGGTCATGTACGCGAGGTTGGCGGCGCGCAGCGGGCGGGTCCGCTCGCCGTCGCGGATCGGACCGTTCGGGGCGTCGTCGCACAGCAGGCGGGTCGCGGCGTCGTCGAGAACCACCGGGTGCGCCGCCGCGGGCAGCCGGGATCGGAAGGCGTCGACGGTGATCACCACCGGCGCGCCGCTGTCGGCGATCATGTGCTCGATCCGCTTGGGCGGGTACTCCGGGTCGACCTGCACGATCGCGGCACCGCACTTGGCGACCGCCCACGCCGCGGTGATCGACTCGATCGAGCGGCGCAGCACGATGGCGACCGCGGTGTCGGGTCCGCACCCCAGCCGGATCAGATGCCGTGCGAGCCGGGAGGACGCGCTGTCGAGTTCGCCGTAGGTCAGGGTTCGACCCGAGCAGGAGACGGCCGCGGAATCGCGGTGACGGCGGGCGCTGTCGGCCAGGATGTCGGGAAGCAGCCGGGTGCCGAAGCTGCGCGGGCCGCGCACGGGCAGCAACGCGCGGCGTTCGGTCTTCTCCAGCAGCGGCAGGGCGGCGACCCGATTGTCGGTGCCGCCCGCGAGGAACTCGTGCAGGAACATCAGGAAGCGCCGGTGGTGTCCGGCCAGCTCGTCCTGCGCGTAGACGTTCGGATTCCCCTGGAAGTCGATGTGGGTGCTGTCCCTGCCCGCGCCCGGGTAGATATTGACGAACAGGTCAGCGGTGGGTCCAGAAGTCAGGACGTGCAGGCGTCCGGTCGTCTCGCCGAGGACGACGTCGTTCTCGATCATCATCAGGTTCACGGCGGGTCCGAACGATGCCGCTTCGTCGCGCGCGATCCCCATGTCGTGGAAGATGGCCTCCTGCCGGTAGCGCTGTCTGCGCAGTGCACTGGTCAACTCGCCCTGAACGGCGCCGATCACCGCGCCGACGGTGCTGCCTGCCACCGGGACGCGCAGCGGGACCACATTCGCCACCATGCCGCCCGACCGGCGAAGCACCGCGGAGTGCCGTCCCGACACCGGCAGGCTGAGCAGCACTTCGTCGCTGCCGGTCATTCGGGCCAGATAGGTCGCGAAGGCCGCGACGATGACGGGCGCGACGCTGGTACCGCGTTCGCGCACCGTGTCGTCGAGCAGCTTGGCGGTGTCGTCGGACAGCGGGGCGCTCACGAGCGTCGGGTGAATGGTCGGCTTGGCGACGCGACCGGCCAGGCTGACCACCGCGGGCGCGCCCGCCAGATGTTCGGTCCAGTACTTGCGATCGTTGTCGAAGCGGGTCGAACCCTGATACGACAGGTCCTGTTCGACGATCTCGTCGAGGCCGCCCGCCTTCGACGGCGGCGGCGCCTCGCCGTTTACCCGAGCGTTGTATATCTCCCGGATGCGGTGCAGCATCGTTACCGCCGCGTAGCCGTCGAGGGCGATGTGGTGCGCGCGCTGATACCACAGGTAGTGGTCGGGTCCGACCACGAAGATGATGCTCGTCATGAGCTGGTCGGTGAACAGGTCGAGCGGGGCCGAGTAGTCGGCCACCATCATTTCGTGTGCTGTCGCAACAGGATCGGCGTAGCGACGCACGTCCACGATCGTCACCGGCGCCTCGGCCGTCTCGCGGATGTACTGGCGGGGTTCGCCGTCCACCTCCATCAGATGCAGATTTCCGGAGCCGAATTCCCGCCCAGCGTCTTTACACGCTTCCACAAGCAATTCGGGTTTCAATTCGCCAACGATCTCGACATATTGTGCAACGGAAATAGGTGAAGCTCCGGCGAGATGTTGCGCGAACCAGATTCCGCGCTGCGCCGCGGACAGCGGAAGAGTTTCGAAAGAGGTCGGCAGATCCGATCCGTTGCGGTGTGCACCGGAGCCCTCGCCTCGAATCAGGTGGCCCGGAAACTCGGATGAGCCGACCTGCGGTGATTCGGACCGCCTCGGAGTGCTATCGAAGTTGCGCTGAGATGTGGTCACCTGGACTCCATGCATTTTGTTCCAGGGCGCGACCGACCACGAGGGCCGGTGTTGTCCCGGAGTTCCGCGCATCATCGCTGTGACAAGACGCGGCGAATTCGATTCAATGGCTCCGAGTGCCGTCCGTGCGGATCGTCACCCCCGAAAGGGATTCGAGCGGGCGGAGAGCACGTTGGAGCCGTGGGTCCCGACGGCGCAAGCCGCGGTGAAGTGCCCGCCTACTCAGCCGACAGGGGTCGACACAAGGCGCGGACCAGTGTGTTTGAGTCGAACTCGGCAGGTTCGAAGTGTGCCGCCGCCCGGCGCCGTACGCGCCGGGAGTTCGAGAGGGCCGAACCGGCCGGGGTCGTCACGGGGTTCAGCGAGCAGGGAAATACCATCATTGTGTTTCATGGATGCACCGCACAAGCCTGAGGGGCAGCGTTCGCTGCCAATTGATTCCAGCCGAACGACTACTCTGTCATCGACTTTGTTCCCTGTATTCGTTACACCCCCGACAAACGGGATGATCCCGTCGTGTCGCCCGCCGGCCGATATTCCGACCGACAGCCGCCGAACCTCTTTCAGTTTCGACGACCTGCTTGAAAGAGTGATCATATCGGGGTGGCAGAGGGTCCGCAATGGCCGCTTTTCAGAGTATTGCCAGAGAACAGCCAAGTACGCCGCCCCATCCGGCGCGCGAACGCCGAGCCCGCCTGAAATCGGCCACTGACCGGGCGAATATCGGTCCTCGGCGAGTACCGATATTCGGCTCGTACAATATGCGACCCATAAGAATTTCCTGAGACCCGCCTGCGGTCCGTAGCCTTCGAGTCGCCCCGGTGTGGGCGACCACCGCACCGGGCCACACGTCGCAACCCGCCGCGTCCGCCGCTGTTGCCTGCGACACCCAGGATTGAGAGACTAAGTTGGTAATCATCTCATCCATTCATGGAGTGCGACATGACCCCGCAGGCCCGACCCGTTCCCCAGCACGATTCCGTGGACGACGATCCCGCCGTCCGCCGCCGCTATCTCGCGGGTCCGGCCGCACTTCTCGGCGGCCCCGCAAATGTGGTCATGCAGTTGAGCCTGGCCCCGGTCGGACGCGGCGTCGTCGAGAGCACCGTCGACAGCGGCAGGTACACGCTGCGTCCACGCAAACGAGGCAAAACCACCCTGACCTACCTGGCGGTGGCGATGCTCGGCACCGACGAGGATCGCGCGGCATTCCGCGAGGCCACCAACACCTCGCATCGGCACGTGCGCTCGACCGCCGCCAGTCCGGTGAAGTACAACGCCTTCGATCCGAAGCTGCAACTATGGGTCGCCGCCTGCCTCTATCGGGGCGCGGCCGATTCGCTCGCCTTGCTGTTCGGTCCGCCGGACGAGGACTTCGCCGACCGGTTGTACCGCGAGTCCGCGCGATTCGGCACCACCTTGCAGGTGCCGGAGTCGATGTGGCCCGCCGACCGGGCCGCGTTCGCCGAGTACTGGGCCGCCATGATGTCGGAACTCTCCCTCGACGACGAGGTCAAGGCATATCTGCTCGATCAGGTCATCGGCCTCGGCCCGTACGGACGCCTGCAACGCGTCACCCTGCGGCCCGTGAACCGCTTCTTCTCCACCGGGTTCCTGCCACAGCACTTCCGCGACCAACTCGGTCTGCCGTGGGGACCGCGCAGGCAGCGGGCCTTCGAGGTCACGATGCGCGCCATCGGCATGGTCTGCGCGCTGCTCCCCGACCGGTGGCGGCTGTATCCGTTCGAGGATTACCTCGAGGACATGCGACGCCGTCGCGCACTGGGTAAACCGCTGGTCTGAGCGTCGCGGCGGCGAACACGCGCCTTCCGCACGTCGGATCGGATGATCACCGCACGGAAGGCGCGAAATCCAGTAAGTGATTACTGATTCTCTGATGTGTGGGCACTCCGGGCACATCCGAATCCACCCAAAGGCGACCCGCCGCGCCCGAGCGGTCGACACGCCATACGGTTGTGAGTTCTCCCAACCCGGAACAACATATGACGCCGAGTTGGCCGGTGCGCATCGCACGAAGGCCGGGTTCCCACAGGTCGGCGAATCGGCGCAATCAGTCACCGCGGAAGTGATAAGTTATTGATGATTCCGATCCTAGCGGCCGAAGCCGATAGACCCGCGTTCGAGCGACGAACGTACGGCGGGCGAACGGCGACCCGACGCGTCGGCTCGGCGCACACGAATCCTGTTCTCCCCGTGCGGATCAACGATCTCTCGACGGCCGCCACCGCGCGGCCGGACCAAGTGAAGGAAGCAACGATGTCTCTGCCCTCGGACGAGAAGTTCGCATTGGAGGGGCACCACGCCGATATCGTGCGCGCCACGCTCCCCCTGGTCAGCGGGAGTATCGATGAAATCACCACGGTGTTCTACCGGACGCTGTTCGACCATCATCCCGCGCTGATCCGCGACCTGTTCAACCGCGGCAACCAAGCCGACGGTGCCCAGCAGCGAGCCCTGGCCACCGCCATCGCGCGTTTCGCCGTCCATCTGGTCGATCCCACGGCGCCGTCGCCCGCGGCGGCACTGTCCCGCATCGGCCACAAACACGCGTCGCTCGGCATCACCGCGGGCCAGTACCGGATCGTCCACGACGAGTTGTTCGCCGCGATCGTGGCGGTACTCGGTGCGGACGTGGTGACGACGCCGGTGGCCGAGGCATGGGACCGGGTGTACTGGATAATGGCCGACGCACTCATCGCACTCGAGCGCCGACTCTACGAACGGGCCGGTGTCGAGCCCGGCGAGGTCTTCCGCGAGGCCGTCGTCGTCTCCCGGGTCGAGGACGTTCCCGATGTCGCGGTCTTCACTGTCGAAGCCGCGGATTCGATCGGACCGCTGCCGCACTTCGCGGCCGGTCAATACATCTCGGTGGCGGTGGAACTGGCCGACGGCGCGCGCCAGCGCAAGCAGTACAGTTTGATCGGTCCATCGGACGGACGACGGCTGTCCTTCGCGGTGAAGCGGATTCGCGCCGAGGGGGGCAGGCCCGCGGGCGAGGTGTCCAACCGGCTGCACGACACCGTCGCCGAAGGCGATCGGCTGCGGATCTCCCTGCCGTTCGGCGACGTCACCGTCGACCCCGCGGCCACCACCCCGCTGGTCCTGATATCCGCCGGAATCGGGGTCGCTCCGATGATCGGCATACTCGAACACGTCCTCGAGCACGCGCCGAACCGCCGCGTGCTCGTGGTGCACGCCGACCGGTCCCCGAGCACCCATCCGCTGCGCACCAGACTTCTCGAACTCACCGCGCGGCTCCGCGCGAGCACGGTCGAGCTGTGGTACGCCGAGTCCGCCGACGGCGCGGGCCACGGCCGATTCGCGCCCGAGGACCTGACGCTGCCCGACGACGCGGACATCTACGTCTGCGGACCGACCGATTTCCTCCGTACCGTGCGAAAGGGATTGTCCGACAGAGGCATCTCCGACCACCGCGTGCACGTCGAACAGTTCGTCCCGGCCGATGGGCGTGCCCTGTCGGTCTGACCCGAGCGCGCCCATCGAGACGCTCGGCACCCGGGACGATGACCCGTGGGATCGGCTCCGCGCCCGACGCGCGGTCGTCACCGACGGCCGGCCGAGCCGTGACCGGACCTGCGCCCCTATCCGCATCCCTGCGTCCTGGAATCGGTACGACTCCGGCCTCGGCCTAGACGGGCGGGCATTCCCGGATGGTGGCGGCATGGCCGCGGAGCAGGTCGGGGAGTTGGGCGAGGCCGACCGCGGGCAGATGGTGGGTGAGAATCCGTGCGTCGGTGCCTATTTCGAGATTGCAGCGCACCGAGGCGGCCGGGTCGACGCGGGCGATGACGCGGGTGAGCGGGTCGATCGACACCCGGGTCGCCAATTCGTCCAGGGCCGCGGCGATTTGGAGATGAGTGCCTTCCAGATACGGATTCCACCAGAGGCCGTGGCTGCCCGGCCACGCCAGTTCGACCCGGCAACTCAGGCGCCGGGCCGGACCTATCCCCGGCAGTCGCTGAAACATCGCCCACGATTGTCGCCCGCGAACATTGTTCCGACCGGCATCATCGATCTCGAAGCCTTGTCGCGGCGTGTCGCGATTCGGTCGCCGACCACGCCGCGGACGCACCGGGCACGTCGCCACCACGAGCGACGTGCGCCCGCGCGGGTTCACCCGTCGTTGTCGCTCACGGCGGCGCGCAGGTCGCCGAGAATACGGGCCAGCATGCGCGAGATGTGCATCTGCGACACACCGAGTCGCTCGGCGATCTGGGCCTGTGAAAGATCGCGGAAGAAACGCAGATACAGCACCCGGCGATCCTGGTCCGGCAATTGCGCCAGCAATGGCGAGGCGACCATCGTCTGCACCGTCAACTCGTATTCCGAATCCTCCGCGCCGTAGGTTTCGGCGAACGGCGCGGCGGAGGCGGTGTCGTCGTCCTCGATACGGGGGTCCAAGGAATCCGCTCGATACGCATTGCCCGCCATCAACGCCTGGGTGACCTCGGAAAGGTCGAGATCCAATTCGACCGCGATCTCGATCGCGGTCGGCATTCGTCCCCACGATTGGGCCAACGATTCGATCGCAGGCCCAAGCATCGACTGGATTTCCTTGATCCGTCGCGGCACCCGCACCGCCCAGGTGTGGTCACGGAAATGCCGTCGCACCTCGCCCATGATCGTCGGCACCGCGAACGCGAGGAAGGAATCGCCGCGCCGCGGATCGAAGCGGTCGACCGCCAAGACCAGTCCCAAGCCCGCGACCTGGTTCAGGTCCTCGTAGTTCTCCCCCCTGCCGGTGAACCGGCGGGCGATATGGTCGGCCAACGGCAGGCACCGCCGCACGATCTGGTCCCGCAGAGCCCGCCACCGGCTGGTTCCGTACGGCAATTCGGAGAATTCACGCAGGAGCGGTTCGAGGTTTTCGTATGGATCCGTTCCGCGACGCCGCCTGTCCGCGATATCGGATACCGTCCGCGTGGAAGACGGATAGTTCATGACGAACCTCCCACGGCCCCAGTCGCCCGACGTCAACAGCTTGGTCTCACTACTCGATCGTTGGACCGCACTTCCAGCTTGCACCGAGCGCAAGTCGAGCCGGTGCACAAGACGAATATTTATGCCGAGTCGATACCGAAACCGAAAAAATACCTCCGCCGAATTCAGCAATTCTCCAAGGTCGCGCGCGTGATTTCGGCTACCACATCGCCGACGTCACCGCGGGAGCGCAGCGCCCGGAGCTGCCGCCGCGCGCCGTTGCCGCGTTCACCCAGCGCGGCGACCTCCTCGGTCACGAAATCGTGATCACCGAATTCCCGCAGTACGGGTCCGAGCACTTCGAGCAGTTCCGCCAACAACTCGCGGTGAGGGACGACGCGGCCGCGCACCGGATGCAGTCCGTCGCCGTCCAGGCCCGAGTGCGCGGCGTTCCAGTACGCGGCGCGCAGGACTTCGGCGGGGATCGGCGGCCCGGCGACGCCGCGGTCGAGGGCACGCGTGCCTGCGGCCACCGTGGCCCTGACCAGAGCGGCCAGCACCGCGGTCTCCGCGGTGGTGGCCGGTATGTCGCTGACCCGAATCTCCACGGTGGGAAAGGATTCCGAGGGCCGGACGTCCCAATAGATCATCTTGTTGTCCAGGATGCTCCCGCTCGCGCGCATCATGGCCACGATCGATTCGTAGTCGGCGACGGAGCCGAAGTACGGCGGCGGACCGGCGCTCGGCCATCGCCGCCACAGAATGTTGCGCCAACTCGCGTACCCGGTCTCGACACCTCGGTATACCGACGAATTCGCGGTCAGTGCCAAGAAGGTCGGCAGCCAGGGCCGGATGTGGTTGCCGACGAGGATGGCGGTCTCGCGATCGGGAATGCCGACGTGCACATGGCATCCACACAATCCCTGTTCGTGCGCGAGCATCCCGAAGGTGCGGGCGATGCGCTGGTATCGCGGCGTGTCGGTGACCGGATATTCCTCGGGCACGGTCGGCGGCACCGCGACGGCCAGCAGACGCGCGCCGTTGTCGGCCGCGCAGCCCGCGACGGTCCGGCGCAGTGCGCGCAGTTCCGCGTACAGGTCACCGATCTCGGAATGAACCCCGGTGCTCGTCTCGACCTGGCAACTCGTCAGCTCCAATTGCAGGTCGACGCCCGCCCGCCCCGCCGCCTCGGCCACGAGGCAGTTGCGCGGTGCGGGAGCGCCGGTGCGTGGGTCGGCGAGCAAGAACTCCTCTTCCACGCCGACGGTCGGCGCGCCGCCCGTCACGGTCGGTCACCCACCGGTCCACACGGTGACTGCGCGATCATCCGGTGCTCCTCTCGACCTGCGGATGAGGCGGGAACGAAGGTGCTCGGACCGTACCCCGATCGTCGGAGACCAAACACGTTTGCCGGGGGTGTTCGAGTCGGTCCCGGCGCGGTAATGCCGGATTCCGGTCGCCCGCGGTCGCCGTCGGCCGCGTCGCGGTCCCGATTGCCAACTCGCCGTCACCGCGTGACAATCTAACCCGTGCTGGATAAGTCCGGTCCACGTGGCGCGCATTCGGCCGAAGCCCCGGTCTCGGCCGACGGGCCGCTGGTCGGCACATTCCGATTCTGGTTCGCCGACCAGTCATGGGAGTGGTCGGACGAGGTGGCGCTCATGCACGGATACGAGCCGGGCACGACGACGCCGACGACCGAATTGCTGCTGCGGCACAAGCATCCTGACGATCGGGCCGAGGTCGAACACGCACTCGACTACGCGCGAAACACCGCTCAGTCGTTCTCCAGCAGACATCGCATCATCGACACCGCGGGTCGGATCCATCACGTGCTCGTCGTCGCGGATCGCGCCTTGGACGAGTCCGGCGACGTGGTCGGCACCGCGGGCTACTACATCGATCTGACCGCCACCCTCGCGGACACCGCCCGCGAGACGCTCGACGACACGGTGCCGGAACTGATGCGCGCGCGGGCCGAGATCGAACAGGCCAAGGGTGTGCTGATGCGGATGTACCGCATCAATGCCGATCAGGCTTTCCGGGTCCTGCAATGGCGATCCCAGGAGACGAACACCAAACTGCGGGATCTGGCCATTCGCATCCTCGCCGATCTGGAAACCGTCGCGCCCGCGCCGCCGGGCGTCCAGATCGAGTTCGATCACATGTTGCTGACGGCACACGAACGCGTCGGTGACGAGACGACGGCGCACCGGCCGCCCGGGTCCTGACTCAGCCCTCCTCGGCACGCACCGGATCTCGCAGCCGGGGAACGCCGATCTTCGGGGTGCGGCCCACCACCGCACCCGCCGACGCGGCGAAGCGGGCGAAGTTCACGGCATCGTAGACCGCCGCCCCGCCCGGGTCGTTGTTGAAGTACACGAAGACGTCCTCGTCGTCGGACCACGTGTCACGCAGACGCGTCACCCATTCGCGCAGAACGCGCGGCTCGTAGCGGGGCCGTGGGCGCGCGCATCCGGCGTGCAGGCGCAGATAACCCCAATTCGCCGTCCGCCACAGCGGACTCACCGGCCTGGACTCGGCGTCGGCCCAGCACAGCGCGGCGCCGTGGGCGTCGAGTACCGCGCGCACGCCCGGCGTCCACCACGATTCGTGGCGTGGTTCCACCGCCACCCGTGCCGTGGGCGGAAACACGCGCAGGCACTCGTCGAGGAGGGTGGGCTCGGCACGCAGAGTCGGCGGAAGTTGCAGCAGGACCGGGCCCAACTTGTCACGGAGGCCGAGCGCGCGGTCCATCAGTCGCCGCACCGGTTCGTCGGGGTCGCGCAATCGTTTGACGTGGGTGAGGAAACGGCTCGCCTTGACCGCGATACGAAATCCCTCGGGTGTGCGGTCGCGCCACGCGGCGAAGGTCGCGCGGTCGGGCAGCCGGTAGAAGGAATTGTTCACCTCGACCGTCGAGAACCCGCGCGCGTACTCCTCCAGCCAGGACCGTTGCGGAAGTTCGGGCGGATACAGCACGCCGCGCCAATCCCGGTACTGCCAGCCGGAGGTCCCGATCCACTGCACCATCAGCGACCGGCCACGGGGCGGACACGAGCGGCCACCGCGAGACGCAGATTCGCGCGGCGCAGCGCCGACAGAGCGTCGTCGTCCCCCCGGTCCTCGCGAAGACGCTCGGCGGCATCGCCCTGGGCGGCGCGGGCCCGCCGCACGTCGATCCGATCGGCGAATTCGATCGCGACCGCGTCGATATCGATGACATCGTTCCTGACACGCAAATGACCGCCGTGCACGGCGGCGAGCCAGTCGCGCGAGCCCGCGTGCACGGTCAACGGGCCGATATCGAGGTCGGCACGGAAATCACCGCCCCCGGGCTCGATGAGCAGCTCACCGTCGTCGACGGGCACGCGCAATGCCGTGGCGGCGAACGCGAAGTCACGATATCCCGGGACACGCAGGGTCACCGTGAGCGTATTCGTCACCCGGCGCCGAGCGCGCGTGACCGGCCCGCGCGTCATGTCCGGGCACCCACGGCCGAGGATGCCACGAGATCCAAGCGGAGGACGACGGATTTCATGATGTACTCCCGTGATCGCCGACGAACAGATACTCGCGGCGTCACTACCCCGTCGACGGCACACCAAACATGTAATCGCCACGGCGCGAGGAGAATCCGTTTCGCCCCGGTCGGTGCGAACGCTGTACCGGGTTCCGTCCCGGAGTCGGGATCGGTCCCGCGGCTCGGACACGAATGGGCCGGGCGGCACAACCGCCCGGCCCACTGGACGCGATCAGCGATTCTGATGCGCCGACTGGCGTGTTTCGTTCGCGTCGGCCTTCGCGCGCGCCTTCTCGGCAGCGGCTTCCTTCTCCGCGGCCTCGCGCTGTGATTCGGCCTTGTCCTGCTGGGCGCGGCCCTCCCGCTCGAGGTCCTCGTGACCGGTCACCGCGCCCGCGGCCTGCTTGACCTTGCCTTTGGCGTCCTCGACGACGCCTTCCACGCCTTCACGGACACCACCGGTGTGCTCGGGCATGCCTACCTCCTGATGTCGGTAACACTGACACCGGTCGCCTACCCCGGTATCGCGGTACGAATCAGGCTCGGTGGAATCGCCGGTGAGTCACGGGTCACTGGCCGATGACCGCGCCGCTCCCGCCGCACGGACTCACCGTCGACCAGACGAGCGACGCGAATTTCGTACCGGTCGACACCGCGGACAATTGGCTGCACTTCGGTCTCGGTGTCGGCATGGTCGCGCTCGGAGTTCTACCGCCGAGGCGCACAGCGAGCGGCGGCCAGCTGTCCGATCATCAGCCGGGAATCATCGAATAACCGTGCCGCTCGGCCGCTTCCGCCACCGGGACTCGAATCCCGCGCGGCCGGTCAGACCTCGTGACCCTCGACGAGGGTGACCGCCGCGCGCGGGGTGGCGGGGCGGAGCGGGGCGTGGGATTCGGGGAGCGGCCGGGTGGTGGCAAGGGGCAGCGGGGCCGACGAAGTGGGCAGGTAGGTGTCCACTCGGGCCAGCAACTGCCGGATGGTGAAGGGTTTGGGGATGTAGTCGTCGGCGCCCGCCTCCATGGCGGCCTCGATCAGTTCGGGGTCGCGGGTGGCGGAGACGACGACGATGGGGATGGCCGTCACCGCGCGGATCGCCCGGCACACCGCGACGCCGTCGACGTCGGGGAGTACCAGGTCCAGCAGTACCAGGCGGGCGCGCACGCGCGCGAGTTCCTCGACCGCCTGCTTGCCGGAACTTATCCAGTGCGGGCGCGTACCGTTCGCCGACAGTACGATGCCGATCATTTCCGCGGTCGCGGGGTCGTCCTCGATGAGCAATACGTCGGCAGGCACCGCCCAGTAGTCGCGCATGCACACGCGCCGACGCTGTTCGTGTTCTGCCGGACGCCGCGACGCCGATGGATACTGACTCATGCGCAGGTCCTCCAGACATTTACCGCAGAGCGCTCATCTCCCCGGGCGCTCCCGTCGGCGGCGACCACCATGCATTGTCGCTATCGACGTCGAGTGACCTCCGACGGTATTGCGGGTAACGGCAAGTCGCAATACCGGACGGTCGCATTACGAGTGCGGATCGATGTCGGTATCGTAGCGCGATCACTCCGTTGCGCAATTGATAGCTGAAAACGGAACATGTAACCGAATCGTTGCCGGATGGGCTTGTCATTCGCCTTCCGTGGGAAGAATTCCCGCGCCTTCGTCCTTCGCTCCATTCCCGGTCGGCCTCGCGGGTCGGCAACGGGCAAGCCGGTCGGAGTTAGAGCGCGAGGCCGGCGGGTAGCGCACAGGTATGGAGTTACTCATCATCATCGGATTGGTCGTCCTGGTCGCCGCCGTCGTGCTGTACCGCCGTTTCAAGGGCACCGGCCGCGACCTCGACGTGACCACCGGTAATCCCCCGCACAACGACGACGAGAACTACACGCCCCCAGCATGACGGCCCGAGTCGCCGGGCCGCGGGGGTTGCGACACGGATACGGCGGATTCGTCCGTGGCGGAGATCACGCCGTGGGGTGCAGCACGACCTTGGTCCAGCCGTCCGCGCGTGCGTCGAAATGCTCGTAGGCCCGTGGCGCCTCCTCGAGGCGCAGTTCGTGGGAGACGAGGAACGACGGGGACGCCTTACCGGTGTGGATCAGATCCCGCAATCGGCGGTTGTAGCGTTTGACGGGCGCCTGGCCGGTGCCGAGACGTTGGCCCTTGAACCACAGTTGTCCCCAGTCGATGGCGAGTTCCCCGTCCTTGGCCAGATCGTCCGGCGCCTGCGGATCCTGCGGGACGAAGACACCCACCACCCCAAGTCCGCCGGTCGGCCGGACCGAGGCGATGAGATTGTTCGTCGTCAGTTCCGGCTGTTCGTGACCGGCCGGGTCGTGGGCCTGATAGCCGACGCATTCGCAGCCGCGGTCGGCTCCTTCGCCGCGGGTGTGTTCGAGTATCTGCTCGACCGGCGAGCCTTCGGTGTCATCGATGGCAATCGCGCCGATCTGTTCGGCCAGACGCAGCCGGTCGGGTCGGCGGTCCACCAGCATGACCCGGCTCGCGCCCTTGATCTGCGCGGAATAGGCGGCCATCAGTCCGACCGGACCGGCACCGTAGATCGCGACGGTCTCGCCCGCTCGCACGCCCGCCAGCTCGGTGGCGTGCCAGCCGGTGGGCCAGATGTCGGAGAGCATGACGTAATCGAGTTCCTTCTCGCGAGCGTCATCGGGCAGGCGCAGACAGTTGAAGTCCGCCCACGGCACCCGCAGATATTCCGCTTGGCCGCCCGCGTACGGGCCCATGTCGGCGTATCCGTACGCTGCGCCCGCCGCGCCAGGATTGGCGGTCAGGCAGTGACCGGTCAGCCCGTTCTCGCAGTTCCGGCAGAAACCGCACGCGACATTGAACGGCAGGCAGACTCGGTCGCCGACCTGGATACGGTCCACGCCGTTCCCGATCTCCACGATCTCGCCGAGGTTCTCGTGCCCGAGCACCGTGCCCTGCTCGACGTCGGTGCGCCCTTCGTACATGTGCAGGTCCGACCCGCAGATATTGGTCGAGGTGACCCGCACCAGCGCATCGGTCGGACGTTCGATCCGGGCGTCCGCGACGTCCTCGACCGACACCTCGTGCGGTCCCCGGTACACAACGGCTTTCATCGTCTCTGTCCTCCTCGGCCGTGAAGTCTGTGTGCTCGTGCGACTCGCGGCACGCTCTCGGCGTCGAATCGCGCGATGCTCTCCTACCCCCGGGGTCGAAGCGTCAATCAGCTCGGCCACGACCGGCCGCCTACCCCGGATTCGATCGTCACCGGGCGGGTATCGCCGTCGCGACAGCGATATTCGACTCGGTTCGCGGTTCGGCGGCTGCCGGGTGCACGTCGAGTCCACGACCCTGGGGATGTTCATGACACAGCTCGAACCGGTGAGCCGCGCGGCGGCGGACGACTTCGCACAGCGGCACACGCGAACGGTGGTCGCGCTGCACACCTTGCAGAACGAGCGAATTCGGGAACTTCTCGCGGAATTGGTGACCGACCGGGGCGGCGACCGTTCGGCGCGGTATGCCGAATTGCGCCGCTGGCTCGCGGTGCGCGAGGCCACCCGCGATTCGATCACCGACGCGACGGAACGCTCCCGGGGCTGAATTCGGCGGCCGGGACCGTCCCCGCTCAGGCGTGCAGCGCCTGCGCGGGCGCTCGGCCATAGACGCGGCGGTAGGCGATGGCGAAACGGCCCGGATGATTGAAGCCCCAGTCCAGGGCGATCGACGCGATCGTGCGACCGTCGACGGAGTCGGCGGCGAGCAGGTCCTCGTGGGCCGCGGCCAATCGCAGCCGCCGCAGATACTGCACCGGCGTGCAGTCGAGGTGGCGGCGAAACGCCAATTGCAGTGCGCGAACGGTGACGAACGCGGCCCCGGCGATATCGGTGACCGAAACATCCTCGCGCAGATGGGATTCGATATAGGCGATGGCCCGCCGCACGGTTTCAGGATGCGCGTCGCGCCGATCCTGCGCGGTGTCCTCGACCACCGCCGTGGTCGGCATGGTCTCCAGCACGGTCGCGGCGAGATAGTCGGCGGCGGTTCCGGCGACCAGTGGTGACACCGGTCCGGCGGCGATGTGCTGGAGGTGTTCGATCACCCCGGCGAGCCGGTGTTCGGCCGCGACCGACACCGGGCGGTGACCGCGGAATCGCACCGGACCGCCCGCGTCCGCGCCTCCGACGCGGTCGAGCAGCGCCGGATCGAACATGGTGATCGTGTAGCGAGGTGCGCGGCACACTCCGCTGAAGGGCAGGTCCGGCGGCGTCAGCAGCCCGACCTGGCCGGGGGTGAAGACGTCCCAGCCGGTATCGCGGTACTTCTCCTCGATGTTGCCGCGCTGCACCGCGCACAGACATACCTTGTCGAGCGGGTCCGCGTCGTAGCTCATGTCGAAGCCGAGATCGAGCCGGTCCAGGCTGACCGGACCGAGCATGTCGCGGCGGATGTGCGCCCTCGCCTGCGCGGAGCCGTCGTTGCCGATGCTCATCGGGGTGTAGGCGCGGTTGAGGAAATCCTCGGTAGCGCCGAGGTCCTCGCTGTCGAAGGTCATGTTCTGCATGTCGAGTTCGCTTCCTCCTCGGCTTCCCGCGAGAACAACTCCATTCCCACCCGACCCACGGGCGGTGTCGTCGCCGATCCGGCACACCGTGTGCCGGATTCCTACCTCCATCGCATCGCTCGACATTCGCCGTGTCAAGCGGCCGATCATGACCAATGCGGGATCGCGACACTCGTGAGGTGCGTTTTCGCGGTACGAACCGAATCCGTCACAATGCGGGCCGGACGGCCGGTTCGGTTAGCTCGGCGCGACCGGTGCTCGCGGACCGGTGGCGGTGGACACGGCCGCGATTCCGGCCGCCCGATACGGCCGACGCCGCCCGCGTGTGATCGCCGAAATCCGGGGTATACAGCATCTCCGCCGACCGACGGGTGGTTGACAACGATCATGCCGGGTAGACCGCCGAGGTGACCGCGTGGATCCGCAGAGCTGCGGATCCACGCCGTCACTATCGAGTGCGAGTTCGGAGGACATCACATGACGACCGTCGTTTCGACGTCGATACCGGCACTTCCCGCCCCAAGGGGAGAGCTGTCGGCGTCGCTGCGCGAAGTGCTCGGCACCGACCCCGGTTCCGCCGTTCCGGTCGGGCCCGCGGCGGACCCGTTCGGGGAGGACCTGCATCTGGCTCTGCACATGTGCTACGAACTGCACTACCGAGGCTGGGCTGGAGTCGATATCGACTGGGAGTGGGACCCCGCGCTGCTCACACTGCGGGCCGCCCTGGAGAAGACCTATCTCGAGGCGCTGCGCGCCTCGGTGCCCGGCGGCGACGATCTCGACGCCGAACTCGACGCGCTGCTGCGGACTCCCGTCGAACCGGACGGGCCGAGCGCCCATCTGCGCGACGAGGGCGGGTGGCCGCAGATGCGCGAGTATTTCGCGCATCGCTCGATCTACCACCACAAGGAGGCCGATCCGTATATCTGGGTGGTCCCGCGGGTGAGCGGACAGGCCAAGGCGTCGCTGGTGGCGGTCGAATTCGACGAATTCGGCGGTGGACGCGGCGAACGGGTGCACGCCCGGCTCTACGCCGATCTGCTGGCGGGCGCGGGTCTGGACACCGGTTACCTGCGCTACCTCGACGAGGTGCCCGCGCCGATGCTCGCTCTGGTCAACATGATGTCGCTGTTCGGATTGCACCGCGCCCACCGCGCGGCCTCCATCGGACATTTCGCGAGTGTGGAGATCACCTCGCCGCCGGGGGCGGCGCGGATGGTCGACGCACTCGAGCGGCTCGACGCCGACGCGGCCTGCGTACGGTTCTATCGCGAGCACGTCGAGGCCGATGCCGTGCACGAACAGGTCATGCGCCGCGACGTGATCGGCGACCTGCTCGCCCGGGAACCGGATCTGCGGGCCGATGTCGTCTTCGGCATCCAGGTGACCAATCTGCTCGAGGACCGTTTCGCCGACCACGTGCTCAGCGCGTGGCGCGACGGTCGAACCTCGTTGCGTCACCCGATCGAGGTGGTCGATGAACAGCGGTGAGGAAGTCCGACGGCTGATCCGGCTACCGGGTGTGTACCGGCCGCAGGCCGACACCTGGCTGCTGGCGCGGGCGCTGCGGGACGCGGGCCTGCGGCCCGGCGGCGTGGGAGCGGATCTGTTCACCGGAACCGGTGCGCTGGCGCTGGCGCTGGCCGAGATCGGATTGGCCCGGGTGACGGCGGTGGATCTATCGCGCCGCGCGGCGCTGTCGGCGCGCATGAACTGCGCGCGCGCCGGAGTCGCCGCCCGCGTACACCGCGGCGATTTCGCCGATGTACTGCGGCACACCAGTTTCGACGTCGTGACCGCCAATCCGCCCTATGTCCCCGCGCCCGACGGCGCGGTCGGCGGGCGCGGCCTGGCCTGGGACGGCGGCCACGACGGGCGCGCCGTCCTGGATCGGCTCTGCGCGCTGCTACCGCACCTGCTGCGTCCGCGCGGGGTCGCGCTGATCGTGCATTCGGCGCTCAGCGGCGTGGAACACACGCTCGAGGATCTGCGCTCGCGCGGGCTCAAGGCGGCGGTCGTCGCGCGCGACACCGTGCCGTTCGGGCCGGTGATGCGCAGGCGCGCGGACTGGCTCGCGGCCCACGGCCGTATCGCGCGCGACCAACGACACGAAGACCTGGTGGTGATTCGCGGTGACCGCATCCGATGGTGAATTCCGGCGTGTCACCTACACCGCCGATGGACCCGCACTGGTCGAAGGCCCCGTCGAGGTGGTTACCACCGACGGCCGCACGCTTCGGTGCGACCGGTTCCAGGTAGCGCTGTGCCTGTGCCGCCGGTCGAAGAACTATCCGCTCTGCGATACCAGCCACCGACGGCGCACCATATCGTGAGAACACCGCACGTGACGGCGAGATCCCTTGCCGCGCAGTTCTTTTCGGCTGCGCCGAGTCCGGTGATCAGTCGCGTGCGACGACCCGGATCGTGCGCAGGGACGGATCGGCGGCATCGGGCACGTTCATACCGCCGTCGACGCCGGTGCGCAGGTACTCGACCACGCCGTCGTCGAGCACCTCCCCCGGCACGGCCACCGGGATTCCCGGCGGATAGGGCGTGAGCTGTTATTCGTCCAGTGCTTCCAGCATGGGAGCTCGTGCATGGTCCACGATGGTCGCTGCGTCCGACAAGCGCTCGGCTACCCGCCCGTCCCGCGACCAATCACCGCGGTGGCGACGATCCGCGCGCCCCGGACAACGCGAAACCGCCACCGTCGGATGCAGGGGTGTGGATCACCGACGGTGACGGCCGCGGGATGCGATCTCCCACTACGAACAGGGTGGGCGACTGACTCGAATCCCCTACGCGGGAATCGCATCCAGGCCGCGTTTACCCGGCTTCCCGCGAATCAATCAGCGCTCGGTCGAATCCGCTCCCCCGTCGGCCGGGCCCGCGTCCAGAGCTTTCGCCATTCCCTCGAGCGCGCACCGGACCGTGCGGGCGACGACCCGGACCGGATCCGCGTCGAAATGGTGATGCCAGGTGGTCACCCCGGACTCCGAGGCGGTGGCGAACCACACCGATCCCGCCGGTTCGCCGTCCTGTGCGCCGGGTCCTCCGACACCGGTGACGGCGACCGCGAAGTCGACGGCGAGCAGGTCTCGGACACCGGCCGCCATCGCCGCGGCGGCCTCGGCGGAGACCACCGCGACGTCGGGCATGCCGAGCACGCCTCGGCGCAGCGCCTCCTCGGCGATTCGGCGGACCAGCTCGGCGGTTTCAGAGGATGGGTCGGCCACCGGTGACCGCCAAGCGCGCGCCGGAGATGTAGCTGCCATCATCGGAGGCGAGCAGTACGTAGGCCCCCGCGAGTTCGGCCGGCTGTCCGGCGCGTCCGAGAGGTGTGTCCGCGCCGAAGTTCGCCACCTTCTCCACGGGCATGGTGGAGGGTATGAGCGGGGTCCAGATCGGGCCGGGCGCGACGCTGTTGACCCGTATCCCCTTCTCCCCCAGCAATTGGGCCAGGCTGGCGGAGAAATTGGCGATGGCCGCCTTGGTCGCCGCGTAGGGCGCCAGGGTCGGGGAGGGCATATCGGAATTCACCGAGGAGCTGCCGATGATCGAGGATCCGGGCGGCATGTGCGGCAGCGCGGCGCGAACGAGGTGGAAATAGGCCCCGATATTGAGCCGGAAGGTGTAATCGAACTCCTCGTCGGAAATTTCCTCGAGGGTCTCGTGGGTCATCTGATAGGCGGCATTGCTGACCAGGATGTCGATCTTGCCGAATTCGGAGACCGCGCGGTCGATGACCGACCGGCAGTGCGCGGGTTCGGACAGGTCGCCGCCGACGAGCACACAGCGCCGTCCTTCGCGTTCGACCAGTTCGGCGACCTGTTTGGCGTCCTCGTGCTCATCGAGATAGGCGATCAGCACATCGGCGCCCTCGCGGGCGTAGGCGATGGCGACCGCGCGCCCGATGCCGCTGTCGCCACCGGTGATCACCGCGGCCCTGCCCGTCAGTTTGCCGGAGCCGCGGTAGGAATCCTCGCCGCAGTCCGGCAGCGGCGACATCTGATCCTGACGGCCCGGCGGTTGCTGTTGCTGTTCGGGAAATCCCATGGTCGTTCCCTTCCGCGGGTGGGTGTGTGCGTCATCCGACAATGGTGATCACCAGTCCGACCGCCGCCGCGGCGAACAGGACGACGAGTCCGATCGTGACGGCGATGGCGAGGATGCCGGTCGGTGGGAACCGGTTCCTGGTTCTCGGTTCGGGCGCCGACAAGCCGCTGGTCTGCGGTGTCTCGGGTGGTGTGCGGCCCGGCGCGACGCCGCCGCCGCGTTCGAGATCGGGAGTGCGCGCCGGGTCGGGATCCATGGCCCCGGGCTCTGTCATCCGGCTTCACCTCTTTCTGGTGTATCAATGGCATTCACTCGACGGCATTCACTCGGCGTGCTACCCCGGATAGGGCGGGTACGGCTCCGACCGCAGCGCACGGGCCAGATGCGCCGCATTGCGGGCGACCCCCGCGTTGACGCGCGCCACCGACTCGGGCGTCTTGTCGAGGTCGTTGTAGTCGACCCCGCCCATCGCCTCGCCGTTCCAGTACGTCGCGCCCTGGGCGGGCACCGTGTAGCCGATGTCGTTGAGCGCCTGGAACAGGTCGGCGACGATCTTGTGCGCCCCGTCCTCGTTGCCGACCACGGCGGCGATACCGACGCGCCCGACCATTCCGGGCCTGCCCTGCTCGTCGGTCCGCGATAGTTCGGCGTCCAGTCGTTCGAGCACCCGTTGCGCGACCGAGGACATATGGCCCAGCCAGGTCGGAGTGGCGATGAGCAGGATATCGGCGTCCCGGATCCGTACGCGCAGGTCGGGCCAGGCATCGCCCGCGCCCTCGTCGGCGGTGACGCCGGGAAACACGTCGTGATCGGCCACGCGTACCGTCTCGCCGGCGACTCCGTGACCGCTCAGTTCCTCGAGTACCTGGGTGGCGAGCAGTTCACTGCTCGACGGCGCGGGCGACTTCTTCAGACTGCACACCAGCGCCAGCGCGGACGGGGGCGGATCGACGGGCATGGCGGAAAACCTTCCGTGGACGATACGGTCATCCGGCGCCTACCCGCCGCCCGGTGGGCCAATCAGGACGCGGCCCGCTCCGAACGACCCGATGCGGCCGAGCCACGCTCGCGCGTCCCCTCGCTCATCACGGCGTTCCACCACGACGCCAACGGGCTGGGATCGGGCCAGACCACGACGGGACCGTCGTCGTCACGGACAACTTGCGGGGTCGAGGCGGATTCGCGCATCGGTGTGTCCTCACTGTTTCCGGTCCGCGTGGATCGTCCTCACGCGGACGCATCACGATCGGATCGGGTATCTACCCGACGCATCCGGCTCCAAACACGAGCCTCAAGGGTCGGTGTCCTCAGTCGGGGACCGACCCGGGCACGTCGGCGGCGAAACCGAGGCGCCGCGGCACCTACCCGGCGATCACCGCGGCGACATCCCCGGACGTCTGCGTCAACGTCGCGCGGCGCAGCGCAGGTCCTCGAGGATGCGGGCCAGCATGCGGGAGATGTGCATCTGGGAGACTCCCAGCGTCTCGGCGATGCGAGATTGGCTCCAATCCCGGAAGAACCGCAGGTAGAGCACCCGCTTCTCGGTTTCGGGAAGTTCGGCCAGCAGCGGTGAGGCGATCATCGCCTGCGCGGTCAGTTCGTAATGCGGATCGTCCTCGCCGAGGGTGTCGGCGGCCGCGGGCAACGCCCCGTCGTCGTCGCCGGTTCGGGTGCCGTCGATCGAATCGGTGTTGTAGGCGTTGTCGGCCAGTACGGCTTGGGTGACCTCGGTCAAGTCGAGGTCGAGCTCGACCGCGATATCGGTGGCGGTCGGCATCCGACCCAGGCGCTGGGCAAGCGACTCCACCGTGGGACCGATCATCTGCTGAATCTCCTTGATCCGCCGCGGAACCCGCAACGCCCAGGTGTGGTCGCGGAAGTGACGGCGGATCTCGCCCATCATCGTCGGGATGGCGAAGGCGAGGAACGAGTCGCCGCGGTCCGGGTCGTAGCGGTCGATCGCCAAGACCAAGGCGAGCCTCGCGACCTGGTGCAAGTCGTCGTAGGCTTCGCCGCGGCCGGTGAACCGGCGCGCGATATGGTCGGCCAGGGGCAGGCAGCGGCGCACGATCTGCTCCCGCAGCGCCCACCAGCGCGGGCTGCCGTCGTCGAGTCGGCTGAATTCGGTCAGGACCGGTTCGATGCCTTCGTAGGAATCCCTGCCTCGGCGGCGACGATCGGCCTTGTCGCGGCCGGGAGCGGGGGCAAGCGTCTTCGGGTTGTTCATCACAAACCCTTCCGGCGGCCTGAGAGAAGGGTTGCGTGCGGCTTGGGCTCCACCGCGCACAACCGGAGCCGCACCAACTCCACACTCCTCCCCCACCCGGCCCGCTGTCAGTGCACGAAACGAAGAAGTAGCACTCGGACGGGACGAAAAGCGCAATCGGTCGGGTGCATCGCCTCCTCGGCGGGTCCGCACGCGGACGGTACCCCGTCAAGACTCGGCTGACCGGCGCATCCGACGGGCCGCGAATCCGCCCGAGCCGTCCGTTTCACGGCGGTGTCGGCGGGTAGGCGGCGGACAGGGAGGTGAGAGGACATGGTTCACCACACGGAGAGCCGATCGGATATCGAGGGAGTACGCGAGGACGTGGCCGCGATACGGAACAGGAGTCCTGAATGAACGACCGACCGGATTTGCCCGACACGCCGGAATCGATCCGCGCCGACCGCGATCTGACCCGCGAGGAGTTGGAGCGGACCGTCTCCGAACTCGCGGACCGGGTCGATATCCCGGCGCGTGCCGAGGAGAAGTTGCACGACACCGCCGACGCGGCCCGTGAGAATGCGGCCGAGGTGCGTGACAAGGTCGTCGAGACGGCCAAGAACGCAGGTGCGCAGGCCGCGCACGTGGCACCCGCGGTCGGGGAACCGCTGGAGGACATCGGCAGACATGCCGCGGATTCCCTGCGGCGCAACCGTTTCCGGGTCGCGGCGCTCTCAGCCGGGTCCGCCGCGGTGGTCACCTGGATCGTGCGGAGCGCTGGGTCTGGCCGCCCTCACGAAATGTTCCGACGACGACACCGCCAACGACGATGTCGTGATGAGTAAGCCGGAGGTGTCCTCGCTGCCTACCTCCGCCCCCTCGGCGAACGGCGACGTCGGCCCCGAGGCCGCGCGACAGCTGTGCGACATGATCGGTTCCGAGACACGCGATTGGGACGATCAGGGCGCGGCCATCGCCCGGGTGAGTTTCAACGGCACCGTCCAGAACTGGGCCGCCCGCAACGACGGCCGCAACGACGACGTCATCCGCGACAAGTCCATCGTGGACAGCATCACCACACAGACCTGCCCGGATGTCCGGCAGCAGGCCATCGACGTTCTCGACACCGACAATCTCGCGGGCGCGCTCGTCGGTTTCGGCGGGTAGCGCCCCACGCACGAGGAAGAAGCCCGCACCATGACATCGCTGTGGTCCACCGACACACCGGCCCGACTGCCCCTCACCCCCGGCAAGCGACACGATGTCGCCGTCATCGGCGCAGGTCTCACCGGCTTGGTGACGGCGCTGCTGCTCGCCCGCGCGGGCCGCGACGTCGTTGTCCTGGAGAGCAGACGCGTCGGTGCGGGCACCACCGGCGCCACCACCGGCAAAGTGTCGCTCCTGCAAGGTATTCGAGCGCAGCGGATCGCGCGGATGCACGATGTGCGCACCCTGCGCCACTATCTCGATGCCAACCGGGCCGGACAGCAGTGGCTGCTCGACTACTGCGCCTCGCGCGGAATCGCCGTGCAGCGCCACGCCGCGATCACCTACGCGGGCAGCGAGCAGGAGACCGCGACCGTCCGTGACGAATACGACATCACCCGGGCGGCGGGGCTGCCGACCGAGTTCATCGATACCGTGGAGACGCCGTTCCCGTCCTTCGGCGCGGTCCGATTGGCCGATCAGGCCCAGTTCGATCCCATGTCGGTGCTGATCGCCCTCGCCGCCGACGTGGAGGCCAATGCCGCGCCGATCCACGAGACGACGCCGGTACGGGGAGTGGGGCGCGGCACCGACGGCGACCACGTCATCCATACCGGTCAGGGCGAACTCCGTGCCCGCACGGTGGTGCTGGCGACCGGAACGCCCATCCTCGACCGCGGCGGCTTCTTCGCGCGACTCACGGCGCAGCGCTCCTATCTGGCCGCGTTCCGGGTCGAGGAATCCTTGCCGCCGGACATGCTGATCAGCGCGGGCTCACCCACTCGATCACTGCGCACGGCGCCGTCCGAACAGGGAACCCTGCTGTTGGTCGGCGGTAATGGTCACGAGGTCGGCCGCGAAGAGCGCACCGACCGGCTCGCCGACGATCTGGTCGAATGGACCGAGCGCTGGTTTCCTTCCGCCGAACCGGTCGCCCGCTGGTCGGCGCAGGACTACGCGCCGGTCGCCGAACTCCCCTATGTCGGACCGCTGCTGCCGGGCCACGAGCGAATCCTGGTCGCGACCGGTTTCGCCAAATGGGGACTGACCAATGGGGTGGCCGCGGCCCTGGCATTGGCGGGCCGACTCGAGGGGACCGCACCGGAATGGGCCGCGACCTTCACAACCTGGCGGCCACCGGCCCTCCGCGTCATGCGTGCCTACGCCTCCGCGAATACCGCTGTACTGCAACAGCTCAGCGGCGGCTGGTTGGCCGCCGCCCGCGACGGCGGCCCGGCGGGCGAACCGGCCGAGGGCTGCGGGTACGTGCGCCGTTCCGGCCTGCGCCCCGTGGCGGTATCTACGGTAGACGGTGTCACAAACCAGGTTTCGGCGATCTGTCCGCACCTGTACGGCATCGTCGGCTGGAACGCGGCCGAGAAGTCCTGGGACTGCCCCCTGCACGGCTCCCGATTCGCCGCCGACGGCACCCTCATCGAAGGACCCGCCACCGAGTCGCTGACCCGAAAGGACGCCACGCACTCCTCGGCAGGTCTTCCCATCGAACGGGATTCGTGAATCGGCTATCAGCCGACCGAGGCCAAAGTTCGCGGTGGACAACACAGCCGCAGCGAGGGCTGACTTCCACGGTGCCATGTCCTACCAGAACTCGCTAGCTCCTTCGGGGAAGCGAGGACGGCAGCGGGTGGTCCGGCTCGAGCGCAGGCAACCCGTCGATGCTGTGACCGTTGTCCCCCGCGATCCGTCGCGCGAACTGCTCGTCCGACTGCCCGGTGTTATGGGCGTCGAGCACCGGACGCTCGTCCACGAGATCGTAGTAGGGCACCGCGTATCCGCAGGCGTCGGCGATGCGCTCGACATCGATCACGATGGCGGCCCGCACGCCCGTGTGGTCCGCGCCGAAATGGGCGACGAGTTCGGGGAATTCGGCATCGTCGGGGCGGACCACCCGACCCGCGCCGAACAGCCGCAGTATCCGCGAATTTCGCGTGAACGAGCAGAACATGACCGTGATGCGTCCGTTGTCGCGCAGGTGCGCGATGGTCTCCGCACCGCTGCCGTACAGGTCGAGGTAGGCGACCGTGTGTTCGTCCAGCACGGCGAAGGTGTCGCGATACCCCTTGGGCGACACGTTGACCCGCCCGCCGACCGCGGGCGCGGTCGCCACGAAGAACATGGCCTGCTGTTCGATGAAGCCACGCAGACTCTCGTCGATCCCGGGGAATATCTTCGCCACCGGCACCCCTTCCACACCCGAGCCGATGTCGAGCCTACCGCGCCGGGTCAGGCCGTCTCCGCCCGCGTCGGGGTGCGCGGTATCCCGGTGGCGGGGGTGCCGGAGCGTTTCGCGGGCGGGGCCGCGATGGTGATGCGGGGCAACGGCATCGTCACGTCGAACATGGACGCGGGCCGCAGGTGCGGCTGAGCGACCGGCGCGGGCCGGTCGCGGCGGGTCATGAGTACGGCCAGGGTTATCGCGGTCACGAAGGCGACGCGGTGGTTGGCGGCCGGATTGTCGACCAGGTTCATGATCACGAACGCCGAAAGCCCCGCCGCGACGGCGGGCGCGGTGGGGGTTCCCCGACGACTCGCCTCGACGGCGGTCCAGATGCCGATGACGGTAATCGCGACGACCGCGCACATGCCGAGCACACCGGCCTCGATGGCGTAGTTCAGCCACAGGTTGTGCGCGTGCTGATAGGTCTCCGTACCGGAGGTCTCCTCGTTGAGGTAGGCGCCCGCACGTCCAGGCCCGACGCCGAGCGGATGCTCGCCCGCGATGCGCACGCCCGCGATCCAGACATCCGCGCGCACACCGACCTTGCCACCCCGGGTCACCAGCGCGAACAGCGCACCCGCGGCGAGCACGGCCACGACAGCCGCCGACAACACGTACAGACGTTTCGGGACCGTCGGATGTCTCCCCGATTGCAGCCGCCGCAGCAGGACGAACACCACCAGACTGCCGATCGCCGCGAGCACGCCGGCACGCGACCCGGTGAAGATCACCGCGAGATAGCCGAGGGCGACCAGTCCGACGCCGAGCAGCCGCGCCGAGAGGTCCACCGTCGCCGCCACGCCGGCCGCGGCGATCGGCAACAGCAGGACCAGGAACGCGGCGAGGAGATTCGGATTGGAGAAGGTGCCGGTGGCGCGGATCATCGCGTCCGCGTCGCAAATGTCGTCGGACCCGTCGATCGCGCCGCGACAGAACCCGGTCGGCGTCGCCTGCACCACCTGCTGCACGGCGACCCCGCCGGCGATGCTCACCCCGACGACGGCCAACAGCACGATGGCGGGCCACGGGTCGGGGATCACCCGGCTCACCCCCACCGCCAGGTAGTAGACGGCGACCACGGTGCACAGGCCGCGCCAGGACGCCCACTGCTGCCCGGCGAGATGGTTGGCCGCGGCCGAGGCGACGAGCAGTACGGCCAGGGGTATGTCGAGATCGGTGCGCCACCGCGACTCGCCGGTGGCCAGCACCGCTATCAGGCCGATCAGCACCGCCAGCCGCGTCGGCGTCAGCAGCCACACGATCGGCTGTTCGGGAAGGATATTGACACCGCAATTCAACGCCACCAGCGCCAGGCACAGCAGCGCCACCGCCCGCGCGGCGACAATACGCGGCGCGACACGCGGTGGACGCTCCGCTTCGGCGGCAGCGGGCCCGAGAGGACTCACGGACCATATATCTCAAACCCGAATGTCCACATTGCCGCCAATACGTGATCTACGGGTGAGATCTTCGCATCGGTACGGACTCGACCGCCCTTCTTCGCCTCGACCGCCGCAGGAGGAGTCGCGCCGGGTCCATGACGATGACCGAGGACACCCTCCGGTATCTCGCGGGCGTGGACGGCCCGTCCTGAGCAGTTCCGCGCGACCCTGACCGCGGCGGGTTTCACCCGGATCGAGGACCGCACCGCGTCACAGTTGCTGGCCGGCTACGGTGTGGGAACTGGCAACGGCCCGACCGATTCGGGGCCGCACCTGATCCACGCTCGCGCATCCTGACCGGCGCGGCCGGCGCCCGCGGCAATCGCCGAACACCACGTACCGGGTCGCACCGGCCCGGTGGCTGCGGCGCGGAGTCCTAACTCGGCGCAGTGGTGTGGCCGAGTAGGGAAAGGGCGAATTCGGCGTAGTCTCGGGCGATCCGCTCCGGGGTGGAGGGACCGTCGTCGCGGAACCATTGCGGCAGTGAGGTGCACATGGTCGCGATGGCGCGGCCCGCGGTGCGGAGGTTACCGGTGCCGAGTGCGCCCTCGGCAGCCGCGCGATCGATCGCCGCGTCCAGGATGTGCTGGACCCGGTTGCGGGAGTCGGCGATTCGGCGATGGTTGGCCTCGGTGAGACTGCGCATCTCGCTCGCGCCGATGAAGGCGAGTTTGCGCCGGTGAGTGTGGAACAGCGCCAGCGCCTCCACCAGCAGTGCCACATTCTCGACCCCGGTGTGCGCCTGCTCCCCCGCCGCGGCGACCCGCCAGTGCAGTTCGTCCATGGTGAGATCGAATATGCGAACCAGCAGATGCTGTTTGTCCGGGTAGTGGTGGTAGACGCCGGGCACGCTCAGTCCGGCGCGTTTGGCCACCGCCCGCATGGTGGTGCCGTGGTAGCCGGTCTCCACGATAGCCTCGACCGCCGCCGCGAGTACCGGATCGAGTTCCAGCGGCGGGAAGACGCGCCAGTCCCCCGGCTCTACCACTTCGGCGCGACCCGGCCCCGCCCCGCGGCGGATCTCCGCGGCGGCGTCGGGTAGCAGCCGGGCGGCAGGCACCCCGAGTGCGCCGGCCAGCACGTACAGCCGCGATACCGAGACCTCGGTCTTGTCGTTCTCGATCGCGCTGACGGTGGCCGGGCTCAGCTCGAGTCGGCGCGCGAGCTCGCGCACCGTGAGCCCCGCCGCGCGGCGGGCGTCCCGGATCGCCGCGCCGGGACCGGAGGGTTCTGCCATCCGAGCATCTTGTTCGGAATTACCGAACAACGCAAGTCCACGAGACGAACCGTGAATCACGCATTGACCCCGTCGAATTCGCTGTGACATAGTAGCTGACGGCTGTGACCGAGCGATCGTTCGGTAAGTTCAGCGACGAGTTCACGATACGACGAGTTCACGAAACGAGGTGCGGCGTGCCGATCGATCTCGACTACTCGCCCGAGGTGTCGACGCTGGTCGACCGAACGCGGGAATTCATCCGCGAGGTCGTCCTGCCCATCGAGGACGAGCACGGGGGCGACATCACCGCCGCGGGTTCGGACACGATGCGCACCCGATTGCAGGAGGCGGCACGGGAGGCGGGCGTCTTCGCCCCGCACGCGCCGCTCGAATTCGGCGGCCTCGGGCTCGGCATGTCCGATCGCGCGCCGGTGTTCGAGGCGGCGGGCTACTCCCTGTTCGGCCCCTTGGCGCTGAATATCGCCGCGCCGGACGAGGGCAACGTGCATCTGCTGGCCGAAGTCGCCTCGCCCGAACAGAAGTCGCGCTTCCTCGAACCGCTCGCCACCGGCGCGGTGCGCTCGGCCTTCGCCATGACCGAACCCGCCCCCGGCGCGGGCTCCGACCCGTCGGCCCTGCGCACCCGCGCCGAGCGCCGCGAGGGGCAATGGTCCATCACCGGGCACAAGTGGTTCATCACCGGAGCCGACGGCGCCGATTTCTTCATCGTCATGGCCCGCACCTCGGGCGAGCCGGGCGAGCGCGGCGGCGCGACGATGTTCCTGGTCCCCGCCGACAGCCCGGGTCTACGTGTCGGACGGCACATCTCGACACTCGACCGGTCCATGGTCGGCGGTCATTGCGAGGTCGACTTCGACGATGTCCGCGTTCCCGATTCGGCCGTGCTCGGCGCGGTAGATCAGGGCTTCGCCTACGCGCAGGTCCGGCTGGGTCCGGCGCGCATGACCCACGTCATGCGCTGGCTCGGCGCGGCGCGGCGCGGCCACGACATCGCGGTCGCCCATGTCGCCCGGCGCGAGGGATTCGGCGGCAGGCTGGGCGATCTCGGCATGATCCAGCAGATGGTCGCCGACAACGAGATCGACATCGCCGCGACCCGCGCGTTGCTGGTGCGCGCGTGCTGGGAGCTCGACCGGGGCGAGACCGCGGGCGATTCCACCTCGATCGCCAAAACCTTCGCCGCCGAGGCCATCTTCCGTATCGTGGACCGCAGCGTGCAGATGTGCGGCGGACTCGGCGTCTCCGACGATCTGCCACTCGCGCGGCTCTCGCGCGAGGTGCGCCCGTTCCGGGTGTACGACGGGCCGTCCGAAGTGCACCGCTGGGCACTGGCCAAACGCCGTATCGGCGCCGCCAAGCGCGCGCTCGCCGAGGTCTCCGACTGATCCGTCCGACATCGAGTTCGGGCAATCGACAAGAACAAGGGATATCCGACGATGGGATTCATCGACAAATTCCGCATGGACGGCCGGGTCGTCGTGATCACCGGCGCGTCATCCGGATTGGGCGTCGCGTTCGCGAATGCCTTCGCCGATGTCGGCGCCGACCTCGTCCTCGCGGCGCGGCGCGTGGACAAACTCGAGCAGACCGCGGAAGCCGTTCGCGCCGTTGGCCGCAGCGCGCTGACCGTCGCCACCGATATCGCCGATCCGGCGGCGACGCAGCACATGATCGACGCGGCCATGGAACGTTTCGGTCGCGTCGACGCGCTGATCAACAACGCGGGAATCGGCACCGCGCATCCGGCCCTGCGCGAGACGCCCGAACAGTTCCGCGAGGTGATCGACATCAACCTCAACGGCTCCTACTGGGCCGCGCAGGCAGCGGGCCGCGTCATGCTGCCCGGTTCGTCGATCGTCAATATCTCCAGCATTCTCGGACTCACCACCGCCGGACTGCCGCAGGCCGCCTACAGCGCGAGCAAGGCCGGACTCATCGGCCTCACCCGCGATCTGGCCCAGCAGTGGGGCGCGCGCAAGGGCATTCGGGTGAACGCCATCGCCCCCGGCTTCTTCCACACCGAGATGAGCGATCAGTACAAGCCGGGCTATCTCGACGCCATGACCGAGCGAATCGTGCTGGGGCGCATGGGCGATCCGTACGAACTCGCCGCCGCCGTGGTGTGGCTGGCCTCGGACGCGGGCGCCTACGTGACGGGTCAGACCATAGCCGTCGACGGCGGTGTCACCATCACTTAGACCAATTGCCGAAATACGCTGTGATCAAGCGGTTTTCGGGAGCCGTCGGTCGATGAGGTCGAGCCAGGTGTTCGGCTCACGGACATACCAGGCGACGCTGTCGCCGCCATAGGTCACACGGAGCAGATCGCGACGGATGGACTTGCCCGCGTGCGACCGGACCAGGTCTACGGCGGTGACCGACGACAGCGGAATGTCGACCGGGGTGTCGGCGCCCGCGCGGGCGAACCACAGACGGGTGTCGGTGAGGACCAGGGCTCCATTGCCTCGGATCTGCGCCCCGCCCCGCGAGGCGAGGCCGAAGTAGTTGGCGGTGAGGTCGCGGTGCACCACCTCGTCGGGGGCGAACTCGCTCGCGAGTTTCGCCTCGCCGGATTTCTCCAGCCTGGCCAGGACGACTCGGCTGACGACGAGGACGATGGCGAGCACGACCGCGACGACGGCGATCACCAGGACGACGATCTCGAGGGCATCCACCGCCGCAGCCTAGCGCCTTCCGGGCGATCCGTTCGGGCGAGTCGAGTTCAGCGACAGGTCGCGCCCGCGCAGGCGGTGAGTTCGGCGAGCCTGCGGTCGAGTGCGGTCACGACGTCCTGGTGCGCCGCCCTGCCCTCGGGGGTCGCGAGGAGGTTGGTGAGCTGATACGGGTCGGCGCGCAGGTCGTAGAGTTCGTATTCGCGCTCGTCGAGCGGTCGTTCACGTTCGTACCAACGGACGTAGAGGTAGTCCTGGTTGCGGACACCGACCCA
Source organism: Nocardia arizonensis (assembly GCF_001310275.1). Taxonomy (GTDB): domain Bacteria; phylum Actinomycetota; class Actinomycetes; order Mycobacteriales; family Mycobacteriaceae; genus Nocardia; species Nocardia arizonensis. The sequence goes on from NZ_LGYZ01000049.1 coordinate 128,627, forward strand.
GGACGGCATGTCCAGGATGTACACGAGCGGGGTTTCGGTGCCCGGGATCTGTTCCTGGGCGATGCCGTCGCGTCCGGTGTAGCCCGCGCCGCCGTATTCGGCCGCGAAATCGGTGCGCCAGGAGGCGGCGTCCCCGCCCAGCACCGGCCGCAGGGAGCGGCCGTCGACGCGGTCGGAGGCGGGGATGCCCGCCCAGTCGAGGATGGTGGGCGCGAGGTCGATCGACAGCGCCATGGCGTCGGTGCGGCCGGGGCCGATGCCGGGGCCCGCGATGGCGAGCGGGACACGCATGGACTCCTCGTAGGGCGCCATCTTCTGGGTGAGTCGATGCGCGCCGAGGCTGTAGCCGTTGTCGGAAGTGAAGATCAGGTAGGTGTTGTCGAGCTCGCCGGTACGCGAGAGCGTTTCGACAATGCCCGCCACCATCTCGTCGAGCGCCTTCAGCGAGCCGAGGCGGTTGGTGTAGTCGGCGTCGTTGGTCAGCTCGATGGTGGCCGCCCGCTCGACGGCGGTGTCGACGAGCCAGGTGGGCTTGTCCGAGACATCGGCCTCCTGATAGTTCGGCGAACGTGGCGCGGCCGTCGGGCGGGTCTCGGGTATGTGGCGCGGCGCGGGCGGAATCGGGAAGTGCGGCGCGGTGGAGGCGGCGTACCAGAAGAACGGCCGCCCGGAGGACGCGGCGTCGGTGATGAATCGCTCGGATTTGGCCCGGATCACATCGGTCTCGTAATCCCGCGGCGTGACACCGTATTTCACGAGTCGGCCGTTCTCGTTGAGCGTGTAGTTGTAGCCGGAGTAGAGGAAGTTGTCGACGCCGGCGTTCCAGTCGTCCCATCCGGGCGCAATGTGGTTCGGATCGTGTTCGAGGCCGTTGAGGTACTTGCCCGCCATCCCGGTGCGATAGCCGGCGTCGTGCAGCGCGGTGGCGATCGTGTGGGATTCGTTGCCGTTGCGGACGAACGCCTCGAATCCGCCGACCTCACCCGCGTTGGTGAGCACACCGGTGTTGTGGCCGTACTCGCCGGTGAGGATGGACGAGCGCGCGGCGCAGCAGATCGGCATGGGCGCGAATCCGTCGGTGAACTCCATCCCGCGGTCGCGGATGAGCTCGGCGGTGCGCGGCATGGCCTGCCAGACGGGCGTGGTGACGGCGTCCAGATCGTCGGCCAGGATCATCACCACATTCGGCCGCCGGTCCGGTTGGGCCCCGGCGCCGGACACACACAACGCCGCCGCCGAGATCGCCGCCATCGACACGATCAGCGTCCGACGCAGCCATTGAGCGGAATACATGCGAACTCCTCGGATCGGATGGCGCGGCCCGGCACGACGGCGCCCGAATCGGTACGACCCTAACCAGTCGAAGCGCCGAATCGGCACCGCCACACCGCATGATGTGGCGATCCTCATCCGGCCTTGCGCATCGTCGTCCGGTCCGCATCGCACCGCCGACCCTTCGCGGGCCGCGGTCGCGGGCCGGTCCGATGCGGCGGCGGTCGGCGACCGCCCGGCGGGCACGCAGCTCGGCCGTGGTCGGCCAGTACTACGGCGAAATCGAAACGCGCACAAGCGACATCGCCCGTACGGCGGGCGCGAGAGCGGATCGAAATGCCCGCCTGTCAGGCGACCCGGCTGTCGTAGTCGACGCGAGAGGCGATCACCTCGTCCATGTGCGCCTCGGCCCACGCCTTGATATCACGCACCACCTGGTACAGCGACAGCCCCAGATCGGTCAGTTCGTAGGTGACCGTGACCGGCACGGTCGGTGTCACGGTGCGGGTGAGCAGTCCGTCGCGTTCCAGTGAGCGCAGCGTCTGGGTCAGCATCTTCTGGCTGACCCCGGCCAACCGCCGCGACAGTTCCGAATAGCGCATCGTCCGCGGCCGGCCGGTGCTCACGTGATCGGGTCCGTCCGGGCCGTCGCCGCCAAGGGCCGCAAGCACCAGCGCGACCCATTTGTCGGATATGCGGTCGAGCAATTGGCGGCTGGGGCACTTGGCCAGGAAGGCGTCGTAGTCGTGACGCGCCCTTGCCCGCTTCTGGGCCGCCGTCGTGGTCGGCATCGCCCGCTCCTTCGCATCGTTGGTGACTTACGCACTTTCAGGTGCGTACTTCCCATTGGAGAGTTACCTATCGATAGTGGTCCGTGTCAGCCGAGGAACACAAGTCCAGGAGGAAAAGTCATGGGAGAGCGGACCTTCCGCACCGCCGTCGTCCGCGCGCCGGGCGGACCCGATACCATCGAGATCATCGACGCGCCGGTCGCCGAACCCGGGCCGGGCCAGGTGCGGGTGCGCGTCGCCGCCGCGGCGGTCAATCCCGTCGACCTCGCGGTCGCGGACGGGGTGTTCCATGCCATGGGCCTGGTGCACCAATCCGAATACACCGGTCTTGGTTGGGATTTCGCGGGCACGGTGGAGGCCGTCGGCGCGGGCGTCGAGTTGACCGCGGGCGATCGGGTCGCCGGTATGGTGGCCGGTTTCGACCGCGATTTCGGCACGTACGCCGAACAGCTCGTGGTCGCGGCGCGCGATGTCGCCGTGGTCCCGGACGGATTGACGCCGGAGGCCGCGTCGACGGTTCCGCTCAACGCGCTCACCGCCGATCAGATTCTCGACCTGCTCGCGACGCCCCCCGCCGGTGGCCGCCTGCTCGTGACCGGCGCGGCGGGCGCGGTCGGCGGCTATCTGGCCGCGCTCGCGCCGGAACGCGGTTGGCGGGTCACCGGCTCGGCCCGCACCGAGGACGAGGGGTTCGTGCGCGGGCTCGGTATCGATTTCACCGCACACGCCGAACCGGGCTGGGACGCGGTCGCCGACGCCGCGGCGCTCCAGGGGCAGGCGTTGGCCCTGGTCCGCGACGAAGGCGTCTTCGTCGGCGTGCGCCCGGGCGATGTGCCGCCCACCGAGCGCGGGATCACCGTCCGCGCGGTGCAGGCGCATGCGGACGGGACTCGCCTGCGCGAGCTGCTGGCTCGCGCCGCCGCCGGTCAGCTGCCCGCCCGCGTACACGCGGTATTGCCGCTGGACCGGGTCGCCGAGGCCCACCGGGCGATGGCCGAGGGCGGAATCCGCGGGCGCTACGTGCTGCGCCCCTGAGCCGGTGCCGTGCCCCCGGCGCATTATTCACGGCGGCGGGGGCACGCGCCAGACTTCCTCCCCAAAGATGGTGCGCGCGTCACACTTTGACGGCGAGCTGGGTCCCAACAGGAACCCGACTGCGGTAGTGTGCACGCCGACGGTAACCGCCTGCAACGGGGGTGTCGATGAGCAATGCCACACGGGCGCAGGATCGCTACGATTACAGCTGGACCATAGTCCACACCGACGCGCGCGGAATGCGCCGACTCGTCGAGTCGGGTCGTGGACGATTCGGCACCGCGGACTCGTTCACCAACGCCACTTTCAGCAGCCACACCGCGGTCGGCGCGGCGATCTTCGACGACGCGTGCGACTACGTGACCGAGAACCACTTCTGCGAGATGCTCGACGCCCGCATCGATGACACACCCGAGCCGGTGGCGGTCGTCGAGGTTTCGGTGGTGGTGCTCGACGGGGACGGCGCCGAGCGCGCGACATTGACCGGTGTGCCCTACTACCGCCAGGTCACCGACGACGACGTCGCCGAACATCTGATCGGGATGAGTCAGGCCGCCGTCGAAGACGAACGCCGCCGACTCGCCCGCGACCTCGACGACGAGCCGGAGGTCGGCGCCGCGGATTTCGGCTGGTACACCGAGAGCCACACGTACGAGGCCGTGGCGTTCGGCGAGACGCTCGACGAGCAACGGCGCGAACCGATCGACGCGCTGCGCCGCACGGCCGCCCACCTGCGGGCCGAGGTTCACGAACCCGATTTCTGCCGGGAACAGCTGGCGCGCGCCGAACACGATCTCCTCGAGACCGACCCGACCGCCGAGCGCCTGACCGTCGACGTGCGCCGCGCCCGCGTCGATCGCTGGCGGCGTCAGCTCGAGATATCCGCCGAGGCGTATCTGGACGCCGCCGCACTCGACGCCGCCGCCTCGAATCTGCGTCGCGCCGCGCGCGCGGACAGCGACCGCTGAACCGGTTCCACCGAGCGCGCGCCCTTTTTTGATTCATTCCAGAATTTCTCTTGACTCATTCCAGAAAAGGGATAAGACTTCGGTACGTGCCCACGGCTTCGGAGTTCCAGCACTTGCTGCGGGAGTCCTCGCTGCGCGTCACCCGGCCCCGGGTCGCGGTGCTCGGCGCGGTGCACGACCATCCGCACGCCGACACGGATTCGATCATCCGCGCGGTGCGGTCCGCCCTGCCGGAGGTGTCCCACCAAACCGTGTACGACTCGTTGAACGCACTCACCGCCGTCGGGTTGGTGCGGCGTATCCAGCCCTCGGGATCGGTGGCCCGATACGAGACACGCGTGAACGACAACCATCATCACATCGTCTGCCGAGCATGCGGGGAGATCGCCGACGTCGACTGCACCCTCGGCGAGGCCCCCTGCCTGACCGCCTCCGACGACCGCGGTTACTCGATAGACGAGGCCGAGGTCATCTACTGGGGCCTGTGCCCGAACTGTTCGGAATCGCGGGCATCACGATCACATCCGTGATCACAGCCCACATCACCCATTTCATGGAAGGAATGCTGTGTCCGAAAGCGAGAACCCGGCGATCGCGTCTCCCACTCCCAAGACCGAACACCGCCCGCACACCAACAAGGACTGGTGGCCGGAGCAGATCGATGTCTCCGTGCTGCACGCCCACTCGTCCAAGGCGAACCCCTTGGGTGAGGACTTCGACTACGCCACGGAGTTCGAGAAGCTCGACGTCGACGAGCTCAAGGCCGACGTCGCCGCGGTACTGACCGACTCACAGGACTGGTGGCCCGCCGACTTCGGTAACTACGGCGGCCTGTTCATCCGCCTCAGCTGGCACGCCGCGGGCACCTACCGCATCGCCGACGGCCGCGGCGGCGCCGGTCAGGGCCAGCAGCGCTTCGCCCCGCTCAACAGCTGGCCCGACAACGGCAACCTGGACAAGGCGCGGCGTCTGCTGTGGCCGGTCAAACAGAAGCACGGCAACGCCATCTCCTGGGCCGACCTGCTGGTGTTCGCGGGAAACGTGGCGCTCGAATCGATGGGCTTCCAGACCTTCGGCTTCGGCTTCGGCCGCCCGGACACCTGGGAGCCCGAAGAGGTCTTCTGGGGGCCGGAGGACACCTGGCTCGGTGATGAGCGCTACAGCGGCGAGCGCGAACTCAGCGGGCCGCTCGGCGCGGTGCAGATGGGTCTGATCTACGTCAACCCCGAAGGCCCCAACGGGCAGCCGGATCCGCTGGCCGCGGCCCGCGACATCCGCGAGACCTTCGGCCGGATGGCGATGAACGACGAGGAGACCGCCGCGCTGATCATCGGCGGGCACAGCTTCGGCAAGACCCACGGCGCAGGCAATGCCGACCTGGTCGGCGTCGAGCCCGAGGGCGCGCCGATCGAACAGCAGGGCTTCGGCTGGAAGAGCGCCTACGGCACCGGTAAGGGCAAGGACGCCATCACCAGCGGCCTCGAGGTCATCTGGACCGCCACCCCGACCCAGTGGGGCAACGGCTTCCTCCAGAACCTTTACGGCTACGAGTGGGAGCTGACCAAGAGCCCCGCGGGCGCCTGGCAGTGGAAGCCGAAGGACGGCGCGGGCGAGGGCACCGTGCCCGACCCGTTCGACGGTCCGGCGCGCACCCCCGGCATGCTGACCACCGACCTCGCGCTGCGCGTCGACCCGATCTACGGCGAGATCACCCGCCGCTGGCTGGATCACCCGGAGGAACTGTCCGAGGCGTTCGCCAAGGCGTGGTACAAGCTCCTGCACCGCGACATGGGCCCGATCAGCCGCTACCTCGGCCCCTGGGTGCCCGAGCCGCAGCTGTGGCAGGACCCGGTCCCGGATGTCGACCACGCCCTGGTCGACGCCGACGACGTCGCGGCGCTCAAGGCCAAGGTCCTCGAGTCGGGCCTGTCGGTTTCGCAGCTGGTCAAGACCACCTGGGCCGCGGCGGGCAGCTTCCGCAGCACCGACAAGCGCGGTGGCGCCAACGGCGCGCGCGTGCGGCTGGCCCCGCAGAAGGACTGGGAGATCAACGAGCCCGCCGTCCTCGCCGAGGTGCTGCCGGTGCTCGAGGGCATCCAGCGGGACTTCAACGCCTCCGCCGACGGCGGCAAGAAGATCTCGCTGGCCGATCTGATCGTGCTCGCGGGCTCCGCGGCCGTGGAGAAGGCCGCCGCCGACGCGGGCTTCGAGGTCACCGTGCCGTTCGCGCCTGGTCGCACCGACGCGACCCAGGAGAGCACCGACGTGGAGTCGTTCGCGGTGCTCGAGCCCCGCGCCGACGGCTTCCGCAACTACGTGCGCGCCGGTGAGAAGGCGCCGCTGGAGCGGCTGCTGCTCGAGCGCGCCTACCTGCTCGACGTGACCGCGCCCGAGCTGACCGTGCTGGTCGGTGGTCTGCGGGTGCTCGGCGCCAACCACGGCGGCACCGAACACGGCGTGTTCACCGACCGTCCGGGCGTGCTGAGCACCGACTTCTTCGTCAACCTGCTCGATCAGAGCACGGAGTGGAAGGCGTCGGAGTCGACGGAGAACGTCTACGAGGGCTTCGACCGGGCGACCGGCAAGGCCAAGTGGACCGCGACCGCCAACGATCTGGTGTTCGGTTCGCATTCGGTGCTGCGCGCGGTGGCCGAGGTCTACGCCCAGCGTGACGCGGGCAAGAAGTTCGTCGACGACTTCGTCGCCGCGTGGGTCAAGGTGGTCGACAACGACCGCTTCGATCTGGCCTGAGTGATATCCCGCTGAACCCGGGCCTGCCCTTCGGGTCGGCCCGGGTTCTCGCGTTCACGCCGCGGCGATCACTTCGGGGCGAAGCGCATACCGGCGTCCAGGCGCAGGCACTGGCCGTTGAGCATGGCGTTGTCGACGATGGCGCCGACCAGTTTGGCGTACTCGTCGGGCCGTCCCATGCGCTTGGGGAAGGCGTTGCCCGCCACCAGCGGCGTCACGACCTCCTGCGGCACGCCCGCGAGGATGCCGGTGTCGAACAGCGACGGCGCGATGGCCAGCACGCGCACGCCGACCGAGCCGAGGTCGCGCGCCATGGTCAGCGCCATGCCCGCGATACCGGCCTTGGCGGCGGTGTAGGCGACCTGACCGATCTGGCCCTCGAAGGCCGCGATGGACGCGGTGTTGATGATGACCCCGCGCTCGCCGTCGGCGTTCGGCTCGCCCTGGCTCATGTGCCACGCCTGGAGCCGGTTGAGGTTGAATGTCGAGATCAGGTTCAAGTTGACGATGTCGCTGAAGGTCTCCAGGTCGTGCGGCCCGGTCTTGGTCAGCGTGCGCTTGGCCGCACCACCGCCCGCGGTGTTGACCGCGATATCGAGTCCGCCCAGTTCGGCGACGACGTCGGCAAGGATCTGTTCCATTCCGGCGTGATCGGTGACATCGCCCGCGTAGAACGAACCACCCAGATCTGCCGCCACCTTCTGCCCCTCGCTCGCGGTGCGGTCCACGATCACCACGCGGGCCCCGCGGGCGGCGAGCAGTTCGGCGCTGGCGCGCCCCATGCCGGACGCGCCGCCGACGACGACGGCGCGGGCTCCCTGAATCTCCATACTCGTTCCTGTTCCTAGGCTCGGTGCTACCGTCCCGACGGTATAACGTGTTCTAGAAAAAGCACCAGCCCCGCAGGACTCGACCACCGCCGCCGTGGTCGCCCGCGTTCTCGCCGGTCGATTCGACGGCCCACCCCGCGACCGCCGCCGGCTGCCCGGCAGGCGCGGACGCACCGAGCGGACATATTCGCCCGCCGTGCCGCGGCGCACCGCGATCGACTCGGAATATGCCCGCTCGATTCGAGAGCTGTTCGCTATTCGGCCGGATCGCCCTCCGAAGCCTCGTCAGCCTCGTCAGCCTCGTCGTCGGCTTCGTTTCCTGCCTCTTCCTCGGATACGGCGTCGTCATCGGATTCGTCGTCCGCGTCGTCGTCGGATTCGTCCTCGGATTCGGTCCGAGAACCCTCGTCCGACTCGTCCTCGTCGGATTCACTGTCGGAATCGTCCGCGAACTCGTCGGCGACGAATTCGTCGTCATTCGCTTCGTCGTCGGCCTCGTAGCCGGGATCGTCTTCGTCGGGGGGAATGGGTTGTGCCATGCGTCAATGGTCCACCGGAGCACCGCACCGCGTCGCCGAAATCACGCAACCTGGACGGCACCGCGTCGCGTGTCGCGATTCATGGCGTGTCCCAAGGAATTACGACGCAATCACCTCGACCTGTTTCGCACCCGCGAATTCGGTGTCACGTAGTTCAATTGCAGATGAACAGTTTTCGCTTCATCCACCGAAGAGATCGGACGAATTACGCTCGGCATCAATCGGTTCCGTAATGGAATACCTTCGGGCGAATCCCGGAATTCTCGAACGATCGTACCGAAACCATTCCTTGTCGGTCGACGACTTCCCATTACGCCCGAACCGACGACCGATCTCGAATCGCCGTCCCGCGACGCCGCCGCAGCAACCGGCGTAGGCGATCACGCAGACCGGCGATGGAGCGCGGTCCGGGGTCGGCGGGCCGCTCGTCCGCCTCCACCGTCGCCGCCTGCGCGAGTCGCGCGTGCAGTTGTTCACGAACCTGGTCCGGGGTGTACGCGCGACGGCGGCGCTCGGCCCGCACGACAACCACACCGGTGGCGACCACACCGGCCGCACCCGCCAATCCCACTGCCTTCCACCACCTCATACCGCATAGGCTACGGCCATGACGGGTAAGGGCATCAGTCTGGACCGGGCTCTCGAGCTCACCAGAACCGGCGACATCTGGCTTTTCCGCGGACATTCGACCGCGGACCGGGTGATCAGGATGACGACCAACAGTCCGGTGAACCACGTCGGCATGTCCGTGGTGATCGATGACATGCCCGCCCTGATCTGGCACGCGGAACTGGGAAAGTCGTTGCCGGACCTGTGGTCCGGGTCCGCGCACCGCGGTGTGCAACTGCACAACCTGCACGACGCCGTCCTGGTGTGGGCGCACCGCTACGGCCAGCAGGCGTGGCTTCGGCAACTGAACCTCCCGGTCACCGTGGAGATGGAGGACAACCTGCTGCGCACCATCGCCCGACTCGATGGAACCCCGTTCCCGTCGACCGCCGCGCTGGCGGGCCGCTGGTTGCGCGGGCGCGGCGCCCGGCTGCCGAAACTCGGACGCCGGGCCGCCCGCGAGTTGGAGAGCGCCTACTGCGCGGAGGTCGTCGCGGCGACCTATCAGTCGATGGGTCTGCTGCCCGCGCACCGCGACGCCAACTGGTACGACCCGGGCCGCTTCTGGAGCGGTGACGGACTCCGTCTCGCGGGTGGCTACGAACTCGGTGGCGAGATCGCCGTCGAGACGCCGCCCGCGCCGGGAGAATGACCCCGGCGTCGCCGCCCGAACTCGATCAGGTTGAAGCTGACATGGAATATCACCCGTTTCGGGTGAGCATCGCGTCGGGGTCGGCCGCTACCGTTGCGGTGAACCGCATTGTTGGACGCGGCCGCCGACCCGGTCCGGGAATCCGGCGGTCGCTTATTGCAGGTTGCCCTCGCCGCCGTGTGCGTTCCTTCCCTGATGCACACGGTGCGCGCGGCCCTCTTTCATCCGCGCCGAGCCCTGTCGAGCCCACGATTCCTGGGTCTGAAGCATTCTCATTTCAACTCTAGACTTGCCGATGTTCGGGCGGCGACTACCTGCCGCCACTACCGGATAGGCAAACTTGTGACGAAATTCCCACTTGTGACGAAATTCCCAGTGGCCCGGTATATCTCGACAATCGGGGTGACCGCGGCGACCGTTGTCCTGCTCGCCGCGCCACACGCCGCCGCGGCATCGAATACCTACACCATGTCGGTGACGGGTTCGAGTCACGTGGCCGGGTGCGCTTACACGCTGTCGATCGACAACCCGCCGGCTACCGCCTCGGCCGCCTTCTACGACAACGGCCAGCGGATCGGCCCCTCCTCCGGCTCGGGGAGCCTCACCGGCCGACTCGAGACCAAGTGGACGCCCGCCACCGCCGGAACCCACACGCTCACCGCCTCCATGGGCTACCTGAGCACCGCCGTCTACGTCGACCCGCTGACCGTCGAGGTCACCTCGACCGGCACCTGTGCGGGTGGCGGGCTCGGCTCGCTGCTGCCGAGCATCTCCGGCTGATCGTTCGCACGCCGCGTCCGGGGCCGTACGTGACGACCCCGGACGCCGCGATGCCGGGCACCGCGTGGCGGAGCCCGGCATCGGGGGTGGTGTCGCTACTTGGTGGTGTCGATGATGTCGCCGACCAGGCTCCAGCGGTCACCGCTCAGGCGCTGGATCTGCAACGCCTCGATCGGGAAGGAATCACCGGGGCCCGTCTTCAGCGAGATCCCCGGCAGCAGCAGATCGACCGACACATTGTTCAGGTTGCGCATGGCGTCGCGCAGACCTTCCCGGGTCGGGCAGCCCGCCGCGGCGAAGGTCTTGGCGAAACTGTCCGCGGTCGCCCAGCCCAGCAGGGCGTAGCCGCTGGTCGGGTCGATGCCCTGGCCGTAGCGGGCGAGTTTGTCCTTGTACTCGCGCATGGCCGGATCGGAATCGCGGGACGGATCGGCGGGATCCTTGACGAAGGCGGCCGAGACCACGCCCTGGATGTTCTCCAACCCGACCGGCTTGAGGGTGGTCACCGAATTGGAAACCGTGGTGAGGATGTGCAGGGGATTCCAGTCGGTGGCGCGGGCGTCGGCCGCGAGGGTCTGCGCGGCGAACTTCGGCGTCGAGAAGTTCAGCAGTACATCGGCTTTCGATCCGGCGAGGGTGCGCACCTGCGGTTCCACGGTCGGATCGGTGACCTCGTAGCTCTGCTCGGCCACGATCTTCACCCCGCTGTCGGCGATCGCGGCGCGGAAGCTGTCGAGCAGATCCTTGCCGAAGTCGTCGTTCTGGTAGAGCACCGCCACCGTCGCATCGGGCCGTTCCTTGCGGACGTGCCGGGCGAACGCACGGCCCTCGGACCGGTAGCTGGGCTGCCAACCGATGGTCCACGGATGTTCGGTGTCGGTGCCCCATTTGGTCGCGCCGCCCGCCACGAACACCTGCGGGACCTTGCGCTGGTTCAGATAGTCCCAGACCGCCGAGGACGTGGCGGTGCCGAGGGTCTGGAAGACGGCGAACACCTGGTCCTGCTCGACGAGTCGGCGGGTCTCCTCCACCGTCTTGGGCGGCTGGTAGCTGTCGTCGCGCAACAGGTATTCGACCTTGCGTCCGCCGAGACCGCCCTTCTCGGCATTGAGGTAGTCGAAGTAGGCGTGCACGCCCTTGCCCGCCTCGCCGTAGGCCGACGCGGGCCCCGACAGCGGATACACACCGCCAAGCTTGAGCGTCGTGTCGGTGATGCCTACGGTCTGCTGACCGCGGCACTCACCTTCGGCCGTGGTGACGCTGTCACCGCGCCCGCCGCACGCGGTGAGTGCCAGCACGGCCGCCGCGGCCACTCCGACCAACCGAAATGCCCTGGTTACCATTATTTTTCGCCTTTCCGAACGAGCACGGGAATGATTCGACGAACGATGCGGCCGACGAGTCCGGCCAATCCGGTCGGCGCGAGGTACATCAGGGCGATGACGACGATGCCGAAGATCACCCCGGGCGCGGCCTGGTTGACGTCCTGGGCCACGCTCGGCACGTATTGCACGAACAGTGCCCCGAGCAGCGCGCCCCACAGTGATCCGAGACCGCCGACGACGATGCCCGCGAGCAGGGTGATCGACAGGCCGACGGTGAAGGAGTCCGGCGAGACGTAGGCGATCACCCAGGTGTAGACGCATCCGGCGACGCCGGCCAACATGGCGCTCCAGGCGAAGGCGAGGCTCTTGTAGAAGGCCAGGCGCACACCCATCATCTCCGCCACGATCTCGTTGTCGCGGACCGCCCGCAACGCGCGACCGACCCGCGACCGCAGCAGTCCCGCGACCAGCACGAAACACACCGCCGCCGTGCACAGGGCGAGGAAGTACAGCCACTGGTCCTCGGCGAGACCGGTCCAGGCGGGCGCCTGCGGCTTGGACACCGTCAACCCCATCGATCCGCCGGTGATCGAGTCGAATCGTTTGAGCAGCGGCACCGTGAAGATCGCAATGGCCAGCGTGACCAGCGCCAGGTACAGTCCGCGAAGCCGCAGTGCGGGAATGCCGACCGCGAGCCCGAGTACGAAGGTCACCGCGGCCGCGAGCGGCAGCGCCGCGAGATACGGTACGTCCCAGCGATCCATCACCACGGCCGCGACGTAGGCGCCCGCGCCGAAGAACGCGCCGTGGCCCAGTGATATCTGGCCGGTGTAGCCGGTCAGCAGATTCAGCCCGAGCAGCGCGATCGCGTAGATCATCACCATCGACAGCTGGAAAGTGTAGAACGGGGCCAGCTGGAACGGGGCCGCGCAGGCCACCGCGAAGAGGGCGGTGACCGCCAGCGGATTGCGATGCCGAGTCACGAAGGCGATCCAGCGGTTGCGCCGCGCGGAGGACGGCGCCGGGGCAGGCTCGGCGGCCGCGGCGGGCCGAATGTCGATCTCGCTCATACCCGTTGCACCGCCACCGTGCCGAAGAGTCCCTGCGGGCGGATCAGCAGGACCGTGACGATGATCAGCAGTGGCACGCCGATCTTCAGTTCGGTCCCGATCACGTCGATGTAGGCGCCCGCGAGTGTCTCGGTGACCCCGACGACGAGTCCGCCCACCACCGCGCCGACCGGCGAGTCGAATCCGCCCAGGGTCGCCGCCGCGAAGGCGTAGATCAGCACGCCGCCCATCATGTTGGGTTCGAGGAACAGCATGGGCGCGGCCAGGATGCCCGACACCGCCCCCACCAGGGCGGCCAGTCCCCACCCGAGGGCGAGTACCATTCCGACCCGAATCCCGTTCAGCCGCGCCGATTCCGGGTTCGCGGCCACCGCCCGCATGGCCAGCCCGATCTTGGTGAAGCGGAACAGCGCGAACAGCAGTGCCATCACCGTGGTGACCACGGCGAGCACACCGAGACTCTCATAGCTCGCGCTCACCCCGCCCGTGCTGATCGCGCCGTCGGGGAACGGACTCGGGAACGATTTGAGCTGGAACGACCAGATCCACCCCGCGACGGCGTTGATGAAGAAGAACAGCCCGACGGTGACGATCACCAAGGTCAGTTCGGGAGCGCCTTCGACGGGCCGGATCACCACCCGCTCGATGAGCATGCCACCCGCGAAGGAGATGGCGAGCGCGGTGATCATGGCCGCCCACAGCGGCATTCCGGTCTGGCCGAGGGTCCAGGCGAGGAAGGCGGAGAACATGGCGAGCTCGCCCTGGGCGAAGTTCGCGATGCCGGTGAATCGGTAGATGAGGACCAGTCCCAGCGCCAGGCTCGCGTAGATCGCGCCCGCGGTGAGACCGCCCAGAATTTGTTCGATCAATTGGTTCATGGGTCAGACCTGGTATCCGAGATAGGAACGGGCGATCTGTTCGTCGGCATTGATGTCGGCCGGGGTGCCCGACAGCACGACCCGGCCCGTCTCGAGCACATGCGCCCGATCGGCCATGGCGAGCGCGAGGTGCGCATTCTGCTCCACCACCACGACGGTGGTGCGCTCGGTCCGGTTGACGGTGGCGATAATGGCGAACAGTTCCTGGGTGACCAGCGGCGACAGTCCCAGTGACGGTTCGTCGAGCAGCAGCAGCCGGGGGCGCATCATGAGCGCGCGGCCGAGCGCGAGCATCTGCTGCTGTCCACCGGACAGTCCGCCCGCCTGCTGGTGGAGTTTGTCTTTCAGGATCGGGAAATAGCCGAAGACCCGCTCGAGATCCGCGCGGACGGCGGCGTTGTCGCGTCGGGTGAACGCACCGAGACGCAGGTTGTCTGCGACGCTGAGTGGCGCGAACGTGCCGCGCCCCTGCGGCACGTGGGCGACGCCGAGCCGGGCAACCGACTCGGGATTGCGCCTGCCCAGCGGCTCGCCGTCGATCCGCACACTGCCCGCGCGGGCGCGGACCATACCGCTGACCGTGCGCAGCAGTGTGGTCTTCCCCGCACCGTTGGGGCCGAGGATCGCGCAGACCTCACCGCGCCCGACCGACAGGCTCACACCATGCAGAACCTGCGCCGCGCCGTATCCTGCGCGCAGATCGTCGATGACCAGGAAATCGCTCATGCCGGCGTCCCGAGGTAGGCGGCGATCACATCGGGGTGGCGCTGCACCTGTTCGGGCGTGCCCTCGGCGATGACCCGCCCGAAGTCCAGGCACACCACCCGATCGCAGATGCCCATCACGAACCCCATGTGGTGTTCGACCACGATCACCGTGAGTCCGAGCTCGGCCCGCAATTCCTTGACCAGCGCGGCGAATTCGGCGACCTCGCCGTGACTCAGTCCGTTGACCGGTTCGTCCAGCATCAGCAGCCGCGGTCGGCAGGCCAACGCTCTCGCCAATTCGACGCGCTTGAGCGTGCCGAACGGCAGCCCGGTCGCGGGATGGTCGGCGACCGCGGTGAGACCGAGGCGTTCGAGTACCTGCTGCACCTCGGTGTCGAGTCGGTCCTCCTCACGTCGCACCCCGGGCAGTCGCAGCGCCGCGCCGACGAATCCGGCCTTCGCCCGGTGGTGCGCACCGACCAGAACGTTGTCGCGCACCGACATGTGCTCGAACAGGCCGAGATTCTGGAATGTCCTGGCGATGCCGAGTCCGGCCAGTTCGTCGGGGCGGCGGCGGAGCAGGGCGACATCGCCGTAGGCGACCGTGCCACCGTCGGGTCGGCCGCGACCGGTCAGGCAGTTGAACAGGGTGGTCTTTCCCGCGCCGTTGGGGCCGATGAGTCCGAGCATCTCCGACTCACCGACATCGAAGCTCACATCGTCCAGTGCGGTGACACCACCGAACCGGACGGTCACATTTCGTATTTCCAGCACGTCTTCCTCCGGTCCCGGGCCGCGTCGGTTCAACGCGAGTTCGGGTGCGCGCTACCTGAATTCGCAGGTCAGGCTGCACATTGCGCTCAGATCAAACCAGACGGCCGACACGGCGGGCGGCTTCAGTGCGGATGGCGAATAGGTCAAGAGAAAAATCCCAAATGTCCGGGTTCGCGGGCGGTAGATGGTGTATTCGCATCGCTCGCGGATCGCGGGTTCCCGACAACCGAAAGAACCCGAACCGGTGGCACTTCCGCTCGATGGCGGTCTACCCACCGGAGCGCACCGCGGAAACCTCGGCATCGAAACGACGTGCGGGACTCCCGCCGACACGATCGGAAAGTCACCGACGACGCGAACGGTCCACGGCGCCCGTGGGTGCGTATCCGCAGGCCGATCGTTCGAGTGCGGCGAATCGCCGCGGTACGCGTCGGTCGCGGAGGCCGGGGCCGAGCGCTTCTACAGTCTCCGACCGGTAGCGCTCGACGCCGATCGGACGAGACGAAAGCGAGGGCCGGGTGCGCACGATTGTCGGTGTGGTGGCCGCGGTCGCGGTGGCGGGTGTGCTGGGCGGGGCGGACGCGGCGAGGGCGGCGCCGCCCGACGCGGCGCCGAAATGCCGGATCCAGGCACACCGCTGGCAGTTCCTGACCGACGCGGTATTCGACGGCAGCGGATTCGTCCTCGCCGACGGTGCGGCCCGCGCCGCCGCCGACCGGGATCGGATTCCGGTCGCCGATCTCCCGGCGAACCGCCTCATCGTCGGAGCCGGACAGTCGCCGCGCGCGATCGCCTCTCCCCTACTCGTGATCACCGTGGCGGGCGTGCGAGGCGTCACCCACGTCGCCGACGTCTCCTGTGCGGTGCCCGACGCCAACGGCCGGTAGCCGGGCGCCGACGGCCGTGCGGAATACGCGCACCCGGTCACCCGCCGCGGGTGAAGATCGCGACCAGGAATTCGGAATCCTCGGCGAAGGGCCGTAGATCCCAGGTCGACAGCAGCAGGTCGCGGCGCAGGCCCGCGGTGTCGGCGTCGGCGAGGAAGTCGACGAATTCGTAGCCGCGGCCCGCGCCGAAGCCGATGGCCGCCCGCCCGGTGGGCGCCAGGTGCCCGGCGATATTCGCCAGCACCGCCACCCGGGTTTCGGGCGCGAGGAATGGCATGACATTGCCCGCGCTCACGACGGCGTCGAAATCGGCGTCGACGCCGCGCGCGGGCAGATCCAGTTCGGCCAGGTCGCCGACGAGCCAGCGCGGGCCCGGGTGGTCCTGTTCCGCCGCGGCGATCAGCACCGGATCGACATCCACGCCGACCACTGTGTGTCCGGCGCGGTGCAGATGAGCGCCGATACGTCCCGCGCCACAGCCCGCGTCCAGCACGCGCGACCCGCGCACGAGCATGGCATCCACCATCCGCGCCTCTCCGACGATGTCGTGCCCATCGGCCGCCAGATCGCGAAATCGCCGCACGAAACCCGCGGAATGCGCCGGGTCCGCGGCGACCACCTCCTCCCACCTGCTCGGTATGCGTCCGCCGCCTGTGCCCACTGCCGTCTCCTCGTCCGATCCGCTACCGCTGAGCACACCCTAGACGGCGTTCGCGCCCCGCCGGTCGTCGCGGGGAGCCGATACGAACACGCCGCGCCGGAGTGCGGGAACCTCATCCGAGACGTTCGACCGATCAGTACGCTGTCCGCGTGGTCGCCCGACCCGGCCCGCCGCGTGTCAGGGGGCCGGCACCGGTTCCCTCGGAAGCAGGAGTTCATGCGCTCGCACACTCGCCGCCGCGCCCTCGCCCTCCTCGCGGCCGCCACCGCCGCCGTGCCCGCCCTCGGCGGCGCTCCCGCCGCCCAGGCCCGTCCCGCACCGCCTGCCCGGGTAGCGCCGCTCGGCGCGGATTTCCTGTGGGGTGTCGCCGCGTCGGGATTCCAGTCCGAAGGGCATGCGCCGGACAGCAATTGGTCGCGGTACGTGGCGCAGGGCAAGACCGCCGATCCGTACCTCGATTCGGTCGACTTCTACTCCCGCTACCGCTCCGATGTCGCGCTGGCGGCGAATCTGGGCGCGCGGGTGTACCGGATCGGGATCGAGTGGGCGCGCGTGCAACCCGCGCCGGGGGTATGGGACGAGAACGGCCTGCGGTTCTACGACGATCTGATCGGCGCCATCACCGCCGCCGGGATGCGCCCCATGCTGACCCTGGACCACTGGGTGTACCCGGGCTGGGAGGTCGATCGCGGCGGCTGGGCCGATCCCGGAATGGTCGCGAATTGGCTGGCCAACGCCCGCACCGTCGTCGACCGCTACGCTCCGGCGAATCCGCTCTGGGTCACCTTCAACGAACCGTCGATCTACGTACTCCACGAGACCCGCTACGGCGGCATCTCCCCCGCGGACGCGCCCGCGATGTTCGACCGGATAGCCCAGGCGCACAACAGCATCTACGACCACATACACGCCGTGCAGCCCGGCGCGATGGTCACCAGCAATGTCGCCTACATCCCCGCCGCCGAGGACGCGGTGAACGGCGCGACCCTCGTGGACCGGATCGCGGACAGACTCGACTACATCGGCATCGACTACTACTACGGTCTGTCGCCCGAGACCCTGGCCGCCTCAGCCAGTTTCACCGAGCTCTGGAAGAATCCGCTCCAGCCCGAGGGCATCTACTACGCCCTACAGCACTACGCGCGCCGCTATCCGGGCAAGCCGCTCTACGTCGTCGAGAACAGCATCCCCACCGAGAACGGACTGCCGCGCGCCGACGGCTACACCCGCGCGGACAACCTGCGCGACACCGTGTACTGGCTCCAGCGCGCCGCGGCCGACGGCATCGATCTCATCGGCTACAACTACTGGAGCCTCACCGACAACTACGAGTGGGGTTCCTACACACCGCGTTTCGGCCTCTACACCGTCGAGGTCCTGACCGACCCCACCCTGACCCGCACACCCACCGACGCGGTCGCCGCCTACACCGCGATCATCCGCGACGGCGGCGTCGCGGCGGACTACCGGCCCACCCGCGCACCCGTCGCCTGCTCGTTCGTCGACGGCCTCGCCGGCTGCGCCGATCCGGTCACCGTGCCCCGCTGAACCCGCACCGGGCATCGCGTCAGCAGCCGCTCCCGGTCGCGCTCGCGCAAAGATGCTGCCGTACAGCATGTTCGGCGGTAACCTCCGGCAAATGAATCACAAGCTCTGGTTGCTCGGGCGCTCCGCCTGCGTCGGCGCGCACGTACTGGGCGAAGCCCTCACCCGACCGAAGGCGCGGTCCATCGATGACGTCCCGGTGTCCGGTCAGACGATCACCCCCGAATGGCTGACCGCGGTCCTCTGTCGTGACACGCCCGGCGCGGAGGTGGTCTCGTTCGCGACGTCCAACGGCAGCGAGGGCACATCGACCCGCATCGCCATCGAGGTCGACTACAACCCCGCGGGCCGCGAGGCCGGACTGCCGACGCGGTTGTTCGCCAAGACCACCACCGCCATGTCCCAGCGCATCCTGCTCGGCGGCGGCAAGATGATCGACGGGGAGACCCGCTTCTTCCGCGACTTCCGCCCGCAGGTCGACATGGAGGCCCCCATCGGGTACTGGGGCGCCGCGCACGCCGGATCGTGGCGGTCCATCGCGCTCATGGAGGATGTCGCCGCCACCCGCGGCGCGCGATTCATCGAGCCCACCGCCCGTGTCACCCGCGAGCAGATGGAGGATCTGGTCCGCAACCTGGCCCGGCTGCACCGCACCTTCTGGGCGCGGCCGTCGATCGAGGTGCTCAAGACCACGACCGAGGCCCTTCAGGCGTATCTGGCCGCCATCGACATGAAGAAGCGCTGCGAGGTCGGGCTACGTCGCGCCGAATCGGTGGTCCCCGAATCGCTACGCGGTCAGAGCGATCGATTGTGGGCGGGCGTGGAACGCGCCATCGACAAGGCGACCACCGAATTCCCGCCGACCCTGCTGCACGGCGACCCGCATATCGGCCAGACCTATGTCACCGGCGAGGGACGCATGGGCTATGTCGACTGGCAGGTCGTCATGCGCGGCGGCTGGGCACACGATTTCGCCTACACCGTCAACTCGGGATGCGATCCCGAGGATCGCCGCGCCTGGGACCGCGACCTGCTGGTGGCCTACCTCGACGAACTCGGCGACCTCGACGGGGGCGCCCCCACCGTCGACCAGGCGTGGGACGCCTACCGCCAGCAGTCCATGTTCGCCTACGCCGCATGGGCTTTCACCATCGGGCGCGCCGCCTACCAGCCGCGCATGCAGTCCACCGAGACCTGCCTGACCCTGCTCGAGCGGATCACCACCGCCATCGACGACCACCGCTCACTCGACGCGCTCGGCGTCTGACCGTCGTTCGCGCGCCGCCCATACCGGCCGCGGCGCGCGAACGCCCGATTTTGCTCGGAATTCCCGGGATACCGACTCGTCCGCTCCGTTCGGCGCGAATACGCCACTCGGCCATGTTCATTCGGGACCGCTCACCTCGGGTCAACATGTTCGCCGTCGGCGACGTAGAGTGGTCGAGGCTTCGATGCCGTTCGGATCACCGGCACCGTCGCCGGAGCTCGGCCCAGCGTGACTCTTATTCGAATCCTCTGCACAGAAAGACACATCGGGAGTTCTGCTTGAGCACAACATCCGCCGTCGACCGGTGCCCGGTCGCACACGGCTCACCGATCCTCTCCGACGAACCGCGCGTGCCGCTGCACTCGCCCGAATTCGCCGCCGACCCACACGATTTCTACGACAGCATGCGCCGCCGGTACGGTTCGCTGGCTCCCGTCGAGCTGTCGCCCGGCGTACCCGCCACACTGGTCATCTCCTACCGCACCGCGGTGCGCATCCTCAACGACCCGGAGCATTTTCCGGCCGATCCGCGCACCTGGCAGCAGAGTGTGCCCGCGGACTGCCCGATCCTGCCGCTGCTGGAATGGCGGCCGATGGCAAGCCGCAGCACCGGACTGGAATTCGTGCGCTACCGCCAGGCCATCACCGCCAGTATCAAACAGGTCGACCTGTTCACCACACGTCAGGCGGTCGAGGAGACGGCCCTGGGACTGGTCAACTCCTTCTGCGGCGACGGTAAAGCCGATCTGATCAGCCAGTACGTCTTCCCGCTCGTCTTCGCCGCGGTCAACCACATGCTGGGCTGTCCGCCCGAGATCGGGCAGCAGGTCGCCGCGGGCACGGCGGCCCTGCTCGAAGGGGTCGACGCCGAGAAGGGCAACCAGATGCTCAGCGATGCGCTCATGCGTCTGGTGGCGCTGAAGAAATCCGAACCAGGCCGCGACCTCACCTCGGCACTGTTGGAGCATCCGCTCGACGATGTCGAAGTGTCACATCATGTTTCGCAGGTCTACGGCACCGGCATCGAGTTCGAGCTCAACTTCGTCGTCAACACCCTGCTGCTCATCCTGACCGACGACCGTTTCGGCGGCAGCGTCGTCGCGGGCAACCTGTCCTCCCGCGACGCGCTCGACGAGGTCCTCTTCAACGACCCGCCGTTGGCGAATCTGCTCGTCACCTATCCCCGCCAGCCGGTCCTCATAGACGATGTCTGGCTGCCCGCCCACCAACCGGTGGTCATCAGCATGGCCGCATGCAACAACGACCCGGCCATCCGCGCGGAAGACCTCACCGGCAACCGGGCGCACCTCGCCTGGGGCATAGGCCCGCACGCCTGCCCCGCCCAATCCCTGGCATACCTCATCGCCCAATCCGCCATCGACCAACTCCTCGACGTCCTGCCCGAGATAACCCTCGACCCCACCGCGGGCTCCCCGACCTGGCGGCCCGGCCCTTTTCATCGAGCACTCACCACTCTGCCCGTGGTCTTCCCGCCCGCGACCCCCTTGCTCGTCTAGCCGCGCGGCGCGTCCGCCACACCTGTCGCGCCTCGACCACCGACACAGGTAGATGGTCACCGGGCCGCCGAACGCGTTGATCAGCAGACCGAGCACGATCGGGTACCTGGGCACGATGCGGGCGGTGAGCGCACCGACGACGAACGCGGCCGGAATCCAGCCGTGAGAGAGCCCGCCACTCGGACCCGCCGCGCGGTGAGGCCGGTGCGCCCGCCGGACAGCGGCGGCAGGCCGATCATGGTGAGCGCCCGCCGTCGCCCGGCGGGCTGGATCACACCGCGTTAACCACCGCCGCCCTCCATCGCGATAACTCCAGTGACGGCCCCGGATCATCCCCTTCGAACCGGGGCCGTCTTCCCCGGGCGCGCGCCTACCGCACGGTGTCGGTCACGGCCGCCCGCACATCGAACCGCCCGGTGACACCGTGGTCACCGGGCGGACGAATCAGGTTCTCGCTCGCGGGCGGGTCACCGCACCGCGCGCCGCCCGGTGACCAGCCCGACCAGGAACAGCAGGATCACCGCGCCGCCGAGGCAGGTGAAGAAGCTGAACCACAGACCACCACCCTCGACGTCGACGCCGAGCAGCTTGAGCAGGAAGCCGCCGAGCAGACCGCCGATCACGCCGACCACGATATTCAGCAGGATGCCCTGCTGCGCATCGGTTTTCATGATCTTGCTGGCGATCCATCCGGCCAGTCCGCCGATGATGATCCATCCGATGATGCCAAGTCCGAGCATTGCCGTACTCCTGTCCGTGGTGGGCCATCTCTGGTAACCGATGCGCCCTTCGCCGGCGGCATACCCGGTCGCATCCGGCTCAATCAGCCCCGGATTCCACACCGGACGATCACCTCAGCGCCCGCACGATCTCCGCGGACAGCGGACCGGCGGACGCCGGATTCTGCCCGGTGTAGAGCGTGCGATCCACCTGGATGTTCGGTTCCCACGGCGCACCCTCGCGCACGTCGAGTCCCATCGCCGTCAGCCGATCCTGGAGCAGCCATTTCGCCTTGTCCGCGAAACCCGACTGCGCCTCTTCGGCATTGGTGAACGCCGCGACACGGTAGCCGACGAACGGCGAATCACCGTCGGCGTCGGCGGTGGCCAGCAGTGCTGCGGGCGCGTGGCACACCACGCCGAGCGGCTTGCCGGAGGCCAAGGCGGCCTTCAGCAGCGCGGCGGAGTCGGCGTCCTCGGAGAGATCCTCCATGGGGCCGTGCCCGCCCGGATAGTAGAC
Source organism: Nocardia arizonensis (assembly GCF_001310275.1). Taxonomy (GTDB): domain Bacteria; phylum Actinomycetota; class Actinomycetes; order Mycobacteriales; family Mycobacteriaceae; genus Nocardia; species Nocardia arizonensis. Next base: position 150,724 of record NZ_LGYZ01000049.1, read on the forward strand.
CGCGACGTAGTCGTCGAGATCGACCTCGTCCAGGCGGCGAGGACGGGTCAGTTCGGTGGCGGATTTCAGCGTCTCGGCCACCCGCACCGCGCCCGCGGGGCCGCCGTTGACCTCGCTGGCGAGGCTGGCGCGGTCGACCGTCGGCACGACACCGTCCGGGGTCGCGACCACGATCTCGTAGCCGGCGTCGGTGAACGTCTCGTAGGGAGTGGCCACCTCCTCGGCCCAGTACCCGGTCGGATGTTTGGTGCCGTCGGCCAGCGTCCAGTGGTCCACACCGGTGATCACGAACAGAATCTTCGACATCTCGCGCCTCCTGATTCCCGAGTGTTCGGTTACCGACTGTCTCGACCGCCACCGCGCTCGGCGAACGGGTGGCTAACGCGACGCTACTCCCCCGCGGAGTCCATCGGAGCCGATGCGCCACGTCCGGGGGATCGCCACGGGCCGCCGAACGGCGCGGTCCGCGATCCGGCCCGGTCGGCACGCCGACCGCCTCGCTCGAGCGCTCGGTGGATCGCTCAGCTTCCCAGGTAGGCGACGATTCCGCCGATGAGCCCGGTCAGCGCGTCATCGAGGTCGCCGTAGGTGCCGAGGGTGCGCTCGGAGGTGATACCGCGCATGGCGGCCGGAATCAGCGCGGCCACGTGGCGAATCTTCACCGGATCGACGCCGAGATCCGCGAAAGCGCGTTCACACGCCTTGTCCCAGTTGGGCTTCCAAGACGCCAGCTCCGCGGCGGTCAACGGGTAGTCGCGTTCGAGTTCGGCGTTGTCGCGAGGCAGCGCGGCGCGCAGGGTCTCGATGGCCAGCGATTCCGGGCGGCGCAGCCCGACGGCCATCGTGTTGATGAGCGCGGCGACCCGTTCGTGCAGGGTGCCGTCGGGTTTGACACCCGCGGGCAGGTCCCCGCGTTTGTCGGCGGTGTGGCGCAGCACCGCCGCCCACAGTCCGTCGATGTCACCGAACTGGTATTTGACTACCCCCCAGGTCGCGCCGATGTCGCGGGCGATCCGGTTGCCGGAGACCGCCGCGGGATCGCCGGTGGCCAGCGAGGCGATCGCGGCCTCGAGCATGGCCTCCCGCGATTGGATTCCGCGCCTGTTCGCGCGCCTCCCGCGTACCGCTACGTCCGTCACGACGGTCGATGCTACCGCGCTCGAGCTGGGCGATCCAGTTTCAACGATGCCTCTTGTATTTTTTCAAAGAGGGTTCTACTGTCGTGATCGCCGAGCGTGGGGTCCGACGATCCACGCCGAGGCGTACAGCCCTCGAGAACGTGGAGGATCGAGATGGCGAAACCACCGTTGTCGATGGAACCGACGGGATGGTTCCAAGTGGCGTGGTGCACCGAGATCGAGGTCGGCGCGGTGCACAAGATGAAGTACTTCGGACGCGAGATGGTGGCGTGGCGATCGGCCTCCGGCGAGCTCGCGGTCTTCGACGCCTACTGCGAACATCTCGGGGCCCACCTCGGCTACGGCGGGCGCGTCGAGGGCGAGAACCTGGTGTGCCCGTTCCACGGGTGGGAATGGAACCGCGAGGGCCGCAACGTCCACATCCCCTACGAGAGCCATCCGAACAAGGGCCGCCGCATACGCGGCTATCCGGTCGTCGAGCGCAACGAGGCGGTCTGGATCTGGTACGACACCCGTGGCCGCGCACCGTATTTCGAGGTCCCGGACATGTTCGAGGCGTTCGGTGACGGCAAGACCGCAGCGGACTACTACCCGCCGGTGCCCGCCGCGACGCTGTTCCGGCCGGGTCTGGAACTACATCCGCAGTACGTCATGGAGAACGGCGTCGACTTCGCGCACTTCAAGGTGGTGCACAAGACGCCGTTCGTGCCCGAGTTCACCCGCCACGACTTCTCCGGGCCCATCTCCTATGTCGACTTCACCATCGCCTTCGACGAGTCGGTCACCGAATCCGAGGTCGACAGCGGCGTCGAATCGCTCAACGCGGGCCTGGGCTGTTCGATCACCAAGAGCTGGGGCATGGTCGACAACCGCACCATGCCCGCGGTGACCCCGGTGGACGAATACACCTGCGACGTGCGGTTCACCGTGTGGATCGGCCGCAAACCCGGCGACGACAGCCCGGAGATCGGCCGCTACGGAAAGACCATGGCCGGCTTCGTCATCGAGCAGTTCGAGGCCGACGTCGATATCTGGGCACACCAGCGTTACTCCGACCCGCCCGCGCTGTCGCCGAAGGAATTCCAGGGTTTCAAGGCGCTGCGCGAATGGGCGCTCCAGTTCTACCCCGACGGCGGCCCGACCGGCACCGACCCACAACGGCCGAACAGCGGCGCGGTGCGCCCGGCGACCACCAAGGCTTGAGCCTGCCACCGACCCACGCACAGACGCGAGAACAGAGGCACCCCATGAGCACTTCCGGCAAGATCCGGGTATTCCAGGTCGCCACCGGCAATCTCGGCACCGAGATGATCGGGCGCATCCGCGAGCACCCCGATCTCGAACTCGTCGGACTGCACTGCTATACGCCCGACAAGATCGGCCGCGACGCGGGCGAGATCGTCGGCCTCGCCCCGGTGGGCGTGACCGCTACGGGATCGGTCGAGGAGATCATCGCGGCGCGACCCGACGTGCTCACATTCCACGGCGTCTTCCCCGACGAGGACCTCTACGTGCGGGTGCTCGAGGCGGGTATCGACATCGTCACCACCGCGGACTGGATCACCGGCTTCCACCGCGACAACAACCATCCGCATCCCTCGGGCCGCAAGGTCAGCGAGGTGATCCAGGCCGCCTGCGAGCGCGGCAACTCCACCTTCTACGGCACCGGCATGAATCCGGGCCTGTGCCAGATCCTCGGCATCGTGCACACCGCCGATGTCGCCGAGATCGAGAACATCACCGTCACCGAGTCGGTCGACGTCTCCTGTCACCATTCGGTCGACACCTGGAAGGCCGTCGGCTACGGCCGCCCGGTCGACGATCCGACCATCCCGGATTCGCTCTACAAGTACACCGCGGTCTTCGCCGACTCCGTCCATCTCATGGCGGATGCCTTCGAGCTCGAACTCGACGAGGTGAAATTCAGCTACGAACTCGGCGCGTGCACCAAGGATGTCGACCTGGGCTGGTACTTCATGCCCAAGGGCTCACTCGGCGCGAACTACATCAAGTACCAGGGCATGGTCGACGGCGTGCCGCGGGTGGAGACCCATCTCGAATGGCAGATGACCCCGCACACCGACCCGTCCTGGGAGATCAAGGGCTGCTACATCACCCAGGTCACCGGCGACCCGAACATCTACAGCAAGCACATGATCTTCCCGCGCAAGGGTATGGACCTGTCCAACCCGGAGAATTTCGCCTCGATCGGCATGACCGTCACCGGTCTGCCCGCGCTGAACTCCATCAAATCCGTCGTCGCGGCCCGACCGGGCATCATCACCAGCGCGGATCTGCCCCTGCGCGGGTTCGCGGGGCGTTTCAAGCTCTGATCCATTCGTGTTGTGGCAGCTCGACGGACGGCGATACGCGGGCGGTCAGCGCCCGCGTCGATAGGGCTCGCGTCCCGGCGGCAACTCGGGACCGGGCAATGACGGCGACCGCGGTATGTCCAGCACCAACGGGTCCTCGCCGAGGGCGAAATACCGGCCGTGGTGCCGCAGGTCCACCGGCGGGCCGGACAACAGGCGGTAGGTGGCCTGCTCGGGGTCCATCTCCACCGATATCCGGCTCTCGCGCCACAGGATTCGAAACGTCATCCTCGTCAGCGCCGGTGGCAGGTGCGGCGCGAAACTCAATCCGTCGGCGCGCACGCGCATCCCGCCGAATCCGCTCACACAGCACAGCCAGGTTCCGGCCAGCGCGGCTATGTGCAGACCGCTGCCGACATTGTCGTGCAAATCGTGCAGATCGGTGAGTCCGGTCTCCACGAAATAGTCGTAGGCCAATTCGCGGTGTCCGACCTCGGCGGCCACCACCGATTGCGCGCACGCCGACAGCGAGGAATCGCGCACGGTCAGCCGTTCGTAGTAGTCGAAGTTGCGTGCCTTCTGCTCGGTGGTGAATACGTCGGGGCACAGATACATCACCAGGGTGAGATCGGCCTGTTTGACGACCTGTCTGCGATACAGGTCGAAATACGGATAGTGCAGCAGCAGCGGATAGTTCTCCGGCGGCGTCGCCGCGAAATCCCACCGCGCGTGTCGGGTGAATCCGGCGGCCTGTTCGTGCACACCCAGATCGTCGTTGTAGGGCATGGCCATGATGTCGGCGCAGTCGGTCCAGTTCTGTATCTCCGCGGCCTCGACGCCGAACCGCTCGGCGAGATCGGGGCGGCGGCGGCAGACGTCGGCGGCCGCGTACAGATTCTGCTGCGCCATCACATTCGTGTAGACGTTGTTGTCGGCCAGTGCGGAGTACTCGTCGGGGCCGGTGACGCCGTCGATACGGAAGGAACCGTCGGTGTCGCGGTGTCCCAGGCTCGCCCACAGACGTGCCGTCTCCACCAGAAGCTCTGCGCCGCAACCGGTTGCGAATTCCTCGTCGGCGGTCGCCGCCAGATAGCGCAGTGTCGCGTGCGCGATGTCGGCCGAGACGTGCATCGCCGCGGTTCCGGCGGGCCAGTATCCCGATCCCTCCTCGCCGTTGATGGACCGCCACGGGAACATCGCCCCGGCCTGACGGAGTTCGCGCGCGCGCCGCCGCGCCGGCTCCAGGGTCGAATGGCGCCAGCGCAGTGCGTCGCGGGCGGCCACCGGCATGGTGTGGGTGAGTACCGGCAGGACGAAAATCTCGGTGTCCCAGAACGCATGCCCGTCGTAGCCGGGACCGGTCAGCCCCTTGGCGGGAATGGCGCGCGATTCACCACGCGCGCCCGCCTGCAAGACATGGAACAGCGCGAATCGGACCGCCTGCTGCATTTCCGCATCGCCGTCGATTTCGACATCGGCATTGGACCAGAAATTGTCCAGATAGGCGCGCTGACGTTCGAGCAGCCTATCCCAGCCGGTTTCCATTCCCGCAGCCAGCGCGGCGTCCACCTGCGCGCGCAGCGCGGGCACCGACCGTTGGCCCGACCAGCCGTAACCCACATACTTGGTCAGGCGGATACTGTCGCCGCGCGCGACGTCCACCGCGATGGTCAGCCGCGCGAGATCCTCCTCGGCGTGTATGTCGGTGCGCGGGGTCCGGGCGGCGACCAGTTCGTGATCCATGCCGGCCGCCATGCGCAGTGCGGAGGTGCGGGTGTGGTGTACCAGCAGCGCCGAGCAGTCGCGGGTAACGGCGAAATCGGCGACCAGCGGACGGTCGAGCGCCGCGGCCAGGCGCGGATCCTGACCGGCGGTGACGATCGGTTCATTGGTGAGCAGATCCGATTGGATGACCAGATCCAGATCGTCGTCGAGCGCCTCGACCTCGTATCGAATGGCGACCAGCGCGCGCTCGGTGAACGACACCAGCCGCTCGGTGCGCAGGCGCACCCGCCGGCCGGTCGGCGAGGTCCACACCGTCTCGCGGCGCAGTGTGCCCGACCGGAAGTCCAGCACCCGTACGTGTTTCTCGGTGTGCCCGTAACGCAGATCCATCGGTTCGTCCTCGACGAACAGGCGGATGATCTTGCCGTCGGTCACGTTGACGACGGCCTGACCGTGCTGCGGATAGCCGTATCCGGGTTCGGCGTAAGGGAAGTCGCGTTTCTCGTAGAAACCGTTGAGATAGGTGCCCGGGGTGCCCACCGGCTCCCCTTCCTCCAGGCCACCGCGCAGGCCGATATGGCCATTGGAGAGGGCGAATACCGACTCCGTGCGTGTCAGGTCCGCCAATTCCGATCCGCTGCGGCGCAATTCCCAATCGGCGATATCGAATCCGCCCAGTCGCCGGTTCACCGCTCACCCTTCAGTTCCGACAGGTCGGTGACGACGATATCCGCGCCGCCCACCGCGAGCGCCTTGTCGTGTCGCCCGTCGCGGACCCGGTCCACGCCGACGACGTAGCCGAATCCGCCCGCCCGGCCCGCCCGGACCCCGGATACCGCGTCCTCGAACACCGCCGCCCGGCCCGGTTCGACACCGAGGTCCGCGGCGGCGGCGAGGAACGAATCGGGTGCGGGCTTGCCCTTCAGTCCCCTGCGGGCGATGGTGGTCCCGTCTACGCGGATGTCGATGAGCCGATCGAGGTTCGTGGCGGCCAGCACGGCCGCGGCATTGGCCGAGGAGGTGACCACGGCGACCCGGAGTCCGTGTTCGCGCACGGCCGAAACGTAGTCCACCGAACCCGGATAGGCGTGCACGCCCTCGCGATCGATCATGGCCAGCAGCAGTTCGTTCTTGCGGTTCCCCACTCCCCATACCGTCGGTGCGTCCGCGGCGTCGCCCGGCTCGCCGTCGGGCAGGGTGATCCCGCGTGCGCGCAGGAATTCCCGCACCCCCTCCTGGCGCGGGCGGCCGTCCACGAAGTCCAGGTAGTCCCGCTCGTCGAAGGGCCGGTAGCCCGGTCCCGCACGGTCGGCGAGGAATCGGTCGAACACCTGTTTCCACGCACGCCTGTGCAGCGCCGCGGTACTGGTCAGCACACCGTCCAGGTCGAACAGGGCGGCTTCGATCGAATCCGGCAATCCCATCACCACGGCGGCACCCCATCGACGCAATCATCACCGATCACCACGATCGTGCGATACCCGCTCCCCCGGCGGCCAACCCTCGGCGGCGCGTTCGGTGTGGCGAATCCGATGTGAGACTCGTCATTTCGGTGTCAGTTGGCAACCTGCGGATTCGTCATACGTGTCAGTAACAATCGTCACCGGATGTCAGCAAACGGCTGGTCAAAGGCCGATTCCGGGTGGCTGGATCGCGCCGGGGAGCGCGCTGGAAATCGCATGCTGAAGTGTCAGCGGCGACTCGTCACCACTGACAAATTGAGTTTGCGGCGGTTCGACGCCCCGGGAGCGCGGTGGGCGCGCCGACGGGCTCGTGGCGGGCATCGCCTACCGGCTCACCAAACCCTGCACCACCGACACCCGGACCCGTGACGATGAGTGACCTGCCACAATGCGCCATGCCCACTTCCGTCCAGGACCCGGTGATCGCCGTGGTGTCCGGCCCTCCGGGGTCTGGGAAATCCACCCTCGCCCACGCCCTGGCCGAGCGCGTCGGGATCCCGGCGATCATCCGCGACGAGATCAAACAGGGAATGGTCGCCGCCACCACGCCGCCGCGTGACGGCGACTACGACGACCTCAACATCGCGGTCCTGCGCACCTTCTTCGACGTGCTGACCACGCTGGCCCGCGGCGGTGTCAGCGCGGTCGCCGAAGCCGCGTTCCAGGACAAGCTGTGGCGACCGAACCTCGAGCGTGTCGCCGAGTTCGCCGAAATCCGCATCATCCACTGCACCGCCCCACAACCAGTGCTCCACGACCGGATCGCCCATCGCGCCGAGCACGACACCCACCGGCGCGCCCACAACGACGCGGGCCTGCTCGCCGAGATCGCCGCCGGAACCCGCACCGCGGATTCCTTCGTGCCCGTGAGCATGGACGTCGCGCAGCTGAGCGTGGACACCACCGATGGCTACCAGCCGGGGCTCGACGCCATCGCACAGTTCGTCACCACGCCCGGCCGGACCAGGCCCCGGCCGATCGGTGAGCAGCTACGGTGATCGTCGGCGTGCCGACCAGCGGTTTCGGTTAGAGTCTGCCGCTATGGGCTCCCGGACTCGTAAGACCACGACGCCGATCGATGGTGCCGCGCTCGGCCGGGTGGCTGCGACCGCGCGCACCCGCCCGGAGTCGGCCACAGCCGCCTCCGGCTTCGGTCGAAATCCGGTTGCGTGTGCCGACCGCAGCGCAGCAGCATCGAGCCCATGACCGCCGCTGCGCTGATCGTGCGACCGCTGCAACCGCACGACGAGGAAGCCTTTCTCTACCTCCGGGCGGCGATCACCACCGACGGCACGATCTTCGCCAAGGACTACCTGCCCGGCATGGCCTGGTCGGAGTACTACATCGTCGATCCCCGTCACCGCAGAAACGGGTACGGGACCGAGATGCTTCGCCAAACACTATGCCTGGCAGGCAATCTCGGTATCCGTCCCGCTCTGCTCACCTGCCGGTCCGACAATGCTGTATCTCGCGGTGTCATCCACGCCTGCGGCGGCGGCCGGCCCGCTTCTCATACACTATTCGGGAGGCGGGCCGACGCGCCGGTGTGCCAGGGACGGTATGACATTCGGAGCATCGACCCGTTCCGTACTCGATCCGTCGGTTCAGGGAATGAGCACCGCCGCACCGTCGAATCTGCCGTGGGCGAGGTCACCGAGCGCGTGGTCGGCACGGTCGAGAGCGTAGCGGTGTGTCGTGACGTGCAACGGGTGGTCTCGGGCGAATTCGAGGAATTCTTCGGCCTGGCGTCGGGTGTTGGACGTGACGCTGCGAATCTGCCTTTCGCGGAACAGATGTCGCTGATAGTTCAACGGCGGGACATCGGTGAGATGGATGCCGGCCAAGGCGAGCGTACCGCCCGCGTCGAGCGCCGCCAAGGCGGGCGGGACCAGGTCGCCGACGGGCGCGAACAGGATCGCCGAATCGAGCGGTTCGGGCGGCGGATCATAGGCCCCCTGCACCGAGTGCGCGCCGAGCGACAGGGCGAGATCGCGGGCGGCTTCGCCACGGGTCATGACATGCACCCTGGCCCCGTTCGCCAAGGCGACCTGTGCGGTGAGATGGGCGCTGCCGCCGAATCCGTAGATGCCGAGCACTCCGCCCCGGGGAAGTTCCGCGCGCACCAGTGCGTGATAGCCGATGATGCCCGCGCACAGCAACGGCGCCAGGTGTTCGTCGTCGTATCCCGGCGGTAGGCGCAACGCGAAATCCGCCGACACCGTGGCATATTCGGCGTATCCGCCGTCCGCGTCCCATCCGGTGTAGCGGGAGTTCGGGCACAGGTTCTCCGCACCGCGCAGACAGTACTTGCAGATCCCGCAGGTGTGGCGCAGCCACGGAATTCCCACCCGATCGCCCACGGCGAGGCCGGCGCTCTCGGACGGCACCGCGATCACCTCGCCCACGATCTCGTGGCCCGGCACCACCCCGTCCCGGTGCACCGGGAGGTCGCCCTCCACGACGTGCAGATCGGTCCGGCACACGCCGCAGGCGAGCACCCGCACCGCGATCTCACCGGGGCCCGGTTCCGGCATCGCGGCGTCCTCCATCGCGATCGGGGACGTATCGACCGGCCCCGGCGTCCGCACTCTCCATGCCCGCATTCCCCCACTGTGACACTCCGCGGCGGAATGCGCAGTCGATCATGGCCGCGTGGCGTGGAACGCGGTGGATGGCTCGGTGGCGGCGCCACCGACGGGCGCGTATCCGGCATGCTCGCGGCCGGGTAAGTATTGTTGACAGGTCCCCGGCAACAGCGCTCGGTGCCCACCGAGGAGGCGCGATGGAACCCACCACTCCTGACGAGGCCACGGTCCGCGCGGTGGTGGAGCGCGCCGACCGTGCCCCTTCCCTGCACAACAGCCAACCGTGGCGCTGGCGTTGGGACGGCCGCCGTCTCGCCTTGTCGGTCGACGCCGGACGGTTGCTGCCCGATACCGATGCCTTCAACCGTCAGGGCATCATCGGCTGCGGCGCGGTCCTGGACCACGCGATGACGGCTTGGGCCGGACGCGGCTGGGACATCCGGGTCGAGCGATTCCCGCAGCCGAGTGACCGCACCCATTTGGCGACACTGGAATTCCGCGGCCGCCGCGAACCACCGGCCGCCGAGGTCCAACTCGCGGCCGCCATCGAGGACCGCTACTCCGATCGCGCGCCGTACGCCCCGGCCGAGCAGTGGCCCGAGCTGACACCGCTGCTCATCGAACTGTGCCGACGCCGCGACATCCGCCTCGTGCCCATCGACGACCGCACCCGCACGGAACTCGCACGGGTCTCCTCGAGCGCCTCGGCGCTGCGCCGCCGCGACCCCGGCTATCAAGCCGAACTCAACTGGTGGCTCGGCGGCGCGGGCCCCGACGCGGGCGTCCCCGCCTCGGCCCTGCCGCCGCGCACCGACACCGCGCCGGTTTCGCTGAATCGCGAATTCCTCCCCGGCACCGCCGATCTCGGCAGCGAGTCGGAGGACCACAGCCATATCGTCGCCCTCGCGAGCCACGACGACGCCATCGAGTCACTGCTGGCCTGCGGCGAGGCGCTGTCGGCGATCCTGCTGGAATGCACCGCCGCGGGCCTGTCGAGCTGCGTCATGAGTCATCTCACCGAACTGCCCGCGGGCCGCGCGCGGGTGATAGACGCCATCGGCGACCCCCACCCGCAGATCTTCGTCCGCGTCGGCGTCGCCACCGCGCCGCGACCGCCGCGCACACCGCGCCGCCCGGTCACAGATGTGCTGATCGCGGGCTGACGGCTCGCCGCCTGCCGTCGAACCCCTTGCGCGGCAACGACGGCCACCGATGGCCGTACGCGCGCCGCGCGCACGCCTGGCAGTCCGGCGGCGACGAAAGCACGGCATGACGGGTCATCCGACCGCGACACACGCCACGATCGGCCACCGCCGACGCGGGCACAAAGACCCTCCACCCGGGGACCGATGCCTGCGGTCGCCCGATCAGCTCCCGGCCTAGGTTCGAATGGAAGAAACATCCCGGACCCGAAGGACCTCGGCATGACCAGCGACCCCAGGTGACCACCATGACAATCTCCACCCGGCACGACCCGGACTCCGCCGCCCCGCTCGGGATTCCCGCCATCCTGCTGGCCGTGACAATGCTGATCACACCGCTGCCGATGGTCGACAAATTCTCCACCTGGTGCGCCGACTACGGCTGGCTCGTCTACGCGGCTCTTGCCCTGTTCCTGGTCGGCGCCCTACTCCTGCTGCGCTGGGGCATGGTCGTCCGCCGCGCCGATTCCGGCAGCTGATCGCGCGGGTGTCGCGGCGCGCGACTCGGCGGGCTGAAACAATTCGATCAGGTTGCCCGCGGGGTCGGCGATCAGGATCTGGCGCCCGCCGGGGCCGGGGTCGAGGGCGGTGAGAGTCGCAAGCAGATAGTGGACGCGGGTGGCGATTTCAGCGGCGGCGCCGAGGTCAGCCGACACGGTCGGCGCGAGTAGAGCGGTTCAGGGTCAGTCCACCGAGAACCACACCGACGAGCCCGAGCACCACGGCGGCGAAAGCCCCGACGATCCCGTTGCCGGTGCCGGGCCCGCCGTCGGCCGTGGCCGCGAACACCACGCCGAGGACCACGCTTATCAGGCTCGACCCCAGCGCCGCGATGGCCGAGCGCCGCCGGTTGACGATGCCCATACGTCCGGCGCGGGCCAGGGCCACGCTGCCGATTACCACGCCGATCAGCCCTACCAGCGCGGTCAGGGTCGGTCCCACTCGCCCGGGAGTGATGCCTGCGACAGCGGCGGTCTGCTGGACCGAGGCCGTCGCCGGTGCGGCGAATGCGACACCCGCGGACAGGGCGGCTGCCACGGCAGCTGGAAGGCGGCGGACGGACATGACGGGCTCCTTCGTCGAACGACTCGATGTCACTTCATGATGTCGCCGGACCCGCCGCCGATCGTCCCGCAGCCGTGGACAATTCGCACTACCACCGCCGCCACAGGAGATCGCGTGGCACTACCGCGCGCGCGGTAGCCGATCGATACTCCGCGCGCGGGAGTCGCTCGCGCGAACTCCCGGTTAAGGTGAAGACATGGCCAGGGCGCGGATCCGCATCGGAGACTGCGCGCTCGCCGTCGCGGCCGCAGCGGTGCTGCTGGTCACCGCGTTGTCCGGGCAGCACTCCCAGCACTCCCCCACGGGTCTCGGCGCACTCGGTTACGCGCTGTTGATACTCGGCGGTCTCGCACTGGTCGCGGCCCGCGAGGCACCGGTCGCCGTGCTGGCCGTGACCGGATCGTGCGTATTGGGTTACCAGGCAATAGGTTTCGAGGTTCCCGCCGTCGCGTATCTGATCGCGGTCTATGCCACGGTGCGGGCAGGAAACAGGCGCGGCGCGGTGGCGGGTTCGGTGTTCATGGTGGCGACGCTGCCGTTCGCGACGCTGGTCGCGCACCACGACTGGTCCGTGGGTGATGCGTTCGCACACGCCCGGGACGCGCTCCAGTTGGCCTGGTTGATCGCGGCCGGCGCGGCCGGTGAGGCGCTGCGGCAAGCCGAACGGCGGGCAGACGAGGCCGAGCGCACGCGCGAGGAGACCGCGCGCCGCCGCGCCGACGAGGAGCGGCTGCACATCGCGCGGGAGCTGCACGATTCGCTCACCCACCAGATCTCGGTCATCACAGTGCAATCCGAGGCCGCCGTTCACGTGGCCCGCAAAAAGGGCGAAGAAGTGCCGGAGGCCCTCCTGGCGATCCGAGAGGCCGCACGTGAGGCGGCCCGTGAACTCCGAGCGACACTGGAAGCACTGCGCGAGGACGAACTCGCACCGCGCCACGGGCTCGACCACGTTCCTGAACTGGTGAGACGGGCCCGCACAACGGGTTTGGACGCGACGCTGACGATCGAAGGACAACGCCACGACGTTCCGGCCGCGGTGGACCGCACCGTCTACCGAATCGTTCAGGAATCGCTGACCAATATCGCCCGGCACGCCGCCGGGGCGAGGGCATCGGTCCGCATCGACTACCGAACCGACGCCCTGGTCGTACACGTCGATGACGACGGCAAGACCACCACACCCGGTACGCTGCCGGTGCACGGCGTCGGACTGCTCGGGATGCACGAACGGGTCACCGCACTCGGCGGTCGGCTGCGCGCGGCGCCGCGCGGCGACGGCGGCTTCTCCGTCCGGGCCGAACTCCCGGTGGAGCCGACATGATCCGCGTTCTGCTGGTCGACGACCAACCGCTCATCCGCAGCGGATTCCGCGCTCTTCTCGACCTCGAGGACGATATCGAAGTGGTGGCCGAGGCCGCCGACGGGAGCGAAGGGGTCGCGCTCGCCGGGCAATACCTTCCCGACATCGCGCTCATCGACATACGGATGCCCGGCGTGGACGGCATCGAGGCGACCCGGCGGATCGCCGCCGACCCCGCGCTGGTCGGCGTGCACGTCGTCATCCTGACCAACTACGGCTTGGACGAATACGTCTTCCACGCGCTGCGAGCCGGCGCGGCCGGCTTCCTCGTCAAGGACATTCGCCCAGAAGACTTCCTGCACTCGGTGCGCGTCGCCGCCCGCGGCGACGCACTGCTCGCGCCCTCGATCACCCGTCGCCTGATCAACCGGTACGTCACGCAACCGTTGTACACCGGCGCCGGACTGAAAGAACTGACCACCCGCGAACGTGAGGCGGTAACCCTCGTCGCCCGTGGCCTGTCCAACGACGAGATCGCCGACCGGATGGTCATCAGCCCATCGACCGCGAAAACCCACGTCAACCGAGCCATGACCAAACTGCACGCCCGCGATCGCGCCCAACTCGTCGTCCTGGCCTACGAATCGGGGCTGCTCGCTCCGCGCGATCGCTGACACCGCGCTCGGCCGGCTGTTCCGCGTCGGTCACGAGCCGATGATGTCGCGGGCGCGGCCGACGATGAGCGCGGGGAGGCGGCGAAGTCGATCATTCCGTGACGTCAACGACTCGGGTTGACCGGTTGGTGAACAGCTTCGGCCATATGCGGGGATCGGGTTCGGCCCTACGAACTCACTTTGACGTGGAGGCGAGCCGGTCGCACGAGGCGCGTGCGCAGCCGAGCGCGTCCAGCACCAGCTCGGCGATGGCGCGGCTGCCCGCCGGTGTCGGATGCCGTTCGGGTGTCGACCCGACGGCGGTATTGCCCGCGAACCAGCGCCGGTCGACCGGCGCGCACGATTCATGTCCCGCGGCCGCGTCGCGCACGTCGACGAACAGCGCGTGGTGCGCGAGTGCCTGTGCGCGCAACACGTCGTCGACGCCGCGGAAGAAGTTCGACACCCAGGCCGCGTCGGGCGTGGAGACGGTGGCCGCGTCGCCGCATCCGCTCGACCCGTAGATCCCGCCGTGCCCGACCACCACCACGGTGGCCTTGGGCGCCCGCGCGACGACGGCGTCGAGGTCGGCGGCGACGAGACCGTCGAGTTCGGTGAGTTTCCGGTCGATGCGCTCCTGCGCGCCACGGTCGAATCGGCATCCGGCGTCGACGGTCTGTTCGGGCGGGAAGCAGGCGGCCACCAGACCCCACCACCGCAGGTCGTTGCCGCCGATGCTGATGGTGACCAGCGTCGTGGTCGCGCGCAGCGCCTCGACCTGCGGTGCGGCCTCGCGCCGTCGGCCGTTGGCGGCGGTGGTCACCTGCGCCGAGTCGACGACGTTCGCCGAGGTCGCGCCCGAGCAGGTTACATCGATGAAGGCGCGCGGCCGCAGCGCGTTCGCGACCTGCACGGGATAGCCGTTGCCGCTGCGTCCGCAGCCGTCGAACCCGCCGCCGACGCCGCGGTCGGGCGCCGCGGCGCGCGAATCGCCGAGGGCGACATATTCGATGGCACTGTCGGTTCGCGGCGTACTGCCGACGATCAACGCCAATGCGGCGAGAACAGAACCCAATACCGGAATCAGACGTCCGGCCATATCCGTCATGGCGTGGAAAACGTGGAGGTCTCGCCGCTCCCGTGACTATCGGCTGGTCGAAGCGCCGGGCCGCCGCCTCGGAATGCGATCGAACGGGGTCTCGAGGCGGAAGACGGTGTTGCTCATGACGCTGACAGATCTCTCATCGCGATATCGGACGCGGAACGTGCTCGCCCCGCGGCCCACTCAGTGGACCATCGACCCCCGCTCCGATGCGACGGGTCGACTCATTGTGATCGCAATGCGCGGACCGCGCGTCACCGCCCCCGCACATTCGGCGGCGATGGGTCGAGGCCGATCCCCGGCGGTGATCACGAACCGTGTCGGCTCGTTCTCCGAATGGGCCGCCCTACCCGTGATCCACCTGTTCGGTCCCCGACCGCTCGGCGGCTTGCGCCGCGATGGCACTGCCCATCCAGCGGCGCAGATAGCGGCGCAGATCGTCCTCGGCGCGCGGCGGGTTGCCCGGGGAGATGAAGAACGACTGCATGGTGCGCAGGACGAATTCCACCAGGTCGTGGCGGGAGGACTCGTCGTATCCGTACCGTTCCCAGTCGACGTCGAAGCGGTCGAGCATCGCCATGCCGAAGCTGTGCGCTTCCTTGGAGGTGATGTCCTCGGTGTGGTCGTTGGCGTAGGTCTTGGAGAGCACGATGCCCAGGTGCGGGATCTGACGCACCGCGGTGAGGGTGAATATGACCCCTTCGGTCATGGCCTCGGCCGGATCGCGAATCCCGCTGACCTGCCGCGCCAGCCGGTCCAGGAAGCCGTCGACCGAGGCGAAGGCCGCCGCCTGCATGAGCGCGTCGGCGCTCGGGAAATAGCGGTACACGGTCTGGCGGATGACGCCGAGCGATTCCGCGACATCCGCGATGCCGATCGCCGCGCCGGTGCGGCCGATGAGTTCGACCGCGGCGGCGACGATTCGAGCCGACGCCTCCTCGTCACTGCCCGGCGGGTTGCCGCCCCACCCGCGCCTACCTGCCACCGCCCGCCACCTCGACTCGAACCGTATCCGTTTGGGTGCCACAACGTCCGCGACCGGAGACCGCGCAGCTCAGGGAACCTGACGGTACCACAGGGCGCCAGACATGACGTTCTCCCAGCTCAACACGATATTCCGATTCTTATCATACAAATAGAACAGGTTATGTATGATTTAGCTGCTTCGGCCCCGAGGGGTCCGGCCCGACCGTTCCCGCACGACAGAGGATGAGCCAGTGACCGACCTACAGGTCCGAAAGATGCGGTTCGCATTCGCCGACTACGACGTGCCGTTCCTGTGGAACGAGCAGAACCCGGCCTTCTCCTCGATGGCCAACGCCGTATCCTTCCTGGCGATCGGCTTCGAGAAGATGATCGTCAACATGATTCGCGAGGCCATGCCGCGCATCACCGACCCGGCGGTGGCCGAGGAGGCCGACGCGTTCGTGCGTCAGGAAGGCCAGCATTCGACCGCGCACCGCCAGCACGTCAACGGCCTGATCGAGCGGTTCCCCGGCTTGCGGGAAACCCTCAACGAGGTCATCGGGGAATTCGACCGCCTCACCGTGGAGACCTCCCTGGACTACCGACTGGCCTACACCGCCGACCTCGAGGCGACCTTCACGCCGGTCTTCAAATTGATGCTCGACAACGAGGCGACGCTGTTCCGGCCCGGCGACGACCGGGTCGCCTCACTGTTCCTGTGGCACTTCGTCGAAGAGGTCGAACACCGCAGTTCGGCGCTGATCATCTTCGATTCGATCGTCGGCAGCGATGTCTACCGCATGCGCATGGCGCCGTCGATCTTCCGGCACGTCATGAAGGTCATCCGCATCGCGTGCGAGGGCTTCAACGAGCATGTGCCGCTGGAAGATCGCGGCGTCGACGCCCTGTCGATGTTCGCGACCTACCGTCGGATGCAGCGGCTGCGCAAGTGGCTGCCCGGCGTCACCTACGTGGACCGCGGGCCGATGCCGCGCGCCTTCGACGACCTGCCGCTGCGTGAACAACTCGTCGCGCTGGTCGGCGTCGTCCGCAGCCAACTGCCCAAACACAATCCGGAGCACGAGAACCTGCCCGAACTCGCGGGCGTGTGGTTCGACCGATACGACGCGGGCTACGACGTCACGCACTGGTACACCGCCGACACCCTCGGCACCCAGCGAGGCAACTGATGGCCGAACACTGTGCCGCGACCTTCGCGGAATTGGCCCAGCGACTGGGTTTCTCGTGCGACGAGGCGGGCGGACCGGTGGAGTTCCGCAATCCCTTCGGCCTGGAGAACTGGACGCTTCCGGTCCTCGAGTTGACCATCGTGCTCGGCGCGGTACTCGCACTGGTCTACGCGATCGACCGCTGGCGTCGCCACCGTGATCCCACCAACCTCGTGGTGTGGTTCGGAGCGACCGCCTACCTGTTCATCATCGAACCGCCGCTGTACTTCCCGGCGGCCTTCGGAATCGACGAACACGTCGACACGATGTTCGCGCACAACGTGTTCACCGTCGACTTCCTGTGGGGCCGACTGCCGATATACATCGTCGCGATCTATCCGTTCATGGCGACGATCGCCTTCGAGATCGTCCGCGTGCTCGGGGTCTTCCGGCGCTACGGCGTGCTGGTCGGCGCGGTCTGCGTAGGTTTCGTGCACCACGCCTTCTACGAGGTCTTCGATCACATCGGACCTCAATTGCGCTGGTGGGCATGGACGGTCGACAATCCGCTCAACCAACCCATGTTCGATTCGGTGCCGCTGCCGAGCGTCGTGGTGTTCGCGGCGCTGTGGCCCATGTCGTTGGCGTTGTTCGTCCAGCTGATCGTCGGTCGCCACGTGGATCGGGGACAGTCGTTCACCGGCCCGCAAATCGTGTGGCGCACCATCCTCGTCGGCGTGCTGGGTTCACTCGGCACCGGCATACTGCCCATTCCCGCAACGGTATTCGGCGCGGGCAGCACTACCGCGCGCGGCTTCCTGTACGCGGCGGAACTGGTCGCTGTCACGGTCGTCGCGGTCGTGGCACTCGGCCGTCAGTGGCTGCGATTGCGCCGGGAGCGGCCCGCCGAGAGCTACACCAATCGGTTCGTCCAGTACTACGGCATCGCCTATCTCGCGGTCATGGCGCTGCTGTGGGCCAGCGCGCTGCCCGACTTCCTCGCCGCGGAGAACGGGATCACCGCGAATGGCGACCCGATCGGCAACCTCTGGTACACCATCGCCTGCTTCGTCATCGCGACCGGCTGCCTGGTCGCTACCTTCACGATTCCCCGGAGCGCGGCCGAACGGGCCGGGGGGCGGGCCGAGAACGATCTCGAGGCCAGTCCCGCGTCGTAGGCGCCTCCGGGCCGCCCACCGGAGGGCCCTTGCCACCGCGCCGGGCGGCACCGCCCGGCGCGGTATACACTTCCCTCCGGGAGCGGGTCGCACCCCGCGGCTACGAATCCAGACGACCGGGTACTGAGTCAACCCCGGGACTCGGGATGAGCTGTCAATTCGTGGCGTCTCAGGGTTGGGCGCGGCTCCACGGACCGTGACCCCTTCGGGGTTCCCGCCCCCGCCAATCGTCCCGGGTTCTGCGCGTTCCGCGCCCGGGAACTCGCCCCCGTCGGCTGCTCGGAGACGCCGACGGGGTCCGCGCAAGTCGGTGCGAAAGCATATGCGTCCCCGATCATCCGGGCCGGGCTAACGCGCGTCGCACGATGGTTCGTGTGAGACCCCACAAAGCGGCGGCGGCGCGCGTCGGCGCTCTGACAGGTCACGCGAAAAGGGCTGCACGTCCGCTGCGGAAGGGGCTACCGTGGCCGCTCAGGGGTGCCGAACCCGGTAGCAGAGGAGCCACCATGACGGTCGATGATGTCAGTCGCGCGGCGTCGCTCGACGATGTCACGCTCGAGGACGTACGGATGCTCACCAGACAGGTCGTCGGGCGGGTCACCAGCGCCTACGGCCCGGCGACCGGCGATGTCTCGAGCGGCGACGTCACCGCCGTGACCCGAATCTGCCTGCAACTGGCGGTGAGTATGCTCGACGGACACGACATCGCCGACAAGACCAGGCAATTGGAGAACGCCGCGGCAGGCTGGGCGCGCGAGGGCGTGCCGATCGACACCGTGCAGCGCGCGGTGCACGACGGCTTCGCCCTCGGACTGGATCTCATGGTGGGGCACGCGCAGATCACCGACCACTTCGTGGACGGCACGAAACTCGCGGTGGAAATCCTCGACACGATGAATTCGGCCATCTCGGTCGGGTACGTACGGGAGCTCCGCACGGTCGGCGGCGAGCAGCACACCGCGCTGCACACACTGACCTCCGCGCTGTTGAGCGGGCACAGTTCGGCGACCATGGCCCGCGAATGCGGCGTCGAGATCGCGGACGCGTATTCCGTGCTCGCCCTTGCCATTCCCCCGCATCCGGAGGAGCGCGACCCGCGGCTGGACGCCAAACTCGTGGCCCGCCGAACCCTGCGCCGGGTACTGCTCCAGTTGAGCGCCTCGCGCGGCGAGCCGCCGCTGGCGCTGTTGAACGCCGATGGCGGCACCGTGCTCGTCCCGCAGACCGAGCGCTCGGACGCGGGCCTGGAGTCGCTGATCCGGGAACTGTCGGAGGCGGCGCGAGTGCCCATCACGGCGACGGTGGTCGACGCCGCGGCCACCCAGATTCCGCAGGCCGCCGAACAGGCGCACGAATTGCTCGATATGGTGCGGCGGCTGCGCTGCGCGAACGGACTGTATCGCTTCGATGATATGGCGCTGGAATACCAGTTGACCCGCCCGGGGCCCGGACGCGAATACCTGGGCGCCCTGCTCGATCCGCTCGACGATCACCCTGATCTGCTCGAGACGTTGCGGCTGCACATCGCCAACAACCTCAACCGCCAGCGCACCGCACGGCTGATGCACGTCCACACCAACACGATCGATTATCGATTGAAAAGAATTGGCGCGTTGATCGGATTCGACCCGACCCAACCATCCGGTTTGTGGTACTTACGGTCCGCGCTCGTGGCCCGCAGTTATCGCACCGCCTGAATCCACCGCTCGATGCCGCGTATGGGTTCGAATTCCGGTACGCGGTTCACCGCCGGTTGTCGGATGAGTTCACGGCGATCCGTACGCCCGGTTCACCGTGGCGGTCAGCAATTCCAGGATCTCCGACATCCGCACGCCATCGGCTCTCGGCTCCGAAACCGAATATCGTGCCGCCGCGGCGACGGCGTCGAGAGCCCGCCGGACACTGTCGTGCACCGCGCGCAATACCGCCTCGACCGGAACGCCCTCGCGCGCCCGCTCCGCCACCGCGAATTCGAGTCGTGCCAGGACCAGACCCGATTCGTCCAGGTCATCCAGTAACGCGATGGCCCGATCCAGTCCGTCCCGTAGCGCGGCGCGGAACTCGGCCCCCGCCTTGCCGAGGGATCCGCGCGACACCGTGGGACGCCACTCGGAATCCCACCGACCATTCACGTCCATCGCACTCCCTCCGCGGCCGAAACCTCGTTGCCGACGGTAACGGGGTGCTGCCGCGATATTATGGACGACCGCCCGACTCGGGCAAACCTCCGAAAGGCAGCGAATCCCGCTTGTGAGGTGTCCCAGCGGCCCGACTCAGGCCGTCGCGCGCTCGTACGCCTCGACCACGCCCGAGGCGACGCGACCCCGCGCGGATACCGGGTGTCCGTTCTGACGAGCCCAATCGCGAATGATCGCACTGCGTTCACGATCCGCGGCCGACGGCGCCTTGACGATCAGGGACCGTTTGGTCCGACCTCCGGTGCGGCGCGCCTTTTCGATCCAGATCGCCAGCGAATTGCGAAGCTCCGTGGCGTTCGGCGTGGACAGGTCGATTTCGTAATCGACGCCATCCAGGGAGAATTGCACGGTTTCGTCGGCGATCGAAGTTCCGTCGAAGTCGTCGACCAGGGTGACAGTTACCTTCTCGGCCATAGGAGCCCCCTTGTGTCTAATTCAGCACTGTCGTTCGGTGTATTTCCGCGATGCTGTCAGCAGAATAGCGCGCGAGCGCCGAACGCTCGCGTTCAGCACGAGATGAGAAGTATGACACCGCCCCGAACGGGGTACTCCGGGGGGTCGAAAAGCGCCTCGGCGCGCAGGTCGGCGCGGGTTCGACCGTAATCGCGCCGAGCCGTTGCGGTTTCGATGTCCGGTACTCGTTTCGTATGTCCGGCCCCGCCCCGCGCCGTGCCCTCGCACCGCGGGCAAGCGCGACCGCACCGCGCGATGACGCGCGCCGCGAGGGCATTCGCGGGCCGGTGCACGGTGGTCGACCGGATCGGCGCACACCCGACGGGGACAGTCACCCTGCCGCATCACGATTCGTCGCGAAAGCCGACCAGGGCGAGCAGCCGGTCGAGTTGGAGCTCGAACAATTCGTCGCGATCGGCGAAGGTGTCCGAACCGTACTGGCCGAAGACGTCGAAGGTGACCGCGCCGAACAACGACGGCCACACCGTAACCCCGCGCACGATCAGCCAGTCGGGCAGATCGAGTCCGAAGAACTCCCGGATCACCGCGAAACTGCCCGCGAGCGCGGCGGATACGGGCTCGTCGCGGTCCGGCGCGGTCAGCAGGCCGCGCTCGTGGGCGCGGGCGAAGATCTGTTGCATGGCGACCACGACCCGGGTACCGGGCACGGTCGTCTGCTCGGCGGGCGCGTCGTAGCCGGGCACCGGTGTGCCGAAAAGTAGCCCGTAGCGGGCAGGTTCGGCACGACCCCAGCGCATCACCGCGCGCCCGAGTACACGGAACTGTTCGGCGGGATCGTCGGGCGCCTCGGCGAGCGCCGCGTCCACCGCGTCGCCGAGTGCGGTGTACCCGTCGACGACGAGCAGGGTGAGCAGTTCGTCGCGACTGCTCACGTAGCGGTAGACGGCCGAGGACACCACCCCGAGGTCACGTGCCACCGCGCGCAGCGACAGCGCCGCCGCGCCTTCGGTCGCCAGATGTTCGCGGCCGATCCGAACGATGTCTTCCATTGTCTGGGCGCGGGCGCGCGCCCTAGGTGTTGTCGGCATATCGCAACCATGCTCGCTCCGGAGAGCGATGTCAACTAATGAGAGCACTGCTCTTGACAAGCGCGGATCGTTCGGCGCATGCTCCATATCGTAACGAGAGCGACGCTCTCTAAAGGGAACACCGCGCACATCGCGGCATTCAGAAAGGGTGCGAACCATGACCGAACTGCACATCGTCACCGGAGCCGGCCCCGTCGGAACCACCGTCGCCGAACAGCTCGCCGAGATCAGGCACACGGTGCGCGTGCTGACCCGCTCCGGCGGCGGCCCCGACCATCCGCTCGTCGAGCGCCGCCGCGTCGATGTCACCGATCCCGCGCAATTGGCCGGTCAATTCGACGGCGCCGCTGCGGTCTATCACTGCGTGCACGCCTCGAAGTACGAGGCGAAGACGTGGTGGGCGGAATTGCCGAGCACCGAACAGCTGGTCCTGGCCGAAGCGGGCCGCGCGGACACCGTGGTCGCCTTCCCGGAGAGCGTCTACTCCTACGGCAAGGTCTTCGGCCGCATCGGCGAGGACATGCCGCGCACCGCCGATTTCGGCAAGCCCGCGGTCCGCGCCGCCTTGCTGCGCGCCCGCGAGGCACACGCCACTCCGACGGTCAGCATCGCCGCCGCCGACTTCCTCGGACCCCATGTGCTGTCCTCGGTGGCGGGTGAGAACCTGTTCGAACCGCTCGTCGCCGGACGGCGCGGCAGGGCGCTCGGACGACTCGACGTACCGCACTCGTTCACCTACGTGCCGGATCTGGCCGCCGCCATGATCGCGGCGGCCGCCGACCGAGCACTGTGGAACTCGTTCCTGCACGCCCCGACCGCGTCCGCCATCACCCAGCGGGAACTCGTCGCGATGATCGGTGCGGCGGCCGGTGTCGACAAGCCGGGTGTGATGACCTTGACGCCGTGGATGATCAAGTCGCTCGGCCTGGTCAGCCCGATGATGCGGTCCATGGCCGAAATGAGCTACCACCTCGGCGGGCCGGTCGAGTTCGACTCGACCGCGAGCGAACGGCGACTCGGTCTTGCGCCGACGCCATTGGAGCAGGCCGTGGCCGCCACTGTCGCGTGGTGGAAGACCCGACGGTGACCGAAACACCCGACGGGCGGGCCGTCCTCGGGTCACACACGACTCACCGCCCTTCTCGACGACGTCGTCGGGAAGGGCGGTGCCCATGTCGCGCGGCCGGGGTTCAGCGGGTGGCGATGATCGCCGATCCGTGACCGAACAGACCCTGATTGACCGCGATGCCCGCACGGGCGCCGTCAACCTGGCGACCGTCGGCCTGCCCGCGCAATTGCCAGGTGAGCTCGCATATCTGGGCGATCGCTTGGGCGGGGATCGCCTCGCCGAAGCAGGCCAGCCCGCCACTGGGGTTCACCGGCACGCGCCCGCCCAGGGTCGTCGCGCCGCCGCGCAGCAGTTCCTCGGCGCCACCGATCTCACAGAGCCCGATGTCCTCGTACCAATCCAACTCCAGCGCGGTCGACAGGTCGTAGACCTCAGCGAAGGACAGGTCCGAGGGCCCGAGTCCGGCTTCCTCGTACGCGGCGTGCGCGATGGCGGAACGGAACGTGCGCGGCGGTGGTTCGACGGCCACGGCGGAGTCCGTCGCGAAATCCGGCAGGTCGAGGACGGTCTTCGGGAACGTCGGGGTGACCGTCGACAGCGCCCGGATTCGGACCGGATCGGCGACGCCGCGGCGGCGGGCATACTCCATCGAGGTCAGCACCAGCGCCGCACCACCGTCACTGGTCGCGCAGATGTCGAGCAGTCGCAGCGGGTCCGAGACGATCGCCGAGGCCGCGACCTCCTCGGCCGAGACCTCCTTGCGGTAGCGCGCATACGGATTGTTGAGCCCGTGCTTGGCGTTCTTCACCTTGACCGCGGCGAAGTCCTCGAGCGTGGCCCCGTGCAACGCCATTCGACGACGGGCGTAGAGCGCGAAATAGATCGGGTTGGTGGCGCCGAGCAGGTGGAAGCGCAACCAGTCGGGATCGTCGCGGCGTTCACCGCCGACCGGCTGGAAGAAGCCCTTGGGGGCGGCGTCCGCGCCGACCACCAGCGCCACGTCGGTCAGGCCCGCCAAGATCTGGGCGCGCGCGTTGGCGATGGCCTGGGCGCCCGAGGCACAGGCGGCGTAGCTGCTCGAGATCCGCGCGCCCGACCAGCCGAGCGCTTGGGCGAAGGTCGCCCCGGAGACGAAACCGGGGTATCCGTTGCGGATCGTGTCCGCCCCGGCGATATAGCCGACGTCGCGGTGCTCGACTCCGGCGTCGGCCAGCGCCGCGCGCGCCGCGACCAGCCCGTATTCGACGAAGTTTCGCCCCCACTTGCCCCACTGGTGCATACCCGCACCGAGGACGGCGATATCGCGATCATGCGTCTGGGTCATCGACCGGCCTCCACATCCACACCGTGTACTCGGCTTCCTCGTCGGTGTACAGCACACCCAGAGCCAGTTCGACCGGCATCCCGACGGCCAGGTCGTCGACCGTGAGACCCCGCACGACCTGCCCGAGGATCACCATCTGCTCGACCTCGAGTTCGACCGCGGCGACCACATAGGGCTCGAAAGGGTCGGGCGAGACATAGGGCGGGGGCGGTTTGTACCTGGCGTCCGCGTAGGACCAGATCCGGCCCCGCGTCGAGAACAGGTACTCGACCAGTTCGGAGCCGTCCTTCGGACTCGCGCACCGCGGGTTGCGGCAGGCCAGCGTGTTCCGTGGGAAATATGGTGTGCCGCATACATCGCAGCGACTTCCCACGAGACGCAATGCGCCGTCGTCCGCGGTGAACCAGTCCGGTACGGCAGGGCGTTGTTCCTTCTGCACGACCCAGACACTATAGGAACACGTTCTATTTCGGGTCCGTAATCCGCTTCGCGGACACATCCGCCGCAGGTACGGTGACGGCAATGGGCACCACCGCCATCGATCCCCAGTCGATCCGCAACGTCACGATCATCGGTGACCCCGCCGATACGACACGAATCGTCCGCCGCCTGCTCCGCGGCGTCGCCGGTACGCGGTCCGGCACGGCAGCCGCGCTCCATTGGGTCACGAGCCGGGTCGATCACACGATTCGATTCGCCGAGTTCTCGAGCCACGCGCCAATCGCGGCGCTGGAGCGTGCGATCCGACTCGCCGATGGGGTGATCGCGGTGCTGAACGCGGCGGTCCAACGCGCTCCTCGACTGGAGACGATCCTACGGATGGCCGACGACCATCAGGTCGCGCGAATGTGCCTGGTCACCGGACTCGACGACCCCGCCGCCGACTTCGAAGGCCGCGTCCGCGCGATCGAAGGGACGCGCGGGGCGACGCCGCTGATACTGCACCTTCCCCTCGGCGTCGGCGCCGCGTTCGAAGGGGTCATCGATCTGATACCGATGTGGACACTCGAACCGATGGCCGCCGAATTCTACGGAAGCCATTGGGAAGTCGCCGAGCGGCGGTACCGCGACCTCGCGGCCGCGGTCACCGAAGCCCCGGACGAACTCCCGTACCCACCGACCCTCCCGCCCCAGCGGCTCTACGACGGCATCCGCCGCGCCACCCGTATCGGCGACGCCATTCCCATCCTGTGCGATCCGACCCCGCGCAGTGACGACATGGCCCCGCTCTTGGACGCCATCGTCCGCTATCTGCCCTCCCCCATGCTCGTCTGTCAGCCGGAGCACGCCCTCGATTACTGACTCCGCGCCGGATCTCGGAGAACAGACCGACGCCGACGCCTATCCTACCGGGGAGTACTGTTTCTGTTATCACTGGTCACACTATCGAGGAGTTCCCATGGACCGGCGAGAGACCGATTTCGACGTCCTGATCATCGGCTCCGGATTCGGCGGCAGTGTCACCGCGCTGCGGCTGGTGGAGAAGGGGTATCGGGTCGGGGTCCTCGAGGCGGGGCAGCGGTTCGCCGACGACGAATTACCCGAGACCAGTTGGGATCTGCGCAAGTTCCTGTGGGCGCCCGCGCTCGGTTGTTACGGCATCCAGCGCATCCATCTGCTGCGCGACGTGCTGATCCTCGGCGGCGCGGGTGTCGGCGGCGGATCGCTGAACTACGCCAACACCCTCTACGTCCCGCCGGAGCCGTTCTTCCGCGACCCGCAGTGGCGCGACATCACAGATTGGCGCGAGGAACTCACCCCGTACTACGAGCAGGCGCAGAAGATGCTCGGCGTGGTGCGCAATCCGCACATGACCCCGGCCGACGAGGTGTTCAAGAAGGTCGCCGACGACATGGGCGTCGGCGACACCTTCGTGCAGACCCCCGTCGGCGTCTTCTTCGGCGAGCCGGGGCGGACGGTGGCCGACCCGTACTTCGGCGGCGCGGGCCCCGAGCGCACCGGCTGCGTGGAATGCGGTGACTGCATGGTCGGCTGCAAGTACGGCGCGAAGAACACCCTCGTCAAGAACTACCTGTATCTGGCGGAAAAGGCCGGGGCCGAAGTCGTTCCGATGACCACGGTGACGGGCCTGCGTCCGCTACCCGACGGGACGTGGACGGTGTCGACCGAACGAACCGGCGCGTGGTTGCGCAAACGACCCGCGACCTACACCGCCGCGCAGGTCGTGCTGGCGGCGGGTACCCGGGGCACACAGCAACTGCTGTTCCGTATGCGCGACGAGGGCGTCCTGCCGAACCTGTCGGACCGGCTCGGCGTGCTGACCCGCACCAACTCCGAGTCGATCGTCGGCGCGGCGACCAAGAAGGTGACCCCGGGCGTCGACTACACCCGCGGTGTCGCCATCACCTCCTCCATCCATCCCACCCCCGACACCCATATCGAACCGGTCCGTTACGGCAAGGGCTCCAATGCGATGGGACTGCTACAGACCCTCATGGTCGACGGCGGCGGTCGGATTCCGCGCTGGCTGCGCTTCCTGCTGCTGGTACTGCGCCATCCGATGCATCTGATCAGCTTCCTGAGCACCAAGAACTGGAGCGAGCGCACGATCATCTCGCTGGTGATGCAGCATCTGGACAATTCCATCACCACCTACACCAAACGCGGTCTGTTCGGGCGCAGGCTCACCAGCAAACAGGGGCACGGCCAACCGAATCCCACCTGGATTCCGGTGGGCAACGATGTCACCCGGCGGGTGGCCGACCAGATCGGCGGCATCGCGGGCGGCAGCTGGGGCGAGATATTCAATATCCCGCTCACCGCGCATTTCCTCGGCGGCGCCACCATCGGGTCCGATGCCGAGCACGGCGTCATCGACGGCTACCACCGGGTGTTCGGCTATCCGACGTTGAGCGTGGTCGACGGCGCCGCGGTGTCGGCGAATCTCGGGGTGAATCCCTCGCTCACCATCACCGCGCAGGCCGAACGGGCCGCCGCATACTGGCCGAACAAGGGCGAGGTCGACACCCGACCGCCGCAGGAGGACGGCTACCGCCGGATCGCCCCGGTCGCGCCCGTGCGGCCGATGGTTCCCGCGTCCGCGCCCGCCGCACTGGTGCTGCCCATCGTCGACATCCGCACCAGCGAGGGCACCTCGGCCTGAGATCGCGCACCGGCGCCCCGCCACCGATCGCGCGGCGCCGGTGGATTCGACGACTTCGGCGTGCCGAGGAGCGGGTCCGTGGCCGTCGATGTGTCACACCACACACCGGAGGTCGTCGACACCGCGGGACCGGTGCGTTCGCCTCGGATCGACCGCCCTCACGGCAATGCATCAACGAGACGGAACTTGTAGCTTCGATACGTAGGAATGCGCCTGCGCGGGGAATCGAGCACCGGAAGTTCGTTGACCGAAGCCGCCATTGTCCGTAGCCGTTCGATCGTGGCCACATGCGCACGGCATGATCGTCCCGACGCGCCGGCGAAAATCCGAACGGTCGGTCTTCGATTAGAAAACACTCTCGCGCAATAGATTTCACCGAGAGGTGGTCGCCATTACGGCGGGCGTACTGCCGGAGGGCGACCACCGCACGCGGGCATGCGGGGCCGCGCTGGTCATGCCCGCGTCATCGGACGCACCCGCCACCGCGGAGGACACAATGCGGTAACGGGCCCGGGTCGTACACCGGAGATTTTTGACCCAATGAAACAATCTCTGTATGTTCGATTCATGGCGCGAGCCCATGACGAACTCGATGAAAAGATCCTCGACGCGGCACTGCAACGCATTCTCCAGGTCGGCATCCGACGCAGCAGCCTCGACGATATAGCCCGCCGCTCCGGCATCAACCGGGTCACCATTTACCGCCGCTTTTCCGGTAAAGAGAATCTGATCGAAACGGTGCTGAACCGGGAGATCCAGCGAATCCTCGCCGAGGCGACGGCGATCGTGGAGACCACCCCCGGTATCGCGGCACAGATCGAAGAGACCGTCCTGTTCGTTCTGCGGCTCACCCGCACCCATCCCCTCGTCACCCAGATGCTCGCCGTCGCCCCCGAGGAAGCGCTCGAGTTCTACACCGTGCGCGGCGAAGAGCTGGTCTCCCAAGGCATCTCCTTCATCGTGAGCGTCCTGCAGGCGGCGCAGAGCCGAAACGTGATCGACCGATACGATCCGCAGCCGGTCGCCGAACTCGTCGCTCGCTTTGCCCACTCCCTCATGCTCACCCCGTCCGCCGGAGTCGATTTCGCCGACGACGAGGCCGCCCGAACCTTCGTCCGCACCACCTTCGTCCCCCTCATGATGTACGGCATCACTACCCGCAGCGCCGACCCCACCCGCAACGGCTCCCGCGCCAAGACCCGTTGACAACAACGACCCCGCCCCGGGAATCGCCGCGGTACGGTCACCTCAGCGGTGATCTCGGCCGATCGGCATCTCGGCGTAGAGTCGCAGGCGTTCGGCGCGGAACGAGCCGGGCGAATACTTCTTCTGCCAGGTCGAGTTCTCGGCGAGGAATCCGCTGACGCCGTCGCCGACGCCGCGACGGGTGCCCATGCTCTCGGCGACGCTGCGGAAGTAGTAGTAATTGAACAACCGGTTGAATTCGGTGAAGTAGATATCGGCCACCCGGGTGTCGCCGCGGATGACGAGCATGTTCTCGTCGTTGTCCTTGGTCGACGCCTCGCTGAAATTGGCGGAGCCCGTCACCACGAGTGGATCGGCCCCGAGTGGGTCGATCAGCATGAACTTGCAGTGGATGTAGCTGACGTGCTGGTTGAGCCCCAACAGTCCGGCATTGGTTTCCTCGGTCCACTGATACACCGGACCGTGCAGGAACGAGCCCCACGCCTGGTACACGTTGTTGGCCGCGTTCAGCGCGACGAATGCCTCCGGGTGGTCGCGGTCGGGTTTGTCCCGCTTCTCGAGCAGCAGGAAGATCAGGCCGTCGCGGACGGTGTTGTCGGCGAGCAGGTCCTTGAAGGTCGCGCCGATGCCGAAGGCGAGCGTGAGGCAGCCCTGCCGCCGGGCGGTATCCAGTAAGCGAGAATACGAGAGCAGCACAGCATCGGTCGGACGCGGACTGAAGACCGCGGTAACGCCCGCGGGCACCGCGCGCAGATCGTCGGGCGCCGGTGAGAGTTCCTGCACCGCGGTACGGAACAGCTTGTTCTTGCGCCGGACCTCGGACGGGGGGTCGGATTCGGTGCCGCCGGGGTCCGCCGACAGCAGTCGCCAATAGTCGAGGTAGCGCTGGGCGACCGCGGCATCGCGCACCCGATGTCCGACATTGGTCTGACCGGCGAGCCCGCCTTGCGAAAGATTGGTCGACCCGGTCCACACCTCGCTCGGCCCCTCCCCGGTGACCCGCACCATGAACTTGTTGTGCTGTATGGCCGACGCGCGCGCCTCGCGCAGCACGATATTCGCCGCAGGAATGCCCACCTCGGCGATCATGGCGAGATTGGCGTCGCGGGGGAACGCGCCTGCGCCCGCCCCGCCCCCTTCCCCGGACTCGTTGTCCTTCGCGTCCACGATGATGTGCACGTCCACGCCGCGGTCGACAGCGGACTTCAGTGCCCGCGCCGCCGGTTCGTGACGGAATTCGTAGAAACAGCACAGCAATCGGTCGCCCGACGCGCAGTCGTCGATGAAACGCAGCAGTGCGACCTCGAGGTCGCGGCTGAGCCATCGCAAGGCCGCCGCGCGCACCTCGGGGCGCAGTTCCGTGATCGGCGTCGACCCGAATCTGCGCACATAGGCTTGACTTCCCGCGATGCCCCGATTGAAGAAGACGTCGTGCACACCGTCGCCGAACAGCGGCTCGGTGTGCACCGTGACGGACAACGGCCGCGCCGACCGGTCCAGATTCTTGGGTTCACCCTTCACCGGATGGAACAGGTACTCGTAGTCGCGATCGGGTTTGGCGGTGAAATCGTCCCAGACGAAACTCTGCACCGGATGCTCGAACGTGCTGACCTGCGCACCGGGGTGCGGATGCGGGATCACCGATTCGAATACCTTGAAACCCGCCATGTAATAACGCTCGTGCTCTGTCGGGTCGATCCGTTCGACCGCGAATCCGAGCAAACCGTCCTTCAATTCATCCGAGGCGAGTACCGCGAACGACACGGTGTTCACACCGCTGATCGCGACCACGTCACCGCCGGCACCTTGCCCACGAAACCGCATATCGATCTCCGTAACGAGTCGACGGCACCCGCCGGCCCGATTCGAGATCCACGGCCGGACACCCCGCGCACGCCACCGGTCCGCGAACCGTGGTTCGCCTGTCGGGCTGGTCCGTGCCGGCGCCCTCCGCTCCCGGATTGCCGAGTCCGTCGACGAGTCGACGTTAGATCCGCCGACCGGTCCGCACACGAGTAGACGGCTACTCGTTCCCGGTTCTTCTGCTGCTCACGACGCGCAGGCACTCGCCTCCACGCGGGCTACGGCGGCGTCGAGGGCGGCTTCGAGTGGCGCCGGGTCGCGTTGGGCGCGTGCGACGAGCATGCCGCCTTCGTAGCCGGTCACGATCACCAGAGCCAGTTGGCGGATGTCGGCGTCATCGCGCAGTTCGCCCGCGTCGCGCATCGCGCGGTGAGCGCCGACGCCACGGCATCGGTGAGCCGTTCGAGTCCGCGGGCGACGAGTGCGACTCCTCCTCGTGGTCTCGATACGCCATGCGGGCACAGATCGCGCAGGTGGTGAGCCATCCACGCGCCGGACATCACCGATGATCGCACCGTCGTTCGCCCCGACGGAAGACAGGTGCTTCCCCGCGACGACGCGCATTGCCGCGCCACACTCCCGCGATGAAGGACCCGCCCGTGGCCGTTGCCGAACCGACCCCTCCGCGACCCCGCTGTACCGCCGGCACGCAACCGCCGATTCCCGTTCGGCCGCCTGCCGAATAGAGTCGGCGCCGCCGGGGTGTCGCCTCTCGCGCGAACCGCCGGTAGATGGAATCATCAAGGGCGCGTTGCGGAATGCGTGTGCCGCGACGACGGTCGACACCACCGCGACCGTGGCCGCCGGTGGATGCTCATCGGGGAAGGGGATCGGGTGTCCGACGCCGAGCGCGACGCGTTGACGATGCTGTGCGCGGAACTGGAGGCGCTGCGCGAGGAGTGCGCCCGGCATTCCGACGCGCGCCGAAATCTATTGGCTCGGATCGAGACCGAAGCCTCGGCGCGGCGTCCGATCCTGGGATTGCTGAGCCAACTGCTGGGCGGCAGTCAAGACGAGACCCGCGCGATGGTCGCTGTCGGATTGCCCGGATTCGGTGCCGGGCGAGCCGATCAAGAGTCCTTCGTCTGCCCGGACGGCGCCTGCGACCGCGTCTGCGTGCCGGTGCCCGCCGGGCCGCTGCCGTCGTGTGCGCTCACCGCCCACCCGATGAAACGACAGTAGGCGCCCGGTGGGTGTCTTCTTCCAGGAGCTGGCCAAGAAGCTCGCCGAACGGTGGGTCACCCTGCTGTTGATTCCCGGTGCGTTGTTCCTGGCCGTCGCCGGGATCGGTGTCGAATCGGGACAACGGCACGCGCTCGACTACATCCGAACACGCGACGCGATCACCGATCTCACCGCCTCGATCGCCCGGCAATACGCGGGCACCCAAGCGGTCACCGTGCTCGCCGTGCTGCTCGCCGCCGCGGGCGTCGGCCTCGCGGTGCAGGCCCTCGCGGGCGTGACCCGCGCGATCTGGCTCGGGTCCTGGCCGCGACCGCTGGCATTGCCGCGGCGGTGGCGGGTCCGCAGACGGCGCACGCGATGGCTGGAACTGGTCGGCGAGCGCCGCGACCTCGAACGGGCCCATCCACACGGGTCGCGGACCGCCGACCAGCAGCGCCGGATCGACGCCGCCGCCGAACGCGTGAACAACATGGCGATGGCCGAGCCCGGCCGCCCCACCTGGATGGGCGACCGCGTCCACGCCCTCGAATCGGTCGCTCTGCACCGCTACGGAGTCGACCTGGCCTTTTCCTGGCCGCGGCTGTGGCTTACCCTGTCCGACCCGTCGCGATCCGAAATCACCAGCGCTACAGCCGCGTTCGCCTCCGCGGTGGCTACCGGCACCTGGGCCTTGGCCTATCTCGCGCTCGGCGTCCTGTGGTGGCCTGCCGCACTCGTCGCGATCGTCGTCGGCGCAACGGGATGGGTACGGGCCCGCGCCGCGATCACCAACCTGACCACGCTGTCCGAGGCCGCGCTCGACCTCCACGGGAGGGCGCTGGCTATCGAACTCGGCGTCGCCGAACCCGGCCGAACCGGCCCGCTCACCGTCGCCGAAGGCCGGGAAATCACCAGAATCGCCCGCAAAGGACGCTGACGACGACCGCCACACGTCCGCACGGCGACATTCACACCCCCAGGTGAATATGGCCTGCCCAAGCGGTCGGCATGCCGCCGTATTCCGCCCGCATCCGGCGGGTTGCCAGGTGGAGGGCCTGTGCCGTTCGGTGGGGGTCGGGCGGATATCGTCCGTCTCGAGTGAGGTGGTCGTAGATGTCGGATGCG
Organism: Nocardia arizonensis; assembly: GCF_001310275.1. Taxonomy (GTDB): domain Bacteria; phylum Actinomycetota; class Actinomycetes; order Mycobacteriales; family Mycobacteriaceae; genus Nocardia; species Nocardia arizonensis. Next base: position 183,161 of record NZ_LGYZ01000049.1, read on the forward strand.
ATGCGAACGGCGGCGTTGTCCCCGATCGGCCAGAGCGTGCCGATGACTCGTCGGAAGCCTGCGAGTTGGAAGGCCGAGGTGATGTGCACGCTTTCGTCGGCCAAGCGCTGGTTTCCCACAGCGGTGCTGCACGCCGACAGATAGGCCAGTTCGGCAGCGGCCAAACGTAGCCGCGAGATGGCGGTGACGGTGAGCGGCCGGTCGACATGATCGGCGAGTAGAAGGCCGCTCTCGGCCGGTGTGCGCCAGTCGCTGATTCCGTGGCAGGCCAAGTGCACGATGGCACACCGAGGCACAGCGTCGAGTACGGCGTCGCGGGTCGCTTGCGCCCCGATCAGCACCCGGGTGTCGGGTACGAGCGAGGCGACGGTCTCGGCCTCGGCCCATGCGCCGGGCAGAGCGGACGCGCCAGGGGTTTCGGGCATGGCGACGATCAAAGCGGTCGCGGCGGGCGAGGCCGGTGACGGGGACTGCCGTGTTCGGGCGTAGCGCAGTGCGCGGATGGTTGTCGTGTAGGAGGAGACGACCCTGTCGAGGACGGTTCGCGCGGCGGATGTATCGCCGTGTCGGCCTGCGGCGTGGATCGGTAGAAAGGCGAGTTCTCCGACGGGACACCACCAGACGTGCGGCCATTGCCGGTCGCGATCGGGGGCGCGGTGGATTCCGAGGGCGCGCAGGACGGGCTCGGCGATCGCGTCCCATAGCCAACCCAGGACCTCTTCCACCTCGCGCTGTGCGCGTAGGCGCCGGGTAATGGAATTCTCGGTGGCGTCGTCGACGGCGGAGTGGAGCCGATTGCCCTGGTGGATGATCTCGTCGCGGGTCAGGCCGGGCAGTTCGACCACACGTACGGGTTCGTCCGTGGCGGCGTTGAGAACGAGCGCGTCGCCTCGATAGCGGCTCACGTTCAGGATCACGATCGGGCCTTCGGCCGCCTGCGCCCGTAATTCGTCGAACGATGGCGGTCGCAGAAACTTCTCCAGTCCGGGAATTTGTCGGACGTGGGCGAGCAGTTCGTCCCATTGCTGTGCCAGATCGCCGCGTCGGGCAACGTCATCGGCAGCGTCGAGCGCGTCCCGAAGTCCTGTAAACCGATCGGCGAGATCCGTTGCGCAGGCCCGCAATTCGTCCAGATCGCGGTAGGAGTCCATGGTCTCGGCCAGCAGCACCCCACGAGCCTGTTCCAGCAGCTCGACCGCCAGTTCGGGACGCCCGGCCGCGATGGCGGCAGACGCCGCTTCGCCGCCGAGACCTGCGATCTCTCCCAAATTGTATTCTCGGTCCGAACGGATCAGCCGTCGCGGGGAGATCTGCGGCAGCAGTGCCACCGCGTGCTGAAACGCCGCTACCGCGGACGCGCCGTCGCCTGCTGTCATGGCGACATGTCCCATTCCCCGGTAGGCGCTGAGCCGGACCCGGGGGGCGGCGTTCACCGACGACGCCGCGTCGGTGAACGCGACCGTCGATTCGGTCGCCGCGTCGGGCTCCGCGGTCTCGAGGAACAGCTTGTGCAGGCCGTATCCCAAATTGACCAAGTACATGGCGCGTTCGGGATGATCGGTCGCGGCGGCGGCCACAGCGTCGCGTGTCGCTTGGATCGCCGCGCGCAGAACCCGTTCGTCGCCCGTTCTCTCGTGCATCTTGAACATGGTCGTGGCGAGGTTGTTCAGTCCGCTGCCGCGTCCGGGATCGTCGAGTTGTGTCGCGTCGACCGCGTCCTGGAATGCGCGCAGTGCCTCCTCATGAGTGTCACCGTCGCCGGTGTGTTCGGCCTGGCGTTGCAGTGCCAGCGCGAGGTTGGACAGGCTGGTCGCGGTGCGCGGATGGCCCGGTGGGGTGGCCTCGACCGCTTCCCGGGCCACCCGGACCGCCTCCTCGACGATGTCGGGGTCTTCGGTCCGCTCGGACAGGGCGCGCAACGTGCTCGCGAGATTCGTCAGGTTCCAGTACCGAGCGGGGTGATCCGCCGGCATGACCGCTACCGCGGCGCGGGCATGCGCGGTCGCCTCCTGCAATGGCGCCAACTCGCCTGTCTCCGCGGCCAGGTCATGAAGGGCATTGGCCAACGTGGTCGACAACGGTGCTCGGGACGGATGACCGGCGGGGGTGACGTCGATGGCCTTCCTGTCCACGGCTATCGCCTCGCGGAGCGCAGCGAGGTCGTTGGTGCGTCTGAACAGAAGGAACAGGGCACTGCCGAGATTGCCCAGATACATTGTCAGAGCGGTACTTTCCTCCGGCGTGATGTCCACCGTGTCCCGGAAGATGTCGATTGCCTCGGTCAGTGCGTCCTGATCGCCGAGCGACTCGAACCGGGCCTCGAGCGCGTTCCCGAGATGGTTGCCGATCAGGGCACGGGTGTCCATGGCGACACCGGTGGTCGCGCGAGCCTCGCGTCCGGCCCGTATCGCTTCGTCCAACGCCTCGCGACTACCGGAACGGGTGTGCCGCGCCAACAGGGCTACGCCGAGGTTGAGTAGGTGCGATGCGCGCTCGGCCGGATCCGACTCGGAGGCGACCGCGGCCTCGGCCGTCTGTATGGCTTCGGTCAGTGTCGCCTCGACACCGGTACGCTCGAAGAGGATTCGCAGTTCGGTGCTCAGGCCCGACAGCCGGGTGGCGTAGTGGGGATGGTCGGCGGGTGTCATCGAGACGGCCTCCCGGCTCACATCGATGGACTCGCGCAGTGCGTCCGTATCGCCGGTCCGGCGGTAGACGGTTCCCAGCGCCCCGCCGAGGTTGCTCAGATGCCGGGCCCGGTCGGGATCCTCGACCGTCGTAGCCGCGATCGCGGCTCTCAGCGTCGCCACGGACTCGTCCAGCGCGTGGCCGTCTCCGGTTCGCCTGTACCAGGTCAACAGTGCCGCACCGAGATTCGACAAGTACATGCCGGAGTCCGGGTGGTCCTCCGGTGTCGCGTACACCGCGTGGGTGAACAAGCGAGTCGCGTTGTAGAGCGCGGGCAGATCGCCGGTCTGTTCGTATTCGCTCATCAACTCGGCGCCCTGGTCGTTCCACGAGCCGGGCTCGCGCTCGTAGAACTCGCGCACCGAGCGGGGCACGCGATCCGGGAAGCCCTGTACCACAACGGCGAACGAATCGATGGCGCCCCACAGATCGACCTGCGCCTCGTCCTCGGGCAATGCTTGGAAGCGGTGCCAGAACAGCCATCCCACCGCACAGGCGACCTCGACGTCTTCGCCGATGTCTCCCACTTCCTCGATCAACTGTTCGATCTCGGTGAGCGCGTCCGGCGACAGGACATCGGCGGGATCGCCTGTGGCCCTCAGCCTGTCGAGACGCGCGTACACGGCCCCCAACAACCGATCACGCATCCGCGGCCTCCCCCTCGATAAGCCATAGCTACAGCACCATCGAAATCGTCCCGCCGGAGTCTGTCAACATCGAACAGCCTTCGACGTGCGTGACGGCAGAGGCGCCGAGCGCCACCGGTCGGCCGATGTCGGCGCGGTGGCGGCGCCGATGCCGGAGGACGCACCCGTGGCATTGGAAGAACGTCGCCCGGGGTTGGATCGAAGCGCGGCACTACCGGAACACGTTCATGGCGGCTGAATGGATCGGCGCGCCGGGCGTACCGGTAGACGGTACACGTGTCTGGACACCATAGGTGCGCACGTGCCGCATACGGCGATATCGCGCGGATATCCGGGATACGCGCGCGCCATCCGCACTCGCGCGACACCTCGGCCCCATGGCGACGCACCGGACCGACTCCGGCCCACTTTCTGTAACATGTTCTTGCGCCCAGTCGCCTCCCGCGCCTATATTTCCGTACACGTGTCCAGACAATGTCGTCGCATCGCGCCAAGGCCGTCGACCACGCCACACACCGACCTCTACACCCTCGCAGAGGAGCAGGAACACATGACCCGTTTCGCGGGAAGATCCGTCATCGTCACCGGCGCGGCCCAAGGCATCGGCACGGCCTACGCACGAGCCCTGGCCGCCGAAGGCGCGAAGGTCGTCGTGGCC
>NZ_LGYZ01000050.1 GCF_001310275.1 Nocardia arizonensis
CCCGAATTGCGCAGGGCGGTGGCCAGCCCGTTCATGGTGAGCAGGATTCCCCGCTTCACCAATTCCGAATCGTCGCCCGCGCGCAGCCGCCGCAGCAGTTCCACCTGCATCTGGTTCAGCGGTTCCAGGTAGGGGAAGCGATTGTGGATGGATTCGGACAGCGACGGGTTGTCGGCGAGCAGGCGGTCGTTGCCGGTGATGGCGGCGTGCATGCGGATGGTGCGGGCGTGCTCGTCGCGGATCATGCCGAAGATGGTGTCGCGCAGTGCCTTGTCCTCGACCAGGTCGGCGTAGCGGGCGGCGATGTCGAGATCGCTCTTGGCCATCACCTGCGCCAGATTCGACAGCACGGTGCGCAGGAAAGGCCATCGCTGGTACAGCCGCGACAGGGTGGCGAGCCGATCGGCGTCGCCGCCGACCCACTCCTCGAGCGCCGACCCGGTGCCGTACCAGCCGGGCAGCATGACCCTGGCCTGACTCCACGACATCACCCACGGAATCGCCCGCAGATCCGACACCGAGTTGGTGGGTTTGCGAGAGGCGGGCCTGCTGCCGATATTGAGATCGCCGACCTCGGCGACCGGGGTGGACTGCCGGAAGTACTCGACGAATCCCGGTGTCTCGTGCACGAGTTCGGCATAGGCCCGGCGGGCGCGCGCGGCGAGTTCGTCCATGAGTTCGTATGCCGGTTCGGCGTCGGCGCCGAGGCCTTCCACGTCAAGCAGCGTCGACTCCAGCGTGCCCGCAATGAGCGACTCCAGATTGCGGTGGGCCGCACCGGATTCGGCGTACTTCGCCGCGATTACCTCCCCCTGTTCGGTGAGGCGCAGCGAACCACGCACCGCCCCCGCGGGCTGGGCCAGGATGGCATCGTAGCTGCGCCCGCCACCGCGACCCACGGTGCCGCCGCGACCGTGGAACAGCCGCAACCTGATCCCGGTCTTGCGCACCACCTCGACCAGGTCGAGTTCGGCACGGTACAGCGCCCAATTCGCGGCCAGATATCCGCCGTCCTTGTTGGAATCGGAGTAGCCGAGCATCACTTCCTGGCGCATATCCTTGGCCGCCACAAGATCCCGGTACACCGCGACCTCGAGCGCCGCGGCCAGCGTCGCCGCGCCCGCGCCGAGATCCTCGATGGTCTCGAACAGCGGCACGATGCCCACCGAGCAGGCGGGCGGACCGTCGGGTTCACCCGGATCGAGCAGACCGCCCTCCTTGAGCAGCAGCGCGGCCTCGAGCATGTCGCTGACCGAGGTGCACATGCTGATGACGTAGTTGGGCACCGCTTCCGGGCCGAGCGTGTCCACGACATCGCGTGCGGCCCTGATGATCCCGAGTTCCTTGGCGGCCAGTTCGCCGAGGCGCGCGTGCGGCCCGAGCAGCGGTCGCCTGGTGCGCAATTCGGCCGCGAGCAACTCGACCCGCTCGTGTTCGGCCAACGCCGCGTAGTTCGGGTGCACCCCCGCCCAGGCGAGCAGTTCGGTCACGACCTGTTCGTGCACTTCCGAGTTCTGGCGCATGTCCAGACCCTGCAAGTGGAAGCCGAAGGTCTCCACAGCGTGCCGCAAAGCCGCGAGCCGGTCGTCGGCGAGCAGATCGTCACCGCTGGCGCGCATGGAGGCATCGATGGCATCGAGGTCGTCGAGTAGTTCCTGGGGGGTGGAATACGGTGTCGCCGAATCGGTTTCCGTTGGGGTGAGAGTCACCGCCGATGGTTCCGCGGACGCGGGCGCCGCACCGTCGATCGCGGTGAGCGCACGGGTCGCCGTGGCCGTCAGCCGGATCCGAATCGTGTGCAGCGCACGGCGATACGGTTCATCGGCATACACGGTCGGATCGGTGTAGCCCGCCGCGGCCAATTCCGCCACGCGCGGGGACACCTCCACCAGCCGGGCCGACTGCGCCAGCGATTTCGCCAATTCCTCGAGGTCGCGCAGATAGCGGCCGAAGGCCACCGTCGCGGCCTGTCCGGCCGCGTGCCGCACCACCTCGGCGGTCACATATGGATTGCCGTCGCGGTCACCGCCGATCCAGGACCCCGGGCGCAGGATCGGACGCGGCAACAATTCGACACCCGGCCAGCGCGAGCGCAGCGCGGCGCGCACCTCGGCATTGATCGCCGGGATCAGGTCGAACAGCGTCAGGTCGTAGTAGCGCAGCCCGACCGCGATTTCGTCCTGAATCCGCAACCGCTGCAAGCGGATCAGTGCCGTGCGCCACAGCGCGAGCACCTGCCCGCGGATCTTCAGGTCGATGCCGGCGCGCTCGCGTTCGGAGTCGGCGTAGCGCTGCCGCAGCCGCATGAGATCGGTGATCTTCGCCTGCACGTCGAAGACGGTGCGCCGCCGGGTCTCGGTGGGGTGCGCGGTGATCACCGGGGACACCAGCGCGTCGGCGAGCAGATCGGCGACCGCGCCGCCGTCGAGCGCCGCGGCGTCCAGTTTGCGGTAGGTGGCGGCCAGGGAGGAATCCTGCGGTGGTTCGCCCGCCGCCTCGTGCGCGGCGCGGCGGCGATCGCGCTGGATGTCCTCGGCGAGATTGGCCAGCAGCACGAAATAGCTGAAGGCCCGGATCAGCGGCAGCGCCACCGCGATATCGACGCCCTCGAGCATCTGCGCGACCGCGCTGCGGCCCACCTCCTCGCGCCGCACCCGGAATGCCTCGATGCGCACCCGCTCGATGAGGTCGAAGACCTCGGGGCCCTCGTGGTCGCGAATGGTGTCGCCGAGCACGCCCCCGAGAAACCGGATGTCGTCGCGCAGCGGCCGGATGGCGTCCTGTTCGGTCTCGATCCGCGGTTCGGTCATCCTCCGACAGTACTGCCGAGTAGCCCCGAGCGGGCGCTTGGTCGCGCGGGGTCCACCGGCCGCGTTCGTGCCGCCGCCCTCGCACGGCACGCCATCGGTTCTCCGGGTCAGAGGACCTGGGAGAAGCGCAGGTGGTTGCCCCACGGATCGCGGAAACCGCAGTCGCGCACACCGTAGGGCTGGCTGATCGGCTCCTGGGTGACCTCGACACCGGCATCGCGCAACCGCGCGAAGGTGGCCTCGACATCCTCGGTGGTGAAGATCAGCGTGCTCTGCGCGCCGGAGGCGAGCCGGGCGCGCGCCGCCTCGGCCATTTCCGGCACCGGCACCATCTCCGGGTACTCCAGGATGAATTCCAGTCCCGGCTGCGCGGCGGGCCCCACCGTGACCCAGCGGCCGCCCGCGAACGGCATGTCCTGGCGCACCTCGAGTCCGATGACGTCGCGGTAGAACTCCAGCGCCTTCTCCTGGTCGGCGACCAGCAGGGCGACGTGGGTCAGCGTGTAATCCTTGCCATTGCTCATGAGTTCCCTCTCTTACGGTTCGTGGAGCCGACACCGATATGACGGCGGTCGCGCGCGGAATTCATCGGTCCGCGCCGCGAACGATATCGCCACAGCTCACAGCGCGCGTGCGGCACGAACCGGATCGCCCGTGGCGAACGCCGGCGGGCAGATCGCCGACGACCGCGCGTCGACGGCGAGCGGGATGCTCATCCACGCGGCCGGACCGATCGCACCGGCGTTCAGCCGCGCGAGCCGACCGGCGGCGGGGTGATGCGGTGCATCAGCACTTGCTCGAGCAGGGCGACCAGCACGTCCCGCACCGAATCACGCCGCCGCGCATCGCATTCCAGGACAGGAATCCAATCGTCGAGCTCCAGCGCCTCGCGGACCTCGTCCAGTTCGAAGAGTTCGCCGTTCTCGAAGCGGTTCACCACCACCACGAACGGCGTGCCGTGCTGTTCGAAATAGTCGAGCACCGGATAGCAGTCCTCGACGCGGCCGGTGTCGACCACGATCACCGCGCCGAGCGCGCCATCCACCAGATCGTCCCAGAGGAAGACGAAACGATCCTGGCCAGGTGTGCCGAACAGGTACAGGATCAGCGAACTGTCGAGGGTGATGCGGCCGAAATCGAGGGCGACCGTCGTGGTGGACTTGTCGACCTGACGGCCCGGATCGTCCACCCCGACCGCCATCTCCGTCATCGCCGCCTCGGTCACCAGCGGTTCGATCTCGGAGATCGCGCCGATGAACGTGGTCTTCCCGACGCCGAAGCCGCCGCTGACCACGATCTTCACCGACGACGGCGCGGGCTGCGCCGTGGTGAGCGGTCCGAATTCAAAGTGCCCGGACAAGATCCCTGATCCTCTCGATGGCCGCGATGGACAAGTCGGGGGCGTCGCGGACCCGCACATACCCCTGGGTGGCGAGATCGCCCACGACAACCCGCGCGACGCCGATCGGCACCCGCAATGCCGTCGCGATCTCGGCGATCGAATACGCCACCTGGCACAGCGCGACCACCGTACGCTCCTCGAATCGCAGCGGCGCCGACAACGCCGCCGGACTCGCCTGAACCAGGGTCTCGATGCGCAGACCGTCCACCAGCGGCGCGGTACGGCCCGCCGTCACCACGAAGGGACGCACGAAGCTCTCCGCGGTCTCACCATCGGGGTAGACCGCCCGATCCGGCCGCGGCGCGACCGGATCGAACCATCCCGTCGATCGGGCGGCCGGGATCATGCGCGGGTCGGGCAGGCGCGGCCGATCGGGATCTCTCATCTGCGCAACGTCTCTCGCAATTGGGTGATCAACGCGGGATCGAGCAGTGCACCCGCCCGCTCGGCCAGCACCGCCATCTCGTACCCGACCAGACCGACATCGCAGTTGCCGTCGGCGATGACGCCGAGACAGCTGCCGTCACCGAGCGCCGAGATCAGCAGGAAACCGCGCTTCATCTCGATCATGATCAGTTTGAGACCGTCGAAATCGTAACTGCGCGAAGCACTCTTGGCGAGACTGGCGAGCCCGGACACCATCGCGGCGAGCCGATCGGCACCGGCGCGGTCGAGACCGTCGGACATGGCGATGAGTAGCCCGTCGGAGGACACGGCGACCGAATCGCGGACTCCATCGGTATTGCGGACGAAATTCGCCAGCAGCCAGTTGAAGGTCTGCGGATCCGGTGTGGCACCGACCGAAGTGGTCACGGCATGTGTAGTCACGAACTCCCCTTGTCGTACTCAATCATCGAGCGCTTCCGCGCCGGATCACCGGCGCGCGTGTCGGATTCGTTTCCGACGACGTCTCGTCCCGTCGGCGGGACCTGCGCGGACGGCGCCGCCGCCCGAGAGCGGAGCAGCTCATCCGCGGAAAGCAGTTTGCGATGCGGACGGGTCTCGTCCCTCCCCGTCGCCGCTCGTGGCACACCGGATCGCGGGGGTTGGGGCCCGGCGGACCGCAGCGAAGCGGTCGACTGCGGCGAAGCGGTCGACTGCGGCGAAGCGGTCGACTGCGGCGAAGCGGTGGGTCGCCGGATGCCCGACAGCACAGCAGGATAAGGCGGTGCGGCGGGTCGCGGCGGGTCCTGCGGCGGCGATGCGGAGGCTCGCTCGAGCGCGGAGAGATCCGACGGCAAGCCAGGTCGCGGCGCGGCGGACGGTTGCGGGCCGGCGAACCGCGGCGACGCAATCGACGGCGGGGACAGCGAAGTGACCTGTGTGGAACCGGTCGACGGCGCGGACGGCAGTGGCGCGCCGCGCTGGACTCCGGTGCGGAAGGCGGACAGCATGCCGCGCACCTCCTCGGGCGTTCGTTCCGGGACGGGTGTGCGGGGAGGGCGCGGCGGCATCGGACGTGCGGCCGGACCGTCGGGCCGTTGGCGCTTATTGCGCTTCACCAGGCCGTTGCGGGTGCGCTGGACCGGCACCGGCCCGGATTCGACCGGGGCAGAATCGGATTCGGATACTTGCCACCAGTGTTGGTTCGACTCCGAGCCGGTGACCGAGTCCGCGGCCGTGGCGCCATCCGCGGTGTGCGGCGCTCCGGCCGCGGACACCGCGGTCGGGGCGGCCTTCTCGGCGGCGAGAACCTCTGCGGCATCAGCGGCGGAGCCGGTCGCCGAAGCAGAGGTGACACCGGGGCCGAATCCGGCGCCGGGCGCAGCCGCGCCGACGCCGGCACTCGCGGCGGGCGTGACCGTCGGCGCGGTCTTGTCGCGGCGGTCGCGTGAGGCGGGACTTCCCGTGTCGGCCACTCGACGGTGACCACGTTCGCGGCCGGCCGCGTGCGCGGGTCCCGGACCGTTCCAGCTCTCCAGGGCCGCGGCCGCGGTAAGTCCGGCATCGGCGGAATGTGCGGGGCGACGTTCCCGCGCGGCGGTTTCGGCGTTCGGAGGCGCGCCGCGGCTTTCCGCGGACGCGGCCGCGAGTTCGGTCGGATCAGCGACGCTCGCCGAGGCGAGCAAACCGCCGTCGGGTTCGGTGAACGCGAACAGCGAATTCTCCCGGACGCTCGGGTCATCGACGACATCGGCGGCGATCGGATCATCGGGCGCGGAGAGCGGTTCGACGTGTCCCCCGTCGAGGATTTCGGGGGGAAGCAGGAGGCGGGCGACTATGCCGCTGACGGGCGAGGTGTTGAGCTCGACATCGACCTTCAGGCGGCGGGCGAGGCGGCCGACGACGTAGTGGCCCAGGTAACGGGTGGAGGCGACGAGGAAGTCGCGTTCGCCGCGCAGGCGGGCATTGGCCTCGGCGAGGGCGGCGGCGGGCATGCCGACGCCGTGGTCGACCACGGCCAGCAGATAGCCCGACCCGCGTTTGCGGCCGTAGACCTCTACCTCCAGATCCGGTGGGGAGAAGGCCAATCCGTTCTCGATGAGCTCGGCGAGCATATGCGCCAGTTCGCTGACCACCGCGCCAACGACCGCGACCTCGTCGATGCGCCGCAGCACGACCCGCCGGTAGTCGTCGACCTCGGACAGACTGGCGCGAATCACGTCGGTGAGCGGGATCGGCGCGGTCCAGCGACGCGGACTGCCCTCGCCGACCAGTACCAGCAGACTCTCGGCATTGCGGCGCATACGGGTGGCGAGGTGATCGAGTTCGAACAGATTCGACAGTGCCTCGGGGTCGAGTTCCCCGCGCTCGAATTCGCTGATCAGACCGAGTTGGCGGCGCAGCAGATTCTGGTTGCGCCGCGCCAGATTCGACATGGACTCGGTACTGTTGCGCCGCATCACCGCCTGTTCGGAGGCGAGGTCGACCGCCGTCGTCTGCACCCGGTCCAATGCGCCCGCCACGGCCGCGATCTCCAGGCACGCCCCGGCGGGCGCGCGCACCGGGGCGGGTGGGTCGGGCGCGTCGTCGGAGGCTTCGTGCCAGGCGGCGATCACCTCCGGCAGACGCCGACTCGCCACCTCGTCGGCTTCGGCCGCGAGCGCGGCGAGCGGCCGGACGATGGCGCGCAGACTGGCGATGACAAGCCCGATCTGGGCCGCGATCGCCAGCAGCGCCGCACCGACGAACAGGCCGAGCCGCAGTGCGGCGTCGCGGCGCAGCCGTTCGGCTCGATCCGCGACCGCCGCACCGACCGACCGCTGCACCGCCCGCTGATCATCGATGACGGCGGTCATCTGCGACCACCACGCGATCGCGTCCACCGACGAGACCAGCGGTCCCGCCGTCGAGGCGATCGCGACATTCTCCGATGCGGCGGCGCGCAGGGCGTCCTCGCTCGCCAGCGCCGCGTCGAGCATGGCCTGCTGGGCGGGGGTGGCATCGCGCGCGAAGGCAGCCAATCCCGCGACCTTGGCAGCCCGAATGTCCAGGAACTGCACGTATTCCCCGGGGCCGAATCCCTCGGCGGAGAAGACGCCGTTGAGGAATCCGCGTTCCCGCGCGGTCTGCTCCTTGGCCTCGCCGAGCGCGTATAGGGTCTGCAATCCGTGCCTGACCTGCGAGTCGCCGGCCTGGTCCAGACCCAGCCGCAGAGTGTTGAGTGCGTTGATGCCGTCGGTGTAGTACTGGAAGGCGGCAGCGCGCGGTATCCGGCCCGCGTCGATCTGGGTTCGGGTCGCCGCCAGCGTGGCGAAATGGCCGAGGGCCGAACGGACCTGGTCCGTGCCGGGCGCCCGCTCGGCCAGCGCGGCGTCCAGCGCCTGGAACGCGCGGTCGGTATTGCCGCGCTGATCCACCACCGGTTCGCGCAGTCGTCCGTCGCCGCCGAGCCTGCCATTGGTGAGACCGCGTTCGCGCTGGACCTCGTGCAGCACGTCCTGGACCGCGAGTCCGAGCGCCACGGCGTCGGCGGTGTCGCCGCTGTGCCGGAATGCGTCGAGCTCGCGGGCGACGGTGACGCCGAGCAGCGCCGACACCAGCAGCAGCGACACCAGCAGGATTCGGGTCAGCTGCCCGCGAATAGTGCGTGGCCGTACCAGATCCAGTGCCGCCGCGCCTCGTCGGCCCTCGTTCGCGCGAGGCGCGACATCGGTTGTCCCACCGGGCTTCTCCGGTCCAGACCGTAAACGCACCACCTGCTCCTCCGAACGCGAGCCGTGACAGCTCCACGACGAGCGCACGGAAAGTCAGGAGCACGCTCCCACAGGGGGTTTCGGCCGTCAATGCAAGAAGCGGACAAATCGGACATACTATCGGTTTGTATACATGCTGGTAATCAACATGTTCCGGTGTGTCCATCCGCTCACACGGACACCGGCGCGACGGTGGGTCAGCCGGCGAGGATCGCCAGTACCGCGTCGGAGGTGTAGAAGGGTTCGAGCCGTTCCCGAATCAGGCCGGCCAGTACGCCATTGCGCTTGGCGCCCTCGATGATCGCCGGTCCGTAGCGCAGGATCTCGGCGGCGATATCGTCACCGGTGAGGCCGAGTTCGGGCAGCATGGCCGCCAGGGTGTAGTCGCCGTATTTCTGGAAGAAGACGTCGACGCATTCATCGAGCAGCAGCCCGAAGTATTCCTTTTCCCGTGTCGTGACCATGATTTCGTAGCAGAGCAGGACCAGTTCGTTGAGATCCTTCCGCGTCAGGTACTCGTGCAGTCCGCTGACCGGTTCTCCCGCGTGCAGATCCCAGAACTCCATCGCCGCCGAATGCACGGGGGCCTCGCGCAGCATTTCCCGAATGGCGTTGTTGGTGCGTTTGAGCGCGAACAGCGCGCCCTTGCCCGCGAGGTCACCGACGAAGGAGTTGTCGGCCACCTTCTTGGCCCGATTCGCCGCCGACTGCCCGATCGACATCAACGAGGACATGCCGGGAATCTTCTCCGCGCGTTCCCGGTTGGCGGCCATGAAATCGTTGATGAGTTTGTCCACGAACTTCGCGGCGACGGTGGCCACCAGCGGACTCTCGGTGAGCCGGTCGAGTATGCGTTCCTGGGCCTGGTGCATCCCGAAGATCTTCTCCAGCAGCGCCTCGACCGGTTCCCGGTCCACCACGTCGCCGAGGGTGTACTCGTCGTTCTCGGCGATGTTGTCGTAGATCGAGTCCGCGAACACCCCCGCCATATCGGCGAAGACCGGGCTGCCGCCGACCAGTTCGACCACGGTGCGCACCGTCCGCTTGGCCTGCTCGGCCTCGATGACCTCGCGCACGACGAGGGTGTCGGCGATCTCGACGACCGCGGCGACGTCGCGGCCGATCACCTCCGTGAACCGGTCACCGCTCACCTCGGCGAGCAGGAATTCCACCTGGGCATCGAGCAGTCGTTCGGCGATCTCGCGAGGCTCGCTCATCGGAATCCATCCCTCTCCTGCGGCGCGCCCCGATCGGTCTATCGATCGCGACGTTCGGCATCCTCGCCGCGCAACGACTCGCGTATGCGGTTCAGACGTTCGCGCGCCGCCTTCTCGCGCGCCTGAAATTGTTCCTCCACACCGCGGCCCGCCGGGGTCTGCCGGTCGAGTTCACCCATCCCCTGCGCGGTGCCGAAGCGCTGCTCGACCTTATCGCGAACAGAGTCGAAACTCGGCACACCGGAGTCGGAATAGCCGCCGGTCGACGACGTGCCCAACGGGCCGGTCGACGGAATCGGTACCGCAGGTACCGGAAAAACGCCTCCGACCTGCTGCCCCGATACGGCGTCACCGGAGGTCGGGCCCGAGCCCGCCGCGGCCGAAGTGGCGGGATTCACATTCTCGACCGTCTCGGCATGATGGACGCCCGACAGTTCGTCGAGCGCGGCGCGCAGTGCCCACAGCCCCGATCGACCCGCAACCACCGGACGCAGAACCGCGATGAGTTCGGCATCCGACAGCGCCGCCAAGCGCGCCGCGATATCGCTGTCATCAGTCATAGAGCCAGGCTACGCAGCAGCGGCGGCCCGCGAATCGATCACCGACCGAGCACATCGTCGGCGAACTCGCGCACGGTACGCACCCACCGGCCGCCGTCGAGCGCGATGAGATCGTTGTGTCCGGCCCCGGGGAAGATCTCCAGCCGTTTGGGTTCCGGTGCGGCCTCGTACAGCCGCCGCGCGTGCCGCAACGGCAGCAGTTCGTCCCGGTCGCCGTGCATGATCAGCAGCGGCGCGCGCAGGGAGCGGATGCGGCGCAGACTCGGATAGGCGTCGGGCACGAGCGGACTCGGCAGGAACGGATACACCGACCGGGCGGCGTCGCGGATACCGGTGAAGGTCGACATGAGCATCACACCGATCGGCGGGAACTCCGATGCGAGTTCGACCATCACGCCGCCGCCGAGGGACTTCCCCAGGTACAGCACCCGTGCTGGGTCGACACCCTCCTGCTCGAGCAATGTCCGCCGGGCCGCCCGCGCGTCGAGATAGGTGCCCGCCTCGCTCGGGCGACCGGTACTGCGGCCGTAACCGCGGTAGTCGAAGGCCAGTACGTCGAATCCCAGTTCGGTGAGCATGGCGAAGATCGGCACCCGGTCGCCGATCGTGCCGCCGTTGCCGTGCGCGAACAGGACGTGCCCGCGCGACCCGCGCGCGGGCATCCACCATCCGTGCAGCGTCTGCCCGTCCGAGGTGCGCATGGACAGATCGGCGAAGGCCAGATCGAGCGCCGCCGGGGTCAGCGGGATCTCACGATCCGGCTGGAAGGTCAGCGCATTGAGGATCGGGGCCGCCGGATGCGGTACGGCCGGTCTCATGCGCGGACTCAGTTCTCCACGACGTGCACGCCGCGCCAGAAGGCCACCCGGTCGCGGATGTTCTCCGCCTCCGCCTTCGGATCGGGATAGAACCACGCGGCGTCGACATTCGACCGGCCGTCCACGGTCACGGTGTAGTAGGAGGCAGTGCCCTTCCACGGACACACCGTATGGGTGTCACCGGCCGCGAAGTACTCGCGGACCAACGAATCCGCCGGGAAGTAGTGATTGCCCTCCACGATCACGGTGTCGTCGCTGTCGGCCAGCACGACACCGTTCCATATCGCTTGTACGCTCATCGGACCTCCCATGTAGTCGCCATCGGGTCGGTTGCCACGCTACCCGCGGCACCCGGCGACGTCCCGGTTCTCCTCAGCCGCGCAGCACCGCGCCGACCGCGTCAGCCGCCGCGGCGACCGCGGCGTCGCGCGCCGCGCTGGCCTCGTCCTCGGTCAAGGTGCGATCCGGGGCGCGGAAACGCAGCGCGTAGGTGAGCGATTTGCGTCCCTCCCCCGCTTGCGCGCCCTCGTAGACGTCGAACAGCGCGATGTCCTCGAGCAGCGCACCGCCGCCGCCGCGCAGCGCGGACTCCACCGAGGCCGCGGGCACCGACTTCGCCACGCTCACCGACACGTCCTGCAAGACCGCGGGGAACGGCGACACCACCGGGACCGGCCGCGACGACACCAGCGGCAGCGCGTCGAGATCGAGTTCGAACGCGCAGGTGCGCGGCGGCAGACCGGCCCGTTCGAGCATCGCCGGATGCAGTTCGCCCGCGTGCCCGACGACCACGCCGTCCACGACCAGTTCGGCGCACCGGCCCGGATGCCACGGCAGATAGGCGGCCGGACGCCGCTCGATCCGCACACCGGCCGCCTCGGCGACCACATCGGCCAGCGCGAACGCGTCGGCGGCCTCGGACGTGCGGCCCGGTCCCCACGGTCCGCGCGGCTCGCGGCGACCGGTGAGTACCGCGCCGACGTGCACCGGCTGTGCGGGCAGCGAATCGAGCAGCGCCGCTACCTCGTCGTCGGAGGGGCGGCGATCCACCGCGAGCGCCTCGATCGGCCGGGTGTTCGGGCCGGGGGCGACGATCTGTGCGATGCCGTAGACGGTGAGGTCACGCGCGCCGCGGGAGATATTGCGGGCGGCGACCTCGAGCAGACCGGGCAGCAGCGTGCCTGCCAGTTCGGCGCGCTCCACGTCCAGCGGGTTCAGTACGCGGGTGGTGTTGCGACGCGGATCGTCGGCATCCAACCCCCACACGTCGAAGACGCCCGCCACCAGAAACGGCGGCACCGGCACCTCGACACCGCCCGCGAAGGCCAGCGCGCGGCTGACGGCGCGGCGGCGGCGCTGGGACTCGGTGAGCCCCCGACCCGCGGGCGCGGTCGGCAGCACCGAGGGAATCTGCTCGAGTCCTTCCAGCCGCAGCACCTCCTCCACGAGATCGGCGGGCTGGGCGAGATCGGGTCGCCAACTCGGCGGGGTGACCACGAGTTGCCCGTGACCGGTCTCCTCGTTCACCGCCACCTCGACGGTGCAGCCGATCTGGGCGAGCCGCCGGGCGGAGGTGCCGGTGGGGTAGGTGACACCCGCGACGCGATCGGCCAGATCGATGTCGATGCGGATCGGCGCGGGCTCGGGCAGCGGCACCCGGACATCGGTCAGCCCGGATTCGACCGTGCCACCGGCGATCTCGGCGAGCAGCGTGGCCGCGCGGTCCAGCGCGGCGACATTGATCTCGGGATCGACGACGCGTTCGTAGCGCTTACCGGCCTCCGACACCAGCTTGTGCCTGCGCGCGGTGCGATAGACCAGCAACGGATTCCAGGTCGCGGCCTCGAGCAGCACGTCGGTGGTGTTCGCGTTGACCTCGGTGCTCGCGCCGCCCATGATGCCCGCCAGTGAGATGACGCCGGAATCGTCGGCGATGACCACGTCCTCGGCGTCGAGCACGCGCTCGGACTCGTCGAGGGTCCGCAGCGTCTCGCCCTTGTGCGCGGCGCGCACGACCAAGGCGCCGCTCACCGCGGAGGCGTCGAAGGCGTGCAGCGGCTGACCGAGTTCGAGCATCACATAGTTGGTGACGTCGACAGCGGGCGAGATCGGCCGCACCCCCGACAGCAGCAGACGGCGCTGCAACCACCACGGGCTCACGACCTTCGGGTCGAGTCCGGTGACCCGGCGCACCGCGAAACGAGTGCAGCGCGAATCGGGTTCGAGGGTGACCGGCCACGCCTGCTCGTCGGCGTCGGGCAGGGTGCGCACCGCGGGATCGGCGTAGTCCAGGTCGAATCCGCAGGCGAGTTCGCGCGCCAGACCGCGTACCGAGAAGCAGTAGCCGCGATCGGGGGTGATGTTCAACTCGATGACCGTGTCGTCGAGACCCAGCAATTCGTTGGCGTCCGTGCCGGGCTCCGCGGTGCCGGGCTCGAGCACCAGGATGCCGCCGTGATCCTTACCGATGCCGAGTTCGGCGACCGAGCAGATCATGCCGTTGGACACATGGCCGTAGGTCTTGCGCGAGGAGATCGCGAATCCGCCGGGCAGCACACCGCCCGGCAACACCACGACGACCAGATCGCCGACCGCGAAATTGCTCGCGCCGCAGACGATCTCCTGCAATTCGGCATTGCCGACGTCGACCTTGCAGAAGCGGATGGGCTTCTTGAACTCGGTCAACTCGGTGATCTCGGCGACCCGACCGACCACGAGCGGCTTGTCGATGTCGCCCGCCACTCGCTCGAGTTCGTCGACTTCCTCGACCTCGAGGCCGACGCGGACGAATCCGGCGTCCAGTTCCTCCGGTGTCACCGACCATGCCGGATTGGTGCGCCGGATGATCTCGGTCAGCCAGGACTGCGCTACTCGCACTTGACGTTTCGCTCTCTCGATCGAAGGTGGGTCAGGACCGGATACCGAAGGGCAGGGTGAATCGCACGTCGCCCTCGACGATGTCGCGCATGTCGGCGATGCCGTTGCGGAACTGCAAGGTCCGCTCGAGGCCCATACCGAACGCGAACCCGCTGTACACCTCGGGATCGATCCCGCTGGCGATCAGCACCTTCGGGTTCACCATGCCGCAGCCGCCCCATTCGACCCAGCCCGCGCCGCCCTTCTTGTCCGGGAACCACACGTCGACCTCGGCGGAGGGCTCGGTGAAGGGGAAGTAGTTGGGACGCATACGGGTACGCGTGTCGGGGCCGAACAGCGCGCGGGCGAAGGCGTCCAGCGTGCCGCGCAGATGCGCCATCGTCAGGCCCTTGTCCACGGCCAGACCCTCGACCTGGGAGAAGACCGGGGTGTGGGTGGCGTCGAGTTCGTCGGTGCGGAAGGTTCGACCCGGGCACACGATGTAGATGGGCAACTCCCGCTCCAGCATCGAGCGCACCTGCACCGGCGAGGTGTGGGTGCGCAGCACCTGACGCGATCCCTCCGGGGCGATGTGGAAGGTGTCCTGCATGGTGCGCGCCGGATGGTCGGGCAGGAAGTTGAGCGCGTCGAAGTTGAAGTGTTCGGTCTCGACCTCGGGGCCCTCGGCGACCTCCCAGCCCATCGCTACGAAGACGTCGGCGACCTGCTCGGAGATCACGGTGATCGGATGCCGGGCGCCGACCTGTTCGCGGCGCGCGGGCAGGGTCACGTCGATCGCCTCGGCCACGAGCACCGCCGCGTCGCGTTCGGCGAGCAGCACCGCGCGCCGGGCCTCGAACGCCTCCGACACGCGCGCCCGCGCCACATTGACTCGCTTGCCCGCGTCGGCCTTATCCGATTTCGGCAGCGCGCCGAGTGCGCGCTGGGCCAGCGCCAGCGGCGCCTTGCCGCCCAGGTGCTCGGTCTTGGCGACCGCGAGCGCGTCCAGATCGGCGGCCGCGGCGAATGCCTTCTCGGCCGCCGCCGCGGCGGCGGCCAGCGACTCCTCGGTCAGCGCCACGGAGTGCGCGGCGTCGTCTTTCGTGTCGTCGGCCACGATCGTTCGTCTCTCCCCTTGGGATCGGTTCGCGCGGGTCCGGCGGGTGCCTGCCCACATTGCTGCTGGTGGAATCCTATGGGATGGCCCGGACCGGGTCGGCCCGGGCCGCGCCGCCGCACCGCTCAGAGCACGCCGCGCAGGACCCGACAGCCCGCCTCGACCACCCGGCGGGTCAGTTCGGGATCGAGCACGTCGAAACGTTCTCCCACGTGCACCCGGGGCAGCCACAGCAGCCGATCGGCCAGCGCCACGCCGAAGGGCGTCTCCACCGCGGTGTCGAAAGGCATTGCGCGGAAACGGGTTCCGGTCTCGATTTCGACCACGACCACGGTCGAGCCTTCGGCATTGTTGTATTCGTCACTGGAGACGACGAGATACAGCTCGCGCGCGCCGGTCAGCGCGGACGGCTCGGAGATGTAGACGTCGCCCTGTTTCACGCCGCCCCGCTGGAGCGGCCCTGCTTCCATCGGGACAGTCCGTCACGTACGGCCCGCGACTTCACGGCCAGACTTTCGGCGTCCTCGGCCTCGGCGACCATTCGCGCGTGTTCGGCGAACTCCCTGCGCAACAGGTCCGCCTCGATGGCCCTGGTGGCGAGTGCGGTGAGCGAGATGCCCTCGCGGGCCGCGACCCGACGCGCCGCCTCGACCAAGTCGCTCGGCAACCGCAGGTGCACCGGTTTCGTCACATCCATCACGGTACCCGGACGCGCGGCGCCGTGCCGACGACCCGCGCGCTACCGGGCCCGCGACCCCGCGTACAGGCAGATGGCGGCGGCGGCCGCGAGGTTGAGGCTCTCCGCGCGGCCGCGGATGGAGATGCGGACGCGGTGATCGGCGCGGGCGGCCACGGCCGAGTCGAGGCCGTGCGCCTCGTTGCCGAACAGCCAGGCCACCGGGCCGGCGAGGATCTCCCCCGCCTCGTCGAGATCGACCTCGCCGTAGGCCGCGGTGGCGAGCACGGTGATCCCGGCCGCGCCAAGCGCGTCGAGGGTCGCGTCGATATCGCGGCTGCGGACGATCGGCACGTGGAACAGACTGCCCGCGCAGGCGCGCACGCATTTGCCGTTGTGCGGGTCGACGGTGTCTCCCGCCAGCACCACGCCGTCCGCGCCGACCGCGTCGGCGACCCGGATCAGGGTGCCCGCATTGCCCGGATCGGCGATCCCGACCGGCACGGCCAGCAGCCGGGGGCGCTCGCGCAGCACATCCTCGAGCGGCACGTCGACCAGATCGCATACCGCGACCAGACCCGGCGGCGTCACGGTCTCACCGAGGTGCTGGGCCGCGCGCTCGCCGACCAGCGTGACCCGCACGCCGTCGGCCGCCGCGCCCGCCACGAGTTCGTGCTCGCGGGTCGCGGCCGCCGCGCTGTAGAACAGCTCGCGGACCCGCCCGGTCGCCAGTGCCGCGGCCACGGAATTCGGGCCCTCGGCCAGGAACTGCCCGGTCTTGCGTCGCTGCGCGGCGCGATGGAGCTTGACAGCGGAAACGACCCGCGGATTGTGCTCGGAGAGCGCGTCCGCGGGTCGTTCCGGTGTATGCGTCAAGCTCAGGCGGCCGGCGCGTTGACGTCGGCCGGGAGCGCGGCCTTCGCCACCGCGACCAGGCCCGCGAACGCCTCGGCGTCGGAGACGGCCAGCTCGGCGAGGATCTTGCGATCGACCTCGACGCCGGCGGCCTTCAGGCCCTGGATGAAGCGGTTGTAGGTGATGTCGTTGATCCGCGCCGCGGCGTTGATGCGGGCGATCCACAGCTTGCGGAAGTCACCCTTGCGCGCCCGGCGGTCGCGGTAGGCGTAGGCGAGCGAGTGCAGCTGCTGTTCCTTGGCCTTGCGGTACAGCCGCGAGCGCTGGCCACGGTAGCCCTTGGATGCCTCGAGGATGGAACGGCGCTTCTTCTGAGCGTTGACGGCCCTCTTGACGCGTGCCACTGGTCAGTCCTGTTCGAAGTTGGGGGCGCGTCGGTCGCGCCCGAAGATGGTCGGGATGGCGCCGGATGGTCTCCGGTCGCGGTGTGCCGCGGTGGCGGGTCAGATACCCAGCAGCTTCTTCACGCGACGGACGTCGGCAGCCGCGACGACCTCCGTGCCGTCCAGACGACGAGTCCGGCGGGAGGACTTGTGCTCGAACAGGTGGCGACGGTTCGCCTGCTGACGAAGCAGCTTCCCTTTACCGGACACCTTGAATCGCTTCGAGGCGCCACTGTGACTCTTCATCTTCGGCATGGATTCCTCAATCTGTCTCGTGCCGGTGGTTCTCGGGGAACCACCGGTTCTGATCGGTGTTACCGCTGGTCGGCCTACGAGGGCTGATCGGCGGCGGGCGCGGCCGGTGCGGCGGCGGTCTGCGCGGGCGCGGACTGCTGCGGACGCGGAGCCGACGACTCCTGTTGGGCCTTCACGCGTGTCTTCGCACCCTTGTGGGGCGCGAGGACCATGGTCATATTGCGACCGTCCTGCTTGGCGGAGGTCTCGACGAAACCGAGTTCGGCGACGTCGGAGGCGAGGCGCTGCAACAACCGGAAACCCAGTTCCGGCCGCGACTGCTCGCGACCACGGAACATGATCGTCACCTTGACCTTGGACCCGGCCTCGAGGAAGCGAACGACGTTGCGCTTCTTGGTCTCGTAGTCGTGGTCGTCGATCTTGGGGCGGAGCTTCTGCTCCTTGATGACGGTCTGTACTTGGTTCTTCCGAGACTCGCGCGCCTTCTGCGCGGTCTCGTACTTGAACTTGCCGTAGTCCATGATCTTGCAGACCGGCGGACGGGCATCCGGGGCCACCTCGACGAGGTCGAGGTCGGCTTCGAGGGCGACGCGTAACGCATCTTCAACACGCACGATCCCAACCTGCTCGCCGCCAGGTCCGATGAGACGGACTTCGGGAACACGGATGCGATCGTTGATGCGGGTCTCAGTGCTGATGGGGCCTCCTAGGTCAAGCGGTGTCGTCGGACGACCGCACGCAATAACTGCAACCCCTTGTTCAACACAAAAGCCCCGTGGCGGTATTTCTCCACCACGGGGCCCGAGTCGACCGATCATCGGCGCGCGTGCACGCGTCGACCCTCGCACCGGATGCTCTCCGTACGAGGAACCCACCCGAAAGGGCGGCTGACCGGACCGTTCGACCGGTACGATTACTCGTCGGCAACGGTGGGAGTCGGGCTCCACTTATCGGCCCCAGGCAAGCCCGAGGCGGTCGTCGCCGAAAAGTCTAACATTCCCAAACGCTATCGCCGAATCACCACCCGCCGCACGCCGCGACCAGCGCCGTGACCAGCACGAACGCGGCCTGCCGGTAAGTCGCGCGGAGGCGGGCGCCGCGGGTCCGCGCGCGCCACATAGCCTTGCCCCATGACTGAACAGCCGGACGCGGCCGTGCGTGAACTCGCCGACATTCCCGCGGTGGAGGTGATCAGCCGCGCCGCGGTGATGCTCATGAGCTCGGCCGCCGAGAAGTTGGGCCTGGCCGACGAGGATCCGGCGAACAGTTCGCGCCTGGATCTGGACGAGGCACGGCGGGTCATCACCGCGCTCGCGGGTCTGGTCACCGCGTCGGTGGAATATCTCGGACCGCACGCGGGTCCGATCCGCGACGGCCTGCAATCGCTGCAACGGGCCTTCCGCGAGGCGTCGGCGCATCCCGACGAGCCGGGCAGGGGTCCGGGCGAGAAGTACACCGGCCCGGTCCGCTGACGGTTCGCGCCGGATCGGGGTACGCATGTCGGTGGCCTACGGCATGGTGTCGGTATGGCGAAGACACCGATTCTGTTGATACCCGGGTTCTGGCTCGGGGCGTGGGCCTGGGACGAGGTGGCCGACGAACTTCGTGAACGCGGTCACGAGGTGCGCGCGCTGACGCTGCCCGGGCTCGACCCGGCCGATCCGTACCGGCTTGACGCCACCCTGGAGGACCAGGCCCGCGCCATCGTCGAGGCGATCGGCCCCGAGGGCGACGCGGTGCTGGTCGCGCACTCCGGCGGTGCGGTGCCCGCGTACCGGGCCACCGATCTGGCGCCCGAGCGCATACGGCACGCGATCTATATCGACAGCGCGCCCATTCCCGACGGATTCGTACTGCGCGAGGATCTCGGCTCGGCCCGCGCGTTCGAGCTGCCGTCGTGGGCGGAATTGGAGGCCGAGGGCAATAGTCTCACCGGACTCGACGAGGCCGCCTTGGCGCGCTTCCGGGAGCGAGCGGTGTCACAGCCCGCGAGTGTCGCGGGGGCGCGGCTGGAATTGAGCGATTCGACCGCGCGGCTGGAGGTGCCGACGACGGTGGTGTGCACGAGCATCACCGCCGAGTTGGTCGGCCAGTTGGGAACGAGCGGGGAGGCGCCGATCTTCAGCGAGGTGCCGCGGGTTGGTGCCACGCTGATCGATCTGCCGACGGGGCACTGGCCGATGTGGTCGGAGCCGAAACGGCTGGCCGAGCTCGTGGACCGGGTGGTCGGCGGGGCATGAGAGGGACGGGGACGGCCGCGCACCGGCCCCGTCCGGTCTTCACGCTCCCGGTGTCACCGAGATGGATGAGCCGGAGCTGATCATGTTGGCCAGAGCCGTGAAGAGGGCGCTGAAGCCCGCACTTCCGGTGTCCATGTGATGTGTTTCCTTTCGAGAGCGCTCAGGCGCCCGGGGTGTAGTTGATGGACGAGCCGGTGCCGAGGAATTGCAGGACCAAGGCGACCAGGGCGGCGATATCGACGCCTTCCATACGACTTCCTTTCTCGCACCGGGGTTTCGAGCGCCGACGGCACACCGACACCCCGGCTGACATATCGCTACCGTCCGGGTCACTTCCGAACAGTCGAGCCGATCTTACACATGAATATTTCACTTTTGTCATGGTTTTCGGCCTACCCGATCGATGCCGTCGATCACCCCCGGGTCGACCAGGCTTCACGCGCCTTCGCACCGCGCGGAACCGCCCGGGGAGTGTTCTCCGGGCGGGTTCTCGATATGTCCGCGGTCAGCGCAGTGCCGCGGCCTTACGCGCGAGACGTTTGGCCGCGGCAGGCTCGGCCTGCGTCTTGTTCGCGACGGTCTTCTTCGCGGCGACCTTCTTCGCGGATGCCTTGTCGGCGGGCGCCTTGGCCGCCTTCTTCACCGGCGCCTTGCGCGGGGCCGCGGGCGCGGCCAGCACATCCTTCAGGAACTGGCCCGTGTAGCTCTCGGCGACCTGCGCCACCTTTTCCGGGGTACCCTCGGCGACCACCGTGCCACCGCCCGAGCCGCCCTCGGGGCCCATGTCGATCACCCAGTCCGAGGTCTTGATGACGTCGAGGTTGTGTTCGATGACGATCACCGAATTACCCTTGTCGACAAGGCCGTTGATCACCCCGAGCAGTTTGCGGATGTCCTCGAAGTGCAGACCGGTGGTCGGCTCGTCCAGGATGTAGATCGTGCGGCCGGTGGAACGCTTCTGGAGTTCGGCGGCCAATTTCACGCGCTGCGCCTCACCGCCGGACAGGGTGGGCGCGGACTGGCCGAGGCGCACGTAGCCGAGGCCGACGTCCACCAGCGTCTTGAGGTAGCGGTGGATCGAGGTGACCGGTTCGAAGAAGTCCGCGGCCTCGTCGATGGGCATATCCAGCACCTCGGCGATGGTCTTGCCCTTGTAGTGCACCTCAAGGGTCTCCCGGTTGTAGCGCGCGCCGTGGCAGACCTCGCACGGGACATACACATCGGGCAGGAAGTTCATCTCGATCTTGAGAGTGCCGTCGCCCGAACAGGCTTCGCAGCGCCCGCCTTTGACATTGAAGGAGAACCTGCCCGGCTGATAGCCGCGCACCTTGGCCTCCGTGGTGGCCGCGAACAGGGTGCGGATCTTGTCGAAGACGCCGGTGTAGGTGGCCGGATTGGACCGCGGGGTGCGGCCGATCGGCGACTGGTCGACCTGCACCAGTTTGTCCAGGTGATCGAGTCCGTTGACCCTGGTGTGCCTGCCCGGCACCTGCCGCGCGCCGTTGAGCTTGTTCGCCAGCACGGTCGCCAGGATGTCGTTGACCAACGTCGACTTACCCGAACCCGAGACGCCGGTGACCGAGGTGAGCACCCCGAGCGGGAAGGCCACGTCGATGCCGCGCAGATTGTGCTCGGTGGCGCCGACGACGGTGAGCCGCCGCTTCCTGTCGACCGGGCGCCGCACCATCGGCACCTCGATGCGTTCGCGGCCCGAAAGGTAGGCGCCGGTCAGCGAATTCGGATCCGCGAGCAGTTCCCGATACGGTCCGCTGTGCACGACCCGGCCGCCGTGTTCGCCCGCGAGCGGGCCGATGTCGACCACCCAGTCCGACGCCTTGATGGTGTCCTCGTCGTGTTCGACCACGATCAGGGTGTTGCCGAGATTGCGCAGCCGGGTGAGGGTTTCGATCAGTCGGCGATTGTCGCGCTGGTGCAGACCGATGGACGGCTCGTCAAGCACGTAGAGCACGCCGACCAGGCCCGAGCCGATCTGAGTGGCCAGCCGGATGCGCTGTGCCTCACCGCCGGACAGGGTCGCCGCCGCGCGCGAGAGCGACAGATATTGCAGTCCGACGTCGAGCAGGAAGCCGAGTCGGGCCTGCACCTCCTTGAGCACCTGCCCCGCGATGGCGGCCTCGCGCTCCCCCAGGGTGAGCGCGTTCAGAAAGGCGGAGCATTCGGCGATGGACAGTTCGCTGACCTCGGCGATGGATTTGCGGTCCCCGCCCGCGTCGATGGTGACCGCGAGGATCTCCGGGCGCAGTCGGGCGCCGTCGCAGACCGGGCACGGGACATCGCGCATGTACCCGTCGTAGTGCTCCTTCATCTGCTCGGACTCGGTGTTGTCCATGCGCCGCTGGAGGAACGGCATCACGCCCTCGAAGTCGGCGTAATAGGACCGCTTGCGCCCGTAGCGGTTGGTGTAGGAGACGTGCACCTGATCGGCGCTGCCCTCGAGCACGGCCTTGCGCGCCTTGAGCGGCAATTCCCGCCACGGGGTGTCCATGGAGAAGCCGATGGCTTCCGCGAGTCCCGACAGCAGCCGGGTGAAGTACTCGGCCGTCTGCCCGCGCGACCAGGGCGCGATGGCCCCATCGGCGAGACTCAGTTCGGGATCGGGCACCACGAGATCCGGGTCGACCTCCTTGCGGATGCCGAGGCCGGTGCAGTCCGGACAGGCGCCGTAGGGCGAGTTGAAGGAGAACGAGCGCGGCTCGAGATCCTCGATATCGAGCGGATGCCCGTTCGGGCAGGCCAGACGTTCGGAGAAGCGGCGCTCGCGATCGTGGGCGTGCTCGTCGCGGTCGACGAAATCCAGGACGACGATGCCGTCGGCGAGGCGCAGCGCGGTCTCGATGGAGTCGGTGAGCCGCTGTTTGGAGTTCGGCTTGACCGCGAGCCGGTCCACGACCACCTCGACGTCGTGTTTCTCCTGCTTCTTCAGCTTCGGCGGATCGGTCAGCGGATAGACCACGCCGTCCACCCGCACGCGCGAATAACCCTGGGTGTTCAACTGGTCGAACAGGTCGACGAACTCGCCCTTGCGGGTACGCACGACCGGCGCGAGCACCTGGAACCGGATGCCCTCGTCCATGGCGAGCACCTGATCCACGATCTGCTGCGGGGTCTGCTTGGCGATCAGTTCACCGCAGACCGGGCAGTGCGGTGTACCCGCGCGGGCGTAGAGCAGACGCAGGTAGTCGTAGACCTCGGTGATGGTGCCGACCGTCGAGCGGGGGTTGCGGTTGGTGGATTTCTGGTCGATGGAGACCGCGGGGGACAGACCCTCGATGAAGTCCACATCCGGTTTGTCCATCTGCCCGAGGAACTGCCTCGCGTAGGCCGACAGCGATTCCACGTACCGGCGCTGGCCCTCGGCGAAGATGGTGTCGAAGGCGAGACTGGACTTGCCGGAGCCGGACAGACCGGTGAACACGATGAGACTGTCGCGGGGCAGATCCAGGTCGACCCCCTTCAGATTGTGCTCCCGAGCTCCGCGCACGGTGAGGCGTTCGGCCACCAGGTGAGTCCCTTCTCGATCGTGTCGGTGTTCGTATCAATCGCACGGTGTCCTGACGGTCCACCGACCCGCGTGGCCGGGCCCGGAGCACCCCGCCGACATGCTAGGCGCGACCACCGACAAGTTTCGCGGCCTCGCGGTCCGTCGCCGCGCACCCGGTGCGAAGAGCGCGGACCGGCCCGTGCATTCCGCGCGCCCGTGCCGGTCGGGCGCGCCCACATCCACACTATCCCCCTGCTCGCGACCGGTATGGCAGCGATCTCCGGGGCAGGCACACCGACGTCGGTCGCGGTGATCGATGCCACACCGGCGGAGGCGAACGCATACCGCTCGGCGACGAGCGCGACCATGCCGCGCGACTCGTCCGAGAACCGCCCGGTCCGCGATGTCCGACTCCGTCGCCACATTCCGCAGATCCGTGTCACAGACCGCCGACCGCCCCGACCGATCACGCGAAACCTCTTGCGCGTACCGCGATCTCGCCTCGATGCCGATTTCGCGGCACGCACTACCGCGTGCGGCTACGGTGGTTCCGGGGCGAGGCGTCGGATCCGACCACGACGAAGACATTCGAAACGCCGGGAGGCGAGCGTGATCAAGGTGTTCCTGGTCGATGACCACGAGATCGTGCGGCGAGGGCTGATCGACCTGCTGAACAACGACCCGGAACTGCGCGTGGTCGGGGAGGCGGTCGACGTGGCCGAGGCCATGACGGGCATCCCGCGGGCACGACCGGACGTGGCCGTGCTCGACGTGCGCCTGCCCGACGGCAACGGCATCGAACTGTGCCGCGATCTGCTCGCGGGTATGGAAGGACTGCGCTGTCTGATCCTCACCTCCTACACCGACGAGCACGCCATGCTCGACGCGATCCTCGCGGGCGCGAGCGGCTACGTGGTGAAGGACGTCAAGGGCATGGAACTGGCCGAAGCCATCAAGGCGATCGGCTCGGGACGGTCGCTGCTCGACACACGCGCCGCCGCGACACTGCGGGCGCGCCTGCGCGTCGGCGGTGACACCGACGGCGCCCTGGCCGGACTCACCGATCAGGAGCGCAAACTGCTGGCACTGCTCGGCGAGGGGCTCACCAACCGTCAGATCGCGGCGCGAATGTTCCTGGCGGAGAAGACCGTCAAGAACTACGTCTCGCGGCTGCTGGCCAAACTCGGTATGCAGCGCCGCACCCAGGCCGCGGTGCTGGCCTCGCGAATGCGCGAGTCCTGACGCCTCAGAACGGTACGACGACGGCGAGATCCCCGTCGTAGCGCCGGTAGAGCAATCTCCCGCGAGCGGTGTGCTCGTCGGTGAAGAACAGGAACGGCAGACCGGCGCGGCACAGCCAGGTCGCCGCCTCGTCCTCGGTCAGTGTCGGTGTCGGATCCGGTTGCACCGCAACGGGTAGCGCGCCCGCGGTCTGCGGCTGGTCGGCCGGTGCGGCGGGCGCGAACACCGCGCGCCGGCGCGCCAGGGTGACGCCGACCGGATCGCTCCAGTACACGATGGCGTCCTCGTCGGATTCGGCGTCGGTGAACAGGTAGGCGTCGTAGTCCATGGCGTCCATGACAGCTGCGGCCTCGGTGGGCGAACCGGTCAGCAGGGCGCATTCCTTGCGGCGCACGATCGGACGGCGCTCGGTGACGCGGCATAGTGGCGGGCGCGCGGGATCGGGCCACGAGCGTGATTGGTTGGCGGCCAGCCGGGTGATCTGGCGGTCGAGACGCTCGACCGCGAAGGTGACGGCGAAACCGCGCGGTCCGGTCACCTGCACGCGAATCGGTTTGTCGTGCATACGGATATTGGCCTGCACCACGGTGGGCTGGTCGAGATCCTCCGGCGCGGTGACCCGTACCCGCGCGGGCACGTCGAGATGGTGGCGACGCAGTACCCGGCCGATGGCACGCACCGCCCTGGTGACATCGGCGGGCGGAACCGCACCGCGGGTGGTGACCGCGAGGTCGGGGTCCGCCGCGGTGGTCCACTGCTCCGAGAGATATAACGGCTGCGACGAATTCATAGGACACCTCTGCTCTCTAATCCTCCGATCCGATCATCCCATCGGTGGCCCGCGTCGGCGAACAGGGTCGAAAGTCCCCGATCCGCGATCCGTACCAATCGCGGCGCAGCCGAAAACGCTTCTCCGTGGCCGGGATCCGAGACGGCCGACGGCGGCGGGGTGTGCCGAGTCATGTGATGCGCGCGGTACGGGCCGAACGCTAGTCCGCCGGGCCGAGCACGACCATCGAATTGTGCCCGCCCATGCCGAGGGACAGTTTCGCGGTGAGCCCGCCCTGGAAGGGCGTCGTCCCGTCCATGAGCCGCTCGTAGGCGGGCGCGACGATCGGCGCGGCGGGTACCAGGCCGCGCTCGTATCCCAGTGCGGCGGCGGCGATCTCGACCGCGGCCGCGGCGCCCTGGCAGTGACCGACCAGCGGTTTGACCGAATACACCGACGGCCGGTCCGCGAAGACGCGGGCGAGCAGATCCCGCTCGGCCACGTCGCATTGTTCGGTGCCGGTGCCGTGGGCGTTGAAGTAGGCGATGTCGGCGGCGGTCACGCCCGCGTCCCCGAGTGCGAGCCGGGCGCAGTCCAGGATCCGCTCGTGACTCGGTTCGACCGACACCACGTGGTGCGCGTCGTTGTTCATGGCCCCGCCGAGCACCGCGGCGTAGGGACGCGGCGCCGAACGGCTCAGCACGAAGGCCACCGACGCCTCCCCCATGCTGAATCCGCGACTGCCCTGCTGGAACGGTCGCGAGCCCTCCAGTGGCTCCACATCGGCGACCGCCGCGCCGAGGTGGACGAAATGGTGCACCAACTCCGGTGTCGCCGAAAGATCGCTCGCGACACAGATCACATCGTCGGCGAGGCGGGCATCGAGCCACAGCCGCGCTGTGATAAGCGCCACATTGGCCGAACTGCACGCGGCCGACACGTTCATGGCCGGGCCGTGAAAGCCGTATTCCTGCATGAGG
Organism: Nocardia arizonensis; assembly: GCF_001310275.1. Taxonomy (GTDB): domain Bacteria; phylum Actinomycetota; class Actinomycetes; order Mycobacteriales; family Mycobacteriaceae; genus Nocardia; species Nocardia arizonensis. The sequence continues at coordinate 25,879 of NZ_LGYZ01000050.1, forward strand.
ACCGAGACGGGCGTCGAAGGCAATAGTCGTAGGAAGTCGCGGGATCTGCGCACGCCGCGGTCGACCAGATAGAAGTCCTGCCAGTCGACCACGTCGCCCAGGACTATGGCCTGCACCAGCCCAACGGTGCGGCCCGGTCGCCAGCCGCGGGCGCACGCGTCGCGAATGGCCTCGCGCGCCGACTCGTGCACCGCGCGGCCATAGCGACTGGTGCTCACCCCCTGGTCACCGCCCTCGGGCACGGTCGCGACCCATGCGTACTCGTCACGGGACGGTCCGTATCCGGGGGTCCGAGTGGCCGCGGATTTTCCGCTGGTCAAACCCTGCCAGAGCAGCTCACGCCCCCAGCCGTAGCCGGAGACGGCGCCGATTCCGGCGATCGTCATATGATCTCGTCGGTACTCGAAAGGGTGGGACGTGGTGCCCGGCATGATCTCTCCTCCGCCGGTTCTCCGTGGCCGCCGATATCGGCCCGACAAAGCAGAAAGAACCGGTTTTCTCTGTCATGATCAACCAGGTGGGACACGACAGGGCGTCCGTGCCGTGAGCCGAACAACACAGATGGTGTGATCTCGTGCACCTCGAAACCAGACCAATCCCGTGTTCCAATGGCCATGATTCGGTCGACGATCGGGGGTTTCCGAGTGGGTGAGGACAGGGCGGCGAACAGCTCGGCGGATGCCGAGCAGCTGGCCCAGCGGTACCGGTCGCTCGTGGAGCACACCCCCGACGGGATCTGTGTGCACGAGGGCGGCCGGATCCTCTATGTCAATCCCGCCACCGTCGGTCTGCTCGCCGCCGAGGACGCCGACGAACTCGTCGGCGAGCCGCTGACCCGTTTCGTGCATCCCCGCTCGGTGCCCGCCATGCTCGATCGCATCGGCCGCCTCGACACCGAGGGCGCAGCCTCCGAGCCGACCGAGATGACCCTGCTGCGGCTGGACGGGGGAATCGTCCAGGTCGAAACCGTCTCGGTACGCACGCCGTGGCTGGACCGCCTCGCCTACCAGGTCGTCATCCACGATCTGACCGCACAGCGCACCGCCGAGGCCGCCCAGCGCCTGGCCGAACAGCACTTCACGACCGTGGTCTCCCAACTCGAGGAGGGCGTGGTCGTCATCGATCGCAACGGCCGCATCGAATCGGCCAATCCGGCGGCCGCGCGCATCTTCGTCGCCGACAGCCGCGCCGACCTCACCGGCAGCGCCATCGATGAACTGTCGATGGCGCTGCTCGACGCGAATGCCCAGCCGCTGCCGCCGTCGCGCCACCCGATCGCGCGCACCCTCGCCACCGGCGAGACGATCACCGGCTACGTCTTCGGCGTCGACCGCGTCGACGGGCAGCGCCGCTGGCTGTCGGGCAGCAGCAGGCTGCTCAATCCCGACGACCCGTACTCCGCGGCGGTGTCCTCTTTCGCCGACATCACCGAATTCCGTGCCAGCCGAAGGCAACTGGAGTACCAGGCCACCCACGACTCGCTGACCGGACTGGCCAACAGGTCGCTGATCCTGTCCCAGCTCGCGAGCGCGCTGGCCACCAGCGAGGATCTGCCGGTGTCCACGGTGCTGTTCATCGACCTCGACGGATTCAAGGCCATCAACGACACCCTCGGCCACGCCATCGGCGACACCGTGCTCCAGATCGTGGCCCAGCGCCTGCAACGGGCGCTGCGCGCCGACGACCTGGTCGGGCGGCTCGGCGGCGACGAATTCCTGGTGCTGCTGTCCGGCGGCTCGCGCAGGATCGACGTGGACTCCCTGGTCGATCGGCTGCGCTCGACCATGTCCGAACCGATCATCGCGCGCGGGCACCGCATCCAGGTCAACGCCTCCATCGGCGTCACCGCGCTGGCCTCCGACGACCACCGCACCCCAGAGGCGGTCCTGCACGACGCCGACCTGGCCATGTACCGGGCCAAGACCACCGGACCTCGCGACGCCCCACTCGGCCCGGGTCTGCGGTCCGACAGCACGCACGCCTCCTGACGGAGATCCGGTTTGATCATCGAACACGCCCTGCTTCCCGTGGCGACCGAACGCGCCGCCGAATTCGAGGCCGCCTTCGCCGGTGCCCGGCCCCTCATCGCCGCAACACCGGGCTTCCGCACCCTCACGTTGTCGCGCTGTGTGGAATCGCCCGGCACCTATTTGCTGGTGGTCGAGTGGGACGACCTCGCCGACCACGTCGAGGGATTCCGCGGCTCGGATCGGTACGCGCGCTGGTCGGAATTGCTGCACCATTTCTACGACCCTTTCCCCGCCGTGCTGCACTTCGCCCCGGTGTTGTGCTCGGGGCCCTCACCTGCGGTTGCGGCGAGCACACCGGATCCGCAGTAAGCTCGACAACTCTGTTTTCACTCGCGCGTGAACCCACCGGTCGCGCGTGGGTCCCCGGCTCATCGCGGTGACAAGGAGTTCAGTTTGCCCGACCGCCTCACCCAGGACCGTGCCGAGCGCGACGGCGCGCCGGAGCGGAACCGCGACCTCGAGATCGAGCAGGAGCAGAGTTACCTCTCGGTTCTCTACGACCGGCTCGACGGCATGCGCGACTACGCCGAGAAGCGGCTGGCAACCGTGCTGCTCGAATCCGGCGGCACCCCGCAGGCCCGCTCCGAACGCGAGTCGTTCACCCAGCTCTACACCGAGGAACTCGCCAAATACGACGCCGCCGAACACGGACTCTGTTTCGGCCGCATCGACCTGGACCCGAACGCCGAGGGCGAGGACTCCTACCGCTACATCGGACGCCTCGGCATCCTGGACGAGAAGGACGATTTCGAACCGCTGCTGCTCGACTGGCGCGCACCGCTGGCCCGGCCGTTCTACCTGGCCACCACCGCCGCCCCGGACGGCGTGACGCGGCGCAGGCACATCCGCTCGCGCAACCGCAAGGTCACCGCCGTCAACGACGAATACCTCGATCTCGACGCCGCCCGGCGGGCAGGCATGGTCGAGGACGACGGCGGCGTCGGCAGTGAGAGCGCCCTGCTCACCGCGCTCAACGCGGCGCGCACCGGTCACATGAACGACATCGTGGAGACCATCCAGTGCGAACAGGACGCCATCATCCGCTCCGAGCACAAGAGCGTGCTCGTGGTCCAGGGCGGGCCGGGCACCGGCAAGACCGCCGTGGCGCTGCACCGGGCGGCCTTCCTGCTTTACACCTACCGACGGCAGTTGGCCAAGAGCGGCGTGCTCATCATCGGCCCCAATGCCACCTTCCTGGACTACATCGGTCAGGTGCTGCCCTCCCTCGGCGAGACGGGTGTGCTGCTGTCGACCATCGGCGACCTGTATCCGGGGGTCAAGGCGACACGTGCGGACACCCTGCGGGCGGGCGCGGTCAAGGGCTCGTCGGTCATGGTGGAGGTGCTCAAACAGGCGGTACGCGACCGTCAGGAGGTGCCGTCGCAGCCGATCGGTCTCACCTTCGACGGCTATCCGGTGCGCTTGGACCGCAAGATCGCCACCCGCGCGCGCGGCCGGGCCCGCTCCTCGCGCCGCCCGCACAATCTGGCCCGCCCGATCTTCGCGACCTCGATCATCGACGCGCTCACCGATCAGCTCGCCCAGACCATGGGCGCGGATCTGTCCGGTGGTCCGAGTCTGCTCAGCCGCACCGATCTCGCGGAGATCCGCGACGAGATGAACAGCGACCCCGAGGTGCAGGCCGCCATCGGGCGGCTGTGGCCGATCCTGTCCCCGCAGGAGGTGCTCGCCGACCTGTTCGCCGATCCGAAGCGGCTCGACCGGGCCGCGGCCGCCCTCGATCCGGCCGACCGCGCCGAGCTCGTCCGCGACGACGACGGTGAATTCAGCGCCGCCGACGCGCCGCTGCTCGACGAGCTCGCCGAACTGCTCGGCGTGGACGACACCGAGGAACGCGAGCGCTCCCGCCGCCGCTGGCGCGCCCAGATCGCCGAGGCGCAGGACGCCCTCGACATCCTGACCGGTTCCGCGCCACAGGATCTCGAGGACGAACTCGATCCCGAGATCCTCATGGCCTACGACCTCATCGACGCGAGCAAACTCGCCGAACGTCACGACGCGCGGGCGCGCCAGACCACGGCCGAACGCGCCGCGGGCGACCGCACCTGGACCTACGGTCACGTCATCGTGGACGAGGCGCAGGAGTTGTCGGAGATGGCGTGGCGAATGGTCATGCGGCGCATCCCGAATCGCTGGATCACCGTGGTCGGCGACGTGGCACAGACCGGCGACCCGGCCGGCGCCTCCTCCTGGCAGTCGATGTTGGAACCCTATGTGGCCCAACGCTGGAAGCTCACCGAGCTGACCGTGAACTACCGCACCCCCGCGGAGATCATGGCGGTGGCCGCCGACGTGCTGGCCGATATCGCCCCCGGGGCGAGGGCGCCGCGGTCGGTGCGCGAGACCGGCAATCCGCCGCGCGCGCGGCGGGTCGAGGCGGCCGAACTCCCCGCGGCGCTGGCGGCCTCGATCGCCGCCGAACGCGGCCCCGGCACAACGGCCGTGATCGCGCCGGTCGATCTCGTGGACGAATTGTCGGATCTGGCCGGAGAATCCGTGCGGGTGCTGACCGTGCGGGAGGCCAAGGGCCTGGAATTCGACACCGTGTATCTGGTGGAGCCGCGGCGCATCATCGACGAGTCGCCGCGCGGCGGCAACGACCTGTACGTCGCGCTCACCCGGGCCACCCAGCGGCTGAGCGTGCTGCACAGCGAGGATCTGCCGCCGGTGCTCGGCGCACTGGGCTGAACCCGGATGCGCGTACGCCCCGTCGCACCGGGTGGGGCGACGGGGCGTACGCGGGATCGGGCTAGCGGACGGTGTGCACGATCAGCACGTCCGAACTCGACTTACGGGCCACGTCCGAGGGCACCGAGCCGAGCAGCCGCCCGGTCAGGGTGTTGAGGCCGCGGTTACCGACGACGAGCAGATCGGCCTGCAAGTCCTTGACCAGGCCGAGCAGCGAGTCGACGGGTTCGCCGACCACGGCGCGCTCGACGATCTCCGTGGCGCCCGCCGCGATCGCGCGGTCACGGGCGATCCGCAGGATCTCGTTGGTGGGAGCGGAACCGCGGACCTGATACGCCTCGTCCTTCAGCACGTCCGCGGCGGCGGCCACGTCGCGGTCGTCGGTCGGGTAGTAGGCACAGGCCAGGACGAGGGTCGCGCCCGCGGCGCCTGCCAGCGCCGCGGCCTTGTCGACGGCGACGTATGACGAGTCCGAGCCATCGGTACCGACGACAATGGTCCGGTAGGCGGTCATGTGATCCTCCAACTATGCGGGTCGGGTGCCTTGGCGCCAGTGGGCCCGACGTCGGGGCACCGGTGCGGCGACTGCGCTCGACCATAGCGGCAAATGGTCCGAATATTTCAGAAATCGCAACACACATCACACCGCTGGTGTCGCGGGGTTTCGGCCGCCGCCGGTTAGCGCGGAATCCTCGACCCGACAGCGACCAGGGACGACCCGAATCGCCTACCCCCGTTTATGTGATCCGTCACAACCGACGCGAACCCGATTGCGCGCCTGGGAGATTCATCACAGATCCGTCCGATTGGCACTATCGGCCCGCGGGAAAGGCTTTCGAGGTGACCTCGTCGCGCGATCGTATCGAATTCTTGGCGTATTCCAACGGCGCCATTCCGACCTCGGCGGTGAACTCGCGGGAGAAATGCGCCTGATCGAAGTAGCCGAGATCGGCGGCGAGCGCGGCCAGATCCTCGGTGCGTCCGCGCGCGAGCAGATCCGCGCCGTCCTGCAACCGGTAGCGCCGCAGCACCCACTTCGGACTCGCGCCGACATAGCGCCGGAACATCCGTTGCAGCGTGCGCGCGGTGACATCGAAACGCTCGGTGACCTGATCGACCCGGGTCAACTCCGTATCCCGCTCCATCGCCGAAACGATCCGCAATACCAGCGGATACGTCGGGTCCGCCTGCGGCGGGCGACTGCCGAAGAATTCCTCGGCAATCGCGCGGCGTTCGGCATCCGACGATGCCTCCAGCACTCGCTCGGTGAGCCCCGCGGCTTCCGGGAGCACCTCGGTCAAGGCGATCGCGGTATCGCGGAAGGCGCCGACGTCCAATCCGGTATAGGCGCCGAAGCCGCCCGCGCGGAATCGAATACCGAATGTCTCCCCGATCCCGGAGAGTTCGCGAACGTATTTCGTCGTCGGGACGCCGTTCACGAATCCGCCGGATCTGGTGCCGGTGCGTTCGAAAGTGATGTTCACGCACGGAAAGGACAGCACCTCGGCGAAATAGGGCCCCCGGTCGCGCAGATCCCAGCGCACCGACCAATACCATTCGACGAATCGCGCCACCGACGGCCCGGCGGGCATGCGGGTCAGCGACCGGTGCTTGGCCTGCTCGTCCGGGTGCAGAATGCCCTTCACATCGCCCGGGCCGGGAACCTCAGCCACGGTGTCGCATTCTTACAAGACCGGGCCTGCGCCGTCGACGAGGCTTGTTGCCATGAGCGAGACAACCACTTCCACCGTGCGACCCATCCCCGACGGCTACCACTCGATCACCTGCTTTCTCGCCGTGCCCGACGGGAACAAGGCGATCGACTTCTACGGCGCGGTCTTCGGCGCCGAGGTCGTCAGCCGCAACGATCTGCCCGACGGGCAGCCCGCGCACGCCGAACTCCGCATCGGCGATTCCACCCTGCAACTGGGTATGCCGATTCCCGACAACGGTGTACTCGCGCCAACCGGCGAGTGGGTGCACACCTCGATCGTGCACTACTGCCCCGATGTGGATGCCGTCGTGCGCCGCGCGGTCGAACACGGCGCGCGCAGCGCCGAGGAGCCGCAGACCTTCGTCACCGGCGACCGCTACGGCGTGGTCATCGATCCCTTCGGCCACCGTTGGGCGGTGTTGACCCGGGTCGAGGACGTCTCCCACGAGGAGGCACAGCGCCGAGTCGACCAGTGGATGGCGACGCGGGGCTGATCGACCCGAGGCCGATCGACCCCCGGCGATGATGGACCGGCCGTCGCTCAACTGAGCCCGGCCGCGTCCATACCGCGCAATTCCTTCTTCAGATCCGCGATCTCGTCGCGTAGACGGCCCGCCAGCTCGAACTGCAACTCCCGGGCGGCGTTCATCATCTGCGCGGTGAGTTCGGCGACCAGGTCGGCGAGTTCGGCGCGCGGCATCGACTTGATGTCGCGGCCCTCGATGACACCCGCGCTCACCGCGCGCCCCGGCTCGCCCTGTGCCCGCCTGCCACGGCTGGCATTGCGCCCCGACCCGCCGACGGCGACCTCGTCGTCGGCCTCCTGATAGACCTGATCGAGAATGTCGGCGATCTTCTTGCGCAGCGGTTGCGGGTCGATGCCCATCTCGGTGTTGTAGGCGATCTGCTTGGCCCGGCGACGTTCGGTCTCGTCGATGGCGTGGCGCATGGAATCGGTGATCTTGTCGGCGTACATGTGCACTTCACCGGAGACATTGCGCGCCGCGCGGCCGATGGTCTGGATGAGGCTGGTGCCGCTGCGCAGGAAGCCTTCCTTGTCGGCGTCGAGAATCGCGACCAACGACACCTCGGGCAGATCCAGACCCTCACGCAGCAGGTTGATGCCGACGAGCACGTCGTATTCGCCGAGCCGCAGTTGGCGTAGCAGTTCGACGCGGCGCAGGGTGTCGATCTCCGAATGCAGATAGCGCACCCGCACGCCGAGACCGAGCAGGTAGTCGGTGAGATCCTCGGCCATCTTCTTGGTCAGCGTCGTGACGAGCACGCGTTCGTCGCGTTCGGTGCGGACCTTGATCTCGTGGACCAGATCATCGATCTGCCCCTTGGTCGGCTTCACCACGACCTGCGGGTCGACAAGACCGGTCGGGCGGATGACCTGTTCGACAACCTCGCCGCCGGTCCGGCCGAGTTCGTAGGAGCCCGGAGTGGCCGACAGATACACCGTCTGCCCGATCCGGTCGGCGAACTCCTCCCAGGTCAGCGGACGGTTGTCGACCGCGGAAGGCAGCCGGAAACCGTATTCGACGAGGTTGCGCTTGCGCGACATGTCGCCTTCGTACATGCCGCCGATCTGCGGCACCGTGACATGGGATTCGTCGATGACGAGGAGGAAATCGTCCGGGAAGTAGTCAAGCAGGGTGGCCGGGGCCGAACCCGCCGGACGGCCGTCGATATGGCGCGAATAATTCTCGATGCCCGAGCAGAAGCCGACCTGGCGGATCATCTCGAGATCGTATTGGGTGCGCATGCGCAGCCGCTGCGCCTCGAGCAGTTTGCCCTGCCGCTCCAGTTCGGCCAGGCGTTGGTCGAGTTCGGACTCGATATCGCGCACCGCGCGTTCCATCCGGTCGGGACCCGCCACATAGTGGGTGGCCGGGAAGATCCGCAGCATGTCGACCTGTCGCACGACATCGCCGGTCAACGGGTGGAGGTAGTACAGCGCCTCGATCTCGTCGCCGAAGAATTCGATGCGCACCGCGAGCTCCTCGTAGGAGGGAATGATCTCGACGGTGTCGCCGCGCACCCGGAAGGAGCCGCGCACGAAGGACATGTCGTTGCGCGTGTACTGCACGTCGACCAGCAGTCGCAGCAGCGCGTCGCGGTCGATCTCGGCGCCGACCTCGAGTTGCACGGACCGGTCGAGATACGACTGCGGCGTGCCGAGACCGTAGATGCACGACACCGACGCGACCACGACCACGTCGCGCCGCGACAGCAGACTCGAGGTGGCCGAATGGCGCAGGCGCTCGACGTCGTCGTTGATCGAGCTGTCCTTCTCGATATAGGTATCGGTCTGCGCGATGTACGCCTCGGGTTGGTAGTAGTCGTAGTAGGAGACGAAGTACTCGACGGCGTTGTTCGGCAACATCTCCCGCAATTCGTTGGCCAACTGCGCGGCCAGTGTCTTGTTCGGGGCCATCACCAGGGCGGGCCGCTGCAACCGCTCGATCAGCCACGCTGTCGTGGCCGATTTTCCGGTGCCGGTGGCGCCGAGCAGCACCACGTCGCGCTCGCCCGCGGTGACCCTGCGTTCCAGTTCGGCGATGGCCGCGGGCTGATCGCCCGCGGGGCGGTGTTCGCTGACCACCCTGAACTGCCCGTCGGCGCGTTCGATCGCGCCGACCGGCCGGAACTCCGAATGTGCGAGCGGCGTCTCGCCGTGGGCCCGGCCCTCGTAACCCTCGGCCGGAATCTCGGTTGCGAATGCCATGGACCCCAGCGTAGGCCCGACCACCGACAGATTTCCGCGCGAGCGATACGCCCGCCGCGAACCCGGAAACGACGAGGTCGCCTACCACGGTCGGTCCCGAGGCGGCACTCGGGTAGGGTCCGCCAGGGTTGTGATATTCGTAACGCTCGAAGACATTCGCCATAGGTTCGCCATGCCCGAAGAGAACGTGTTGGTTCGACGACGGAGGGGCTCGATGAAACCGCAGTACGTGTACCGGTGGGTCAACAACCACGGGGTGATCCGCCTGTTCACGAAGGTGCTGGTGCGCCGGGGCGATCTGTTCGCCCGACTGAACGGCAGCGCGGAGGGCATCGAGAATCCCTACGCCCTCATCGAGGAGATGCGCGGACAGGGCGGGCTGCACCGGACGCTGCCGGTGTGGACCACCTTCGATCACGAGATGGTCCGGGATATACTGCGCGACAACCGTTTCGGGGTCGGGGTGCCGACCGTGCTCGGTAAGCCGCGGCCGCTGCGGCGCGTTCTCGATCGCAGGCCGATTCCGCCGAACCCGGTGGATCCGCCCTCCATGCTGGTGATCGACCAGCCCGAGCACACCCGGTTGCGCAAACCGGTCACCGCGGCCTTCACCCCCCGCGCCATCGCGCGGCTGAGCGAGAGGATCGAGACGGTCACCGAGGAATTGCTCACGGCGCTGCCCGAAGACGGCCCCACCGATCTGGTCGCGCGGTACGCGGCCCAGGTGCCCATCGCCATCATCTCCGAGATGCTCGGGTTCCCGGACGCCGACCGTGAGATGTTCCTGCGCTGGGGCGACGACATCAGTCCATTGCTCGACCTCGGCATTCCCTGGCGGACTCACCAGCGGGCGATGGAATCCTCCGAGCGGGTGCACCGCTATCTCGCCGAGCACGTCGAGCGCCTGCGCGCCGAACCCGGCGACGACATACTCAGCAGCCTGGTCACCGCAGGCGAGTTGTCCTCCGACGAACTGTGCGCCTCGGCGACGCTGCTGATGGCCGCGGGCTTCGAGACCACGGTCAACCTCATCGGCAAGGGCATCGCCTGGTTGCTGCGCCACCCCGACCAGTTGGACCGACTGCGCGCCGAACCGGACCTGTGGCCCAACGCGGTGGAGGAGATCCTGCGCATCGATCCGCCGGTCCAGAGCACCGTGCGGACCACCCGCACGGCACTCGAGGTGGGCGGCGTCCGGTTGCGCAAGGGATCGACCGTGGTGCTGTCGCTGGCGGGCGCCAACCGCGATCCCGCCGTGTTCGCCGATCCGGCCCGTTTCGACATCACCCGGGACAACGCCAAGAACCACCTCTCCTTCAGCAGCGGTATCCACGTGTGCCTCGGCGGTGGCCTGGCCCGCACGGAAGCGGCGCATGCCCTGCGGGCGCTGTTCGAGGCGTTCCCGGATCTGCGGCTGACCGAGCCGCCCGTCCGGCGTCCGCTCTACACCCTGCACGGTTACGAGCGACTCCCCGCGCACACCGGTCCGCGCGTACGCGGTCACCAGCCCATCGGCTGAACTCCCCGGGGCCGCGCGCCCGCGACCCCGCCGACCGCGGCCGTCCGTGCGCTCGATCGGACGAATCGACTTCGAGCACGGTCGATTCGCGGTGGCGATCCGTGCCCGCCCGATACGGCGGTGCGAGTAGTCGGCTACTCGGTACGTACTCCACGACTCCGATGCCCGCGGGTGATCGGTGGGCGTACGCGGCGGCGGGATCGTTGCCGCGCGCGGCGGGCCACGCCGTGGCCGTGGCCACGGCCGTGGTTCCCGCTCGGGCGCGCCGATCCCCGCGGCGGCGGAGTAGTTCGCTACTCGTGTGCCCGACCGCTCCGCTGTTCGATAATCGCCCCATGCGAACAGTCGGTATCGGGTCCGGTGCGTCGTGATCGATGACACGGTGTGGACCGATCGGGTGGTCTGCGTCCTGGGGGAACTGTCCTCGCTGTACGTCAAGATCACCGAACAGGCCGTACTCAGGGTGGTCGCCGCGCGCTACGCCGCGCGCTTCGAGCCGGACGCGCGGCTCTACTACGCGGACGAACCGCGCTGGCACCATCGGGTCCGCGAAGCGCTCGACGCGCTCACCGCCGCGGGACTCGTCGACGGCATGCGCCTGACCGAGGAGGGGCGGCGGCGCAGCGCGGCCGCCTGCGAACGGTCCCGTCGGGCGCCCGAGCGCGCGGCAGCGGGGCCGCCCGCGGCGGGCCCCGGCGCCGACCTGCTCGTCGCAGGCGTGCTTACCCCGCCGCTGCGGGACAGATTCGCCCGCAGCGACAGCGAAACCCGTGCGCGACAGCAGATCCCGATCATGATCGAATTGAACCTGCGCTTCCGCACCGGACCGCGCGGTGCGATGGCGCGGGTCGCCGAACTGTGGCGCTTCCTCGACGCGGACAGCCCACCGCGGCCGCTGTCGGACGAATACGCGGTCGGCGATCTGACCGCGAACCAGATCGAGGGACTGATCTCCGCCGATTCCGTCAGCAGCGACTGGAACGACCGCGCCGTCTACCGCATCTGGCCCGACTTCGAGGTCAAGCCGCAGATCGACAGTTCCTCGGCCACCATCAAGGCCACCGCCGCGCGACGCTCGTTCAACAGCTTCGGCGACGGAATCGTCTGGGCCGTAATCGATTCCGGCATACAGGGCGCCCACCCGCATTTCGCGGGCCATCACACGCTCGACGATCCGAGCGTGGCCGACCTGCACCGCGATTTCACCGGCCACGGCAACCCACTCGTGGACGAGAGCGGCCACGGCACCCACGTCGCGGGCATCATCGCGGGCGGCCTCGACCTCTGGGGCGGACCGGCGGATCGGGTGCTGGTCACCGAACAGCGATTCAATGTCGGCGAACCCGGCATGCCGATCGTCAAACCCCGACCGGTGCACGATCCCGCCGAACTCGCGGGCGTCGCACCGCACGCCAAACTCGTCAGCCTCAAGGTCCTCGGCGGCGGCGGCGATCTCGTCGCCCGGACCACCCGGGTCATCGAAGCGATGGCCTACGTGCGCCAACTCAATACGGCGACCAGCAAATTGGCGCGTGTCCACGGGGTCAATCTGAGTCTCGGCTACGAATTCGATCCCGAATGGTTCGCCTGCGGACACAGCCCGCTGTGCCTCGAGGTGGACAAACTCGTCCGTTCCGGTGTCGTTGTGGTGGTCGCCTCCGGCAATTCCGCGTATGTGACCCTCGATACGGTCATGTCGGAGGTCAAGAAGTCCAGCACCGCCATGACCATCAACGATCCCGGCAATGCCGAACGCGCGATCACCGTGGGGTCGACGCACAAGGACGCGCCGCACACCTACGGCATCTCCTATTTCTCCTCGCGCGGTCCTACCGCGGACGGGCGCGCCAAACCGGATCTGGTCGCCCCCGGCGAGCGGATCGCCTCGGCCGCGGCGGGCGCCATGCTACTGCCGGTGACCCGCACCCTGGAACGCGACGGCCGCAGCGCCGAGGGGATGGCGGTCTATGTCGAGGACAGCGGCACCAGCATGGCCGCGCCGCACGTCTCCGGCGCGGTCGCCGCCTTCCTGTCGGTGCAGCGCGAATTCATCGGCGAGCCCGAGGCCGTCAAACGCATCTTCATCGATTCGGCCACCTCGCTCGGACGCGACCGCGCCTTCCAGGGCGGCGGGTTGCTCGACCTGATGCGTGCCCTGCAATCGGTGTGAAGGACCGAAATCCCCGAAGGACAACGGATATGACCGAAACAATCGCCAACCGACCGTTCTGGCAGCTCGTCTTCGACGCCGACGGCGACATCGACCGGTCCCTGGCCGCGGCACTCGACACCGAGATCGGCGCGACCGGCACCACCGACCTCGTCATGTTCTCGCACGGCTGGAACAACGGGCAGGACACCGCCATTCGGCTCTACCGTCACTGGTTCGAACTGCTCGCCGCCCACCTCGATCCGAACCGCGAGGTCGGCTTCGCGGGCATTCTGTGGCCCTCGCAGCTGTGGCGCGACGAGCCGATTCCCGACTTTCCGGCGACGGTGTCGCCGCGCGACGGCGCGGCCGCGTCGGCCGTCGTCGGCGCGGTCGCGCGGACCCATCCGGTATCACCGACGCTGGAACCGGAGATTCTGGCCGATCTCGCCACCCTGTTCCCGGCGGGCGCGCGGCAGCTGGAGGAGTTCGCCCGATTGCTCGCGCCCTCCGACACCCCGCCCGACGCCGCGGAGCTGGTCGCCGCGTTGCGGGCGTGGCACGACGCGCTGACGGCCGGATCCGACGACGGCGAACTCGTCCGTCCGGGCGTGCCGGGCATGCTCGATCCTGGTCACGATCCGCGGGCGCTGCTCGAGGAATTCGCCGAGGCGCTGTCGGACACCGGCGTGCGACTCGACTCCGGCGAGGGCGGCGGCGAAGCCGGTGTCGGCGAGATGTTCTCGCGGATTCGGCAGGGCGCCAAGGAGGCGCTGCGCCAACTGTCGTACTGGCAGATGAAGGCTCGCGCGGGTGTGGTCGGCCGCGGCGGGGTCGGGCCGCTGGTGACGAGACTGGCGGCGAGCCATCCGCATCTGCGCGTGCACTTGGTCGGCCACAGCTTCGGCGGGCGCGTGGTGGCCTTCGCCCTCGACGGACTCGACACCTCCGCGCGCACGCCCGTCAAATCGATCACCGTGCTCCAAGGGGCGTTCTCCCGGTTCGCCTTCACCGACTCGCTGCCCTTCCGCGCCGGGTCGGGCGCGCTCGCCGGCCGGCTGCCGCGGCTCGACGGACCGTTCACGGTCTGCTACTCGAGTCATGATTCCGCGCTCGGCACCCTGTACCCGTTGGCTTCCCTCGCCGCGGGCGAGGACGCGGCGGGCGCCGCGGACCTGCTGTTCCGCTATCGCGCGATGGGATCGCACGGCGCGTTCGAACCCGACCACCGACAGCCGCTCGGCGGCGTGGGCACGGTCTATCCGTTTCGGCCGCATCGCATCCTCGATCTGGACGCCTCCGATGTCGTCAACCAAGGCGAGCCCCCGGGCGGCGCGCACGGCGACATCTTCAAGACCGAACTCGCCTGGGTGGTCGCGGCGGCGGGCGATCTGATACGGATATAGCGACCATTCGGTGTCGAAGCGCGCCCAGCGGACATCCGCGCGGGCGCGAAACATTCCGGGCGGCAATCCGATTGGCGCGCGAGCGCGCGATTCGCGACCGCCCCCGTGCGGGCTCTGCGGGTGTAGCCTGGTCTGGTTGCCGGACCTGCCGAAGGAGTCGCCATGAGCGCTCTGGTACCCCTGCTCGTCGCCGCCCCGACCATGACGGGAATCGCGGGCTACATGGCTCGCGACATCCGGTGGAGCAACGGCAGTCAACCGCCGGGGCGGCATCCGTCGCCGCCGGATATCGCCGTGCGCAGGCCCGCCGTCGAATACTTCGACCTCGGCGATCTCACCGCTGTGGACAGTCGCGGGTTCGTCCGGCCGCTCGAACGCTGCCGTCGCGCGCCGTGGGGCCTGTACGTCACCCGCGCCGCCGACCAGCCGCGGCGCCGTCACACCGAGACCTGGCTGCTGCCCGACCTCGGTATCCGCGTCACGCGCGAACATCAGCGGCCCGCCCGCTTCGGCCGCCACGACCACCTGCTCGAAATCGGTGAATTCGCGGAGATCTCCCCGAAGCGATGGAAGGCGGTCGACCTCTATCTCGATATCGTCGCCCGGCAGGGTCATCCGGCCGAACTGCGCGGTTCGGACCAACTGCTGGCCGCGCACGCCGCCGGTCTGGTCGACGCCGACCGGGCCCGCCACGCCCTCGACCGCGCCACCGCCGTCATCGACGCGTGCGCCTCGCACGAGCACGACGTGGAGCAGTGGCTCGCCGCCGAGGGCATCGTGCTCACCTGGATGTAATCGCCTCCGCGGCCCCGTAGCGCTCGACGCCGGGGCCACGGCGGTAGATTCTGGGTGCATGACACAGGCACCAATAGCCCACGTGCACCGGCCCAAGGTCGAGTACTTCGATATCGCGAGCCTGACCAATACCGATCCCAAGGGATTCGTCCGGCCGGTCGAGCGCTACCACGTGGAACCGTGGGGCTTGTATATGGCGCGGGTCTCCGATCACCGGGAATTCGACTACATCGAATCCTGGCTGCTGCCCGAGTTGTCGCTGCGCGCGACGATCTTCCACTACACCCCCGAGCACCGGCGGGATCAGAACTACTATCTCGATCTCGGCGAATTCACCCGGGTCGGCCCGCAGCAGTGGACATCGGTCGATCACTATCTGGACATCGTCGTGCGCACCGGCCGCGGGACCGAACTGCTCGACGTGGACGAACTCCTCGCGGCGCACGCCCAAGGGCTGCTCGGTGCGGCCGAGTCGCAGGCGGCGATCGAACGGGCGACCGCCGCCATCGACGGTATCGCTGCTAACGGCTACTCCCTGGAGCGGTGGCTGGAAAGCCTCGGTATCACCCTCACCTGGAAGTAGCGGCGCGCCGTCGCCCCCCGACCGGACGACGGCGCCGCGCTCAGCTCGAGAGTCCGGGGATGATGCCGCCGAGTCCGGCGCCGCAGCCGCCGATCGCGCTGCCCGTGCCCCCGCTGTTCTCCGCGACCACGACCGTGATCGAATCGGTGATCAGCAGCTGACGCGCCTCGATCTTGTGGTTGCCGGAGGTGGCGGGAGTCCATTGGAGACTCACCTTGTCCGAGGTCAGCGAGGGTTTGACCGGGCTGCCGGGAATGGCTACGCCGTTATCGGTGAACTTCACCTCGGTGAGACGGTCGATCTCCACCCTGGCGGTGACCGTGTAGCTGCATCCGACCTTGTGGCCGGTGCCGCTGACGGTGACGTCCCCGACCCAAGCGGCGGCTTGGGGCGCGGTGAGGACCGCGACCGCGGCGACGGCGCCCAAGGCGGTGAGGCCCGTGCCCGCGCGACGCAGATGGCGGCGATGCTGTGCTGTCATGGCTGAACAACTTCCTGTGATGCGTCCCACTCCGAGGGTGGGCAGGCGCAACCATATCCGCCGGAAAGCTGCCGCATGAGCATTTCTGAAACATTAGTGTTCCAGATAGGTCGGATCAGCGGTACAGGCTACCCCTCGGCGCGAACGCGGTGATAGGCCCACTCGAACCACGGCCGAAGCGTCGCCGCGCCGCCACCGCCCGCCGCGCCGCCACCGCCCGCCGCGGCGTCGGCCGCCCGCCGGACGGCGAGATACTCCGTCCGCGCGGTGGCGTCCGAGCGCAGCAGATCGGCGAGCTCGAGGGCGAAGGTCTGCCCGGGCGCACCCTCGAGGCGCAGCGATACGACGGCGGGGCGTCCCGGATCGGCGTTTCCGTGTGTCGCCGCCGCCCACAGCGCGGCGTCCACATCGTCGGCCCCGGACTCCGGCGACTCCCCCTCGCGACGGGGGAATCCCACCGCGCCGAGCGCGTCACGCAACTGCTCCACCGCCGCCGCGTCGGTCACGGTGATCTGGATGTCGAGCAGGTCCTGCGCGGGAAGTTCCGGCACGGCGGTCGCACCGACGTGATCGATGCGCTTGGCGTTCGCGCCGCAGGCCAACCACAAGCGGGCGATCAGGCGTCGCGCCTGGGCGGCCCAGTTCGGATCGGCGGGCACCGAGCGCGGGTCGGCCGACGCGGCGGTGGCGGTGCGCAAATTACGCTCGAACGGCACCAGACGCCGCTCCCACAGTTCGTGCACCACCGGCTCGAGCGCACCCTCGGGACCGCTGTTGTCCAGCAGCACATCGGCGACCGCGCGACGCTGTTCATCGGTGGCCTGCGCCGAAATACGCGCCCGCGCGTCTTTTTCGGAGACGCCGCGGAATTCGACGAGTCGCCGAATTCGGGTTTCGGCGTCGACATCGACCACGAGCACCAGATTCATCAGCGGCGCCATACCGCTTTCCACCAGCAGCGGAATATCCTGCACGACAATCGCGTCCGACGGCGCGGCGTCGATCAATTCCGCCGTTCGTTTTCCGACCAGCGGGTGGGTAATGGAATTCAGGGTGGCGCGGGATTCGTCGTCGGCGAAGGCGCGGGCCGCCAGCGCGGGCCGGTCCAGGCCGCCGTCCTCGGTCAGGATCTCCACGCCGAACGCCTCGACGAGCGCGGCCAGACCCTCCGTACCCGGCGCGACCACCTCCCGGGCTATCGCGTCGGCGTCGACGATCACCGCGCCCCGGCGCGCCAAAATCCGCGCCACCGTCGACTTGCCCGCTCCCATGCCTCCGGTGAGGCCGATCCGCAACATGGCCACAGTCTCGCATTGCCCCGGGCCCCCGACGGACGCACCCGGACCGCGCAACCGACCCGGACGACGGTCCAAGTCGCGTGATTACCCATCCGGGCGACGGAATTCACCACCGCGCACGGCATTTGCCCGATCCGTGATGACGCCGAGACCGATTCGCAACATTTACGACGAGATGCCGTCCGCCGGCGGCAACTTTCCGACACGCCGAGACAATCACCGGCGCAAAATACTCTGCCCTCCGCTTTTCTTCGACTAATCTTCGCCGTGGCGATCCAGGCCGAAACCAGCTAGCAAAGGAACATCATTGGGCACCAGAATCAACCAGTCGGGTCGCCACCGCCTGGGTATGGCGGGAGGCGTGCACTGCATCCGTATCCCCGCTGTCGCGGCCGCGCTCGCCGAGCATCGCCGCTCTTGGTTCACCGCTTTGATCAGCCCCGCACGGCACAGTCTCGCGGCCGTGCGCAAACGCCCCGCCGTCGCCGCCGTGCGCTGGGTGCCGGCGACCGCGGGCTGACCCCACGCTCGACGTGGCCCGACTCGATCCGAGTCGGGCCACTGTTCTGCGCCCGGAACGTTCGGGCCGGGCGGGCGGGCATCCGGCAGCCCAGTCCTATGGGCCCCGATACCCGTGGACGAAGACACCCCCGGTCCAGCGGCACCGTCAGGAATGCGCCCCACGTGTCCGGCGAAGTGAGGTGATCGAAGAATCCGCCGTTCTCGTCGTCGCCGATGATCGGCGCGGCCTTCTCCCACACCGCCGGATTCGAGGTGCGGATGCCGAGCCGCACGATGCCCGCCGCGCCGCCCACACCGGTAGCGGATTCGAATCGGATGTCCGGCAACGGCTTCGGTTCAGTCCTCGGGCGGTACCGGGTGCGCGCCGGTCCACGCCTGCAAGGCGCCGCTCAACTGGGTCAACAGGGCGGTCAAGCCGGAGAGGTCGCCGCCGAGCTGATAGGTCTTGAGCTCCGCGGGCGCGGGCAGATTGGACACGATCTGCGGCAGCGAGTCGACCAGTCTGGCCTGGATATTCGCGGCATTCTGGGCGTTGGCCGCGCCGACGCGCAATCTCTCGCGCTCGAGTCCGAGCAGTTCGCCTTCGTGTTCGGCCCGCCGCTTCGCCTCCGCGAGGGTGAGTTCGCCATCCAGTTCCTGACGGCGCAGTTCCTGGCGCCTGCGCAGGTTCTCGGCCTGTTCGGCGTGCTGTTCCCGTTCCAGGCGCAACTGGTGCAGCGCGGTCTGCTGGGCCAGATCGGCGACGGTGCGCTGATCGTCGTGTTCGCGATTGGTGCGGCGCAACTGTTCGACGGCCTCACGGTCGAAACGCGCGGATTCGTTGCGGGCGCGCAATTCGGCGAGTTCGCGCTCGTTCTCGATGCGCCGCTCCTCCGCGGCCCGGTGGGCCGCGGTCTCCCGGGCCGAGACGACCTCCTGCGCGGACAGTTCCGCCAGCCGCGCGATCTGGTTCTGTTCGCTGCGATAGGGCTTCTGGAGGTTCTCCCAGAGGGTGGATGAGCTGACCACCGCCTCCTTGATCTGCACGGTGACGATGCGCAGCCCGAGTCCGCGGTCGCCGCCCGTACCGTCCTGTGCGCCGGCACCCTCGGCGACCGCGCGCAGGCGAGCGGTCAATTCCTCGATGATTGGCTGTTTGTCGCTGAGGACATCGCGCATTCCCATCGTGGACACCTTGTCCTTGATGGCGGCTTCGGCCTGTTCGCGCAGCTGGATATTGACCAGGCGCATGGGGTCCTCGGCATCGGAGAAATCGAGTTTGCGGTACGCGGTGGCGAAATCCTCGATGATCCATTGCACATAGCCTTGGACCAGTACACCCTGGAGTTCGCTGCATATGCAATGGGCGTTGATGAGAATGGTTTGCATGGCGCCGGGGACGACGAGAAAGGAATCGGTCGTCGGATCGAATCGAAACGACACCCCGAGTCCCATGTGCACGGGTTCGGTCCGTCCGCGTCGGGTGTGCACGACGAAGGCGTTGGGCGGCACGAGAACCGTTCGCCTGCGCCAGAATCCGGTGATCCTGACCTCCACCGGCCCCGGCCCCGCACCGGAGCCGGGCACGGGGACGACCCGATCGGCCCGCTTGGCCGCCGCGCCGCGCGGGGCGGGCGCGCCCGGTGGCGGCGGTGCGGCCGCGAACGCCGCGGCGGGCTTGCGTGTGCGCAAGTCGTCCTCCAGCGCGGCCTGCTGCGCCACGACTTGGTCGAGATAGGTGTTCTTACCCGGATCGGTCCCCATGTACCGCGACACTACCGGCGAATCCCCTCTGCCCGAAAGGATTCGGCGAGCGTCCGGCAAACCTCCGCGGCACGTGTCCGCCGCCGCGCGCCGGGCACGCTCTTGCGCCGGTCTCCGGCCTGTCCCTAGACTGAGCGCATATCTGACAGTGACTTTCAGATATCACCGCTTCGGATAGATCTCGGGAGGGACGATGTCACCGCACGCCACCGCTCTGCGGCCGGAAACCGCTGTCCGGCACGGGCGACTCGGGCGTTGGGGTCGGCTCATGGCCCGGCACCGCCGGATCGTCCTGATGATCTGGGCGCTGCTCGTCCTCGGCTGCGCCGCCGCCTACCCGGCGCTGCACGATCGCCTCGGCGCACCCGACTACACGGTGCCCGCCTCCGACTCGGCCCGCGTCGAACAGCTCGCGGCCGAACATTTCGCGCGATTCGGGGCCGAACAGGATCTGGTCGTCTTCCATTCCGACCGCTACCGCGCCGACACCCCCGAATTCCGCGCGGCCGTCGACGCCACCCTGGCCGCGATGCGCGGCGCCGACGGCGTGGCGGGGGTGATCGGGCCGTTCGACGGCGTGCCCGCCATCCAGATCTCCGCCGACGGGCACACCGCCTTCGGCATCGTCGGCATCGACGGGTCCATGTCCGAACGGGTCGAAGTCGCCACCCGACTGCAATCGCAGCTCACGCGACCGACCGACACCGGCGTGGCGACCGGGATGACCGGCTATTCGGCGATCCAGGCCGACCTCATGGCCATCGAGACCGCCGATCTCCAGCGCGCCGAGACCATCGGCCTGCCGGTCGCCGCCGCCGTGCTGGTCCTCGCACTGGGCGCGATGGCGGCGGCGACCCTGCCGATCGCCGTCACCGGCGCGGGGATCGCGGCCGGGATCGGCGTCCTCTTCGGGCTCACCACCTATCTCAGTTTCGATTCGCTGGTGCTCTCGGTCGCGACCATGATCGGCACCGGTACCGCCATCGATTACGCCATGTTCGTCGTCAGCCGATTCGCCGAGGAACTGACCGGACGCGGCGTGCGGGACCGGCGCGACCGGCCGGGTATCGAGACCGCGATCGCCACCGCTCTCGACACCGCGGGCCGCACCGTACTCGCCTCAGGACTCATCGTCATGATCTCGCTGTGCTCATTGGCCGCGGTGGGCCTGCCGATGCTCACCGGTATCGCCATCGGCGTGGTCACCGCGGTCGTCGCGACGCTCACGGCGGCCTTCACACTGCTGCCCGCCCTGCTCGCGACCCTGGGTCCGGCGGTGCACAGAGGCGCGCTGCCCGCGCGGCTGCGCCCGGCCGAGACGAGGTCGGATACGTCGCGGAGCGCCTGGGCGCGCTGGGCGCGCCTGGTCATGGGCAGACCGGTGCTGTTCGGCGTGCTCGGCGTGGCGGCGCTGGCGGCGGCCGCATTGCCGATCACCGATATCGACTACGGCGTCGACATGGGTCTGCGCGCCCTCGGCGACCGGCCGAGCGGACAGGCGAGCGCACTCGTCGAACAGAATTTCGGACCCGGCCTGCTCTCGCCGATCACGGTGCTGGCCACCGGACCCGACGACCCCGCGCTGGACGAGCCCGCGCGCCAACAGGTTTCCGCCTTCGTCAATGGACTCGGCTCGGACCACCGGGTCGTGCGGGTGCTGCCCCAGCAGTCCGACGGGCGGGTGCTTTCCACCGTCGTACCGCGTGAAGCCTTCGATTCGACCGCCGTCGCCGAACTCACCGCCGACATCAGGACCGAGGCCGCGCGCATCCGGGACGCCGACATCCTCGTCGGCGGCACCTCGGCCACCTTCGCCGACGTCTCGGTGCGCATCATCGATCGGCTGCCGCTGGTCATCGGACTGGTGCTGACGATATCGCTGGCATTCTTGATCTACGCCTTCCGCAGTATCGTGCTCGCGGTCAAGGCGATCCTGTTGAATCTGCTCGCCACGGGCGCCGCACTGGGTATCACGGTCGCGGTCTTCCAGTACGGCATCGGCGAGTCGGTGCTCGGCTTCCACAGCACCGGCTTCCTCCAGATCTATCTGCCCATGCTGGTTTTCGCGGTCCTGTTCGGGCTGTCGATGGATTACGAGGTCTTCCTCATCCGCCGCATGCGGGAGGCTTGGGACGCGGATCAGGACAATACCGCGGCGGTCGCCGAAGGGTTGCGGCACACCGCGCGGCCGATCACCGCCGCCGCGGCCATCATGATCGCGGTCTTCGCGAGCTTCGTCACCGCGGATGTGCTGGAACTCCAGCAGATCGGCTTCGCACTCGCGGTGGCCATCGCCATCGACGCGCTGATCGTCCGACTGCTGCTGGTACCCGCGTTCATGCGGCTGTTCGGCCGCTGGAACTGGTGGCTACCGCGGTGGCGACCAGTTCGGCTCAGCCGATGACCCGTTCGATCGCGTCGATCACGGCGCCCACCGCCTCGGTGTAGACCTCCCCCAGCGGCCGCTCGAAATCCCCTGCCGCCCAATGGTCCAGGGCCGCGACCGTACCCCAGACGCCGATGGCCGCGGCGATCCGCAAGCGCAGATCGTTGCGATCGATGCCGGTCCGTTCGGCGAACAGCGCGAGAACCTGATCGGCGGTGTCGCGCATCTGCCTGCTCTGTGCGTCGGCGATCTCGGTAATGGTCGTCACGTAGCGCATCCGGCGCCGCAGGCGCAGTTCGGACTCCGGGGTCAGCAGCGCCTCGACCAGCAGCGGGGCCAGGGCGCGGGCAGCGGCGATGAGATCACCGGGCGACACCACCGCACCGCCGCCCGCGCGGCGAATCTCCTCGAGCAGGCGCAGGTCGTATTCGTCGTAGAGGACCAGCATCTCCTTGGTACCGAAATAGCGGTACACCGAGCTGGCCGACACCCCCGCCTCCGCCGCGATCCGTTCGACGGTCACCCCCCGGTAACCGTTCTCCTCGAACAGATCCAGCGCCACCCGCTGGATTCGGCTCATCGCCTCGAGCTTCCGGCGCTCCCACACACCCGTCGAGGACTCCACGCTGACTTCGAACATCGTCAGCTCAGGGTACGCGCCGGGGCGTGAACGCCGAAGGCCCCGGTCCGTGCGGACCGGGGCCTTCACGCTGTAGCCACCCGAATCAGGCGTTGCCGGAGAGCTTCTCCCGCAGCGCCGCGAGCTGGGCATCGCTGGCCAGGGAGCCGCCGGCGGGCTCGGCCTGGGCCGTGGACGCCTGCGCGCCGCTCTCGGAGGAGTAGTTCGAGGCGCCGCCACCGTTCGCGGCCTCGGCCGCGGCGTCGGCCGCCATCTTCTCCATCTGCGCGGTGTGCATCTTGTGGCGACGCTCCGCCTCGGCGTAGCGGCCCTCCCACTCCTCGCGCTGCTTGTCGAAGCCCTCGAGCCACTCGTTGGTGTCGGGATCGAAGCCCTCGGGGAAGATGTAGTTGCCCTGCTCGTCATAGCTGTCGGCCATGCCGTACTTCGACGGGTCGAACTCGGCGTGGTAATCCTCGTTGGCCTGCTTCAGCGACAGCGAGATCCGGCGACGCTCCAGATCGATGTCGATGACCTTGACCATCGCGTCGTCGCCTACGGCCACGACCTGATCCGGCACCTCGACGTGGCGCTCGGCCAGCTCGGAGATGTGCACCAGACCCTCGATGCCCTCTTCGACACGGACGAACGCGCCGAAGGGAACCAGCTTGGTGACCTTGCCCGGCACGATCTGGCCGATCGCGTGGGTACGGGCGAACTGACGCCACGGATCTTCCTGGGTCGCCTTGAGCGACAGCGAGACCCGCTCGCGGTCCAGATCGACGTCGAGAACCTCGACGGTGACCTCGTTGCCGACCTCGACGACCTCGGACGGGTGGTCGATGTGCTTCCAGGACAGTTCCGAGACGTGCACCAGACCGTCGACACCGCCGAGATCGACGAACGCGCCGAAGTTGACGATCGAGGAGACCACACCCTTGCGGACCTGGCCCTTCTGCAACTGGTGCAGGAACTCCGAACGCACCTCGGACTGGGTCTGCTCCAGCCAGGCGCGCCGCGACAGGACCACGTTGTTGCGGTTCTTGTCCAGCTCGATGATCTTGGCCTCGATCTCCTTGCCGACATACGGCTGGAGGTCGCGGACCCGACGCATCTCGACGAGCGAGGCGGGAAGGAAGCCGCGCAGGCCGATATCGAGGATCAGGCCGCCCTTGACGACCTCGATCACGGTGCCCTTGACGGCCTCGTCCTTCTCCTTGAGCTCCTCGATGGTGCCCCACGCGCGCTCGTACTGCGCCCGCTTCTTCGACAGGATCAGGCGGCCTTCCTTGTCCTCCTTGGTGAGAACGAGGGCCTCGACCTCATCGCCCACGGAAACGACCTCGTTCGGGTCGACATCGTGCTTGATGGAGAGTTCCCGGGACGGGATGACGCCTTCGGTCTTGTAACCGATGTCGAGCAGAACCTCGTCACGGTCGACCTTGACGATGGTTCCTTCGACGATGTCGCCGTCGTTGAAGTACTTGATCGTGGCGTCGATGGCGGCGAGGAAGTCCTCGGCGGAGCCGATGTCGTTGACGGCTACCTGCGGCGAGGTGACGGTGGTGGGCATGTGTCGGTGTGCTCCGGACGGATTGTGGTCGGTTGCGGACATTGGAACTTTCGGTACGCTGCGAGATCACCGCGACGATGCGACGACGGACACACAGGAACGTACCGCACACACCACATGTGAAACCCAGCGCGGGCGCTCTGTTCCTGAGTACGCTGTAACCATCGGACGATCGTTATGGCGAAAACGCCAGTATGGCGGAAAACGCCGCCGGATCGCTGCCGATCACATCGGTACGCCAGTACAGAAGGCACTCGCTGAATCAGCGTACGCGACCTTGGTCCGGGCGGGCAAACCGGTGTCCGCGCCACGCCGAGATAAGGTTTGCGCGTGTCGGACGAACCCCACCCCTCGGCAAACTCCCTGCTCCCCGCGCAGAAGCCCACGCGCACCCGGCTCGACTCCGATGCCAGCAGGCGGGCCAGCCGTAGCTGGTGGGATGCCGATGCGGCCAACTATCACAACGAGCACGGCGAGTTCCTCGGCGTCGACAGCCCCGGAGGCGAGTTCGTCTGGTGTCCCGAGGGCCTGCACGAGGGCGACATGCATTTGCTGGGCGAGGTGGCCGGACGCCGAATCCTCGAGATCGGCTGCGGTTCGGCGCCCTGTTCGCGCTGGCTGGCCGGGCAGGGCGCGCTGCCGGTCGGACTCGACCTCTCGCGCGGAATGCTCGAGCGCGGACTGGCCGCGATGCGGCGCGGCGGCCCGCGCGTGCCGCTGGTGCAGGCGGGCGCGGAGGATCTGCCGTTCGCCGACGAGAGTTTCGACCTGGCCTGCTCGGCCTTCGGCGCCATCCCGTTCGTGGCCGATTCCGCCCGTGTCATGCGCGAGGTCGCTCGGGTGCTGCGGCCGGGCGGCCGGTGGGTGTTCTCGGTGAACCACCCGATGCGCTGGATCTTCCTGGACGATCCGGGCGAGCGCGGCTTGATCGCGGCCATCCCGTATTTCGACCGCACCCCCTACGTCGAGGTCGGCGCCGACGGCGAACCGACCTACGTCGAGCACCACCGCACCATCGGCGACCGGGTGCGCGAGATCGTGGCGGCCGGGCTGACCGTCGAGGACATCATCGAGCCCGAATGGCCGGAATGGCTGGACCGCGAGTGGGGACAATGGAGTCCGCTGCGCGGGGAACTGTTCCCCGGCACGGCCATCTTCGTCACGACGAAACCGATCCGCGCCGCCTGAGCGGGGGCGGATCGGTTCATGCCTGCTCGTCGCCGTGTCGGGCCGGCCTGCGACCCGCCTGTTCCAGCGCGAGCCGCAGGGCGAACTCGATCTGTGCGTTGATACTGCGCAGGTCGTCGGCCGCCCACTTGGCCAGTGCCTCGTGGACGGCCGGGTCGAGGCGCAGCAGCAGCTTCTTGCGTTCGACCATGTGTCCCCGGCTCAGTTGTAGAGTGTGCCCGCGTTGACGATCGGTTGGGCCGCGCGGTCGCCGCAGAGCACCACGAGCAGATTGGAAACCATTGCGGCCCTTCGTTCCTCATCGAGCTCCACGACTCCCTGGGCGGTGAGCCGGTCCAGCGCGAGTCCGACCATACCGACCGCGCCCTCCACGATGTGCGTGCGCGCCGCGACCACCTGTGCCGCCTGCTGGCGAACCAGCATGGCCTGGGCGATCTCCGGCGCGTAGGCGAGGTGGGTGATACGCGCCTCCAGCACCTCGATACCCGCCATCTCGGTGCGCTCGCGCAGTTCGACGGTGAGTTCCTCGGCCACCTCCGCGCCGTCGCGCAGGCTGGTGCGGTCGGCGTCGTGCGCGTCGTAGGGGTGGGTGGTGGCCAGATGCCGGACCGCGGCCTCGGACTGGGTCTCGACGTATTCCTCGTAGTCGTCGACGGCGAATGCCGCTTTGAAGCTGTCCACCACGCGGTAGACCACCACCGCGGCGATCTCGACGGGGTTGCCGTCGGCGTCGTTGACCTTCAGTTTCTGGGTTTCGAAGTTGCGCACCCGCAGCGAGATGCTGCGGCGATCGGTCAGCGGGACCACCGAGAAGAAGCCGGGTTCGCTCACCGATCCGATGTAGCGGCCGAAGAACTGCACCACCTTCGCCTCGTTCGGGTCGATCACGGTCAACCCCGTCATCGACAGCAGTAGCGCCACCACGACGACCGTCGCGACGATGGCGGCGACCAGCGCTGGCGTATTTCCCCCGCCCGCGGCGGCCACGTAGCCGAAGACGGCCGCGCCGCCGAAGAAGAGGGTGAGAACCAACCACGCCAACAGCACCAGAAAGCCGTTGACGTGGAAGGCGGACCTGAGCTTCATGACATCCTCCCGGTATCAGAGTGATATCACTACGATAGCGCGCGGCGGCGCGGGCGCAAGAGGCGGCGGGTCACGAATCGTCGTACATCCGCCGCGCGCCCCGAGTACCCGCGACTCGAACCCGGCGGCCGCCGGGCGCACACCGACGCGGGCACAGGTGGATTCGAGTCCTACGGCGGAAACGTCACAGCAGGCGCGACAGGAATGCCTTCGTGCGTTCGTGTTTCGGGTTCGCCAATATCTCGCGCGGTTTGCCCGATTCGACCACGACACCGCCGTCCATGAAAACCAATCGATCGGCGACCTCACGGGCGAAACCCATTTCGTGGGTGACCACGATCATCGTCATCCCGTCGCGAGCGAGTTCGCGCATGACCTCGAGTACCTCGCCGACCAATTCCGGATCCAGTGCCGAGGTCGGCTCGTCGAACAGCATCAGTTTCGGGTCCATCGCCAATGCCCGCGCGATGGCGACCCGCTGCTGCTGACCTCCCGACAGTTGCGCCGGATAGGCCGACGCCTTGTCGGCCATGCCGACTCGGTCGAGCAGTTCGTGCGCCCGCGCGACGGCGTCGGCACGGCGGACCTTCTTCACCTGGGTCGGCGCCTCGATGATGTTCTCCAGCACGGTCCGGTGCGGGAACAGATTGAAATGCTGGAACACCATGCCGATATCGCGGCGCTGGCGGGCCGCCTCGCGCGGATGCAATTCGTAGAGTCTGTCACCCTTCTGGCGGTATCCGACGAGTTCCCCGTCGACATAGAGCCGACCCGCGTCGACTCGTTCCAAATGGTTGATACAGCGCAGGAAGGTCGACTTACCGGAGCCGGAGGGGCCGATAAGGCACAGCACCGTGCCCCGCGGCACCTCGAGGGAAATGCCCTCCAGTACGCGCAGCGCGCTGAAACTCTTGCACACCTGGTCCGCGAAGACCATGGGCGGCGCGGCGGGCCTGCCGTTCTCGGTGGGATCGGCGGTCATTTCGCCGCCGTCCGCGCGTCGGCGAGTTCGCGCAATTGTTTGGCGGTCAACTGCCGCGACACCCCGCGCGAGTAGTATCTCTCCAGATAGTACTGACCCACCATCAGCACGCTGGTGATCGCCAGATACCAGGTCGCGGTGACCATCAGCAGCGGAATCGGCTGGAAGTTCACCCCGTAGATATCGCGGGCGCGGCCGAACAGATCGGTCGACAACGGGATCGCGGTGACCAGTGAGGTGGTTTTCAGCATGCCGATCAATTCGTTCCCGGTCGGCGGAATGATCACCCGCATGGCCTGGGGCAGTACGGTTCTGCGCATGGTCTGCCCCCAGGACATGCCGAGTGCGATGGACGCCTCGCGCTGCCCCTCACCCACGGAATTGATACCCGCGCGGACGATTTCGGCCATGTAGGCGGCCTCGTTCAGGCCGAGTCCGATCGCCGCGAACGCGAAGGCGGCTTGCAGATTCTGCACGTCGAGATGGAAGAACTGCGGCCCGAACGGCACCCCGAGCACGATCTGCTTGTACAGCGAGGGGAACAGACCCCAGAACACCAGCTGCACGTACACCGGTGTGCCGCGGAAGATCCACAGATACACCCAGGCCGTGGACCGCAGTACCGGATTCGGCGACAGTCGCATGACCGCGAGCACCGTGCCGAGCACGATGGCGATGGCCATGGCGATGACGGTCAGTTCCAGAGTGACCACCGCGCCGGACAGAATCCGGGTGTCGAACAGGTACCGGCCGTAGGTGCCCCACCGATAGGCATCGTTGGTGGCCGCGCCGTAGAGGAACAGCGCGAGCAGCGCGAGGATGACGCCCGCGGCGATCCACCGCCCGGGACGGCGCAACGGGATGGCGCGAATCGGTTCGGGTTCCGCCTCCGTGGGCTGCGTCATCCTCAGCGCTCGGCGCCGTTGATGACCGATGCGGTGACGGCGCCGTCCTGTACACCCCAATTCTCGGTGATGGTCCGGTACTGGCCGTTTCCGATGAGATGGTTCAACGCGGCCTGGAGGACCGCGGCCAGCGGCGAATTCTTCGGCACCGCCCAGCCGTAGGGCGCGGAATCGAACAGCGGCCCCGCCGATTCGATCTTGCCGTCGCTCTGTTTGATCGCGTACGCGGTCACCGGGGAATCGGCGGACATCGCGTCGACCTGACCGAGGACCAGCGCATTGGTCGCCGCGCTCTGCTCGTCGAAGGGTTTGATATCGATCGGGGCCTTGCCCGCGGCGACGCATTTCTCGCTCTTGGCGGGCACTTCGTCGGTGTGCTCGACGGTCGTGGCCTGCACCGAGACCTTCTTACCGCAGGCATTGTCAGGATCGACCGGCTTGCCCGACTGCTGCACCCATTGGATGCCCGCCTTGAAATAGTCGGTGAAATCGACCTGGGCCTGGCGCTCCTTGGAATCGGTGATCGAGGACATGCCGACGTCGTAGGTGCCCGCCTGAATCGCCGGAATGATCTTCTCGAAGGCGGATTCGACGTATTCGACCTTCACTCCGAGCACCGAACCCACCGCGTCCATGAGATCGACGTCGAATCCGACGATCCTGCCGCTCGCGTCCTTGTATTCGTTGGGCTGATATGGCACGTTCACCCCGACCAGTAGCCGCCCGGACTGTTTGATCTTGTCCGGCAGGGTCGCCGCGATGGCGTCGACCTTGTCCACCGTCACCTTCGGCACGGCGGGGCCGGATTCCTCGGTGTTGTTCGTACAGCCCGCCAGCACCAGGACACCGCCGACGATCACGCACACCGCCCGCAGGGCACGCCCGCCAAGAACCGTTCGACCAGACACAGCAGCCCTCCACATTTCGGTTCGGTGAAACCCGGGCGTCACCGCCTGTTCGGAAATCTAAGCGAACCGGAGCCATCGCGCTGCCCGGCGAGAACTAAGACACGAAGTCGTAACCGCGCGGGCGCGCGAAATCAGAGGCGGTCGTCGGATCTGAGCGCGGTGATCGACGGGTCGCGGTGCGAAATGCCCGCCGCGCTCTCGTGCACCGGACGCACCGCCTCGAGAATGCCGACGCAAATCAGATGGTCGGCGGGTCCCACAACCACCTCCTTGCGTTCGCGACATGTGTAACACAACCGCCGATGTTATGCATCATTTCTGTCGAATCTCAGACAGATGCGCGGTCGTGCTCGCGACTGCCGGTACAGCACTGGGATTTTGACGTCTATCAGATGTGTCGTCCTTGGAAAGCTAGCGGCGGTTCGCACCCTGCGGCCCGATTCTCGCCGCTCCCGGCGCGGCACCGCGTGCCGGCGGGGAAACGCCGGAAACGTCGAGTTCGACACCAATCGGCGACTTCCGGGCAACAATGCATGGCGATGGTCACACGGCCGGGCACAGATTCGACCCAGCAGGTGGACTGCCTGGTGGAACTGATCTGGCCCGCCGGCTGCCACCTGTGGTGGCGGGCGCGCCATTGCGGGTCCGGCCCCCAGGTCGCCGCCGCACTGGACGAGTTGGCGCTGCGCGTCGACATAGACCCGCTCACCCACACCCTGCTGCTCCGCGATCGCGTCCGCATCGGCTACAGCCTCGCCGTCTGGGTGCAGGACGACGTGATCGAGCACCGCGCCGACACCGTCGACCTGGCCCGGCTGCCCGAGGTCCTGCGCGCCCACGCCACCGCCGTTCGAGCCCATCCGCTCTGACGCTCGCCCGCACGCGCGGCCGCCGGCCTTTTCGCACTTCAGGCCACCGGCAACGCGCACGATCTTGGTCGCGTTTCCACGCAGTGCATCGAATCTGCATCGAGTATCGGATACCGTGGAAGAGCACCGCGCCGGGATACGCCGACGCGGCGTACCGACATCCAGCGGATCGAATCCCGTGGTCGCCGCCGACGGTCCGTATCGGCCGCTCGCGCATCGCGCGGTCGCGGGTAGGAGCCAGCCATGATCAAGTCCCCCACTTCGCGCGGCATCGCCGCGCTGATCGCGGTCGTCCCCACGGCCGTCGGCCTGTATGTCCTCTCCGCACCGAGCGCGGCCGCCGCGAATACCGCCTGCCCGGTCCCCGGCGCGGGCGCCGTCCAGGCGACCGAGGCGGACGCGCAATGCGCGGCCACCAGCGCCGAAGGAGCGGCCGCCGCCGCGTACGGGCTCGGCGGCGACGCCTATGCCCACGCGGGACCGACCAGCCTCGCCCTCGCGATCGCGCAGAACGGCGGCATCGCCACGTCCAACTCGACGTCACTGTCCGGCCCCGCGGCCATCGCGCTCGGACCGGGCGCCACGGTCACCGCCGATGGCGTCCGGCCGGGTCTGTCGATCGGCATCGCGGGGCCCGGCGCGACCGTGACCGTGTCCGGTGTCGACGCACCCACCTGCGTGGGCGGCATGGGCTTCGCGGGCGACTTCCAGACCTTGCGGGGGTGCCTGTCCACCGGATGATCCGCGATGTCGAGTGACGCCGACGCGCAACACGCCGGCGTCACCATCGGGCGCGCCGTCGGGCGGCCGGTCGGGCCTTCGTGGCCACCGGACGCCGACGGCGCGGCACCGACGGTCGGAAAGGCGATCGCTGCTCAGGCCGCGAGCATCGGCGAATTGTCGTTGTAGCCGACGACCGCACCCACCACCGCGCCGACCGCGGCACCCACCAACGCCGCGGGCGCGGCGATGACGCCGTACCCGATCGCCGCGCCGAGGACCGGCACAACCACCCATCCGGCGGGCGCGAAGGGCGTACCGGCGACGAATCCGGAGGCCGCGCCGACGATCGCGCTCGTACTCGCGAGCGGACTCGCCAGCGTGGAGCCGACCGAGGCGCCGATGGCCGCGTCACCGACGACCTGAGAGGCGATGCGATCCGAGCGGGCCGGATCGAAGCCCGCCGAGTCGAGCACCTGCGCCAGTGACGCCTCGGCCCCGGCCGCGTTGTCGTTGACCTGGGCGGTGATATCGGCAGGCAGCCAGGTCGGCGCGTCGACCTGCACGCTGCCGACTCGGATCTTGCCCTCCGGTGCCTGGATCGGCGCGACCGCGGGCGCCGAGAAGTCCGGCAGATGCAGCGTCCCCGGATCGACACCGGTCAGCGGCGCGCCGGACGTGGTCGCCGACCGCTTGCGCGACAGGTCGTTTCGGTCGGACACGGCCGGTCCGAGCGGCGGCGCGTCGAGGTCGGCGACCGGGACGACGAGCGCGGTGTCGAGCACGCCGCTCGGCGATCCCAGCGGCGCGGCGTTGGCCGCGGTCTGGACGAGGACCGGAGCCACGCCCGCGACCGCGACGATCGCCGCGCGCGTGGCGAGTGTCCGGCCGGTCGCCGGTTCACGATGTCTGTGCATGCATTCAACCTCTCTCGATATTCGGCGCGATGGTCTGCCCGACCACCCTGACAACCCACACCGATCCGAAACGCGGCAAACGGACGCGCCGTTCGACGCGCCCGTTACCGGGTGGAGATCGGAAAAGCTCTAATTCGCGGGCCGCCGTTCGGAGATATTCGCCCATTTACTCGTGCCATCCGGCGCGGCGAGCGTCTCGACCAATTCGACCGCCGAGAGCACCAGCACCGGCCCCGGCCCGCCGACGACAATTGTCCCGAGAATACTTCCCAACCCGGCGCCCGCCACCGCGGCCGGAACACATCCGATTCCGAACAGCGGCAGTCCGAGAATACATCCGGCAACCGCGCCGACCACGAGACCCGCCGTTGTCCCGAGGAAAGTGCCCATCGCCGCGATGCGCGTGGTCAAGATCACGAATCATCCTTTTCGGTTCCAGGGCAGGCGGAAGCGCGGGGACGGCTGTGGTCCGCTACCGGCGGCCCGCCGTCTCGCGGCAACAGACAACCACGGGTCCTCCGACCCGGCGCCCGGTTCTCGTGATAAATAGGTGATCTGCGCTGGCAAATGTATGGAAAATCCCCAGCAGACCGACCGCGTGACTTTTTCGACCATTCTTCGTCGCGCGCCGAGACGTGGTGCTATCGCGCGCGGAACAATGGCGTCCAGGTCGGTACGGTCTTCGATCGAACTATGACGTATCGGTCAATCGCGCGGTATAGCGCAGACCGGGCAGTTCGGCATCGCCCGGCCGGATGCGCTCGGCGAGTTCGGCGAGCATCGACAGCGACGGTGTCGACAGTCCGGTGGCCGCGAGCAGCAGCCGCCGCAGCGGATAGTGCGAGACCGTGGCGATCACGCTGATATCGGCCCGCCGCTCCCCGCGGGGGGTGCCGGTTCTGAGCCAGTAGGCGTCGGCACCGAAGAAGTCGGCCAGCGCCTCGATCAATTCCGGGCGTGGCCTGCGCCGGTGGCCGCGGCGGAGCATGGACAGGTAGGAGGCCGAGGCCGACTGTCCCCCGCGGGCGAGCGCGTCGACCAGGTGCCGGTATTGCAGCGGCCTGCCGTGTCCGGTCTCCCACTGGGCGATGAGTCCGTTCAGGCGGGCGGCGAATTCCACGTCACCGCACCGGCCTCGCGGCGCCTCACCTGTCATCGTGCACCTCCGAGAAGTAGCAGGGAACGCATCCGCGATCCAGGCGAGCGGGATAGTGATCACCGACGCGAACCGGTATCCGACCTCTTTCGTATGCGTCGTCCACCCGGGTGGACGGCAGCGGCGCCGCGCCGATGGCGGTGAACTCCCACCGGGTGCCGCTGTCGTCGGCGCGCCAGCCTTCGGGGTCGATGGCGTAGACCCGCCGGACGGTGCGATCCACCACGACGATGGCGTGCTCGGCACTGCGGCGCGAGGCGCTGCCGACCGGCCACCAGCGCCGATCGTGTTCGTAACCGGCCGCCCCCGCCGGTCCGACGATGCCGCCGTCGGGCCAGGGCTGGGAGATCACCAGCGCGATCCGATTGCCGACCTCGGCGAGCGAACCCCAGCGCCGAGAGGCGGCGGCCCGGTCCAGACCGGTCACCGAAGCCAGGTCGCCGAGTCCGGCGGTGTTCTCCAGCGCCGCGGCGGCGGACTCCGACATCGCGGCGTCGATCTCCTTGGCGAGCACGCTGTGCACGCGCAGTAAGGCGAGGTGGAATTCGCGCGCCTGCCCGAACTCCAATTCCCCCCGCTCGTAGCGGGTCCATGCTTCGGGTCCGAGGCCGCTCAGCCGGCCCGCGAGACCGACGACAAGGGTCCGTACGGAGCGGGACAGCCATAGCCGCTCGGTTGCCCACAGATCGCGAGCATAGGCATATCCGCGGCCATTCACCTCTGCTCCGGTCATGGGCTAGGACTTTAGCGCCGATATCTGGCCTGTTCACGGATTTACCGGATCGAAGCCACCAAAATTTTCATGCATATATGCAGGCGTAACTATCCTTTTGCTGAATGCCGATCGGTTGGTTTCTATTGATGGTTTCGCCCGGTCGTCGAAGGCGGATGCACGGACAGACTTTCCGGTTCGCGACAACCCGAACTCACCAACCGGAAGTTCGGATTCCACCACGGACCCGAGGAGAAGGTCGGCCGCACTCCCCCATTCGTCCGGGGCGCGTAACACCGACTCGCGTCGGATTCGACGTTCCGGGCGAGGACCGCGCGAGGATCGATCCGCGACGGTCCGCTACGCGAATTCCCACACGGTCGACGCGCAGATATCCCGAACATGTCGAGAACACACGTCAGGAGAATCAATGCAGGGCACGGTGAAATGGTTCGACGAAGTCAAGGAATTCGGATTCATCGCCGCCGCCGACGGCGGCGCCGACCTGCTGCTCGAGGGTTGCGATATCCCCGACGAGAGCCGCCCGCTGATCAAGGAGGGCTGCCATGTCGACTTCCGGGTCGTGGTGACCACCAAGGGTCCGCAGGCGCGTCGGGTGCAGCCGGTCGACGCGCCCGTCCCGGCCGATCGGCCCGCGCCCGCGCAGCCCGCCGCCGAACCGCGGGCACGGTGCGCGTAGATTCCCTCGGAGTGACCAGTCTCACGCTTCACGACGACGCTTCCGGGCCGGTCGATCGGCGGCTGGATCTCATCGGCCGCAGACTCGCCGAACACTGGGAGATCGCGCGTTTCCCGCGCCTGGCCGAGACTCCCGCCGAGGACGGGCCCGCCGAACCCGCTGTCGAGAACCCCTATTGGCGATTCCTGCGGCTGATGCCGCGCGGTGGCGTCGACCCGGGCAGGCAGTGGTCGGTGGAATTCAGCGAGCCGCTACGCGATCTGCTGGTACGGACCTATTCGCCCGCGATTCCCTCGCCCGCCGACATGGCCTGGCTACGAACCACATTGGCCGGACGCGGCGTCATCGAGGTCGGCGCGGGCGCCGGTTACTGGGCCTGGCAGTTGCGCCAGATCGGCGTCGACGTTGTCGCCGTGGACGACAAGTCGCGGCGGTGCGAGTACCAGTGGACCGAGGTGCGCTTCGGCAACGGCGCCGATGCCTGCGAGCACGCCGATCGCGCCCTCGTGCTCATCGGCCCGCCGCGGGGTTCACACACGGCCCAGACCGCCCTCGACTTCTACGACGGCGATCTGCTGATCTTCGCGGGCGACGAGTCGACGGCGGCCGGGCGCATCTTCCACGAATCGCTGGCGACGGGGTGGCGCGAGATCGGCGCCGCCCCGCACCATCCGAATTTCGCGGGCATTCCCTGTCGGCTGCGCGCCTTCGGCAGGCGCGCAGCCGAGCCCGCGTAGCGCCGGCTCGCCGTATCATCCCGTGGCGGTACCGGATTCGTCGATCATGGCGTGCAGTTCGGGCAGACTCCACGGCGCGGAGTCGATGTGGGCGCGGTAACCGAGCACCGCGGTCTTCGGCCGGTCGAACCGGCCGACGAATCCGCCCGCGCCGATGAGGATCTGGCCGGTGACCTCGGCCGCGCGGTCACTGGCGAGATAGAGGTAGAGCTGGGCGACGTATTCGGCGGGCGGGGCGTCGAGCGCGCCGTTCATCATGACCTTGTCGAGGATGCCGCGGCGGTACAGGTCGAGCAGGCGCGCCTCGAAGTCCAGTCCCGAGGACAGCCGGGTCTTCGCGCCGGGGCACACGACATTGGCACGCACGCCGTGCTCGCGCAGTTCGGCGGCCATGGCCAGGGTCAGACTGGTCACCGCGCCCTTGCCCGCGGCATATCCGGTGCCGCCGTAGTCACCGAGGTAGGCGAAGGAACTGGTGTTCACGATGGTGCCGCCGCCGCGTTCGACCATCAGTGGCGCCGCAAGTCGGCAGGTGTTGAACACAGTGGTCAGGTGCGAGTCGAGCAACGCGCGCCATTCCCACGGCTTGACGGTGAGGATCGAGGAGCCCGCCGGTTCCGCGGCGCCCGCGCAGTTGATCAGGATGTCGATCGCGCCGTAGGTGCTGACGCAGGTCTTGATCAGTTTGTCGGCCACCGATTCCTCCGCCGCCGACCCGGCGAGTCCGAGCACCCGGTGCCCGGACATCCGCAGCGCGTCGGCCGCGCGTTCGACCGCGGCCTCGTTGCGCCCGTTGAGCACCACGGCGGCGCCCTGCCGAGCCAGCGCGGCCGCGACGGCGAATCCGATGCCGCTGCTGCCGCCGACCACGACGGCCCCGCGCCCCGTCAGAATTCCTCGATCACTCATTGATCCGTTCCGTTTCACGATTCGTAGCGGACTTGCCACTCCTTGATGCCGTTGATCCAGCCGGACTTCAGCCGCACCGGTTCGGCGATCTGGGTCAGATTCGGCATGGCGTCGGCGATGGCGTTGAACATCAGATCGATCTCCAACCGCGCCAGGTTCGCGCCGACGCAGTAGTGCGTGCCGGTGCCGCCGAATCCGACGTGCGGATTCGGATCGCGCATGATGTCGAAGGCGAACGGATTCTCGAAGCCGTCCTCGTCGAAGTTGGCCGAGCCGTAGAACAGGCCGAGCCGCTGACCCTCCTTGATCTCCTGACCGCCGAGGACCAGATCCTCGGTGGCCGTGCGCTGGAACACCGTCACCGGCGTGGCCCACCGCACGATCTCGTCGGGCGCGGTGCGCGGGCGCTGCTCCTTGTAGAGCTCCCACTGCTCGGGATTGTCGACGAACGCCTTCATCCCGTGGGTGATGGCGTTGCGGGTGGTCTCGTTGCCCGCCACCGCGAGCAGGATGACGAAGAACCCGAACTCGTCCGAGGCCAGGCCCTCGCCGTCGATGTCGGCCTGCACCAGTTCCGAGACGATGTCATCGACCGGATTCGCGCGCCGCTGCTCGGCCATGTTCCAGGCGTAGCCGAGGATCTCGGCCGAGGCGAGGGTCGGAT
Source organism: Nocardia arizonensis (assembly GCF_001310275.1). GTDB lineage: Bacteria > Actinomycetota > Actinomycetes > Mycobacteriales > Mycobacteriaceae > Nocardia > Nocardia arizonensis. The sequence continues at coordinate 62,590 of NZ_LGYZ01000050.1, forward strand.
CGCCGTATTCGGGATCGTCGTAGTTGAGCATGGCGTTGGACCAGTCGAAGACCTTGCGCCGATCCTCCTGCGGCACGCCGAGCAGTTCGGCGATGGCCTGCAACGGCAACTCCACCGCGACCTGTTCGACGAAATCGCCGCCACCGCCGCGCTTGGCCTCGTGCACGATCTTCTCGGCGCGGTCGGACAGCGCGGCGCGCAGCCCCTCGACCGCGCGCGGAGTGAAACCCTTGGAGATGATCCGGCGCACCTTGGAGTGTTTGGGCGGGTCCATGTTCACCAGCAGCGCGCCGGTGGAGTTCATCTGCTCGGGGGTGATGTCACCGGGCAGCCGGATGACGGCGCCCTTGCGCCCGGAGGAGTACAACTCCGGTTTGCGCGAGATCTCCTTGATATCGGCGAGTTTGCTGACCACCCAGTACCCGCCGTCGTGGAAGCCGCCCGAGGTCTCGTCGGACTGCGCGTTCCACCACACCGGCGCGCTCTGGCGCAGCCGCGCGAATTCCTCGACGGGCCTGCGGTTTCCCCATAGTTGCGGATCGGTGAAGTCGAAACCCGCCGGCAACAACGGTGCTGTCATGGCTACCTCCTGAAATGAATTGCGTGCGGGCCTCGTTGGTCATGTCCGGTCTCTGGCGCCGCCCGCGGCGACCGGTCCCGTGCTCAACCGCCGGTAGCGGTGCAGCGACCCCGCCGCACGCCCGGCGACCGGCGGCAGATCCATATAGGTGCGCACGCCCGGTGGGGCGGCGACGACATAGGGAATCGCGTTGACGCAGTGCATGGCTGTCGCCACGATTCCGGGATTGCGCGACGCGGCCTGCGCGCCGCTGTGCGCGTGCATTCCGGTGAACGTGGTCACCGATCCCGGGTCACCGGTGATCTCGATCTCGTAGCGCTGTCCGGCGGGTCCGAACCCCCACGGCGGATCGAGATGCTCCTCACCCATGAACCAGTTCACCGCCGCGGTCACGACCGGTTGCCCGTCGACCGTGCCCTGCCACCGATACCGCTGGGCCGCGACGTGTCCGGGGGCGATGACGCCGATCGGCGAATCGATCGGGGCGGTGGCGACCGCGACGTCGTGGGTGACCTTCAGGTCGGGATCGAGGTCGAAGCCGAGCACATCGGCCACCATCCACACCGACTGGCCGTAACCGCCCGCCAGCATCCGCACCATCGGGCTGCCCGCGGCCTGTTCGGGGGTCGCCCCGAACAGCATCCAGTCCCGCACCACCTCGGGGGCGGCGTAGGTCCTGATGTCGGAGAACTCCTCGGCGCGCACCGAGGTCACCGACCCCGACAGCGCCGAGATCACCAGCGGCAGCCGCTCGGTGACACCGCCCGGGTGAATTCCGGTGCCGTGCAGGGTGACTCCCGCGGCACGACAGATCTCGTCGTAGCGTTCCCGCTCGGCGTAGCGCGGATAGAACCAGCCGAGCGGGGTCACCACGTTCTTGCCCGAGGACAGGATCGCGCGCAGCACCTCGGTATCGGCCATGAGCGGGCTGTAGAGCACACAGTCGGCGTCGGTGGCGAGCAGCGCGTCGGCGTCCGCGCTCGCGTACACCCCGATCGGGTCGCGCCCGATCAACTCGCCGAGGTCGACGCCGTCCTTGTCGGCGCTGTGCACCCACGCGCCGACCAGCTCCAGGTCGGGGTGGTCGAGGACGGCGCCGATGGCCGCCTTGCCCAGTCCGCCCGTCGCCCATTGGATCACTCGTGACATGGCATCACCCTCCGTCCGTCACACCACGGTCAGCGGCAGCGGTATGCCGCGATCGCCGAAGACGAAATCCGCCCCGGTGCTGAACCGGGTGATCGCGACCTCCGACGCCTCCCGGAAGGGTTCGGCGCCGAGGGTGATCTCGATGGTGTATCCGTCCTCGTCGCGGGTGCGCACCATCGGGACGAAGCGGGGGTTGACCCCGCGCGCCATCGCCTCGACGGGGGCGAGATGATCCGTGGCCACCATCGACGGCCAGGCGCGGTCACGCACGGCGGCGCTGTCGGCGGGCAGCCGCAACAGCACCGTGTCCTCGGCGCGGGTGATCTCGGCGTCGGTGTAGGGCAACGGGTTCAGCGCCGGATGCACCCGGAGCACCGTGGCCAGTGCGTCCAGGTCGTCGCCGAGGCCGAGGCAGTCGCGCAGCCGCTCGGAGGTGAGTCCGGCGATGCCCGTGAACTGTTTGCGACCGATGGCAAGCGCGGTGTCCGCGGCGGCGCGCCCGCGTACCGCGACCATGAACGCGAGGGTGAGCAGATGCTGTTGCAGACACACCTCCTCGGCCATGCGCAGCAGCGCCGAGCGGGAGAAGTCGCGGAAGCGCAGATCGCTGAGCAGCGGACCCGCGTAGTCGCCCATGCCCTCCTCGTACGGATCGACCTCGGGCAACTCGACGTGGGCCGCGGCCGAATCGGCGACCAGCCCCGCGTTCTTCGGCACCGGCGGCGGCTCGTGCGATGGATGGATCTTCACCGTCCACGCGCACACCGGCACCCGGTCGGCCGGTGCGCGCGGCGGCCGGTGGATCGGCCGGACCTGGGCGTGCGGGTTGGTGGCCAGCGCGGTGGCGTCGAAGGTGGGGTCTTCGATGTCGTGACACATCGACACCACGTAGTCCTCGCCCATCGGCTCGACATCGGCGAGCGCGCCGCAGTGGTCGAGCCAGAACTCCCCGTTGTCGCGATCATCGACGCGGAACCGGAAGTCCATGAACTGCGGCGGTGCGCCGATGTCGAGTTGCAGTCCCTTGAAGATGGTTTCGACGCTGTCGCCGGTGAAGCCGAGCGCCCGCTGCATCCGGCGGGTGTACACCGGACTGGCCAGCTGCCATTCCTCGATCGCGACCTCGGCCATGCCGTCGCGGCCGAAGGCGGCGATGGAATGCGCCATGCCGGACCGGTCGATCAGATGGCCGCACAGCAGGAGTTCGGGGACGAGTACCGCGAGCTCCTCGCGGCTGAACTCCTGGAATCTACTCGGCTGCGACGACATCGGGGTCACCACAGGACGACGGGCGCTTCGCCGATTTTGTACCAACCCGGCAGCGGTCCCCCGCCCGAGCGCTCGATGCGCTTCATCATGCCGGGGGTCAGCGCATCGGCGGTGATCATCTCCATGAACAGCGCCGAGACATTGCCGAAGTCGAAGAAGTCGCGCTGCCAGGACCACTGGTAGTTGCCGCCGTAGCGGAACCAGCTGCCGCCGATACCGTCGACCTGGTAGTTGCGCCCGTCGGGGCGCTTGGCGTCGGCGACCTGTTTCCACAGGCCGATGACGTTGCCGCTGCGCTCGTCGACGACGAACTCCTGGTAGGGGTAGGTCCAGCCCTCCAGGCCCGCCATCTCCTGGCCGAGGGCGATGTCGCGGATCTCGTCACGGCCGACGGCCATGAACTCCTGGGTGGGACCGTAGTTCCATCCGTAGGTCGCGTCCTCGGTGTACAGCTCGGCGAGTGGCTTCCAGTCGCCCTTCTCCTCGCAGCGCTGATTCTCCAGCACCCAGCGCCGAACCATCTCGTCGAGTTCGGCGCGATCGAAATCGGGCATCAGTCTGTACCTTTCGGGGTGGTGTCCTCGTCGTCCTCGACGAGTGACAGAGCTTGGGTCGGGCAGTAGCGCACCGCGTTCGCGACGGCTTCGCGCCGATCGGCGCCGGGAGCGGCGTCGAGGATTTCGACGTGGCCGCGTTTGGGCACCCGGAAGACGTCCGGGGCCTCGGCCTGGCAGACCGCGTGTCCCTGACACAGGTCGGCGTCGAGAACGATCCTCATGACGGTGCTCCCGCCTCCGCGGGTTCGGTACCGGCGGACGGTTCGGGCCGCGGCCGTAGCGGGGCCTCGGGCTGCACCTCGACCAGCGCCATGTGCACCCCGCGCGGCGCGGTCACCACGGCGACCACCGCGGCGGCCATGTCGCGGGCCCGCAGCAGGTACGGATGCCGGGCGAATCCCCAGCGGACCCAGTCGTCGAGCAGCGGGCCGACGACGTCGGCGTGCGCGGTGCTGCCCATGGCGGTCTGGGTGGGACCGGGCCGGACCAGCGAGGCGCGGATGCCGCTGCCCTCGAGTTCCATGCGCAGTTGCCGTCCGAAGGCTTCGACGCCCGCCTTGGCCGCGCTGTAGGCGCCGGTGCGCGGGCGCGGGGTCGGCGCACAGTCGGAGCTGATGAGCACGATGTCGCCGCGTCGGCGCTCGAGCATGCCCGCGAGCACCCGGTGGGTCATCCGGTGCTGGCCGACCAGGTGGACTTGCACTTGGTGCAGGAAATGCTCGGGGTCCATCTCATCGATGAGCGCGAATTCGATATCGCCCGCGCCGGAGACCAGGATCTCGGTCGGGCCGTTCGCCTCCTCGGCCGCGTGCACGAATTCGTGCACCGATTCGGTGCTGGTGACGTCGAGCCGGTGGACGAAGGCCGAACCGCCGGCGGCGCGGATGCGCTCCGCGATCTCCTCGCACTTCTCGACCCGACGCGCACCGAGGGACACGGGATGGCCGAGGGCGGCCAGCGCCTCGGCACTGGCCTCACCGATACCCGAGGACGCGCCGGCGACGATGACCGGGCGGCGCTGCGGATTGGGTTCGAAACGGGGCATCAGCGGACCTCCACCGTGATCGGAAGTGCGGCGAAACCGCGGACGTTGCTGGAGTGCACCCGCTCCATACCGGACTCGTCCACGGTGTAGGAGCCGACGCGCGCGGCGAATTCCTGGAGCGCGACGGTCGCCTCGAGTCGCGCCAGATGCGCGCCGAGGCAGAAGTGCACGCCCGCGCCGAAGCTGGCGAGCGTGCTGGAATCATTGCGTTCGATTCGGTAACTGTCGCCGTCCTCGAATGCTTCGGGGTCGCGATTGGCCGAGCCGATCAGCAGCAGCACCTTGGAGCCGGCGGGGATCACACTGCCGTGGTAGGCGATGTCCACGGTGGCCGTGCGCGCGACCATCTGACTCGAGGTGTCGTAGCGCAGCGTCTCCTCGACCCAGTCGGGCACCAATTCGGTGTCGGCGACGACTTTGGCGTACTCGTCGGGATACTTCCCGGCCCAGTACAGGGCGTTGCCGAGAAGTTTGGTGGTGGTCTCGTTCCCGGCGACGACCATCAGGAACATGAACCCGATGATCTCTTCCTCGGAGAGCTTGTCGCCGTCGATCTCGGCGTCGAGCAGGGCCGAGGTGAGGTCCTCGGTCCGGTTCTCGCGCCGCTGGGCGACCATGTCGGCGTAGTAGCCGATCAGTTCGAGCGAGGCGTGCACGGCCGCGTCCGGCACGTCGAGGACGCCGTCCTCGCGGTGCACGACGAGATCGGCCAGGCGGCGGATCCTGGCCCGGTCGATGACCGGCACGCCCATCAACTCGGAGATGACGTCCATGGGCAGTTTGCCCGCGAACTCCTCGATCCAGTCGAAGGTGCCGCGCGCGAGGGCGGGTTCCAGATATTCGAAGGTCAGCTCGCGGATGCGGTCTTCCATCTCGGCGACCCGCCGCGGCGTGAAGCCCTTGAAGACCAGTTTGCGCATGCGCATGTGGCGGGGGTCGTCCATCGCGAGGAACGACATGGTCTTGTGCGCGTGCGGACCCCACGCCGCGGGATCGAGGGAGACACCGTTCGCGTTCGACAACCGTGCGCTGTCGCGGAACGCGGCGAGTACGTCCGCGTGCCGCGAGAGCGCCCAGAAACCGAGAGTCGGATTGTGGTACAACGGCGCCTCGGTGCGCAGCCGCTGATAGGTCGGGTACGGATCCTCGTGGAAGAGGTAGTCGTACGGGTCGAACGTCAACGGCTCCAGAGAAGCGGCTGTCATCGCGCACACCCCGATTTCGATAACACGTTCTCTCCCGGGAACGTCCCGGGGGCACGTTCGAGAGACACGTAGCTGGACATGTGTCTGGACGGTACCACCGACAATGGATCAGTACAACGGGCGAACCCGAACGAATAGAACACGTTCTTGCACACGATCAATCTTCCAGACTATATTCCGTACACCTGTCCAGACACTATGGGAGTAGTCCATGAGTCTTCTTGATGCCGATGGCGCGCCCCTGCTGATCGGCGGCGAACTGCGCCGGGCGAGCGGAGGCACCTTCGCCACGGTGAATCCGGCCACCGAGGAGACGCTCGGTCAGGCCGCCGACGCCGACGCCGCCGACCTCGACGCCGCCATCGGCGCCGCCCGCACCGCCTTCGACGACACCGACTGGTCCCGTGACCACGCCCTGCGCGCGCACTGCCTGCGCCAGTTGCGCACCGCGCTCACCGAACACGCCGACGAACTGCGCGACATCACCGTCTCCGAGGTCGGCGCGCCGGTCATGCTCACCCACGGCCCGCAGCTCCAGGGTCCGGTCGACGACCTCGAGTTCTCCGCCGGACTGGCCGAGAACTATTCCTGGGAAACCGATCTCGGCACCGCCTCGCCCATGGGCATCCCCAGCACCCGCACACTGCGCCGCGAACCGATCGGCGTGGTCGGGGCCATCACGCCATGGAACTTCCCGCACCAGATCAACTTCGCCAAACTCGGCCCGGCGCTGGCCGCGGGCAATACCGTGATCCTCAAGCCCGCGCCCGACACCCCGTGGTGCGCCGCCGCGGTCGGCGCGGTCATCGCCGCGCACACCGACTTCCCGCCCGGCGTGGTCAATATCGTGACCTCATCCGATCACGCGCTGGGCACCCAGCTGACCACCGACCCGCGCGTGGACATGATCAGCTTCACCGGTTCAACCGCGACCGGGCGCGCCGTCATGGCCAGTGCCGCGGCCACCCTGAAGAAGACCTTCCTCGAACTCGGCGGCAAGTCCGCGTTCATCATCCTCGACGACGCCGACATCGTCGCCGCGGCCAACTACGCCGCCTTCTCGGTCTGTGTGCACGCGGGTCAGGGCTGCGCGCTGACCACCCGCCTGCTCGTGCCGCGCGCGCACTATGACGAGGCCGTCAACGCCGCCGCCAAGACCATGGGCTCCATCCGCCCCGGTGACCCCACCAAGTCGGGCACGATCTGCGGCCCGGTGATCTCCCAGCGCCAGCGCGCCCGCGTCGAGCACTACCTGAACCTGGCGCGCGGCGAGGGCGGGCGCATAGTCACCGGCGGCGGCAGGCCCGCCGGACTCGACCGCGGCTACTTCATCGAGCCGACCCTCGTCGCCGATCTCGGCAACGACGCCACCGTGGCGCGCGAGGAGATATTCGGCCCGGTGCTCGTTGTCATCCCGCACGACGGCGACGACGACGCCATCCGTTTGGCCAACGACTCCCCCTACGGCCTGTCCGGCGCGGTCTGGGGTACCGACCCGGCCCGTATCGACCGGGTCACCGCGGGCGTGCGCACCGGAACCATGAGCGTCAACGGCGGCATCTGGTACGCGGCCGACGCGCCCTTCGGCGGCTACAAGCAATCCGGCATCGGACGCGAGATGGGTGTGGCCGGATTCGAGGAGTACCTGGAGTCCAAGCTCATCGCCGCCGCCGCGCGCTGAGCGCGCAGAAATAGACAGCGCGCTGAGCGCGCAGAAATCGCACAGCGCGCTGAGCGCGAACCCACCCCCGACCACACAGCGGGCCGAGCCCGCGCAACCACCAGCAGGAGCTGTCCCGTGTCTCGTTTCATCGGAAAGTCCGTCATCGTCACCGGCGCGGCCCAAGGCATCGGCGCGGCCTACGCACGAGCCCTGGCCGCCGAAGGCGCGAAGGTCGTCGTGGCCGACCTCAACACCGAACGCGGCAAAACCACCGCCGACACCATCACCGCCGACGGCGGCACCGCCATCTTCGCACCCGTCGACGTCGCCGACCCCGAATCCGCCACCACCCTCGCCGAACTCACCGTCACCGAATTCGGCGGCATCGACCACCTGGTCAACAACGCCGCCATCTACGGCAACATGAAACTCGACCTACTCCTCACCGTGCCATGGGACTACTACAAGAAATTCATGAGCGTCAACATGGACGGCGCCCTCAACATGACCCGCGCGGTATGGCCACACATGCGCACCAAAGGCGGATCCATCCTCAACCAATCCTCCACCGCCGCATGGACCTACTCGAGCTTCTACGGACTCGCCAAAGTCGGCCTCAACGGCCTCACCCAACAACTGGCCACCGAACTCGGCGGCAACAACATCCGCGTCAACGCCATCGCACCCGGCCCCATCGACACCGACGCCACCAAAACCGTCACCCCCGACACCATCGTCGCCGACATGGTGCAACGACTGCCCCTCAAACGCATGGGCACCCCCCAAGACCTCGTCGGCGCCTGCCTCTACCTACTCTCCGACGACGCCTCCTGGGTCACCGGCCAGATCTTCAACATCGACGGCGGACAGGTATTCCGGTCATGAGCGATCGCGTGGGATTCATCGGCCTCGGCAACATGGGCGCGCCGATGGCGAGGAAGCTGCTCGACCGATCGGGCGGGCTCACCGTCTGCGATATGCGTCCCGAGGCCGTGTCCAGCTACATCGACAAGGGCGCCGCGGCGGCGAGTTCCCCCGCCGAGGTGGCCGAAGGCTGCGGGATCGTATGCGTCGCGGTGGTCGACGACGCGCAGGTGCGCGCCGTGGTCGACGGACCCGACGGCATTCTGCGCACCGCGAAGGCCGGGACCGTGATCGCGGTGCACTCCACTATTTCCGACACCACCGCCGAGGAATTGGCGCGATTGTGCGCCGAACATTCGGTGGAGTTCGTCGACGCGCCGGTCAGCGGCGGGGCGCAGGCCGCCAAGACCGGAAAACTGGCCGTCATGGTCGGCGGCACCGAGTCCGCCTTCGCGCGCATCGAGGAACCCTTCGGCGCGTTCGCCGATCTGATCGTGCACGCCGGACCCGTCGGCTCGGGCACTCGGATGAAGCTGGCGCGCAATCTGTTGCATTTCGTCGCCTTCACCGCGGCCACCGAGTCACAGCGCCTGGCCGAGGCCGCCGGCCTCGACATCACCGCGCTCGGCAAGGTGGTGCGCCATTCCGACGCCATCACCGGCGGCGCGGGCGCGATCATGTTGCGCGAGACCGCCGCCCCGATCCCCGAGGGCGATTTCTGGCTGCCCGTTCTCAGCCACGTCCGCGATCTCGGCGAGAAGGATCTGTCGCTGGCCCTCGGACTCGGCGAACGTCTCGGCGTCGCACTGCCATTGGCCGATCTGGCCCTCGGCGGCCTCGGCGCGGGACTCGGCGTGGGCGCGGGGCCCGTCGCCGACAAGCACACCGCCGGTTAGCCCGCTCCATCCCGTACAACCCCAGAAAGTCAGGATTGCCACGATGACCGACACCTCCCTCCGTCCGCTGCCCGCCGCCGAGGTCACCGATTGGACCCACAGCGCCGATGTCGTGATCGCCGGCTACGGCATCGCGGGGGTGTGCGCGGCCGTCGAAGCGGCGCGCGCGGGCGCCGACGTGCTGATCCTGGAACGCACCGGCGGCTGGGGCGGCGCGGCGGCCATGGCGGGCGGATTCATCTATCTCGGCGGAGGCACGCCGCTGCAACGGGCGCTCGGCTTCGAGGACACCCCGGAGAACATGGAGAAGTTCCTGCTGGCCGCGATCGGGGCGGGCGCGGACACCGAGAAGATCGCCGACTACTGTCGCGGCAGCGTCGACCACTACAACTGGCTGGTCGCCAATGGCGTGCCCTTCCGCGAGGCGTTCTGGGGCGAGCCGGGCTGGGAGCCCCCGCACGACGAGGGCCTGATGTACTCCGGCGGCGAGAACGCCGCGCCGTTCAACACCATCGCGACCCCCGCGCCGCGTGGACACGTGCCGCAGATGGCCGACAAACGAATCGGACAGCGCAGCGGCGGCTACATGCTGATGAAGCCGCTGGCCGAAACCGCCGAATCGCTGGGTGTGCGAGCCGAATACGACACCCGCCTGCGCCGTCTGGTCGTCGACGAGTCCGGCCGGGTGGTGGGTGTGCGGGCCACCCGGTTCGGCGAGGAGATCACCGTGCGGGCGCACCGCGGCGTGGTGCTGGCCACCGGCAGCTTCGCCTATCAGGACAAGATGATCGAGGGTTACGCCCCGCGGTTGATCGGGCGCCCGGCCGCGGCCATCGAGGAACACGACGGCATCGGCATCCGCCTGGCCCAGGCGCTCGGCGCGGATCTGGCCCACATGGACGCCACCGAGGTCGCCTTCTTCGTCGACCCGCAACTGGTCGCGCGCGGCATCCTGGTCAACGGCCGCGGCCAGCGCTACGCGCCCGAGGACACCTACGGGGGACGACTCGGTCAGCTCACCCTCATGCAGCAGGACAATCAGGCGTATCTGATCATGGACGAGACCTCCTACGAGGAGGGGATGGCCACCGAATCCGCCACCCCGTTCTTCCGACAGCCGCCCAAGTGGGCCGCGGAGACCGTGGCGGAGCTGGAATCCGATATGGGCCTGCCGACCGGTGCACTGCGATCCACCGTGGAGACCTACAATCTGCACGCCGCCGAGGGCTCGGATCCGTTGCTGGGCAAGAAGTCCCAGTGGGTGCGGCCGCTGAGCGGACCGCTGGCCGCCTTCGATCTGCGCGGGCTCACCGCCGGATTCACCCTGGGTGGGCTGCGCACCGATCCGGAAGGCCGGGTGCTGCACGTGGCGGGCGATCCGATCGACGGACTGTTCGCGGCCGGGCGCTGCACCTCGGGAATCGCCACCGGCGGCTATGTCAGCGGCGCGTCACTCGGCGACGGCAGCTTCTACGGAAGGCGTGCGGGCCGCGCCGCGGCCCGGGGCTGACCGCGTAGGATCCAGACACATGTCCGAAGCCGAATCCATCAGTCTCGAGGCCACCCGCCGCCGACTCAGCGGCAAGCAGGCCGACACCGTCGACAGACTCACCAGATCCGCGGTGGAGGTGCTCGCGCGCGAGGGGTTCGCGGGAATGACGATTCGGTTGGTCGCGGCCGCCGCGGGAGTGGGTACCGCGACGGCCTACACCTACTTCTCGTCCAAGGAACACCTTGTGGCCGAGATCTTCTGGCGGCGGCTCATGGCCGCCCCCTCCCCCGCCAGCGACGATGCGGACCCGGTCGTGCGGGTCGTGGCCGAACTGCGCGCGATCGCCCTGCTGGTCGCCGACGAACAGGAATTGTCCGGCGCGGTGACCTCCGCGCTGCTCGGCCGCGACGCCGACGTCGAACATCTGCGCCTGCGCATCGGCGCCGAGATCCGCAAACGCATCATCGGGGCACTGGGTCCCGACGCCGACGTCGACATCGTCGAATCGCTGGAACTGCTCTACGCCGGCGCGCTGGTGCGCGCGGGTATGGGCTATGGATCGTATTCCGAGATCGCCGACCGGATCGAGAAGTCGGCGCTGCTGATCCTGCGCTGACGCCCGCGCGGTCAGGCGAAGCGGACAGCCGCGCGCTGGAGATCGCCGTACTGCCGGGGGCGTGACGGGTCAGAGCGCGGGCACCCGGGCGAAGCCCAGCGGCGGGGTGGGATCGGAGCCGGTCCGCGGTACCGGTCCGAAATCGGGTAGGACCGCGAGCACGTCGACATTGCGGGCGGCGTAGCAGCGCACGCTCGGCAGCGCCCGCGCCACCTCGGCACGTTCCACGGGTTCGGCGTCGACGAACGCGATGGAGTCCAGGGGCAGGCCGAGGGTGCGGGCGATGCGCAGGATCGAGGCCGATTTGCGGCCCCAGCCGATCTCGACGGCCGAGAACATCTCGTAGACGCCGTGCCGGTAGAGCCGGTCCATCGTCTTGTCGCGGTCGCTGCGGCTGGCGACCGCGTGCCAGATGCCGCGCTCACTCAACGTGCGCAACGCGCGTAAGGCATCCGGTCTGGGGGCGGTACTGGTCGCGTCGCAGACGACGCCATCCCAAAGGGTGTTGTCCAGTTCCCAGACAAGACATCTCAGAGCCGGTCGCATCGCCTGCCCCTATCGTTTCGCCATCGCTACCTCTCCGGCCGCGCCGCGCACGCCGGAGACGGACACTTCTCGCCAACCTTCCGGGACGCGGCACGGGCCGGGCAAGCCCCTGGTTTCCGGGGCCGTTCCGGCCGCAGCGATACTACCGGTACCGAAGAGTTACCCTCGCGTCGAATTCGCTAACCGCCTCCGACCAGCCATTTCTCGGAGTGTCGAGCGCGGACGCGACGCGACGCCGCGCGGCGCGGGCGCGCGACCAGCCGCGGAAGCCGGTGCCCCGCAAACGATCCCGCAACATTCGACCGAACGGTCGGATATGAGCGTACGCGGCGATTCGACTCCGCGCGCCGGTCCTGTGCTCGATCACAAGGGGGTGCCCCGGCCGCCGACCGATCTCACAGAAACGAGTGAATCGTGCCACGACCAACGAGAGCTGGTTAGTGTAAATGCGCCGCACAGTAATCTCTGGGGGCGGAAGGAGTCGCCAATGACCGTCGACAATTCGGCCAGACCCGGCCTCACCCTATCGGGCAGGCCGATGTCGTCGCAGTTGCAGGACATTCGGGCGCTCTCGCGTCAGATGGTCGGCCACTTCGTGGAGAACGTGGCCCCCTGCGGATCCCTACCCGGCGACGCCATCACCGGCGATGTGACGACGATCACGCGAATCTGTCTGGAATTCGCGGTGACCATGCTGGACGGCCGCGACATCCCGGCCAAGCTCCAGCGCCTCCAGGAAGCGGCGGCCGGCTGGGCCCGCGAGGGCGTGCCCATCGACACCATCCACCATTCCATCCACGAGGGATTCAAGATCGGACTCGACCTGGTCGTGTCCGGCGCCTCGATCAAGGACTACAGCAACCTCGTCGACGGCGCCAAGGCCGTGGTCGAGATGCTCGACCAGATCACCTCGACCATCTCGGTCGCCTATGTGCGTGAGTTGCGCGCGGTGGTCAGCGAACACCACACCGCGGTGCATACCCTCACCTCGGCCCTGCTCGGCGGGCACAGCACCTCGACGATGGCGCGCGAATGCGGTATCGCCATCGCCGACTCCTACGCGGTTGTGGCGCTGGCGATTCCCGCGCACCGCGAGGAACACAATCCCGCGGTCGACAGTCAGGTGGTCGCTCGGCGCAAACTGCGCCGAGTGCAGGCCGAACTCGCCACCCGCTGCGGCAACAAGGTGCTGTCGCTGCTCAGCGTGGACGGGGGGACGCTGCTCATTCCCTCGACCCTGTTCGACCACGACGGATTCGACGCGCTGGTCACCCAGCTCTCCCAGGCCGCGCAGGTCGGCATCACCGCGGCGATGATGGACGCGACGCCGCAGCAGATCCCCGACGCAGCCGACCAGGCGCACGAACTACTCGACATGGTCCAGCGCCTGCAAGCGGTGCCGGGGCTGTACCGGTTCGACGAACTGGCACTGGAGTACCAGCTCACCCGCCCCGGGCCCGGCCGCGAATACCTCGGATCGCTGCTCGCCCCGCTGGACCAGCATCCCGAACTGCTGGAGACGCTGCGACGCCACATCGGCAACAATCTCAACCGCCAGCGCACCGCCCGGGTGCTGCACGTGCACACCAATACCGTCGACTACCGACTCAAGCGCATCGGTCAGCTCACCGGATTCGACCCGACCCAGCCCTCAGGACTGTGGTATCTGCGCTCGGCCCTGGTCGCCCGCACCTATCGCGCATAGGCGCGGGCGACCACGGCGAACCTACTCCCGCCCCGCCGTCGTCATCGGCCGCGGCTCGGCGCCGACCATGTGGCGCTCGAGAATCGGTCCGATGACGGCGAGCGCGGCCGGGTGGGTCAGCTCCAGGTGCCTGGCGTCGACGACCGTGTTGTGCAGGCGGCCCGTGACATAGGGGCGCCAGGTCTGCGCGATCGCGTCGTGGTCGGCGCGATCGCGTCCGGCGGTGAAGAACACCAGGTCACCGTCGAAGACCTCCGGCCGGTAGTCGTGCGCGATGGCGGCGGCGGTGTGGAAGCTGTCCATCACGCGATCGACCTGTTCGGCACCGAATATGCCGGTGCCGACGACCTGTGCGCGAATGACCTCCCACGCCTGCTCGTGGGTCCGCGCGGTCACCGCGTCGCCGAGATCGAACAATTCCCGCCAGCCACCGAGCAGATCGGCCATCAACTCGCCGGGAGCCGCGTCGGTCCCGACCTCGGCCTGCGGCGCGCCGACCATGCTGTCGAGCAGGGCCAGCATGCCGACCGTCGATCCCTCGCGCTGCAAACGAACCGCCATGGCATGGGCTATCTCGCCGCCGAGCGACCAGCCGAGCAGGTGATACGGCCCCTCCGGCTGCACCTTCCGTATCTCGGCAACATACCGTTCGGCCAGTTCCTCCACCGACCGCGCACTTGGTTCGCCCGCGACCACGTGCGGATCCTGCAACCCGTACACCGGCCGGTCGCCGTCGAGGTGTTCGACGAGCCCGCCGTAGAACCAGGCCAATCCGCCCGCCGGGTGCACGCCGAAGACCGCCGTCTTGGCGCCGCCCGCGCGCAGCGGCAGCAGCACCTGCAGTCCGGAATCGCCCTCGGCCTCGTCGGCGCGGCGCGCCAACGCGGCCGGTGTGGCGTCGTCGAACAGCCACGGCAGCGAGAGCGTCACCCCACGGACGCGGGCCTCGCTGACCACGGTCGCGGCCAGCAGCGAATTGCCGCCGAGATCGAAGAACCCGTCCCGCACGCCGACCCGCTCGACACCGAGCACCTGCGCGTAGACCGCACAGACGACCTTCTCCGAATGCGTGCGCGGGGCGACGAATTCGATGCGGGCATCACCGAAATCGGGTGCGGGAAGCGCCTTTCGATCCAGTTTGCCGTTGACTGTCAGCGGCAGACCGGCCAGCACGAGCACCGCCGAGGGCACCATGTAGTTGGTGAGCACCCGAGCGGCGACGGCGCGGACCCGGTCGGGATCGACCTGACAGCCCTCGCGACCGACGACGTAGCCGACCAGCTGGTCCACGCCGCTTTCGTGGCGGTGCACCGCCGCCGCGGCCTGGACCACATCGGGATGCCGCAGCAGCGCCGACTCCACCTCGCCGAGTTCGATGCGGAATCCGCGCACCTGCACCTGCGCGTCCGCCCGGCCGACGTAGGTCAGGTCGAGTCCGCGGGCGGTGCGCCGCCAGCGGCCCACATCGCCCGACCGATACAGCCGGGATCCGGCCGGACCGAACGGATTCGCCACGAAACGGATCGCGCTCAGGCCCGGTGCTCGCAGGTAGCCGCGCGAGAGCTGATCGCCCGCGAGATAGATCTCCCCGGCGACGCCGATCGGGACGGCCCGCATCCGGTCGTCGAGGACATAGGCCCGCAGACCCGGCAGCGGCCTGCCGATACCGCACGCGGACTCGGCGAGTTCGGCCGCGACGATCTCGGAGTGGGTCACGTGCACGGTGGTCTCGGTGATGCCGTACATGTTGACCAGAGTCGGACCGTCGCCGTTGGCGTCGAACCAGTCCGCCAGGCGCGCGGTGTCGAGCGCCTCGCCGCCGAAGACGACATAGCGCAGCGCGAGATCGCCGTGCACGCTGCCCGATTCGCGGTACCGGCGCGCGGCGTCGGCGAATCCGTAGAAGGCCGAAGGGGTCTGGCTCAGCACGGTCACGCCTTCGCGGGCCGCGAGTTCCACCATGGCCTCCGGCGAACGGGAGGTGTCATAGTCCACGACCCGCACGCGGCCGCCGGTCAGCAGCGCGCCCCACATCTCCCACACCGCGAAATCGAAGGCGTAGGAATGGAACAGCGTCCACACGTCCCTCGGCCCGACCTCGAATCGTTCGGCGGCATTGGCGAAGAGGGTGACCACCTGCCGGTGGGTCACCGTCACGCCCTTGGGCCGGCCGGTCGAGCCGGAGGTGTAGATGACGTAGGCGACGGCGCGCGGGTCGATGCGCACCGCGGGCGCCGGGGCGTCGCCGTCGGTGGCCTCGGCGAGCAACAGGGTCGGCGCTTCGACGTCGGGCACCCGGGCCACGGTGTCGGCGCAGGCCAGCACCACCGCGGGTCGGGCGTCGTCGAGGACGAAGCGCAACCGTTCCGTCGGGTAGGCGACATCGAGCGGCAGATAGCCCGCCCCGGCGCGGATCACGCCGAGCAGCCCCACCACCAGATCGACCGAGCGCGTCAGTGCCACCGCCACCAGCGATTCCGGGCCGGCGCCCGCGGCGGCCAGTCGCGCGGCCACCGCGGCCGAGCGGCGCTCCAGTTCGCCGTAGGTAAGCCGTGAGTCGCCGTCGGAGACGGCGATCGCATCCGGGCGCGCCGTGGCGACCTCGCAGAACCATTCCGCCAGTGACACATTCGGCACGTCCACGCTCGGCTCGCCTGCGGCGGCGAGCAATTCGTGCCGCTGCGCCGGATCGATGATGTCGATGGCGTCGACCGGGATTCGCGGGTCCGCGGTCACCGCCTCGAGAATCCGTACGAACGCGGCGGCGACGTGATGCATCGTCTCCGCGGTGAACAGGTCCGCGGCATAGGTGAGCCGTCCCGTCATGCCGGCCGGGCCCTCGACGAGTTTGACGTTGAGATCGGCCTGCGCCTGATCGAAACCCTCCTCGAGCGGTTCGATCACCAGATCCGGCAGGGTCAGCGCGGCGGCACTGAGATTCTGCACGTCCAGGGTCACCTGGTACACCGGCAGGTGCGCGGTCGAGCGCGGCGGATTGAGCATGTCGACGACCTGTTCGAAGGCCACGTCGGAATGTCCGAAGGCGGCGACGTCGGCGTCGCGGACCTCGGCGAGCAGTTCGGCGAAACTCTGCCGTGGCCGCACGCGGGTGCGCAGGACCACGGTATTGACGAACATGCCGACCAGATCGTCGAGTTCGCGCGCGCCGCGGCCGGCCACCGGGGTGCCGACCGCGATGTCGTCCACACCGGCCAGCCGCGACAACAGCACCGTCAGCGCGGCGTGCAACACCATGAAGGTGGTCACGTTCGACCCGCGGGTCATCGCCGCGATCCGGGCCCGCAGGGCCGGTGAGACCGCGAAGTCGACGCCCGCGCCGCGCATGGTGGCCACCGGCGGACGCGGTGCGTCGGTCGGCAGCTCGAGCAGTTCCGGCAGACCGGTGAGGGTCTCGCGCCAGAAGCGCAGCTGTTCGGAGACCAGCGATTCGGGATCGGCGACGTCCCCGAGCATGTCGCGCCGCCACAGCGAGTAATCCGCGTAGCCGAGCGCGAGTTCGGGCCACGCCGGGTCGTGACCGCGGCGGCTCGCCTCGTAGGCGAGCGCGACATCGCGGGCAAGCGGGACCATCGACTGTCCGTCGGCGCAGATGTGGTGCACGGTGATGACAACGACGTGGTCGCGCGCGCCGAGACGGAACAGTTCGATGCGCACCGGCGGTGCCTGTGTCACATCGAAACTCGCCGACACCGCGGCCCACACCCGCTCCGGCAGTTCGGCCTCGCCGACCTCGATCGGCGTCAGTTCCGTAACGACCCGGTCGACGTCCATGATCCGCTGGTGCGGAACGCCGTTGGCCACCGGGAAGGCGGTGCGCAGGGATTCGTGACGCGCCACGACCAGGCGGCACGCCCGCTGGAGGGCGCCGATGTCCAGGTCACCGCGCAGACGGATGGCCAGCGGGATGTTGTAGGCGCCCACCGAGGTGTCGAACTGGTTGAAGAACCACATGCGCTGCTGCGCGGGTGAGAGCGGGATCAGATCCGGGCGGACCCGGCGGGTCAGCGGAATCCGGTGCGCGGCCGGTGCCTGCGCCCCGGCGGCCACGCGTTCGGCCAGTCGTTCGGCCAGGTCCGCCACCGTCGGCGCCTCGAACAGGTCGCGCACGCCGACGCCCACCTCGAGCGCCGCCTGCAAGCGCGCGGCCACCCGGGTCGCCGACAGCGAATTGCCACCGAGGTCGAAGAAGCTGTCCAGCGCGCCGACCGCGTCGACGCCGAGCACGTCGGCGACGACCGCGGCGACGGCCCGCTCGGTCTCGGTGCGCGGCGCCACCCATTCGCGGCGGTCGGTGAATTCCGGTGCGGGCAGGGCCGCGCGATCGAGTTTGCCGGTCGAGGTGAACGGCAGTTGCTCGAGCACCGTGACCGCGTCGGGCACCATGTGCGCGGGCAGGGTGCGCCGCGCATCGGCCCGCACCCGCGCGGGATCGAGGTCCGCCGCGCCCACCAGATAGGCGGCCAGTCGCCGCACGCCGTTGTCGTCGGCGCGCAGCACCACCGCGGCTCGGGATACGCGCGGGTCGGCGGCGAGTACGGCTTCGATCTCGCCGAGTTCGACGCGCTGACCGCGGACCTTCACCTGGAAGTCCGCGCGTCCCAGGTACTCGAGCGTGCGATCGGAGTTCCAGCGGACCAGATCGCCCGTGCGGTAGAGCCGGGATCCGGCCGCCCCGAACGGATTCGCCACGAAGGCGGCCGCGGTGTCGGCGGGCCGGTACAGGTAGCCGCGCGCCAATTGGATTCCGCCGACGTACAGTTCGCCGGGCACGCCGACCGGCACCGGACGCAGCCGGGCGTCGAGCACCACCGCATGCACACCGCGCAGCGGGCCGCCGATGGTGACCCCGTCGGTCTCGCCCAGCGCGTCGCTGATCATCACCATGATGGTGGTCTCGGTGGGACCGTAGCCGTCGTGCAGCGAGCGACCGGGCGCCCAGCGCGCCACCGTCTCCGGCGATACCGCCTCACCGCCGACGACGAGCACCCGCAGCGAGTCGAGTCCCTCCGGCGACATGGTCGCGAGCACGCTCGGGGTGATGAAGGCGTGCGAAACCCGATGCGCGCGAATCAGGTTCTCCAGTTCCGCGCCCGCGAACACCGACGGCGGGGCGACCACGAGCGCGGCGCCGTTGGCGTGGGCCATCAGCAGTTCCAGCATCATCGCGTCGAAGCCGGGCGCGGAGACCTGGAGCACTCGCGCGCCGTCGTCGACCCGGTAGCGGTCGCGTTGTTCGGCGGCGAAATTCGCCAGGCCCGCGTGCGTCACCGCCACACCCTTCGGCCTTCCGGTCGACCCGGAGGTGTAGACCACATAGGCCACGTCCTCGACCCGGGACGGGCGGACGCGATCGACGTCGGTCACCGGGTACGGCGGCCATCCGGCGATGGAGACCTCGACATCGGGATCGTCGAGTTCCAGCAGCGGCAGCCCTTCGGGCACGATGTGCCGCGACACCGCGACCGTGATCGCGCAGCGCACGCCCGAGTCGGCGACGATGCCCGCGACCCGCTCGGCAGGATGGCGAGGATCGATCGGGACAAGGCCCGCACCGGATTTGGCGACCGCCCACACGCCGACCACGAACTCCACCGACCGGCCCATGGCGAGGCCGACCAGGTCGCCGGGGCCGACTCCCCAGGCGATCAGCTCTCGTGCGACGCGGGTGGACCAGGCGTCCAATTCCCCGTAGGACACCACGCGCTCGTCGGTGATCACCGCGGGCGCGAAGTCCTCGCGCACGGTGAGCAGATCCGCGAGCGGCCAAGCGGTTTCGGCCGCACCGCCCGTGGCGGGCACCAGTGCCGCGCGCTCGTCCGGCGTGAGCAGGTCGATCGCCCCCACCGGTACGCCCGGGTCGGCCGCGATGGCGCGCAGCGCGGTCTCCAGGCGCGCGGCCAGTCGGGACGCGGTCGCCTCGGTGACGTGTCCGCGCTGGTAACGCACCCGAATGTGCAGGCATTCGAGCAGGTGGGCCTGCACGGTGATCGGATAGTGCGCGGCGTCCGAACCGGAGGCCGCGACCACGCGCACGCCGTCGATGTCGAGCTCGCCGAGACCGCTGCCGTCGACCGGATAGGACTCGAGCACGACCAAGGTGTCGAACAGCGCGGCGGCGCCGACCGCCGACAGGATGCGGGAAAGTTCGACGTGGTGGTGATCGAGCATGCGGGTGCTCTCGGCCTGTACCTCGCGCAGCGCCTGCGCGACGGTCAGCTCCGCCCGCAGCGGGATCGATACCGGGATCGTATTGATGAACAGGCCGATCATCGATTCCACACCGGGCAGGTCGGCGGGACGGCCGGACACCGTGCCGCCGAACACCACCTGGTCGGTGCCGAGCAGATTCCCCAGCACCAGCGCCCAGGCGAATTGCAGGACCGTCGCCATCGTGACGTCGTTGGCCCGCGCCGAATCCGACAGCGCGGCGGTGACGGCCGGGTCGAGATCGACGGGCAGGTCGACGGGGATGTCGAGGCCGCCCGCGCCGCGCACGTCGGCGACCAGCGACGGCTCGGTGACCTCGCCCAGTGCCGTCCGCCATGCCTCGACGCCGTCGCCGCGGGCCGCCAGCCACCGCAGATAGTCGCGGTAGTCCGGCGCGTCGGGCAACAACTCACCGCGCGCGCCCGCCGCGTACAGCGCGATGAGTTCGCGCCACAGCAGCGGCAGCGACCATCCGTCCAGCAGCAGGTGGTGCGCGGTCAGCACCAGGCGGAAGTCCCGGGGGCCGACGGTGACGGTGAGCAGGCGCAGCAGCGGCGGCCGCGCGGGATCGAAGGGCGCGGACCGTTCGGCGGCGATCAGGTCGGGCAGCGCCGCCGGATCGTCGGTGAGATCGGCGCGCGACCAGCATGCGGCGATCTCGGCGGGCACGACCTGCGCGGTGCGCCCGTCGACGGTGCGGGTGAAGCCGGCACGCAGATTCGGGTGCCGGGTCAGCAGCGCGTGCATGGACCGTTCCAGTCGGTCCTGATCCAGCGGACCTTCGATATCGAGGGTCGACTGCGCGGTGTAGACGTCGACCTCGCCCGCGGCCAGTTCGGCGTGGAACAGCAGACCGACCTGCAACGGCGCGGGAGGCCAGACATCGGCCAGCCGTCCGTAGCGGTCGGCGAAACCGTCCAGATCCGGCTGCCCGACATCGATGAGGGTCAGGTCACCGCGGGACAGGCCCCAATCCGGCTGCGCCCACGCCGCCTCGGCGATGGCGGTGAGCGCGTCCACCCACTCCTCGGCCAGGTCGGTCACCGCGTCGCCGTCGATCAGACTCGACGCGTAGCCGATGTGCGCGGCCAGTCGCGGACCGTCCGCGGTGTCCTCGATATTGACGTCGATGGTGATGGTCGCGGCGACGGGCATATCGGGATCGAAGAAGGCCGACCGGTCGAAGCGCTCGTCGGTCGGAATCCAGGCGATCTCCGACAGCGCCGCCATGTCGACGCCGACACGGCCGAGGTTGTTGAACGCGATCTGCGGAGCGGGCTGCTCCGAGAGCCGTTCGGCGGTACCGGGATTCAGGTAGCGCAGCAGTCCGTAGCCGATGCCCTTGTCGGGAATGGCCCGCAGTTGGTCCTTGATAGCCTTGACCGCCCGTCGCGGATCGCCGTCGCGGGCGTCGCCGAGGTCGAGGGCGACCGGATAGGCGCTGGTGAACCACCCGACCGTCCGGGACAGATCCGCGCCGTCGACCAGCCGCTCTTCGCGGCCGTGGCCCTCGAGCAGCACCTTCACCCCACTGTGGTCGACACCGCGACTTGCGCGCCAGCGCGTGGTCGCCATGGCGAGGCCGGCGAGCAGGACGTCGTCGACGCCGGCGCGCGCGGCCTCGGGCACGGCCCGCACCAGCGCCGAGGTGACCTCGACGGGCACGGTGATCTCGACTCGCCGCACGGTGGACTGGGTGTCGCGGCGCGGATCCGGGTAGGCGCTGCCGAGCGGAGGATCGATGGCCGCGGCCATGCGGTGCCACAGCTCGAATTCGCCCTCGCGCCGCGCCGCCGCCTCCGACAGCGCGTGCGCCCAGCGGCGCATGGAGGTGCCCGGCGCGGGCAGCGACACCGGCTGTCCCCGGTCGAGCTGTTCCCACGCGGTCGCGAAGTCCGGCACCAGAATTCGCCAGGATACCGCGTCCACCACCAGGTGGTGGATGACGATCAACCCGCGAGCCTCGGCGTCGACGCCCGGCTCCGGCAGCAGGCACACGACCTGCACCATGCCTCCGGCCGCGGGGTCGAGACGGTCGGCGGCGATCCGCGCCGCCGTTTCCGCCGCCGCGGCGAAACCATCCGTGCCCGGGGCGGTTTCGGCGTCGATCCGGTGCACCGTCACCGCCGCGGCCGCGTCGACCGCGCCCGCAGGCGCGACCTCGAGACCTCCGTCGCGCAGGCGCGCCCGCAGCATGTCGTGCCGGTCGAGCACGGCGCGCACGGTCGCGGTGACCTGTTCGGCGGTCGCGGTGCGGGGCAGCCGGACCAGCATGGACTGTGCGAACCGGTCGGTGTGGCCGGACAGGCCGAGCAACCACGCCACGATCGGCGTCGCCGGGATCTCGCCCACGCCGCCGCCCGGCAGTTCGGGCAGCGTGGCGCGCCGCGTCTGTTCGGCGACGCGCGCGAGCTCCCGAACGGTCTTGCGCTCGAAGATGTCCCGCGCGGTCACCAGCACACCGGCCGACTTCAGTCGCGAGGCCAGCTGGATCACCATGATGGAGTCGCCGCCGTGGGCGAAGAACGAGGTCGTCGCGCCGACGGAGGCGATGCCGAGCACGTCGGCGAAGGCGGCGGCGATGGTCCGCTCGACCTCGCCGGACACCGCGACCTCCGCGGTGACCTCGACCTCGAAATCGGGTTCCGGCAGCGCCTTCCGATCGACCTTGCCGGTCGAGGCGAGTGGCATGCGGTCCAGGACCGTGACGACGGCGGGCACCATGTGCGCGGGCAGCGTCGCCGCGACGTGGGCGCGCACGCCGGCCGGATCGATGTCCGCACCGGATTCGGCCACGACGTAGGAGACCAGTGCGGGCTGACCGCCCGGTCCGCCGCGGCTCACGGTCACCGCGGTCGCCACCAGCGGATGGGCGGTGAGCGCAGCGTCGATCTCGCCGAGTTCGATGCGCTGGCCGCGGATCTTGACCTGGAAGTCGATACGGCCCACGTATTCCAGAGCGCCGTCGGCGGTCCAGCGGACCATGTCGCCGGTCCGGTACATCCGCGCGCCCGGCTCACCGAAGGGACCGGCCACGAACGCCGACGCGGTCGCGCCGGGGCGGTTCAGATAGCCGCGCGCCAATTGGATTCCCGACAGGTACAGCTCGCCGGCGACCCCGATGGGCGCGGGCCGCAGCCGCTCGTCCAGCACCACCGCGCCGACGCCGCGGATCGGGCCGCCGATGGTGATCGGATCGCCCGGACGCACCGGTTCGCTGATGGTGGTGACGATGGTGGTCTCGGTCGGGCCGTAGATATTGTGCAGCCGCCGCCCCGGTGACCAGGCGGCGACGACGTCCGCGCCGACCATCTCGCCGCCCACCGCGAGCGTGCGCACCGACTCCAGTTCGCCCGCCGGGATCGTGGCAAGCACGCTGGGCGTCAGGAAGGCGTGTGTCACGCCGTTGGTTCGGATGAGCGCCGCCAGATCCGCCCCGCCGAAGACGTCGGGCGGCGAGACGACCAGCGCCGCGCGCGCGGCGATCGCCATCAGCGCCTCCAGCAGCACCGCGTCGAAGGCCGGCGCCGCGACCTGGAGCACCCGGGAGTCGGTGTCGACCAGGTAGCGCTCGCGCTCGACTTCGGCGAACCCGACCAGACCCGCATGGGTGACCACCACGCCCTTGGGTGTTCCGGTTGAGCCGGAAGTGTAGACCAGGTAGGCCGCGTCGCCGAGCCGCAGCGGGCGCGGGCGATCGGCGTCGGTGATGGGCCGGTCGGACCGCGCGGCTATCTCGGCGGCGGTGTCCGGGTCGTCGAGCGCGGGCCAGTCCAGGCCCTCGGGCAGCGCCGCACGCGCCGCACGAGTCGTGAGGCCGAGGACGACGCCGGAGTCGGTGACCATGTGCTCGATGCGGCGCGCCGGATAGCGCAGATCCACCGGCACGAAGGTCGCGCCGGTCTTGGCGATGGCCCACATGGCGATGTGGTAGTCCACCGATCGCGGCACCGCGAGCGCCACCGCGGCGCCGGTCCCGACACCACGTGCGAGCAGGTACGCGGCGAGCCGGTTGGACCGCCGGTCGAATTCGGCGTAGGTGAGCGTGCCGTCGACCCCGATCAGCGCGGTCGCCTCGGGAGCCGCGGTGGCCGCCGCGCTCAGCAGGTCCGGGAACAGTCCGGGCGCGACCGTGTCACCGCCCCAGGCGGGTACGAACCGGGCACACTCCCCCGCGTCGAGCAGCGACACCGAGCCCACCGAGCCGGCGGGATCGGCGGTGACCGCCTCCAGGACCCGAAGCAGGCGCGCGGCCAGCGATTCGGCCGTGGCGGCGGTGAAAAGGTCGGTGGCATAGATGATCTCGCCGTCGATACCGGTATTGCGGTCACCTTCGGCGCGTTCGGTCAGCAGGACGGTGAGATCGGTCTTGGCCTGCGCGAGGCCGGGATCGAGGGGCTCGACGCTGATGTCGGGCAGTTCGAGACGCACTCCGCCCGCGGGCTGGACCCCGAGCATGACCTGGAACAGCGGCGAATAGGCGGCCGAACGCGGCCGGTCGATGATCTCGACCAGACGTTCGTAGGGCAGGTCGGCGTTGGCCAGCGCCCGCAGGTCGGTCTCGCGCACCCGGGCCAGGAATTCACCGAAGCTGCACTCGTCCTCGACCACGGTGCGCAGTACCACCGTATTGACGAACATGCCGACCAGATCGTCGAGTTCGCGCCTGCCGCGCCCGGCCACCGGAGTGCCTATGCAGATATCAGGCTCGTGTGCGGTCCGGGCCAGCACGATGGCCAGCGCCGCGTGCAGCACCACGAACATCGTGACGCCCTCGCGCCGGGCCAACCGCACCACGGCATCGTGCAGGTCGGCGGGCACCACGAAGCGCGTACTCGCGCCGACCATCGACATGGCGGCCGGACGCGGCCGGTCGGTGGGCAGGTCGAGCAATTCCGGCGATCCGTCCAGCGCGGTGGTCCAGTAGGCGATCTGGCGGCCGATCACCGACTCGGGATCGGTTTCCGATCCGAGCGAATCACGTTGCCACAGCGCGTAATCGGCGTACTGCACGGCCAGTGGAGCCCAGTCCGGGCGCCGGCCGAGCGTGCGGGCACGGTAGGCGGTGAACACATCGCGGGCCAGCGGCGGCATGGATGCGCCGTCCGCCGCGATGTGATGCACGACGACCACGAGGACATGGGTGTCGGAGGCGACCCGCAACAGCCGGACGCGCAGCGGGACACCATGTGCGACATCGAATCCCGCGGACACCGTCGCGCCGATGCGCGCGGTGAGATCGGTCTCGTCGACTACCGGCTCGGGCTCGAAGGCCAGATCCTTCACCACCGAGGAGGTCTCGCGCACGAGCTGACAGGGTTCGCCGTCCACGGCCGGGTACACCGTCCGCAGCGGTTCGTGGCGCTCGAGCACGTCGCGCAAGGCCGCGCCGAGCGATTCGACGTCCAACGCGCCGGTCAGACGGACCGCCAGACAGATGTTGTAGGCCGCCGAGGCGGTGTCGAGCTGGTTGAGCAGCCACATCCGGCGCTGGGCGGTGGCAAGTGGGACGACGGCCGGGCGGGGACGCGCCGTCAGCGGCAGTGCCCGCGAGCTCCCGCGACCCGCGAGGAGTTCGGCGAGCGCGGCCACCGTTGGCGCCTCGAAGATGTCCCGGATGCCGACCGTGACACCGAGGGCGGCTTCCGCGCGCGCCGCGATACGGGCGGCCGAGAGCGAGGTGACCCCGATATCGAACAGATTCGCGGTCACGCCGACCCGGTCGACACCGGTCAGTTCGGCGACGATGCCCGCGAGCGCGGTCTCCCGTTCGCCGCGTGGAGCGAGGTATTCCTCCCCGGCCTCGAACACCGGTTCCGGCAGAGCGGCCCGGTCGAGCTTGCCGTTGGCGGTCAGCGGCATCTCGGGAAGCACCTGCACGTGCGAGGGCACCAGATACGCCGGCAGCGCGCGGGCCAGTGCCGCCCGGATCGCGCGGCCGTCCATATCCGCGCCGGGCACGAGCGTGACGTAGGCGACGACGCGCTGCGGCGTCACCGTCACCGCGGCCCGCGCGACCTGCGCGATGTCGTAGAGCGCGGATTCGATGTCACCGGGCTCGACGCGCTGACCGCGGACCTTGACCTGGAAGTCGCGGCGGCCGATGTACTCGAGCTGCCCGGAGGGCCGCATACGCACCAGGTCGCCGGTGCGGTAGAGCCGCTCGCCCGATCCGAACGGGTCGGCCACGAAGGCCGCGCAGGTGAGATCCGGTCGCGCGTGATAGCCGCGCGCGAGCTGGACGCCGCAGACGTACAACTCGCCGACCACACCGACGGGCACCGGACGCAGCCGCGAGTCAAGGACGTGCACCCGCATGCCCGCGACCGGTGCGCCGATCGGCATCATGCCCGCCGCGCCGGCGGATTCGGGGACCGCCCAGGTCACGACCTCGGCCTCGGCCGGGCCGTACCAGTTGACCGCCGCCGCGTACGGGAACACGCCCGCGGCGGCGTCCACGGTGCGCAGCGCCAGCGCCTCACCGGCGATGAAGACCCGGCGCACCGAGGTCAGAGCGTTGTCCCCGGCCGACTCGAGCAGCACGTCGAGCATGGACGGCACGAAGTGGATCGTCGAGATTCCGAATCGGGCGACCACGTCGCGCAGATACGCCGGATCGCGATGTCCGTCCGGTTCGGCGACCACGATGTGCGCGCCGGTCTGCAACGGCCAGAACAGCTCCCAGACGGCGATATCGAAGGTGATCGGCGTCTTGAACAGCACCGCGTCGGTGGCGTCGTGCGGCCACCCGCGTTGCGCCCACGCCAGCTGACTCACCGTCGCGGCGTGGGTGAGGGCGACGCCCTTCGGCGTTCCGGTGGACCCGGAGGTGAACAGCACGTAGGCCAAGGCGTCGGGCCGCAGCGGGGCCGAGCGCTCCGCGTCGGTCACCGTCGCGGACGACAGCGCGGCCGAGTGCGCCTCGTCGATAACCTCGCGCGGGTAGTCGCGCGGCAGGTTGTCGCCGTCGGCCGCTGTGGTCAGTACAAGCAGGGGGTTGGCCACCTCGAATACGCGCTCGATACGCGCGGGCGGATAGGCGGGATCGATCGGCAGGAAGGCGGCGCCTGCCTTGACCACGGCATACAGTGCCGTCACCAGCTCGGCGCTGCGGCCGATGGCGACCGCGACCACGGTTTCCGCGCCCGCGCCGAGCGCGATCAACCTGCGCGCGAGCCGATTCACGCGTTCATCGAACTCACGGTAGGTCCAGGTGTCGCCGCCCGGCACCCTGATGGCGGGACGATGCGGGGTACGGGCGACCTGGGCGTCGAACGCGTCGACGAGCGTGCCGACGGCGGCCGCGGGGCCGGTGTCGTTGCAGCGCCGCAGCAGGGCCCGCTCGTCGTCGTCGAGCAGGTCGATATCGCCGAGGACGGTCTGCGCTTCGTCGCTCACCGCGTCGAGCACGCGCGCGAGGCGGTCGACGCAACGGCGCGTCGTCTCCTCGTCGAACAGGTCGGTGGCGTAGGTCAGGCGCACCGCGATGCCAGCGGGTTCGTGGTGCGGCCCGAATTCCTCCGACACCATGAACAGCATGTCGTAGATCGCGGCGCTGTCACCCGGATCGACGTTCTCGACGGTCAGGTCGGGCAGTTCCAGACGGCCGCGCGCCATGTTCTGGTAGGCCAGCATGACCTGGAACAGCGGCGTGTGCGAGGTCGAGCGGGCGGGCGCGAGCGCCTCAACCAACTGTTCGAACGGCACCGTGGCGTGGTCGAAGGCGTCGAGGTCGGTGCGGCGCACCCGCTCGAGCAGTGACAGGAACGACTCGCCGGATTCGACGCGGGTCCGCATCACCAGGGTGTTGACGAACATGCCGACCAGATCGTCGAGCGCGCGGTCACCGCGGCCCGCGTGCGGCACGCCGATCGCGATATCGTCACCGCCCGAAAGTCGAGCCAGCACCGCCGCCAGCGCGGCGTGCATCACCATGAACGGCGTACTGCCGGTGCGGCGCGCCAATTCCCGCATCCGCGAATGCACCTCGGCCGGAATCGTCGCGCGCAGCACCGCGCCGCGCTGACTCTGCACGGCGGGACGCGGACGGTCGGTCGGCAGGTCGAGCCGATCGGGAATGCCGTCCAATCGCGCACGCCAGTAGGCGATATCCCGCGCGATCGGCGACCGCGGGTCGTCCGCCGCGCCCAACACCTCGAGCTGCCAGAGCGTGAAATCGGCGTACTGCACCGCGAGCGGCGACCACTGCGGCGAATTACCGGCCGCCCGCGCGCGATAGGCCGTCATGACATCGGCGACCAGCGGCGCGACGGAGAACCCGTCGCAGCTGATGTGGTGCACCGCCACCGCGACGACCCATTCCCGCTCCCCGAGTCGCAAGAGCGCAACGCGCAACGGAACACCCTGCGTCACTTGGAATCCGGTGCCGACGAAGGCGGCAAGCCGGGCGGGGAGATCCGCGGGCGCGATCGACTCGGGGGTGAGGTCGTGGACGGCCGCGACCTCCTCGGTGTCGAGCACGACCTGCGCGGGCACGCCGTCGATCGCCGGATAGGTGGTGCGCAGGGTCTCGTGCCGGTCCACCACGTCGGCGAAGGCCGCGCGCAGGGCGGCCACGTCGAGCGGGCCGGTGAGCCGGATCGCCATCGGCACCACGTAGCCGGCCGATTCGGGTTCGAACTGGTTCAGCAGCCACATGCGGGTCTGCGCGTGTGACAGCGGCACCCGCGCGGGACGGGTGCGGCGCGACGGTGCGGGCAGACTCGGGGCGGCCCGCAGATGAGCGATCCGATCGGCCAGTGCCGCCACGGTGGGCGCCTCGAAGATGGCGCGCACCGGAATCGAGACGCCGACCACGGACCCGATGCGGCTCAACGCGCGAGTCGCCACGAGCGAGTTGCCGCCGAGTTCGAAGAAGTTGTCGTCCGCGCCGACCTCGGCGATGCCGAACAGGTCGCCGAACACGCCCGCCACGGCCTGTTCCAGCAGACCGCGCGGTGCGCGGTATTCGGTGACGAAATGGCTCTGATCCGGGGTCGGCAGAGCACGGTAGTCGATCTTGCCGTTGGCGGTCAGCGGCACCGCGTCGATGGCGATGACCGCCGACGGCACCATGTAGGCGGGCAGCCGCGACAGCAGGAATCCGCGAATCTCCTTGGCGTCGAAACCTTGCCCCGCCACGGCGTAGGCGATCAGCCGCTGTTCGCCCGCGGCGACGCGCACCTGCGCGACGGCCGCGCTCACCGACTCGTGCGCGCGCAGCGCGGCCTCCACGTCGCCGAGTTCCACCCGCAGGCCGCGCAGTTTCACCTGCGTGTCGGCGCGGCCGACGTAGCGCAGATCCGCGCCGTCCCAGCGCACCAGGTCACCGGTGCGGTATATGCGCTGTCCGGGAGCGAAGGGGTCGGCGACGAAGGCCGCCGACGTCTGCGCGCGCCGGCCGTGATAGCCGCGTGCCAACTGCACACCGCCCAGATACAGCTCACCGGTCACCCCGGGCGGCACCGGGCGCAGACGCGTATCGAGCACGCGCAGCACCACATTCGTCTCCGGTGCGCCGATCGGCACCGCGCCGTCGCCGACCGGGCCGACACGGTGGGCGGTGACGCTGACGGCGGCCTCGGTCGGACCGTAGAGATTGTCGATGCGCGCGTCGGTGCATTCGCGGAAGCGCCGCACCGTCTCGGCGGGCAACGCCTCGCCGATGCACAACACCCGGCAGTGCTCCGGGATACAGCCCGCGCCATTGGCCTCCAGATAGGCCGACAACAGCGACGGCACGAAATCGACCGTGGTTACTCCGTATTCGGCGATCAACCGGGCCAGGGCGACCGGATCGGTGTGCGCGCCCGGCTCGGCCACGACCAGGGCCGCACCACTCACCGCGGCGCAGAACAATTCCCACACCGACAGGTCGAAGGTCACCGGGGTGCGCCACAGCAGGACATCGGATTCGCCGAGCCGGTAGTGATCACGCATCCACCGCAGCTGATTGGCGACCGCGGCGTGCGGCACCGCGACGCCCTTGGGCACACCCGTCGACCCGGAGGTGTAGATGACGTAGGCCAGGTCGGCCGGATGCAGCGGCCGGATCCGATCGGCGTCGGTGATCGCGGGGACCGCGCGCTCGAGGTCGAATTCCTCATAGCGCCAGACTGTTACGTCCGCGGGCAGTGGCGCGTCATCGAGTGCGCGGGTGAGTACCGCGAGCGGGCGGGCGGCGGCCACGACGGCGCGGGTGCGCTCGGCCGGGTGCTCGGGATCGAGCGGCAGATAGGCGCCGCCCGCGGCGTGGATGGCGTACAGGGAGGTCAGCAGGTCGACACCGCGCCGCATGGCGACGCCGACGAGGGTGCCGGGACCGACACCGCGGCCGATGAGGGCGTGCGCCATCGCGTTCACCCGCGCGGCGAAGGCGCGGTAGTCAAGGCGCGCACCGGATTCGGCGTCGATCACCGCGGTGGCCGACGGCGTCGCCGCGACCTGGGCGGCGACCATCTCCGCGACCGTGGTCTCGGGCTCGTCGCCGACCGGCCCCAGCGACAGCGCGGTCAGCGCCCGGGTCTCGGCGGCGGTCAGCAGGTCGACATCGCCGACCCGCCGGGACGGATCGGCCAGCACCGCGCGCAGCAGCCGCAGGTAGCGGTCGAAGTAGAGCGCGACCGTCGACTCGTCGAACAGATCTGTGGCGTAGCCGAATTCGACCGCCATGTCACCGGGTTCGCCGTCAGGACCGACGGTGTCGACCAGGTTCAGGTGCAGATCGTATTTCGCCACGCCCGGATCGATCATGCGGGCCGAGACCTCGAGGCCGTCGAATCGCACGGTCGGGATCTCGATGTTCTGGAAGGAGAAGCCGACCTGCGTCAGCGGCGCGTGCGCGGCGGAACGCGGCGGGTTGAGCACCTCGACGAGACGTTCGAAGGGGATATCGGCGTTCTCGAAGGCCGCGAGGTCGGTGGCGCGCGCGGATTCCAGCACGCCGAAGAAGGACATGTCCGGCTCGACGCGTGTCCTGAGCACCAGCGTGTTCACGAACATCCCGACCAGGCCGTCGAGTCCCGGCTCGCCTCGACCCGCGATGGGGGTGCCCACGGCGATATCGCCGGTGCCCGCCAGCCGCGCGAGCAGGGCCGCGAAGGCCGCGTGCATGACCATGAACACCGTGACGTCGTTGGCCCGCGCGAACGCGACGATATCGGCGTGCGTCGCGGCGGGCACGGTGGTCGACACGGTCGCGCCGCGGAAGGTCTGCCGCGGCGGGCGCGGGCGGTCGGTCGGCAGGTCGAGCACTTCGGGCAGATCCGCCAGCGCCGTGCGCCAATAGGTGGTCTGCGCCACGGTCGGGCTGTGCGGATCGTCCTCGGCGCCGAGCAGATCCCGCTGCCACAGGGCGTAATCGGCATACTGCACGGGCAGCGGGGCCCAGTCGGGACGGCGACCAGCGCGGCGGGCGCGATAGGCGGTCATGAGGTCGGCGGCCAGCGGCGCGAGCGAGGAGCCGTCGATGCCGATGTGGTGCACGACCAGGATCAGCGTGTGCCGGTCGGCGGCGGTGCGCAGCAGGGTGATCCGGCACGGCGGGGCGGCGGTGACGTCGAATCCCGCAGCGCTCTCGGCCGCGATGCGCGCCTCGAGTTCCGCGGCGGGCACCTCGACCGGCTCCAGGTTCGGTGCGGCTTCGGCGGCCGGGACGACCACCTGGTGCGGTCCGGTGTCGCTGTCCGGGTAGAAGGTGCGCAGCGTTTCGTGCCGTTCCGTCAGGTCGACCAGTGTCGCCCGGATGGCCGCCACGTCGAGTTCACCGGTCAGATGCACCACGATCGGCACGTTGTATACGGCAGCGGCGGGATCGAAGCGGTTCAGGAACCACATGCGCGCCTGGGCGGGTGAGAGCGGGACGCGCTCCGGCCGCTCCCGCGCCACCAGCGGTGCGCGGGTCGAGGTCTGCGCGCTGCGCAGTCGCCCGGCCAGTGCCGCGACCGTCGGCGCCTCGAAAATGGCGCGCAGCGGCACCTCGACACCGAACGCGCCCGCCAAGCGGGCCGCGACCCGGGTGGCCGACAGCGAATTGCCGCCGAGGTCGAAGAAGTTGTCCAGTGCGCCGACCCGTGCGCCGAGCACCTCGGCGAAGATCTCCGCCACCGTGGTCTCGTCGGCGTCGCGAGGCGCGACATATTCGGCGGCCGCGGCGAATTCGGGTGCGGGCAGCGCCGAGCGATCGATCTTGCCGACCGCGGACAGCGGCAAGGCGTCGAGCACGGTCAGACCGTCGGGCACCATATGTGACGGCAGCAGCCCTCCGGCATGGCGCAGCAGGGCGGCGGTGTCGATCACCGCGCCGTCGGCGGGCACGACGTAGGCGGCAAGGCGCACACCCGCCTCCGCCGCGACGCCGACGGCCACGGCGGTGGCCACGCTCGGGTGCGCCGCCAGCACGGCCTCGATCTCGCCGAGTTCGATGCGCTGGCCGCGGATCTTGACCTGGAAATCCTCGCGCCCCAGATATTCCAGCGTGCGATCGACGCGCCAGCGGACCAGGTCACCGGTGCGGTACATGCGAGCGCCCCGCGCGCCGTGCGGATTCGCCACGAAGCTCGCCGCGGTGGCGACCGGGCGGCCCGAGTAGCCGCGCGCCAATTGCACACCGGAGACGTACAACTCGCCCGCCACACCGACCGGCACCGGGCGCAACGCGGTATCGAGGACGAGCGCGTCCATACCGCGGATGGGACCGCCCATGGTGACCGGCTCGCCGACCGCGAGCGGCTCGCTGATGGCGACCATGATGGTCGTCTCGGTGGGACCGTAGCCGTTGTACAGTTCCCGGCCGGGCGCCCACACCGCCACCGTCTCCGCGGAGACGGCCTCGCCACCCGCGACCAGCACGCGCAGCGTTTCGGTGCCATCGGGCGTCATGGTGGCCAGCACGCTCGGGGTGAGGAAGGCGTGCGTGACCCGGTGCGCGCGAATCGCATCCACCAGTTCCGCGCCCGCGAAGACCTCCGGCGGCGACACCACGAGCACCGCGCCGTTGGCGTGGGCCATGAGCAGTTCCAGCATGACCGCGTCGAATCCCGGTGCGGCGACCTGCAATACCCGTGACATGGTGTCCACCCGGTACCGATCGCGTTGTTCCGCGGCGAAATTCGCCAGCCCTTCATGGGTCACCGCGACGCCCTTGGGCGTACCCGTCGACCCGGAGGTGTAGAGCACATACGCCACGTCCATCGGGCGGCTCGGCCGCACCCGATCGGCGTCGGTGAGCGCCAGCGGCGAATGCGCCGACAGGTCGGTGCGCGCGCCGTCGAGTACCAGCGTCTCGACGTGCGCGGGCACGAGGTCGCGGTGCGCCGAAACGGTCAGCGCCAGCCGGATCTCGGAGTCGGCCACCATGTGCGCGATGCGGTCGGCGGGATAGCGGGGATCGAGGGGCACGAACGCCGCGCCGGTCTTTGCCACCGCCCATACCCCCGCGACGAATTCGACGGAGCGGCCCATCGCCAGACCGATCTGCGCACCCGGGCCGACCCCCGCGGCGATCAGCCGCCGCGCGAGACGATTGGACCAGGCGTCGAGTTCGCCGTAGGTCACCGTGCGCTCGCCCGCGATCACCGCCTCGGCGTCCGCGTCACGCACGGCGAACACCTCCGCGAGCACGCGCGGGGTCTCGGCCGCCCGGCCGCGGGCGGGCACGAACGACTCGATCTCGTTCGGCGACAGCAGTTCCACCGCGCCGACCGGCAGGTCGGGATCGGCGACGAAGGCCGCGAGGACCCGTTCGAGTCTGCAGGTGAACTCCTCCACGGTGGCGCGGTCGAACAGATCGGTCGCGTAGTTGACCCGGACCGCGACATCACCGCTGTCGGCGGCGTTCTCGGCCACCGTGACGATGAGGTCCACCTTCGCGGGCTCGGCGCCCGGATCCAGGACGTCGACGGTCAGATCGGCCAGTTCCGCGTGCGCCCGCTGCAAATTGTCGAAGACCAGATACACCTGGCACAGCGGAGCGTAGGCGGCCGAACGCTTGGGGTAGAGCTCGTCCACTATGCGTTCGTAGGGCAGATCGCTGTGGGCGAAGGCGTCGACATCGACCTCCTTGACCCGACCAAGGAACGCGCGGAACGATTCCGCCGCGCGCACCTCGGTGCGCAGCGGCACGGTGTTGACGAACATGCCGACGAGCGGTTCCAGCGCCCGCTCGCCGCGCCCGGCCACCGGCGCGCCCACGGCGATGTCGCCGGTTCCCGAGAGCCGTGCGAGCAGCGCCGCGAGCGCCGCGTGCACGACGACGAAGGTGGTGACGCCCGTGGCCTGCGCCAATCGTTCGACGCCGGTGAAGGTATCGGCCGCGATCGCCGCGTGCGCGACATCGCCGCGCAGGGAGGCACGCGCCGGGCGCGGACGGTCGGCGGGCAGTTCGAGCACCGGCGCGAGACCGGCCAAACGCTCACGCCAGTAGCGCAATTGACGCGCCGACAGCGATTCGGGGTCGGCCTCGTCGCCGAGCAAGCGGTGGTGCCAGATGCTGTAATCGGCGTACTGCACCGACAGCGGCTGCCATTCGGGCGCCTTGCCGTCCACGCGCGCCTTGTAGGCCATCGCCACGTCGACCGCCAGCGGCCGCAGCGACCAACCGTCACAGCAGATGTGGTGCAGGACGACGACCAGGACGTGACTGCCGCGTTCGGGGGTGCGCAGCAGGGCGGCTCGCAGGGGCGGGCGTTCGCGCAGATCCGCGCCCGTCGACACCAGTTCGCGGATACGCTCGGCGAGTTCCTCGGGCCCCGTGACCGTTTCGGGCCGCAGGTCGGGCGCGATGCGCGACGGCGGCCACACGACCTGGCTGCCCTGTCCGTTCACGTCGGGATAGCGGGTGCGCAGGGATTCGTGGCGATCGATCACGTCGGTCAAGGCGATGCGCAGCGCCTCGATGTCGAGCCGTCCGGTCAGGCGCAGCACCAGCGGGATGTTGTAGGCCGCCGATCCGGGATCGGCCTGATTGAGGACCCAGATCCGGTTCTGCGCGGGTGCGAGCGGAATCGGCGCCATGCGCGCCACGGCGGTCAGCGCGGTGCGCGAGGGGCGGTCGGCGCGGGTCAGCAGTTCGGCGAGTCCGGCGACGGTCGGGCTGCCGAACAGGTCGCGCACGGACAGGTCGCAGCGGGTGACCTCGGCGATCCGCACGGCGGCGCCGGTGGCGGTGATGGAGTTGCCGCCGAGGTCGAAGAAGCTGTCGAGTACGCCGATGCGTTCCACGCCGAGCACCTCGGCGAAGACGTCGGCGATCAGCGCCTCGACATCGGTGCGGGGCGCGACATACGGTGCGGCGGAGTCGAA
The DNA here is from genome assembly GCF_001310275.1 of Nocardia arizonensis. Classification (GTDB taxonomy): domain Bacteria; phylum Actinomycetota; class Actinomycetes; order Mycobacteriales; family Mycobacteriaceae; genus Nocardia; species Nocardia arizonensis. The sequence continues at coordinate 97,705 of NZ_LGYZ01000050.1, forward strand.
GACCGGCTCCGGCAGCGCCCGCAGATCCACCTTGCCGTTGACCGTCAGCGGCAGCGCCGCGAGTGTCGCCACCGTGGCGGGCACCATGTATTCGGGCAGTTGCGCGGCCACGTGCGCGCGCAGGGCCTCGGTATCGCACACCGAGTCGCCCGCGGGCACGACATAGCCGATCAAGGTGGCGGCCTCGGTATCGGGCAGGTGCACGACCGCCACCGCCGCCGCCACCGTGGGATGGCTCGACAGGGCGGCGCGGATCTCGTCGAGTTCGATGCGGAACCCGCGCAACTGCACCTGCTGATCGGCGCGGCCGCGATATTCGAGTTCGCCCCGATGGTTCCAGCGCGCCACGTCACCGCTGCGGTACAGGCGGGCGCCGGGCGGTCCGAACGGGTCGGCCACGAAACGGGCCGCGCTCAACGACGGCCTATTGCGATAGCCGCGAGCGAGTTGATCGCCCGCGACATAGATTTCGCCCCACGCCCCCGTCGGCACCGGCCGCAGCCGGTCGTCCAGGACGTAGGTCCGCAGGCCGGGCAGCGCGCGGCCGATGACGCCGAGGGCGCCCGGCACCGCGTCGGCGCGCGAAAGTGCCTGGTAGGTCACGAACACCGTGGTCTCGGTGATGCCGTAGCTGTTGACCAGCAGCGGCACCTCGGGATTGCGCTCGTACCATTCGGTCAGCCAGCCCGGATTCAGGCCCTCACCGGAGAGCACGACCTGACGCAGCGACAGCTCCCCCGCCGGTTCCCCGGCATCGGCATAGCGGCCTCGCGCGGCGGCGAACTGGTAGAACGCCGACGGGGTCTGGCTGAAGATCGTGATCCGCTCGCGCGCCACGAGCGCGACCATCTCGTCGGGCGCGCGGCTGGTCGCGGTGTCCACCACGACGACCCGACCGCCGCTGACCAGCGGTCCGAAGATCTCCCAGATGGAGTAGTCGAAGGCGTAGGAGTGGAAGAAGGTCCACACGTCGGCGGGCTCGACGCCGAACTTCGCGCACGAGTTGACCAGATAGGTGGCCGCGGCACGATGCGGGATCGCCACGCCCTTGGGCTTACCGGTCGAGCCGGAGGTGTAGATGACATAGGCCACCTGCTCGGGGCGCAACGGTGCGCGCCGGTCGGCGTCGGTGAGCGGGGCGCAGGAGGTCTCGCCGGTTTCGTCCTTGGTGTCGAACAGCACGACGCGGTCGGCCACGCCGGGGACGCGGTCGCGCAATTCGCCGGTGGTGAGCACGGCGATCGGATCGGCGTCCGCCAGGACGTAGGCGAGGCGGTCGACCGGATGGGCCAGATCCAGCGGCAGATAGCCCGCACCGGACTTGAGCACGGCCAGGGTGGCGACGACGAGATCGGCCGTGCGCGGCATGGCGATGGCGACCAGGGTCTCCGGCTCGGCGCCGCGCGCGACGAGACGGCGGGCGAGGCGGTTGGAGCGCTCGTCGAGTTCGCGGTAGGTGAGGGCGGCGTCACCCGCGGTGACCGCCACGGCGTCCGGTGTCCGCGCCGCCTGCCGCGTCAGCAGATCGACCAGTGTGCCCGCGGCGGGCGAACCGTCCTCGCCGGCGAGTTCGTCGACGATATGCCCGTATTCGGCGGTGTCGAGCAGAGCGATGTCGCTCACCGGGGTGTCACGCGGGACGGCGGTGACCCGGCCGAGGAATTCGATGAAACGCGCAGTGTGCGAATCGAGTTCTTCCTGGCCGTATAGATTCGCGTTGCCGTGCAGTTCGATCAGCAGCGGGGCGTCGTCGCCGGAGCGGTACATATTGAGCTGGAGGTCGTCGAGCTGACCCGAGGTCAGCGCGCGGTAGCGGCCCACCGCCTCGCCGAGCCGGACCTCGGTGTCGAAGAACAGGATGTTGACGACCGGGCCGAAGGAGTTGGCCGTGGCGTCGAGTGCGTCGGATTCGCGGCGCAGATCCTCGAAGCGGTAGAGCTGATGGCGCATGGCCGCGACCAGCTCGGAGACCGAGGCGGCCACGACGTCGCCCACCGTGGTCGTGGCGTCGAACCGGAACCGGATCGGCACCATGTTGGCGAGCATGGCGGCGGCGTTGCGCAGGCGTTTGGTGACCCGCGCGCTGACCGGCAAGGAAAGCACGACGTCGTCGGTGCCGGTCATTCGGGCCAGGAACGCGGCGAAGGCGGCGATGATCACCTGGGCGGCCGAGGCGCCGGAATCCGCGGCGAAGCGGTCGAGCGCGCCCGCAAGTTCCGGCGAGAGCTCGTGTCCCGCATAGCGGTCCACCTTGTGCCAGCGCGCGGACCGGCCCGCCAGGCTGACCGGGGTTGGCAGGCCCTCGACCTTGTCCAGCCAGTAGGCCCGGTCGGCGCGGAAGCGGGCGCTGTTGCGGTACGCCTCTTCGGTTTCGGCGACCTCGCGCAGGTCCGCCGCCACGAGACGGCTGGGCTCGCGGCCCTCGAGCAGGGCGTTGTAGTGTTCGGTCACGCGGATGAGCAGGTTGAACGCGCCGTAGCCGTCGATGATCAGGTGGTGGGCGCGCGCGTACCACAGGTAGCGCTCGGCGCCGAGGCGGATCACCCGGCTGGCGGCGAGCCGGTCGAGGGCCAGATCGACGGCCTTGGTGTTGTAGTCGCGCCGCATCCACTCCATCGCGGCGGCGAAGGGATCCTCCTCGTCACTGAGATCGAGGATGGATTCACGGTATTCGAGGCTGTCGTCGACGTACTGGTAGGGACGGCCGTCGACTTCGATGACACGTACGCCGAGCGTTTCGTTCTCGCGGCCCGCGGCGTTCACCGCCCGCACGAAGGCATCGGAGTCGATCGGGCCCTCGATCTCGACATACTGGGCGATATTGACCGGTGGACCGCCGGGCAGGTTGTCGGCAAGCCACATGCCGTACTGCGCCCTGGAGAGCGGAATCAGATCGCGCTCACCATCGCCGGAACCGACGGACTTCAGACTCATTCGTGTGACCCCTAACTCCAACTCGAAAGCACGGACGCATGACAAGGGCCACGTTCCGTATCCGAATTACCCCGATTACCCGAATTACCTGTGAGAAGAGCGGCGCCACCCCGACTGATGAACGCGCCCGCCCTCTATCGCGTGCGACTGCGCCACCGTGCCCGACATCGAACAGACACCGGCGCGGCCAACTTCCAGCGAGAACCCACCTCCATAACCACGTCTTCCACCATCTCTATGAGAAACGAGGACTAGTTCGTGCGTTTGAAGCGATGAAGCTCATGCGCGCCCAGCTAGCTGGCAGCATTCACTGATCAGTGTAGACCGAACGACCATACTCGGAGCCATGTCGAATGCCGGGCACAATGTTCACCGTTTCGACGCGGGAGAACGTTACCCCGTTGCCGCCAACAGGTCTCGGTCGGGTCTCTATCCTCGCGCCATACCATCTGACTAGTGGGTTTACCCGCACTCGCCTTCCAGCGTCGCGTGCGAAGGGATGCGTTCCCGACACGCCGACGCCGCAGATCTCCGCCTGCCGAATTCGATACCGCCCACCGGGTAGCCTCAGCTCCGACGTCTATTCACCGGCATTTGCCGCACCTATAGGTCCGTCAGCGGCTACCTTTGCGCCAACCACAGCGAACCCGTCCGCCGACGGCGTCGGACAACGATTCGGCATCGAAGCGCGGACCGTCTCGCCCAGGTCGAACAGTGCCGCCGCGGTGAAACCGTGGCAAATAGTCGGATTTTATTCCGGAACGACGTCTGTGAATTCTTCGATTTTCAGACTCGCCGAACATGGGGGAATTCCAGCGCCCGCACCGGCGCGACTCCCCCGGTCACGCACGTGACGGCCAGATTCGGACGAATCGAAATGCGAGCGGAATGACCGGCGTCGCACCCTGATCGGATCGGTCCGCGGCATCGGATCGACCACCGTGCGGCGAACCCGGTGGGTGGCGCCGCCGGCGAGGCCGACGCGACCGGTCTACGCTATCCACGCCCCGTCCGCCGACCGCGGGCGCGCCTTGCTCTCGCGCGGGCCGCGGACTCGCGTCCACGCGAGAACGCATTCCAGTGCCGATCACAATCGCGGGCGCGCCGTGCATGTCGCCGTCACAAGGTCGATACGGACGAATACCAAAAGCCGTACTCCGCCGCGGTGATCTGTCAACAGGTTCCGAAAATCATTGCCGCCGCTGTCGATACCGGACCCACTATGGACCGACGAGCCCACAGGAGCCCACCGACGGCCCATCGACGGAGTTGCCATGCCATATCAGCCCCGGGGCGCTCGCCCTGTCCGCACCGTCATCCGAGCCGCGCTCGGCGCGGTCACCGTCGCGGCCGCGCTGTTGCCGATGTCCACCGGCCTCGCGGGCGGCGCCGCCCCGGCGGGTGCGACCCCGGTACAGCATGCCGCACTCGGATTCCGCGGCCCCGGCACGGCGATCGTCGTCCTCGGCTACGGTCTGCTGCCCGACGGGTCCATGCGACCCGAACTGATCGCCCGGCTGCACGCCGGCTTCGCCCAAGCGCTGCTCGCCCCGGCCTCGCCGGTCATCGTCACCGGCGGCAATCCGCAAAACGGCGTGACCGAGGCGCGGGCGATGGCGAATTGGCTCATCGGACACGGCATCCCCGCCGAGCGCGTGCACGTGGAGGGCGACGCGGTCGATACTCTCGGCAATGCCGCCGAATCCGCCCGGGTCATGCGGGAGATCGGAGCGCGCGACGCGGTCGTGGTCACCTCCGCGGACCACCTCGACCGCGCGGTCGGCGACTTCATCGACGCCGGGGTCACCGTGATCGGCGCGGTCACACCGGATCAGGTGCCGTTGCTCGCCGTACCGTTCGGCCCCCTCTCCTGATCGGCGCGACCGGCCCCGCCCGAAATCCGTTCCCCAGCACCGAGAGGCGAACTATGCGCGAATCCGGCGCCGTATTCGACGCCCCGTCGACGGAGTACCGCCGTTCGACGGGACCGTATCGCGTCCGCGCCGAGACCATCGGCGAATTCGCCCGCGCGGTCCGGGATTCACCGCGCCGCGTCGGGGCGGCCGGGCTCGCGGCGCCCGCCTCGTTCGCCGCCACCATCCTCACCGGAGTCATCGGCGACGTGCTCACCGAACTGATCCCCGATGCGGCCGCCGACCGTATCCTGCACGTCGACCAGGTGCTCGACCTGCGCAGACCGCTGCGCGACGGCGACCGCCTGACCTGTCGCACCGCGGTGGACTCCTTCCGGCACTTCGCCGACTACCACGTCCTGGCGATCAGGACCGCCTTGGTCGATCACCGCGGCGTGATCGCGCAGTCCGGCACGACCTCCCTGCTCACCCGTGTCGGCGGCGACAGCGTGCCGTCGCCGCCGCGCGCGGATCGCCGTCCGCGCCGCCCGGCACCGGTTCGGGACGAGATCGACTCGGCCGCGGTCGACTTCGAGGACCTGTCGATCGGATACGAGACCGCGCCGTGGTCGGTGCTGCTGACCCGCGCCGAACTCGACCGCTACGCGCGGCTGACGGGGGCGACGGGCATCGCCCCGAGCACAGTCGAACTCGCCTTCGCCACAACCTATCTCGCACGCCGACTCGGACCCGAGGCGATCGTGCGGCGGCTGCGCGCCCAGAGCTCACGCCACCTCCACCATCTGAGCACGCCCGCATCGGAGACCGTCCGCGTCGAATTCCGCGGCCGCGTCACCGGTCTGGACATCGGGCGCAGGCGGGCCACACTCGCCCTCACCGCCCACAGCGGCAACCGCGCCCTGTTCGGTCACGCCGCGGTCGACGTGTACCTGCCGAACCGCCGTCACGGCGGGACCTGATCCGGTCAGGGGGTACCGGCGACGCCGAGCGCGACCGCGAGCACCCGCCACGCGCGCGGCAGCTGGGCCTCGAAATCGACCCATGTGTGCATGCCCGCGTCGGAGTATTCGACCGTCGCGGGAATCCGCAGTTCGGCCAGCCTGCCCGCGAGACGTTCGGTGCATGCCCGCGCGCCCGCCTCCAGAGCCGCGCCGCCGCCTGCCGTCCCGAGGGCGGCGGCGATATCGGTCGCCCGCGCCACCTCGGTCAGATCGGCGTGGGTGGGCGCGCCGGAGGCCGCGGACAGGTAGACCGCCGTCCCGCGCAGTCGGTCCGCGCCGAGCACCGTGTCGTGTTCGGCCCATTCCGGCGAGGTCGGCGGGCCCCAGAGATTGTCCACATTGCCGCCGCGCGAGGCCACGGTGATGGTGGTGATGGCGTGCCCGAGCGGGTCGGCGGTGGAATAGCAGCCGCTCATTCCCGCCACCGCGCGGTACATGCCCGGATGGCGCTGCGCCAGCATCATGGCGGCCTGCGCCCCCATCGACACCCCAGCGATGGCCCGCTTGCCGTTGGACCGCAGCAGTGATTCGACGATGGGCGGCAATTCGACGGTGAGAAAGGTCTCCCACCGGTTGAGTCCGAGTGCGGCGTCGTGGCGGTCCCAATCGCTGTACATGCTGCCCGTGCCGCCGCTGGTCAGCACCACATCGACCGGTTTGTCGGCGAAGTACTTCGCGGCGCCGCCCTTGCTCAGCCAGCCCGAGGTCGCCTCGCCGTCCACACCGTCGAGCAGATACAGCGTCGGACGCGGTCCGACGCCCGCGCCGCGCAGCACGTCGACGGCGACCACACGGCGCATGGCCGCGGAGGCTATGGAGAGCCGCTCCCGATCCGGCGCGATCGTCTCACTGCCCAACAGGCCCGTGCGGGTCATCTTCGGGTCGACGGCGGGTGCGGTACTCGTCGGCGGCGCGGGATTCGACGGGTCGGCCACGGCGGGTCCGCCGACGCAGCCCGCCGCCACGAGGGCCGCCATGGCGGCGGTGATCGGTACTCGTCTGTTCATTCGTTCGGGGGCTCCTCGGTACCCGCTGGGCGGGCGGTTCGCGGCGGGAGCGCGAACTCCCACCGCAACCGCGATTACCCAGTTGCCGAGCGAATCACGGTGGGGCCGGCGCCGATGCGAACGAATCGTACCGGCGCAGTCGGATTTCGCTTGGCACAGTGGCGATTTCGAAAACGGCCGATCCGCAACTGTGAGCTATTCCACAGATTCGGGGACCGGATACAGACCGGGTCGGCGGCCGGACGCGCGCAGGTCGTGCAGCAGTTCGTGCGCGCGGGCGGCGAGTTCGGGAATGCGCCGGGTCCGGCCGGTCACCACGGTCGCCGTCAACGGCACCTCGGCCGCCGCGGTCATCAGCTCCAACACCTCCTCGGTCATCGCGAGCGGGGTCAGCGCGCCTGCCGCCTCGTCGACGGGCACCAGCACGGTCCCGCCCCCGCTGGACAGCAGCGACAGCGCACGCGATCCGAGGGGGTAGGCCAGCGCCGCCTGGACGCGGCGCAGCTTGTGCCTGGCCGCGGCCAGGCCGGCGCCGGGCACCGCCTCGTCGCGGTGCGGCGGGATGTGCAGGGCCACGACCTGGTAGGTCGGGGCGATGGAGATGCCGGTCTGCCGGGCCATCCGCCCGACCCCGTGCCCGGCCAGCAGCGCCGAGACCAGGGTCTGGGCCGCGGTCTGGTGCTCCTTCGCCACGACGCGGTGTTCCTCCACGTATGCGGTCGAGGCCGCCGTGGTGACCATCTCGAGGGCACGCACGATCAACCGCGCCCCCGCGACGACCTGCTCGGGATCGTCGCGCTCGGCCCCGTCGGCCAGTAATTCCAGTACGGAGCGGATGCCGTCGTGGTAGGCCCCGAGCACGGTCTCGAGCGCCACGCCCTCACGGGCCCAGCGCGCCGCCGACCCGGCGATCTCGTCGGGCTGCCCGCCCGGCGGCGCGGGCCGTCCGAGCGTGCGGACCGCGGCGGCCAGGCAGTGCCGGGTGACGGTCGTGAGATCGCCCGGCGCGGTGCCGCGCGGACGATAGGACAGATGCTCGACGAGTCTGCTCGCCAGGGTCCCGGTATCGGACCCGGTTCTCATACCCACCATGACTATCGAAGGCTAGCCACGACCGTCGATCCATTACAGACTCGCCGATCCGAACTTGGTATTTCCCCAGCCTTCCCGGCCCATCTTGGGTGAAATCACAAGCCGATCACGGCCGTTGGGCGCTATCGTCCCGAAGGGCCGCCCACTGCCCGCTCCGACAAAGGATTTCGCCTCCGGCGGTTGGCAACTACTCAGCCACCTGGATTTCGTTTCGGGGCGAAATGCGCACCGAACGCGAGCGCGCAGCGCCGGCCGCGCAATTCCGGCGCTGCGCGCGTCACCGACGGTAGATGCCGTGACGGTTCCGATCGGAAAGTCTGTCATTGTCACCACCGTGGAGCCCCGCGACCGGGACCGCGCACAACGCCGGAGCGGCGCGGCGGCGGGCGACGCTCTGCCGAGAGCTTCCGCGGTATCGCTGTGAGCTGTCCCATCAGATCGGCGGATCCCCTGTGCCGCGCGTCTCAGCAGGGATAACATCGAGCGCCGCGCCTGAAGTACGGTTATCCCGGCGGACGGGCAGCAACATCGAGTTCGAAGGACAGCACCACCATATGAGCGGTACACGCGAGAAGCTGGAGGAACTCCGGGACATCCTGGAGCTCGCCGAGGAACCCGCCGGCGAAACCGGCATCGCGAAACGCAAGAGCAAAGGCATACCCAGCGCCCGCGAGCGTGTCCGCATGTTGCTCGACCCGGGTTCCTTCGTCGAAATGGGCGCGCTCATGCGCCAGCCCGGGGCCGAGAACGCCATGTACGGCGATGGCGTGGTAACCGGCCGGGGATATATCGACGGCAGGCCGGTCGTGGTGATCGCCCACGATCAGACCGTGCACGGCGGCTCGGTCGGCGAGATGTTCGGGCGCAAGGTCGCCGCGGCGATGGAATTCGCCCAGGAGAACGCCTGCCCGGTGGTGGCGATCAACGATTCCGGCGGCGCCCGCATCCAGGACGCGGTGACCTCGCTGGCCTGGTACGCGCTCATGTGCCGCCGCCAGGAGGATCTGTCGGGATTCGTCCCGATGGTGGCCGTCATGCTCGGCAAATGCGCCGCGGGCTCGGTGTACGGCCCGGTGAACATGGACGTTCTCGTCGCCACCGAGAAGTCCTACATGTTCGTCACCGGCCCCGAGGTGATCAAGGCGGTGACCGGCCACAGCGTGACCGCGGAGGAACTCGGCGGCGCGGCCGTGCAGGCCGAGATCGGCACCATCCACCACGTCGCGCCGGACGAGCAGGCCGCCTTCGACTGGGTCCGCTCCTACCTCAGCTACCTGCCCTCGAGCTGCCTGGAACAGCCGCCGGTCGTGAATCCGGGGCTCGAACCCGAGCTCACCGCGCACGATCGCGAACTCGACGCCCTCATCCCGGACTCGGACAAGGTCGGCTACGACATGCACGAGATCCTGCTGCGGATCTTCGACGACGGCGCATTCCACGAGATCGGCGCGGCCACCGCGCAGAACCTGATCACCGGGTTCGCCCGGGTCGACGGCCGCAGCATCGGGGTGGTCGCCAATCAGCCGCAGGTGCTCGGCGGGGCACTCGACGCCAAGTGCTCGGACAAGGCGACGCATTTCATCCGGCTCTGCGACGCCTTCGGACTTCCGCTGGTGTTCGTGGTGGACACCCCGGGCGTGCTGCCGGGCGTCGAGGAGGAGCGCGCGGGCGTCATCAAGCGCGGCGGACGCTTCTTCCGCGCCGTCATCGAGGCGACGGTGCCGGTGGTGACCGTGGTGACCCGCAAGGCATACGGCGGCGGCTACGCGGTGATGGGCTGCAAACAGCTCGGCTCGGATATCAGCCTGGCCTGGCCGACCGCCCGTATCGCGGTCATGGGCGCGGAGAGCATGGTCGGCATCGTCGGCCGCAGGCAGCTCGAGGCGGTGCAGGCCCAGGATCGCCCCGCCGTGCGACAGCAGATGATCGACTTCTACAACGCCACCCTCGCCACCCCGTGGATCGCGGCCGAACGCGGTTACATCGACGCGGTCATCGAGCCGTCGCAGACCCGCCTCGAGATCCGCAAGGCGCTGCGCCTTTTGCGCGACAAGGGCGCCGTCCGCAAGCCGAATCCGCGCAAACACAGCCTGCTGCCGGTCTAGTCGCCGACCCCCGGTTGTGTTGTCGTAGTTCACAACACAGCCGGGCGATCGTATGATGAACATCCGGACTCGTTCGCGTTCGGTGATCGCGGGCGAATTCGGCACCCTACGCTTCGGTGCGTGCCTGGCCCTCGTTCGCCGCGCGTGGCCTCGCACGCGGTGTGCCCGCCGCGCCCGCCCCTACCCGGCCCGGCGGGCATGCCGCACTTCGATTGCGGCCCAATTCAGTTCGCCGACCCGCCCCAGGTCAGGCCCACCTTCGCCCATTCGGTTTCCCACAGTCGCGCCCGGCGGCGGTCCAAACCGCCGCGCAACGCGAGATAGCTTCCGACGCAGGCGATGAGCACCGCGCCGTGGACGGCAAGACAGGTCAGCACCGCGCGGCTCAGTGCCCGGTCCGACGCGGGCGGTTCGACCACCCGGTCCGCGGAATCCAGCCAGATCGGCAGCGTCGCACCGACTTTCACCACGATATCGGAGTGGTAATCGCCGGTGTGGACAGTGCCGTCGGCATCGCGCCAGGTGAGCTTCACCGGGATGATCGGCGCGTACAGCGGCGCCTGGCCGACCTCGGTGACCGTCGCGTCGACCTTGTGCAGCCGCGCCGTCTGCGTCTGCACCGCCCTGGTCTCGGCGGCGTGCACGGGCAGTCCGACGAAAAGGATCACCAACGGCACGGCCGCCAGCACCACCACCGCGAGCAGGACGGCGATTCCGGTCTGCCAGCGATCCTCGCCGCGGCGCATGGGATTGCGGTCAAGGCCGACGCGGCGGCAGGTACGACGGACGATATCGATCGACCCGGTGGTCATGGCGCCGACTCCTCGTACCGCCGCACGGCGACCAGTTCGTCCAGCGCGGCGAAGAAGGACTCGACGAGCCGGGGCAGATCCGCGGGATCGTCCCCCTCCGCCCACGCCTGCGACGCGGCCAGCAGCATTGCGGAACCCGCCGCCACGGCCGCGGCCGGCCGCGGATCGAAGCCCGGATCGACGCCGAGTCTGGTCGCCATGATGCGCACCGATTCGCGCTGGCCCGCCGCCCGAATCCGCTGATACCCGGCGAAGAGGGCGGGTTCGCGCTCGATGCGCCGGAACAGCTCCCAGCGCGGCGGGAGCAGAACCGCGCGCTCGCCGCCGTAGGCGTCCTCGAGCCAGTCGTGCACGGCGGCGTGGAAGGCGATCAGCGGCGCCTCGGCGAGCGGGCGCCGCAGCAGCGCGTCGTTGAACAGGTGCACGTCCTGGTCGACGGCGCCGAGGACGGCCTCCTCGATGGAGCCGAAGTGTCTGCTGAAGGTGCGGCGTGTGACCCCGGCCCGTTCGGTGATGTCCTCCACGCTGATCGCGTCGAGTCCTCGCTCGGCCAGCAGATCGAACGCGGCTCGCGACATCGCCGCGCGACTGCGCCGGGTGCGTAGCCTGCGGCCGTCGACGTCGACATCCGCGGTACCCATGACACGATTCTACGACTATTGTCCCGATGAGACATTATTTCGGCGAAGTTTCCGATCGCCCCGGCCGATCTTCCGGCCCCCGGCCGGACGACGCGCCGAAGCGCTGCGCGCCAACGACACTCACACCCAGTGGAAATAGCCGAAACCTATCACGATGAAACGCACGGAATTTCACGGATCGGATTATGAATCGTCACAGAAAGTCTCGAGGTTTTCGGGCCGTACGATGGCGGGAATACCCGGACCATCCGGCCTGCGATTATCCCAAAAAGGTTGAATCGCAGGTCGATTCGATCTTCGAACCGCCGATATCCGGCTCCGACCAGCGCGGATATCCATGCTTGACCCAAAGTGAATCCGGGGTTACAAATGAAATCTCCGCCGACCCGAGCTGTTCGAACTGGCCGACGAGAATTGCACGCCAATGGTTGCCGATGTCATCGACGTGGTCGCGGAGTTCGCGATCCCGCGCTCCGCGGTATGGGACCTGCTGCTGGAGCCCCAGACCTATCCCCGCGTCTTCCCCGGTATCGGGGCCTGCGAACCGTTGGAGAGTGTCGACGGGAACGCGATGATGCGCGTCCGGGTCGGCACCGCCCGGCGCGGCATCCGAACCCACTCCGTGCGCATCGTCGTCGGGCGTATCCGCGACGGCTTCGAACTCCAGTGCCCCGCCATCGGCAGCTTCGCCTCGGTCCGGCTCACCGGGGACGAGGAGCGCACGAAGATCGTCGTGACCTACTTCGCCGCCAACCGCGTCCATCCGACCGTCGCCGAAGCGTCCAACGCCGCCGTCACCGAGTGGACCCGCGCCGGACTCGGGCGCGTCAAGGACCTCATCCGCGGGGCGCGCACCTCCGTGGTGGTCAACGGGGAGAATTCGCCGCTGCGCCGACACACCGAGGTCACCAAGCAGATCGTCACGGCGGGTGTCGCGGTCACCTACCGACTCGACCGCGGCATCCGGCAGCTGCGCCGCCTCGCCGAATGGGGCTTCAACCTGGAAGGCGGCTACGCGGCCGCGGCCGCCTTCTGCCCCGAGCGCATCGCCGTGGTCGACGCCGAAGGCGTGCGGACCTTCGGCGAGATGCACGCGCGCACCCACGCGCTCGCCGCGGCCATGAGCGCGACCGGACTCGGCCCGGGTGACGCCATCGGGCTGCTCGCCCGCAACCACCGCGGCATGGTGGAACTGATGGTCGCGGCGGGCAAACTCGGCGTGGACGTCGCCCTGCTCAACACCGGACTGCCGACGCGGCGCATCGAGGAGGTCGTCCAGCGCGACAAGCTCACGGCGCTGTTCGTCGATGCCGAATTCGACCACCTCGTGCGGTACCTGCACTCCGACATCGCCCGCTACGCCGTGGACATCCGCCCGCCCGGCACCGGGCCGACCAGCATCGAGGAGCTGATCGCCCAGGGGCACGAACGCTTCCCCAAGCCGACCCATTCGGGCAAGCTCATCGTGCTCACCTCCGGCACCTCGGGCACGCCCAAGGGCGCGCGCCGACCGCACCCCAAGGGTTTCGGGACCGTGGCGGCACTGCTGTCGCGTATCCCGCTGCGCGCCAACGACACCATGCTCATCCCGGCGCCGCTGTTCCATACCTGGGGGCTGGCCGCGCTCCAGATGAGCACCGCGCTGCGCGCGACGGTGGTGCTGCCGTCGCAGTTCGACGCCGAGGACTGTCTGCGCCTGATCGCCGAGCATCGGGTCACCACGTTCATCGCGGTGCCGATCATGGTGCACCGCATCCTCGAACTGCCGGCGCACATCCGCGAGCGCTACGACACGTCCAGTCTGCGAGTGGTGGCGAGCTGTGGCGCGCCGTTGACAGCCAATACCGTGCTGCGGTTCATGGACGAGTACGGCGACATCCTCTACAACGTCTACGGCTCCACCGAGGTGTCCTGGGCCACCGTCGCCGATCCGGCGGACCTGCGCACCTCGCCGACCACCGCGGGCCGTCCGCCGCTCGGTACCCGGGTCGCGGTGCTCGGACCGGACCACCAGCCGCTGCCGGTCGGCGCGACCGGGCACATCTTCGTCGGCAACCACATGCTCTTCGACGGCTATGTCAACTCCGCGCCGCCCGATGAGGCCGACGGCATGCTCGACACCGGCGACCTCGGGTATCTGGACGCGACCGGAAAACTGTTCATCGACGGCCGCGACGACGAGATGATCATCTCCGGCGGCGAGAACGTCTTCCCGCGCCCGGTGGAGGAGGCGCTCGCGTATCTGCCCCAGGTCAGCGAGGTCGCCGTGGTGGGCGTGCCCGATCAGGAGTTCGGTCAGCGGCTCGCGGCCTTCGTGGTCAAACGCGAAGGGTCGGGCCTGGATTCGGATATGGTGCGCAACTACATCAAGCACCGGCTCAGCCGTTTCTCGGTGCCGCGCGACGTCACCTTCCTCAGCGCGCTGCCGCGCGGTGAGACCGGCAAGATCCTCAAGCGGCTGCTCATCGGGCCGTCCGCGGGCGATCCGTCCGCAATCGGGTCGGCCCTGCCGGGTCCGTCGTAGCGGTCGCGATGTCGCGGCGGGGGCGGGTCGGGCGCGGTACTGGACATCTCACCACTCGGTTCCCGGTATCCCTGTGAGTCCCATGAGGTATCTGCGTATCGCGCCCGCGGACGGCCGGCGAATCTACTGTTCGGGTATGTCTCCGATCGAGTTGCCCGCACCATGAGCGCGCACAGCCGTCCGGCCGTCGTCGTCCGTACCCGTGAAATACTGAATTATTTCGGCAAATGCCCGGTATGCGGCTATCCGGCCAATGCCACCGAGGTCCGCGGGGTCACCTCCCGCGGCGAACAGCAGATCACTGTCACGGCCACCTGCGGCCTACCCTGCGGATGGTCGGGCCCGGCGCCGCTGACCATCATGACCTGACACCACGCGAGATCGCGCCGCATCCTCGGCCGCATTCGTATTCTCAGCCGCATTCGTTCGGCGCGGGAATCCCACGCAGCCGGTCGTCCATCCAGCTCATGGCCTCGGGATAGCCGAGGCCCGCGGCGATGACATGTTCGCCGGGCACGCTGCGGTAGACGGCGGGCACGCCGAGCGCGCACTGCTCCCGGTACAGGTTGCGAGCCCCTTCGGCGGGGATCCACCACTCCTGTTCGCCGTTGTAGATGTAGAGCGGCACCGGCGACTTCTGCCCTTCCATGCGCAGTTCGCGGTAGATCCGCTCGGCGAGGTCCGATCGCAGCGGATCGGGGAAGTTCGCGGCCACGTCGATAGGCAGCATCAGCAGTCCTGTCGCGCCGAATTCGCTCGCGCACAGATCCTTCACCGGCGAGGTCGTGATCCACCCGGCCAGATGGTTCATCCGCGCCAGCATCTCGGGATGTTCGCGGGCGATGCCGAACACCGCGGCCATGAACACGCCGGAGGCGAGATTCGCGTTCATACTGCGCGACAGGATCTCCGCGTCGGCGGGCACACCGCCGAGCGCCGCGCCGGTGACGACCTCGGCGAGTTCCGGCGCGTAGGTGCCCATCTGCTTCACCGCGCCGTGCGTGGCGATCGCGCCGCCGGAATAGCCGACGATCCCGAACGGGCTCGTGCCGAACTCCTGGGGCCGCAGCCCGCGCACGGCACGGATGGAGTCGAGCACCGCGCGACCGGCCACCACGGGTTCGGCGTAGGCCATCCACGGCCCCTCGTGATCGGGCAGCAGCACCGCGTAACCGCGCAGCAGTCCGAGTTGCAGGGTCGGCGGGAGGTAATTGGTGATGCTGAAATCGCCCGCCAACCCGTGCGCGAGGCTGTAGCCGATGGTGCATTCGCGGCCGAGTCCGTCGATGGGCAGATTGTCCACCACCACCGGCCGCGAGCCCGGCCCCGGCCATGCGCCCAGCGGCAGTACCAGGGTGGCGGTGGCGAAGGAGGGGCGCCCGCGCGCGTCGGTGGTGCGGAACTTCAACTGCAACGCCTGCTGGAACGGCATCAGCACCACGATGGGAGCGGTGACGCCGACATCGCGGACCTCGAGCAGCGTGCCCGGTTCGAGCTCGGCGAGTCCCTCGGGCCAGGCGTCGAAGAACGGATCGCCCACGGCCGAGGGCAGTACCGCCGACCGCAGCGCGGCCAGGTCCGGGTCCTCGCCGGTCGCCTCCGACTCCGGTGAATTCGGTTGCGGCACTGCCTCGATGGGCGGCGGCGGAATGACCGCGTCGATCCACTGCTGGAGACCGGGGAGCAGTGATCCGCGGTCGTCGGGCAGCGGCGGCAGCCCCGACGGGTCGGGTGGCGGCGCAATCGTCGGCAGGGTCGGTAGCGCGGGCAGAGCCGGAGGCTGCGCGCTCGCTCGGCCCGCGAACGGCGCGACGACCAATACCACCACGATCAACGCGATGCGGACACATCTCATGGCACACGTCCCTGGGTGCGATGTCAGGTTGCGCTGCGCCCGATGTGTGCGGATTCCGACTTCGAAATGCCCCCTGTCGTGCGGACGCAGGACATTCAGGCTAACCGGTGCGCGACGGCGTGACCCCGGGCGTTCCCCAGTTGTGCGCGTCGCTTCTCCGAATCGCAACACGTAACCGAAATTCCGGCGCCCACCGGGGCGAATGCACCGGTGGACCGACCGCGGAACCGCACGGCGGGCACCGCCCTCGCCGAGTGCGAGCGCGTGTCCACGGCGGTTCCGATCATGGTTCGCGCGAACCGGTTACGGCATTCACCGCGAAGTGCTCGGATTCCGTTGCCGTGGAACGGTCCCGGGCCACCGCACGCCGGGTATCCGCGAGATGTGCTGCGGCACATTCGAATACGGCAGGTAGCGGAACCGGCGAAGGGCTCCGCTCGCCGGATGCCGCACGAGTCGATCGTCGGTTCCCGAGACGGGCACCGGGCCGAGCCGTTATCATCGGCGGCGTCACGTCACGACCGCACCGGGCCACGGTGCGGCCCGCCCACCGATCGGTGCGCCGCACCCGCGGAACCGTTCGTCGAGCGGGAACGGCCGTGACCACGGCATCGACGCCGCACCGGTCACCGCCGCGTACGCCGGTCGGAGTTCCACGAATCCCGACCCCGGAACGTGACCGTCGGCAGGCGTGCGTCGTGACAGTTCCCAGGACGAGATCGACGACCGCTGTTAAATATCAAACGCGTCGACCGAGGGGTGGTCCCGGCGGCCCGCCCGTCCTACCGTCGAATTGATCGGGCGGTATCGCCCGGTCGAAGGGAGACGGTGGCATGGACGGCACTGTGACAACCACGGCGACGATCGCGAAGGCGTACCGGTACGCGGAGGAGATCCCGACGCGCAAGGTCACCGTCTACTTCGACGGGCCGAATCCCGAGGACCCGCTGGTCCTCGAATACGCCGCGACCGAACTCGAGGCCGTGGAATTCACCCACGCCGCCACCCAGGCCGGACTGACGGTCACCGTGGACGAGCGGATCCGACCGGGACTGCGTCGCCTGCCCTGCTACACCCTCTGGCACTGACCGCGCCCCGCCGGGACGGCTCGACACCCGATGTGGGAAGCGAGCGGGTCCGGCGAGCCTCGCGCGGCCCTGAGATGGTCGCCCCGGACAGACACCCTCCGCATCGCCCCCGCCGAGCGCGAGATCGGTGACCGACCTCCCCGCTCGCCTACGGAGCCGCCCGTCTACCCGCACTGCCCGCCGGTGTGTGCGGTCGCCGGAATCGGCGGCGGCCGATATCGAGTTCCGAGGCAGCGGCCGAGGCAGCGGACACGTGGTCCGCCGACCCGAGCACCGATGCGACAGACCGTACCGGCGGTGGCCGCCCGCGGCGCGCCGAGTGCCAGCGGCGCATGACTACCCTCGATACGGGCGGCGACCGGCCGTCATGACCACGGGGAGGCTATTCGGTGCGCGTGCGCGGACAGGGATCGGCACGATATGGGGGCGCCCTAGCGGCGCTTGTGCTCTGCGCCGCACTCGGCGGGCTGGTCGCGGCCTGCGGCGGCCGGGACGACGCGAGCGCGTCCGCGACCTCCGCGCCGTCGAGCACGATATCGATCACGACCGCCCCGCCGAGAACGGCCGCCGCCCCGCCGGCCACCCCGATCGCGAGTTCGCCCACCGCCGACCCCTACGAGGGGCAGCCGCTCATCGACCACGTCACCTGGACCGAGAGCGTGGACGGTCCGCGCCTGATGGTCTTCCCGACCGTCGCGGGCCGTCGCACCGCGGCCGTCGGATCCGACGAACGGGCCTGGCAGGAGGTGCTGGCCCAAGCGGCCGATGCCGAAACTCCAGGAATGCGTGACCAATTCGTCTGTCACTGGGAGTGGGCGCGGCTGGTGGCGCCGAACAAGCCGAGTTGGAATCTCGAGCCGTGGCGTCCCGATGTCGGGTATCAGGCCACGGTCGCGGCCTCCTGCAATCCGGGTGGTCCCGAACGCTGAATTCCGATCGCGCCAACGACAGAAAGGATCGATGGGTGCATATCGTCATAGCAGGCGGCCACGGCAAGATCGCGCTGCTGCTCGCGGAGGCGGCCACTCGACGCGGTGACACCGTCGACAGTCGGGCCAACCGCCCGCCGCGGCGACCGACGAGGTGTGGGCGGCCTACATCGATGCCAAGTCCCAGGCCGAGGAAGATCTGCGCGGGCGCGACCTCGACTGGACCATCCTGCGGCCCGGGCGCCTGGTCGACACCCCCGGCACCGGGGCGGTGACGCTGTCCCGGCCACCGGTCGCCCGCGGGGCGGTCCCGCGTGCGGATGTGGCCGCGGTCGTGGCCGAACTTCTGCACACTCCCGCGACCGCGGGCGCCACCCTCGAACTCGTCGGCGGCGGCGCACCGCTGGTCGACGCGGTGGCCCAGATTGTTAGCTAATAGATTGCCAATGACGGTGTCGCGCGATGCGAATCCCTTGCGCGACATCGCATGGAGCACAACGGCCGTCACGGTCGCGCTGATGCGCAATCAGCACCCCGAACGAGCCGGTAGCCGCCGACACGCCGGTTCGACCGGGCCAACTCCTCAGCGAGTCGCGTCTGGTCACCCCGGGATGCCTCGCCGGTCGCCCACCGGACCGCACGACCGACGACGATCGCTTCGCCGGGAAATCAACAGCTCACGGGCGTATTCGCAATCAACGCACGAATGGCGGGCCGATATGGCGACTCGACGCTGCCACATCGTTGCCCGTACCGCGCCGTGCGGCGACCGGGTACGCACCTGAGCGAACCGCCCGGTCGGAACACTGCGCGGAGCGGCTCCGATGCGTGAAAAATGGTCCGTGCGAATGCAAATCGATCGCACAGATGTACTTGCATCTGAAAGGGCGGCGGACCTAGACTCAGTCGCGCAGCGCTAGACAGGGGATAACCAGGGGAGGCCGCGTGGGCAAGCCGACGGCCATGTCGCCAAGGGTTTGCTGCCGTTACATGTCAGGGGAGTTCCAATGGATCAATCACTGTCCGGCGGCCGGCTCGGGTACGCCGATGCCGCACTGGCCCACCAGCCACGGAACGGTATGACAACTATGAGTGCAACATCGGCCTTCAACGGCCACCGGAATATCGCGTACTCGCGGGAGACCGCGGTCGCCTTCGTCATCGATGCGGTCGAATCCACCGGCGCCGCAACCAGGAACGACTTCGACATCGACCGGATCGTCACCACCGCGCACGCGATGGCCGACGACTGGGATATGAAGGCGCTGCAACCTGCCACCTTCTGGCGCATCGCATCCAGTTTCATCAAGCAGTAGCGGCGCACGCCGACAACCTCCCGCCGCCGCGCGGCGGATCGGGGTGGGCGGATGACATTCGGCCGGGCGCCGCCTCGCTGTCATGGACCGGTACGGGAATTCGCGGCGGCCCGTTTCCGATCATGCGGATCCGCGCTGTTCCTTCGACACCCCTGTCGGATCCGAATGCGCGACATGCTCGCGCCATCACGGACCTATCACACGAATATCGGGTGCGCGCCGACATCCTCGGCACGCACCCGATATTCGTTGTGTGGTTTCTACAGCCCGGCCGCGTAATCGGCCAGCATATCGACCGACTTCTCCGGCGGAAGCGCCTGGACGCTGAGGCGGTCCATCACCGAGAGATACTGGGCGAGATCCTGTCTGCGATCCAGGTACAGCGCGCTCGTCAGATGCTCGAGGTAGACGATGTCCGGCAGCTCGGGCTCGGCGAAACGCAGAATGCTGAAAGAACTGCCCGCCGCGGCGTGTTCGCCCGCGGAGTAGGGCAGCACCTGGATGGTGACTCTCGGAATATCGGCCAGCTCGATGAGATGTTCCATCTGCTCACGGTGCACTTTCGCGCCGCCGACCGGACGGTGCAGTGCCGCTTCGTCGATCACGGCCCAAACGACCGGACCGTCCTCGCGATGCAGCAGTTCCTGTCGCCGCTGGCGCACGGCGACGCGCCGATCGGTGTCGGCGTCACTCGTGCCGAGTGAGAGTACGGCCTTGGAATAGTCGGCCGTCTGCAACAGGCCGGGCACCAGATGCGCTTCATAGGTGCGGATCTTGCGCGCGGCCTGTTCCAGCCCGAGGTAGGTGCCGAACCAGGAGGGCAGCAAATCGCTGTAGCGATACCACCATCCGGGCTCGTTCGCTCGACGTGCCAAGTCGAGGAACGCCTCTTGCTCCTTGACATCGGACACGCCGTACAAGGTCAGCAGATCGCGGATGTCGCGTTCCTTGAAGCCGGTGCGACCCAACTCGAGGCGGCTGATCTTGGCGTGGGAACCACGAATCGCCTCACCCGCGGCCTCCCGGGTGATATTCCTGCTCTCTCGGAGTATTCGTAGCTGGCCACCGAGAGCGATCCGAAGCACGGTCGGACCACGTTCCGCGACAACCGATTTCTCACGACCGTCGTCATCGGGTTCTGCGATCATGGAGTTCGTCTCCGATACTCGAAGTTACCCACCAGTGTGTCACACGACTACGACCGTGAGACACACCGCGTCGACGGCAATGTTACCTTTCAGCTAGTCAAATCGTCGAATTCCCCGGCTTTCGCTCCGCGAACGAAGGCATCGATCTCCGGCCGGGTGTAGAAAAGGACTCCTCCTTCTGGATTCTTCGAGTCGCGCACGGCGATCAGACCGCCGGACGCCTCGGCGACCTCGACGCAGTTACCACCGTTCGGACCGCTGAACGAGCTCTTGCGCCAGGCGCTTTCGATCTTGTGCAGGGATGTATCGGACATTTGCCACTCCTCGGTCACACCAATGTCAGAGAGGGAGAGTGTGTTCGCCGGTTTTGCAGATGCACGCTCAAACGTTCTTGCATTTGCACCGACGCGAGGACGATAGCACGAAGTTCACCACCGCGTGCGTTTTAATTCGTACCTACCGGTCTGGTTTCGTCCGAAACCGGAACCGCGCCCGGGATTCCCGAGTTCAGGTCATGATCCCCCCGGATTCGTCCCCCCGAATCTTGTACTGTCACAGTGCACATCGGATGTGTACCGGCCATTCGCGACACCCCGCCCGGCGTGCCGCCGAACACGCTTGCTGAGGAGCTCACCCCATGCCCGAAGACAACGCACCACTGATCCGAACCGACATTCCGCATTCGGCCCGCATCTGGAACTACTGGATGGGCGGCAAGGATTACTACGAAATCGATCGCATCGCGGGCGATGCGGGTATCGAGGTCGATCCCGAGATCACCACGATGGCGGTGCAGTCACGGCAGTTCCTCATCCGCGCGGTGCGCTACCTGACCGCAGAGGTCGGCCTGCGCCAGTTCCTCGACATCGGCACGGGTCTGCCGACCATGCAGAACACCCACGAGGTCGCACAGGCCATCGCACCGGAGTCGAAGATCGTCTATGTCGACAACGACCCGCTGGTGCTCACCCACGCCAGAGCGCTGCTGACCAGCACGACGCCGGAAGGCGTTACCACTTACGTGGATTCGGACTACCACGACCCCGAACAGATCATCGCCGACGCCAAGAACGTCCTGAACTTCAACCTGCCCATCGGCGTGATGTTCATGGGCGTGCTCGGCCACGCGAAGTCCTACGAGGATCTGCGGCGCATCGTCGACACGGTGCTCGACGCGGTGCCATCGGGCAGCCACCTTGTGATGTGGGACGGCACCGACGACAGCCAGGACTACGTGACCCTGTGCGAGAACTACACCGGAACCGGTGGCACGCCTTATGTTCCACGGCCGCAGGACCAGATCCGGGCGGTCTTCGACGGTTTGGAACTGGTCGACCCCGGCTTCGTCTCGATCACCCAGTGGCGCACCGCCGCCGCCGATGTCGGGGAGATCCGCCCGATCTCGGCCTATGGCGCGGTGGCGCGCAAACCCTGATACGTCACGTCTGCGAATTCCGAGCGGCACACGGCGATTTCCGACCGGTAGGTCGGAAATCGCCATTTCCGTACCTGATGGTTTTTTTCGAAAACTGTTGGTCGTTCGTGCAGATGTACTTGCATCTGCAAGCTACGGAGTCATAAACTCGGTGCAGTAAAACCGGGGAGGTGACGCGAGGAGTGCCCTCCGGCGTCGCCACACTTCTGCCTCCCCAGAGCCACACTCGAGGGGCGGTCGACATGAATCAGGCATATCGCACTTCCCGTCTGACCGTTTTCGCGGGCACCGGCAGTGATACGGCACGATCGCGCACCACATCCGATCGATGCGCCACCGACTGCGGCAGCGAACCGGGCGGACTCACGTATCGTCGCGCCCGCGAGATACTGCATCTCCACGAGGTCCACGGACCGCAGTGCCGCCAGTGGCTCGCCGCGGCCGCCTACCTCTCCGCCGGACTCGACGACGAGTAACGGCGACGGCGGGCGAACCCGATCAGCGCGCCGCCCTCGTCGTGGACGCACCGTATGTCGTGGACCACTGTTGTGGACCACTGTCATGAACCACCGAGTGTTCGTACGAATGTTCTTGCATCTGTAGCGTACACGCCCCTAGACTCGTCGGTGTTAGATCACGGGAGTACGCACCCGGGAGCCGTGTCAGCGTCGCCAAGCGGATTTCGGTGCGCCAGAGTCCAGAGGCACCACGTGGACCGACCACCATATCGATCACGCCGACTAGGCATCGCCGATATCGCCGCCGTATACGGCACCGAGGCGCTGCACAACCGCATCGCTCAGTTGCGCGCCAGCGGGCAGCATTACGCGGCCGTCGCCATCGAGCACGAGATCCGCACCGTCGGTTTCGGGGACCGCAATCCCGGCTAGCGCAATGCCTTTCACGCACACCCGGCACACGCGGACGCCGACGCGCACCACGAGCCGCTGACCGCGCTCTCCGGGGCCGCCCGTTACACCTGGTCGCTGGCGCCTACCGTTCTGCCGAGGTGCGCCACCCGGCCCGGCGCGATCCGGCCACCCGCCGCATCGCCATCCCGGGACCCGCCCGGAACTTAACCGAGACCCGCGCCCACCTCGGCGACGGCGGCCGACCGCGCGGGCGCTACGCGCATCCCGATCCCCTCGACTACCCGCTGCCCACAGCCCGCATTCTCCGGCCACTCGGTCGGGCTCGGCGGCATCCGTCCCGCGATCTCGACCGGACGTACGCGGACGCTCTGACCTGGCGATTCGGAATCGATACTGGTCATCGCGGCCGAAACGAGAGATCCTTGAACCCCGTGTCCTGGATGGTGACCTATGCGAATCGCAGAGATTTTACGGCGAAAGGGTAGCGACGTCACGACCGTCACACCCGAGACGACGGTACGCGGTCTGCTCGCAACCCTCGCCGAACGCAATATCGGCGCCGTCGTCGTCTCCCCCGACGGCGTCGCCATCGTCGGAATCGTCTCCGAACGGGATGTGGTGCGTCACCTGCACCGGCGCGGTGCCGCGCTGCTCGACGCCGCGGTATCGACGATCATGACCACAGACGTGCGCGTGTGCGCACCGGAGGATCGGGTCGAGGGGCTGCGGCACATCATGACCGAGCATCGCATCCGGCATCTGCCGGTGGTCTCCGGCGGCCGACTCGTCGGCATCGTCAGCATCGGCGACGTGGTCAAGAGCGCGCTGTCGGAGTTGACCACCGAACGTCAGCAGCTGGTCGACTACGTGCAGGGTCGCTACTGAGCCTGCCGCTCCCGCGCGTGTCCGGTTGCGCGGCGCGCGCGCGTGAAAGACGTTGTCTGCCTGAAAACTTCGCTGAGCGCGCGGACAAGTGCGTATCGTGGATGTGGTCCAGCGCGTCCTGCGAAGGGAGCGTCACGTTGCGGTCGTCCGCGTCCGGGCCGCGCGCCGTCGTGCGCGAGATGTTTCCCGCACTGGCCGGGTCGAGGGAGGTCTACCTCGACAGCGCCGCCACCACCCAGAAGCCGGGGGCGGTGATCGAGGCGGTGCACGAGTACCACAGCTCGCGCACCGCCAACGCCGATCGCGGCGCCTATCCGTGGGCCACCGGTCTGAGCGCCCGGCTGGCGGGCATCCGCGCCGAGACCGCCCGGTTCATCGGCGCGTCCGGCCCCGACGAGGTGGTCTTCACCTCGGGGGCGACCGCCGCGCTCAATGCCGTCGCGCTGTCCTGGGGGCTGGCCGAACTCGCCGACGGCGACCAAATCCTCTACAACCCGCGCGACCACGCCTCCACCGTGTATCCGTGGCATCATCTGCGCGCGCTGCTGGCCCGCTTCGGCCGCACTCTCGAACTGGTCCCCTATCGCACGACCGCGCTCGGCGAGGCCGACACCGACGACATCGCGGCGAAGGTGACCCCGCGCACCCGGCTCATCGTCACCGAACACGTCCACCACGTCTTCGGCGGGCGCACCACCCTCGAGCAATTGCGCGGCCGTATCGACCCGGCCATTCTGCTGTGCTTCGATTGCAGTCAGAGCGGCGGACACCAGCCGGTGGACGTGAGCGAACTCGGCGCCGACTTCGCGATCTTCGCCGCGCACAAGATGTTCGGCGTTCCTGGTACCGGAATACTGTACTGCCGCCGCCGGATTCACGACCGGCTGCTGCCGTTCCTGCCCGGCGGCAATACCGGCGTGCGCTTGGACGAGTCGGGTCTGCGGCCAACCCGCATGCCCGATCTGCTCGAGGGCGGCACCCACAACATCCCCGGCATCCTCGCGCTCGGGGCGGCGCTGGAGGTGCTCGAGTCCTTCGGTCTCGACGTCATCGCCGCGCACGATCGCGATCTCACGACCCGTCTCGTGGCCGGACTGCGCGGCGTGCCGGGTCTGGATTTCCTGCCCGGCCCCGCGTACGCGCCGCACGGGACAGGGCACGGCATCGTGTCGTTCACGATCTACGGAATCTCCTCCGCCGATGTGGGATTCGTCTCGAGCGAACTCGGATTCCTGGTACGCACCGGACTGCACTGCACCGCCGTCGACGACGACGCGCGGGCGCTGGACTCGGTGCGGGTCAGTACCCATATCTACAACACCGTCGACGAGATCGACCGGTTCGTCCGGTGCCTCACGACGATTGCCGAGGAGGTTTCGTGACCGAGCGCAGCGACAACCCGCGCTACGACCGGCGGGCCGCGTCCCGCGTCCTCGCCGAACTTGCCCGTCCCGGGCTGTTCGGGCGGGTCGACACCGCACCCGGCCCGCGGCGCGTGGAATACACCAGTACCGCGCTGCGAACCGAGCCCAACAGCCATCTGACCTACTCGCAGCGGCTCTACCTCGACCGTTTCATGCGGCCCTGTCAGCCACACCAGGTCACCAGCGCCAGCCACCGCATCAGCTGGGTCGACAGCGACGGCATTCCGAACGCGGGGCACTATCGCGCCGACGGACTCGGGCCGATCGTGCCCATCGCCGCACGCGAGGCGGTGCTCGCGCTGTGGCACGCGCTCACCGCCGACACCGCCTTCACCGCGCGGGTCGCCGCGCTCGGTCCACGCGAGCACACGGTCCTGACCGGGACCACCACCGATCACGACCCGCTCGAGATCTTCCGGGTCGGCATCGAGGCGACCGGCCGGGCGCTGGCGCAGCACGCGCTGCTCGCGCGCCAGACCCCGTATCGCGGTCCGGCCGAATTCGCCGCGGGCATCAACGATTCCGGTATCTTCGCCGCCGTCGCCACCCGCTGGTACTGGGAATTGCAGGCTTCGACCTATCGGCGCGGCATGATCCCGGTGACCCTGGCCGCCCAACCGGACGGCACCGTGCGCTACACCGCGGACACGGTGGCGACGCTGCGCGCCATGAAGGACGCCACCATCACCGAAGCGCACACCGTCATGCGCCGCGCCACCCGGGTCGAGGGGCTCGGAGTCGCCGAGGCCATCGCCAAATACCACGACGAACTCGACCTCATCTCCCGCCAGTACGCGCTGCTGCCCTCCGGCACCCGCCCCGCCTGCCTCGCGGCCATGCCGCATCAGCTCGACGGCGCGCACTACAGCGTGCTGCCGGTGGTGGCGACGCGCTTCGTCGAGGTCTTCGACGATCTCGCGGCCCGCTGCGAGATCGTTGAAGTCGGAACCGCCATCGACGACGAAATCGACGATCTGCCCGCCACCGCGGAGGACCGGGTGTTCTACGTCCCCGATATGAACTGCAAACACTGCGTGCGCACCATCACCGGCGTGCTCGAGTCGATGGATATCGCCGTGGCGGAGATCGATCTGCTCAGCAAGCGCGTGGTGGCCGAATTCCGCAGCCCGCGCAACCGGCTGCGGGCCTTCGAGGCGATCCGCGACGGCGGCTACAATCCGGTGCCCCAGCGGCCGCCCGCCGCACGGACCTCCGAGCCCGCGATATGAGCGCCGCCCATCCGGGGCTGCCCGCGCTGTCGCATCCGCTGGTGCGTGCCTTCCTCGACAGCCGCGCCGACCTCGAGCACGCCGTCACGCGCTTCGGCGCGCCGCTGCACCTGCTGTTCCCGCAGGTCTACGCCCGGAACCTCGCGCGGCTGCGCGCGGTGGCACGGTCGCGCGCGGTCGCCCACCGAATCTGCTACGCGCACAAGGTGAATCGGTCCACCGCCTTCGTGCGCACCGCCGAACGGGCGGGGATCGGCATCGATGTCGCCTCGCCGTGGGAACTGTCGCACGCCGAGCGGGCAGGCTTCGACCCGACCCGGATCGAGGTGACCGGCCCGAAGGGCGAACCCTTCCTGCGTAGGCTGGTCGGGCACGGCGCGACGATCAATGTCGACAATCTGTGGGAGCTGGGGCGCCTCATCGAACTGGCCGCCGACGGGTCACGGGTACCGGTCCTGCTGCGGGTCGCGGATTTCCCGGGCGCGCCCGCGAGCCGATTCGGCATCGCCCTGGCACAGGCCGACCGCGCCTTCTCGCTGCTGTCGGAGCATCACGATCGCATCGACCTGCGCGGATTCGCCTTCCACCTCGATTCCGGCGAGCTCGCCGAACGCGTGCGTGCGGTCGAGGCGTGTCTGGATCTGGTCGAACGGGCTTACGGTCACGGGCACGCGCCCTCGGTGCTGAATATCGGCGGCGGATTCCGGCAGGTCTTCACCGCCGACGCAGGCCGCTTCGACGGATACGTGCGCGCGCTGCGGGCATCGCTGCTCGGGCGCGGGCAGTCGATGAGCTGGGGCGCCAATACCTTCGGTTATCACGTCGACGGCGGCGCGGTGCACGGCGTCCCGGTGTTCCACAAGTACGCCAATACCGTCTCCGCGGCGGACATGCTCGACGGCCTGCTCACCGCGCCACTGGAACGCCACGGCGGGCGCACGGTCGCCGAGGTCGCAGGCGACAATCTGCTCACCCTCTGGCTGGAACCGGGCAAGGCGCTGGTCGACCACGCCGGGATCACGGTGGCCGCGGTGATGTTCACCAAGGAACTCACCGACGACACGGTTCTGGTCACGGTCGACCTGAGCCGCGACGCGGTGACGCCCGCCGATCAGGAGGTCATGGTGGATCCTCTGCTGCTGCCCGGTCCGGCCGCGCCGCCGGAACGCGCGGAACCGATCGGGGTGTACCTCGCGGGCAGGCTGTGTCTGGAGCGGGACATGATCGCCAACCACAAGGTGTGGCTGCCGTGGCGACCGCGGCCCGGCGATCTGCTCGTCTTCCCGAATACCGCCGCCTACCACACGGATCTGTCCGCGGCCTCGGCCTCCATGCATCCGGCGCCCGTCAAGGCGGCGGTGACACGTGACGACGACGGATTCCATATCGTCGCCGATCACGAGCTCGTCCCCGACGATTGCATTCTCGACGAGGTCGGCGACGGCGTGGAGGCCCGCTGATGCGTTACGACGACATCACCGAGCTGATCGGGAATACGCCGCTGCTGCGGCTCGACCCCGCGGTGCACGGACTGCGACGGGTCCAGCTGTACGCGAAACTCGAGTTCTACAACCCGTTCGGTTCGGTCAAGGACCGGGTCGCGTTGGCCATGGTCGGCGAGCAGATCGCGGCGCTCGGCGCGGCCGGGCGCTCGCTCATCGAGGCGTCGAGCGGCAATACCGCCAAAGCGCTGCGGGTGCTCGGGGCGCGGCACGGCGTCGGCCTGCGCGCGGTGACCAACCGGATCAAGGTCGCCGAGGTGCGCGATCTGCTCCGGCTGCTCGACACCGATATCGTCGAACTGCCCGGCCTGTCCGAATGCCCCGATCCCACCACACCCAACGACGTGTACTCGGTTATCGAGTCGACCCTGACCAAGGAGCCCGGCGCGTACCACCATCCGTCGCAGTACACCAACGAGAAGAATATCGATGCCCACTATCGGGGCACCGGTCGCGAGATCCACGAGGATCTGTGCGCCGACGGCGGACCCGGCCGGGTGGACTATCTCATCGGCGGGCTCGGCACCACCGGCTCGACCCGCGGCGCGGCCACCTACCTGCGCGAACACCATCCCGGCCTGCGCACCGTCGCCGTGGTCTCCGAACGTTCCGACTTCATCCCCGGCATCCGCTCGGAGACCGAGATGTGGGACGTCGGCCTGTTCCGCCCCGAATTCTACGACCGCATCGTGAGCGTGGACTCCGCCGCGGCCATCAGGGCGACCCTGCGACTGGCCGCGGGCTACGGCGTCCTGGCCGGTCCGACCAGCGGCGCGGCGTATGCCGCCGCATTGGAAACGCTCGGCGCGGTGCACGTTTCGGACCGCGATGACGACATCGTCGCGGTCGTCATCGTCTGTGACCGGCTGGAACCGTATCTGTCCTACATCCGCAAGCGCCGACCCGACCTGTTCGGCCGCGCCGATCGCCGTCGCGACCCGTCCGCGGCGGAGCTGGCCGCCGTCCCGGAGCTCTCCCCCGCCGCCCTGGCCGAACTCGACCGCGACGCCGACCCGGTGATCGTGGACACCCGCGGCGCGATGGCATACCGCATCGGACATGTGCCGGGTGCCGTCAATATCCGCGACGACCTGCTCGAGGACATGTTCGCCCATGGCATCCCGTTCTCGCGCTCGCGTCCGGTCGTGTTCGTCTGTCCCGTCGGCGAGATCTCCCGCCGTTTCACCGCGCTCGCCCGCGCCGAGGGCTACGACGCGGCCGGTCTGGCGGGCGGGATCATCGCCTGGCGAGACGCGGGTCTGGCACTGGAAAGCGGCGCCTGAGCGGGGTCCCGTCCGCGCCGGCGCCGACCGTGACCGGTCTCGGGCCGTCGCGGGCCATTACTGTGGGACGGTGCGGACAGATCAGGACTCAGACGACGGCCCCCGCATCTGGGGCGGGACCACGCTCACCGAACGGCGCGAAGCGCGTCGCGTCGCGCTGCTCGATGCCGCGCTGAACCTGATCGGGGAAGCCGGCGCCGCAGGCGTCACGATGCGCGCGGTGTGCCGCCGGGCCAACCTCACCGACCGCTACTTCTACGAGAGCTTCACCAGTCGCGACGAACTGCTCGATGTGCTGTATCGGCAGGTCGCCGAGGAATTCCTGGAGCCGATGACCGCCTTCGCCGTCGCCGACGATCCGAGCCGCGACCGCGCGCTGTCGGAGATCCTGGTCGACAAGGTGCTCAAGGACCCGCGCAAATCACGGCTGTTCCTGGTCGAACCGTATTCGAGCACGGGGCTGGGCCAGACCACGATCGCGGTGATGCCCGCCTTCACCCGGCTGATCCAGGACCACCTGTTCTCCCACATCGAGGATCCGGTGCGCAGGCGTCTGGCCGCGGTCACCATGGCCAGCGGCAATGCGGGCATGTTCTCGGCCTGGCTGAGCGGCTCGCTGCGGGCCACCCGCGACCAGATCGTCGACCACTGCGTGGCGACCATCACCGCCTACCGCACGCTCTACCGGTAGGCGCCGTGCGCGCGCACGGCCGGGTCGCCGCGGGCCGCCCGTGCCCTCGCACCGGTGTTCCCGGAGCCGGGCGGCTCAGCGCCCGATTCAGCGCGCCTCGCGCCAGTGGGCGAGAATCTCTCGGGTGAATTCGGCGTCGGGATCGTCGGTTCCGAACGCGCGGATCTGGTCGGCGAGCACCGCCTCCCATTCGGTGACCGCCGCCGCCACCGCGCCGCTCGCCGCCCGCACGTGCGCCAGATTGTTGCGGGCCCGCAAGGTGGTCCGGTGCATCGGTCCGAGGACGAGTGCCAGTCCCGCGCACAGGGTTTCGAATTCGGTGAGCGCGCCCTCGAGGTCGCCGCTCTCGGCCCGCCGTCGCGCGAGCTCGTTGCGGGTGGTCAGCGTGACGGGATGGTCGGGACCGAACAGCCGCAGCCAGGCGGCGAGCAGGATCTCGTATTCGCGTGCCGCGCCTGTCGCGTCGCCGGTCCGGCCGCGGATGCGCGCGAGTTGGTAGCGGGTGTCGAGGGTGGCCGGATGGTCCGGTCCGAGGATGCGCAGCCGGTCGGCGAGCAGGAGTTCGTAATCGGCGAGCGCGGATTCGCCCTTGCGGGTCAGATGGTCGAGCAGCAGCGAGCGGGTGATGAGCACCCCGGGATGGTCCTTGCCGAGCACCTGCTGCTTCTCGGCGATCAGATGCGACAGCCGGTCGGTGATGTCACTCAGGTCGCGGTTGCGCAGTCCGAAGGCGAGCAGATTGTGGCGCGCCTCGAGCACACTGGGATGGACGGGTCCGAGCACCCGGAGCATGTCGACGACCAGGTACTCGAGTTCCCTGATGGCCTCCGCCAGATCGCCGCTCTCTCCGCGATAGAGCGCGACGTTGTTGCGGGTGCTCAGGGTGTTGGGGTGGTCGGGTCCGAGCACACGCAACTGGTCGGCGAGCAGCCGCTCGAATTCTGCGGTGGCGCCGCGCAGGTCGCCGCTGTGCGCGCGGCAGTAGGCTAGATTGTTACGGGTGGCCAGGGTGTCCGGGTGGTCCGGGCCGAGGATGCGCAGCCGGTCCCGCAGCAGCCGTTCGTACTCCGTTCGCGCCCTGACGAAATCGCCGCTGCCGCTGCGCACTCCGGCGAGATTGCCGCGAATCACCAGTGTCGAGGGGTGATCGGGGCCGATGGCGCGCAGCTGATCGGCCAGCAGACGTTCGAATTCGTCGATGGCGGTGGCGTGGTCACCGCTCTCGGCACGGAATACCGCGAGACTACCTCGGGTGCCGAGGGTTTCGGGATGGTCGGCGCCGAGCACCCGGAGCCGGTCGGCGAGCAGTCCGTCCAATTCCGCGATGGCGCCACGGGTGTCGCCCGCCTTGCCGCGGCTGTAGGCGAGGTGGTCGCGGGTCATGAGGGTGTCGGGATGGTCGGGTCCGAGCACGCGCACCTGATCGGAGAGAAGTTGCTGGAATTCCCGCACCGCCCCGCGCAAGTCACCGCTGCGGGCCCGACACCAGGCAAGACAGTCCCGAGTGTCGAGGCTGACCGGATCATCGGGTCCGAGCACGCGGATCAGATCGGCGAGCAGCAGTTCGTAATCGGCGATGGCCCCCGGCAGGTCGCCGCTCTCGGCGCGGAAGGTCGCCAGATTGTTGCGAATACCGAAGGTGTCGGGATGGTCGGAACCCATCGCGGCCAGATGGTCGGTGTGCAGGCGCTCGAATTCGCCGATGGCGCCCGCCAGATCGCCACTGTGGGCGCGGAAGTAGGCGAGATTGTTGCGGGTGCGGAAGATATCGGGATGATCCGGCGGCAGCATGCGCCGCTGATCGGCGAGCAGACGTTCGAATTCGGCCATCGCGGCGCGCAGATCGCCGCCCTCGCCGCGCAACCAGGCGAGATTGTTTCGGGTCGCCAGCGTGATCGCGTCGAGCGGACCGAGCAGCCGATTCGCGTCCGCCAGTAGGGCTTCGGTCTCGGCGATGGCGCCGCCGAGGTCGCCGCTGCGGCCGCGCCAGCGGGCGAGGTTGCCCCTGGCCTGCATGGTGTCGGGATCCTCCGCACCCGCGCCCGCCACGAAGGAGGGCAACCACGCCGCCCACAGGTCACGGTTGTCGGCCGCACGCGGAGTCTCCAATCCGGTGAGGAAGGCTAGCGCCGCACCGGAATCGCCGTGTGCCAGATAGTGTCTGGCGCCGGAGCCGCGAGCGTAGGCGTGCACCCGCGGTGATTCGGTGACCTCGATGGCGCGGCTGATGGCCCAGTGCGCGTCCACCAGGTCCACCCCCATCCGCGCGATCTCGGAGCGCAGGGCGCGCACCAGGGCGCTGTGGGTGATCCCGAGGGTCTCCTGTTCGGTGCCGGGTTTGCTGCGGGTCACCAGGACGCCGAGTCCCACGGTGAGGTCACGGATGCGCGTCGGACCGAGTTCCGCGCCGAGCGCGGACATCGCGGCGTCGAGCAGTTCCAGCGGCAGCACCGGGCCGACCCCCGCCGCGACCAGCACCGCCAGCAGCGGGCCGAGTCCGGCCGCGCCGTCGGCCCCGGCCGCCCGCACCGCCTCCTCCACCCGCAGCGCTACCACGCCGTCCAGACCGAGACCGTCCGCGATACCGGAGGCGCCGATATCGGTGACCACCTCCACGAGCAGCCGCGCCAGCAGCCAGCCGCCCGCCACGGCGCCGTCGGCCTGGACGGAGGTCTCGACCACGAGGTCATCGATCCACCGCGCCGCGGGCAACCGCTCGTCCGTGGCGGCGCCGAAAGCCCCGAGAACCGCGACGATCTCGTCGACCGCCGGTTCGGCCACCTCGATGCGGTGCATATGCGCCAGCGCCGGATCGTTCTCGACGCCCGCGCCCGCGCGGAATCCGATGATGACGTACACATTCCGCAGGGCCGGTCGCGTGGTGAGCTGTGCCACCGCCCGGCAGAGCAGACTCCTCACCCCTTCCTCCGGTTGGTTGAGCCCGTCCAGGACGAGGGTGATGCGCCTGCCGTTCGCGGCGAGTCGGGCCAGCGGCCTGCACACCTCGATATCGAAGCCGTCGAGTTCGGTGGCGCTGACCCGCGCCGCGTGCCGGGTCGCGGCGACCGCCTCGGCGAAGCCGGGCAGACGCGCCGACAACTGCGCCGCCAACTCCCCCGACACCGCGGCGAAGGAGCTGTGCACGGTGAGAAAGACGACGGCGGTGACGTATTCGGGCGCGAACGGCATGGTGTCGAGCAGACTTGGGCGCACCAATGTGGCCAACAGGGTCGACTTGCCGACACCCGGCGGGCCGACGACCGCGCGCAGCCGGTGCTCGCCCGCGGCCATGATGCCGGTGAGGGCTTCGCGCACCGACTCGGTCAGCAGCAGCCGCCGGGTGAGCTGGTCGACGAAACCGGCGGCGGCCCGGCCCGCGTCGGCGTCGCCGCGCAGCGCGACGTTCGGGACCAACCACAGTCCGGGATCGCCGCCGTGTTCGGAGACCGCGCCGGAGGTGAACGACAGGTGCTGTGGCTGCTGGCGGGTACAGGCCGTCGCGATCGGCCCGACCAGATCCGACGGCAGCAGATTCTCACCGCGCGAGGGCAATCCCGCCTCGAAGGTCGTCAGCAGGGTTCGGGTGAAACAGCCCGCGAAGGCCGGGCCGTCGCCGGAGGCGACCAGCAGTTCCATCCGCCCGGAGGATCGGGCCAGCACATCGGTCCAGCGCCGGGCCGCGCCGAGGACGCCCTGTTCGGGCTCGCACGCGTCGACCAGTACCACCAATCCGTCCAGCGTCCAACGGTCGAGCCGTTCGCGGATCTCCTGGATCAGGTGGAAGGCCGTGTGCAGCGTCGGGGTCGGCGGCGAATCGTGGCCGAGCAGATAGTAATCGGACTCCCCGACGGCCACCCCGTGGCCGATGAAGGCCAGCAGCAGTGTCGCCTGCTGCGCGTCGGCGGCCTGGAATGCCTCGTCCACCGCCGAGAACAGTTGCGCCGCGGTCGGATCGAGCAGCGGTCCGGTCGCGGATAGCGCGGGACGCCAGCCGCCGGCCGCCGTCAGACTCGCGTCCAATTCGCCCGCCAGCTCGGAGACGAAACCCAATTCCCCCAGCGCGGCACATTCCGCGCCCACGACGAGCGCCAGCCGTCCTGCCATGTCAGAACGATACGTGAGCCCCCGCGCACCTTTCGCGCCACCGTCGCCCGCGCCGTGCGAGTAGCCTGACATCGTCAGGGGAGCCATGATCATCGGAAGCGGGGAGCGCGATGGCGGCGATCGTCTTGGTGCACGGTATCGCTCAGGAGCAGTACGGCGCCGATGTGCTGGAGGCGCAATGGCTTCCGGCGCTGGCGAGCGGGGTGCGCGAGGCCGGCCACGCGGATGTCGCTGACCGGTTGTGGCGCGCGGGCGCCCCCGGAGCGCTGGAAGCGCGCATGGCCTACTACGGCTCGGCCTTCCTCGATCCCGAGGCGCAGGGGTCGGGTGCGGCCGAGGTCGCGCGGACCGACCTGGCCGAGGAACTCGCCACCGCCTGGCTGGCGGCCGCCGCCGAATGCGCCGCGCACCCGCAGGATCGGGCGCAGGCGCGCCGCTATCTCGACAATGCCGCGCTCGGCGACGA
Organism: Nocardia arizonensis; assembly: GCF_001310275.1. Lineage (GTDB taxonomy): Bacteria > Actinomycetota > Actinomycetes > Mycobacteriales > Mycobacteriaceae > Nocardia > Nocardia arizonensis. Next base: position 131,922 of record NZ_LGYZ01000050.1, read on the forward strand.
GGGCGCCCAGGGCGCGGGGCGTCTGCTTCGCCCCGCGGCGCAGGCGCTGACCCGGCTGAAGTGGTTCGCGCCCTTCGGCTTCGGTCTCGCCGCGCGTTTCGTCAACCGCGCGCTCGGCCAGGTCACCCGCTACCTCGAGGAGCCGGATGTGCGCGAACACGCGCTCGGCCGCGTCCTCGACCTCATCGGACCCGAAACCCGCGTGGTCATCGGGCATTCCCTCGGTTCCGTCGTCGCCTACGAGGCGATGCACCGCAGCGCCCACCCCGCGACCCTGATCACCCTTGGTTCACCGCTGGCGCTGCAATCGGTCATCTACCCGCGGCTACGCCCGCAGCCGCCGCGGGTGCCCGCCGCGGTCACCCGCTGGGAGAACCTCGCCGATCGCGACGACATCGTCGCCTCACACCTGGATCTGGCACCCTATTTCCCGCCAACCGACGGCGCCGCGGTCACGCCGATCACCCACGCGGGTCTGGACAATGGCGCGGGCGCCCACGACGCGACGCACTATCTCGCCAAGCGGTCGGTGGGCCGTATCGTCGCCGAATCGTTCATCGCGTAGTCCGCCGCCGTTGCGCTCCCGGAAGTAGGCTGGGTGAGTTCCGGCGATCGAACCAGGAGTGTGCACCACGATGACCGATCCCGTCACGGGATTGACCGGTACGATCACCTCGCCGATTCGCGGCGCCGGAACCCTCGGGGAAGTTCTGGTGGCAATTCGCGGGGGTACCGAACTGTACATCGCGCGGGCGCGGGAGCCGATCGAAGCGGGGGTCAGCGTACTGATCATCGCCGTGCATCCCGGACGCATCGTCGACGTGGTGCCGTGGGTTCCGCTGACGTCGCCGGACCTGATGGAAGATATCTGAGAGGAGTTCGACGTTGCTGGGGTACCACGTACCTGATCCGGACGAGGCGATGCTGGTCAGCGGCGCCAAGGCGAAGGACAACGCGCCGTTCAAGGTCGTCATCGGACGCGGAGCCTGGGTCGTACCGCTGTTCCGCAAGGTCCGCTATCTGTCGCTGGCCATGTTCGAGGCCGAGATCAAGGAACGCTGCGTCACCAAACAGGCCATTCAGCTCGATGTGCGGGCGGTCATCGCGTTCAAGGTCGCCAACGACACCGTGTCCATCGTCAATGCCGCGCAACGCTTCCTGTCCGAACAGGAGCGGGAGATGTCGGTGCTGACCGGTCGCATCTTCTCCGGCCATCTGCGCTCCATCGTCGGTTCCATGACGGTGGAGGAGATCATCCGCGAGCGCCAGAAGTTGGCCGACGAGGTTCTGGTCGCCTCCAAGGTCGAGATGAGCAATATCGGACTGTGGGTGGATTCGTTCCAGATCCAGTCCATCGATGACGGCAATCTGGGTTACATCAACGCACTGGCCGCTCCGCACAATGCCGCGGTGCAGCGCGATGCGCAGATCGCCCAGGCGCAGGCCGCGCAGAAGGCCGCCGAGGCCGAACAGGAATCGCTGCGCCGTCAGGCCGAGTACCAGCGCGAGACGTCGATTCTCAAGGCCCAGTATCAGCGCGATATCGACAAGGCCAATGCCGAGGCCGCGCAGGCGGGCCCGCTGGCCGAGGCCATCGCCCTCCAAGAGGTGCTCACCGCGCAGGCCGAGCAGGCGCGCAAGGAGGCCCAGCTGCGCGAACAGCAGTTGCAGGCCGAGGTCGTCAAGCCCGCGCAGGCCGAGGCCGAGCGGGTGCGCATCCTCGCCGAGGCGGAGGCCGACCGCACCCGGATCCAGGCCGAGGCCGCCGCCTCGAACAATCGCATCGCCCTCGATCAGCTGCTGATCAACCAGCTGCCCGAAATCGTGAAACAGGCCGCGACCGGACTGTCGAACGCCAATCTCACCGTCCTCAACGGACCGGACGGCGTCGGGGAATTGGTGAACGGAATGGTCGGACAGGGCCTGACGGTGTTCAATTCCCTACAAAAGGCGCTTTCGAACGACGACGGCGAGAAAGCGGGCTAGAGTAACCGGCGTAGAGACGGCGGCGCGAGGAGTGGGTGTTGGTGTCCATTGGGAAATTGGTGTCGTTCGACAGTTCCCGGGGGTTCGGGTTCATCCGGCCGGAGGACGGTGGGCCGGACGTGTTCGTACACGTGAACGACATCGGGCTGGACGAGGACGAACTCCGGCAGGGGCGCGTGTTCGAGTTCGACGTCACCGAGGGTGATCGGGGTCCGAAAGCGATCAATCTGAGTGCGGTGGGCGGTGCACCCGCACCCGCGCCAGCGACCGCGCGCGGCAAGAAGGAGAAGTCCGTGGGCGGTATCTCGGCCGCGGAGCACACGCGGTTGATCACCGAACTGCTCCTCGACGCGAGTCCCGCACTCACCGCGGGCGAGATACTGACCATACGCGAACGTCTCACCGCCTTCGCCGAACAGCACGGCTGGCTCGACGCGTGATCGGGCGACCCTCGGGTCGCCCGATCGTTCACGGAGTCACGATCGGGAAATAGGGGTCCGGGGTGTCGAGCAGCCCCGCCAGGGTGGCGAGCACCTGCGGGTCGCCCTGGACCTCCACGCCCTCGAGCCCGTTGCCGCCGAGTACGCCGGACAATTGCGGTTTGGTCAGCGTCAGCGTGAGGTCGGCCGCACCGGTCAGCGGCGCGTGCTCGGTCGCGGCGCGGTGGGTGAGCGCGCCGTTGGACAGGGTCAGACGCAGGGTGCGGTCCTCGTCGGTCAGCCGCCAGTCCATGGTGAACGCGCAGCCCGCGGCCTTGGGGCCGTCGATGCGCACGGCCAGTGCGTCGGCGAGCATATCCGCGGTCAGCGCCGCCACCATTTCCGCACCGGTCAGATCCACCACCTTACGGATCACCCCCTCGCGCAATTCCATCGCGCCGGTGAGATAGAAATTGCGCCACGTGCCGTTCTCCGCCCCCTGACCGAGGCGCTCGTAGACGTTCGCCAGCACCTCCTTGGCCTCGGCGTGGGTCGGGTCGGCGAACACCGCGTGGTTGAGCAGGGTCGCGGCGAACCGCAGATCGTCCAGGTCGGCGTATTCGCGCGCCCGCGCCACCACCGCGTCGGCGCCGCCGTAGTCGGCGACATAGCGTTTGGCCGTCTCGACCGGCGGATGCTCCCACAGATGCGCCGGATTGCCGTCGAACCACCCCATGTACCGCTGATAGACCGCCTTGACGTTGTGACTCAGCGATCCGTAGTAGCCGCGATTGGCCCACACCGCGTCCAGCGCGGGCGGCAGTTCCAGTCGTTCGGCGATCTCCGTGCCCGTCAGTCCGCGATTGAGCAGACGCACGGTCTGGTCGTGGAGATAGGCGTACATATCGCGTTGGGCGCTCAGCAGGGCGAGGAAACGTTCGCGCCCCCACACCGGCCAGTGGTGCGAGGCGAAGGCCACGTCGATCCGGTCGGCGAACAACGCCATCGCCTCGTCCAGATAACGCGCCCAGATCCGGGAGTCGCGCACGAGCGCGCCCCGCAGGGTCAGCACGTTGTGCATATTGTGGGTGGCGTTCTCGGCCAGGCACAGCGCGCGCCTGTCGGGGAACAGGAAGTTCATCTCCGCGGGCGCCTCGGTGCCCGGCGTCATCTGGAAGACGATGCGCACCCCGTCGATCGTCTCCTCCTGGCCGGTGCGGGTGATGTCGAGCGTCGGCGCGATCAACGAAACGGTGCCCGCCGACACGGTCATGCCGAGTCCGCAGCCGATCTGGCCGTCAGGCGCCTTGGGCAGATCGGCGCCGTACATGTACACCGCGCGGCGGGTCATGGCGTTGCCCGCGTAGACGTTCTCGCTCACCGCGTGTTCAAGGAAACCCTCGGGCGCGAGAATCGGAACCGACTCGTGTCCGTGCGGCAGCACGCCGCGCGCGCCGCCGAAGTGGTCGCCGTGCGAATGGGTGTAGATGAGCCCCGTCACCGGTCGCGGGCCACGGTGCGCCCGGTACAGTTCCAGTGCGGCGGCGGCGGTTTCGACACTGATCAGGGGATCGATCACGATCACCCCGCGCTCTCCCTCGACCAGCGTCATATTCGACAGGTCCAGATTCCGCACCTGGTAGATGCCCTCGGTGACCTCGAACAGGCCCTGCTTGTTGCACAGTCGGCCCTGCCGCCACAGGCTGGGATGCGCGGTCGGCGGACATTCCTCGGTGAGGAACGCATAGGATGCGCCGTCCCAGACGACGGCGCCCTTCGCGTCGCGGATCACCGGCGGTTCGAGCGCGGCGACGAATCCCCGGTCGGCGTCGTCGAAATCGGAGCGGTCCTGGTAGTCGAGACTCATGGCGGTCATTCCTTCCGTATTCGAAACGACAGGACCGTGCGACGATCAGGCCAACGCCACCAGGCCGCGTCCGGTGAACAGCAGGCCGAAACCGACGAAGACGCAGACGGCCAGCAGCCGATCGTGGACTACCATCCAGCGTTTGACCACGTCGAGCACGGCCCTGGCGCGCACGCCGAGCAGGATGTACATGCCGATGGGAATCAGGAAATCCAATGCGGCGCAGAACAACAGCAGCGCGGTGGCCCCGATCGCCCCGCCGACCCCGACACCCGAACCTGCGATGACGCTGACGCCCGACAGCATGATGAGCAGGTTCGGATTCAGTACCGCGAGCACCAGTCCGACCGCGAAAGCCTTTCGGGTCACGGCGGATCCGAGTTCACCCGCCCATCCGGGCGGCCGGCCGCCGCGCACCGGGCGCCGCAGCAGCAGCCACGCGCCGATGGCGAGGAAAAGCAGCCCGACCAGCAACCCCACCCAGTGCGCGACCGCGGGCGAGGCCGCGTGCGGCTCGCCCGCGCCGCCGAGCAGCCCCGCGACGCCGATCTGCGAGTACACCAACAGGAACGCCGCACCGAAAATGTAGGCGTTGCGCACGGCGTTGCCGGATTGCAGCAGCAGCACGCACCCCACGACAGCGGCCGGAGTGACCAGCAGGCCGATCATCTCCGGCAACAGTTGCCAGAACAGTTCGCCCATCGCCGCCGCCCGCCTTTCACATCGGAGATCGCCGCGCGCACGGTCGGACACACCGGCGGTTCGCGTCCGATACCGCGAAGGCCATCGTCTGCCACCTTCATCCCGGCGAGATCCGGGCCTGCCGGTGTGCCGAGGCCGGCCGCCGCCTCGAATCTCGCACGGGTCCGGTCCCACCTGCCTCACCCGTTACGGGTGAGCGATCGCGGGCGCGGACCGGCCGGGAGCGCGACGCGCCGTTCGCCGAGTCGCTGTCGGTGCGGACGCCTACGATCGAGCGCGACGCCGTACCGATGAGTTCTCTTCCCCGGCGTCGTCTGCACGGTTGTCCGACGACCCGAGGAGCAGCGCGTGGACCTACCGGTCATGCCACCCGTTCGCCCGATGCTGGCGAAGACGACGCCGTCCGTGCCGCGCGAGGCGGGATTCAGCTACGAACCGAAATGGGACGGATTCCGCTGCATCGTCTTCCGCGACGGTGACGAGGTGGAACTCGGTTCCCGCAACGACCGCCCGCTCACCCGCTACTTTCCCGAGGTCGCCGAACTCCTGAAGCGGGCATTGCCGGACAAGTGCGTGATCGACGGGGAGATCGTGGTGGTCACCGATCAGGGACTGGATTTCGACACGCTTCAGAACAGGCTGCACCCGGCCGCGTCACGGGTGGCCAAACTGTCGGTCGAGACGCCCGCCGGCTTCGTCGCCTTCGATCTGCTCGCCCTCGGCGACCGCGATCTCACCGCCGAACCGTTCGCCGAACGCAGGCGAATACTCGAAACGATTCTGGACACCGCGCTCGCGCGCGTGCACCTGACGCCCATCACCGGCGATCCCGATGTGGCCCAGGACTGGTTCACCCGGTTCGAGGGCGCGGGGTTCGACGGCGTCATCGCCAAGTCCGACGAGCTGGCCTACCTCCAGGACAAGCGGGTCATGCTCAAGATCAAGCACGAGCGCACCGCCGACTGCGTGGTAGCCGGATTCCGCTGGCACAAGGACGGCGCGGGGGTCGGGTCGCTGCTGCTCGGCCTGTTCGACGACGAGGGCCACCTGCACCACGTCGGGGTCGCGAGCAGTTTCACCGCCGCGCGCCGCAAGGAACTGGTCGAGGAGCTCGAACCGCTGCGCGAGAACGCACTCGAAGACCATCCGTGGCGGCAGTGGGCCGACGCCGCGGCGCAGGCAGGCGCCGACGGCAAGATGCCCGGCGGCATCAGCCGCTGGACCGGTGGCAAGGATCTGTCCTGGGAGCCGTTGCGACCCGAACTCGTCGCCGAGGTCCGCTACGAACACGTGCAATCCGGCCGGCTGCGCCACGGCGGGCGACTGGTCCGCTTCCGCGCCGACCGCACCCCGCGATCGTGTACTTACGCCCAACTCGACGAGGTCGCCCCCGCCGAACTGCGCACCATCTTCGAGGAAGCCGCCCGCCGATGAGCGCGTCGATCGAGATCGAGACCGACGGCAGGACCGTCACCATCAGCAATCCCGACAAGGTCTACTTCAGCAAACGCGGCGAGACCAAACTCGACCTCGTCCGCTACTACCAGGCGGTGGCCGAACCGCTGCTCGGTGTGATCGGCAATCGGCCGCTGCTGCTCGAACGCCATCCCGACGGCGCGTCGGGCAAATCCTGGTTCCAGAAGCGGGTCCCGAAATCCGCGCCGGACTGGCTGCACACCGTCGAGGTGTCCACGCCCAACGGCACCACCAGCGACGCACTGGTTGCCCACGATCTCGCCCACATCCTGTGGGCGGTCAACCAGGGCTGCCTCGGCTTCCACGTCTGGCCCAATCGCGTCGACGATCTCGACATCGCCGACGAACTCCGCATCGATCTCGATCCCTCTCCCGGCACCGGCTTCGATGATCTGAAGCGGGCGGCGGTGCGCACCCGGGAGTTGCTCACCGAACTCGGGATCGAATCGGCGGTCAAGACCTCGGGATCACGCGGGCTGCACATCTACGTCGCGCTGGAACCGACATGGGACGGATATCAGGTGCGCGCCGCGGCGGTGGCGCTGGCGCGGGAATTGGAGCGGCGGTACTCGGAGGAGATCACCGCCCAGTGGTGGAAGGAGCAGCGCGGTCACCGCGTTTTCGTCGACTTCAACCAGAACGCCCCGCACAAGACCGTGTTCGGCGCGTGGTGCGTGCGGCCGAAGGTGGGCGCGCAGGTGTCGACGCCGATCTCCTGGTCGGAGCTGGACACTGTCGTACCCGACGATCTGACCATCGCCACCGTGCCCGCGCTGCTGGCCGAACGCGGTGATCCCTGGGCCGCCCGTGCGCCGCAATCCATCGAAGCGCTGCTGGAGATGTCGGAGCGGGATATGGCCGCCGGGCTCATGGACGCGCCGTGGCCGCCGCAGTATCCGAAGATGCCCAACGAGCCGCCGCGGGTCCAGCCGAGCAGGGCCAGGACACAGGGCTGAGTGGCGCGGACTACTCGATCCAGCGAACCCAGGTGCCAGTGCGGCCGCTGCCCTCGCACACCAGCGCGCGACCGTCGGTGGTGCGCCCGGTCTTCGACACCGTCGGATCGCACGTGGTGCCCGCCTCGAATTGACCGGTGCCCACGTTGTAGGGCCCGGCCCACTGGTAGTCGCCGTTGGCCTTCAGGCACAGCAGAGTGCCGCCGTCGGAGCCGAGACCGATCGCGCCGACCTGCGCCGCCGTGCACGACCCGCCCTTGCGCGCGGTGACCTGGGTTGTCGCCGCGGTGGTCACGGTGGGCAGCGCCGCCGTGGTCGGCGCGGCGGTCGTGGCGGGCGCGGCGGTGGCGGGGGCCACGGTCTGCGCCGCCACCGACTGGTCGGTGCGTGGCAGCGAATCGGTGAGCGAACTGCCGTTCAGAACGATGAACGCCACCACGGCCGCCGCCTCCACCGCGCCGAGCAGCAGGGCGAAGGTCGCCATGCCGCGCCCCTTCGGATAGCCGAACGCGATCAGCCCGAACACCAGGGCGACCGGGAACAGCAGCAACAGCGCGGCGACGAGTGCCACGATCGCGTAGGGGTTGACGATCGGAAGCATTTCCTCGGCGGGTTCCTCGCCTCGCTGCGGCCAGCGTTGCTCTCCGCGCGCATCGAGCCTGCGCTCCTCCTCCGGCTCCCGCCAGCGGTCGCGCTCCTCCCACTGTTGCATCCGTGCCATTCACAGTCCCTCTCGCATACACAATTCGCGCAGGAACCTCGGGCTGCCCGAACCCCGCCCCGATAACGACACAGGATAGGGGCAGAAAGCGACCATATGGCTCGAAATGTTCGTTCTCACACGTTTTGCAGCGGATCTGCTCCAGAAATCGTGTCGGTTGCGCGAGAGAACACCTGCGGGAACAGCAACACGGTCTGCTCCGATCGGAGTATCGAGCGAGGAAACACGCATCGGCTTGCCGCGCGCACCCGGCACCGGCCGGCAATCCGGCCCGACGATGAACTCATGCTCGCCGCCGATAGCGCGACGCCAATATTGTGACTTCCACCACTCCAGCCGATAGATCGGGGCATCGGAGAACACCTCACGCCCACCCCGCCCCATCGACCACGGGAGAGTTTCGATGCCTCTTCGATCAGAAATCGAGGCGGCCCGGATACTTCTCGACCGGATGGCATCTCGCCGCATGACCGCCCGCCTGCCGCGAGTTTCTGCGCGGGCCGCTGCAGACCGCTTCCTCGACACAGCACGACATCATGTCTCAGCCGAATGTGCGAGCGGTCGTTGCCGAGCGCGGGACCTGCCGCTCGACCCGCGCGCTGCCAGGAACCCGCGCCGGGTACGGGTAGGTCACCCGTAGGCGATTCTCTCCAGCAGATCCAGTGCTTCGTCCACCTTGTGCAGCTCGCTGGATGGCAAGCTTTCCGACAAGATCTGCGCGAGAGCGTTGTTCAGTGGCGCCTGCTGCCCGCGCACCCAAGCGCGGCCTTCGTCGGTGAGCATCAGGTTCACGCGGCGTCCGTCGATTGGGTCCCGCAAGCCGACGATCAGCCCCTGATCTCGTAACCCGTCGACGACGTTGCGCATCGTCTGTGGACGCACCATCTCCAGGCGAGCCAGATCGACGGCGGCCATCGCTCCGCGTCGATTCAGGCGTCCCAGCACCGCCCATTGCGTCGCGGACAATTGACGCTCGTCGGGATCCCTCCGGGAGCGGCGCAAAATCACGGTCAGCGCAATGCGCAGGCGCGCCGCCGTGACGGACAGTGCTGCGGCGTCCGCGGTATCAACGCTCACGTACAACTCCTATTTTCCTGACCGGGAACGATCCATAGGCGGCCAGGCCGCGGAAAGCCTATTTAGCAGGCCCGATCTTTGCGTCAGTGACGACGAAATTGCGAAGTTCCACTTCCGGATTCCATCTCCGGGGCCCTTATGGCAGGTTATGGAACACGAAGTAGACAACTGCGGGCGGCGGCGACTCCGTACCGGGAAGCGCGGAGTCGTGCGGACCGTGAACGGTGTCGCCACCGCCCGCGTGCACCTGGCTAGCCGTTTACAGGCAGAAGCTCAGCTCGACAGGGCCGACAGGGATGGGGAGGCATACTTCCACCGAACCCATGACGGGGGTGGCCGCGGACGCGTCCGCCGATGCCGTGCCGACACCGAGGGCGGTGGCGGACAGCGCGAATGCGACGACGGCGAGCGGGCGGATAATTCTCGAGTTCATACAGTCATCCTCAGTCGTGTTATGCGAAAAGCCCCAGGCCCGAGACGGCTCCATCAGATCACGGTCCTGGCGACCGCTGCACGTTGTTTTCGAGAATTCGGATCCGAGACCAATTGTTTGCGAAGCCATCGTGAACAATCACAATAATTAATGGCATTCACATTTAACTGTGTCGTGAATACACATGATAATTCGCCCGGTTGGTTGTGATCTTTCGGTGAAATCCCCTGGGCGGACAGCGCTGAAACCTACTCCGCTATCCGCGCGAGGGTTTCGAGATCGCGTCCATCGTCATTGTCGAGACTGTGGTTGCGGCGGAATGAGTTTGGTCCAGAAGTCGTGGCGTACCGCGTCCCACAACTTGCTCATTTCCGGAAGGAGCTCTCGTGCTCGTGCGAGATCGGGAAAGCCCTCGGGGCCGAAGGATACGATCGGCGTGGCGCCGGATTCCTCGTGGACGGCGACGATGGATATCAGATAGTCCTGAAACGGCCGCCATGTGGCTCGTAATCCGTCGGCTTCGGTTCTTCGCATGTCATCCATATGTTGTTTCCAACTCGTCGACTTTGTTCTGAAGCGTTCTCGGCCGTTGTGAACGTCTACCGGAAACAGCCGGTGGCACCGTCCGGCACGGGCGCCGCCGTGCTGCGGCGGGACGGCGGATGCTGATCGACCGGAGTAATCACGCGCCCGCTCGACCGCACTCCGCTAGCTGCGGTAAGTGTGGGCAATCAATGCCGAACGCAGGTGCCACAGCCCGCTCGCCGTCGTGGGATCGAACCCCGTCAGATGACCGATCCGCTTGAGCCGGTAGTCCACGGTGTTGGTGTGTACATGTAGTAGCCGCGCCGTGCGCTGGCGGTTCAGATTGTGCGCGATATGGACCTGCAGAGTCTCCAGCAGTTCCGGATGCTCGTCGAGTGGGTCGAGCAGCGACCCGAGATGTTCGCGGGCCGGGCCGGGGCGGGTGATCTGGTATTCCAGGGCAAGATCGTCGAAGTGGTATAGGCCCGGCGCCGAACGCAACCGGGTGACCATGTCGAGTAGTTGGTGGGCGCGATCGGCAGCGGTGGGCACGGTGTCGGCGGGGGCGGTGACCGTCGCGGCGGTGATGGGCACGCGGGCCGCCTGCGACAGCTGCCCGATCAGCTCGTTCAGGGCGCCCTCGGCGATGTGATCGGCGGGGATGAGCAGGGTGCCGCCGTCGATCGACAGCAGCGAAAGCACGGTGTCGTCGCAGCGGGTGGCCAGTTCCGCCTGCACGCGCCGGAGTTTGCGGCGGGCAACGACTTTCGCGTCCAGCATCGGGTTGGACTCGTCCGGGTGAGACGGAATGGCGAGGGCTATCACGCGATAGCGGTCGGAGATGTCGATACCGCACTCGCGGGCCATGGTGGATGTGGGGTGGCCCCCGAGCAGCGCCGAGGTGAGCGTGTGCACCGCGGTGTGGTGCTCCGACACGACCGCACGCAGTTCGCGCACATAGGCCACCGAAACCGCCGTTGTCATGGTGTCGAGCATTTCGACGACGAGTTTGGCGCCGTCGAGGATGCTTTGGTAGTCGGCCATGCTGGGAGGGAGCATCGGCTCGGCGTCGGCCGAGCCGGAGGCACGCTGCTGGACCAAGCCGGGGGACACCACCAAGTCGAAACCGATCTTGAAACCCTCGTGGATAGCGTGGTGGATGGTACCGATGGGCACGCCTTCGCGCGCCCATTGGGCCGCGGCGTCCTCGAGCTGCTCGGTCTTCTCCGGAATGTTGCTGCCGTCCAGCATGCTGACTGCCAGTTCCAAGCACATACGGGTGATGACGGTGATGTCGCCGTGGATCGCGTCACCGGGCAAGGTACCGCAGGGGGCAACGGTTTCGACGAAATGCCCGACCATCTGCCGCGACAAGGCCCGCACGTCTTTCAACGGCAACGACATGGGCCGGCCGGAAACAGTGAGTCCTTGCCGACGCGGAGCGGTGAGAGGCATGGTCGAACTTCCTTCCATCTCCGTTAACTGCACTATTGCACCAGCGTAACCAGAACAAGACTCGTGAGAACGGCTTACTCCGAGTAACGTGAATTCCGGGAGGACCGGTCGGTAAGCGATAGTGATATTTCACAATGACGGTCGCCGCACTGCCACCGACCTGCCGAGATGTCGGAGAACAGCGAATCGGGCACGACCCGGGAAGTCGCCGGAACGAGCGCAATCCGCGTGATCGACGGCGCGGATCCACACCTCTCGGATGCGCATCCGTATCGTCTCGGCGGCCGGTGCCGTGTATCCAAATCGCCGCATGGAGAAACTTGTCGAATCACTCGGTGTGACAAAGCTTTCCAGATCCCCGGTGTCGATCATGGGCGGACCGGACAGGATCACACGGCAATCACCCCGATACACCGTGCGCGGTGATCTCCGTCGGTAACGAAGTGGCGAACGGCCCTGCCGAATTCGAATGCGGAGGTTCATGCTGGTCAGAAGGCTGATTCCGCATTTCATCCACTTATCATCGGGAGGTCCCATGTTCGGTAGCGCCGATTCGACGAGGGACTCGCGGCGCGGTTGGCACGCGCAGGCGGGCGACCTGCTCGGCGACGACTACAACGTGCCCGGCATCGTCGCGTGCGGGTTCGGCATCGTCGCCCTCGCGTGCACGCTCACCGCGGCCGGTTACGGATTCGTCGGCTGGGCGCAGGTCGGGGCGGTCGTCACCGCGCTGCTGTGGCTGACCGGAATCGGGGCGTTGGTCATCGAACATCGCCGCGAACAGGCGATCGAACGCGAATACGGACGACGTGGACACGCGCCGGGCCACCGGGCCCCGCTGCGCTACGGCGCCATGACGCGCGCCACCGATACCGCCACCCCCGAGACCGCGCCCTGAGCGCCGTATCTCGTTCGCGCGTGCGGGGGACGCATCGCCGCACGCACTGCCCGCCGGGGCTCACTGTCCGAGTTCGATCCTGGGCATGGTCTCGGTGACAAGGGTGGTGAGCATGTCCACGAGCAGGGCATGGACCTGTTCGCGACGCAGTGTGCCGCGCACGATCCACTCCCGACCCGCCACTTTCACCAGGCCGCCGTACGCGCGCACCAGTGCGCGCAACTGTGCACCGTGCGCCGAATCGGCCATGCCGACCATGATCAGCATCCGTTCGGCCGCCGCGTCGTCGGCCTCGTCGAGGATCTGTTGCACCTCGGGATCGTTGCCGACACCTTCGTGGCTGGTCACCTTGACCCAGGTGTTGCCGTGCTCGGCGATGGTCTCCAGCAGCCAGCGCACGCTGGCCTCGACACGCTCGCGGTGGCTGCCGCTCGGCACCACCATGTCATCGATCCGCGGCAGGGTGACCATGCGGCGCACCACCGCCAGGTACAGGTCCCGTTTGTTGCCGAAATAGTGATTGATCAGTCCCCGGGCCACACCGGCGCGCTGGGCCAGCTCCGCGGTCGAGACCGCCGAGTAGGGCCGTTCGCCGAACATGTCGATGGCGCAGGCCAGAATCTGCGCGCGGCGTTCGTCGGGTTCGAGGCGTCGGCGGCGCGGCGCGTCCTCGACGGCGCCGTCGGCAGGCGCCGCGGGCGCGACGTCGGTCCGACGGCGGTCGGATTCAGAGAGACCGGGCAATGAGATCCTTCATCACCTCGTTGCTGCCCGCGAGGATGCGCAGCACGCGGGCGCCGGTGTAGAGCTGGGAAATCGGATACTCCGTCATGTAGCCGTAGCCGCCGAACAGTTGCAGGCAGCGATCGACAACGATACCGAGTTGGTCGGTCAGCCAGTACTTGGACATGGCGGCGGTGGGAATGTCGAGTTCGCCTGCGACGTGTTTGACGATGCAGTCGTCGAGGAAGGTCCGGCCGACCTTGGCGATGGTCGCGCATTCGGCGAGTTCGAATTTGGTGTTCTGCATGGCGTAGAGCGGTTTGCCGAACGCCTCGCGGCCCTTGGTGTACTCGACGGTCAGCGCGACCGCCTTCTCCATCATGGCGACCGCGATGATGGCGGTGACCAGCCGCTCCTGGGCCAGCATCTGCATCATCTGGTAGAAGCCCTGACCTTCGGCCTCGCCGAGCAGGTTGCTCGCGGGCACCCGCAGTCCGTCGAAGAACAGTTCGGCGGTGTCCTGCGCCTTGCCGCCCATCTTGTCGAGGATGCGGCCGCGTTCGAAGCCGGGGGTGTCGTCGGAGACCTCGGCGAAGATGAGCGAGACGCCCGCGGCGCCCTTGGTGGGGTCGGTCTTGGCGGCGATGATGATGCCGTCGCAGAGCCAGCCGTTGGTGATGAAGATCTTCGAGCCGGTGATGACGTATTCGTCACCCTCGCGCACGGCCCTGGTCTTGATGTTCTGTAGATCCGAGCCGGTGCCCGGTTCGGTCATGCCGATGGAGAGCACCATCTCACCGCTCGCGGCCCTCGGCAGCACTCGCCGCTTGAGTTCCTCGGTGGCGAAGTGCTGGAGGTAGGGCGCGATGATCGTGCTGTGCACGGGCAGGCCCATCGAGCCGTCGCCCGCGAACGCCTGCTCCTCGATGATGGCCGCCTCGTGGGCGAAGGTGCCGCCACCGCCGCCGTATTCCGCGGGCACCGACGGGCACAGCAGGCCGAGTTCACCGGCCCGGTTGTAGAGCGCACGGTCGGGATGGCCCTGTTCGACGTACTTCTCCTCGTGCGGGACGACTTCCTTCTCGAAGAATGTCCGCGCGAGTTGCCGTACCGCCTCGACCTCGTCGTCACTCCACGCCGCACGTGCCATTGCCGATCCTTCGTCTCGATGCTCGCGTGCGACGTGCAGGCCGCACGTCAATAGCGTTCCACCACTATTGACGCCCTGTCAACAAAACGGACCGGACAGGGGCCGCAACGGCGGTCGTGTCCGCTCAGCCCGCGGAGCGCCGACCTCGGTCGACAGCGGCCAGAGTGGTGAAGATCGGGGTGTCGGGATCGGCGGAGATGCCCTGGCGGCGCAGGTAGCCGTCGATCAGACCCCACACGAATTCGGCGGACTGGTCGACGAATTCGGCGGTGCGCTCGGGCCCCGGGCGACCGGCGTCGCCGAGCCAGAGATCGGTGGTCGCCACCACGACGCCGACCACCGCCCTGGACAGATAGTCGATCCCGGAGGGATCGATCGGCAGCGGCTCGGCGATCGCGCGGGCCTGCGCGGCGACCCGGCCCGCGGCCGCGCGGCCGAGGTCGAATTGCAGGACCGATCCGTCGTCCTGCTGCGTCGACTGGGCCTGGCCGAGGAAGCGGAAGACATTGGGATGGCGCAGGATCGAATCGGCGTAACCCGCCAGCACCCGCCGCAGCGCGACCCGGGGCGGTTGCAGCATCAGCGTCAGGTCGGCGCCCGCCGACGCGGCGGCCGAGCGGGCCATGCGGTCGCCGATCTCGGTGTAGAGGTCGGCCTTGTCGACGAATCGGCGGTAGAGCCTCGGTTTGGTGATGTGTGCCTCGCGCGCGATGTCGTCCATGCTCGGACGCGGTCCTTCGCGATCGATCACCCGTATGGCCGCGTCGACGATCTCCTCGCGCGAGATCGTCCGCGGCGCGGAGCGGGATTTCGCGCGTGGCACGGCAGCGAGCTTACACGTACCGCCGGTACGGACGCGCCGCCCCGATCGCGCGCAACCGATCGCCCCTTCGACGGCACGCGGTCCCGCCGCGGCGGGATCGCCGCCTTCGCGGTGCGCCGAGCGGGTCCGGCTATTTGCCAGTGTCATGCCGCTAAGTGACCTACGTCACCACCCGGCGCCCTCCCGCGGATTGCGGACCGCGCAGCCGTACTGACAGTATCGAGCAACGTACCGATGGTACGTTCGGGCGCTCGGCGCCCGGCCGCGACAGCCCATCGGCCGCGATGGCCCATCGAGCGAGGCAGCCCAGATGAACCGACCGTCCGACAGCACCGATCCGCGGGGCACCCACCGACCGGTCCGCACCTCGACCGTCCGCGGCGCGGGCGTCGACCTGGCCGTCTTCGAATGGGGTTCGCCCGGCGGTGACCCGCTGGTGCTCGTGCACGGACTCTCCGACACCCACCTCGTGTGGACCGATGTCGCGGTCCTGCTCGCCGACGGGTTCCGCGTCATCACCTACGACGTGCGCGGCCACGGCGGTTCCGGCGGTCCGTATACGGCCGCGGACTACCGACTCGAGCGGCTCGCCGCCGACTTCTTCGCCCTCGTCGACCGCCTCAGCCCGAACCGGCCGGTGCACGTGTGCGGACACGGCTGGGGCGCGGTGCAGATCTGGGAAGCGGTGTGCGACCCGCGCGCCAACACCAGGATCGCCTCCTTCACCGCCATCGCCGGACCCAACCTCGATCACGTCGGCTCCACCGTGCGCGACCTGCTGCGCCACCCCCGGGAGGTGACGCGCGCGGTCGCCGACCGCAGGTTCTGGTGCGGCGGCGGCCGTTCGCCGCAGACCGCCGCGCAGCGGATCCTGTTCCCGCCCCGGGTGCGGAGCTTGGTCGTCGAACGGCTCGGCGGCATCGCAAGGGCGAACGCCCCGCTCGCGCCCACCTGGCGTGCGGACCTGCTCGCGGGCGCGCGGATCGCGGGCGCCAACCTGCCCCGCCACCTGCTGCGACCGCGGCGCAGGCACACCGCGGTGCCCGTGCAGATGGTGGTCGACACCACCGACATCCTGGTTCCGCCGTTCCTGTACTACGGCAGCGCCCGCTGGGTCGACCGATTGTGGCGGAGTTCGATTCCGGCCGACCATTGGCTGCCGGTGACCGAACCGCTGCTCGTCGCCGAGGCCATCGCCAATTTCGTCGACGACCTGTCGACGGCGAACGCGCCGTATCCGGGCACCGGCGCCGCGGAACGCTGAACCGACCGCCCGGAGCCCTCGGGCCGGGCACGCAGGGCGAATGCGACAATGAGGGCCGACAACGCCTGTCCACAACGCCCCCGTTCACGAAGGATCGCCCCGCATCACGATGGCCGCACACACCCCGTCGCCGACCACGACCCAACCGGCCATCGACCCCGACGATCTGGCCACCTGCCTGCGCGTGCTCGATCAAGCGGGCGCGCTCGACAAGGACGATCCGTCTTCGATCGCCGTGCAGCGGGCCGTCGGCCACATGTTCAAGAAGCTCAAGCAACGCAGGCGCAGCGAGGCCAGGGCCGCGGTCTCGGAGGCCGATCGCGCGGTCGTGGCGGCCACGGCCACCGGTTCGCCGAATCGCATCGATGACGAGACCGCGGGTATTCCGATCAGCGCGTCCACCTCCGGCGCGAGCGCGGGCATGCTGATCCGGCCGCGGCCCTGCTATATCTGCAAACAGCGCTACACCCGGGTCGACGCGTTCTACCACCAGTTGTGTCCCGAATGCGCCGCAGACAGCCACGCCCGCCGCGACGCCCGCACCGATCTCACCGGCCGCCGCGCCCTGCTCACCGGCGGTCGCGCCAAGATCGGCATGTACATCGCGCTGCGGCTGCTGCGCGATGGCGCGCACACGACCGTCACCACTCGTTTCCCCAACGACGCGATCCGCCGCTTCACCGCCATGGAGGACAGCGCCGACTGGTTGCACCGGCTGCGCATCGTCGGCATCGACCTGCGCGATCCGGCCCAGGTGGTGGCGCTGGCCGACGACGTGGCGGCACAGGGTCCGCTCGACATCCTCATCAATAACGCCGCCCAGACCGTGCGCCGCTCCCCCGGCGCCTACAGCGCACTCGTCGAGGCCGAATCCGGTCCGCTGCCCGCGGGCGCGCTGCCGGATGTCGTGACCTTCGGCAAGACCATGCAGGCCCATCCCACGGCGCTGACCGCCTCGCTCGCACCCGCGCTCACCGCGGCCGAGGTCGCGGAACTGGCGCTGGTCGCCGGATCGGCCACGCCCGAGCGCATCGCCCGCGGCATCGCCATCGACGCGGGCGGCCTGGTGCCGGATCTCGCGCACACCAACAGCTGGGTGCAGACGGTCGCCGAGGTGGACCCCACCGAACTGCTCGAGGTACAACTCTGCAACTCGGTCGCCCCGTTCATCCTCATCTCCCGACTGCGCCCCGTCATGGCCGCCGCGGCGGCGCGCCGCAAGTACGTGGTGAACGTCTCGGCCATGGAGGGCCAGTTCTCCCGCGCCTACAAGGGGCCGGGCCACCCGCACACGAATATGGCAAAGGCCGCGCTGAACATGCTGACCCGCACCAGCGCGGGCGAGATGTTCGAACGCGATTCGATCCTCATGACCGCGGTCGACACCGGCTGGATCACCGACGAACGCCCGCACTACACGAAGCTGCGCCTGGCCGAGGAAGGTTTCCACGCGCCGCTGGATCTGGTCGACGGCGCCGCACGCGTCTACGACCCGATCGTCCGCGGCGAGAACGGCACCGACATCTACGGCTGCTTCCTCAAGGACTATCGCCCTTCTCCCTGGTGATCCCGTCTCGAAACCACGCGCGGTCCCGACGCCCGCGATCGCGCCGCCGCGGTTTCGGCGCCCTATCCTTGAACCATGCTGTATCGGCTTCTTGCCGATGCCACCGCGGTCGCGCACTTCGCCTTCCTGGCCTATGTGGTGGTCGGAGGCTTCCTGACGTGGCGGTGGCCGCGGACTATCTGGCTGCATCTGTTCGCGTGCGGGTGGGGGTTCTCGACAGTCCTGTTCGGGTTCGACTGCCCGCTGACCTATCTGGAGGACTGGGCGCGGCGGCGGGCGGGTGAGAGCGGCCTGCCGTCCAGCGGATTCATCGATCACTATCTGACGGGGGTGATCTATCCGGCGAACGCGGTGGGGCTGGTGCGGGTGCTGGTCGCGGTGTGCGTGGTGGTGTCGTGGGCAGGCTACGCGGTGCTACGGCGGCGGGCGGACCGCGCGCACGGCGATCGGACACCCACGGATTCGGCACGGCACTGAGGAAGGCGGCCGATGTCGGTGCGCCACGGTCGGTTACGCGCGGGTTCGGCTCGCGGACCCGTGACGGTGGCCGCGGCGGGCGGGCGCATTGCGTGGCGGTTGCCGGGTCGGGCGGCGCGACTTCGACACAACGTCGGCCGCCCGGAACTATTACTGTCGTTCTGGTGAACGATCACGCACGGCTGGTCCACGATTACGAAATCGGCATCGGTGTTCCCACCTCCGCCATCGATCCGGCACCGGACCCCGGCGGCAATCTCGCTGCCACACTGCCGGTCTGGGCACTGGCCGCGGGATCGATCGCAGCGTTGACGACGGCCGCGAACCGACTGCGCGACGCACACGGACTGGCACCGGTGGCCCACCGTATCGACCCGGCCCGGATCGCGGCGTCGTTCTCCAGCGAGCGACTGCTCCGTGCCGACGGCAGGCCGCCCGCCGTCTTCGCCGACCTGTCCGGCTTCTTCCCGACCTTCGACGGCTGGGTGCGCACCCACGCCAACTATCCGCACCACCGCGCCCGACTGCTGGCTTGCCTCGGCCTGCCCGACAACGCGCCGCTGGATCTCGCGGTGGCGCAGTTGGCCATGAGCCGGGCCTGCGATGTCGAGGAGGCGGCCGCCGCCTGCGGCGCCGTCGCGGTGCGGGTGCGCGACGAGCAGGAGTGGGCGGGCACGCCGGAGGCCGTCGCCGCCGCCTCCGGTCCGCTGGTGGCGCTCGCCGATCGCGCCGATCGCGCGGGCACCCAGTTCCGTTCCGACGCCACCCCGTTCCAACCGCTGCGCGGCGTGCGCGTCCTCGATCTGACCCGGGTCATCGCCGGTCCGGTCGCGACCCGCACCCTGGCGCTGCTCGGCGCCGAGGTGCTGCGGGTGGATCCGCCGTTCCTGCCCGAGATCTCCTGGCAGTACCTCGACACCTGTCAGGGCAAGTTCTCCACCCGCCTCGACCTGCGCGAACCGGCCTTCGCCGACCTGCTGGCCGCCGCCGACGTCCTGGTGACCGGCTACCGCCCGGGGGCGCTGGAATACGCGGGGCTCGACATCTCGCTGCGCCCCGGTCTGGTGCACGGCCGGGTGTGCGCGTGGGGCGAGTCCGGTCCGTGGGGCGCCCGCCGTGGTTTCGACAGCATCGTGCAGGCCGCCACCGGTATCTCCATCATCGAGGGGGCGCCGTCGGTACCGGGCGCGCTTCCCGCCCAGGCCCTCGACCACGCCACCGGCTATCTGCTGGCCGCGGGTGTGATCGACGCGCTCGCGGCGCGCACCTACGACGGTGTCGGGCGCGATGTCCTGGTGTCGTTGGCGCGCACCGCCTCCTGGTTGCTGAATGCCCCGGACCGCACCCTCCATCACCCGCAGGCGACGCCGCCGCATCCCGATGCGGCCGTGGCGCACGGCGGTCTGGTGACCGCCGCGCCCGCGCTGGCGGAGTATCCCGACTACGCCTGGCCCGCTCCCGGATACGGCAGCAACTATCCGGCCTGGCCGGTGCGCACCCGCTAGGTGTCGCCTTCCGCGCCCGCCACGGCAAGGCAGGCGATGGCGAACTGTTCGCCGCGGGGCAGCGTGGCGTCCGGGGCGAGCATCCACAGCACCGAGAACCCTTGGGTGATGGTGAAATACAGTTCCGCGACGGCGTGCGCGCCGGCCTCGGTCAGGCGCGGATGCGTTTCGCGCAGCGCGGCGGCGAGGTCGGCGTACGCGCCCGCGAGCCCTTCGCCGACGAAGGTGGGCTGTTCCGGTGTGCGTGCCACCCGCAGCATGTTCTCGACGCTGGCGAGCATGCTCTCGCGGTTCTCGGCGAACAGCGCGGGCAGGCCGTCCACCATGACGGCGAGCGCGGCGGGCAGCGGCATGTCCCGGGTCGACCGGATCAGCGCTTCCATCCCGTCGCCGATGCCGGTGCCGAGCGCTTCGGCGAGCGCCTCGGCGATCAGCCGCTCCTTGGAGCCGAAGTGGTAGCCGATGGCGGCCAGGCTGACGCCCGCGGCGGTGGCGATGTCACGGGCGGTGGTCTTGGCGACGCCGCGCTCCATGATCGCCTTGCGCGCACCCGCCAGCAGGTCTTCCCGGTTTCCCATGCGGCCAGCCTACAATACCGTCTGAGACATATGTACCAGACATTCGTGCCGGCCACGCGCGGACCCATGCGCCCCGGCTCCGGCGCGATCGCTACGCTCGTGCTGTGCCGCAGCCGATCATCATGGACGTCGATACCGGCATCGACGACTCCCTGGCCCTGCTGTATCTGCTGGCCTCGCCCGAGGCCGAGATCATCGGTATCGCCGCCACCGCGGGCAACGTCACCGCACCGCAGGTTGCGGTGAATACGCTGGCCTGGCTTGACGTGTGCCGGGCGCCGGATATCGAGGTCGCCCTCGGCGCGGCCGAACCGCTGGCGATACCGCTGCGCACCACCGAGGACACCCACGGTCCCCAAGGCATCGGTTACGCCGAACTACCCGTCCCGGTCCGGCCGCTCTCGCAGCGCTCGGCCACCCGCATGTGGGTGGAGCGAGCACGCGAGCGGCCCGGCGAGATCATCGGACTGTGCACGGGCCCGCTCACCAATCTGGCGCTGGCGCTGCGAATGGAACCCGGACTGCCGACCCTGTTGCGGCGGTTGGTGATCATGGGCGGCGCGTTCAACCATCCGGGCAACACCACCCCCACCAACGAGTGGAACGTGCACGTCGACCCGGAAGCCGCCAAGGAGGTCTTCGACGCCTTCTCCGCGGCGCCCGCCGATCGACGGCCGATCGTGTGCGCCCTCGACGTCACCGAGACCATCGAGATGCGGCCCGACCATCTGCGACGGCTGGCCGAGCGCGCGGGCTGTCCCCCGCGCGAGCCGGCCTCCGCGGACGATCCCGAGGGACTGCGCTCCACCGCGCCGAATCCGGTGATCCGTCATGTCGAGGACGCGGTGCGGTTCTATTTCGAATTCCACCGCCGCTACGACCAGGGCTATCTGGCGCATATGCACGACCCCTTCGCCGCCGCGGTGGTCCTCGATCCCGGACTCGCGCGCACCCGACCGGCCACGGTCGACGTGGAGCTCACGGGCACGATCACCCGCGCGACCACGGTCGCGGACTGGGCAGGCATGTGGGGCCGCCGACCCAACGCCGACATCGTGACCGGCACCGATCCCGCCGTCTTCTTCGACCGGCTCGTCGCGCGCGTCGGCGATTTCGCCAAGGCGCTGTATCCGCAGCAGCTGCCCCAGGAGGTTTCGTGATCGATCGGGAGCACCCGTGAACGACGTCGAGTATCTGTTGGGGCTGCGCGCGCGACTCGGCCTGCCCGGATTCCTCGACGTGCACACCCATTTCATGCCCGAGCAGGTCATGCGCAAGGTGTGGGCCTATTTCGACGCCGCGGGGCCGATGACCGGGCGCGCGTGGCCGATCACCTATCGCACGGACGAACAGGAGCGGTTGAAGGTGTTGCGCGAGTTCGGGGTTCGCGCTTTCACGGCACTGGTATACCCGCACAAACCGGATATGGCGGCCTGGCTCAACGAGTGGACCGCCGAATTCGCCGCGCGCACTCCGGATTGTCTGCACACCGCCACCTTCTATCCCGAACCCGGCGTCGACTCCTATGTCGAGGCGGCGCTCGACGCGGGCGCACGGGTGTTCAAGGTGCATGTGCAGGTCGGGGACTTCCATCCGGGCGATCCGCTGCTGCATCCGGTCTGGGGCATGTTGGAGGACAGCGGTGTGCCCGCGCTCGTGCACTGCGGGTCGGGTCCGGTGCCCGGCACCTACACCGGACCCGCGCCGATCGCCGACATCCTGCGTCGCCATCCGCGGCTACGGCTGATCGTCGCCCATATGGGCACCCCCGAATATTCCGCATTCCTTGACCTGGCACAGCGATACGAGGGCGTCCACCTCGACACCACGATGGTGTGGACCGATTTCACCGAGGCCGACGCCCCCTTTCCGACCGCGGAACACCCCCGCCTGCGCGCGATGGGCGAGCGCATCCTGTTCGGCAGCGACTTCCCGAACATCCCCTATTCGTACGGGCATTCACTGCTCGCCCTGGAACGGCTCGAGCTCGGCGACGACTGGTTGCGCGCGGTCTGCTACGGTAATGCCGCGCGTATGTTCGACCTCGACTGAGCCCGGTCAGGTCGTGGCGGCGCCCCGCCTGGACAGGCCGCTGGCGCGCAGTACCCGGCGACCGATGGCGGCGCGAACGGACTCCTCGGCCCCGATGACGCGCACATGACGGCGCGCCCTGGTGATGGCGGTATAGAGCAGCTCCCTGGTGAGCAGCGTGGATTCGGGTTCGGGCAGCACCACCGACACGGTGTCGTACTGACTGCCTTGACTGCGGTGGATGGTCATGGCGAAAACCGTGACCACGGCGGGGAATTGCGTGGGATGCACCAGATACGGCGCGCTGCCGCGTTGCAGCGCGGCGCGCAGCGAGCCGTCCGGCAACCGCACGATGACGCCGGTGTCGCCGTTGTAGATGCGGGCCTCGTGGTCATTGGCGGTCACCAGCAGCGGCTGGCCGGGATACCAGGGCACATGGGCCGATTCCGGTCCCGCTCCGCCGGCCGCGGCCCAGTCCGCGGCCATGCGGTCCCAGCGCTCCACACCGAACCGACCCTGGCGGTGCGCGCACAGCAGCCGGTGCGATTCCAGCGCCGCCAGCGCGCCCGCCGCGTCGCCCTCGAGCGCCGCCGCGGTGACCGCGCGGGCCGCCTCGACCACATCGGCACGCACCCCGGCGGTGGTCTCCGGCGCGCACAGCGACACCTCCGCACCGCCCGCGCGCAACAGCTCCAGCGCGGTGTCGGCATCGCCCGCGCGCACCGCGACCGCGAGTTCGGCGATCCTGCCGCCGAAGCGGCGACCGCGGGTCAACCGGACGATGCCGCCGCGCATCCGGGTGTGTTCCAGCGCCGACAGCGCCTCCGTATGCCGTCGCGGCACGGACGATTCCGAATGCCGTTCGCCCAGTATGCGGTCCAGCACCGGATTCGGGGCGCCGATCACCGGCCCCGCGACCAGATCCGCCAGGACCGCGCCCGCGTCGACCGACGCCAACTGGTCGGGATCGCCGACCAGCACCAGCCGGGTGTCGGGCCGCAACGCCGCGAGCAGACTGCTCATCATGGTCAGCGACACCATCGAGGTCTCGTCCACCACGATCACGTCATAGGGCAGTCGATTGAATTCGTGATGGCGAAAGCGGGTGCCACGACCGCGCTGCCAGCCGAGTAACCGGTGCAGGGTGGCGGCGGTCAGTTCCGGCAGGCCGAGTTCGTCCGCCTGTTCGCGCACGGCCTCCTGGAGGCGGGCCGCCGCCTTGCCGGTGGGCGCGGCCAGCGCGATACGCAGCGCGGGCGATTTGGGTTCGGCCCTGCGGTGCGCGTCGAGCAGGGCCAGTACCCGGGCGATGGTGTGCGTCTTGCCGGTTCCGGGTCCGCCCGCGATGACGGTGGTCCAGTGGGTGGCGGCCAGCGCGGCGGCCAGCCGCTGGCGGTCGGGGACAGCGCCGTGCGCGCCGTCTGCGGATTCGAACAGCCGATCCAGTTCGCGTCGCACGATATCCGGGTCGACCTTCGGGTGGCCCGCGGCCCGTTCGGTGAGCACGCGCCGAATCGTCTGCTCCTGGCGGAAATACCGATCCAGGTACAGCAGCGGTCCGGCCGGGTCACCGGGTTCGGCCTCCACCAGCCGCAGCGGGGTCAGCGGCCCGGCCTCGCCGCCGCGCACCAGCGGACTCACCCGCAGGGCCGCGGTCACCGCGCCGATA
>NZ_LGYZ01000051.1 GCF_001310275.1 Nocardia arizonensis
CGGACCGTATTCGTCGGCGTCCACACCGATATCGCGCATGCGGTCGACCTCGAGGCACACCGAGCCCGACCGCACCGCGCGCACCGCGAGCGCGGCCGCGAACAGCACGGATTCGTCGGATTCGCGTCCGAGCCTGCCCAGACGCAGTGCGACGTGCACATCGGCCGCCGACAGCACACCGGCCTCGTTGAACGTCCGCAGCAGCCCGGTTCCGCGCTGCGCGATCTGGATCGAGGTCACGGCACCGCCCCGGCGAGCAGATCCGAAACCGCCTCGATCAGCGTGTGCGGCGGCCGCCAGGTGAGCACGCCGCGATCCGGCGGTGTGTCCGGGCCGATCATGCCGCGCACGAACAGGTACGCGCAGCCGCCCAGATGGCGGCCGGGTCGATAGCCGGGCAGCCGCCAGCGCAGATAGCGGTGCAGGGCGACCGAATACAGCAGCGCCTGCAAGGGATAGTGCGAGCGGGTCATCTCCGCGACCATGCGATCACGGGTGTAGTGCTCGACGGTGAGGTCACCGGTGCCGAGCCGATTGGTCTTGTAGTCGACGATGACGAAACGTGGCGTGTCGGCGGCCACGGACAGCCGCAGAACCGCGTCGATACTGCCGGTGAGGTAGCCGCGCAGCGGGGTGTCACCGAGTGCGGCGACCTGATCGGCGTAGCCGCGGAAGGGATCGTCGGCGGGCAGGTGGGCGCGCAGCAGGTCCGCGATCCGGCGCAGGGTGGCCGCGCCCGCGGTCGGCGTGTCGCCGCCCGCCAGCGGCAGCTCGAATTCCAGTTCGTTGAGCTGGTCGCGGGCGGCGATGTCGGCGAGGCAGCCGAAGCCGAGCGGTGTGCGCAGCACGGCGAGCAGGGCGAGCGCCAACCGGTCGACGTCGATCTCGCCCATGGTCTCGGCCACCGCCTCCCGGCAGCGCTGCCGCACCTCGGCGGCGAGGTCGGCGGCGTCGCGGTCGACGCGTTCGAGTACGCCGTGCACGAGGGTGCCGAATTCCGCGCCGTAGGGCAGTGCGTTCATCAGTGACGGGGCGCCCGCGAAGGTCTCCGGCTCCCAGACCGCGACCTCGGCGGGCTCGTCACCGGTACCGGGCCCGTCCTGCTCGTCGGCGGCGAGGTCGTGCGCACCGGCGGTCAGCGCGGAGTAGGACGTGCGCCGCCACAGATGATCCACCACCCGATCGAATCGCGCGGCGGCGAGATCCCCCGGCTCGGTCGAGGTGCGCGCGCGCCGCACCTCGACCGAGTCGGGCGCGTCGACGGC
Organism: Nocardia arizonensis; assembly: GCF_001310275.1. Taxonomy (GTDB): domain Bacteria; phylum Actinomycetota; class Actinomycetes; order Mycobacteriales; family Mycobacteriaceae; genus Nocardia; species Nocardia arizonensis. Next base: position 1,266 of record NZ_LGYZ01000051.1, read on the forward strand.
GGTCACCGACACAGCGCGCGGAACCACCGACGCCCAGGTCGTGAGCGTCGCGTAGGCGACGGCGTCGGCGGGCACGGCGGCGCGGACCGGAACCCGCGACCCGCCGTCGGGTCGGCCGAAGATCAGGCGGTGCAGCGGCGCGGTCGAGGTGGTGAACGCGGGCGCCCACCACGCCACCACCTGCGATCTCGCCCGGGTCAGCGCGACGTAGAGCAGCCGCAGTTCCTCACCGGCCTCCTCGTTCTCCGCGCGCAGTCGACGTTCGGCGAAGCCGGGGGCGTCCTGGCCACCGACATCGAGCATCCGCGTGCCGTCGTCGGCGTGGAAGAGCAGGATGCCGGGATCGGGTTTGGCGTTGTCCCACGCGAAAGGCAGGTAGACGATCGGGAATTCGAGGCCCTTGCTCGCGTGCACGGTCGCGATCTGCACGGCCGCGGCGTCGCGGTCGAGGCGGCGGGCGCGGTCGGCGACACCGCCGGAGGCGGGTTCACGGATGCGGTCGGCCAGCCACCGGGTCAGCGCGGTCAGGCCGAAACCCTCCGCCAGCGCGACCTGATCCAGCAACTGGGCGATATGGCGCACATCGGTGAGCCTGCGTTCGCCGTTCTCGACCCGCAGCAGCCGCCCGGCGAGATCGGCCTCGGCCGAGAGCTTTTCGAAGACCGCGGCGAAGCCCGCGCGCGCGAACAACCGCGCGGCCTCGCGCAACTGCGCGCTGACGCGCCCGACCAGATCGGCTCCGCCGCTGTCGATCTCGGCCGCGGTCACGCCGAGGACGGGCGTGCGGGCCGCCAGCCGCACCCGGTCGGACCGATGCGGCTGTTCCAGTGCGCGCAGCACCCACAACCAGTCGGTGGCGCTCTCGGTCTCGAAGACGCTCGTGCCGCCCGCGGGCACCGAGGCGATGCCCGCGCGATCCAGTGCCGCGCGCACGACCTCGATCTGTGATCGGCGACGCACCAGCACGGCGATGTCTCCGGGGCCGACCGGCCTGCTCTCGGTCTCGCCGTCGCCCGAGAGGTGCAGGCGCGTACCGGATTCCAGTAGACGCACCAGGTCGGCGGCCAGATCGTCGGCGACCTTGGCGCGCAGCCGTCCCACCGTGGGGAACCCGGACTTGTTGAGCGGTCCGGCGCCGGTGCGCGGCAGACAGCGCAGGCGCAGCGGGGCCGCCAGTTCCCCTGGGCCGGACAGCCTGCTCCACGGCCGGGTCGCGGTCACCGGATGCACGACGATCCCGGGGTGGCCGAGGGCCGCGCCGCCGTGCAGGTGGTCGAGCGCGGCGAGCAGACCCGCGTCACTGCGCCAGTTGTCGGTGAGTTCGCGGCGACCGTCGGCGTGCGCGACCGCGTCGAGATAGCTGAGCACCTCCGCGCCGCGGAAGGCGTAGATGGCCTGTTTCGGGTCGCCGACCAGAACCGTGGTGGCGCGGCCGTGGAAGGCGCGGCGCAGAATGTCCCATTGCAGCGGGTCGGTGTCCTGGAATTCGTCCACGAGCGCGACCCGGTAGCGCCGTCCGATCCGCGCGCACGCCGCCGCGCCGTGCACCGGGTCGGCGAGCACATCGTGCAGCAGCACCAGCAGATCATCGAAATCACGCAGTCCGGCCAGGCGTTTGCGCCGCGCGGTCTCCGCGCGCACCGCCGCCGCGAAGGCGACCCGTTCCGCCGCCACCGCGCCGACGTCGCCGGTCGGGGCGAGTGCGGCGTGCGGGTCGGCGACCGCGGCCAGCGCGAGCGCGTGCGCCTGCTTCAGGTCGAAGGGTGGTCCACTGCGGGCGTAGCGGTGCAGGTAGAGGTCGTCGGCGACGGTGCGCACCAGATCGTCCACGGATTCGACCAGGCGCGCGGCGGGGTCGTGTTCACCGGCCAGACCGAGTTCGTCGAGCATGCGCTGACAGAAGCTGTGGGTGGTGACGATGGTGCCCGCGTCGAAATCCGACAGTGCCGTCAGCAGCCGCTCGCGCCGCCGTCGGGTCCGCTCGTCTCCGTCGCGGGCCAGATGCCGCACCAGAGCGTCGCGGTCGGTGCGCGCCGCTCGCGGGTCGGCCAGTGCGGCGGCCACCGCGACGAAGCGGTCCCTGGCGCGTTCGCGCAATTCCTGGGTCGCGGCGCGGCTGAAGGTCACCAGCAGCAGTTCGGAGATGTCGATGCCGGTCTCGGCCACGTAGCGGACCGCGAGACCGACGATCGCGTGGGTCTTGCCGGTGCCCGCGCTGGCCTCGAGCACGGTGGTGCCGCTTGGCAGTGGTCCGAGCGGATCGAACGGCTCGGCGGCGCCGAGTGCGGGCGAGGCGAGTTCCGTGTCCTGAATCGTCATGTCGGACCCCGACTTCCACCGTCCCGCGCCCCCGGGCGCACCGCAGCGCACAGCCTACTGCGCGGCGGCCGCGAATCCGGGGAGCACACGCGGGCGGTGCGGTGATCGGTCACGGCTGCCCTTGCGTCTCGACCGCCAGCAGCGGGGCCCACAGCCTGCGCGCGAACGCCCCGAAACGCGTCCGCTCCCCCGCCTCGCCCGCCGGGGCGGGGGCGGCGGTGAGGTCGTCGAGCCGCGGTGCTGCGCCCCAGACATACCGCAGGTGGCGGTCGGTGTGGTCACCGTATTTGCCGGGACCGTTGGGGCCGCCGTCGAATTCGCGCTCCGCGGCCGCGAACGCCTCCTCGGCGCTGCCACCCCGGAATCGGCGCTCGGCGTATGCGGCGGTGGCCGTCGGCGAGACAGGCAGCGGTTCGGTGAGCCCGAGGTCGCGCAGCCGCACCAGTTCGCGCAGGATCGTGACGGCCTCGGGCGCGGCGGGCGCGGTGATCTCCGACCGCCACACCGGTCGCCGGAACTGGCCGCGGCCGGTGGTGACCGCCTGCCAGCCGCGATCCTCGGTAGCGGCCAGCGCCAGCACCGAGACCCACGCGGTGAGGCGGTGTTTGGGCGCGAGGCGCGAATACGTGGCGCGCACCAGCATCTCACCGCGCACCTCGGGCACGGTTCCGGTCAGTCTGCGGCCGTTGCCGAGATCGATGGCGATATCCACCGCGCGCGGCTGGGCCTCGTAGTGGCCCGCGCACGCCCGCACGAGGGTGTCGACGGTGTGCTCGATCTCGTCGAGCACCGCCGCGCCGAGTCCGAACGGCGGCAGCGTGCCGCGCCGCCATTCCGCCGCGCGCAGCGCCGCCGCGTCGGCGCCGGTCAGCCGGGCGGCCAACATGCGTTCGCCCAGTTCCCATTTGGCGAGGCCGTCCAATTCGATGGGAATCCGGTCGGCGATGTCCTGCTCGTGTTCGGGGACGCGCAGTCCGAGCCGTTGCCACAGGAAGGCCCGTACCGGATGTTCGACGAACGACAGCAGATCCGCCAGCGCCACATCGCCGGATCCCGGCGATGACAACGGTTCCGGCAGGAAGGCGGGCTGCGGCCGGGCGGGCGCGGCCGCGGCCACCGCGCCCGCGAGCGCGACGGTGTCGAAGCTGAAGGGCCGTTCGGGGTGGAAGTTCGCGCGGTCGAAGCTCTGCAACGGATGGCGAACGAGCACGCCGGACAGGTCCTCGCCGACGTATCCGCGCACCACGTCCAGCAATTCGGCCACCGGAATCGCGGGCGGGCGCTGCACCCCCGACACCGGATCGGCCCCGGTGTGCAGCAACAGCAGCGTCTCCCGCGCCGCCAGCAGCGAGTCCAGCAGCAACTGCCGATCCTCGGCGCGCGGATCGCGTTCGCCGACGAGGGGGTCGCGGGCGAGCGCGTCGTCACCGTCGGTGCCGCCCCCGCGCGGGAACACCTCGTCGTCCAGACCGAGCAGCACCACGACGCGATGCGGCACCGACCGCATGGGCGTGAGCGCGCACACCGTCAGCTCACCGGTGCGGAAGTTCGCTCGGGCGGGCGCCGCGGCCAACCGTCCGGCCAGCAGCACCCCGACATCGGCCAGCCGCAGCGGCGTATCGCCCGCGTGATCGGTGGCCGCGGCGAGTTCGCGCCTGGCCTCCGTGCGCAGCCACGCCTGACTGTCGGGCACGTCGGTGAGCAGGTCGAGCGCACGCCCCAGCACCGCGGCCCATTCGTGCGCGGGCCGGGGGCCGCGCAGGTCGCGCAGGCAGACCGCGAGCCGATCGATGAATTCGGCGAAGCGACCCGCGAGGTCGACGTCGTTGCTGTCGACGTCGTCGAGCGGCAGCGCCAGATCCAGCCAGTCCTCGGCGGTGTCGTCGGCCGTGACGCCGAGCAAGATCCGGTCCACCGCGCCGTTGAGGGTGTTCTGACCGAAATCGCTCAGACCGAACAACTGCCGTTGGCGCTGCCCGATCCCCCAGCGCGCACCCGATTCCGCGGCCCACTCGCGCAGGCGCTCGATCGCGTCGTCGTCGAATCCGCAGCGCCTGCGCACGGTTTCGGCCGCGGCCAGATCCAGGACCTGCGTCACCGTGACGCGGCCGTCGGCCAGTTCCAGCAATACCGCGATCACCGACAGCAGCGGATTGGTCACCGCCCGGCCGCGATCGGCGAGGCGGACCCGCAGCCCCTGCGCCGGATGCGCGCCGTCATCGCCTGTTTCGCCCGCCCCGGCCGTGCGCGCGCCGAAGGCGGCCATGATCAGCGGCGCGTACACCTCGACCTCGGGGCACATGATCAGCACGTCGCGCGGTTGCAGGGTGGCGTCGGCGGCGAAGAGGCCGAGCAGCGCCTCGCGCAGCACCTCGACCTGGCGGGCAGGTCCGTGGCAGGCGTGGACGCGCAGACTGCCGTCGGCGACCGCGCCGCAGCCGGGCGGCCACCGGTCGTCCCTGATATCGGCTTGTACCGCGCCGAGCAGGCTCGAGACGGGCGGCCCGGATTCCGCACGTTCGTCGGTCGCCGCCGCGCTCGCCACGCGCTGTTGCAGTTCCCGCGCCTCGCGGGCGAGCCCGGCCAGCAGCGGGTGGCGCACCAGGGCGGCGGAGCCGTCATCGGCGCGGCGACGCACGAGCGGCGCTCCCGACAACGCCGACCACATGGCCGGACTCGGGTGCGCCAGCCACAGATGCACATCGCGTGCCGCGCCGATCGCGACGAGGGCCTCGAGATGGTCGACGGGCAACCGTGTTACACCGAACAGCGAGATCCGTTGCGGCAGAGCGAGAATGGCGGGGTTCTCACGCAGTGCCGCACATCCCGGGGCCAGCCGTTCGGCCGGGCTCGGCACCCCGATCTCGGCGCGCAGCCGCCGCCACAGTTCCGGTTGCCAGCGCAGGTCCTCGGGCAGCGCGGCACCGGCGCCGTCGGTGTCCGCGCCCGCGGCCCAGCCGTTGAGCAGGGCGGGCCGCTGCGAGGCGTAGCCGTCGAACAGGTCGCACAGATGCGCGGCGGTGGCGTAACGGCGGCCGACGCGGTGTTCGGCGTCGACAGACTCGGCCGCGCCAAGGTGCCGGGTCAGCACCGCCGCCCACGGCTGCCCCACCGCGGCGTCGATCACCCGCAGCGCCGCCCATACCATCCGTTCGCGCGTCCACGGGTCGTCCTCGGGCGCGACGCCGCAGGCCGCCGCCAGCGCGGAGGCGACCAGCGCCGAGGGGGTGGGGAAGGCGATATTGGCCGTCACGCCGTCGCCGCCGACAGAAACGGAGCCGCCGACAGAAACGGAGCCGCCGACAGAAACGGAGCCGCCGACAGAAACGGAGCCGACAGATACGGACCGGTCGGTGGGTCCGACGCCGAGCGCGCGCGAAAGCCGTTGCACGAGCCAACGTTCCACACCCTTGGCAGGTACCGCGACCACCTCGGCGGCGAAGGGATCGGGCAGCGCGATCGCCAGCAGGTCCGCCAGCGCGTCCGCCAGGGCGCCCGCGTGCTCGGCCCGGTGGATGTGCAGCGGCATTGGTCGTTTATACGCCGGCGACCGCGTCGCAACCGACCCACCCTCCGCCGAAAAGTGAAATGAACCACAGCTCGACCGCACGCGCGGCCGTGTCGCGGCGGGCGCGCCCGGCCCGTATGCGACAGTGCTGCCCCGGGGAGGAACGGAGAGCAGGATCGAAAGGCTGGTTTCGCGTTCATGGATGCGTCGGTGATTCCCCTCGTCCCCAAAGACGGATTCACGGTTCGCCGGGTCGGCGAGCGCTGGGAGTTGATCAACTCCGGGTTCTACGGTCGCGGCGTCGTCGTGCACACCTGGCCGCGCGAGCGGCACGCGGAGGCGTTCGCGCACTGCTACCGGCTCAACGGGCGCGCCGTCGAGGAGCTGTACGCGGCCTTCCGGTGACGAAATCCGCTGTGGTGCATCGCTAGCGCTCGCCGCCTCGATGTGCCATTGTGGACCCTCGTGCGTTACCCCTCGGCCGACACCCGGACACCTTCCCGCGTGGCCACATCAGCTTGTGTCCTCGCCACCGCCGCGATCATGCTGTCGAGCGCGCCCGCCTTTCTGCCCGCGGGCGGATTACCCGGAGCGTCCGCCGCGCCGGTCGTGCCGGTGCGCGGCTGCCTGGCGGGCTTCGACTGCGATATGAGCCAGCGCATCGAATCGGTCGACAACTATCTGCGCGGCCGTCCCGGCAGCACCGGCTACGTGCTGCGCGACCGGGTCAGCGGCGGGATCTACGCCAACGAGAACGCCGAACAGTCCGTGTGGACCGCGTCCACCATCAAGCTCGCCATCGCCGTCGACCTGCTGAACCGTGCCCGTGTCGGCGCGATCACCCTCGGCCCCGACGACCGCGGCCTCATGGAATCCATGCTCGCCACCTCGAACGATCAAGCCGCCGACGTGCTGTGGAACAAGTACGCCGGACTCGACCGGATGGCCTACAACAACGCCTTCCGCGCCAACGGCATGTCCTCGCTGGTCCCCCAGCCCACCTCGACGGCGCTGTTCCCGGACTGGTCTTTCCAGAAGTGCACCGCCGCCGACCTGGACCGGCTCATGGACTTCGTGCTCACCCGCATGCATCCCGACGATCGCAACTACCTGCTCGACCGCATGCGCGCGGTGGATTTCAACCAGCACTGGGGCGTGTGGGGCGCCGGTGCGAGCATGCGGCCCGGCCTGAAGAACGGCTGGTCGGCCGAGGAGGGCGGCTGGGTCGTCAACTCGGTCGGCTTCGCGGGCCCCGGTGAGCGCTACACCTTGGCCATCATGAGTTCGCTCGGCTCCGAAGGCGGATACACCGAAGGCGCCGAGACCGACACCAAGGTCGCGCAGATGCTGCTCGCCGGACGCTGATCGCCGCCGCTGACGGGCCGGTAACCCGGGCGCGCGGCTCCCACGCGCCCGGCCCGGGTCGGCGTCGTGGCGCGCCGCCGAAGATCACGAACCGGGAGTTCGCCGCGACGGCCTCCGGTGCGCCGACTACCGTTGGTCGGGTCATGGAACCCTTTCGCCGGGGCAGACCCCGGGCCAGTCGAGGAGCACGACGATGAGCACTCAGGATGTCGAAACCCATCGCCACCGCGTTGTGGTGATCGGTTCGGGCTTCGGTGGCTTGTTCGGCACCAAGCACCTCAAGCGCGCCGATGTCGACGTCACCCTCATCTCCAAGACCTCCACCCACCTGTTCCAGCCGCTGCTCTACCAGGTCGCAACCGGCATCCTCTCGGTCGGCGAGATCGCCCCCGCCACCAGGCTGGTGCTGCGCAAGCAGAATAACGCCAAGGTCCTGCTCGGCGAGGTCATCGATATCGATCTCGAGTCGAAGACCGTCACCTCGCGACTGCTCAACCAGAACACCGTCACCGAATTCGACAGCCTCATCGTCGCGACCGGCGCGCAACAGTCCTATTTCGGCAACGACCGTTTCGCCACCTACGCCCCGGGCATGAAGACCATCGATGACGCACTGGAGCTGCGCGCGCGTATCCTCGGCGCCTTCGAGGGCGCCGAGCTCGCGACCACCCAGGAGATGCGCGACAGGCTGCTGACCTTCGTGGTCATCGGCGCGGGCCCCACCGGCGTCGAGCTGGCCGGGCAGATCGCCGAACTGTCCGATCGCACCCTCGAGGGCACTTTCCACAACATCGACCCGCGTGACGCGCGGGTGATCCTCATCGAGGGCGCGGGCGCGGTCCTCGGCCCGATGGGCCCGAAACTCGGCGGCAAGGCCCAGCGGCGGCTGGAGAAGATGGGCGTGGAGATCCAGCTCAACGCCATGGTCACCGATATCGACGCACACGGGGTCACGGTCAAGGACGCCGACGGCACCGTCCGCCGCATCGAATCCTCGTGCAAGGTGTGGTCGGCGGGCGTGCAGGCGAGTCCGCTGGGAAAGATGCTCGCCGAACGCTCCGACGGCACCGAGACCGATCGCGCCGGCCGGGTCATCGTTGAACCGGATCTGACCATCAAGGGGCACCCGAACGTCTTCGTCGTCGGCGATCTGATGTCGGTGCCGGGTGTGCCCGGACAGGCACAGGGCGCCATCCAGGGCGCAACGTACGCGGCCAAGCAGATCAAGGCGGGCCTGAAAGGCCAAGCGCCGCAGGACCGTAAGCCCTTCGCCTACTTCAACAAGGGCAGTATGGCCACGGTGTCGCGCTTCAGCGCCGTGTGCCAGGTCGGCAAGCTGGAGTTCGGCGGGTTCGTCGCGTGGCTGGCCTGGCTTGCGCTGCACCTGTACTATCTGGTCGGCTACCGCAGCCGGATCATCACCGTGATCCAGTGGTTCGTGACCTTCCTCGGCCGCAGCCGCGGGCAGATGGCGGCCACCGAACAGTGGGTCTTCGCCCGTCTCGCGGTTGAGGCGGTGCAAGCCGATCAGGATGAGGCCGACGAACTCGCGGCCGCGCTTGGCGCGCCACCGGCCGAGAACGGCCGCACCGCCGCGGAGAAGGCCGCCGCCGAGCGCCGCGCGGGCTGAACGGGAACGTACCCCCGCACCGTCGCACGCGGGGGCCGTCTCGCCCCGCTCCCACCGCCCTGTGCGAACGAACCGGTCAGACCTCGAGTTCTTCCTCGATGCCCTTGAGCCGGTGGCGGGCCAAGGCGAGGTTGGCGCGGTTGCGGTCCAGCGCCAGGTAGAGGAACAGGCCCTTGGATTTGCGGCCGGTCATCGGCCGGATGATGTGGTATTGCCCGGACAGCGTGATCAGCATGTCCTCGATGTCCTCGTTGAGCCCGAGCTGCTCGATGGTGCGCATCTTCGCGCGCACGACCTCGGTGTTGCCCGCGCTCGCGACCTGGAGGTCGAGGGCCTTGGAGCTACCGAGGGTGCCGAGCGCCATACCGCTGTTGTAGTCGACGACGGCCGCACCGAGCGCGCCGTCGATCACCATCATGTTCTTCAATGACAGATCCATATTGGACATGTCGATTCCCTTCTTATCCATCGGTGTTCGATGTCTGGTCTCGTCCGTCGGCGGTCGCCGACAGATGATCGGCGATACTGCGCGCCACCGGCCGCGACTCCAGGTGGAGCCTGCCCACGTTCGCCTCGGGCCCGGCCAGCACCGTCAGCGAGGTCCAGCCCGCCGCGTACACGACCACGTGCCCTTCGGTGCCGCGCACGACGACCTCGTGGAATCCACCGCCGTGCGCGGTCGTCGCCAGCCGGTAGGACAGCGCCAACTGCGAGGCCGACAGCGCGGCCATACCGTTGGGCTCGATGTGGGAGGGCAGATCGTGGGCGATGAGCAGTCCGTCGCTCGATGCCACGAGCGCACCGGTCAACTGCGGCAACCGATCTCGCAATGCCTTCAGTTCGGCCAGCACCACTTCGTTCGGATCGGGTACAGACACCGCCACCTTGGTCAACCTTCCCATCAATTCGCCGAGCAGTTTTCTCCGCGCGGTCACGCAAGCTCCTCCAAGGCCGCCAGGACGCGGACGAGCGTCCCCCGGTCGACCGGCTCCCAGCGGTCGGGCACGACTTCCGCGGTCCGGGTCCGCCGCCGGGGCAGCGGGGCGGGGCCCGCGACCGGCTCGGCGATCAGGCCCGCCGCGGTGAGGTCCCGTACCGCGACCAGACAGCCGTAGGTGGTACGGCCGAGGTCGCGCGCGATACCCGCCACGGTGCGTTCGGAGTCGGCGGCGGCCAGCACCTCGGCCTGGCCCCCGGGCAATGGGCGTCGCGGCAGTCCGCGCACGGGCACCACCGGGGCCCGGTCGACCAGATCCGCGGGCCACGGCCCGGATTCCGGGTCGCCGCGGCGCGCGCATTCGCGGACCAGGTCGCGCGGCGGCACGCGGCAGACCGGAGCCAGCCAATGCGGTGGCGCCGGGCGGAATTCGGGTTCGGCGCGAGCACCGGAGGCGAGCAGGAAGTAGCCCGCGTCGAAGACCGACAACAGGGCCAGCGCCTCCAGGCGTGGGTGGCCGAGCAGGCTGGCGGGATCGCCGCCCGCTTCGACGACGAGCCGGTCCAGTCCCGCGGTGCGGCGGCATTCGACCGAGGCGATGGCGCCGCCCGCGAGGTGGAACGCGCCGTCGCCCGCGCACAGCGTCCCGGTCCGCCCTTCCTGTTCCAGCCGCCGCAGTTCGACGGCCAGGTCAACGCCCATTGCCGACCTCGGCGAAGTCGGCGAGTATGCCGCGCAACCGGAATCGCGCAATGGCCAGGTTTCCGGTGTCGCCGTCGAAGACGACATGCACGAACAGCCTGCCGTCGAAATCGCCGGGGACCGGGTTGAGCAGGTGATAGCCGAGTGTGCCGCACACGATCAGTTCGGTGATGTCGTCGCCCTCGCGCGCGGTGCTCAGCGCCGGACAGCCGACCACCGCGCGGATGACGTCCGTGGTCGCCGCGGCGTCCTCGTGTTCGTCCACCAACTCGTGCCTGCCCGCCGCGGCGATCGCCAGACCGCTCGCGCCGTCGACCAACGTCACACTGCGCGCACCCGGAATCTCCATGATGCGTTGCAGGCAGCCGTCTATACCGATCACCACGCCCCGCCCTTGTCCTGTAAGGGTTTCAGGATTCGAGACGCTACACAGGATTCACGAGCCGTGTAAAGGTATCAACTGAGAATTCTCGGGGCTCGAGGCATTTTCCCAGCAATCGCGCCAAGAATACCTTTCGGTTTCAATTCCATTCGGCCCCGAATGCGACCACAGGTTCGAATACCAGCCGGTAACAATACCTTTCGGTCTATGAAGTGCGCATCGATCCGGCCCGACGGCGCACGGCCGCCCGAACCGAGCCGCCGCCGACCGCGCCGCGCGGCCGTCGCGCGAATCCGCACCCGGGAGCCGGCACGACAGCGCATGGCCCGCAAGCCCTCGACGGAGGGCCCGACGAGCAACGATACGGACACCCCGGGCGGCACCACCGCGGAAATTATCGGTACGGCACAACGGAACTCGATGAAATCCGCGACGACGCCCCACCCCGCGCCCGTCCATACCTCCCTCGATAACCGAATGGCGACGCCGCCGCGACCGGTCCGCATCCGAGGAACCGACGACCGCCGTTCTGCCGACTTCGGATCCGACCACCCCCGATCGAATACTTCACATACCCGGGCGCGTCGCCCCCGAAAGGTGGACGCCGCCATACCACGCACGGCTCTGTCCAGCGCTTATCGGTCACCACCACAATTCCGCGAAAAGGCGGATCACCCAGATTCTCCTTTATCGCAAAGAAATAGGACACATCAGGTATCCACGATTTCAGGCTGGCTCGATAATTCTCGCCCCGCAAATTTCGCGGTACGTGTCTCGCGCACCATAGAGCACTCCACGGGAAAGTGCATTCGCAATCTGGCGACCGCGAATTCGACCGGCCACGCGCCGCGCCGGAAAACTTGCCGCCACGCCGACGCGACCACGGCGACGCCATGCGGCGCCGCTCGGATAGCGGCGTGTTCGCGGTCAGCGGACGGTAATCGGCGACGCCACCGGGAGGACCGGTGCGTCGCGCCGGTCGGCCACCGGCAGTGTGCGGCCAAGGCCGGTGAACAGCGAGCCGCCGCCCGCCAACGGCAGCCGCGCCGCGGTCAGCCCGTCGACCGATGCCGGACGGTCGTCCGGGTAGACCAGTTCGCTGTCGAGGGCGCGCGGGGCGGCGAGCACATCGTCGGTACCGCACCCCACGCCGAGCGCGAGCCGGTGGCGCACCAGCGCCACACCGTCCACATCGGCCACCAGGTCACCGACCCAGCCGCCGCCGTCCTCCCCCACCCGGCCGATCTGCACCCGCTCCCGCAGTCGAATTCGCGCGTCCGCGGCCAGCAGCACCTCGGTGCGCGCATGATGGCGCGCACCGCCCGCCACGATCATCGGCTCCGGTTCGACCTCGAGCAACGCACCCGTGTCGACCTCGTAACGCCAACGCGCCCACGAGGATACGGTCGCGGCACCGGGCAGGGCGAGCGTCGCGGCCACCGACCGGATCACCAGTCGGGCGCCGGGGCCGACCACGATGCGAATGTCCAGGTCGTCCCCGCCGAGCGGGGTGGCCGCGGTGCCGATCAGATGGATCGTGTCGGGCGCGGTGTGACGGGCCGTGAGACCGCCGGTCGCCGTGATCCGCGGCAGTTCGCCCGCCCGCGCGAGGACGCGTAACTCAGTGCGCAACGACGGAATCCGCCGCGCTCTCGGCCGCGCGCAACTGCTCACGCACCCAGGCGAGCACCGGCGTGGCCGCGGGATCGGCGGTGAGCGAGATCAATACCGTCGGCCTGCCCTCGCGGACCCCCGCGGCGTCGCGTTCCATCACCCCGAGATCCGCGCCGACCATCGGCGCCAGATCGGTCTTGTTCACCACCAGCAGATCCGAGAACGTCACCCCCGGTCCGCCCTTGCGCGGCACCTTGTCCCCGCCCGCCACGTCGATCACGAAGATCTGCACGTCGATCAGACCGGAGGAGAAGGTCGCGGTGAGATTGTCGCCGCCGGATTCGACCAGGATCAGATCGAGGGGCGGATTCGCCTCGATCAGATCGTCGATGGCGTCGAGATTGGCGGTGATGTCGTCGCGGATCGCGGTGTGCGGGCAGCCGCCGGTCTGCACGGCGGCGATGCGCTCGTCCGGCAGCACCGCGTGCCGCCGCAGGAAGTCGGCGTCCTCGGTGGTGTAGATGTCGTTGGTCAGCACCGCCAGCGACAGTTCCTCGCGCAGCTGACGGCACAGCGCCGCCACCAGCGCGGTCTTGCCCGATCCGACCGGACCGCCGATGCCGATGCGCAACGGCTCCCCCGGTGTGCGCTCGCGCCGGGGACGGTCGTGCGAATGATCGTGCGGTGCGCCATCGATCAGATGCGGCGGCATGGCGAATTCCCTTCTCTCGGTAAACGCGGTCAGCTCGCGAACAGCGGCATCTCGCGATGCGGGTGCCGTTCGGCCAGAACATCCTGGAGCGGATCGGAGAACGCGGCGAGTTCGACCGCGGCCTCGGCCGCGGTTCGGTCGCACAGCTCGGTCAGGCGGAAGGTGCACGCGGCGACGGCGGCCGGGTCGAGGGCCAGCAGGCGCTGCGCCGCGGTCGCCGCCCCGGTCAGGGTGGTGTAGACGACCACACCCGCGATCTCCACCGAACTCGAATCGCAGGCCGCTCCCACCGCGCCGAAGACCGTCGACAGATGCGGCCGCGGCCCGAGTTCGTGCCATGGCTCCCGCGGCCACACCTGTTTGGCCAATCGCAGCAGCCCGCGCCCCTGCGCCCGCGAAGCTGCCCGCGCCGCGGGTGCGAGAGTGCGCGCGTCGGCCTCGGCCTCCGCCGCGGCGACCGTGAGCCCGCCACCGCACACCGCGGCCGCCAGCGAGGCCGCCACCAACGCGGAGGTGCGGATACGGCGGCTCAGATACGCCTCGACGGTCGCGATATCGCGCACGATCCCCGAGGACACGGCCTCCTCCATGCCACCGGAATGCACGTGCCCGCCGATCGGCAGCCGCGAGTCGGCCAGGGCCAACAGGATCGCCCGGCTCGTCGCACCGCTGTCTCGCATCCGCCGATCCTATGCCCGCACTCGCGACCGAGTAGTACTACGCATGCCGACGAGGTGGAACCCCGTTCGCGCGGGGCGCCGATCCGGGTGAGGATGGTCGGATGTCGAATCAGGGGGAATCAGCCGACCGCGCCTCGGTGGGTCAGTGGATCGCGCGCGGGGTCGCGGTGGCGATTCTCGTTCCGGTCCGGTTGCTGTGGGAAGCGCTGAAGCTGCTCGGCCGCACGACGGTCGCCGCGCTGGTGTTCCTTCTCGAACGGCTGCTGACGCCGCTGGGTTCACTGGTACGGCACTGGGTGATCCGGCCCGCCTGGCATCTGCTGAAGGATTTCGTATGGGACTGGTTGCTGCACCAGGTGCTGTGGGGTCTGATCCTCACCCCCGTGCTCGCCTTCCTGCTCGACTTCGTGCTGCGACCGCTGCGGCGCGCGATCGAGGAATGGCTGTGGCGGCGCGTGCTGGTGCCCGCGGCGCTCACGCTGTGGCGGCATGTGCTCGTTCCGGTGGCGACCCAGCTGTGGCGATGGGTGCTTCGGCCCGTGGCCCGCGTCGTCGTCGGCGTCGTGGCACTGCTGCTGGAATGGCTGGTCGCGCGGCCGATCGTCGCACTGTGGCGGTGGGTACTCGCGCCGCTGTTGCGGGTCTCGCGGGTCACGCTGCGCTTCGGCTGGCGGATGGCGACCCGCGTCGTCACCGTGCTCGTGGTCATACCGTGCGTGTACGTCTACCGCACGGTGTTGCGGCCGGTGTCATCGGCGCTGGGGACCGTCTGGAACGCGCTGGTCACGCGGCCGGCCCGCTGGGTCCACCGCGGTGTCGTCGTGCCCATGAACCGCTGGGCCTCCGAACTCGTCGGCTCGGTGTTCGGGCGATGAGACCGGCCCGGACGACCCGCGCGGCGCGGCGGCGCGTTCGGGTCGACGGTTCGCCATCAGCGCGATCACGGCCATGACCAACAGCAGCGCCGCACCGACCGAGGTCGCGACGTGCAGGCCCTCGACGAAGGACTGCCGTGCCGAGTCCACCAGCGCGGCGTCGCCGCCGGAACGCTCGACGGTCTCGCCGAGGGTCGGCGCGTAGTCGCCGCCGGAGCGGAACACCAGCGCGGCCAGCGAGCCGAGCAGCGCCAGACCCAGCGCGTTGCCCAGCTCGAAGCTGGTCTCGGAAATGCCTACCGCCGAGCCCGCGCGCTCCGGCGGCACCGAGGACACCGCGACATCGGAGACCAGGGTGAACGACAGGCCGTAGCCGATTCCCGCGATCGTCGAACCCGCGAGATACCAGGCGGGACCGCCGTCCACGCCGAGGCCGAGCAGCAGGAGATTGCCCACGCCCGAGGCGATCAGCGCGAGCACGAAGGTGGCGTGCACGCCGATACGGTGGCCGACCCGCGCGCCGCCCATCGAGCAGACGAACACCGCGAGGGCCATCGGAATGCCGAGCAGCGCCGCCGCCAGCGGCTCACGACCGGTGACCGACTGGAGGTACACGCTGGTCAGATAGCTCAACGCGGCCAGCGACATCATGCCGACCAGACTCGACCCGATGGCGACCGAGAACTGTGCGCGCTTGAACAGCCGCAGGTCCAACAGCGGTTCGGCCAGGTGGCGCTGACGCCGGACGAACAGGGTCAGCACCGCGAGACCCACCGCGAGAATCGCGATTCCCGCCGCGTCGACGCCCTCGGCCGCGGCGTGTTTCACCGCGTACACCACCGGCAGGATGCCGCCGATCGACAGCGCCGCACTCGGTAGATCGAGCGGTCCCAGGACCGCCGAGCGATGTTCGGGCAGGACGAACGGACCCAGCGCGAGCAGAATGACCAGCACCGGAATATTGATGAGGAATACCGCGCCCCACCAGAAATGGTGCAGCAGCAGCCCGCCGATGATCGGGCCGACGGCCGAACCGCCCGCGAAGAAGGCCGTCCACACGCCGATGGCGGCCGCCCGCTCGCGCGCGTCCGGGAACAGACCCGAGATGAGCGACAGACTCGACGGCAGCAGCGTCGCGCCGCCGATGCCCATGAGGGCCCGCGCCGCGATGAGCACCGCGGCGCTCGGCGCGAAGGCGGCAACGACCGAGGCGATGCCGAAGACCGCGGCTCCCGCGAGCAGGATATTGCGCCGCCCGACGCGGTCGCCGAGATTGCCCATGGTGATCAGCAGGCCCGCGATGAGGAAGCCGTAGATGTCGAGTATCCAGAGCTGTTGGGCGGCGGAGGGGTCGAGGTCGAGGGTCAGCCTCGGCATGGCCAGGAACAGCACCGAGATATCCATCGAGACCAGCAGCACCGGCAGCAGCAGCACCGCGAGACCGAGCCTGGCCCGCGGCGGGCGGACCGGCGCGACCCCCGCCGTCCGGGGCGCCTCGACGTGTGTCATCGCCGACATCCTCTCTACTCGCGTACACCGTACGCGTCGTCGGGTACAGTGTACGCATACCGGCACGACAAGCGGAAGCGGGTCATGGGATGACCGATAACAAGCTCACTCGCACGGCGATCGTCGACACCGCCATCACCCTCGCCGACGACGAGGGCATCGACGCGCTGTCCATGCGCCGCATCGCCGACCGCATGGGCGTTGGCGCCATGTCGCTCTACCGCCACGTGGCCAACAAGGACGAACTGCTCGCCGCCATGACCGACGAGGTCTCCCGGCGCAATCCCTACCCCGATGCCACCGGCACCCGCTGGACCTGGCGCGACCGCGTGCGCATCGCGGCCGAGACCGACTGGGCTCTCTACCAGCAGCACCCGTGGGTCATACTGGCCTTCGCGACTCCGCGCTACAGTTTCGGCCCCGCCGGACTGGCCTGCCTGGCCTGGCTGGTCGAGGGCTTCCGCGAACTCGACATCACCCCGCGCGAAGCCATGCAGATGTCGTTCTCGGTGTGGAACTACATCTCCGGCGCGACACTGCCGCAGATCAGTTCCTCGCTCATGACACGCCGCGGCATCGAACCCGACGCCAACAACGGCCTGCGCGCCCTGCTCACAGGCTGTCCGATGTGGACGCCGCCGCCCGCGCTCGCCGACCTGGAGGGCGCGGGCGTCAGCGAACTGACCTCCGAGGAATTGCTCTACGCGGGCCTGGACACGCTCTGCGACGGCATCGAGGCCCGAATCCGCGCCCGCACACCGCTGTTCGAGCCAGCCCCGTCGACCTGACCCGTCGATCGCCGGGACCATCGATACCAGCGCCACGGCGGTAATATAGTTTGATGCGCATATCTACGTATCGGCAAAAATCACGGTAGGCGTGCGGAATGACGGCGTCCGAAAAGCGCTCAGCGATAGCTGGGGTCGCGTTCCTCACGGTGCTCGGTGACGGTGAAGCGGATGAGCCGCTCCAGATCGAATCCGAGTGCCGACCGGTCCACCGGTTCGGCCTCGATCCTCCCGTCGCCCGCGCGGACCAGATAGCGGCCGTCGGGGTAGTCCATGACGTGGAATCCGCGGGCGGGTGCCGAACTGTTGTTCCAGGACGGACCCGGATACACCGCCACATGCACGACCAGACTGCGCGGTCGATCGAAGAACTTCTCGGCTTCCGCCCGCGCCGAGCGCCTCGCGTCGTCGTGTCCGATGCGGTAGGTCGCGTCGGCGATCTCCACATCGTGGCGCGACACCTCGAGACCGGGCCCGCTCCCCCGCGGGGCATCCGGCAGCAGGGTCACCAACCGCCCGGGTAGTCGATCCGCGTCGAACATCGTCATCCGCACCGCGCCACCGCGATACGGCGATCCGGTCGGCTCCTGCACCAGCAGCACGGCGTGGTGGTAATGCACCGCGGCGTGGATGCGCAGCTTGTCACGGGCCACCTCGCCCGCGACCTCGACCCGCGCCTCGGGCTCGGCCAGCACCCGCATCGCCCCGTACAACTCCTCGTCGAAGACGCGATGCAGGTTGTTGGCCTCGGTCTTCCACGCCTCGTCGTACTCGGCGACCGTGTCGAAGGTCGACCGGTACTGGAGCGGATAGGGCAGCACATCCCGTTCGGCGGCACGCCACAGCACCTTGAACGCCAGTGGGGAGAACTCCCACTCCCGCGGGCTCATAGGCCGGTCACCGACGGCACGGTCCTCGCTCGGCTCACCTCGTCCAATCCCGTCAGTTCCTCACCGCTACGCTGATCGCATATTCTGACATGATTCCGTGCCGAATTCGCCGCACATTCGGTGACTTCCGTCGTATCGAGACCGTCGACCTCCGGCAGCGTGAACGGGCCCTCGTTCGGGGCGTGCCACACGGGCTTCTCACGTAAACTTCCGTATCCCGCTGCTTTTCGATCCGCACTCGACCAGCGGTGCGACGGCGGGTCGTAGCAGGGGCGGGCGGGGCATTGGAGGCCATACCGAAAATGCCCGGGGGACGGGGGCTTCGGCGTTCTCGCCCGCGCGAAGTCGGCGATCGAATGGTGAACCGGAGGCTGTTTCTGCATGTTGTCGGACTATGTGGCCAAAGACCATCGGCTTGTCGAGGAATTCCTGGACCGGTTTCCCGAGATACTCGCCGCCCACGCCGGTGCTGTGGAAGGGCTCGAGGGGCTGGAACCCGCCTGGTCGACCGACGACGCGGCCGCGGTGGCGCGCGGCGACGACTCGGATCAGGGACTGGAGGCCATCATCGAGCGTTTCGCGCGCCCGGTATACCTGGTTCAAGACGGCCGGATAACCACTCCGGGCGACAGCTTCGCCAACAGTGAAGTCATCGAGAGCAAGGTCCGCTCCGCACGTTCGCCGATAGAGGCGGCGATCCCGAGTGTGGGCAGGATCGACCTGCGCGATCACCTCATGGACTGGGTGGGGACCGGATGGGTCGTCGCCCCCGACCTCGTGGTGACGAACCGGCACGTCGCCCGGGAATTCGCGGAGCCGAACGGAAGCGGATACGCATTCTCGGTGCACTACGACGGCAATCCGACCCGGGTCACCGTCGATTTCCGAAGGGAATACGCGCGCACCGCCGAGGCTCGGTTCGCCGTACCCGAAGTCGTGTGGATCGAACCGCCCGGCGGCTACGACGTCGCCGTCCTACGAATCACCGGAGTCGGAGCGAACGACGAAAGACCGATTCCGCGGCATCTGGAACTCGCGGAAGCCGGCGACGCGGCGCCGGGCTCGTGGATCGCGGCGGTGGGGTTCCCGTACCTCGACACCCGCTGGAACCTCGAGGACCAGCAACGCATCTTCGACGGCATATACGGCGTGAAACGGATGTCACCGGGGCGAATCACCGCGGCACACGCCGACGACATCGTCGAACACGACGCGACCACGCTCGGCGGATCTTCGGGCTCCGCGCTGGTCGACATGGAAAGCGGTCGCGTGGTGGCGATACATTTCGGCGCGGACCGGTACCGACATCCGACGAGCAACCTCGCCGTCTCCGCGAGTCGTATCGCCGATATCGTGCACCGGCATGCCCGATGAGGTCCGACCCGTGAACGACACGAGGCAATCCGGCGCGGGAACGCCGCCCGAAGACGGGCTCGAGGGTCTCGTCTCGCCCCGGTACGGATTCGAGGACGCCTCGACGAATCTTCGACTCGCCGCGGAACGGTCCCGCCGCACCTGCTTGATCCGTCGACACGGACATCCCGCGGGCAGCGGGGTACTGATCGGGTCCGACTTGATCCTGACGGCGGCTCACGTCCTCGACCCGAGGTCGTGGCCGCCCAGGGATGGGGTCGAGGGACTGACGGCGGCATTCGACTATCGTGCGGCGAGCGAGCCCGCCGCGAGCTTCGACGTCGAGGTGGACGTCATCGAGCTC
Organism: Nocardia arizonensis; assembly: GCF_001310275.1. GTDB lineage: Bacteria > Actinomycetota > Actinomycetes > Mycobacteriales > Mycobacteriaceae > Nocardia > Nocardia arizonensis. The sequence continues at coordinate 20,894 of NZ_LGYZ01000051.1, forward strand.
TTGGAGGGCTCACCGGCGCATCAGTCGGAGATACTGGGGACCGCCGTGGTCGGCTGGGACGCCCCCGAGGACACGATGGACTACGCCGTCCTTCGGCTCGCACACGCCGTGGGAACCGAGCGCGGCTGGTTCCCGTTGTCCGAGAGGGGCTACGACTTCGCGCGCGCACCGCTGCTCTACCTGGTCCACTACCCGATCGGACATACGCAGACCATCTCGTACGTCCTCGAACCACCCAAGGTGAGTCCTCGGAGCACACGTGTCCGATACGTCACCAATACCGCACCCGGCTCCTCGGGAGCGCCGCTGATGGACATCCGAGGGCGCTTGGTCGCCATCCACCACTACAGTTCGAAAGGGGGCAATCAGGCCGTACCGACGGCCGCCATCGCCCGACGGCTCCTCGCCCGCGGGTACGCGAATATCGTTCGCTCCGTGGTTGATTCGGGCACCGGACACGGCCCGTCCGCCACCGGGAGCGAGCCGTCGATCGACGTCCCCGCTCCCCCGCCCTCCGTCGATCTCGCCAGGGAGATCCTGAAGGACTCTCCGATCGGCGTCGTCGCGATCGCGCCCGACACCTCTGCGGCACGGGACTGGAAATCGGTGCTCGACGGCAGCCCGCTGTCACCGATCATGGCCACCGAAGGAGCGATAGCCCCACGTTCGGTGGTCATCGACGGCACCGAAATGGACGAGGTCGAGTTCCTGCGGTGGCTCCGGGACAACCCCAAACAAACCGTGATGCTCGCGAGCGAACCGGGCGAGGGCAAGACCTCGTTCCTCAACCGTGTCGCCGCGAACTCCACCGACTCGCATGTGTTCTTACGCAACGCGCGCGGCCGGCGAGTCGAGATCGGCGAGATCGAGGAATTCCGTATCGCGCTCACCGAGCGCGCACGGCAAACCGGCCGGGACGGTGCGCCCGTCGTCGTGCTGGTCGTCTCGCTCGATATCGGCCGTGACGAAGCGCGCGACGCCGAACTCGTCGAGGAGTTGCGGGCGCGCAAACGGGACGACGGTGCGGTCACCGTCGTCATCGAGGGGCGTTTCGCTCCGGTCGCCCGCATCAGGGCGCGCGTCGGAGCGGTGAGCTCGGCCCACCTGACCCCGTTGGGCCCGTTGGACGCGCGGCAATGGGTCGAGATCTATCGCGAGGCGCTGGAGCAGGCGATCGCGGCGGGAATGGCGGACAACGCGATCGCGGCGCGATGGCCCAACCTCCGGGCCTTCCTGGACATGTCCCAGCAGCAGCAGGACGACATCCTGCTCGACCCGACCTCGCCGGTCATCGTCCGCGTCATACGGGCCGTCTACGGCGCGGATATGTTGCAGCGGCTCGTGGACGAGTTGGACCAACTCGCCCCGGAGGACCGACTCGCCTACTTCCAGATCTGTTTGGGTACGCTGGCTGAGAATAAACTGCTGGAATCGCATGTGCTGACGATGTTCCCGGGAGCCGCCGTCGAGGAACGATCCCGGCATGATCCGTGGGTCGAGGACGACGGCTATCACTTCGCCCGCCATCCGCTCGTCGCCCAAATCGTCCTGCAAGAGGTGGGCGGCGCGCACCGGATGCTGTCACACGCCATAGGTCTGCACATCGAACGCATGGCCGATTCACCGGAAGACGCCGATGCCGTCCTGAGACTGCTCTCGGTCGTCAACACGCTTCCGACGATCACCGAGTCCGCGTCGCAACGGCTTCGGGCCTCCCTCGTGGAGGCCCTGCGCCTGCGCCTGCTCGACTTCGACGAGTTGACCACGGTCATCTCCGACAGCGAGGACAGCGAGATCATCTACCGATGGGCATGCGCGGTACGCGAGCTGATTCCGAACGACGGTGAGAAGGGACGCGGGCGCAGCGGCAGAGGGGCGATGGCCGCGCGCCTGCGCGGGTTGGCCTCCGACCTGTTCGCACTCGCGGGCGAAGCGCCCGGCGCGCGCTGGCCCGACCGGGCGAGATTCGCGCGGCGATGCCTCGATCTGGACACCGCCGCGATCGACAATACCGTGACCAGCGACGACATTTACGAATTCGTCACCACGTTCGCCGAATTCCGTGCCGAGTCCTGGTGGACCCGAAGAAACCATCTGTATATGTACACCTGGGCGCACGCCGGTGTACGCGCACTGCCACTGCACGAACTGCGCGGCGAGGAACTCGCCAAGGGACGCGACCTGTACGAGTCGATGTTCATCTTCTACGAGTACGTCGCGTCGACATACTCCGATACCGATCGACACACGCGACAATTCCTGCGGTATGCGGGCACGATCATCGACCTCCATCTACCGGACGACGCTTTGACGATGGTGCAGAACGCGATTCGTCTCTCCATCGAGCTCGGCTCCCCGGACTGGCAACTGTGCGTGATCTATTCCGAATCCCTGCTCGACGGCCGATGCGACAACGCGCGAATGCGAAAGGTATTGGCAGCACAGGCATACCACAACCTCACAGAGGCGGCGCGCTACCACCCGAATCGCCACGAGATCCTCCTGCATCTGGCGTTGTTGCACACCCGCTTCGGGACGGGTTCGAGAACCCGACTCCTCGACCTCCTCCATGAGAACGTCCCCCCGTCCGGATCGTACGGCCACGGCTACTACCTGCACGCATTGGCGCTGCTGGACGACGACGACACGGCGAAGGAGCAACGCCTGCTGGACGCGGTGGCGAGTTACTGGCAGCGCACGTCGATCGAGAGGAAGCCGAACGACGACATCAGCAGGGAATTGCACGGCGCCAAGTGGAAGTTCTCACGAATCGAGATCCTGTGGAGGTTCGCGGTAGCGGAACTGACGAAGACGCAATCCGAACCCGCGAAGTCGGCGCAGCGCAAATTCTATCAACGCCGAGCCGAATACGAGTTCGTCGTCTGACGGCTCGGCGACCGATCGAGTTCGCCGACGGTCGACGATTTCGCCCCGTCAGAACAGGAAATATCGTTGTGCCATCGGCAGTTCGGTGGCGGGCTGTTCGGTCCAGACCTCGCCGTCGACGCGAACGGTGAAGGTATCGGGATCCACCTCGATGCGCGGCATGGCGTCATTGTTCGGCATATCCGACTTGGTGAGGCCGCGCACGTTCCGCACCGGCACCAGTTCTCGTCGCACGGCCAGGCGATCGGCGAGGCCGTCGGCGACGGCGTGTTCGGAGACGAAGTGCACCGAGGTCGCCGCCGCGGCGGGGGCCGCGGCGCCGAACATGGGGCGGGGCAGCACGGGCTGGGGCGTGGGGATCGAGGCGTTGGCATCGCCCATGGCGGCCCAGGCGATCATGCCGCCCTTGAGCACCGCGTGCGGGCGGACACCGAAGAACGCGGGCTCCCACAGGACGAGATCGGCGAGTTTACCGACCTCCACCGAACCGATCTCCCGGTCGAGTCCGTGCGCGACGGCCGGGCAGATGGTGTACTTCGCGACATAGCGGCGCGCGCGCAGATTGTCCGCGGCGCCGTCACCGGGCAGCGCGCCGCGGCGGCGCTTCATGACGTGGGCGGTCTGCCAGGTGCGCATGACGACCTCGCCGATGCGTCCCATGGCCTGGGAGTCGCTGCCGATCATGGAGATAGCGCCCAGATCGTGCAGCAGATCCTCGGCGGCGATGGTGGAGGGTCGGATGCGGCTCTCCGCGAAGGCAAGGTCCTCGGGAATCGAGGCGCTGAGATGGTGGCACACCATGAGCATGTCCAGGTGCTCGTCGAGGGTGTTGACGGTGTGCGGGCGGGTCGGATTGGTGGAACTGGGCAGCACGTTCGGGTGGGCGGCGACGGTGATGATGTCGGGGGCGTGTCCGCCGCCCGCGCCCTCGGTGTGATAGGCGTGGATGCCGCGTCCAGCGATGGCCGCGAGGGTGTCCTCGACGAATCCGGCCTCGTTGAGGGTGTCGGAGTGCAGCGCCACCTGGACCCCCGATGCGTCGGCGACCCGCAGGCAGGCGTCGATGGCGGCGGGGGTCGATCCCCAGTCCTCGTGGAGTTTGAAACCCGAAGCGCCGGAGCGCAACTGCTCCCACATGGCCGCTTCGCTGACGGTGTTGCCCTTGCCGAGCAGCGCGATGTTCAACGGCCAGTGATCGGTGGCCTCGAGCATGCGGGCCAGATGCCAGGCACCGGGGGTGACCGTGGTGGCCTTGGAGCCCTCGGCCGGGCCGGTGCCGCCGCCGACGAGGGTGGTGATGCCGCCGCCGAGCGCCTCGTCCATGAGCTGCGGGCAGATGAAATGGACGTGGCAGTCGACGGCGCCCGCGGTGAGGATGCGGCCGTTGCCCGCGATGACCTCGGTGGAGGGGCCGACCACCAGATCCGCGTGTACGCCGGACATGGTGTCGGGGTTGCCCGCCTTGCCGATGCCACAGATGCGGCCGTCGCGAATGCCGAGATCGGCTTTGACGATTCCCCAGTGGTCGAGGATCACCACGCCGGTGATGACGGTGTCGGGCGCGCCCTGCGCGCGGGTGGCGCGGGACTGGCCCATCGATTCGCGCAGCACCTTGCCGCCGCCGAAGACGGCCTCCTCGCCCGCGAGTCCCGGTCCGCCGCTGCGATCCTCGGTGATCTCGATGAGCAGATCGGTGTCGGCCAACCGGATACGATCGCCGGTGGTCGGCCCGAACAGCTCCGCGTAGCGGGCCCGACTCAGTTCACTCATGACCTACCTCCCGAGATGCCGTGCGGCGCACCGGCATCGACCGTGCGGTGCGTAGCATCGCCCTATGCATCGAGCCGACCGGGCGGTGTCAGGCTGATCCCGTGGACTTCCCGGGAGCCGCCGAGCGGAACCAGCGAAACCCGCTGCGCCAGCCCGGGTTCGAAGCGCACCGCGGTGCCCGCGGGTATGTCGAGCCGGTGCCCGTGCGCGGCGGCGCGGTCGAATTCGAGTGCGGCATTGGCCTGCGCGAAGTGCACGTGGCTGCCGACCTGCACCGGCCGGTCACCGGTGTTGACGACCTCGAGTTCGAGCCGCGGCGCGCCCGCGTTCAACGCCACGACGCCCTCGGCGCACAGGTATTCTCCCGGGATCACGTGCGCGCCTAGCCGATCGGGTGATGGACGGTGACCAGTTTGGTGCCGTCCGGGAAGGTGGCCTCGACCTGGACGTCGTGGATCATCTCCGGCACGCCCTCCATCACATCCGCACGGGTGAGGACGGCGCGACCCGAGGACATGAGTTCGGCGACCGAACGGCCGTCGCGCGCGCCCTCGAGGACATGGTCGGTGATGAGCGCGATCGCCTCGGGATGGTTGAGTTTGAGCCCACGCGCCTGCCTGCGACGGGCCAGTTCGGCCGCGTAACTCAGCAGCAGCCGCTCCTGCTCGTGCGGCGACAGTCGCATGCGGGCTCCTCACCGGATTCGGACGACACGGGTGACGGACATTCTGGCACGCCGGTTCGGGTGATGCGGCGCGAGCGTCAGCCGCGCGCGGTCAGATTCTGCAACCGCACCTGTCCGCGGGCGACCTGGCGCTGCTGTTCGTCGGTGATCACGACCTGCCACAGTTGCTGGGTGCGGCCGCGATGCACCGGGGTGGCCTCGGCGTAGAGGGTGCCGTCGCTGACGGCGCGCAGGAAGTCGGTGTTGTTGTTGACGCCGACCACGGTGCCCTTGTCGCCGAGCCAGACCGCGCCAGCGATGCTGGAGAGTGTTTCGATGACGGTGCAGTACACCCCGCCGTTGACGATGCCCATCGGCTGATGCAGATGCGGTTTGACGATCCACTCCCCGCGCACGCGGTCGGGGGTGACCTCGGTGTAGCGCAGCCCGATCAGATCGGCGAAGGTTCCCTCGGCGGCGGCGGTCATCTGCTCGGGTGTCATGCCGGCCAGAGACCGGGCGGACGAAGGCTCCTGTTGTGTCATGCGTCCACCTTGACATGCCGTGATCACGGCATCCGCGCAGGGATGGCTCCGATCGCCGACGATACCCGAACGACGAAGCGGCGGATCGCGGGTCACCGCAGCCCTCGGGACTCACGCCCGATCCGAACGCCGACATCAATATAGGTCAGGCTTACCTAACTAGGCAACTTCGCCGTACCGGTAGGCCGCGCTCCTCGAGCGCGAGCAGCAGACCCTGCCCGTGCCGCGCCCCCACCAGGGCGTCGGTGCGCGCCAGATCCGGCACGTAGGTCGCGGCGCCACCGATGGATTCGCCCACCAGCGACCAGAATCGGCGCGGACCGAGCCCGGCGCAGCGACCGAGTCCGTGCTGGACGAGCGAGAGCGAGGCCCCACAGCGGTGCGCGAGCCACAGGTACATCGCACGCTCGCACGGCAGCACCACGACACCGGGATCACCGACCCGGCGATCGCCGGCGACCACTCGGATCGTGGTGTCGGACAGCCCCGCCCAGTCGATGCCGCCGTCGTTGTCGTTGCGCACCCACAGGTTCTCCAGTCCGGGATCCCAGGCCGAGCCCTCGGCCACCAGCAGCGCCGTGACCCGTCCGATCACCGCGTGGATGAGCGCGGTGGCGACCACCTCGGCGGCGGTGTCGGCGCTGATCATCTCCGCGGCGTGACGCCGGAACATGAGCTCGATCCGCCCCTCGCGCAATCCCTCCGAGAGTTTCCACCACCGGCGTTTGCCCTGATCGGCCATGGCGGCGACGGCGTAGACGCGCGGATGCTCCGGTTGCAGTCCGCGCAGCCGGGTACAGGCATGACCGAAGACCGCCGGGGTGTGGCGGGGCGTGCAGGTCGTCATGGGCTCGCGCATCGAACCTCCTCGAGGTCGGCTCCGTCGTAGAGTCGGATTCGAAAGATAGGTTAGGCTTACCAGACCCAGTAACCTCGGCACCACCATCGGGCAGGAGTAACTCGTCGCCGTGACACCCCTCGGTTCCGTCAGGCGACGTCGCCTTGTCGGACTTCTGACACTCACCGCCCTCTTGGCCGCCGCGGTGATCGCGAGTATCGCCGTCGGTACCCGATCCTTGGCTCCGACCACGGTTTTCGACGCGCTGCACTCCGCGTTCGCCTGCCCCGACGGGCCGTTCACCTGCCCCGCCGAATCCACGGCCGCCGAGATCGTCCGCGGGCTGCGCCTGCCCCGAACGGCGCTGGCGCTGGTGTGCGGTATCGCACTCGGCGCGACCGGCGCGCTGATCCAGGGCTACACCCGCAATCCGCTCTCCGACGCCGGGCTGCTCGGGTTGAACGCGGGCGCGGCCTTCCTCGCCGCACTCGGCATGTACCTGTTCGGCCTGACCGCGCCGGAGCAGTACATCTGGTTCGCCTTCCTCGGCGCGCTGGTGGCGGGTGTCGTGGTCTTCGGCGCGGCGGCCGTCGGCGGCGGCAAGGCGGGCCCGCTGAGCCTGGTGCTGGCGGGCGCGGCGGTCACGGTCTTCCTCCAGGCCATGACCAATGCCGTGGTCACGCTGGACAACTCGGCGCTGGACACCTACCGCTTCTGGGTGGTCGGCACCGTCGCCGGACGCGATGCCGAGGTCTTCTGGCAGGTGCTGCCATTCCTGGTGATCGGCATGCTCACCGCCCTCGCCGCCGCGCCCGGCCTGAACCTGCTCAGCCTCGGCGACGACGTCGCGCGCGGTCTGGGGGTGAACATCGCGCGCAGCCGCGCGATCGGCCTGGCCGCGATCGTGTTGCTGTGCGGCGCGGCGACCGCGGCCGTCGGCCCCATCGCCTTCCTCGGTCTGGTGGCCCCGCACCTCGCGCGCGTGTTCACCGGACCCGACTACCGTTGGCTCGTCCCGTATTCGGGCCTGTTCGGCGCGCTGTTGCTGATGACCGCCGATATCGTCGGGCGCGTGGTGGCCCGGCCGGACGAACTCCAGGTCGGCGTGATGCTCGCGGCGCTCGGCGCGCCGGTCTTCATCGCCTTCGTACGCCGCCGGAAGCTGGTGAGCCTGTGATCACGCATGCGGAAACCGCTCGCGCACCGCATCTTCGAGCCGGTGCGGTGACCCGATGAACACGACCCTGCGATCCGGCGCGCAGGATTCCGGCCGCGCCCTGCGCACCGTCCGTCCCGCCCTGCGGATCGGACCGTTCTCGACCGTGCTGCGCCCGCGCGTGGTGCTCGTCGCGGCGGTGCTCGCGGTCTTGGTCTTCGGCCTGTTCTGCCTCGATGTCGCCACCGGCGAGACGCGTATCCCGCTGGACCGGGTGCTCGACGTGCTCTCGGGCGGCGGATCGCGCGCGCAGCGCTACATCATCTGGGAGTCCAGGATGCCGCGCGCCCTCACCGCGGTGGTGGTCGGTGCGTGCCTCGGCCTCGCGGGCGCGATCACCCAGTCGATCCTGCGCAATCCGCTGGCCGGTCCCGACATGCTCGGCATCACCTCCGGTGCGGGTCTCGGCGCGGTACTCGCGCTCACCGGCATCGGGAACACCGGCCTCGCGGCCACGGTCGGCGCGCCGGTCGCGGCGCTGGTCGGCGGTCTCGCCACCGCGCTCGCGGTCTACGTGCTGGCCTGGGGCCGCAGCGCGACCGGCGAATCCGGCGCCACCGGAATGCGATTGGTGCTGATCGGCATCGGCGTCAACGCGCTGATGCTGGCAGGCATCAGCTGGACACTGACCCGAGGCACCCTCGAGGACGCCGCCCGCGCGCAGCTGTGGATCAACGGTTCGCTCAACGCCGCCGACCGCAAGACCCTCGTCCCGGCGGCGATCGCGCTCGCCGCGGCACTGGTGATCACCACAGTCTCCGCGCGCACCCTCGCCGCGCTGCGCCTCGGGCCGGAGAGCGTGCGGGTACTGGGCGTGCGGGTGCAGACCCAGCAGGCGATCCTGCTCGGCACGGCGGTGGTCGTGGCCTCGGTCGCCACCGCCGCGGTGGGACCGGTCGGCTTCGTGGCATTGGCCGCACCGCAGATCGCGCGCATGGTGTTCCGCACCCCCGGCGAACCCGTCCTGGGCTCGGCGCTGTTCGGCGCGGCCCTGGTGGTCGGCGCGGACGTGGCCTCGCGCACCCTGCTCCCCGTCGACCTGCCGGTGGGCATCGTGACCGCGGCATTCGGCGGACCGTTCCTGCTGTACCTGCTCGTGCGTATGAACCGGAAGGCCACCCTGTCATGACCACCGCACCCGAATCCGACCGACACCGGCTCGCGGCCGAGGCCATCACGGTCGGCTACGGCGACCGCGTCGTCATCGACGGTCTGACACTCGAGATCGGCCAGGGCATCGTGACCACCGTCATCGGGCCCAACGGCTGCGGCAAGTCGACCCTGTTGCGCGCGCTCGGCCGATTGTCGCGCCCCGCGCGCGGCCGTGTCGTACTCGACGGCAAGGCGATCTCATCGATGAAGACCAAGGACGTGGCGCGGGTGATCGGCATGCTGCCGCAGACCCCCGTCGCCCCGGAGGGTCTCACGGTCGCCGATCTGGTCGCGCGGGGTCGTCATCCGCACCAGTCCTGGATCCGGCAGTGGTCGGCCGCCGACGAGGCCGAGGTCATGAGCGCGCTGGAACAGACCGGCATCGCCGATCTGGCGGGCCGACCCCTGGACGAGCTGTCCGGCGGCCAACGCCAGCGCGCGTGGATCTCGATGGCGCTGGCACAGGGCACCGACATCCTGCTGCTCGACGAGCCGACGACCTATCTGGATCTGGCGCATTCCATCGATGTGCTGGACCTGGTGGACCGGCTGCACGACGAGATGGGCCGCACGGTGGTCATGGTGCTGCACGATCTGAATCTGGCGATCCGCTACAGCGATCGGTTGCTCGTGATGCACGCCGGTCGCATCGTCGCCCAGGGCGCCCCGGCCGACATCATCGACGCCGACCTGTTGCGCGAGGTCTTCGGACTCGCCGCCTCGGTGCTCGAGGACCCGGTGTCGGGGCGGCCCATGATCGTGCCGATCGGCACCCGGCACGTGCGCGGGTCGGCCCGCGCGCCACGCCCGGTGTGCGAGGTATGACCAATACCACACAGTTACCAGACAGTTACGACAAGATGTAGTACGCCTTTGCGTCGTTGAGTCTCTAAACTTGTGGGATGGCAGGACTTGGTGAACTCGAGAAGGCGGTCATGGACCAGCTGTGGTCCAGCGATGAACCGCAGACGGTCCGGCAGGTGCACGAGGCATTGGCCGCCCGCCGTGAGCTCGCGTACACCACGGTGATGACAGTGCTACAACGACTCGCGAAGAAGAATCTGGTGGTCCAGCGGCGTGACGACCGCGCCCACCGGTACGCCCCCGTGCACACTCGCGACGAATTGGTCGCGGGTCTCATGGTGGACGCGCTGCAACAAGCCGACGAGGCGGGCAGTCGAGCCGCCGCGCTGGTCCACTTCGTCGAACAGGTCGGCCCCGACGAGGCCGATGCCCTGCGTGAGGCACTCGCTAAGCTCGAATCATCCGAAGGTTCCTGATACCTTCGGCGCGACGCCCACAAGGCCGTGGGCGTCTTGGCCCCACAACGCAGTGAGCTGAGTCGATGAACGCAACCGCGCCGGTCTTCGCCGGTCTCGCATTGCTTCTCGCGGGGCCTGCTCCAGCGCTGTTGAGCCGCGCGAAATGGCCCTACCGCACACCGCGCGCGGCGTTGGTCCTGTGGCAGGCGATCGCGCTCGCCGCCGTGCTCAGCGCCTTCGGCTCCGGCCTGGCGATCGCGGCGGAACTGTTGGTCCCCGGCCCCGACGGCCGTCCGACCACCTCGCCCACCCGGGAGATCGACGCGCTCGGCCTGCCGCTGTGGCTGGCCTACGTATTCGTCTTCGCGCTCACCCTGCTCGTCGGCGGGCGGCTGATCTTCTCGATCGTGCGCGTCGGGGTGCACACCCGCCGCAGACGCGCCCGCCACCGCATGCTGGTGGACCTGCTCGACCAGAGCGGCCCGCATCGGCGCGCCGCCGATATCCGGGTGCTGGCCGCCACCGAGCCCATCGCCTACTGTCTGCCGGGTCTGCGACGGCGCGTGGTGATCAGCGAGGGCACGCTGCGGAGTCTCGACGATGCCGAGGTCACGGCCATCGTCAGCCATGAGCGCTCGCATCTGCGCGCCCGCCACGATCTGGTGCTCGAGGCGTTCACCGCCGTGCACGAGGCATTCCCGCGCCTGGTGCGCAGCCGGGCCGCGCTCGGATCGGTGAAGCTGCTCATCGAACTGCTCGCCGACGACTCCGCTGTCAAGGTCACCGGTCCCGCACCGCTGGCCCGCGCGCTGGTGGCCTGCGCCAAGTCCACCGCGCCGCAGGGCGCCCTGGCCGCGGGCGGCCCCACCACGCTCATCCGCATCCAGCGGCTCGGCGACCGGATGGGTGATCTGCGGGTCGCGACCGCCGCCTATCTCGGGTCCATCGCCATCCTGGTGGTACCCACCCTCGCGGTCGCGGTACCCTGGCTGGTCGAACTCAGCAGACTGTTCCACGGCTGATCTCTCGACGTCATCGTCCCGACACGAGTGCCCTTCGGCGCATCGTGCGGTGGGCCCGGTCCACCGATACCGATCGGCGCCCATGCTCGCGCCACACAGAAAGGCACCCGTTGACCTCATCGCCCCCTGCCGCCGTGACCTTCGCGGACCTGGGTCTACCCGTCGCGCTCGTGCAGGCGCTGCGCCGCAACGGCATCGAGGCCCCGTTCCCGATCCAGGCCGCGACCGTGCCCGACGCCCTCGCGGGCAAGGACGTGCTGGGGCGGGGGCCGACCGGGTCGGGCAAGACACTCGCCTTCGGACTCCCCATGCTCGCGAGCCTGGCCAATGCCGCCGCGCGGCCGGGCCGCCCGCGCGGTCTGGTGCTGGTGCCGACCCGCGAACTGGCCGCCCAGATCGAGCGCGCGCTGGACGAGGCCGCGCTCGCCCTCGGACTGCGGATCGCCTCCGTGGTCGGCGGCGCCCCGATCAAACGGCAGGCCGACCGGCTCGCCCGCGGCGTGGATCTGCTCATCGCCACCCCCGGCAGACTCGAGGATCTCATCGCCCAGGGGTCGGCGAACCTGTCCGAGGTGCGCATCACCGCGCTGGACGAGGCCGACCACATGGCCGACATGGGCTTCCTGCCGCAGGTGGTCAAACTCCTGGATCGCACGCCCGGAGACGGTCAGCGCCTGCTGTTCTCGGCCACCCTCGACGGTGAGGTCGACAAACTCGTCAAACGGTATCTCCGCTCGCCGGTCACCCATTCCACCGCGCCGCCGTCGGCCTCGGTCGCGACCATGTCGCACCATCTGCTGTTCGTGCGCGACAAGGTCGTCAAGCGCGCCGTGGTCGCCGAGATCGCCGCGCGCGACGGCCTGACCATCATGTTCGTGCGCACCAAGCACGGCGCCGACCGGCTCGCCAAACAGTTGCGCGCGGTCGGTGTCGCCGCGGGCGCGCTGCACGGCGGCAAGGCCCAGAACAATCGCACCCGCACCCTCGCGGCCTTCGCCGATGGCGCCACCCCGGTCCTGGTGACCACCGATGTCGCCGCCCGCGGCATCCACGTCGACGGCATCTCATTGGTCGTCCACGTCGATCCGCCCGCCGAGTCCAAGGCGTATCTGCACCGGGCGGGCCGCACCGCGCGCGCGGGCGAGGACGGGGTCGTGGTCACCCTGGTCACCGCCGAAGAACGCGCCGAGGTGGAGAAGATGACCCGCAAGGCGGGTGTTGACATCGTCGGCGTCGAGGTCGGGCCCGGCGATCACGAGCTCAGCGAGATCACCGGATCGCGCACCCCGCCCGGTCGTCCCGTCCCGGCCGAACCCGTGCAGTCCACCGCGCGCGACACGGCAGCCGCGGATCGGCCGCGCCGGTCGGCCGCGCGGCAGTCGGAGGCCGTCGGTTCGCGAGCGGGCGGCCGGTCGCGCGCGTCGTCGGCGGGCACCGCACGGGGCGCGGCCTCGAACCGCGGGTCGCGGGCCATGGCGGGTGACCAGGGCGCACGGACCCGAACGGCATCCGGCACGGCGTCGACGAGCGGCGCCGAGGGATCGCCCGCGAGCCGCCGGACGCGGCGGACCGCCAATGCCCCCGACGCGCGGCAGACGCCGGATACCCGCGGCGGCCGAGGCGCACCCGTCCAGCGCGGTGACTCCCCGGGGCGCGAGAGCGGTGCGCGCTCCGCCGCGGGTCGCCCGGACAGGCCGGGTGGCCGCAAGGCCGGTTCCTCCGCCCCGACCGTGCGCGCCGACGGTTCGGCCGCCCCCGCGAGCCGGTCCGCCAAGGCCGCGACCGGCCGGGCCGCGGGCAAGCCCGCCGTCGCGGCCGCGGGCAGGCAGGCGCGATCCGACACGCCTGGGCAATCCCGCAGACGCGCCGGTCGTCCGCAGGGTTCGCCATCTCACGGCAATCGCCGGGCCAACTGACCCGGGTACGGCGCGCCGTCTCGGCGACTCGACCGAGGGCAATTCCACCGCGCCGCTGCGCGATTGGCTCGTCCCGCCGAACCGCTCGCCGCGGCGCTCTTCGGCACGACCGTGCCCGACGAACGGCTACGTACCGGGGCGCTCGGCGCGGTCGTGCGCCCGCATCGCTGATCGTCCTGTGCGCCAGCACGATTCGGCTCTCCTGTGGGCAGGCGCGGGGATCGGAACCCCCGAAGTCCGCGCGACGGGGCGACCGTCCGGTTAGTATCGGTCAAGTGCGCTTTCTCCCGGGACATCAGCCGCCGTACGATCTGACCTACGACGACGTCTTCCTCGTGCCCAACCGGACCGATGTCGCCTCGCGGTTCGACGTGGATCTGTCCACCGCCGACGGGTCCGGCACCACCATTCCCATCGTCGTCGCGAATATGACCGCGGTCGCGGGTCGCCGGATGGCCGAGACCGTCGCCCGCCGCGGCGGCATCGTGGTGCTGCCGCAGGATCTGCCGATCAGCGCGGCCACGGCCACCATCGGATTCGTCAAGAGCCGTTCGCTGACCGCCGACACCCCGGTCACCCTCGAGCCGGATCATTCGGTGTCGGAGGCGGTCGCGCTCATGCACAAGCGCGCGCACGGCGCGGTGATCGTCACCGAACGGGGTCGTGCCGTCGGTGTGGTCACCGAATCGGCCTGCGCCGACGTCGACCGCTTCGCCCGGCTGCGCGATGTCGCCGTCGGCGATTTCGTGCACGCGCCGGTCGCCACCTCACCGCGCGACATCTTCGACCTGCTGGACGCCGCACACGCCGACCTTGCGGTGCTGACGTCGGCCGACGGCACGCTCGCGGGCGTCATGACCCGCACCGGCGCCGTTCGCGCCGGCATCTACGAGCCCAATGTGGACGACCGGCGGCAGTTGCGGGTCGCCGCGGCGGTCGGGATCAACGGCGACGTGGCCGCCAAGGCCAAGGCCCTGGTGGACGCGGGCGCGGATCTGCTTGTCATCGACACCGCGCACGGCCACCAGGCCAAGATGCTCGAGGCGCTGCGCGCGGTGTCGGACCTCGGGCTCGGCGTGCCGCTGGCGGCGGGCAACGTGGTCTCCGCGCAGGGTACCCGCGAACTCGCCGAAGCGGGCGCCACCATCGTGAAGGTCGGCGTCGGACCCGGCGCCATGTGCACCACGCGCATGATGACCGGCGTCGGCCGTCCCCAGTTCTCGGCGGTTGCCGAATGCGCTACCGCGGCAAAGGAACTCGGACTCGGCACCTGGGCCGACGGCGGTGTGCGGCATCCACGTGACGTGGCATTGGCGCTGGCCGCGGGCGCGTCCAACGTCATGATCGGCTCCTGGTTCGCGGGAACCTACGAATCCCCCGGCGACCTGCGCGTGGACCGCGACGGCAACGCGTACAAGGAGAGCTTCGGCATGGCCTCCAAGCGCGCCGTCGCCGCCCGCACCGCCGCCGACAGCGGATTCGACCGCGCCCGCAAGGCGCTGTTCGAGGAGGGCATCTCGAGTTCGCGCATGCGCCTCGACCCGGAGCGTCCGGGTGTCGAGGATCTCATCGACCACATCTGCTCGGGCGTGCGCAGCGCCTGCACCTACGCGGGCGCCCGCACATTGCGCGAATTCCACGACAAGGCGGTGCTCGGCGTACAGTCCGCGGCGGGCTTCGCCGAGGGACGACCGCTGCCCGGCGGTTGGTGACCGCGACACGCGTCGGAGGACCGGCCACCGGCCGAGGCGTCCCCATGCCTCGGCCGGTAGCATGGGGGTTGCCGGTCGCCGCCGGCCGGAAAACTCCCGCATGCCGAAAGGAACAAGTTGTCACCCGCGTCCGAGGGCGCCGTACAGGAGGGCTCCTCTACCGAGCCGGGTGACAAACCCGGCGCCCTCCTTCCCGCAGCGGTCCCATCCGAACCAGTCGCACGACCCCGCCTATCGCCTCCGATCGCCTTCGGCGGGCGGTGTTGATCGTGTCCGTTCTCCTGACCGTGCTCAGCCTGATCGGCTTCGTCGCCCTCACCGCGGGCACCGCGCTGTTCGTCGCCGCCGAGTTCTCACTCACCGCACTCGAGCGCAGCACCGTCGAGGCACACGCCCGCGAGGGCGACGCACCGGCCCGCATGGTGCGCCAGGCGCATCGGACCCTGTCGTTCCAATTGTCCGGCGCCCAACTCGGCATCACCATCACCACCCTGATCACCGGTTATATCGCCGAACCCGTCCTGGCCCGGCTCATCGCGCCGCTGCTGGACGGCATCGGCCTGAGCCGCGGCGCCGCCGACGGCATCTCGCTGGCGCTGGCCCTGATCGTGGCCACCTCGCTGTCGATGATCTACGGCGAGCTGGTGCCCAAGAACATCGCCATCGCCAAACCGCTGGCGACCGCGCGCGTCACGGCCGGTCCGATGATCGCCTTCTCGGTGGTGTTCAAGTGGATGATTCGTTTCCTCAACGGCACCGCGAACTGGATGGTGCGCCGATTCGGTGTCGAACCGGCCGAGGAACTGCGTTCGGCGCGCTCCCCGCAGGAGCTGGGATCGCTGGTGCGCACCTCCGCGCTGCGCGGCGCCCTCGATCAGCGCACCGCACTGGTCATGGATCGGTCGCTACAGTTCGGTGAGCGCAGCGCCGAGGAACTCATGACACCGCGGGTCAAGATCGAATCGCTGGACAAGTCCGACACCATCGCCGATCTCATCGCCGCGGCGAGCAGTACCGGCTACTCCCGTTTCCCGGTCATCGACGGCGATCTGGACAACACCCTCGGCGTGGTGCACGTCAAACAGGCGTTCACCCATCCGGCCGCGGACCGGCGCACGGTCACCGTGCAGTCGCTGGCGCGTCCGGTGCCGGTGGTGCCCGCCAGTCTCGACGGTGACGAGGTGCTGGAACGGGTCCGCGCCGACGGTATGCAGATCGCGGTGGTCGTCGACGAATACGGCGGCACCGCGGGCATCGTCACCATGGAGGATCTGATCGAGGAGATCCTCGGCGACGTGCGCGACGAGCACGACGAGGAGGAGCGCGACGTCCGGCGCGTCGCCGACGGCTGGGACTGTTCGGGTCTGCTGCGCGTCGACGAGGTCTCGCGCGCCACCGGATACGACGCGCCCGAGGGCGAATACGAGACACTCGGCGGTCTCGTGCTGACCCGCCTCGGCCGCATCCCCGAACCCGGCGATGAAGTGGTGCTGCCGGAATCGCCCGCACACCAACACAATTCGTTCGATACCGAGGGCGGCGGCTGGATCGCCCGGGTCGAGCGCATGGACGGTCGGCGCATCGACCGGGTGCGCCTGATTCCCGTCGACGCGCCGACGCTGCACGCCCGCACCGCGCACGAAGGCACCGGAAGCGGCGCGCGACCGGGCACGGCGAACCATTCGGAGCACAGTCATGGGTGATCTGTTCGGCGTCGCGCTCACCGTCGTACTGCTCGCGGGCAACGCCTTCTTCGTCGGCGCGGAATTCGCGCTCATCTCCGCCCGCCGCGACCGCCTCGAGGCGCTCGCCGCGCAGGGCAAGCGCAATGCCACCACGGTGATCAGGGCCGGGGAGAACCTGTCGATGATGCTGGCGGCCGCCCAGCTCGGCATCACGATCTGCTCGATCCTGCTCGGCCGGGTCGGTGAACCGGCGATGGCACATCTGCTCGAGGTCCCGTTCGACCTACTCGGCGTGCCCGAGCAGCTGCTGCATCCGGCGGCCTTCGCCGTGGCGTTGACCATCGTGGTGATCCTGCACATCCTGCTCGGCGAGATGATCCCGAAGAACATCGCGCTGGCGGGCCCGGAACGTACCGCGCTGCTGCTGGTCCCGATTCACCTGATGTGGTTGCGGCTGGCCCGCCCGCTCATCGCGCTCTACAACCTGGCCGCGAATCTGACGCTGCGGATGCTGCGAATCGAACCCAAGGACGAGTTGGAGGCGACGGTGTCGAGTGTCGAATTGGCCGAGATGATCGGCGAATCCCGTTCCGAGGGTCTGCTGGACGAAGAGGAGCACCGCCGCCTGACCCAGGCGCTGACCAGCTCCGATCGCACGGTCGGCGATGTCATGGTGGATCTTGCCAGCACCCACTCGGTGCCGCTGCGCGGCGGCGGCACAACCCTCGGCGAAATCGAGACCGCGGTATCGGAGACCGGATTCTCGCGGTTCCCGGTGCAGGCGGACGACGGTTCCCTCGTCGGCTACCTGCACGTCAAGGATGTGCTCGACAAGGTCGCCGACGAGAATGCCGGCCCGAACACCCCCATTCCCCGCACCGATATCCGGCCGCTGCCCACGGTCAGTTCGGGTGCGACGCTGTACGAGGCGCTGGCCCGGCTGCGCCGCACCAGCAGCCATCTGGGACGCGTGGTGGACAGCCGCGGCAACACCATCGGCATCGTCGCGCTCGAGGACCTCGTGGAGGAATTCGTCGGCACCGTCCGCGATGTCACCCATCGGGGCGCGGAATGAGCCGAATACCGAGGTGAGCGTCGTGGAGGTGATGTCGTCGACCCGGTGGCGGGCGCGGGCGCGGGCCCACGCCGACCGGGTCGACGACCTCGTCGGACCGTATCTCGAACGCAGGGCGGCCGGTGCGGCACATCCGGTGATCGATTTCCTGTTCACCTATTACGGGAACAAACCCGCGCAATTGCGCCGCTGGCATCCGGGTTTCGGGATCGCCTTGGCCGACGCGCCCGAATACGAGGGCGCGCGCGGATACGCGCGGATACCGGACGCCCGCGGACGCGATCTGGTCACCGCCGATCCCGACCATCTCGCCCGCCGCCGCGACACCGTGGAATTCGTCGCGAACCTATTGCGCG
Source organism: Nocardia arizonensis (assembly GCF_001310275.1). Lineage (GTDB taxonomy): Bacteria > Actinomycetota > Actinomycetes > Mycobacteriales > Mycobacteriaceae > Nocardia > Nocardia arizonensis. Next base: position 38,993 of record NZ_LGYZ01000051.1, read on the forward strand.
CCACCGCCTCCCGACCCACACAGCTGTCCTGTTTCGGCCTGCACGAATGGGCGATGGTGTACCGCACCGACGATATCCGCCACGAGACGGTGCCACTGCGGCTGACCCGCGCGCAGACCGACGCGGTGGTGGAGTCGATGCCGTTGCGCTGCACCCATTTCGACGCTTACCGCTTCTTCACCCCGGAAGCGTTGGGCCGCAACATCATTGCGCTCACCCGGGTCGATCAGCTCGCCCACGAACAGCCCGGTTGTCTGCATGCCACCATGGACCTCTACAAATGGGGTTTCAAACTGGTGCCGCTCCTCTCCTCCGACCTGCTTCTGGAGTGCTTCGAACTCGCCTACGCGGCACGTGAGCTCGATATGCGGGCCAGTCCCTACGATCTGTCGGACTTCGGTTACGAGCCGGTCAGGGTGGAGACGCCCGGCGGCCGTGCCGACTACGTCCGCCGCCAGTCCGAAATCGCCGAGCAGGGGGCGGCGCTTCGAGCCCGCGTCCTGCGCGCCTGCCGCGCACTGTTGGCCGAACAAGTATCCCGGGATGGCTGAGGCGTTTCAGCGCAGACCGCCGCAGCGGTAGCTCCGCTCCGGGCGGGTCTCCCGTATCCACGTCCTCGCCATCCGCGTCGCCATCCGCGTCGCCATTCGCGCTCACGCGGTCGGCGAGCACCCGAAAATTCGCCTCGGGAAAGCGAAGACGCGGTCGATGCCCGCAATGGTGGCCCGGGTGCGCATATTTCGACCCGATCGGACGATTTCGAGGAATCCCGCCACGCGGTTACCCACCGGTATTAGCATTCAGTCAGAAGTTCAGCTGTCCCAGTCAGCAGTTCGCCTGCCGACACCGAAGTTCGAGGTACCGCAACGATGCGCGCACTCACGACATTGCGCCACGCCCGACCGCTCGCTCTGCTCACGGCGGGTCTCATCACCGCCATGATGCTTCCGAACAGCGCATCGGCCGATCTGCAATCCGATATCGGCACCGCCGTACAGGAGTTCCTCGACGTGGGGCGCACCTCCGTGCCGCGCGCAGACTGCGGACCCGGCTCGCTGCCGGAGACCGGGCTCCAGGGCGATGTGCCCGCCGCGGACCGGGACAGTGGCCGCAGCACCGAGGGCTACCGGTGCAATATGTCCATGATCGGCAATTTCGCCGGTCGCGGCGCGGGCATCACCTCGACCAGTTTCGAGCACTGCGCCTATATGGGCACCCTCTTTCCCGGCGACCTCATCGGCGAGGGCCGCGGCGTGCAGGTGCTCGACGTCTCCGATCCGGCGAATCCGCGTCCGACCGCGACCTTGACCGAACCCGCCATGCTGGCGGGCACCTGGGAGAGCCTCAAGGTCCATCCCGACCGCAAACTGCTCGTCGGCACGGGTGTCCCGGTGGGTACCGGCATCGGCTACCTGTCGGTCTACGACGTCTCCGATTGCGCGCATCCGCGCCTACTGAATCCGGGACCGGGCACCAACCTGGCCATGCCGCTGCCGATCACGACCCACGAGGGCGGCTTCTCCCCCGACGGCAACACCTATTGGGCGTCAGGACTCACGCCGGGTCTGGTGAGTGCGGTCGACCTCTCGAATCCGGCCGTGCCCCGGGTGATCTGGCAGGGACTCACCGGAATCGAATCGCACGGCATGGGTTTCAGCCCGGACGGCACCCGCATGTACATCTCGGCGCTCAGCGGGTTCACCGTGCTCGATGTGGGCGCGGTGCAGCGGCGCGAGCCCGCGCCGCAGGTCCGGCATCTCGGCCGCGTGTTCTGGAGCGACGGTCAGGCCACCCAGCACAGCGTCGCGGTGACCTACGACGGATCGCCCTATCTGTTCACCGTGGACGAAGGCGGTTCGGGTGGGGTCAAACTCATCGACGTCTCCGACGACACCGCCCCGAAGGTGGTGTCCAAGATCAAGCTCGAGATCAATCTGCCGCAGAATCTGGACGCCAATATCGGCTCCTCCATGGGCGGTTCGATCTTCGCCTACGAATCCCACTACTGCGCCGCCGACCGTCGCGACGATCCCACCGCGCTTGCCTGCGGCTGGATCTCCTCCGGTATCCGGGTCTTCGATGTGCGCGATCCCGCGAACATCAGGGAGATCGCGTATTTCAATCCGCCCGCGCGCACTGGACAGAATCCGGAACTGTGGAATTCGCCGCACGCGCTGGCCTCCATCATCGGTGTGCCCGCGCTCAGCGCGATTCCGGCCGCCCGCGCGATCCTCGAGGGCCAGTTCGACCCGTGGCAGGCGCTGACCTCGCGCACTCCGCGCGTGGCCTTCGGCGACATCTCCACCGACTGGTGCTTGTCCCCGCCGGAATGGCGCGGCGACCAGCTCTATGTGACCTGTTCCGACAATGGTTTCATGGTGCTGCAACTCGACAACGACGTCTACACGCCGCCGCCGGACCAGCGTTCCACCGTGGGGTCCTGATATGGTCGCCCCGCGCCGCGGCGCCCCGCTCGCCGTGGCCGCCGCCGTCGTCCTCGCCCTCACCCTCGTGGTGCTCGGCGCGGCCATGCGCCCCGTCGTGCTGCCCGAAAAGCACACCGAGACAACGATTCTCACCGCGATCGAGATCGGTTTCGCCCAGGACATGACCGCCCATCACCAACAGGCCCTGCTCATGACCCAGCGCTTGGCCCCCGACGCCGACCCGGCGGTGCGCCGACTGGCCCAGCAGGTCTCCGATACCCAGCGCACCGAGATCGGCACTATGCTCGGCTGGCTCCGCCTCGCCGACGCCGCCCCCATGTCCGCTCGCCCGATGGCCTGGATGGACACCGAAACCCACACCGCACACCACCGAGCGACCCCTGCCGACACCACGATGCCCGGCATGGCGACGACCGCCGAACTCGACACCCTGGCCGCCGCCACCGGCCGCGATGCCGCGTTGCAGTTCCTGCGCCTCATGATCCGCCACCACGAGGGCGGCGTGAGCATGGCCGCCGCGGCCGACACCATGCTGGCCTCCGGCGCCGTCAAAGAGGCCGCCCGCGCCATGCTCCGCAGCCAGACCCAGGAAATCGGCATCATGAGCATCATGCTCACCCAACTCGGCGGGTGACCCCGACCTCGCTTTCGGCCGTCGGCACTCGGTGGAAGGCGGGTCAGTATTGTCGACTCGTCGGACAAGCGGGTGGAGAGGTGCGCGTGATCATGGAGCGAGTCGGTGGGCTGAGGATTCCGGCTCACGTGCACGGGTATCCGCGGGTCGCGTTCGGAGGGTATGTCGCGGGCCTGCTCGCCGCCCGGGCCGGGGCGGACGCGGAACTGCGCGTCGATTTCCGACGGCCCGTTCCGGTGGAGGCTCCACTGATGCTCACCACCACCGATTCCGGCGGGCACGCGCTCACCGATCCCGACGGTGCGATCCTCGCGGAATCGTCCAAGGCCGCGGTGACCATCGGCCACCCGAGCGCCCCGTCCTGGGAGCAGGTGGTCGCCCGCACCGAGGCCGTACTCGACGACCGCCGGGTCACCGACTGTTACGGCTGCGGTTCGGCCTGCGCCCCCGGCCGTGGTCTGCGCCTGTTCCCGGCCGTCCTCGACGATATGATCGTGGCCGCGTGGACCCCGGCCCCGGAACTCGGCGGCCCCGACGGCACCCTCTCGCCCGAGAACGTCTGGGCCGCACTCGACTGCCCCGGCGGCTGGGCGGGCATCGAACTGCTCGGCATGCGCTACGGCAGCGCCGTCACCGCCGCCCTCACCGGCACCAGGTACGCGCCGATCCACGCGGGCGAGCGCTATATCTCCTACGCGTGGCCGATCTCCGCCGAAGGTCGCAAATACACCGTGGGCGTCGCGATAGCCACCCCCGACGGCGCCCCCCGCGCCCTGGCCGAGGCCCTCTGGATCCAACCCCGCACGACCCCGACCCGCTAGTTTCCCGCATCCGCGACCCTGTTCCGGGAGACCTCTTCAGGAGTTGTCGACGAAGCGGTACCACGGGAGGTGATAGGGCTCGTAGCTGATTCCGCGGTCGGCGGGTGATCCGAGATAGGGCGGGGGTGTGTCGGGAAAATAGCCGTAGCCCCAGGATTTCTTCTCGTCGCCCTCGAAGTAGAACAGGCAGCCGCCGTCCTTGCGGTCGACGTAGCGAATACTGTAGACCCCGAGGCGGGCGCGGTGGCCGGGATTCACACAGTCGACCGCCTGGTCCTCGAGGATGCCGCGCGACAGTTTCCAGCCTGCCCGCTCGGGGATGTCATACCACACCAGGGCGGCCAGAACGACGATGAGCAGCGGCGCGGTGAGGGTCAATCGTATTGCGCGGTAACGGAACAGGCCGAGCAGTCCGAACAGTGCCGCGAGAACGCCGACCACGCCGAGGCATACCAGCAGCACCGCTTTGGTGGCATCGGTGCCGTGGGAGGCGAGCACCCAGATCAGGCCGAGACACAGCAGGGTCGTGACGCCGATCAGCAGCACCATCCACCACACGAACCAGTACGGGGTACGCACCCGCGCCCGACCTCCGACGCTCATGCACAAAAGATAGCGGCGGCATCGTCGGATCGCGCGAGGTAACTCCGGTCGCGCACGGGCACAACGAGATTCGTCCGATCCGATCGGCAGGACCGCGCCACCGCAAGCCGACACCGTGGCCGCGCGGAAGACGGCGTCGCCGGACGGCCCCCGCACGCGGGCGGCGCGGCGATCGCCCCGGCGTCAGAAAACGAGAAACCCCCGCCCGGAAGCGGAGGTTTCTCGCAATCGGTACAACTCAGAGCGGGGGGAATCCGGACGAACCGGTGGCCAGCCAATTCCAGAACGCGGCGGCACGGTTGGCGACCAAAGCGACAATGTCGAGGACAACACTTCCCATACTTTTCCTGACCTCCAACTATCTCCAGTGCAGCGACCAGGGTAACGGATCGGTCTCGGACCCGTGCACCTGGCGACGGTAGCCCCGCCGCACTCGGCGAGGGCTACCGTCTCATACCCATTCGCACCGGCACGCACACCGACCTTCGACGCTCAGAGGCAGTGCAGCGCCTTCCTCGTCTCGGCCGCCTTCATCGTTCCCAAGACGGACCCGGCTAGCGTGATCTCGGTCCAGCCACCGCCGATAACCTGGAATGCCGAGCTGGATGCAAGGGCGGTGGTCCGGCCGGTGGAGAGGCGACGTCACGCCGGGGCACCGAGCGGGGGGTGCTCGAGAACGCGAGGCTTGTACTCGACCAGCTGGATGCTGCCGTCGAAGGTGCGCTGCTCGATCATCTCGAGGGCAACATCCGGATAGCCGTCGTAGATACGTTCTGCGCCCGTGGCACCGGTGATGACCGGGAACATCACGACCCGGAATCGGTCGACGAGTCCGGCCCGCAGCAGGGACCGGCACAGGCTCAGGCTGCCGATCGTGGTGAGGAGCCCCGAACCACTCGATTTCATGGTGCGGACCGCCTCGATGGCGTCGTCGCGGACGAGCGTGGAGTTGGCCCACGTCAGTGGCTGCTCGAGTGAGGAGGAGAACACCACCTTGGACGCTTTTGTGAGCCCGTCGACGGACGCCTCTTCTTCTGGCCTGAACTCGTCTTGGCCATCGGGGACCTCGCCGGCGGCGAAGCCCGACATAAGGCGGTAGGTGTTCGCTCCCATCAGGTGGGTGGCCTCTGGCTGCTCGCCGAGCCATGCAAGGTACTCCGGACCCTCGAGGCCCCAGAACCCGGGCCATCCTTCTCCCGATGCGTAGCCGTCGAGGGAGGTGATGAAGTCGACGAGAAGCTCCGACATGGCGATGTCCTTTCCTAGGGTGTCATGGGCTTCGACCGCCCGGAAGCCACAAACTCATCGGCCGAGCTGTTCGGTGCTGACAAGTCTGCCTTCGGGCGATCCTGGAGCAATGCAACCACCGTCTGCCGCGTCGGGTGCCGTACGCTCGGGAAGACGAAACATCATGAGGAGCTGACCGTGACGGTATCGAATCCCGACGCGCGTCCCCGAATCACCGCCGAAGAGTTCCTGGCCACCGAGCCCGACGCCTTCAGCGCCACATTCGGCGACGTTGAGATCGTCGACGGCACCGTGATACGGCTGATGGCCCAAAGCGAGGCACACAGCCGCGTCGTTCGTCGACTGGGGGCTGCGCTGGAAGAGGCTCGCGATCCCGCCGGGCCGTGCCTGCGTATCGGATCCGATGTCGCCGTACGGTTCCCCGACGCGGACGATCGCCGAAGCGACCACCGACTCAACGTCCGCTACCCCGACATCTTCGTCCGCGATTGCGAACCGTATGACGTCAACACCGTCCGCGACCACATCGCCCTCATCGTCGAAGTCGTCTCCAAAACCACCGTCGATACCGACACCAGCGAAAAACACACCCTCTACGCGCGCACCGGGATACCCGTCTACCTGATCGTCCATTTCGACAAGAGCTGGGAAACTATCGATCGTATCGAGGAATACCGGCTCGACTGGTCCGGACTGCGCTACATGCCCCACAAAGTCCACCGCACCGCCCTCGTCCTCGACACACCGGTCACACTCGCCATCACCTTCGACGCACTCCACCGACCCTGACAACCAGCCACAGGCAGCACTCACCACAGACGGAAGCGGCGCGCGCTCACCGCAGCCCACCGGGTGGAGCGGGCCAGTCGAAACCTTCCGCTCGGTGAGGCCCGTCCCTCCGAGCAGACTGGTTCCCCGACGGGACAACCCGGCACCGTCGCCCCTGCCTGGCCCCAGCGAGTTATCGCTCGTCGTGGCCGGCGCGCGGACTCCTCGCGCCAGCCACGCTGATCTCCGGTGATAACAGAGGCCCCGCACCGGTGTTCCACGTGCGGGGCCTCGAGTCGAAAAGAGCTGTCAGAAGCTACTTTTCAATCACCGAACATCACTCACTCGCACGCGGCCTTGGCCTCGCGCCGACGGCGGTGCAGGATCGGCTCGGTGTAGCCTCGTGACTCTGTTTCCTCGCCTGACCTGCGGGTTAACATGGATTGCAGTCTCCAGTGACCGTTTTGTGGCCGTTTTCGGGTGGTCAGCACCAACCGCCTGCGTATCACCGGGCATCCGCGAGATCGACAACGTCACGAGCCTCTGGGACGTAGTGCCTAGCGGTCACGGCTGAATCCACCTCGTGTCCCAGGATCAGCCGTGCGGCCGGAAGCCCGTACTTTTCGGCTACGCGCGTCGCACGGGTGGAGCGGAGCGTCTTCACAGTCGACCACTCGAGGTCCATCCCCTTGACAATCGCCGCCCACGTCTTAGACATCTGCTCCGACCGCACCACTTGGCCGGTCCGGCTCGGGATCACCAGCCGGTGACCGGGCACCGCCGCTATCTGTCGCCGGCGCAGCATCGCCATGCAATCAGGGCCGACCTTGATCGTCCGCATGGATCGTGCGGTCTTCGTGAACGGCTGACGGTAGGCGACGCAAACAACGTCGTCGTCGTCGAAGTTCGGCCATCCACGAGGCATGACGATCTCGTCGTGAGGCAGCCGATACTGCTCGATGAGTTCCCTGAGTTGCCGCACACGCAGTTCGGTATCGATGATAGTGCCGCAAACAGTCACTTCATGCGTATCGAAGTCGATGTCAGGGAAGCGAATGGACAAAGCCTCGCTCGGGCGAGCAGCGAGCTCGTACATCAGCCTCGTGAAATCCATGTACCGCTGTTCGAACACACGGGATTGGTTGGGGCGAGGAAAGTAGTCACGCTCAGCCTCCCAGTACAAGCTGAGCTCTTGAGGGGTGAAAGGCTGCGGCTCATCGGGGAAATACGGGTTTCGTATCTTCCCAGCGCGGCGACCCAGCTGTTTGCCCCGGCTTCCCTTGTGCCCCTTCACCGAGTCGACAGGGTTGTCATCACGGAAGCCGTCGTCGACAAGCATCTGAAACGCGTTGCGCAGGATGGACTTCTGACGGGCGTTCTTGTACGAAAACCCGTTCAGCAACTCCAAATGTATGCGGATGTGGAACGGCCTCGTCTCGGCCGCCTTCATCTTTCCCAGGACCGACCCAGAGATCGTGATCTTGTCGGCTTTCCCTCGGCCCTTCGTGGCCGGTTCGATCTCGCGTCGATAATGCTTTGCGTTCTGAGGCCGCTTATGCTTGTCGTTCTCATAGGTCCGGAGCCACGCCCTGCACAGCTCCTCGACGGTCACATTTGGCGGATACGTACCAACCGATTGGGAACGCGGCTTCCATGCAGCAAGCCGCTTCTTGAGATTCGCGATGGCCTTCGGTCCGGTCTTTCCCGAGGAATGGACTTTCGATGGATCGCCGTAGGGCTCGCCAACGAGGCAATGAACCTGGTAAATCTTCCGAGCTTCGTTCCATTTGGGCTCACTGAACCTCCCGGCGGCTCCAGGGGTCAGCTCAATCTGCGACATACGATGCCACCTCTTTTTCGACTGTACCGCCGACGTCTCGCGGGCCTCCGCGTAACGGTTTGTTGAGACAACCGAGCGATAACCGCCGTCCATTCATATTCACAGTCCTTTCCAGCTCGCTCGTTCTCGACCGCACAGCGGGGCATTTCAGCAATGCGGTTCGGCAAGGAGCGTAGGAAATACCGAGGACGAGATGAAGCCCCTCGGTGGTAGCTGTGAGATTGCCCAATATCTGGTGAACTGCACCGTTATAGACCGCGGATCGTGCGCTCCTCGACAAACGCTCGCAAGGACTCCCACGGATAGAGGACTTTGCGACCAAACTTCACATAGGGGGGCCCAACGCCGAGGTGCCTGTCGTTGGCGAGCTTGCCGACGGTGGTCCGCAGGTACTCCGCCGCTTCTTTCGGCGTTGCTAACTCAGCCATGGCGAGGCCCTGCGCTGGAGCGGAAGGGCACGCACACACGTTGTGGGGCACTGGGATCTACTGCCATCGCTGCAGAACCGCGCTTTGTATGCACGCGCGAACGCGGATGTGGGGGTGCGACAGCCATTGCGACCGCAGCGGTACCCACACCATGTCTGGCAGATCGGCGACGTCGTCGTCGGTGCGGCTGGCCAGATCCGCGAATGACCACCACTCCATCCGGATCAGCGATCAAACCCACGATCGCAGCGGCTCCGTCTTCGACGACGCTGATCCGCCGACGCGGTTCAACCACCTGAGCGCCGCACTCGGTCTCGCAGGCAGCGACCACCTGCCACTCGGACGGAGAGCAGCACACCGCCGCGGCGTTCACGCGGTCGCGATCGCAGGTGAGTTCACGGACACAACGCACGCGCTCGCGTGAACATTGTGCCCGCTGGGCCGAGTTTGATGACCGATCCGATCGTGACGAACACGGCGGTCGACATACAACCATCAGCTGACCTCCAGAAGTGCCGGCCAGTCTGCTGATCCTCCAGCAGCGATGCTACTCCATCACCAGCGACCCCAAACCTCGGCTGTCCCGGTTCACGCATATCGATACAGTCGCGCCCGAAGCCAGCACGACACTTGGCAAAACCGCCAGATTTCGCCCCCTGCACAGCATGTTTCCATGTGCGGTAGTCCCCTCTCGCGCACAGATCCCCGTCATTCGTGACGGATATCCGTGCAGTGTGCGCGAGGGCCCTTTATCCCAGGAGCCTGAGCTGTGATTTCACCTTCTGACCTGCGCCTTTCGGTGGCGCGGACGCCATTTTCCGTCATTTGTGCCGTCTCCCGGATGTTTGCTGACGGAAGCGATCGGCGGTGATCGCGCCGGTCATCCCGCCGCAGTCGGGGTTGCAGGAACGTGTTTCAGGACCGCAGGTCACGAACCGCGTGGTCCGTCCCCGAAACGGGCATATCCAATACGGGCTGTGCACCGTCGGGTCCGGCGGTCGGATCGTGGACCGGACAGTGTTCACCGCGCTCGGATGGCAGCCGGGGATCCGGCTCGAGTTGACATGTCTCGATGCCGGTGCTTTGCTGGCGCGCCCCGTACCCCACGCGAACGTCACGTTCGCCGAGGGCGGTTATTTTCGCGTCCCCTACCGTCTGCGCCGCCGAATTCGGCTCGACATCGGCGACCGCGCCCTGTTGATCGCGCACCGCACCGCTCATCAGCTGCTGATCCACCCACCCGCGGCGATCGATGAACTGTGCGCGGCGAGCCTCGCGCTGGTGAGCGAGGCGAACCGATGACGACCTCCACTCCCTCCCTCGTTCCGGCCGAAACCCTCGCCGCCGCACGATTGCTGTTGACCCAGATGGGTATCGCCCCAGCCGATCTCGTTGATCCCGGCGCCACGGTGCCGACCTTCGCCGAGGTCATCCCGAAGCTGCGAGCCCGGCTCTCGCCCGGCACCCTGCGTACCTACGAGACCCACTTCACCCACCTGCTCACCCACTGCGCCGAGAGGCGCCTGGACGAACCGGCGAAGGCCGAGTTCGAGGACATGGCCCGCCGCATCCAAACCGAAGCCCGCACCAACCGGGCCTCACGCGGCGGCACCGGCGCCGCCGAGAATTTCGTCAGCGCCCTGCGGTGCGTGTACCGGTTCGCCGAGGACTCCGGCTGGATCCGACCGGTCGACAACCCCGCCCGCGGCATCGCTCGACCGACACGACGCCCATCGAATCGGTACGCGATCGCATCAGATCAGCTGACCGAGATCTGGACCGTCGCCGCGACCACCGGCGACGACCCCGACCTCGACGCGCTGGTGCTGCGCCTGTTCATCGAGACCGCCTGCCGCCGCAGCGGTTCCCTTGCCCTACGCCCGCACGACCTCGACCCCGACCAATGCCTGATCTATCTACGGGAGAAGGACGGCAGCGATCGGTGGCAACCGGTCTCACCAACACTCATGCGGGGCCTACACGAACACGCGGCCGAGCGCGGGAGTCCGCGCTCGGAACAGTTGCTGCGCTACCGCGACGGCAGACCCATCACCTCGCGCCGATACGACCACATCTGGGCTCGTATCGGTGAGGAGTTGCCGTGGGTCGCCACCCAGGGCGTCAGTATGCACTGGCTGCGTCACACGACCCTGACCTGGGTGGAACGCACCTTCAGTTACGCCGTCGCCCGCGCGTACGCCGGACACCGCGGCAAGAACGCCGGCGTCACCGCCACCTACGTCAAAGCCCACCTGCACGAGATCGCCGCCGCGGTAGCCGTACTCACCGGCGAACCCCATCCACTGGCCCCCGCCTACCGCCACGACCGGACGGACCGTCCGCACGCACAGCCCGCGATCGAAGGAACCCGTTCATGACCGACTTCGCTCTCACCTCATCCACCGGCACCGTGCACACGGCCCAGCCCGAGGCCGACGCACCGAAATCGCGTGCGCACAGCTTCTTCTGGATTGTGCTCGCCGCAGCTGCCACGGTCAGTATCACCGGCAACGCCACCCAGGCCCTTCTACATGACACCGCGCTGCCGGTCGTTGCCGCCGCGGTCGCGGTCATTCCGCCGTTGGCGCTGCTGGCCGCAGTGCACGGGGTGACGGTGCTCGCGCGTGCGCACACCGCGACCCGCGCCACACGGTGGGTCGCCACCGCGATGACGGCTCTCATTGCCACAGGCGCTTTCTGGCTGTCGTTCACCGCGCTCCGCTCACTGGCAATCACCGCCGGTGTGCCTCGGACAGAAGCGTGGCTGTGGCCGGTAATCATCGAAGGATCCATGGCGCAATCCACCGTCGCCCTGCTCGCGTTCGCCCACTCCGCTCACGGCGTGGAGCGTGCACACGTCACCAATCTCGCGCAGCCGATCCCCGAGCCAGTACCAGACCGCATGGAGCCCACCCGAGAACCACCTGCGATGCTCGAGTCCGCGCCCGCCCCCTCGCTCGCATCGAGATCCACAGATCGAGAGTTTGCTCAACTCGCACTGCGACTGTGCGCACGGGATCCGGCTCGACGTCGAGACCCCGACCTCGTCGCCAAAGCGCTGGCTCACCATCACCTCGACGGCTGGAATCCCACCCGCATCGCGAACGAACTGAACAAGAGCCGCTCCACCATCAGCCGAATACTCAGCGAAGCCGCAGCTTTCAGTGACCACAAACCTTCTCGGCCGCATAGGACTCCGACGGCTGAAGGCGACCTCGAGCTGCGAAATGGACAGTGACTGCGTGAGCTCAGATGTCTCCGCCTGCGGCTTGGCAGGCGGTCGAGCCAGCACACCGAGGGACTGACCGACCGGTCAAGCGAGTTGGATTTCGAACCTGAGATTGGTACAGATTGACGGTCGCTTCGGGCCGAGACGCACGCTCGCCCGAAGCGCCTCCAACCCAGACTTCTCGGAATCCCAGGGAGTAGTCGGGCTCCAGCTTTGCCGCATCCGGATCGTAAGGAGTTCCAGCGTTGAACGAATCGCCCGACGACGTCCTCGCTCAGATGGTCGGCGAATGCCGGAAATCCGGTTGGGCTTCCGCGGTGATGCCACTCCATTATGTCAAGATTTTCGCGCGGGAGCACGGTTGGGAGCCGGTAGCGACAAGACGCGGTGACTCCCCGGTATCCCGACTCAAACCCACCGAGACCAACGCAGCAAATCCCCGGTCGATCAGCGCCGTGACCGGCTTGGACGAGCAACTGCTACATGTCGATGGTTCCCACCTTCACGCGGTTCCCGACCTCGTGGTCATGCACACGTCCGCCCCCAGTTCCACACCGACACGAATATGGAAACCGGGATTCAACGTAAGACACTCGAACGCGGTGCGGCACGGGGTCTTCTTCGTGGGAAGCGGACGGCAGACGTTCCTGGCGACCGCCGTCGATGACCGCGGACTGCGGTTCGATCCCTACTGCATGATTCCAGGTGACAAGAGGGCGCGGGACGCCTGGACGGCGCTGACAACCTACGGTGATATCCACGAACACCGATGGGATGTTCCGAACTCGCTGTTGTTCGTGGACAACCGCGCCGTTCTCCACGGGCGTGCGAAGGCATCCGCGGACCAGGATCGCGAACTCACCCGAGTCGCCTACCAGACGGGGACTTTCAAGTGACGACACCATATGGGTACGACGAGTTCTGGGTGAAGGCGAAGCTGTTCATGAATCGGGCAATGGACCCGTCCGACGACAGAACCGAGGACGAAAAGCAACTGTGGGCTGCGTTGGCTCTCGAACTTCTCGCGAAGGCGGCGTTGTGCAAGGTGTCGCCGACTTTGGTGGCCGAGCCGACAGAGGACGGAGCACACGTCCTGACGGCCGCGGGTTTGATCGAAGGCGAGACCCACTTCACAACCGCACGCGCATCAACGATTTTCAAGCGGTGCGAACGCGCGTTCCGGCCGTTCAGTGCATCAGAAGCATCCAAGATCTCCAATGGGCGCAACGAGTACCTTCATGGCGCCGCGCTCGGCATCACCAGGATTCCCGCACATGCTTGGTGGCCGCAGTTCTGGGCGCAGATAGATATCCTCCTCGCGGCGCAAGGCACCGATACTTCGATGCTTGTCGGCACAGACCGGACCGACGAGGTCGAACGGCACCTCGCCCAGAACAAGCAGAACATTCAAAACCAGGTGATGGCACGTATATCCGCTGCCAAGCAGTCTCTCTTGCGTTTTCGCGAGGGCAGGATGACCGGACCCGAGCAGGCCAAGTGGACGACGGCCTCACAATGGATGCCGATCATGGCATACCGAACCGCCACGACCTGCCCAGCATGCGACAACACCGGCTGGCTGGAGGGAGACGAAGTCATCGATCGGAGGGTCGACGAGTACGGTGCCGACGAGCGGGATCACTTCGTCGGGACCATCGCCGAGGTCGATGTCGCGCCAGACTATTTCAGTTGCCCGACATGCCATCTCGTGCTCGAGAGAGCAGAATTGATCGCCGCCACCGACCTGACAGATGACGCGTTCACCGTCGAGGTAGACCCGGAAGATCTCGATGACTGGCCGGACGAAGCAGAATACGGCAACGACTGAGATTCTGGACCCAGCACGCTGCGGATACGGCATCTCCGTTGGTCGCTGCTTCCGGCATTCCGATGAGAATGTTGAGCTGAAGGCCGGATGAGGCAGGACAATGGTTTCATGACCGCGTGGCCGTCTCCTTTCGCCGAAGAACCGGAAACGGTCACCTCCAGGAAGCTGGTGGTGTCGACGCGGACCCTTCGCGCCGCGATCGATGACGCGTTGATGGGCGCGTACACCCGGGTCGACCTCGAGGTCGTCCTTGCAGATGAGCTGAAACTATCTTGGCCCCAGACCAACTCGCCTGGCGATGCCCCCACAAAGCGGGACCTGATCTGGTCCTACACCCCCGATTGGACCGTTCCTCAACTGGTTGGACTGGCGAGGCGGATCGTCGCCGAATGCGATGTGCCCGCACGCAGCGAGTTGCCGGACCTCATCGCCGAGTACGACAAACGAGGAGGTGTCACATCACCCGCCAAGAACTTGATCTTCGCAGCGAACGGCCCCAAGCCGGAATTGGTTCTGCGCGACGCCGTCAACAACGACATCGAGATCACCAAAAACGCCGAATACTGCCTCGTGTTCGACGCACCCATCCCGGCGGGCGGCCTCACCTTCTCACAGATGATCCAATGGTGGCGCCAGCAGGCACGGTTCGGCGATGACATCGATAACCGCACGGTAGGTCTATCTCTCCACAATCGCCTGCGCGCGAGCATGGGCGACAACGGTGCCGAACAGCTGATCTTCGACACCTACTGTCGCCGTTACAAAACGCACGGCTTCGAAACTCCCGCGCTGATCCCGCAGGTCTATCTCCACTACGACCCGTACACGATCCGCGCCCGAGGCGAGGAGAACAAGCCACTCGCTCGACAACGAATGGACTTCATGATCTTCTTCAGCGACCGACAACGAGTCGTTATCGAACTCGACGGAAAACAGCACTATTCAGACAAGCACGGAGCCGCTGACCCAACTCTCTACGCACGGTTGATGGCCGAGGACCGCCGACTGCGGCTCGCGGGTTACGAAGTCTATCGATTCGGCGGTCAGGAACTCACCGAGCCCGATGCAGCGGGCAAGCTAGCTCGATTCTTCGACGAGTTACAACGCCGCATGCGATGACAGGACCGAGCGACCTTCTCATCGAGTCGTAGCCGAAACGAATCTCTCAACGGCGCAGCGCCGCACCACCACGCTGTGTCGCAATGATGGTCATCGTGGTCCTCTCGCACCGCGTCGGTCAGCGCTTCCAGATCGCCGCTCAGCAGCTTGTTCCATTCTGACAGCAGCCACCGCGAAGGTTGACCACGATTGCGAGGGAACGCGAACTGCGCGATGATGTATCCTGAAGGGCCGCAGGGTATCCGAGGGACGCAGAGGACTGGAACCTTTGCCCTGTTCCCTCTGTTTTCCCTGGTCAAAGAGTCAGTCTCAGCAGCTCACTCGCTGTTTCATGACTCTTCGTGCCCTTTCATGACCCAAACTAGCCGTTTTGTGGTGACCGCGTCAACGCGCAGGTCACCACCGCGCGGTGACCGCAGGTGGTGACCGCGTCACCAGCCCTCGGCGGCACCTCGTAGACACCCGGTTCTGGGATCATCTCGACTCCTTCCGGACAGCCCACCGGCGCATGAAAACGTTCCCATCGGTGTGATCTGACACACATTTCACGCACTGGAGACTCTACCTCATTTGGGTTCTCGCGGTCGTTATCTGCGCGAGATTCGCGCCTGACACTCACCTCTGTTTACCAGCGATTTGCCCACTTGCGCCCCAGGCGAGCGGAACGCGCCGGGCCTCCTGCGTGAAAGGAAACAGACCATGCGTTACGCAGATTCGGATCATCGACACATCCGCGCTGGCGGTGTTCAATACGATTTGCCAGAGGTTTCATCGCAGGCATCCCCGCGCCGCCGTCAAGTCGACGTGGTTGCCCGATCGGGAGATCCGCGGATGGATATCGACATCACCTGCCCGAGCTGCGGGCAGTTCGACTGGGTCCAGAGTGTGCCCGCGTTGTGCTCGGACGGGACCACGGTCTCATACGGCAGCGGATCGTATTCCGGGTTCGGTATCTCGAGCGGCGGGCTCGTGCCCGTGTTCGGCACCATGACCGTCGATCGCAGCCACACCACCGCTCTGGCCAGCAGCTTCGCCCGGGAACCCGCCTGGAAACCGACGCGGCGACTGACCCGTTGGGGCTGTCTGTTGCTGATTCCCGCGTTCTTCATGGCCCTCGTCCTGACCCTGGGCATCCTCTACAGCATGGAACCAGGAGTAGACCAGATAGACACGGCATTGGCCGGGGTGTTGATGGTCGGGTTCACCGCGTCCCCGGGTCTGTTGTGCCTGGCTGTTGTGTGGGCGCGGCGGCGGCACAACAACCGGATTCTGCGTGGGCGCCCGGCTGCGCACGGGTTGTGGCGGGCCGGGTTCTACTGCCATCGGTTCCCTATTAACTCTGTGTGTTGCAGCTGATCATGTTGCAGTACATGGAGGAGGGTGATGTCCAGGTTGTGGACGGTGCATTGGGTGTCTGCGGAGCTGGTTGCTCCGCCGGGTCGGCATCCGCTGCTGGATGAGTGGCGGGATCTGGTCGAGCGGGAGGAGTCCTTCGGGCTGGATCCGGGTGACCCGTTCATGGTGGATCCGGATTTCCGGGTGGATGCGCGGTTGACGCGTTACTTCGGCCGGTCGTCGTTTGCGAACCTTCGCAAGGCGACGAAGCGCTCATACACCACGGATTATCGAGTGTTTTTCAATTTCTTGTGGAGCCGCGGGAAGTACTGGGACACAGCCGATTACGATGATCTGCTCGACTTCGAGGATTGGCGGCGGCGGTCGCCGCGGAACATGCGGCGGATCAGCGGCTCGAAGTGGAACCGGGAGTTGGCGGCGTTGAGCCGGCTCTATCGGTGGGCGACCAAGCAGGGGTATGTGGCCCAGAGCCCGGTCGGGGTCAAGACGATCCGCAACCGTCACGGGGACCTGGTGGAGGTGGCCGAGGCGCGGGCGAAGGACGTCCGGTCCTCGAATGTGAAGTGGTTGACGCCCAGGGCGTTTCGGTTGTGGCGCGATGTCGGGCTGCGTGGTTACACCCCGGAAGGCCGCATGGACCCGTCCTGGCGCGGCCGTCACGACGACCGCAACGCCGCGTTCGCCGACCTGCTGTTGAGCAGCGGGTGCGGCTCGGGGAGGGCGGGTCGCTGTTGACGATCGAGCTGGCTGCCTCGGCGAATACGCCGCAGCGGTATGTCGATGCCCGGTTGGCGGCGGCGGTGGCCAAGGGCAAGCGGGCCCGCACGTTCTACATCTCCGCGACCGTGCTGCGGGAGGTCGAGTCGTATTGCGCTACGACCCGCAGGGCGGCGATCCGGCGGGCGCAGGCCGTCGGCCGTTACGACGCGTTGGATGATGTCTGGCTGGTGGTGAAACAGTCCGGGTGGCAGCAGCGGGTGCTGCATTGGCGTGACCGGCACGGCCGGACCGGGGAACGGCGGATCGATGCGCTGGAGCCGGACGAGCGGCGGCGGTTGTTCGTCCAGGGTGATAGCGGGTTGGAGCCGCTGTGGTTGTGGCTCGCCGAGGACGGGACCCCGTTCGGCACCCATTCCTGGGAGGCGGTGTTCCGGGCAGCGTCGCGGCGTTGCGCGGTGATGCTGGCGGGGGTGGTGCCGGATCCGCCGTTCGCGACTCCGCACATGGCGCGGCATTCGTTCGCGCTCTACATGCTGGTGGCGTTGCACCGGGCGCTGGACAAGCGGCTGGATCTGACGCCCGAGGAACGCCGTGACTACATGCTGCTCTACATGTCCCCCTGGCGGATGGTCAAAGACCTCCTCGGGCACGCGAGCGAGCAGGTTACCCGCGATATCTACCTGGCCCCGGTCTCGGACTTGGAGGTGCGGTCACTGTTGATCGAGGACGACGACCCGGATGTCGCCGAACTGCTGACGAAGCTGGCGGCGGCGTCGGACCGGATCCTCGATACCGAGGTGGCCGGCTGATGGCGCGGGGAGCCCACGCTGCGCTGCCGGCCGAAGGGCACCGTCGGCCATCGGTGCTCGACGATGCCGTTCCGGTGGTCACGCACATCAGCGAGAAGGGTGATCAGCGGGCGATCTTCGACTTCGGGGTGTTGCCGGTGTCGGCTGCGTTGCAGCGATCTCTGGCTGCGGCGTTCGCGAGCCGGATCTACCCGCCGGGGGAATGGCGGTCGACGGTCACGAGCACGGAGGTGTGGTTGCTGGTCCGCACGTTCACTCGGTGGCTCGCGCAACTGGACTCCCCACCACAGTCCATCGCCGACATCACGCCGCTGGTCTGGAACCAGTGGAGGATCAGTCGCGCACATAAGCCGTTGGGGCAAAGGCAGATTCGCAAGATCGCGGCACTGCTGAAGCATGCTGATCAGCTTCCCGAGGCGACTCGCGAGGCGGTTCTGCGACGGGTCGCTTACTCGGGCGCCACGGAATCGGCGTATTCGCCGGAGGAATTCGAGGAGATCAGACAGGCTGCGGCCGGCCACTTCAGGCGGGCCTGGCAGCGGATTGCAGAGAACCGGGCGCATCTGGATGCTTGGCGGTCGGGCGCGTTCGCCGACGGCAGCCGCGAGTGGGTGCTGGGTGAAGCGCTCGACCATTTGGCGCGGACCGGGGACGTTCCTGTCGATGTCGGCGCGGACGGTCACCGTCGGGTCGTCGCGCGCTACCAGGACGCGCTGGGCGGGACCAGCGCGGAATGGACTTGGCAGCGGCTGTTTCTCGACCGGGTCGAGATGGTCTCGCTGGTAACGCTGATCGTGAGTGCGCACGGGTGGAATCTCACGGCCGTCTCGGAGATGGTGGTTCCGCAAGTGCTGTCCGCACCAGCGCCGGGTGAGCCGACCGTCTATCGGGTCGAGCTGGAGAAGCGCCGACGTCACACGACCCACCGTTACGAGACCCGCAATCTGACCGACTGGGGCCCGAACTCGCCAGGGCGGCTGTTCACCCGTGCGATCGAGGCCACCGCCCCGGGCCGTGACCTGTTGCGTGCTCACGGTGCTCCCACCGACCTGCTCATCGTCTGGCATGTCCATCTTCCTCTGCTGGTCGAGGATCGCGCTGCGCTGCTGCGCACCGGGATCGGCACCGGCCTCGGCGTCGGCGACCCGGCCTTTCGTCGATGGAGCCAGGTGACCGGAGCCGGAAAGCTGAATCTGCGGCGTTTGCGGCGCACGGTGACCGTCCTGCATCAACGCACTCCCACCCAGCACAGTCGCGACGTTCACGACAGCGTCTACGTTCTGCGTGATCCGGCCACGCACCAGCGCGCCGAAGCGGTGATCGCCGAGGGGATCACCGATGCCGTCGACCACGCCAAAGCTGTTGTCACGGCACGAGTTACCAATGATTTAAACGCCGGTGACGTCGGCACCGACACCGCCACGGCGAACTGCGGCGACTACACCCACAGCCCGTTCAGCCCGCACGGATCACCCTGCCGGGCATCGTTTCTGCTCTGCCTGGCCTGCGCCAACGCGGTGGTCACGCCGCGGCATCTGCCGCGCCTGGCCTACTTGCACCAAGCACTGGAAAGCCTGCGCACCGTTCTGCCCGCCCGGACCTGGGAGCGCGATTGGCGCGAGCACCACAGCCGGCTGACCCAGCTCAAGGACAGTTCGTTCACCGCGGCAGAATGGGCCGACGCGCTGACGGCAGTCAGCGCCAGCGACCGCGCGACCATCGAGTTGTTGCTGCGCAAGGGGTTCGACTCGTGACCGCATCATGGCGGCAACCAGCTCTCCCGGCTCCCGCCGATCCGGTGGTCGACCCGGCAACGATCACCGAACAACGCCGCGAGCTCATCCCTCGATTCGGTGATCCGGTCTGGTCGCTGACATTCACCAGTGACAATCCGTCGACTACCAGCGACCGGATTCAGTGGCAGAGATTCCCTGCCGAATTGCGTGAGCAGTTCCGTCACGCCGTCTGGGTGCTGCTGAACTTCCCGGTCCCGGACACGGTGCTCACTCGCGCAGGCTCGACAATGCGGGCGCGGCTGAGCCCTCAACGGATGTTCGACACCGCCATGACCTGGCGGGTATTCGCAACCTGGCTGCACGAGCGCGGCATCACCGAACTGGCCCAAGCAACCACTGACGTCCTTGCCGACTACGGAAACTACGTGGTCAAGACCCGTAAAGTCGCGCGCAACACCGCCACGAGCCACCTCATCGCGATGACCCGGCTCCGCGCGTTCGCGCCTCACCTGCCGACTTCCTCGCGCATCGGCGTCCCGCCCTGGGAGACCGAAGGTCTCGACGATTATCTGCCCGCGGCCACTGACGCCGGTGAGAACTCGACCGAGCCGATCAGCCCGGCCACCATGGGGCCGCTGCTGATCTGGGCATTGAAGTTCACCGAAGAGTTCGCCGACGACATCCTCGCTGCCCGAGCCGAGGAACAACGACTGCGGCGAGTCATCGCCCAGACACCCGACACCGACCTGCCCCGCGGGACACCGCCGGCACTGACCGCCTACCTCGAAGACCTGGAGGCAACCGGGAAACCCTTGCCCACCCACACCACCCTCCGATCGGGCGCCGCGGCCACCTATGTCGCCGCGATCACCGGCACCCCACACAAGAAGGTCCACCGCGTTCTCAAGACCCCACGCTGGCAGCGCTACCGCAAGACCAACCCCGCACGTTGTCCGCTCGACGTCCCGATCACCGGCATGATCGAGGGCCAACCCTGGGTCCCCACCATCGACTTCGACAAAGTCGAGCCATTCGTCCGGCTGCTGACCACTGCGTGCTTCGTGGTCATCGCCTACCTGACCGGGATGCGCCCGAGCGAAAAACGCGCGGAATTGCATTTGATTCAGCATTCGACCGGTTCCGATATCGGGTGAAACCGCAGTTCAGAGGGTATCAGACAGCGACCCAATTTCGGTTTCTCGCCGAATCTGCCTGGGGCTCTTGCTTTCAGTCGATTCATTCTCAACAATGTTGCATCAAACACAACGGAGGCGAGAGTGAGTCGAGCAGCGGATTTGCCTGGTGCAGCGCACCTGGTCCTGGCGCAGGGAGTCGTGCACCTGGACCCGGCGACGGCGGTGTTCGAGGGGATGCTGGAAGGGTGGGTGCGCCAGCAGCGCACGCGATTCCTGAAGTGGGACAGCACGATCAAGCCGCGCTTGTCTCTGGTGCGGCGGCTGGCGGCGTTCTCGAATCAGTATCCGTGGCAGTGGCAGCCTGCGGAGGTCGAGGCGTTCTTCGACCATCTTCGGAGCAACAATCCGAATTTCACGGTCTCGACTGCCCGGCAGTATCAGAACTCGCTGCGGATGTTCTGCGACTTCATCTGCGATGGCCGCTACGGTTGGCAGGCGATATGCCAGGAGCAGTTCGGGCAGGTGCCGGTGCAGATCCTGCACGAGGACAACAGCGTCGTGCATGTCAGCGAGTTCGAGGGCCAGCCGGGACGGCGGCCGCTGTCCTACGACGAGGTCCAGGCGCTGTTCGATGCCGCCGACGGCCGTGTCGAGGAGATCCGCAAGCGCCGTCGGAAAGGTGCGCTGGCGGCAATGCGAGATTCCGCGCTGCTGAAGACCTTTTACGCGTTCGGGCTACGGCGCCGTGAAGGATGCGGATTGGACGTGACGGACCTGCGCCACAATCCGAAAGCGCCCCAATACAGACGTTACGGTGCGGTGTTCGTGCGGTGGGGCAAGTCTTCGAAGGGCAGCCCGCCGAAGCGGCGCACGGTGTTCACGGTTCCGGAGATGGATTGGATCGTGGACGTGCTCGATCACTACCTCATCGAGGTCCGGCCCCGGTTCGATGTCGGCAATCATCCGGCGTTGTGGGTGACCGAACGGTGCGGCCGGCTGTCCAAGCGCAGCGCGAACGACGCGTTTCAGGCTTGCCGCGATGCGGCCGGTCTGCCAGCTGATCTGGATTTACATGCGCTGCGTCACAGCATGATCACCCACCTTGTCGAGTTCGATTATCCGGAGAGATTTGTCCAAGACCAGGCTGGACACGCTACAGCGAGTTCGACTGCCATTTACACCGGGGTGTCGGACGAGTACCGCAATCAGTTGCTGAGACGGAAGCTGGCCGAACGCCACGCCGAGTTGTGGGAGGACGACCCCTCATGATCAAGAAAATGGGCTACCGATGGAATCTGCGCAGGGTCATGGCCACCAAGGACATGTTCCAGACCAGCGACCTGGTACCCGAGCTGGCCGAACGTGGGATCAAACTGTCGCGCGAGCAGGTGTTCCGTCTGGTTACCCAACCGCCGCAACGGCTTTCGATGGATACTCTCGCTGCATTGTGTGACATCCTCGACTGCACGCCCAACGACTTGATCGAGATCCAGGCCGTCAACGCGGAAGTCCGCAAGACCGCCGGGGACAACCACGGTCCCGCGCCCGCGGTGCGGCGCACGTCGATCCGCCGCCCGCAGGGCCTGTGACTCCGCCATCGACCGCGGCCCGTCTGGCTCAGCAGGCTGCACGGATGAAGGCCGCCGTCGCCGAGCTGACCTCTGCGGTTCCGACGTTGACACAGGCGTCGGCGGCGGCCGCGCTCGAGGTGGCGGTGCCGATCCCGGTTCGTGGCGCCGCCCGGTTCCTCGAAGAGCTGGCGGCGCATCTCGCCGATCACCCGGATGCACTCTTTTCCGGTGGATCACACTGCCCACCAGCACTTATCAGGCTCACTCACGTGCTGCACGACGGCGGGCACCCTGTGACCCGCATCGTTTGCGCGCACTGCGGCAAACCCACCACCGAACTGCGCCAGATGCGCCCCGAAGGGCGGATCTGCGGCACCTGTGACGGGCGATCACGCCGGTCGACCTGCGCCCGCTGTGGTCAGGACGGTGTCCGCATCGCCGCCCGCAGACCGGAGGGAAAGATCTGCTACCGCTGCTACAGCCATGACCCGGAACCCTTCGAAGAGTGCTCCCACTGCGGCCGGGTGGACAAGCCGGTCTCACGCCTGGACGACGGCAGCATGCTCTGCAAACGCTGCTGGCAGCGTCCCGAACACCGGTGCATCCATTGCGGCCAGACCAAGCCAGCCGCTCTCATCGACAATCAGGGAGCCTCTTGTCACCTGTGCTACAACAGGTTTCGCCGCCCCCGCCGAATCTGCGGGCAATGCGGCCGCGAACGCACCATCGCCCGCAACGCAGACGGCGACCGGCCGGATCTGTGTCACAGCTGTTACCGTGGTCCGAAGGTGATCTGCTCGAACTGCGGCAAGCTGCGCCCATGCCACGGAATCGGCACTGGCCACCCGATCTGCCAATCTTGTTACCGCAGGCCCACTCACACCTGCTGCCGCTGCGGCCGGCAACGGCGCATCAACGCGCACTGGCCGATGGGACCGGTCTGCGACCTCTGCTATACCGCCGTGCTGCGCGACCCAGGCGAATGCGCGAGCTGTCGGACAACTCGCGCGTTGATCGGCCGTGACACCGACGGCAACAGCATCTGCGGCCCCTGCGCCGGCTACGACGCCGACTACACATGCCGCCGATGCGGGAGAGCCGGTAATCCCTACGGGCGAGAGGGCTGCGCTCACTGCGTGCTCGCCGACCGAGTACACGAGCTGCTCGCGAGCCCTGACGGCCAGGTCTCCTCCGAACTCTGGCCTCTCGTCGACGCTCTCACCCGAACACAGAGCCCGTTCAAGCAGATCCACTGGATCAAGAACAGCCCGAACGCCCACCTGCTCGCCCAGCTCGTCACGGACGGCAGACCACTGAGCCACGACCTTCTCGATGAGTTCCCGCCGAGCCGCAACGTCCACTACATCCGGCAGATGCTGACACAGACCGGCATCCTGCCCGAACGCCACGAGGACCTGGATCGATTGCCAGCATGGCTGGACCACCATCTGATCGGCAAACCCGCCGATCACGCCAACCTCATCCGGCCGTTCGCACACTGGCATCTGCTCCGGCGCGCACGCAGCCGCGCTCGCGTCCGCCGGTTTCCCGCCTCGGCCGGCCGAGATCTACGCCGCCGAATCCTCGTCGCACTGGACCTTCTCGTCTGGCTCGATGAGCAGAGCCTGACGTTGGCATCCCTCCGCCAAGCCGAACTCGACCGCTGGCTCGATGAACCCGGAACCCAGCGGCGCAACCTCGTGCGCTACTTTCTCAACTGGACATCCAAACGGAGGATCACGGAAGCGCTTGTGGTTCCGTCGATTCCGCGCCAACAGCCCGCCGAACTGCTCGACGACGAGCAACGCTGGCGGTTGCTGCGCCAATGCCTCAACGATGACGAACTACCGGTCGATGTCCGGGCAGCCGGTGCACTGACTCTGCTGTTCGGCCTGTCCACCGAACGGCTTCGACACCTCACCGCCGACCAACTCACGCACAAGGACGGCCAGGACTTTCTAACCGCAGGTCATCGACCGATCCTTCTTCCACCCAAGCTGGCGAAACTCTTGTGGATGCTCGGCAGAGATCCGCAACGCCGACTGGCCATCCCCGAGGGCAAGCAACGCCCACACAAGCTCTTCCCGGGTCTCGTTCCCGGCCAGCCGATCGCCAATCACGCCCTCACCACCCGACTTGCCCGCTACGGCATCAGAGTCCGCACGGCGCGCAACGGCGCCCTCGCCGCACTGGCTGCCGATCTGCCCGCTGCTGTACTCGCCGACCTGCTCGGCATGCACATCAACACCGCCATCCGATGGGTCGACTACGCCGGAGGAGACTGGACAGACTATCTTGCAGCCCGGGCCGCCGAACGGGCCAGAGGCTCGGCAGGCGGTCGGGAATAATACTTCACGACGTCTCGCCGTTGCGCTATCTGTTAGCACGGCCTTGATATCCCTCATCCCTTGGTTCAGCGACGTCGTCTTGCTGTGCCGTCGCGTGAGATTGGTGTTGCAGGTCGGTCGCAGCCGTGCATCGTCGGCGACCTGAACCAGCGGGCGCATGGGCCCGATCATGTGCATGCTTGAATTGGAATCCGTACGGTGCCAAATGATTTGTGCGCCTATTCGGACCGGAACCCGGGGCGGATGGTCACTCCGGATACCGGGGGCCAACGGGGTGTCTCCGAGTCTGCATGTGTTGCGCAGAATCTGCGGCGTCACTGGTAGAGGTGTGGCACCATCGGCGTTGTTGTATCTGACGGAAGAACGTGCGCGTGTGGCCACACATGGGGGAGGTGGTAGGTGGCCGACTCGTTGGACCTTGACTTTGTGGTGGCAGAGTACTCCGAGGGCCTAGATCTCATGGTGGGGATACGGTCCGCGTCGCGGAGTGAGTCCGACCGCGTGGTCAGTCAACTGGCCGAAGCGGCAGCTGCGGGCGGGCCAGTGGCGCGAAATGTGCATGCAGCGGCGTTGGGTCTTGTCGGCCGCCTCGACGAGGCTGCGGCGCTGTGGCGGACCCTAATCGGCGAGCACCCCGAATTCGTGGATGGCTGGCTGAATCTGGCCAGCGTCCAATATCGGCTCGGTCAGGTCGAGCAGGCGATCGAGACGCTGGAGGCATGCCCGATTAAGACTGGTACCCCTGGGCATATGGTGCTGCCTCGTCTGAGCGCACTCCGGCAACGTCACGCCACCGATCTACAGGACCGAGAGATGCTGGTCTTGCGTGTTGCAGCACTGCGGGAGCGACTCGCGATCGACCGCGCCGAAGCCGGTGACCTGAGGGCATTGGCTATCTCGCTGGCGAGATTGCGGGACGTCCGAAACTCTGGGGTTGGCGCGGCTGAGGTGGCGTCCGCCGCGCGGTTGGCATACGCGGCAGATCCCGATGATGTGCACATGTTGGAATTGCTCGCCCGGTTCCTGCTCGTCATCGGAGAGGTCGCCGCGTGCGCCGTGGCTGTGCACGAACTGGAAATCAAGGCACCGCATTCTGCGTTGCTAGAGAGGCTGCGCAGCGTCATTACCAGCGAACAGGCATCAGAGGTGGCAGTGCAGCTCGAGGTGCTCGGAGACGATGGCAGGGTGAAAGAGGTGCGTAGGTGGAGCCATGCGAACCCCGACATAATCGGTATCCGCGTCGAGCAGTGGATGAACGAGATGCAGGATCACTTGCGGGCGCCCGACGAATCTGCTGAGGCGGTCGCCTTGGCGGACCGGCTTGTTGCGGTGGCCGATGACCTCTATCAGGTGCATCTCAACGGTGGAATTGCCTACTGGCTCCACGGTGAACGTGACCGTGCCCTCGGCCATTTCCACAGGGCATACCTGAAGGCGAAGAACGACGAAGAGCGCCAGATGATCGGTAGTCGAGTCCGAAGACTCGTGGAGTTGTTCGGCGGGGAAGGCAGCGGTGGCTGAGAGGGATCGCGAACTCGCCGATCGGCTGCTCGCGGTGAACTCGGTAGCGGAGATCAGCTCCGTCCTCTTCGGCACGGGCGAATCAATTGATGTATTTGCACGGATCGCCGAGGCGGACGGCGATGCCGAGACTCTGGTCGCCGAACTGAACGCCCGTGCCGATGCCCTCGAGGCCGAGGAGCGCCCGCGCGTCAAGGAGGCGGCACTGGTGCGTTTCTTCGCCCGGCAGGTCGAGCAGTGGCGTGCCGAACATAAATTTACCCTCCAGGGCCCGAACCCTATAGAAAGCAACCCAGCGGCCGAGGATCCTCAGGCCCAAGAGGTGGACTCACGAGAGCGGCTGGAGCAGACAGCCGAGGATCTGATGGCCTTGGGTGATCTGGACGGAGCGATAGCCGCCTACCGCGAAGCCGACGAACTGGTACCAGCCTTACTGGACGCCTCCTTCATTCACGGCGTGCGTCGATACCGGCTGGCGGCGGCGTTGCGCAGTGCAGGCCGGTTGTCCGACGCGCTGGACGTCCTCGACAGGCTGGATTTCCATCCCTCCCGGTTCGGTATGGCATCGGACCTACCCAGCCTTCATCGGCAGGCCGTCGACATTCACATCCTGCGCGGCTACGTGCTCGAGGACATGGGTGACTACGAGCTGGGGCGGCTGAGCTATCGGGCTGCGCTCGACGCGGCAGACCCTACCGACAACGAAGACCAGGTTTTCGTTGCACTGACCAACATCGCCGTCAGCTTCGCGAAGGCTGACCGCAACCGCGAGGCGGTCAGCGAGGCTCGCAGGGTGCTCGACTACGCGCGGACCAGAATCGACAAGGGCTTCGTGCCGGCCGCGCTGAACAACCTGGGCCGCATGTACTTGGCCAACGGCAACCCGGGCGCAGCCATGTCCAGCTTCCGGCATGCCTTGGCCATCGTGGACCGGCCTGATGCCGGGGCCTTCCATAAGGTCCTCTCGTGGATTGGCATCGGCGACGCCGCCGAGGCCAGTAGCGACGATCCGGTCACCGTGGACGCATACGCGCGTGCGCTGGAGTCGGCCGACGCGACCGGGCGTGAGGAAAAGGCCTGCGTGACGATGCTCCTCGGCAGACTCGCCCCAACACTGGCCGGGGCGGGCCACCTGCGGGAACGGGTATGGCGACTGGCAGAGTCGTGGAGCGCGACGGGCGACGACCCGCTACTCACGCTCGCATATGGCGCGGCGCGAGCCGACATGCACGCCCACTGCGGCCGGCAAGCCGAGGCCGTCCAAGACGAGCGCGAGCTGCTGCGGTTCGTCAAGGAGCGGCGCATGGGTCCTATTCAGGTGCTCCGCCAGACCTGTGCACTGGCCGATCGGCTGATCGCAAGCCCGCAGCCAGGGACACTGCAAGAGGCGTTCGACCTACTGTGGCGGGCCCGAGGCGACCTCGACGCAGACGAGGTCGGTAGCCGGATTGCCGGTGGGTCGGCAGGCAGACGCTTGCACGAACAGCTGGTGGGGTTGCTAGTGGACCACGGCGAGCGGTTGCGACTGCCCGACCACCGGGGCGCAGCAGAGCTGGCGTTCGACATGCACGAGGAGGCGAAGGCCCGTGACTACCTCCGGCATCTGGCCTCTTCCTGGCTGCCTGCTCCGGACAGAACCCCAGCGGACCTGGTGCGTGCGGAAGCCGAACTACTCGCCGAATGCGCTGAACGGGGCGACACCAGCGCACGAACCGGACCGCGGAGCAGACTGGAGCGGGAATTGGCACAGGTGTGGGAAGCGCTGCGCCCCCACGCCCCCGAGTACACGCGCATCCGCCTCGGCGCCCCGGGCAGGTTCGCCGATCTGCGGAGACACCTGAGGGAATCCCCAGACCGGGACGAATGCGCGTTCGTTTCCTACTTCTGCGGCACGCACGCAACTTGGGTTTTCACCTATATACCCCAGACCGACAAGCTGGCCGTCTCCCGCACCCGTGTGACACGCACCCAACTCATCGAGGCGGCCCAGCGCCTTCGGGTGACGTTCAACGGCGATCCGCGCGCCTTTCCACCGACACCACCGCTACACCCTCGACGGCCATGGCGGCGCACCCTGTCCTTCCTGTTCGAACTCGCCCCCTCCCTGCTGCCGTTCCTGCCACAGGTCGCCGACAAGCCGCTCCTGTGCGTCGCCGCCGACGGGCCACTACACACGCTGCCTCTGCACACGCTGCCTCTGCCAGACGGCGCACCCCTCGCGCGCCGCCACGCCATCGTCCAGGTCCTCAGCGCCAGTACAGTGCTGCACGCAAGGGTCCGCTACTCGCAGCGACCGAATCACCCTCCGGCGCAAGACAGCCAGCCAGTGGTGTTCTGCGCTGGCGTGGCCGCGCATGAAGACACCACACCCGCGCTGCTAGAGAACGACGCCGACCTGCTCAGGACGGCCGGCTGGCAGGTCACCAGCGTGGCCGGCATCGCGGCCACCCGTCAGCACGTGCTCGATGCGCTCCGCCAGCAACAAATCGCGCACCTGACCTGCCACGGCCACTTCGACGCCGTGGAGCCGCTGAACTCCGGCCTGCTGCTGGCCAACGGTGTGGAACGACCCAGCAAACGACCGAGCAGAACCTCGTTGCTCATCCGGCGGGAACACCTGCTCACCGCGCGGGAGCTGGCCGCACTCCACATCGACGTCGACCTGCTCACCCTACGGGCATGCTCGACAGGACTGCGGGACGACGACGCTGGTGGTCACCCGGAAGGGCTCACCCAGGCGTTGGTGTGCGCCGGAGTTCGGACAGTACTGGTGTCACTGTGGAACGTCGACCAGGCCAGCTCACGTACGCTGCTGGCCGAGTTCTACCGCAACCGGCTAGCCAAACCCAGCGAGCCGCTGTGGCGCAGCCTCTGGAGCGCGCAACACAAACTGATGGACAGCACCGGGTCTCGATGGGAGGCCCACCCCTACCACTGGGCGCCGTTCGCCCTCGTCGGTGACTGGAGGAGAAGATGACCACCAACGACCTGCCAGACTTGAGCGACCGGGCGGTGCTGCTGACGTTGCAAGAACTAGCCGAGGAAATCGTCCACACCGAACGCGACAGCGCTCCCCAAGATGTCGGCGAGGCCGAGTTGCTCATCGACCAGCTGGCTAGGCACGCTGGCCTGACGCCCCCAGCACATGCGGACCTCCTCGCCAACAGAGACGACAGCGACCTCCTGCCCATCGCCAGGCTCCTCCTCCAGCACCTGCTCCACGACGACGACACCGCGTCCATCGCTCAAGCTGTACTCGCCGACCCACCTGCCGACGAGCAGCTCAGCGTCGATGCCGCCGCCTCGGCCGCGGTCATCCTGGGAGCACTGACCGCCTGGTTACAGACCAAAGTGCACATCAAGGTCC
The DNA here is from genome assembly GCF_001310275.1 of Nocardia arizonensis. GTDB lineage: Bacteria > Actinomycetota > Actinomycetes > Mycobacteriales > Mycobacteriaceae > Nocardia > Nocardia arizonensis. The sequence goes on from NZ_LGYZ01000051.1 coordinate 68,522, forward strand.
GCAGGCAAAACGGCGAGACCGAGTTCGAGTTCCAGCTGATCAAGAACCACACCGCGCCCGGAACGATTCGCAAACTGGCCTCGGCAGTAGTCGAACTACTCAAGGGCCTCCCACCAAGCCAATAACAGCATCCCGCACGCTCTTTCGGCCCGAACAGTCAATCAGCTGCCGCGGGTGCCCCCACTATGCGCTGACGCGCCCGTGGGCATTCCTGCCACCGTTTCCCTGGCCAACCTGCTCGGCATCCACCGCCACACGGCGATCCAGGGGTCAAACAACCACGGCGCGACTGGGCCGACGACCTCGCGGCCCGCGATGCAGAGCAGGCGGACAGACAGGCAAGCGGAGGAATAGTGCACGGCCGGAATACCTTCCCTCCGCCAGTAGTGCTCGCCCTCGAAGTCGGCTGCTGTCGCGAACCCCGGCCAAGTCGCGACGACAGCTCCGGTGGCCGTCGTCATCTCATCCATGCACGGCATTTCAAGACCGCCCGCGACGCCGACGGCAATCATCGCTCCGCTGGTGAGCTGCGCGAAGTCCCCTGGGTTGCTGTTCCACCCGTGGTCACCGCCATCAGGGTCCTGGAACGCCTCAACGGCCCTGCCGGACTACTGTTTCCCACCCAGCGCGGTGAAAAGCAGGGCCGGTCGCTGGTTCGCGGCACCGTCGCCGGGTGGGTCGAGGGATTCGTCGGCTGGGTCAACGACCACACCACCAGGCCAGGCCGCGGGGTCGCTATCCCCGCCGACCCGCACGGCAACATCGGCACCGCCCGGTTCCGGCGGAGCTTGGCCTGGCACATCGCTCGCCGACCCGGCGGCCTGGTCGCACTCGCGGTCCAATACGGGCACATGCGCACGGTGATCAGCGAGGGCTACGCCAAAGCTAGGGAATTGCATCAGATGGGTGAGTTTTCGGAGGCCGGCCGTTCAGGGCAGCTTCTCGAGGATACTCATCGCTCGCGCGCATCAGCTTCTTGATCAGGTGCTTTGCCGACTAGATCCCTCCTGATGCATGATTGCCCCGTCAGAAGGGATGGTCCGGCGTGGTTGGTCGACCGAAGGTGGCCCTGGCTGGGGCCGCTCATCTGGAATTGGTCTCCGGTGTGGTTCAGTTGCGTCCGGAGGACGCCATGTTCGACGCGATGCTCCGCGGGTTTCGCGCCCAACAGATGTCTCGGGGCTTGAAGGAGAGCACGATCGCTCCGCGGGAGCGGCTTGTCCGTCGGTTCCTCGAATACACCAATGAATATCCTTGGTGCTGGACGGCGACTCACATGGATGAGTGGTCCGCCTGTCTGGTCGGCGAGAAGCGCTTGGCCCCGTCGACGGTCCGAAGCTATCAGGGGGATGTTCGGCTGTTCAGCGAGTTCCTGATCGACGGCCGGTATGGCTGGGGTCCGGTGTGCGAGGACGCTTTCGGCACGTATCCGGTCGCGATCTGCCATGAGTGGAACACGCTTCCGCATTTGCAGGACTACGAGGGTGATCCAGAGGCGAGGCCGTTCACGCGGGAGGAGTTGCAGCGCTTCTTCGACTATGCCGACGAGCAGGTCGAGCGCGCGGTGCGGGCGAAACGCAAAGGCGCTCTGGCCGCCTACCGGGATGCGACGTTGTTCAAGGTCATGTACGGATGGGGTCTTCGGCGAACCGAGACGTCCAAGCTGGATGTGGTCGATTTCGGCCGGAACTCGAAGGCGCCGAAGTTCGGCCGATACGGGACCCTGAACGTCCGCTACGGCAAAGCGAAGAAAGGACAGCCCCCGAGACGGCGCAACGTGCTGTCGGTCATGGACTGGGCAGTGGAGTCGGTAGCGGACTATATCCAGAACGTCAGGCCGCGATTCGGTTTGGAGGACCACCCAGCGCTCTGGGTGACCGAGCGAGGAGGACGGGTTCAGCCCCCGGAGATCAACGCCCGCTTCGTCGCATACCGTGATGCGTTGAAGTTGCCGAAAGCGTTGGTGCCACACTCGATTCGCCACGCCTACGTCACCCATCTCACCGAGGACGGCGTGGATCGCCGTTTCATCCAGCAGCAGGTCGGACACGAGTGCGACAGCTCTACGGCGATCTATACCCATGTCAGCGACGACTTCATGAACACTGCTCTGAGCAAGGCGCTGGCCCCGGCGTTCGCCGAGGTCTGACGAGGGAGGATCCGATGATGACCGCGAGGCTCGACTACCGGTGGCATCTACGCAAGGTCATGGCCGAGCGGAACATGTTCTCCACCACCGATCTGTTGCCCCTGTTGAAGGAACGCGGGATCGTCTTGTCATCGAGCCAGGTCTACCGGCTTGTCGTTGAGCGGCCCGAACGGTTGAGTCTGAAAATCCTGATGGCCCTGCTCGACATTCTGGACTGCACGGTGGACGACCTCATCGAGCCGATTGCGACTGCTGGCACCGCAACGAAACCGACCAAGAAGGCCGTCGGCGGGACCGCTGCGAACGAGGGGGTAGGCGACCTTCGGCCCAAACGCGCCAGGATCACCGGAATCGACCGATGACAGTCAATGAGGAAGTGCTTGCCGATCCGGTCGATGTGGTGGTCCGGCTTGTCACCAGTGCCGACCAGAGCCTGGACGCCGGACTGGTCGGTGACCTCGTCCGCGCGGTTGTCCGCGCTCGATCAGGTCGTCGCAGTCTCGCACAAGCCCTGCACGACAATCCGACACTACTGCGGACCGGGCAGCCACCGGCGCCTTACTGCGTCGCCAAACTCTTGATGGCGCTGAATGATGCTGGCGCTCAGAACATCGCGCTGCCTTCCTGCGGTGAATGCGGGCGCGCTTGTCGCTATGTCGGCTCTCGATCCGGCGGACGCTGGGGGTGCTCACCATGCTTCGACAAACCAGCGGTCTGCGCGGGATGTGGTGAGCGGCAGCGTGTCACGAGCCGCGACCGTGACGGCAAGCCCCGATGCGTGCACTGCCCCGACGATGACGGTGATCCACTGCGCGACCTCACCGATCTGATCACCGGCATCGATCCCGCCCTCACCGAGACCACCATCTCGTCTGCACTCGCACGAGCGACCGTTCGGCCCGCCGGACAGCGTCGGCTGGCCTGGGCCGTCCTCGCGCGTCCCGAGCTGCTGACCGGTGGAGGTTACGGAGCTCCCACGCCCGCGGTCCTACGATTCATTAATGAGCTGGTCGACTCCGGAGCGACCGCGATCCTTCGTCCGGCGTGCCCTCGATGCGGCGAAGTCAAGGCGCTGTCGAAACTGTTGGACGGCAACAGGATCTGCCGGTCTTGCTTCGCCCGCCATGCGGCCGTGCCGTGCGGTGGTTGTGGTGCGGTACGTGAACCCGCCACCCGTGACGCCGATGGTCAGCCGCTGTGTCCGAATTGCCTGATCCGGCTGCCGGTCAACCTCGAGGACTGCGTCGGTTGCCAGCGGCGAGTGCCGGTCGCGACGCGGCTACCGGACGGTCCACGGTGCGGCAATTGTCGACCGAGGATCACCGCTGAATGCGGGATCTGCGGGCGCACGGCGCTGTGCGACATCTCTCGCGCCACCGGCCAACCCTGGTGCGACCGTTGCCAACAGCGGTGGGTCGGTTGCAGCGGATGCGGCACCGTTGCCCAGGCCCGTAGCGGCACTTGGGAATCGCCGTTACGGAAGATGTCAACCTTTGTGGGGCGGGTTGTTCAGTGGTTCATTGAATC
>NZ_LGYZ01000052.1 GCF_001310275.1 Nocardia arizonensis
TTGTAGGCCGGACCGAAACCACGCCACGCCGGCTCACTGTCGTAATCGAACCTCGCCTTGGCCCGCATATCCGGCCAAATCGTCAACGTCATCGAATACCACGCACCACCATCGGGAGTGGCCATAACCCTCCTGAGTTCACGCAGAAGCCGAGATGTCCCGTCCGGCAACGAGCGCCGAACAGTTCCCGACGCCCCGCCCTCGATCCAGACATCGTCCTCCGCCTCGGGTCCGACTGCGAGAGTGGCCAACCGCAGTTCAGACCATTCGGTTCCGAACTGTTCGACCAATCGGCCGCCGATCTCCGAAATCAACTCACCCTGACGA
>NZ_LGYZ01000053.1 GCF_001310275.1 Nocardia arizonensis
ACCGACACAGGTCCAAACCCACCCTCGCAGAACACAACTCGTCACATCCCAGTCGGCTCCTCCGGTCTGACCGAGTCCCATCCACTGACCGACAGATCGATATGTGGGGGCGTCGTCGAGCTTGCGGGTATCGGCTTCGGCCTCAGCCTCGATGACAAGTCGCGAAGCCATCCGGCCCTCTGTATCCCCAGAACCCCCTGCGTAACACTCTTCGTCAGCTCGGATACATGGCATGGAGGTATGGGGGAGTCGAGAAACAAGCGCAAGGGCGGCGCTCCGGCTCACACGGTGGTTCCCCCCGGTTGGCGTGGTGGAGGCGTCGACCGCGTTGTCCGGTGAGGCTGCGGGGCCGGAGTCTCCTGTATCAGCAATCGTGAGGGCGGCTGGCTCAACCTGGCCAAAATGCGGCGTTCGCTGGGGCGGCGCTGCCTGAGAACTGAGTCACTCCGTACAGCTTCCGTCGAACGGTCGCGATTGTCGTTCGGGACGACCTCGGCCCCGCGCGGGCTCAGGCTCAGCTCTCGCACGCGAAGCTGTCGACCACTGAGCGGCATTACCTCCAGCGGCAGACCCAGGGGCCGGACGTTCGCGTTACCCTCGACCGGCACACGGATCGAGAGTAAGGGGTCATGTCCGGTTCGTCCGGGAAAGCGAATTCGCCTCCCACCGTTAGCACTGGTGGGAGGCGAATCATTGTGCGCCCGAAGGGATTCGAACCCCTAACCTTCTGATCCGTAGTCAGATGCTCTATCCGTTGAGCTACGGGCGCATGTGGGTATTCAATTTTTACCCGGCGAACCGGGGGTGGCGGAGGCGAGAGGATTTGAACCTCCGGTCCCCGTGAAGGGACAACTCATTAGCAGTGAGTCCCATTCGGCCGCTCTGGCACGCCTCCTGGAGCCTTCTCTTCGAGGGCACCGGTCCTTTCGAACCGCCGAGCATGAAGGTTACAGGAGCACCGTGCGCAATAACAAAACGCCTGGTTATTCAGCGTAGATTGCTGTCGAACCAGTCGAAGATGCGGGTTTGGGAGTCGAGGCCGATCAGGTCGTCGGTGTCGTCGGAATCGTCGTCGTCGCGCAGATCGGGGTAGCGGACCACGAGGCTCGCGACGGAGGCGCGGGCGGTGGCGTCGCGGAGGCGGTCGATATCGGCGGGCGGGGTGTCCGGGTCGTTCGAGCCGTAGAGGCCGAGCCAGGGAGCCTTGAGCTCGGGGGCGACGCGGACCAGGGCGTCGGCGTCGGAGGTGAGGGGTTCGACGATGCCGGGGGCGGACACGCTCACCGCGGCGCCGACGGGGCGGTTGGTGGCGACCAGGAAGGCGGCGGTGCCCGCGTGGTCGAAGCCGAGGACGCCGACGCAGTCGGCGAAGACGCCGTGGCCGACGAGCCAATCGAAACAGGCGTCGAAGTCGTCGAACAGTTCCTTGCCGAATACCTCGTGCGCGGGATCACCGTTGCCGCGGTGGAACAGGTCGGGCGCGACCGTGGTCCAGCCTTCGTCGGCGAGCGCCTTCATGAGGTCGAGCAATGGTCCGGTGAACTCGCGGGCCTCGTGCAGGACCACGATGCCGCCGCGTGCGTTGCCGTCCGGTTCGACCACGATGATGGGCACCCGGGAGTCGGCGGTGGAGTGGTATGTGGTGTCGTCGCCACCGCGCAGCGGGGCAATATCGTCATAAATGCCCGACATGAAACCAGGGTAGGACCGTCCCCTGGACTTCGCGAGAAATTGCAGGCAGACGGGATCCAACCGATAGTTTTCCGGCTCGGCGCGGAGTTTGGTCACCTATTCGACCAGCTGCGGGTTCGGCGGCACCCGCGAGCGAACGTGCGGCCGCGCGCCGCCTAATGTGGAGGGGTGACACCGCATATCCGGCCGGATCTCGCCTCGATCCCGGCTTACGCCCCGGGCCGCAGCAATCCGGGCGCGGTCAAGCTCGCCAGCAACGAGACGACCATGCCGCCGCTGCCCGCGGCCGCCAAGGCGATCGGCGAGGCCGCCGAATCGGCGCACCGCTATCCGGACAATCAGTCCGGCGAGCTGCGCGCGGCGCTGGCGGACTTCCTCGGTGTCGAGGTCGCGAATGTGGCGATCGGGTGCGGCAGTGTCGCCCTGCTCCAGGAACTGGTGCAGATCACCTGTGACGCGAGCACCGACGAGGTGGTTTTCGCGTGGCGGTCCTTCGAGGCATATCCGATCGTCACGCAGGTCGGCAATGCGACGGCCGTGCGGGTGCCGCTGGCCGCGGGCGCGGTGCACGATCTGGACGCGCTGGCCGCCGCGGTCACCGAGCGCACCAAGCTGGTCTTCGTCTGCAATCCGAACAATCCGACGGGTACCGCGGTGGGTCGCGCGGCGCTGCTGCGTTTCCTCGACGCGGTGCCCCCGCATGTGCTGGTGGTACTGGACGAGGCCTACTACGAATATCTGCGGATGACCCCGCAGGACCGCCCGGACGGTGTGGAGATCGGGCGCGACCGACCCAATGTGGTCGTCCTGCGCACCTTCTCGAAGGCGTACGGGCTGGCGGGGCTGCGGGTGGGGTACGCGGTCGGCGATCCCGAGGTCATCACCGCGCTGATGAAGGTGCATATTCCGTTCAGTGTCAACCGGGTCGCGCAAGCCGCGGCCATCGCGTCCCTACAGGCGCGACACGAACTGCTCGACCGCACGCACGCCGTGATCGCCGAACGCGAGCGGGTGCGCGCGGCACTGCTCGCGGCCGGCTACCGGCTGCCGCCGAGCGAGTCGAATTTCGTGTGGCTGCCGCTGGGGGCCGCGAGCGCCGAGTTCGGCGAGACGTCCGCGGCGGCGGGGGTGCTGGTTCGGCCGTACGGCGAGGACGGTGTGCGCGTCACGATCGGCGACCCGCACGAGAACGACCTTTTCCTCGCCTTCGCGACCGATCCCGCGGTCGCGGCCCGCTTCGTCTAGGAGACGCCGAGCGCACCCGCCATGACGGGCCAGGAGCGCCCGAGTTCATCGGCCCAGTACGGCCAGGAGTGGGTTCCGCTGTCGCGGAAGTTCGCGGTGAACGGGATGTCGAGTCGGGTGAGCCGGTCGACCAGCGCGTGAGTGCACCCGGCCGCGCCGGCCTCGAGCGGACCGCCCAATACGACGTTGGACGGCAGATCAGGATCGCCGGGCACGTCGTACCGGCCGGGTAGACCATTGCCCGTGGACAGGTAGATGGCCTTTCCACGCAGCGCCTCGGCATGTGCGACCACATCGTGGGCATACCACTGCGGATCGTCCGGTGCCCCGAACATGTTGTCCGGTTGCCCCCGGTAGCTGAGCACGATGGCGCGTGCCTGGGCCTGTCCCGAATCGGTGCTGATCGCATAGCAGCCGCTGTGCGCCGCGACCGCCCGATACAGATCGGGTCGGCGCACAGTGAGCATCATGGCCGCTTCGGCGCCCATCGAGACGCCCATGACGCCATTGCGGCCGTTGCCGTCGAAACCGGCGTCGATGAGCGGCGGCAGTTCACGGGTCAGGAACGATTCCCATCTATTGGTGCCGAGCACCGGATCGGTCCGCAGCCAATCGGTGTAGAAACTTGCGGGCCCGCCGACCGTGAGCACCACATTGACGTTCTTGTCCTCGAAGAATCCGGCGGCGTGACCGTGTTCGATCCAGTTGTTGCCGTTCGGTTCTGCGGTGCGGCCGTCGAGCGTGTAGACCGTGGGCCGGGCGCCGGCCCGATCGCGCGGTAGCAGCACTTGCACCTCGACGGTGCGGGCCATGGCGGGTGATCTGACGAAGACGCGCAGCCATCGATCGGTGATCGGTTCGACGCGATCGATCTCGGGTCGTGTGGGGCCGGCCGCCTCGGGATAGGTGGGCGGAGATCCTTCCGACGATCCTGTTCCGTATATATCGGGTTCGGCCGTCGCGAACGGAATTTCGCCACCGATAACGCCGGCCAATAGCGCGGCGGTCACCGTGACGATACCGAGTCGACTTCGGGCATCCCGCCGGAACAGCATGCTCTTCATGCGGCCCAGGATACTTACGAATACCGACTGGCACGGTTTCGGCGAATACGTTTCGCCACGGTGACTGAACAGTGATCACGCGATCGTGCTGCCGACTCGTCATATCGGGGAACGCCGGGGGCGGTTAGGGGCTACCTTTCGCGCAAACCGACTGGTCACACAAAGTAATCCGCCGGATGAAATATCAAGGGATTCGCGCCAATACAGGCACACGGTCAGCACACTCGTTCTAGTCTGCTCGAGGGCCTCTCGGATGTCGATCGGGAATCACATGACCGCGTACAGCTCTGCCGTGCACCGAGGTCACGGTGCCGGATTCGCCCTAACGCGACCGCATCCGCGACCGGGACCGCACCGTGCGCCCGTACCTCGAAACGCGCACCGGCAATCGTCCGGCACGGCAGGCGAACCGCGCGCACACGGACCCCTGCCTTTCACGATCGTCGAAATTATCTGCTTTGCCAGCCAACCATCTGTTCGGCCGTAGTGAACCGATGCCCGACCGGAGATGATCGTGAATCCTGCGCTGTCCGCCAATCCGTCCGAGAACACCGCCGAGACAAAATCTTCCGACGTGGAGACGCGCAAACGACTGCGCGAATGCGACGAGTTCTTTCGGCAACCGGAATTGGCACATCTATCCGCGCAACGGCGTCGCACAGCGCTGGAACAACTCGAACAGGACGGCGGCTACACGCAGACGGCGGAGGAGATTCTGATCGGGGCGAAACTCGCCTGGCGGAATCACGCCCGCTGCGTCGGCCGAAAGCACTGGCGTTCACTGAAATTGCTCGACGCGCGGCAGGCGTGCTCGGCGCGCGAGCTGGCCGAGGCGTGCTGGCAGCACCTGCGCATGGCGACCAATGGCGGCGCGGTTCAGTCCGTGATCACCGTCGGCCCGCCGCGCCGACCCGACGGGCGCGAGTACCGCGTGGTCAGCACCCAGCTCATCCGATACGCGGGATACCGCAACGGCGACGGCACCGTGACCGGCGACGCCGCCCATATCGCGATCACCGAATTCGCCATGAAACTCGGTTGGCGGGGCGCGGGCACTCCCTTCGACATCCTGCCGCTGCTGATCAGCACCCCGGACGAGCCGATCCGCTGGTTCGACGTGCCACCCGAACTCGTGCGCGAGGTCGCGCTCGAACATCCCGAGTTCGACTGGTTCGCCGGACTCGGCCTGAAATGGCATGCGGTGCCCGCGGTCTCGAATATGAATCTGGAGATCGGCGGGATCACCTACCCGTTCGCGCCGTTCAACGGGTGGTATGTCGGCACCGAGATCGGTGCGCGCAATCTGAGCGACACCAATCGGTACAACATGCTGCCACTCATCGCCGACATGATGGAACTCGACACCTCTCACGCCCGCACCCTGTGGCGCGATCAGGCGCTGATCGAGTTGAACCGGGCCGTGCTTCACAGCTACCGCAAGTCGGGGGTGCATCTGGTCGACCATCACACCGTCGCCAAACAGTTCTGCGAGCACGTCGTGCGCGAGGAGGCCGCGGGCCGCACGTGTCCGACCGACTGGTCCTGGGTCAACCCGCCGATCTCCTCGGGTCTGACCCCAACCTTCCACCGCTACTTCGACGCGCCCGACGACCATATCCGACCCAATTTCGTCCGCCGCGACGGATAGTCGGTATTGACACTTAGCGACCGAGAGGTTTCTATATTTGGGTGAGCTACGACACAATCATCAACAACGGTCGCTGGTTCGACGGCACCGGCGCGGCCTCTGCCATTCGGAACCTCGGCATTCGTGATGGTCGTGTCGCCGTCGTCACCGCCGAACCACTGGACGAGGCCGGTTGCGCGCAGGTCATCGACGCTTCGGGCCGGTGGGTGCTGCCCGGCATGATCGACATACACACGCACTACGACATCGAGGTCCTCCGAGGGCCCGCGCTGGCCGAATCGGTCCGGCACGGAATCACCACCGTTCTGCTCGGGTCCTGTTCGCTGTCGACCGTGCACGTGCCCGCCGACGTCGCGGGCGACATCTTCGGCCGGGTCGAGGCGATACCGCGACGGCACGTCATCGACACGATCACCGCCGAGAAGAGCTGGACCTCGGCGCGCGAGTACATCGCGGCGCTCGAGGCGCTGCCCCTCGGACCCAATATCGCCGCCTTCATCGGCCACTCCGACATCCGCGCCGCCGAAATGGGACTCGACCGGGCGACCCGGTCCGATGTCCGGCCCACCGCCGCGGAACTCGCCTCGATGGAAGCCGCGCTCGCCGAAGCGCTCGACGCCGGATTCGTCGGTATGTCGGCGCAGCAATTGCTGTTCGACAAACTCGACGGCGAGACCTGCCGATCGCGCACCCTGCCGTCCACCTATGCCAAGGGCAGGGAACGGCGGCGGCTGAATGCCCTCTTGCGGCGCAGTGGCCGGGTACTCCAGGCGGGACCGGATATCACCTCGCCGCGCAGCCTCGCCGCGATGACGACCAGCACACTCGGAATCGGGCGCGCGAAACTCAAGACCAGTCTGCTGTCCGCCGCCGACATCAAGGCAAACCCGTTCGTCGTGCGCATCATGGGGCCGATCGCCCGCGTGCTCAACCGGCTCGGCGGAGATTTCCGCTGGCAGCATCTGCCGGTGCCGTTCGAGGTCTACGCCGACGGGATCGACCTGGTCATCTTCGAGGAATTCGGCGCGGGCGCGGCCGCGCTGCACCTGGCCGACCAGGTGGAACGCAATGCGCTCATGCGGGACGAGCAATACCGGCGTCGGTTCCGCAAGCAGTACGACTCGAAATTCGGTATGCGCGTATGGCATCGGGACTTCTTCGACGCCGAGATCGTCGACTGCCCGGACGGCGCGGTCATCGGCAAGTCCTTCGGGCAGGTCGGGCGAGAACGCGGCGGCGTGCATCCCGTCGACGCCTTCCTCGACCTGGTCGTGGCACACGGCACCAAACTGCGTTGGCGGACCACGATTTCCAATCACCGGCCGGAATTCCTCGACAAGCTCGGGGCCGATCCGGGCGTGCAGATCGGCTTCTCCGACGCGGGCGCGCACCTGCGCAATATGTCCTTCTACAACTTCGGGCTGCGATTCCTGCGCCGGGTCAACGACGCACAGCGGGCAGGGCGCGAATTCATCACCCTCGAACGTGCGGTGCACCGTCTCACCGGCGAACTCGGCGAGTGGTACGACATCGAGGCAGGCCGTCTGCGCGAGGGCGACCGCGCCGACATCGTCATCATCGATCCGGCCGGACTGGACGAGGAACTCGACGCCTACGCCGAGAGCCCCGTCCCCCAGTTCGATAACCTGCCCCGCATGGTGAATCGCAACGACCGCGCCGTCACCGCCGTATTCGTCGGCGGCGAGCGGGTATTCGGCAACGGGCAGGCGACGGAAGCGCTCGGCGCCCGACGCACCGGACGGTTCCTGCGGGCCGGCGCGAGGTGACCGCGCCACCGCGTCGGACCCAGGCCGAACGCAGGAGCGCGACCATCGCGAAGCTGGTGCAGGCGACAATCGAGGCGATCGAGGAAGTCGGCTACCACCGCACCTCCATCGGTGAGGTCTGCGCGCGCTCCGGCGTCTCCAAGGGCGGCCTGTTCCGGCATTTCGACTCCCGCCTGGAACTCGTCGTGGCCGCGGCCGAAGAGGTCGGCCGCCGTCACATGGCGAACTTCCGCGAACTGGCCGCCACCGAGCACCAATTGCGCCCGATCGACCTGGTCCGCCACGCCCGCGGCGCCATCCGCCACGAAACCAACGTCGTCTGGTTCGAACTCCTCGTCGCCGCCCGCACCGAGCCCGAACTCCGCGAACGCCTCAGCCCCGTGGCCCGCGCCCTCATCGATGACGTCGAACGAGCCGCCATCGACACCCTCGACCCCGACGTCCCCCCGGAACTCACCCGCCTACTCGCCACCTCCCTCATCCACATGTTCGACGGCGAATCCATCTTCCGTCACACCTACCCCCGCCCCGACCTGGAGGAAACCCGCCTCGAAAACGCCGCCCGCCTCATCGAAGCCCTCAGCCGCCGCCCCGCAACCACCGTGCGGTCGGGAATCGACTCGTAGCATCCCGCGGACCGCATTTCTCGGAACAAGGCGAGACGTGCTCATGCTCTCCATGAGCATGACGATCGAAGCGGAGACGGAGGGATTTGAACCCCCGGTCGCTCTCGCGACGCTCGCTTTCAAGGCGAGTGCATTCGGCCGCTCTGCCACGTCTCCCTGCGGGGCCTTGGACCCCGTTCGGGGACTTTACCCTGCGGGGTAACGGTGTGCCCAGTGAGATAGGCGGTCAGGGTTCCCGGGAGCCGAGGGCTCGGTCTATGCGGGCGAAGGCGTCGCCTATGACTTCCAGTTGGGTCGGGGTAAGCATGTCTATGAAGTCTTGGCGGACTTCCTCGACGTGGCCGGGGGCGGCGAATTCGAGTCGGCGCATGCCATCGTCGGTGAGTTGGGCCAGGACGCCGCGGCCGTCTTCCAGGCAGGTGCTGCGGCGGACAAGGTGCTCGCTCTCGAGTCTGGTGATCTGGTGGGTCAACCGGCTGCGGGAGGACAGGACGCCGTCGGCCAGTTCGCTCATGCGCATGCGGCGGTCGGGGGCTTCGGACAGCAGCACCAGGATGCGGTATTCGGCGAGGCTCAGGTCGGCGTCGCGCTGCAACTGCCGGTTCAGCGCGGCCATCAGCCGTTGGTGGCCGTCCATATAGGCCCGCCACGCTCGCTGCTGCATGGCGTCGAGCCACCGCGGCTCGACACGCACGCTACCGTTCGACTCCGACTGCACTCACCCATTCTAGGCCGGTCTGAACTGGTTAAACATGGCAGTTCCAGATGGCGGCGTCATCGGGGACCGACGATCAGCGATCTGCTCAATTCGTCGGGGCTCGCGCAACCGGACAGACCGAGCACGGAATCGAAGTCGGCGAGCAGCATCCGCAGCGCGTGCCGGAGGCCCGCCCGGCCCGCGATACCGAGACCGTAGACCCACGGTCGACCGTACATGACCGCCTTCGCGCCGAGGGCCAGGGCGATGAGCATGTCCGAACCGGTGCGGACACCGGAGTCGAACAGCACATCGGCACGGTCGCCGACGGTCGCGACCACGGCGGGCAGTGCGTGCAGCGCCGCGACGGAACCGTCCACTTGGCGGCCGCCGTGATTGCTTACCACCACGGCGTCCGCGCCCGCGTCCACCACCTGGCGGGCGTCGTCGGGGTGCAGCACGCCCTTCACGGCGATGGGCAGATCGGTCCATTCCCGCAGGCGACCCAGGTCGGCGGGACGCAGCGCGTGATTGCCGAACAGGCCGAACCACGTGCGAATCGCCGCGCGCATGGCCTCGGGGCTCTCCTCCGGCGCGGCGGCGAGCCGGTCGCGGAAGACGGGATCGGACAGGTAGTTGACTATGCCCTTACCGTGCAGAAAGGGCAGGTGGGCCAGTTCCAGATCGCGCGGTCGCCAGCCGAGGTGCGGTGTATCGACGGTGACCACGAGGGCCTTGGCGCCCGCGCGCTCGGCCCGGCCGATGAAGGACCGGGCCAGATCGTCGTCGGCGGGCCAGTACAGCTGATACCACCATTGCCCGGCGGCCGCGCCGACCTCCTCGATGGTGCTGGACGCGACCGTGGACAGCACCGACCCGATCCCGAGTTCGGCGGTCACCCCGGCGGCGAGCACCTCGCCGGCCTCGTGCACCAGTTCGAGCGCCCCGATCGGCGCGGTGAGCACCGGCGCGGCCAGCCGCGTGCCGAGGACCTCCACCGACAGGTCCCGCGCTCCCGCTCCGGTGGTGCCGCGCAGCATCCGCGGCAAGATCCGGTACCGGTCGAACGCCGCCGCGTTCTCGGCCGCGGTGCGTTCCGCCGAAGCCGAGCCCGCGACATAGGCGAAGGCGGCCGGATCCAGTTCACGTGCGGCACGCGCTTCCAAACCCGACGCCGACATGGGTAGTTCGGGTACGACACCTTCCAATCCGCCCAGGTAGATCTCGTTTTGGAAGTCGACGAAATTGCTCACGCCGAAACGCTAGCCGTTCGGGGGTATGCGCGGAGTGCGGTCAGCGAATCGAAATCCAGCGATTACATTCGGTTCGAGTAGCGTTTCCGACGCGGAGAGGGGAACACGTGCGCGCGATCGAACTGAACGGTTTCGGCGGACCCGAGGTCATGCGGTGGACCGACACCGCGGACCCCGCGCCCGGCCACGGCGAAGTACTCATCGACATCGTCGCCGCGGGCCTGAACCGCGCTGATCTGCTCCAACGCCAGGGCTTCTACGCGCCGCCGCCCGGATCCACCCACATCATGGGGCTGGAATGCTCCGGCGTGATCGCCGAGGTCGGCGAGGGTGTGCGCGACTGGCGGGTGGGCGACCGGGTGTGCGCGCTGCTGTCCGGCGGCGGCTACGCCGAGAAGGTCGCCGTGCCCGCCACCCAATTGCTGCCGGTCCCAGAGGATTTCGACCTCGCCGCGGCGGCCGGACTGCCCGAGGTCGCGGCCACGGTGTGGTCGAATCTGGTGATGACCGCCGGACTGCGTGCCGGTCAACTGGTCCTCGTCCACGGCGGCGGCAGCGGTATCGGCACGCACGCCATCCAGGTCGCCCGGCAGCGCGGCGCGCGGGTCGCGGTGACCGCCGGATCGGCCGAGAAATTGCGCCGCTGCGCCGAATTGGGCGCGCAGGTACTGATCGACTACCGCGAACAGGATTTCGTCGAGGTGGTGCGCGCCGAGAATTCGGGTGCGGGCGGGCCGGGCGCGGACATCATTCTCGACAATATGGGCGCGGTCTATCTGGCGCGCAATGTGGACGCGCTGGCCGCGCACGGACACCTGGTGGTCATCGGCTTGCAGGGCGGGGTCGAGGGCAAGCTGAATCTCGGTACGCTGCTGTCCAAATGGGGGACGGTGCACGCCACGAATCTGCGCGGCAGGCCCGCCACCGGCAACCACAGCAAGGCCGAGGTGGTCGCCGAGGTCCGCAGGCATCTGTGGCCGCTGATCCTCGCCGGCACGATCGTGCCGGTCATCCACGCGGAACTGCCGATCGCCGAGGCCGCCGCGGCGCACCGGCTGCTGGATTCCTCCGAGGCGTTCGGCAAGGTCACCCTGCGGGTGCGGGACTGAATCCTAGTCGAGCGACCCGAGCGCGCGGCCGAGCTGATCGATCTCGAATCTGGTTGTGTAGGGAGCCAGTCCGACGGTGACCGCGCCGCCCTCGTCGTTCACGCCGAGCGCGTCGAGCAGCCTGCTGCCGCCGTGCACGCCGCTGAGGGTACCGATGCGGGCGTCGGCGAGTTTCGCGGCGACCTTCTCCGCCTGCATACCGGCCAAGGTGAAACTGACGGTGGGTATGCGGGTGGAGGCCCGGCCGATCACGGTCAGGTTCGCGATCTTGTCCAGGGTGTCCATCAGATGTTCGAACAGCTGGTCGTGATAGTCCTGCAACGAGGTGATGGAGATCTCCAAGCGCTCGCGGCGGCTGCCTCGCGCGCGTTCGTCGAGACCGGCGAGGAAATCTATCGATGTAGTGAGTCCGGCCAGCAGCGCGTACTGGTGACCGCCGACCTCGAGCCGTTCGGCGCCCTTGGCGTAGGGGTTGAGCGACATGGACGGGATCCGGTCGAGGAAGGCTGGATCTCGGAACACGAGCGCGCCGATCTGCGGACCACCCCATGCGGGCGCGCTCAGCGCGACCACGTCGGCATTGAGTTCATCTATATCGATCAGCGCGTACGGCGCGGCGCCGAAGGCGTCGGCGACCAGCAGACCGCCCACGTCGTGCACCCGATCCGCGGCGACCCGGACCGCGGGCGCCGAACCGACGATCGGCGAGGCCGCGGTGAGCGCCACGAGTCGGGTCGTTGGACCGATCAGCTCCTCGAACTGCCACGACGGCATCTCACAGGTCTCGATCTCGACCTCGGCCCAGCGCACGTGCGCGCCGTAGCGGTTGGCGATGCGCAGCCACGGCGCGACGTTGGCCTCGTCGTCCAACCGGGAAAGCACGATTCCGGTGCCGAGGCCGAGCCGCGAACTCAGCGATTCCGCCAGCCAGGCCAGCAGCACCGCGCGATCGGGACCGAGCACGACGCCCGCCGGATCGCCTCCGACCAGATCGGCGACGGCCTCGCGGGCCGCGTCGAGGATTGCGGCGCTGCGCACGGCGGCGCCGTTGCGCCCGACATGGGAGAACGACGAGGTGCGGAAACCCGTTGACACAGCGCGGGATACCGCGTCCGGCACCAGCATGCCCGCCTGCGGATCCAGGTGGATCCAGCCGTCGCCCAGGGACGGTATCAGGCCCCGAACCCGCGCGACGTCGTAAGTCATGCTCGCCACTCTAAGGGCAGTGGCCGGGGCGACGTAACCGTGTTCCCACCGACCGGCGGAGGCGCGCACGACGGCCCCTCGAAACGCGCCGACCGGCGGGGGCGCGACGAACCGGGACTCTGCATGGCAACCGACTTTCAGCAAATCCGAACCATACGACGACCCGGACAGTTTAGGACGCCGCCTCGCGGCGCAGACGCCGACCGGGCGACCGCCCGGCTTCGCGTATCGCGTGCGGAGGGGACATGATGGAAACCATGACGCACTCGGATGAGGCACCCGATTCCATCGTCGTCGTCGGTCCCGACGGACGGCCGTTGGTCATCCCCGCCGACGCGGGCGTACCGCTCAGCGGGCAGGTGGTCACCGACCCCGAGCAGAAATCCGACGACAAGAGCGAGGACGCGGGCGAATCGCTCGCCGACATGGTCGAGCAGCCCGCCAAGGTCATGCGCATCGGCACCATGATCAAGCAGCTGCTCGAAGAGGTGCGCGCGGCCCCGCTCGACGACGCGAGCCGCACCCGGTTGCGCGAGATCCACACGTCCTCGGTGCGTGAACTCGAACAGGGGCTCGCCCCCGAGCTGCGCGACGAACTCGAGCGGCTCACCCTGCCCTTCACCGAGGACGGTGTGCCCTCCGACGCGGAGCTGCGCATCGCCCAAGCCCAGCTGGTTGGTTGGCTCGAGGGCCTGTTCCACGGCATACAGACCGCGCTGTTCGCCCAGCAGATGGCGGCGCGCGCGCAGTTGGAGCAGATGCGCCAGGGTGCGCTGCCGTCCGGCATCCACGCCGTCGACCCGCGCGGTGGCCGCGGTGATCACGTCACCGGTGGCTCGGGGCAGTACCTGTAGCACGGGTACTCGGTGTGCCGGGTCGGCGGGTCGCGAATATCGGCGACGACCGTCCGCACCGGCGGTAACACGGGCGCATGCGGACGGGTAGTCTCGGGGACCGTGCCCGCCGCTGCCGCTCGCCCCGACTCCGATGTGAGTTCGGCGCGTCCTGAAGAAAGCCAAGTGCGTTCGGATGACAGCTCAGTGCGTTCGGATGAGAGCCAAGTGCGTTCGGAAAGCCGAGTGGACTCGGAGGAGAGGTCCCTACCCGCGGATTCCCCGGCGGAATCCGAGCCCGTGAGCTCCGAATCCGAGCCCGTGAGCTCCGAGTCACCGGGAGACGACGAACACACCGGTACCGATGACGCGACCGCGGTCGCGGAGGCGAACGAGGAATCCGCCGCGGGCGACAACGCGACCGCCGAGGTCGAGCGTCCCGCGGACACCGAGAGCGCCACGGCCTCCCACGGCGTCCCGGCGGAACCGCCGGTCTCGGACTCCCAGACCTTCCGACGCGCGTTCAAGGACTTCCGGGACGGCTTCTCCCAGCGCGAGCTGTGGCTGTCGCTGGGCTGGCAGGACATCAAGCAGCGCTACCGGCGCTCGGTGCTCGGCCCGTTCTGGATCACCATCGCGACCGGATTGCAGGCCGCGGCGATGGGCATCCTCTACGCGACACTGCTCGATCAGCCGCTGAGCCAATATCTGCCGTATGTGACGGTCGGCCTCATCGTCTGGAATGTGATCCAGGCCAGCATCCTGGAAGGGTCGGAGGTCTTCATCGCCAATGAGGGGTTGATCAAACAACTTCCCTCGGCGCTGAGCGTGCACGTCTACCGACTGGTGTGGCGGCAGTTCCTGTTCTTCGCGCACAACATGGTCATCTACGCGGCGTTGCTGCTGGCGTTCGGCGTGTGGCAGAACCTGAACTGGGCGAGTCTGCTCGCGGCGCCCGCGATGCTGCTGCTGTTCCTCAACGCGATGTGGGTCTCGATCGTGTTCGGCATCTTCAGCACCCGCTACCGCGATATCGCCCCGATCCTGAGCAGCACCACACTCATGCTGTTCGTGCTCACCCCGGTCATGTGGACGACCAAGACACTGCAAACGCAGGTCGGCGCGGGTGAGCGTGCGCGTCTGGTGGAGATCATCCCCACCTTCCACTACCTCGAGATCGTGCGCGCCCCGCTGCTCGGTGAACCGCAGGCGCTGCGGCACTGGGTGGTCGTCGGCACGATCACCGTCGTCGGCTGGGTCATCGCGGTATTGGCGATGAAGCAGTTCCGTTCGCGCGTGCCTTACTGGGTGTAGGGAGGATCTGCGATGAGTTCCACGGCGAGCATCGAAACCCACCAGGCGTGGGTGGAATTCCCGATCTTCGACGCCAAGTCGCGGTCGCTGAAGAAGGCGTTCCTCGGCAAGGCGGGCGGCGCGATCGGGCGCAATCAGTCCGATGTCGTGGTGGTCGAGGCGCTGCGCGACATCAACCTGTCGCTGAAGGAGGGCGACCGGGTCGGCCTGGTCGGTCACAACGGCGCGGGCAAATCGACGCTGCTGCGCCTGCTGTCGGGCATCTACGAGCCGTCCCGCGGCAGCGCGCGCATTCGCGGGCGGGTGGCCCCGGTCTTCGATCTCGGCGTCGGTATGGACCCGGAGATCTCCGGCTACGAGAACATCATTATTCGCGGCCTGTTCCTCGGGCAGACCCGCAAACAGATGCTGTCGAAGATCGATGAGATCGCCGAGTTCACCGAACTCGGCGAATATCTGTCCATGCCGCTACGCACATATTCGACCGGTATGCGGGTGCGCTTGGCCATGGGCGTGGTCACCTCCATCGATCCTGAGATCCTGCTGCTGGACGAGGGCATCGGCGCGGTGGACGCGGAATTCATGAAGAAGGCGCGCTTGCGACTGCAAGAACTGGTCGCACGTTCGGGCATCCTGGTCTTCGCGAGCCACTCCAACGAATTCCTCGCCCAACTCTGCGATTCGGCGCTGTGGATCGACCACGGCCAGATCCGGTTGCGCGGCGGCATCGAAGAGGTGGTCCGCGCTTACGAGGGACCGGACGCCGGTAACCACGTCGCGACGGTGCTGCGTGAGATGGAAGCGGAACGGGCGGCGAACGCCGCGAAATCCGATGAACGAGAACTGGAGCGGAATCAGGCATGAGCGGTCCGGCCGACGACGCGACACCACCGCTGCTCGACGCCGCGGCCGTCCAACCCGAGGCGGGTACCGGCCCCGACGCGCGGATCATCGCGGTCGTGGTCACCCATAGGCGGCGCGACCTGCTCGCCGAGTCGCTGAAGGTGATCGGCGCGCAATCCCGTCCGGTCGACCATCTGATCGTCGTCGACAACGCCAACGAGTCCGAGGTCGCCGATCTGGTGCGCGACCAGCAGATCGAGGCGACCTACCTGGGCTCGGCGCACAATCTCGGCGGCGCGGGCGGATTCGCGCTCGGCATCCTGCACGCGCTGACCCAGGGCGCGGACTGGGTCTGGCTGGCCGACGACGACGGCCGCCCCGAGGGGCCCGACGTGCTGGCGACCTTGCTCGATTGCGCCGACCGGCACGGTCTGGCCGAGGTCTCCCCCGTCGTGTGCGATATAGCTGAGCCGGATCGGCTGGCCTTCCCGCTGCGCCGTGGCCTGGTGTGGCGGCGGCTGCGATCCGAACTCGGCGACGAGGATTTCCTGCCCGGAATCGCCTCCCTATTCAACGGCGCGCTGATCTCGGCCAAGGCGGTGGATCTGATCGGCGTGCCCGATCTGCGGCTGTTCGTGCGCGGTGACGAAGTGGAGGTGCACCGCAGGCTGGTCCGTTCAGGACTGCCCTTCGGCACCTGTCTGCAAACGGCGTATCTGCATCCCAACGGGTCGGCGGAGTTCAAGCCGATCCTCGGCGGCCGGATGCACACCCAGTATCCCGACGATCCGGTGAAGCGCTACTTCACCTACCGCAACCGCGGCTACCTCATGGCCCAGCCTGGTATGCGGAAACTGTTGCCGCAGGAGTGGATTCGCTTCGGCTGGTTCTTCCTGGTGACCCGCCGTGATCCGGCGGGACTGCGCGAGTGGCTGCACCTGCACTCGCTGGGCCGCAACGAGCAGTTCGGCAAGCCCGAACGCGATTAATTCCGTTGCGGCTCGGCCGGTGAGCTGCCAGAGTATGGAAACCGACGAATGAGACGAGGAGGTGGAGTGTCGTGACGAACGCTGTCTTTGTCGTGCCCGCGTGTGCCGCGCCGGCGGTGACCCCACCCGCCGTGTCGACGCGCACCGCCGCCGTGACCTCGAACCTCATTCGCTGAGCCCGCGTCGGGCTCGGCGCCCGACGAAGGATTCCATTCGAATGGTCGACCACGACCTGCTCGTCCCCTACGGCTGGAACGAAGCCGTAGCCAACGACTACCTCCCGCTACTCGCCGAGGGATGCGCGCCCGCGCGGGTGATCCGCATGGATCGCGGCGAATGCGATATCGCGAGCCCGGCCGGTCCGGTGCGGGCGGTGTGCCCGCGTGCCGATTCCGAGATCGCCGGACTGTGCACAGGTGACTGGGTCGGCGTCGATCTCGACGCCGCGCCGCCGACGGTGCGCCAACTGCTGCCCCGCCGTTCGGCCATCACGCGTTCCTCGGTGTCGGGCAGGTCCGAGGGTCAGGTGCTCGCGGCCAATGTCGACACCGTGCTGATCTGTTCGGCCGCCGACGGCGATGTCGATCTCGGACGCGTCGAGCGGATGCTCGCGCTGACCTGGGAGAGCGGCGCCCGTCCCGTCGTAGTGCTCACCAAAGCGGATGCGGCGGTGGATATTCCGCTCGAGGAGGTGCGGGCGGTGGCACCGGGTGCGACGGCGCTCGCGGTCTCCGCGAACAGCGGCGACGGATTGGATGTGCTCACCGCCGTGCTCGACGACACGGTCGCGTTGATCGGCCCGTCCGGTGCGGGCAAGTCGACGCTGGCCAACGCGCTGCTCGGCGCGGAAGTCTTCGCCACCGGCGCGGTGCGGGAGACCGACCGCAAGGGCAGGCACACCACCGCGCATCGCGAACTGCGTCCGCTGCCCGCGGGCGGCACGCTCATCGACACTCCGGGACTGCGCGGCATCGGCCTCTGGGATGCCGCCGAGGGTATCGGGCGCACCTTCAGCGATATCGAATCACTCGCCGAGCGATGCCGATTCGACGACTGCGCGCACGAGTCCGAACCGGGTTGCGCGGTTCTCGAGGCCGTCGACCGCGGTGACATCACCCGTCGTCGCGTCGACAGCTACCGCAAGCTGGGCCGCGAGAACGACTGGATGCTGGCCCGCACCGACAAACGCCTTCGGGCCGAACGGCAGCGGGCGCTGCGCGACATCACCAAACAGCAGCGGCGGCTGTATCGGGATCGGAACTACGGACGCTGATGACGGAACCGTTGGGTAGATTCGGCTCGCACATTCGCGATCCTGGGAGAGATGGAATGAGTTACCCCGGCGGATACCCGCATCAGGGCCCGCAGCCCGGACAGTGGCCCGGACAGCCGACGCACGGCCAACCGGTTCCGCCCGCTCAGCCACACGGCGCACCGTACGGCCAATCGGGACCGCACCAACAGGCGCCGCAAACCTACGGTCAGCCAGCGCAATTCGGCGGGCCGCAGGGGCAGTTCGGGCAGCAGCAGCTCGCACCGCAGGGCCCGCCGGGTATCACCGTTGACGCCTCCTACGAGTGGTTCGGATTCCTACTCGGTCTGCTGACCAAGCCGAAGATCAGCATCAACGGGCAGCCGGTGCCGAATACCCGCTGGGGTGAGAACCACATCCCGGTGGGTCCGGGGAACTACCACGTCTGGGTCGCCACGCCGTGGCTGTTCGATATGGGCGCGGCCCAGCTGCCGGTGCAGATCGCGCCGGGGCAGGGTATCCGGGTGTACTACAAGCCGCCCGCGGTCGTCTTCGTCAACGGCGCGATCGGGCTCACCCCGCAGAAAACGCCGGGCATGGTGTTCGTGTGGCTGCCCATCGCCCTGGTAGGTGTGCTCGTCCTGCTGATTCTCGTACTCACGCTGGCCGTTTCGCTCTGACCACGCGGATTCGACGGGCGCCGGGCCAATACGGTTCGACGCCCGTCTCACCGGTTACATCGGCCACGATTATGCAACGAGTTGCATAGCGTGGACTACGCTCGACGGAGAATCGCAGACCAGACGACAGGAGCAGGTCATGACGGAACCGGCATCGAAGCCGCTCGCGGGCGCGACGATGATCATGTCCGGCGGCAGCCGGGGCATCGGCCTAGAGATCGCCAAGCGCGCCGCGGCGGACGGCGCGAACATCACCCTGATCGCCAAGACCGATCAGCCGCATCCCAAGCTCCCCGGCACCATTCACACCGCCGCGGCCGAACTGGAACAGACTGGAGGTCAGGTACTGCCCTTCGTCGGCGACGTGCGTGATGACAACGCGGTCGCCGAGGCCGTGCGGCAGACCGTGGAACGTTTCGGTGGCATCGATATCGTCGTGAACAACGCCTCGGCGATCGACCTGTCCCCCACCGAATCGCTGTCGATGAAGAAATACGACCTCATGCAGGACATCAACTGCCGCGGCAGCTTCCTGCTGTCCAAACTCGCCATCCCGCACCTACGAGCCTCGGCACGAGCAGGACGCAATCCCCATATCCTCACCCTGTCCCCGCCGTTGAACCTCGACCCGAAGTGGGCGGGCGCCTCGCTTGGCTACACCATAGCCAAATACGGAATGTCGCTGACCACACTGGGCCTGGCAGAGGAACTGAAGGGCGACGGCATAGGCGTGAACTCGCTGTGGCCACGCACCACCATAGACACCGCCGCCGTGCGCAACCTACTGGGCGGCGAGCAGACCGCCTCGACCTCGCGCACCCCCGACATCTACGCCGACTCCGCCTACCTGGTCCTCACCTCACCCGCGAAGACCACAACGGGCAATTTCTTCATCGACGACGAACTGCTGACCGCACACGGCATAACCGACCTGGACAAGTACCGGGTAGTCCCCGGCGACGGCCCCCTCACCACCGACCTGTTCCTCTAACCGCCTGCACGAAGAGGAATGAAGCCAAAGCACCATAAATCGCCACATGACACAACTCGCCCAACACCCAAGTAGAGAAACACGGCAAAGGCCCAATCCGCGACCAGCCCACCCGGAGCAAGTCTTACAAGCGGCCAAGACAAAGCGACAATAGGCAACCATCGCCCCTCGCACACGAGCCCCAAAGACCCACGAACCCGCCCCGACGAAGTCCCGGCCACGAGCACAGTCGATAGACCCAGTCACTGCACGCCCACGCAACCACCACGGAGCGAGCCTGACGAGCGACCGTTCGCCGGCCGTCTCGCGTCCGAGCGGTCGAGACAATGCGCCGAAGGAGCAAGTATCGGCCGCTCGGACGCGAGACCCAAGAGGCCGCGAACTCCGCCGTGCCGGAGGCACGGCCAGAGACACAGTTCGCGGCCGTCTCGCGTCCGAGCGGTCGAGACAATGCGCCGCAGGCGCGAGTATCGGCCGCTCGGACGCGGGACCCAAGGGGCCGCGAACCCCGCCGTGCCGGAGGCACGGCCAGAGATACAGCTAGTTTTCGAAGAGGCGTTCCCAGTTGGCGCGGCTGGTGAGATCCGGCATGGCGTCGCGGTACTGCTGTTGCAGGGTGGGCAGTTCGCGGCGTAGGCGGCGCAGGACGTGCACCATGCGCAGCAGTAGCGCGCGGGCGCGGGCCTTGTCACGCTTGCGGACCCGTACTCCCGATTGTGAGGCGTCGGTGACGACCACGTGGTCGAACAGTGATACGTGCCACCAGTAGGCGTCCTCGCGGGTGACCCCGATCAGACCGTGCTGCGTCCGCCCGAACCATTGGTTGACGGCGCGTTTGACCAGCACGAGCAGCGCTCGGCTGGGTTCGCCGCCTGCCCGGCGCAATTGGATCTCCGAGGAGGGCACCGGCGGCGTGCTGGCCGGATGTTTCACCGTCTCGGCGTAGTCGGCGCGGCTGCCGCGTGCGGCCGCGAGTGCCGCGATGCCGCCGTCGCGCAGGATCTTCGGCCCGGCGAGGAAGTCCTCGATGCCCTGCAAGGTGGTGTGCACCAGTCCGTATTGCATGGCGACCAGCTGTTCGGACATGTTGCGGAACAGTTGGCGGGTGATGGACTTACCGTCCAGGTCGGTGTGTAGTGCGCCGACGATGAGCGAGTTGCGGGTGCTGAAGTAGCGCGCCCAGTCGTCGTAGTCCTTCCAGTAGAAATCCGCGTGCCATACCGCGGCGTTGGGCAGCGTCACCGTGACGAATCCGTGTTCGCGGGCGCGGATGCCGTATTCGACGTCGTCCCATTGGAAGAAGATCGGGATCGGCAGTCCGATCTCGGCTACCACTTCGGCCGGGATCAGACAGGTCCACCAGGCGTTGTAGCCCGCGTCGACGCGCCGCTCCTGATTCTTCTTCAGCATGCTGGTGTTGCGCAGCGCCTTGGCTACCCGCTGACCGTGCTTGAGTTCGTGCAGATGCACTTCTTCCGCACCGACGTTCAGGTAGTCGGGGTTCAGCAGGAACAGCATCTGCGCGCCGACCAGGGTCGGCTCCACCGTGGAGTTGGCGAAGGCGTTGAGCCGCAGCACCGTTTCCGGTTCGCACAAAATGTCATCGTCCATGAGGATGACGTCGGCGTGCTCGTTGACCGCCGACACCTCGTAGAGGCCGCGGGTGAAGCCGCCCGCACCGCCGAGATTCGGCTGGCGGATGTAGCGGAGTTTGTCGCCGAACATCGGCCGGGTCTGCTGGAAGAGCGGCCGGTCCTGCACCAGGTCGGTGCCTTGGTCGACGACGTAGACCGCGTCGATGGCCGAGAGCACCGTCGGATCGGAGGCCAGTGCGGCGACCGTCTCGGCGCAGTCGGCGGCGCGGTTGAAGGTGCAGATGGCGATGGCGACCGGGCGCACTCGTTCCGGGGCGGCCGAGGTCCAGGTCAGTTCGGTGATGCCGAGTTCGCCGCCGACCGCGTCGAATTCCAGCCACAGCGCGCCGCCATCGACGTATTGGTCCAGCGGCGCGGTAAGGGTGAGTGGACCGCTCGCGTCGACGGCGGCGGTGCGGACGATGCGGCGATGTCCGGCGATATCGGAGGCCACCAGCCGCACCCGCGCCTTGGCCGCCACGTCGAGCACCATGGTGGCGCGCACCTCGGTGACGGTGGTCCAGCGCTGCCAGTAGGCCGCGGCGAAGCGGCCGAAGTAGGTATTCGTGTGCGCGGTCGCGCCCTTCTCCAGGCGCAGCGCCATGCGTTCCCGGTGCGCGCGGCCCTTCACCACGGCGTACAACTCGTCGCTGATCTTGGCCGATGGTCCCGTGAAGATGCCACGCTGCACTACCAGCCGATCCGGCGCGCGGTGATCTACGCGCAGCGAGGCGGGCGCGGCTTCGGCGTGGTCGTTCGATTCGGTAACGGCCTGAGTAGCCGACTGCTCCATGAAGTCCTCGAAATCCTTACTGTGCCGACGGGACACATACGCCCCCGGATACCGTTCGCGGCGGGGCCGAGGATATCAATCCGAATCTCGGCCTGCCTGTCCAGGAACCGGATGATCCGTACACACCGGTCACCCCACGACATAGCTCGCACTCGTGCACCGGGCTCAGCCTATGCCTGATTCGGACCGCCCGCGGGACCCGAACCCTTGGGCCGCTCCATTTTCCCGGTGAACACGAATTTGTCGTAGGCCCAGTAGCGGAAGACGACGGCCACGATCTGGCCGACGAGGGTGCCGGAGATGTTGTCCGACAGCGGAGTGGACAGGTCGAGGACGTATCGCGAGAAACCGAGGCAACCCAATTGCAGTCCGATGGCGATCACGTTGAAAACCGCGTACAGCACATATTCGCGGCCGGGATTGCCGGTCTGTTTGTGCGAGAACGTCCACCACTTGTTGCCGAAGTAGGTGACCACGGTCGCCACCGCGATCGCGATGATCTTGGCTTGCAGCGGTGCGTGATAAAGCACACCTTCCCCGCCCCAGAACACGAGCAGGTTGTATGTGCCCGCGTCGACCAGGAATCCGATCGCGCCGACGACGAGGAAGGCCGCACCCTGACGCAGTCCGGCGATCAGCCGCGCCGCGAGCGACGGCGTGACGGGCGCTTCGGCGGAACCGGACCGTTCGGGAACCGACACCGGCTGCTCGGGGTAGGACACCGGGCGACCGTACCCCACCCCGAACGCCCGTTTCGCGGCGATCCGAATGCGCGCACCCCCTCTCAGCCCTGTACCCTCCCGGTGTTCCCCATTCACGCTGACATCGAGGATTGACCGGGTGGACTCCACCGAGCTTCGCATCGCCGCCGTGGTTCCCTGCCACAACGAGGAGGCCGCGGTCGCCAAGGTCGTCACCGACCTCCAGGCCGCCGTGCCGGGGATCGTCGTCTACGTCTACGACAACCTCAGCACCGACAAGACCGCGGAACGGGCCCGCGAAGCCGGCGCGATCGTCCGCTACGAGAACACCAAGGGCAAGGGCAATGTGGTGCGGCGCGCATTCGCCGACATCGACGCCGACATCTATCTCATGATCGACGGCGACGACACCTATGAGGCGTCGGCCGCGCCCCTGATGATCAAGACTTTGCTGGACGGACCGTACGACCACGTGCTCGGCGTGCGTAAACAGGACGAGAGCGGTTCGGCGTACCGCGCGGGTCACGAAACCGGTAACCGGGTGCTCAACGGCGTCGTCGGCAAGGTATTCGGCGAGAACGTCGAGGATATGCTGAGCGGTTTCCGCGTGTTCTCCCGCCGATTCGTCAAGAGCTTTCCCGCGGTATCGCGTGAATTCGAGATCGAAACCGAACTCACCGTGCATTCGCTGCATCTGCGCGTTCCGCGGACCGCCGTTCCGGTCGGCTTCCGCGACCGCCCTGCGGGCAGCGAATCGAAATTGCGCACCTATCACGACGGTTTCAAGATCCTGGCGCTGATCTTCGGACTCGCGCGCCACGAACGCCCTGTCGCCTTCTACGGTCTGGCGGGCACCGTGGCGTGGCTGGTCTCGGTCATCCTGACCGTTCCGATCGTGATCGAGTTCTACAACACCCATGAGGTACCGCGCTTCCCGACGCTGTTCCTCGGATTCACCCTGCTGCTGCTCGGCAGCCTCGCCTGGACGGCCGGGCTCGTCCTCGACGGCATCCGGCGTTCCCGGCACGAGGCCGCGCGCCTGGTCTACCTGCGTTATTCCGCCGTCGGCACCGACGACTCGCATACCGGCGGGAACGAGCGGTGACGACGTCGGCCGACAGCGCCCCGGAAACCGCCGCGGGCGCGGGTTCGACGTCCAACGGCGCGGCCCCGAAGTCCGCCGCCGACGACACGCCGCCCCCGAAGTCCACGACGGACTCCGGCGCCAGCGCTTCCCTGCGCCGGATCCTCGCGCCGATCATTGCCCGTTTCGGCGCGGCATCGCTGGCCTTCGCGGTTCTGGCGGGCGTGTTCGGCGCACTGTTCGCCGTGGTCACGCCGCCGCTGTGGGGCCATGACGAGATCACCCAGTTCGGCCGGGCCTATCAGGTGGCGCACGGCGGTCTGCTGCCCGAGCGCATACCCGACGATCGCGGCATCGCCTACGGCGGCGAGGTTCCCGTCAGCATCACGACCCTCATGGGGTACGCGATGCGCGACTACACCACCAACCCGGACGAACCCGATCCGATGGTGGCGGACCCGTACGAGTACGACCGCATGAAGAGCGCCGCGGTCTCCGACGCCACCGAGCCGGTCTGGTTCACCAATACCGCGGCCTATTCCCCGGTTCCGTACATCCCCGCCGCGCTCGGCATCCGCGTCGCGGAACTGATCGGACTCGACGTCGGCGGAATGCTGTTGCTCACCCGCCTGGCCGGACTGCTCGCCTACCTCGCGGTCGTCGGTTTCGGGCTGTGGGTCCTGCGCTCGCACCGGATGCAGTGGGTGGCCTTCACGGTCGCGGTGCTGCCGATCGCGGTATTCCAGGCGGGCACGGTCACCGCGGACACACTCACCAACGCGCTGGCGATCATGGTCTCGGCGCTGCTGGTCAAGGCGCTGTTCCTGGGCGAGCGGCTGCGCGGGGTCGAGACCGCCGCCCTGCTCGCCGCGACCCTGCTGCTGCCGGTGAGCAAGCCGACCTACGTCCTGCTGGCCATGCTGGTGGTGGTCGTCCCCGCGGACCGATTCGGTTTCACCGGTCCGCGGCGCTACATCCCGTGGGTGTTCGCGGCGGCGGGCGCGCTGGCGTTCGCGGTGTGGATGAAGATCGCGGCGCCCACCGGAGACGGCATGGGCCTGATGAGACCGCAGCACCAGTGGAATTCGGTGCGGCCGGGCGATCAGCTGCACGACATCCTCGGCGATCTGCCGCATTTCGTCTCCGTATTCGGCGACAGCATCGTCTACCGCGATCAGCGCTGGTTCACCCAGTTCTTCGGTGAACTCGGCTTCGCCTACATCGACGTGCCCGCCCTGTCGGTGCTGGCCTGCCTGCTCGCCTTCGCGGTGAGCGTGGGCGTGGCCGACCGCATGGACCCGCGCACCGCCACTTTCCGGCGTACGCTGCTGGTGGCGCTGGTCGTCGCGGCCAGTGTCGCGATGATCTATGTGACGCTGTACATGTCGTTCACGCCGGTGCGCTATTACATCATCGACGGTGTGCAGGGCCGATATTTCGTCCCGCTGGCCATCGTGGGGCTTGCCGTGGTGTTGCGGTGGATGCCGTTGCGCCTCACCGATTCCGCGGGCAGGACTCCGACCTGGGGGCCCGCCGTGACCGTCGTCGCGGCGACGACGGTCGCCCTCGTGGCGGCGATGGCCAAATATCACGCCATCGTCTGGGGCTGAATCCGATTACTCGGCCGCGTCGAGCGTGCGTTCGCCCGCTTGCGCGTACGCGCGCTCGGTCGCGGCCTTGTCACCGCGCCACCAGGACTCGTTGTCGCGATACCAGCGAATGGTCGCCTCGAGTCCGGTGCGGAAATCGCCGAAACGCGGACTCCAGCCGAGTTCGGTGCGCAGCAGGGTCGCGTCGATGGCATAGCGCTGATCATGTCCCGCGCGATCGGTCACATGGTCGAAATCGTCCGGGTCGCGATCGAAAGCGGCAAGCAGCATCCGCACGACGGATTTGTTGTCGAGTTCGCCGTTCGCTCCGATGAGGTAGGTTTGTCCGATTCTCCCGCGCTCGAGGATGTCCCATACCGCGCGGTTGTGGTCGTCGACGTGAATCCAGTCGCGCACCTGATTTCCCGCGCCGTACAGGCGCGGGCGGATACCGTCGATGAGATTGGTGATCTGGCGCGGAATGAATTTCTCGACGTGCTGGTACGGCCCGTAGTTGTTACTACAGTTGGACAGGGTTGCGCGCACGCCGAAGGAGCGTGTCCACGCCCGGACCAGCAGATCGCTGGACGCCTTGGTGGCCGAGTAGGGACTCGACGGATTGTAGGGCGTGGCCTCGGTGAAAGACGGCGCGTCCCAGTCGAGATCGCCGTAGACCTCGTCGGTGGAGACATGGTGGTATCGCACGTCGTGCCTGCGCACCGCCTGGAGCAGCGAATACGTGCCGATGATATTTGTCTGCACAAACGGCCACGGCTCGCTCAGCGAGTTGTCGTTGTGCGATTCGGCGGCGAAGTGGACGACGGCGTCGACGCCGCTGACGAGTTCGTCGACGAGATCCAGATCGGCGATATCACCGTGCACGAAATCGATGCGGTCGGCCACCGGGTCGAGCGACGCCTTATTACCCGCGTAGGTCAGTGCGTCGAGGACCGTTACCGTGGTCCCTGGACGTTCGGACACGGTCTGCTGGACGAAATTCGCGCCGATGAACCCGGCGCCCCCGGTTACGAGCAATCGCACCCCAAGACCATACGTCGACCCGCCCCGGTTCCGTTGCCGAGCCCTGAAGCCCGATTTCGAAATACTAGAACCCGTTCGGATGGTGTGATATTCATCACACTACCGAAAAGTAGTATGTAACGATCGGTTTGATTCTCTGGAGAAAACCCAGCTCGTGGCCTTGGTTTCCGGGACCCCACCAAGCTGGGAGTCTCAATGGTGAACAGAATTTGAAGCAAAGGTCACGACTGGTTCACCACTCGTTAGCTGGGCTCGATTTCGATCGTCAGGTCCCCTCCGAACGCTTCACATCGAGGTTCAGAACAAAATGCTGATGAGGAAATTCGCCGCTACGTCGGCGCTGGTGATCGCCGCCCTCGGCATCACCGCAGGTACCGTCAACGCGGCGCCGGCCACCGACGAGGCCGTCAACTTCACCGCCAACGCCACCGACACCCAGTCGATCATCTCCATCGACTCGGGCTCGATGGATGTCGAGAACGGCGTGTTCAAGATCAAGGCCG
>NZ_LGYZ01000054.1 GCF_001310275.1 Nocardia arizonensis
GTACGAGCGTGAGCAGGCCGCTTGGAGCCGTCTGACCTCGACCATCTCCATGGGCGCCACCATCGGCACCCTGGTCGGCGGCCTGTCCGGCGGCGCGGTGGGTTGTGTCCTCGGCGGTATCGCCGGCGGCACCCTGGCCGCGGGCACCATCGGTGGCCTGTTCGGTCCGTTCATTCCGGCGGCCGCTGTCGGCTGCCTGGTGGGCATCGCCGCCGTCGGCGCGCTTGGCACCATCACCGGCCAGATCCTGATCACCGCCCCGGTGGCCATCGCGGCGGCGATCCAGTACTTCACCACCATCAACCAGCCCTCCCTGAAGCAGGCCCCCGCGAAGTAATTTCGTCGGTCGAGAAGGCAACGCCGGGGGTGGTTCGTCGCGAGACGAGCCGCCCCCGAGCGGGTTCCGCGTATGGAACCGAAGTACAGGCGCAGCGGTCCATCGGAAGGGACGCCGTAAAGCTCTGACTGTGAGAGTGGGACGGCTGCGCCATTTTCGGGGCGAAATCCGTTGGCGCGAAATCTAATCCGTGCGGCGGAAGTCGCCCGGTCTCCAGGTGCCCTCGAACGCGGCTCGACGTGGACCGTAGACGCGCAGGTAGGCGAACCAACCCCGGCCGGGTACGGTCTGGAGCCAACGGTGGTGCGCGTGGTCGGGGGCGGCGGGGCCGAAATGCAGGCGCAGCGGTTGGTGGGTCGGCACGCCATTGAGTTCGAATTGTGAGCGCAGTGCCGCGATGCCCGTCTCCGTTCGCACCTGTGACCTGGTGGCGGCGTCGTAGATGGTGATCGACCAGAAGAGTTCGGCGGGCACCGGCTGGGGGATCTCCACGGTATAGGAGGCGCCGCCGTCGAGATAGTCGCCCTCCGCGTCGCGCACACCGAGCCAGTACAGCGATCCGGTTCCGGCCCGGCGGCCGAACATGGCCGGGGAGGCGATGATCGCCTGGGCGAACCAACGGTCGCGGGCTTCGAGATCGATACCGGACGCGGTGCGGAAGTCGCCGTTGTCCTCCACGAGCCCCACCCATTCCCACCGGCGGTCCGGCCAGGCGAGCCGATCCGGGCGGGCGCTGGCGAAGGCCGAGACGAGCATGGCGTCACGGCCGGTGCGCGCGGCGTCGGTGAGCAGTGCCGCCAGACGGTCCTCGGGGGCGAATGGCGTTCCGCGGCCGATGCCGAGATCGGTGAGCAGACCGTACATCGGCGCGAATTCCTCGACGACCGGCTCCGATTCGAGCACGGTGTGCAGCACCCGCCAGAATTCGAGCCCGTCCTCCCAGTCCAGACAACTCCAGTCCATCTCGGATCGGGTGGCGTCGACGAAATCGAGTGCGGTGCCGAGCGCGCCGAGTGGATGTATGCGCACTCGGCGCAGTGCCGCCAGCCCGTTGTCGAGGCCGCCGATGGGCAGTGCGCGCAAGGCGAGCAAGACCTTGTGGGAACCCGATCGAGCGAGGTGGGCGTCGGCGGGCAACTCGCCGTCGTATTCGGGCGGGACTATGACGTATGTGCCGCCGGAGCCGCCGTCCGGGCCGGGAATGCCGAGATCGGTGACCCAGCGTTGGTGGTGGTCGTCGACGAGCCCGAGGTAGGGCCCTTTGGGCAGGCCGATGACCATGGGGCCGCCCGAGAGGTCCAGGACGGCCGCTCCGTAGGGGGTGTCGGAGTTGAGGGTGAAGCCCACGTGCCGCGGCCCGGTGGCGGCGATACCCATCGAGGCGTTGTCGGGCATACCCGCCGCCCGGTTGCCGTGGAAGATGCCCTCCATCGAGACCGTCGGATACCAGAACCGGTAGGCGAGAACGGCGCGCTGGAAATCGGTGTCCGCGCGTGCCCGCCGCGCTGCTTCCGGCGTCGGATATCCGTCGTGGAACGGGTATCGGGTGTCGGTGGATATGCCCGTGGTCATCGGCGGCCCTTCCGTGGCGTATGCGGGAGGTCGCCGAGTACATTCGCATCGTGGCGGCCGGTCCGCGTCATCCGAATCGGGTGATCGTGGTGAATGCACCGGGGCGAGGGGATCAGGGGTGCTCGGGAAAGCTCCTCGCCCCGGTGCGATTCCAGCGCGTCGGCGGTCGACGTATGCGTGCCGTCCGCCGGTGGCTTGATTCGGACGAACATGATCGAGTGTACGAAACCGATCGGTCTGCGCGGTCGATTCGCCAGAAGTTCGCGGAAGACACCCGGGTGGTCGCGGTGGTGCCCGAATTGTCCGATGCTTAGAGTCGGCTGAGAAGGCGGCGCCGCGGACACTCCGGGACGCGGCGAGTCGTTGACATCGGTAGGACGGCCGCCCGGCCGACATCGAAGGAGTTGGTCATGAGCCTCATCGCAACGGTGATCGGCTACGCCCTGACGCTGTTCATCATCGTGCTGATCGCGCGGATGATCCTGGACTGGGCCGTACTGCTCGGACGCACCACGACGCCCTGGGTGCTGCGCGCCCGCGACCTCGCGCAACGGGTCACCGAACCCGTCATCGCACCGGTGCGCAAGGTGCTGCCGCCGGTGCGCGCGGGCGGGCTCGCCATCGACCTGGCGTTCACGATCGTGTTCATCCTTGCGCTGGTGCTACGGTCGATCGCCTTCAGCCTCTGAGGCCGGATCGGGCGGCGCCCGCCGTTCAGACGGGCAGGCCCTTGGCCGCCAGCGGCTCGCCGACGATGAGTTCGGCCCCGGCGATGAGTTCGCCCAGCACCGGGGTGGCCGCCGACATGGCCGCGCTGTCGCGGTGCGAGGCGAAGGCGTCCTCGTCGGCGTAGATCTCCGAGATCCAGAACAGTTCGGGATCGTCCTTGGAGCGGTTCAGTACGTACAGCAGCGTGCCCGGTTCGCCTGCGACCTGCTCGAATACCGGGCCGAAGGCGGCCACGAGTTCATCGGCTCGCCCTTGCTTCGCTTTGACCCGGGAGACCAAGGCAACCTGCGGCATTCACGCGCTCCTTCGAAAGGTGCTGACGGGATGTCGGATTCGCGCTCCGACCGACCGCGACAGACTAGCACCGGAGAAGTACGCGTCCACCTCGGGCGGAAGTCCCGTGTCCGGCGCGGATTCGCGGGTGGGGCAACCTGTTTCAGTCCGGCGGATCGTTGCGCGGCACGCGGCCGTCGATATCGGTGAATCCGTACTCGTCGGCGAGATCGGCCACCCGCCACGAGGTTCCGGTACGGGTCCGACGCGCGGGGTCGGTGGCGAGGGCGACCACCGCGCGGCCCGGGAAGTGTGGACTCTCGGCCGCGTTCAGGTCGAAGGTGCCTTCGCCCGGTAGGCGGACCAGTCTCCGTCCCTCGGCATCGGCGGGCACCATCGCGAGCAGTTCGGTGTTCACGATGCCCGGCCACAGCGAGACCACCGTGACCTCGGTGTCGGTGAGGTCGCGGGACAGATCGGCGGTGAGCCGGTCCAGCGCGCACTTGGCCACCCCGTACACCGCGTTGTGCATATAGCGCCGCGCGCCCGGTGAGGAGACATTGACCAGCAGGCCGCTCGACTCGATCAGCAGCGGTGCGGCGAATACCGCGGCGGCGTAATGGGACCGGACGCCGACGTCGAAGGTTTCGTCCCAGGCGGCGGGTGGCACCTCCCAGAACGGTTTGCCGAGCCACCGTGCGGCCGCTGGCGCGTTGTAGACATTGTTGACCAGGACATCGAGGCGGCCGTATTCGTCGCGCACGCGCTCGAACAGTCGCGCGACCGCGTCGTCGTCGCGGTGATCGCAGACGAAGGGGATGCCGGTGCCGCCGAGTTCGTCGATCTCGGCGGCGGTGCCGTGCACGGTTCCGGGCAGGCGACCGGGGGTGACCGTGCGACCGGTCACGAATACCGTGGCCCCCGCCGCTCCCAATTCCAGGGCGATGCCCTTGCCGATTCCGCGGCTCGCGCCGGTCACGACGGCGACGCTGCCGCCAAGTTCCTGAGGTATTCCGCTCACGACTTCGGGACATTACCGTGAAATAGGAACACGTTCTAAAGTTTTGGAGGCGCTCGTGGAAATGACGCATCGGTTCGTGAGGTCCGGCGGGGTGCGGATGCACATCGCCGAACAGGGCGAGGGATATCCGGTGGTCTTCTGCCACGGCTTCCCGCACACCTGGTACATATGGCACCGCCAACTGTCTGCCGTTGCCGCCGCCGGATACCGGGCAATCGCTCCCGACCTGCGCGGATACGGTCGTACCGAGACCGCCGACGAGCCGGATGCCTACACCAATCGCGCCGTCGTCGGCGACCTGCTGGCGCTGCTCGACGATATCGGCGCCGAGCGCGCCGTATTCGTCGGCCTCGATTTCGGCGCGGCCCTGGTGTGGGAGTTGGCGCTGCGGGCGCCCGAACGTCTCGGGGGAGTCGTCGTACTCAACAATCCGTACGCGCCGCGTCCGCCGCGCGCCCCCTCACAACTGTGGGCCAAAGCGGCGCAACGCCACTTCCTGCACCTGGACTACTTCCAGCGGCCCGGACCCGCCGATGTCGAACTCGACGCGAATCCGCGCGAATTCCTGGCCCGGGTCTATTACGCGCTCAGCGGCGAATACCACTATCTCGACACCTGGAGTCACCCGGCCGAGGGCACCGGATATCTCGACGTGCTGCCCCAGGCGCCCGCCCTGCCGTGGAGCTGGCTCACCGCCGCCGAACTCGACGTGCTCGCGGCGGAATTCGACCGCACCGGATTCACCGGCGGACTCGCTTGGTACCGGGCGCTGGATCGCAACTGGGAACTCACCGCCGCCTACGCCGATGCGAAGGTCACGGTGCCCGCGTATTTCCTCCACGGCGAACACGACACCGATATGGAAGGCTTCAGCGGACGTGATCCGCTCGGTGTGCTCCGCGCCTACCTCACCGACCTGCGCGGGGTCACCGAAATCGCCGGGGCCGGACATCTCGTGCAACTGGAACGCACCGAACAGGTCAACGCCCTGCTCATCGAGCACCTGCGCGATCTGGTCTAGCGGTAGTCGCGCGCCGGCTCCGTATAGTCCGACCACCGCGGCAGCGGCCGGTATTCGAGATAGGCGTCGAGCCGGTCGAGCAGGTACTGCCACCGCGGGCCGAGGATGGCGGCCTGTGGACGGCTCAGATGGCGGCGCACGAGTTCTACCGTGGTGACCACGCCGACCTGGCCGAGCCGCATCTCCAGCAGCGACCCGTCGAGGTGCAGCACCAGTTCGTGCGGGGCCAGACAGTGCTCGACCCGCACCGCCACGGGCCCGTTCACCGGACCGTCGAGCAGATCCACGGACAGATTGCCATTGCCGCCGCGCACCGTGCCGAGCCAGCGTCCGAGCTGGCCGCGATCGGTGCACGCCGACCAGACATCGAGTACCGGCTTACGGTAGGACCGTTGGTAGTGCAGCAGGACCCGCTCACCGCCCGCGGTGTCGTCGTGTTCGGGGCGGACCTCGCCGAGTGTGGACATCGTGGTCATGTCGCATCCTTCCGCCGCTGGTCAGGAATTGTCCTCCACTGTATTTCCACCTTCGCGCCGACCGAATCCGAATCGCCGTAGGAAAGGACGGCGGGTGTCCGGTCGCGCGGCGTCGCCCGGTGCGGTGTCGGTCTCCCGGGTGTCCGTCCGCTCGATGTCGCCGAGAACGGGATCGAGGGCGGTCGGCGCGGCGTCGGAGCGGGCGGTGTCGCCGCGGGCGGGATCGGGCCGCGGCGTCGCGCGGGGTTCTCGATCGAGCAGCGCGCGGGCGGCGGCTTCGATCGCGGCTTCGTCCATGAGCACGGTCGCGGCGGCGGGGCCGAGCGGGACGAAACTGTCCGCGCTGGTGACGCGGGTGATCATCCCGTCGAATCCGGCGTCGACGAGTGCGGCGAGCACCGAATCCGAGACCGCGCCGCTGTGTCTGGTCTCGTCGGCGACGAGCACCCGTCCGGTCGCGCGCGCGTGCCGAAGCAGGTCGGCGACGGGGAGCGGGTTGAGCCAGCGCAGATCGAGCACGCGCGTTCCCACGCCATCGGCCGCGAGCCGATCGGCCACGCGCATACTCATCGGCACGCCGTTGCCGAAACTCACCACGGTCAGATCCTCGCCGTCGCCGTACACTCGTGCCCGACCGACCTCGATATGGTCGACCCCCGACGCGGGCGCGCACCACGCACCGTCGCCCGGATGCAGGTCGCGCGTGTGGTAGAGCGCGATCGGCTCGAGGAACACACAGACCCGGCCGTCGACCCGCGCCGCCGACACGCAGGTCCGCAACATGGCCGCGGCATCGTCCGCGCGCGCGGGCACCGCGACGATCACCCCGGGGATATCCCGCAGTGCCGCAACGGAATTGTCATTGTGGAAGTGCCCACCGAAACCCTTCTGGTACGCGAGGCCCGCGACGCGCACCACCATCGGGTTGCGATAGCGCCCGGACGAGAAGAACGACAGCGTGGCCGCCTCCCCGCGAATCTGGTCGAGCGCATTGTGTACGTAGGCCAGATACTGGATTTCCGGAATCGGCACGAACCCCGCGAGCCCCGCTCCGAGCGCCGTCCCCAGAATGCTCTGCTCATCGAGCAAGGTATCGAATACCCGACGCGCTCCGAACCGCTTCCGCAGCCCCTTGGTCACGCCGTACACCCCGCCCTTGCGCCCGACGTCCTCCCCGAAGACCAGGACGTCGGCATCACGCGCCAGAAGTTCGGCGAGCGTGTGATCGACCGCCTGCGCCAATGTCATGGGTTCGCTCGCGCCGCGGAGGTTCGGCTCGGCCTTGTCGGCGCCGCGCGTCGCCGATTCCGAGCGAGAAGCCGGTGGCACCGCTTCGGGGCGTGCGCACGGGCGCAGCACGTCGGCGCGAACGGCGTCGGGGTGCGCGGGTGCGAGCGTGGCGGTCACGGCGGCGGCGGAATCCTGAGTCGGTGCGCCGAGGACGGATTCGGTCGCGTCGGCCACCGCGCGGGCGATGTCGTCGTAGCGTCGCACGACGTCGCTCACGGTGGTGATGCCGGAGGCGACGAGCAGCCGCGCGGTGGCCGTGACCGGGTCGCGGGCGAGGTCCGCCGCTATCCGGGCGGGCGCGCGGTAGGCGGATTCGACATCGGAGCCCGCGTGGCCGAGCAGGCGCACGGTGCGAAGGCGGAGGAAGGCGGGTCGGCGGTTCGCGCGGACCCAGTCGGCGGCGCGAGCGGATTCGGTGAGGGCGTCGAGCGGGTCGCAGCCGTCGGCGTCGAAGTAGCGCAGCCCGGGGCGGTTGCCGTAGGCGGCCTCGATCCAGTCGGGCGGGGTGGGGACGCTGATGCCTATGCCATTGTCCTCGCACACGAACAGCACCGGCACCGCGATGCCCTGGTGGGCGGTGTGCACGGCGGTATTGATCGCGCCCGCGGCGGTGCTGTGATTGGCCGAGGCGTCACCGAAACTGCACAGCACCACCGAATCCGGGGGCCAGGTACTCGTAATCCCCAGTCGCGCCGCACGTTCGAGTGCGAAGGCGAGTCCGACCGCGCGCGGCAGATGCGAGGCGATGGTCGAGGTCTGCGGAATGACGTGCGCCGGCGCGCTGCCGAAAACCTTGTGCCTGCCACCGGATATCGGGTCCGCGGCCGCGGCGACCACGCCGAGCAATACCGCGCGTATCGGATCGAGTCCGCCCACCCGCCGTGTGCGGTGCACGAAGAACGCGCCCGAACGATAGTGCAGCAGTGCGGGATCGGTGACCCGCAGCGCCGCCGACAATGCCGCGTTGCCCTCGTGCCCGGACGATCCGATGCTGTAGTACCCCTTCCGCTGTTCCCCGAGTCGCCACGCCGCCAGGTCGAGATGCCGACTGGTCACCTGCGCCTCGAACAATTCCAGCAGCGTCGCCCCCGACAAGCCCGGCGCCACATCCTCCCGCCGCGAGCGCGGCGCGAGTACGGAAAGCGCCGACACCTCCGCCCGCCACCGTCGATCGAGCTCACCGTGCAGATCGATCACCCCACACCCCTTCGTGACACATTCCCGGACGCAGCGCCCGACCACGGCACACGAGGTCGAATGGTATCCGGCGAGTCGTGACCGATACCGCCGACGCGCGTGACTCCGCGGGTCGTCCGCTGCCTCGATCCGATGTCGACACTCGCGCGTCCGATTCCTCGCGCACCGCCCGCGCCGCCGCGTCCGTGGTCCGAGGACCGGTCGCCGGATGCGCAACCCTCCTCGGGGCCTACCGCTACTTCAGGGCGGAGGCGGCCGGTTCATCGAGCAGCCAGGTGGTCGACTCGGTGCCGACGGCGCCCGCGGCGGGTATATCGACGGCCGCCGCGCCGCCGAGGGCCGCCGCCACCGCGTCGGCCTTGGCCGCGCCGCCGACGACCAGTACCACGTGGCGGGTTCGGCGGATGGCGGGGATGGTCAGCGTGACACGGACCGGGGGCGGTTTGGGGGAGTCGGTGATCGCCACCACCAGTTCGTGTGCTTCCCGGACCGCGTCGGTGTCCGGGAACAGCGAATTGACATGTCCCTCGCCGCCCATGCCGAGCAGATGCAGGTCGAAGACGCCCGCGGTGGCCAGGTGGGCGTGGACGGCGGCCGAGTACTGCGCTGCCGCCACGGTCGGATCGGGATACTCGCCGTCGGAGGTGGCCACGGCGCGCACGCGGGCCGGGTCGACCGGCACGTGGTCGAGCAGGGCCCGGCGCGCCTGCAACTCGTTGCGCTCGGGATCGCCCGCGGGGACGAAACGTTCGTCGCCCCAGAAGATGTCGAGCGCCGACCAGTCGATATCACCGGGACTCTCGCGCACCAGTTCCAGCAGCCCGATCCCTGTTCCGCCACCGGTCAGCACCACCGAGGCCGATCCGCGCGCGGCCTGCGCCGCCGTCACGACCTCGACGAATCGGGTGGCCGCGGCGGCGACCAGCGCCTCGGTGTCGGGATGGACCTCGACGGTGTCGGCGCGGAACTCGCTGGTGATCCGGCGCACCTGATCGCCGTACTCCTGCCCCGGTGTCTCACTCATAGGTGACCCTCTCGATTCCGGCGAGTGCCTCGGCGTAGATCTCGTCGGCGTCGAGCCGCCGCAGTTCCTCGGCCAGGCAGTCGCGAGTTTCCCTGCGCGCCAGCGCGATCCGCTGATCGGGATCGCCGGTGCGGGTGA
The DNA here is from genome assembly GCF_001310275.1 of Nocardia arizonensis. Classification (GTDB taxonomy): domain Bacteria; phylum Actinomycetota; class Actinomycetes; order Mycobacteriales; family Mycobacteriaceae; genus Nocardia; species Nocardia arizonensis. Next base: position 9,079 of record NZ_LGYZ01000054.1, read on the forward strand.
GCGTCGCGGTGCGCCCGGTCTGCGGCCGCTCGATGGCGATGGACACCGACGGGCGGTGCAACCGCACCGTGAGCGCCCCGGAACGGCGGCGCACGGGACAGTCGAGCCGGGCGGCCAGCCAGCCCGCCAGCATGTCGAGGGCGGGCTCGTTGCGCAGACCCGACACCGTGACCGACTCGACGGGCTCGAACGGCGGTTCGTCCATGGCCGCGGCCAGCAGTGCCCGCCAATAGGTGATGCGGCTCCAGGCCAGATCGGTGTCGCCGGGGGCGTAGGAGCCGAAACGCTTCTTGATGGTCGCCTGCGGATCCGCCGCGAAGGTCGCGTCGGTGATCCGCCGGGTCGCCAGTTTGCCCACCGAATCCTTGGACGGGAACTCCGGTGCGCCGCGCGGCCACCATGCCACCACGGGCGTATCCGGCAGCAGGAACGGGATGACCACACTGCTCTCGTGGTTGATCAACTCGCCGAGCAACCGCAGCACGATCACCTCGGCCGCGCCCGCGTCGCCGCCGACGCGGATCTGGGCGTCGAGTCTGGTGCTCGCCGAACGGTCGCCGCGGGCGAGAACCACCACGCGACATGGATGTTCGCGGCTCGCGTCGTTGGCCGCGTCGATGGCGTCCTCCGCCTCGGAACTGTCGAGGGTGCACACCACCAGGGTGAGCACCCGCCCCATGGCGATGACCCCATTGCTCTCGCGCAGTTGGAGCAGGCGTTTGGTGACGGCGCCGGTGGTGGTGTCGGGCATGTCGACGATCACGGGCGCCGCCATTCCCGGCCCGTGCGTTCGAGCATCTCGTCGGCCGATTCCGGCCCCCAGGTGCCCGCCTCGTACGACTGCGGCCTGCCCTCGGTTGCCCAGTGCGCCAGCACCGGATCGAGGATGCTCCAGGACAATTCGACCTCCGCGTTCACCGGGAACAGCGACGGCTCGCCGAGCAGCATGTCCAGGATCAGACGTTCGTATGCCTCGGGCGATGACTCGGTGAACGATTCGCCGTAGCTGAAATCCATGTTCACATCGCGTACTTCCATACTCGATCCGGGAACCTTGGAACCGAATCGCATGGTGATGCCCTCATCCGGCTGTACTCGGATGACCAGTGCGTTCTGGCCGAGATCCTCGGTCATGGTCTGGTCGAAGGGCAGATGCGGCGCACGCTTGAACACCACCGCGATCTCGGTCACCCTGCGGCCGAGGCGTTTTCCGGTGCGCAGGTAGAACGGCACGCCCGCCCAGCGCCGGGTGTCGACCTCGAGTGTGATCGCGGCGTAGGTCTCGGTCGTGGACTGCGGATCGAAACCCTCTTCCTCGAGCAGGCCGACCACGTGTTCGCCGCCCTGCCAACCCTGCGCGTACTGTCCGCGCGCGGTGGTCTCGTCCAGCGGTTCCACCAGTTTCGTCGCCGAGAGCACCTTGATCTTCTCGGTCTGCAACTGTTTGGGCTGGAAGCTGATCGGCTCCTCCATGGCGGTGAGCGCGAGCAGTTGCAGCAGATGGTTCTGGATCACGTCGCGGGCCGCGCCGATGCCGTCGTAATAGCCCGCGCGCCCGCCCAATCCGATGTCCTCGGCCATGGTGATCTGGACGTGGTCGACGTAGTTGGCGTTCCAGATCGGGTCGAACAGCTGGTTGGCGAAGCGCAGCGCCAGGATGTTCTGCACCGTCTCCTTGCCGAGATAGTGGTCGATGCGGAAGACGGTCTCCTCCGGGAACACCCGGTTCACCAGCGTGTTGAGTTCGACGGCGCTTTCCAGATCGTGGCCGAACGGCTTCTCGATGACCACCCGCCGCCACGGGGCGCGGCCCCGCGAATCGGTGTTCTGCGGCTTGGCCAGCTCGTGTGCGGAGAGCTGATCGAGTACGAGCGGGAACATATCCGGCGGAATCGACAGGTAGAAGGCGTGATTGCCGCCGGTGCCGCGTTCTTTGTCCAGTGCGGCGAGTGTGTCGGAGAGTCTGTCGAAGGCGGCGTCGTCGTCGAAACTGCCCTGCACGAACCGGATGCCCTCGGCCAGATGGTCCCAGACCTCCTGGCGGAAGGGTGTGCGCGCGTTCGCCTTCACGGCATCGAGGACGACCTGGGCGAAATCCTCGTCGGCGTAGTCGCGGCGGGCGAATCCGACCAGACCGAAACCGGGGGGCAGCAGCCCCCGGTTGGCCAGATCGTAGATGGCCGGCATCAGTTTCTTACGGGACAGATCGCCGGTGACCCCGAAGATCACCATGCCGCACGGTCCCGCGATGCGCGGAACCCGCTTGTCCCGCTCATCGCGCAGTGGATTGCCGGAGACCTCTGCTGTGCCGGCCATCGGTCAGTTGCTTCCGCTTCCGGCCGCGCGCAATTCCGCCGCCGTCGCCGTCAGCAGTTCCTCCCATGACTTCTCGAACTTCTCCACACCCTCGCGTTCGAGCACCGCGAACACGTCGTCGAGGTCGATGCCGACCGCGCTGAGCTTGTCGAACAGCTCCCGCGATTCGGCCGCGGTGCCGCTGAGGGTGTCCCCGTGCACCTCGCCGTGGTCGGCGACGGCTTCGAGGGTCTTCTCCGGCAGCGTGTTCACCGTGTTCCTCGCGACCAGTTCGGTGACATAGAGGGTGTCGGGGTAGTCGGGATTCTTGACCCCGGTCGAAGCCCACAGCGGCCGTTGGCGATTCGCGCCCGCGGAGGCGAGGTTGTCGTAGGTCGAGGTGTGCGCGCCGCCGTCGAACACGTCCTGGTACTCCGCGTAGGCGAGGCGGGCGTTGGCGACACCGGCCTTGCCGCGCAGCTCCAGCGCCTCCGGCGTGCCGATGGCCTCGAGCCGCTTGTCGATCTCGGTGTCGACGCGGGAGACGAAGAACGAGGCCACCGAGTGGATGCGCGCGGGATCGTGGCCCGCGATCTTCGCCCTGCGGATGCCGTCGAGATAGGCGCCCATGACCGCGCGGTAGCGCGCCACCGAGAAGATCAGCGTGACATTGACGCTGATGCCCTCGGCCAGCACCGCCGTGATGGCGGGCAGGCCCTCCTCGGTGGCCGGGATCTTGATGAACAGGTTCGGCCGGTCGACGATCTTCCACAGCTCGACCGCCTGCGCGGCGGTCTTGTCCGCGTCGAAGGCCAGACGCGGGTCGACCTCGATGGAGACGCGGCCGTCCACGCCGTCGGTCGCCTCGAAGACCGGCGCGAAGACGTCACAGGCGGCGCGCACGTCGTCGGTGGTGATGGTGCGCACCGCGGCGTCGGCGTCCGCGCCGCGCGCGGCGAGGTCCTTGACTTGTCCGTCGTAGGCGTGGCCCTTGCTCAGCGCGCCCTGGAAGATCGTCGGATTCGTGGTGACGCCGACGACGCCGCGGGTGGCGATGAGTTCGGCCAGGTTGCCCGACTGTATGCGGTCGCGCGACAGATCGTCGAGCCAGACCGACACGCCCTCCGCGGACAGCGAGGCGATGTTGGGGTTCTGCGTCATGGCGGTTATCCCTTCACGTTTTCGAGCGTGCGCGCCGCCGCGGCGACAACGGCTTCGGCGGTGATCCCGAACTCGCGGAACAAGGTCTTGAAGTCGGCGGAGGCGCCGAAATGCTCGATCGACACGATCTCGCCCGCGTCACCCGCGAACCGGTGCCACGGCATGCCGATGCCGGCTTCGACAGTGACCCGAGCGCGCACCGACGGGGGCAGCACCTCGTCCCGATAGGCCTTGTCCTGCGCGTCGAACCACTCGACACACGGCATCGACACCACGCGGGTTCCGATGCCCTGCTCCTCCAGCGTAGTGCGGGCCGCCACGGCGAGTTGGAGCTCGGAACCGGTAGCGATCAGGATCACGTGCGGCGTGCCGGTGGATGCCTCGGCCAGTACGTATCCGCCGCGCTTGACGCCCTCGTAGCTGGTGCCCTCGAGCACCGGCACGTCCTGGCGGGTCAGCGCCAGCGCCGACGGTCCGTCCTGATGCGGCGCGTCCGAGGGCACGAAATGCGATGTGCGCTCGCTGGAATCGCGTTCCAGTATGGTGCGCCAGGCGTAGGTGGTCTCGTTGGCGTCGCCGGGACGGACCACGTTCAGGCCGGGGATGGCGCGCAGCGCGGCCAGGTGCTCGATCGGCTGGTGGGTCGGGCCGTCCTCGCCGAGGCCGATGGAGTCGTGGGTCCAGACGTAGATCGCGGGCACCCGCATGAGCGAGGCGAGTCGCACGGCCGGGCGCATGTAATCGGAGAACACCAGGAAGGTGCCGCCGTATGGGCGAGTCGGGCCGTGCAGGGCGATGCCGTTGAGGATCGAGCCCATAGCGTGCTCGCGCACGCCGAAGTGCAGGGTGCGGCCGTACGGGTTCGCCTTCCACATGCCGGTGGAGATCGTCTCCGGGCCGAAGCTGCCCGCGTCGGGCATGGTGGTGTTGTTGGATTCGGCGAGGTCGGCCGAACCGCCCCACAGCTCGGGCAGCACCGGCGCGAGCGCGGCCAGCACCTTGCCCGACGCCTTCCGGGTCGAGGTGCCCTTCGGATCCGGTGCGTGGACAGGCAGATTCGCGGTCCAGCCCGCGGGCAGGTCGCGGGCGACCAGCCGGTCGAACAGCGCCTTGTTGGCCGGATTGGCCTGCGCCCATGCGTCGAAGCCCTGCTGCCAATCGCGGTGGGCCCGCTGTCCGCGGGTGATCGCCTCGCGGGTGTGCGCGATGACGGCCGGGTCGACCTCGAAGCTCTGTTCGGGATCGAAGCCGAGCGCCTTCTTGGTGGCGGCCACCTCGTCGGCGCCGAGCGCGGCGCCGTGCGCCGCACCGGTGTTCATCTTGGTGGGGGCCGGATAGCCGATGATGGTGCGCAGCACGATGAGCGAGGGCTTGCCGGTCTCGGCCTTGGCCGCGGCGATGGCCGCCTCGATGGCCACCACGTCCTCGCCGCCCTCGACCACCTGCACGTGCCAGTCGTATGCGCGGTAGCGCGCGGCCACGTCCTCGGTGAAGGCGATGGTGGTGTCGTCCTCGATGGAGATCTTGTTGTCGTCGTAGACCACCACGAGGTTGCCGAGCTGCTGGGTGCCCGCGAGCGAGGACGCCTCGGCGGTGACGCCCTCCTCCATGTCACCGTCGGAAGCGATGACGTAGATGAAGTGGTCGAACGGGCTCGTGCCGGGCGCGGCGTCAGGATCGAACAGACCCCGTTCGCGGCGCGCGGCCATCGCCATGCCGACCGCCGACGCCAGACCCTGGCCAAGCGGACCGGTGGTGATCTCGACGCCGTCGGTGTGGCGGTACTCCGGGTGACCGGGGGTCAGCGAACCCCACTTGCGCAGGGTCTTCAGATCCTCGAGTTCGAGTCCGAAGCCCGCCAGATACAGCTGGATGTACTGGGTCACGCTGGAATGACCGCACGACAGCACGAAGCGGTCGCGGCCGACCCAGTGCGGATCGCTCGGATCGTGGCGCATCGTGCGCTGGTAGAGGGAATAGGCCAGCGGTGCGAGACTCATCGCGGTGCCAGGGTGACCGTTGCCCGCGTTCTGCACCGCGTCTGCGGCGAGTACGCGCACGGTGTCGACGGCCTTGGTGTCCAGATCCGTCCAGTCGTCCGGGTGGTTCGGCTGAGTGAGTGCGCGGATGTCGTCTGTGACTGACACGACCGAGGTTCTCCTGACATGGTCGACGGCGGTGTGTTCGGGCGGCTGGTGATTCGACCGCGAGACTTCCGGCGGCTGCGCGGCGCGTGCCGGATGTCACCACCACCCTAGATGTGCCCGCTGAGCGGGATCGCGGTAACCCGGCTTACACGGACCGTGTCGCCGTGACCGGACCGGGCGGCGTGGCGAAAGTGTCCGACTCGTGGCCGTTCGGTGACCGGATGCGGTCGATTTCGGTGGACGGCGGCCGGGGGCGAGGCGCGGCGCGCCCGCGCCGAGGGTCTACCATCCTCTGTAGTAGTAGCGGCGATGCACGGCGTGCGAGGAGAGACAGTGCGGATTGGGCAACTGCCGGGGGGCCACGGCGCGCAGGGCTCCTCCGCGATGGCGCAGGCCGATCGCCTACCGGGCGACGGATTCCTCACCCGGCTGTTGCGCGCACCGCTGGCCTACATCGCCCTGACCAAACCGCGGGTCATCGAGCTGTTGCTGGTGGCGACGATCCCCACGATGCTGCTGGCCGATCGCGGCGCGGTCGACATCCGCCTCATCCTGGCCACCCTGTTCGGCGGTTGGATGGGCGCGGCCAGCGCCAACACCCTCAACTGCGTGGCCGACGCCGATATCGACAAGGTCATGAAGCGCACCGCCAAGCGGCCGCTGGCCCGCGCGGCGGTGCCCACCTCGCACGCGGCGGTCTTCGGCATCGTGCTCGGTCTGGCCTCCTTCGCCTGGTTGTGGTGGCAGGCGAATCTGCTCAGCGGCGTACTCGTGGTCACGACCATCCTGTTCTACGTCTTCGTCTACACCCTCGGCCTGAAGCGCCGGACCTCGCAGAACGTGGTGTGGGGCGGTGCGGCCGGATGTATGCCCGCCCTCGTCGGCTGGTCGGCGGTGACCGGCACCATCGGCTGGCCGGCGATCGCACTGTTCGGCGTGATCTTCTTCTGGACACCGCCGCACACCTGGGCGCTGGCCATGCGCTACAAGGAGGACTACCGCGCGGCCGGGGTGCCGATGCTGCCGGTGGTGGCCACTGAGCAGACGGTGACCAAGCAGATCGTCGTCTACACCTGGCTCACCGTGCTCACCACGCTCGCGCTGGTACCCGCGACCGGCGTCGTCTACGCCGCGGTCGCGCTGGTGGCGGGCGCGTGGTTCCTGCTCATGGCCCATCAGCTCTACGCCGGGGTGCGTCGCGGCGAATCGGTGAAGCCGCTGCGGCTGTTCCTCCAGTCGAACAACTACCTGGCCGTGGTGTTCTGCGGTCTCGCGGTCGATTCGGTGCTCGGCTGGGACACCGTCGGCAGCTTCTTCGGCTGAGCGCGAACCGGTTGGCGGCGAAGGGATTGCGCCATCCGCCGCCGTCGGCGCGTCTCGCGCCGATCATTCCTCGACACGAGGTGATCGTTCGCCGTGACGGAGAACCGGCGGAACTCGCCGACGCCGAGGGATCGACGCGCTGCCCCGTTTCGGCTACCGCCCGTCGCGCCCGCTAGTGCCGCGAATCCGCCGAGCGCTCGGGCAGCAGCACCAGCGACCCGGTCGTCGCGCGCGCCTCGAGGTCGGTGTGCGCGCGGGCGGCCTCGGCAAGGGGATAGGTGGCGCCGATGCGCACGTACAGCGTGCCCTCGGCGACCGCCGAGAGGATATCGCCCGCGCGCCATAGCAATTCGTCCCGGTCGCGGGTGTAATGGGCCAGTGTCGGCCTCGTCACGAACAACGATCCGGCGGCATTGAGCCGTTGCAGGTCGAACGGCGGCACCGGTCCGCCCGCCGCCCCGAACAGTGCCAGCATGCCGCGCACCCGTAGCGCGGCCAGACTCGCCTCGAAGGTCGGCGCGCCCACGCCGTCGTATACCGCCGCGACCCCGACGCCGTCGGTGAGCGCGCGCACCCGCTCGGCCAGATCGTCGCCGTAGCGCAGCACTTCGGCAGCGCCCGCCGCCCGCGAGAGCCGTTCCTTCTCATCGGTGGACACGGTCGTGAGGACCCGCACGCCGCGCGCGGCGGCCCACTGGGTCAGTAGCAGGCCGACCCCGCCCGCGCCCGCGTGCACCAGGATCGTCTCGCCGGATGCGGGGCGGTACACCGACTCCAGCAGATAGTGCGCCGTCATGCCCTGGAGCAACGACGAGGCCGCGACCGGTGTGGGCACCGCGTCGGGCACCGGCACCGCGACCGCGGCGTCGACGGCGACCCGTTGGGCGTAGCTGCCCGCCGCCGCGGCCCAGGCGACCCGGTCACCGACCGAGAATTCCGTCACATTCGCGCCGACCTCGGCGACCACGCCCGCGCCCTCCGCGCCCGGAATGTAGGGCAGCGGACCGGGATACCGTCCGGTGCGGACATAGGTGTCGATGTAGTTGATACCGATGGCCTCGGTGTCGACGAGCAGCTGATCGGGCCCGATCGAGGGTTGCGGAACCTCCGCGGGGACGAGGACCTCGGGACCGCCGTGTTCGCTTACCTGGATGGCGCGCATGGGTTCAGTTCTACACCCGGGGGTCTCGACTCTCGCCTACCCGTCGGTAAACTCGGCGGAATGAGCGTTGAAGCTGCCGCACGGGCCGATATCCGGCTGTCGTCCGCCGTCGTGGATTCGGTCAAGGGATTCGTCACCGAGCACGGCGGGTCCGCGACCGCGGTTCTCCAGCCGATCGGCCGGATGGGTGTGCGCGTCACCCTGGTCGGCGGCGACGGCGTCCTCGGCGATCGGGTCGTCGACGATCTGGCGAGTGCGAAGAAGTTGGTCGCGATGGTCGACGGCCTGAGCGAGACCGAGGAATGGGATCGCGAGCTGACCTCGGTGGTCACCCCGCGCCGCGGGCACTGGGCGCGAATGGCGGGCTGGGTGGCCCGGCAGCGCCGTTTTCCCAAGGCGCGCAACGAGAAGTAGTCCGGCGGCCCCGCCGCTCGCGGGGCCTCAGCCGCGGCCGTCGGCCGGGTCGAGCAGTTCGCCGATGCCCCAGTGCAGGATGCGCGCCGCGACGGCCAGATAGGTCAGCACCGCCATCGCGGTGAGCAGTGTGCCGTAGTCGGCCGCCCAGCACGCCACGCGATCGGATTCGCTCACCCCCGCGAGCACCATGATCGACCCGAGCAGGATCGCCAGTGCGGCCAGCGGGGTCATATTCGGCTGGGGTGGGCGGTTCGTCATCGGACGGCCTTCCTGCTCATACGAGATCGCGCGACCCGTCCGTCGCGGTCTCATCAATGAATCGCAATACGTCACCGTTTCGTTACCGGCCACGAAAGACGGCCGGGTTCTTCGTGATGTCCGCGCACGCGGTGATAGGTGTCACCATCCTCTGATAGTTGCTTACTGCAAGCAATAAGAATAAAGTTGTGTTCTGCAAGTAAGTAATCTCGTGTGGGGAGTGACCGATGGCGGTGTCGCCCGATACGGCCCAGGACCTCATCAAGGAGCTCTATCTGATGGGGCGGGCCATGCGCTTCGTCCTGCTGCATCCCGAAGAGGGACAGCTGCTTCCGGGTGGCGTCGGCGTACTCGGCACCTTGGAGACCAAGGGGCCGTGCCGTCAGGTGGATCTGGCGGTCGACCTCTGCATCAGCCCGTCGGCGCTGAGCCGCCACGTCACCGAACTGGTCGCCGAGGGCTACATCAGCCGTCACGCCGACCCGGTCGACGGACGCGCGAGCCTGATCCACATCACCGGGGAGGGCGTCGAATTGCTGCGCCGCGTTCGCAATTCACGGGCACGGGGACTGCAATCGGCGCTGGCCGACTGGAGCGAGGACGACGCCGAACACGCCTACCTCGCGATTCAGCGGCTCAGAACCGCCCTCACCGCCCACGCACACCAGTCCGTACCGGCGCATCGCTCCGATGCGCGACAGAGTCAGGAAGACAGAGTCAGGAAGTAGATGTCCAGTTCAGTCGAGACGGTGACACCGCGTGATCCGTTCGCGATGACTCACCGCGAGATACTCGAGGCGATGACCGGACTGCTGGCGGCGCTGTTCACGGCGTTGCTGAGCACCACGATCGTCGCGACCGCATTGCCGACCATCATCGGCGACCTGCACGGGTCCCAGACCGCTTACGCCTGGGTCATCACCACGGCGCTGCTTGCCAACGCTGCCTCCACGCCGATCTGGGGCAAGTTCGCCGACCTGTTCAACAAGAAGACGCTGGTCCAGTCGGCCATCGTCATCTTCGTCATCGGCTCCGTCGTCGCGGGCTTCGCGCACACGGTGTCGCTGCTGCTGGTGGCCCGCGTCATCCAGGGCATCGGCATGGGCGGTCTGACCGCGCTGGTCGTGGCCATCATCGGCTCGATCGTGGCGCCCCGTGAACGCGGCCGCTACTCCGGTTACATGGGCGCGGTGATGGCGGTGTCCATGTCCGGCGGTCCGATCCTCGGCGGCGTCATCGTCGACAGCCCGCTCGGATGGCGCTGGTGCTTCTTCGTCTGCGTGCCGCTGGCGGTCATCGCCCTGCTGCTGTTGCAGCGGACGCTGCGACTGCCCACCGAACGCAAGGCGGGCGTATCCATCGACTGGCTCGGCGCGGCGCTGCTCACCGCAGGCGTCTCGGTCCTGCTGATCTGGGTGTCCTTCGCGGGCAAAGCGGGCCACTACGACTGGATCTCGCGCGAGTCGGCGCTCTACGTCGGCGCGGGCGTGGCGCTGCTGGCGGCCACGCTGTGGGTGGAGGCCAGGGCCGCGTCACCGATCATCCCGCTGCCCATCGTCACCGAGCGCACCACGGGTCTTGCGATCATCGCCTCGATCGCGGTCGGTGTCGGCATGTTCGGCGCGACCACCTTCCTGGGCCAGTACTTCCAGACCGCGCGCGGCTATTCGCCGACGGCGGCCGGTGTGCTGACCATTCCACTGGTCGCGGGCATGCTGACCGGTTCGGTCGGGTCGGGACAGCTGATCACCCGTTTCGGCAAGTGGAAGGGATTCGTCGTGACCGGCGGCGCGCTGCTCGTGATCGGATTCGGCCTGCTCTCCACCATCGACCACGCCACCGATCTGTGGCTGGTCGGCGCCTACATCACCGTGGTCGGCCTCGGCGTCGGCATGATGATGCAGAACCTGGTCCTGGCCGTGCAGAACACCGTGAGCGTGCACAATATCGGCGCGGCGTCGAGCAGTGTCGCGTTCTTCCGTACCTTCGGCGGCGCGATCGGCGTCTCGGTACTGGGTTCGGTGCTGGCCACCCGGGTGGGCGAACTGTCCGCCCAGGGCTTCGCGAAGCTCGGCATCCGTACCGACGCCTCCGGCGGCAGCAATCTCGACCTCGGATCGCTGCCCGCGCCGATCGCGGCGGTGGTACGAGCCTCCTACGGTGACGCGACCGGCCGGATCTTCCTGATCGCGGCGGGCGCGACGGTCGTGGCCCTGCTGGCGACGTTGCTGCTGCCGAACAAGCCGCTGCGGCGCACCATCGACATCGATCCGGCCGAGGATCCGATGCGCGCGGCCGAGACCGAGGACTCGGTGGCCGATGCGCCAGCCGAATCCCGAAAGATCGAATCTCGAAAGACCGAGGCCGTCGGCGCTTCCCGGTAGCCTCCGACAGTCGAGCCGACCGCCGCCCACCCCCGAGGTGGGTGGCGGGTCGGCGTTCGCGGCGGGTGCAGGCGGCCCGGGACGCGTACAGTCCGAACCGATCATTGTCGGACCGGATCGGAGAGTCGATGAGCAACCCCGCGGACGCCGAGGACATCACGACCGCCGAGGTCGATGGAGGCCATCTCGCCGTGCCCGCGGGCACCGGCCCGTTCCCGGGGGTGGTCGTCCTGCACGACGCATTCGGGCTGACGGGCGAATTGCGCCGTGTCTGCGACCATCTCGCGGCGAACGGCTATCTCGCTCTCGGGCCGCGGCTCTACAAGCGGGGACTGTGCGTGCAGCAGGTGTTCCGTGGCCTGCTGCGCGACGATGGACCGGTCTTCGACCAGATCCAGCGCGCCCGTGACACACTCGCCGCCCGCGCCGACTGCACCGGACGGGTCGGTGTCATGGGCTTCTGCATGGGCGGCCGATTCGCGCTGGTCACCGGCGGGCGCGGCATGTTCGACGTGGCCTCGGTCAACTACGGGATGCTGTTCCCGGGCAAGGACGTCGACCCGCTGCTCACCGATCCGTGCCCGGTCGTCGCCAGCTACGGCGACGCCGACCGCTACATTCCCACCGCCGACGCCGAGCGCTACCGGGACGCGCTGGCGCGCAAGAACGTTCCCACCGACTTCCGCGTCTATCCCGACACCTCGCACTCGTTCTTCCAGAACTATTCCGGTGTGCCCGGTCTCTACATGAAGATCGCAGGCACGCCGTACGTGCCCGAGGTGGCCGCCGACGCGTGGCGGCGCATCTTCGACTTCTACGCCCGATACCTGCGCGCGCCGGCCTGAGCGCGGCTCAGGCCGGCTGTGCCGCGGCCGTGCGCGGACTCGCGCTCACGGTCTCCCGGGTGCGCAGGCTCGCCCAGAGCGCGGCGGTCGCCGCGGTGCAGGCGGCGGCCCCCGCGACGTGGCACACGACCAGGACGGCGGGGACATCGGTGAAGTACTGGACCACGCCGATGAGCGCCTGGGCGCAGACCAACGCCAGCACGGTGAACAGCCGGTTCCTGATCGCGGGGGTGACGCCGACCGCGAACAGCCCGAAGGCCAGCCCGATCAGCAGGGCCAGATAGCCGACCAGCAGTTGCGAGTGCAGGTGGACCAGCGTGACGATCTCGACCTCGAGCCTGGCCACCGGACGGTCGATACTCTTGTCGCCTGCGTGCGGACCCGCGGCGGTGACCAGCGTGCCCGCCACCAGCACGGCGGCCAGGGCGACGCCGCTGAGCGCGGTGAGCCATCGCAGCGGGGCGGGGGCCCCGACGGTGGCGATGCCGTCGTCGGGTTCGCCCACCTTCGCGTAGAGCACGGTGGCCAGCCACACCATGAGCATCGACGCCACTAGGTGCACCGCGACGGTCCACCACAGCAGTCCGGTGCGCACCGTGATACCGCCGATGACCGCCTGTACCACGGTGCCGCCGGGCATGAGCCAGGCGTAGACGAGCACTTCCCGGCGGCGGCGCGCTCGCAGCACCGCGAGCACGATGAGTCCGGCGCACAGGGTGACCACGAAGGTCAGCAGGCGATTGCCGAATTCGACGGCCTGGTGCACCACCGCGACCTCCGACACCCCGACGGGGGTGAAGCTGCCCGGAAAGCACTGCGGCCAGGTGGGGCAGCCGAGTCCCGAGGCGGTCACGCGCACGATCGAACCGGTGACCGCGATACCCGCCTGGCTGAGGATCACCGCGAGCGCGATCGCCCGCTGCACCCGCGACGAGGGCAGAGGGAGTCGATCGACCAGTCCGAGGAAGGCGCGATACAGCACCCGACGATGGTAGCCCCCGGCGGTCGGGCCGCCGCAGCCGGTCTACTACAAAGTGTCGTTTGACGCGCGGTCAGTGGAAACGGAAGTACCGCACGCCCAGTACGGCGCACACCGCGCCCCACACGGTCAGCACGATCAGCCCCAGCCAGTCCGCGACGCCGCGCATGGCGTCCTCGAGGGTCACCGCCAGCGCGCCCGAGGGGACGAGCCGGGCCGCGACGTCCACCGCGGCGGGCAGATCGTCGGAGGCGAAGACGATGCTGGCGATGCCGAGCATGACGAACCAGAGAATGTTCGCCAGCGCGAGCACCACCTCGGCCTTGAGGGTGCCGCCGAGCAGCAGACCCATGGTCGCGAAGGTGAAGGTGCCGAGCGCGATCACCAGTGCGCCGAGCAGCAGGCCGCCGATGCCCGGTCGCCAGCCGAGCACGACGCCGATGGCGCCGAGCACGACAGCCTGGAGCGCCACCACGATCAGCACCGCGGCGCTCTTGCCCGCGATCACCCCCCACCGCGGAAGCGCCGTGGCGCCCAGCCGCTTCAGCGCGCCGTAGCGGCGGTCGAAACCGACGGCGATGGCCTGACCGGTGAACGCCGTCGACATGACCGCCACCATCATGACCGCGGGCACGATCTTGTCCACCCGGGTGTCGCCGAGATCGCCGAAGGGCAGCAGGCTCAACCCGACCAGCAGCGTGATCGGAATGAACAGGGTGAGCAGGAGTTGTTCGCCATTGCGCAGCAACAGGATCAGCTCGAGCCGGGTCTGCGCGAGCAGCATCGCGGCGCGCGGGGCCGGACGCGGCGCGGGAGCGAAGGTGCCCGCGTCGAAGCGGTTGGCGCTCGGGTCGACATGTGTCATCCGCGCAGATCCCGTCCGGTGAGTTCCAAGAAGACGTCCTCGAGCCGCCGCTGATCGATGCGGATATCGGTGGCGAGCACATTGAGCCGGGCGCACCACGCGGTCACCGTCGCCAGCACCTGCGGATCGATCTCACCCTCCACCAGATACGCCCCCGGTGCGGTCTCGCGTGGCGCGAACCCTTCCGGCAGCGCCGTTCTCAGCAGTTCGAGATCCAGTTTGGGCGGCGCGGAGAACCGCAGCTGCCCGGCCGCGCCGTGCGCGGTGACTTCCGCGGGACTGCCCGCGGCCACGATCCGCCCGTGATCGATGATGACCAGCTGGTCGGCGAGTTGTTCGGCCTCGTCCATGAGGTGGGTGGTCAGCACGACCGTGACCCCGTCGCGGCGCAGCGCGTCGATGAGCTCCCACACGATGAGCCGGGCCTGGGCGTCCAGGCCCGCGGTCGGCTCGTCGAGGAAGACGATCTCGGGTCGCCCGACCAGTGCGCACGCCAGCGCCAGACGCTGCTGCTGACCGCCGGACAGTCTGCGGTAGGGGGTGCGCCGGTTGTCCTGGAGTCCGAGGGTGCGCAGCAGCCACTCGGGGTCGAGCGGATCGGCCGAATAGGCGGCGACGAGTTCGAGCATCTCGCCCGCCCGTGCGCCCGGATAGGCGCCGCCGCCCTGCAACATGACGCCGATGCGCGGGCGCAGGCGCGCGGAGTCGGCGATCGGATCGAGGCCGAGCACACGCACCGAGCCAGCGTCGGGGGTGACGAAACCCTCGCACATCTCGACGGTCGTCGTCTTGCCCGCGCCGTTGGGGCCGAGCAGCGCGAACACCTGCGCCTGTTCGACATCGAAGGACAGGCCGTCGACCGCGGTGGTCTCGCCGTAACGCTTGACGACGCCGTCGACGCGAACGGCGGGTCGGTGGGCTGCGGTCACGATGTCACACCGTAAGCGGTCGACCGATGTGACCTGGAAGACACCCCTGTCGGATCACTCGGTGGCTGCGCGCTCGGCGGCGGCGGGCGCGACCGGGACGGGCGCCGCGGGGTCCGCGGCGGTGCGATTCGATCGCCACGGCAGCGATTTTCGGGTCGCCAGGATCATGAGCAGGCAGGTGACGATGGTGATGGCGGCGGCGTAGATGAGCACGAAGGGCGTGATCTCACTGCCCGAGGGCATGAGCAACACGCTGACCACCGCGGAGGCCACCGTCGCGGGTACGCGGAAGGCGGGTCGGTTGGCCCACGCGGCGAGCGGGACGATGCCCCACAGCAGATACCACGGCTGCACGACCGGGAACAGCAGCACCACCGCGCCGAAAGCCATGCCGAGCGCGCCGATCGGATGCAGGCGCCCGCTCCAGGTGGCGATGAGGAACCGAAGCACGACCAGGGCCGCGGCCGCCGCCGCGATGGGGCGGGTGATGCTCAGCAGTGCGGTGGTGTGATCGCCGAGACCGAGCAGCACACCGCCGAAACCGGTGATGACGCCGAGCAGCGTGGGCAGCGACATCCAGCTGCGTACGGCATTGGCGGTGGTCAAGGTGCCGACCCAGCCGAAGCCGAGTCCGCTGCCGACGCAGACGGCGACCATGACCATGGCGGTGACACTGCCGAGCAGCACCGCTGCGGCGACGATCGCCCGCCAATTGCCGCCCCAACGCCTGCTCAGCGCCATCCAGACGAAGGCCAGCGCGAGCATGGCCGGGATCTTGACCATCGCCGCCAGGGCGATCAGCGTCGCCCCGGCCAGGAACAGTCCGAGCGTAGGTCCGCGCAGCGGACCGGGCCGCGCGATGGCAGCCAGCGCGAATTCGAGGCCGACCAGCATGAGCCCGATCATCATGGCCTCGTTGTGCACGCCCGAGACCAGATGGAAGATCACCAGCGGATTGGCCGCGCCGAGCCACAGCGCCGCGACGGGGGAGACGCGGCAGCGCTGCGCCAGCCGGGGCAGTGCCCACACGACGCAGGCAACGCCGATGAGGGCCAGTACCCGGTGCAGCAGCACGCCCGCCAACATGTTGTCGCCGGTGAGTTCGGCGATGCCCTTGCCGAACCAGATCGACAGCGGCCCGTAGGGCGCGGGGGTGTTCTGCCAGATATTGGGGACACTGCGGGTGAGCACGTGGTCCTGCCCGAGCCCCTGCACCGGACCGACCACGTAGGGGTCGAGGCCGCGCGCGGCGATCTCGCCCTGTGCCAGATAGGAATAGACGTCCTGGCTGAACATGGGCGGCGCGACCGAGAGCGGAATGATCCACAGCAGTAGCGTGCGGTCCAGCTGTGAACGGCTCAGCCTGCGCACACGATTGGATTGCAGGCCGAGCGCGAACCGGCCGAGCAGCAGCCAGGCCAGCATGAGCACGACGGTGCCGAGCATGGTCACCGCCAGTCCCGAACTGTGCACGCGGGCGGGCAGGCCGATGATGGCCTTGCCGTAGGTGGGGTTCTGGAGCGTGGGCTGCGCGCCGAGGCCGAGCGCGCCGATCGCCATCATCACCGAACCGGTCGCGCCGAGCAGCCGGACCCGGCGCCACTGCGCGGTCTCCTGCTCGTTGAGTCCGGCGGCCTCGGGCTCGTTGGCGTGCAGCGCCTCGCTGACGGTGTGGTCGGGCGGGACGTCGAGTCCGATGACGCGACGCCCGCGGGCGGCCGCGGCGACGAACGGCGCGGAGTTGCGCAGCCGGATCAGGGGATTCGTGGTGGCGGGACGGTCGTCGTCGACACCTGCACCACCCTGTTCGCCGGACATCACCGAGTCAGCGTAGCCGATGCCGCGAGACCATCCGGGCTGGAAGGAACGCCGTCGGAGACCGGTTGACCCGGCCGCGCGACGGGTTCGGCCGAGGGCGTGCGGTCCGCTCCGAGCGCACGGTTCGGCCCGCCGGAGTGTGCTGTGCGTCACGTCCGGGGAGGCCGTGCGGCGCGCCGGTCCGCGGTGTCGGGCCGTTTCGCGCGGTCACGCGCCCGCGGGCGGGCGCGCCGCGGGTCGGGGGAGGGTTGTCGGTCAGGGCACCCTTATTAGATTTCGGGAACGAATTCCGCCACACTGATGTTGTGAAAACCGTGGGTTTGCGGAGTGATGACGAACGGGCCGGTCGTGCGACCGGGCCCGTGTCGTCGGCCGCACCCGCGACCGCCGAAGGGCGTACCAGGGCCGCCATCGTCCAGCTGCTGCTGGAGGAGGGGCCCATCACCGCCAATGCCATCGGGGCCCGGCTCGGTCTCGCCCCCGCGGGTGTACGGCGTCATCTCGACGCGCTCATCGATTCCGGGCAGGCGCGGGCGGCGCGCTCGGCGCCGTGGCAGCAGAAGGGTCGCGGTCGCCCGGCCAAGCAATACCAGCTGACCGCCAAGGGGCGCGGCCGTCTCGGCCACGCCTACGACGATCTGGCGGGCGCCGCCATCCGGCAACTCGGCGAGATCGGCGGCGAACAGGCCATCACCGACTTCGCGCGCAGACGGGCGCGCACCATCGTGGCCGGCATCGACGCGGTGGGATCCGATGAGGCGGTCGAGCACACCACCGAACGGACGACGGCCAAGGCCGAGGAGATCGCCGCGGCGTTCACCGACGCGGGCTTCGCCGCCACCACCCGCAAGGTCGGCGCGGGCGTGCAGATCTGCCAACATCACTGTCCGGTCGCCCACGTCGCCGAGGAATTCCCGCAATTGTGCGACGCGGAACTCGAGGTCTTCCGCGAGCTGCTTGGCATCCATGTCCAGCGGCTGGCCACCATCGCCAATGGCGACTGCGCGTGCACGACCCACGTGCCGCTGGTGGCGCTGTCCGCCGCGAAGCCCGGAACCGCCAAGCCGAGAACCGCGAAGTCGAGAACACCGAGGCCCGCCGCCGGACGAGCCTCGACCCCGCAACCTTCGACCGCAACCGCCGCACAGCCCGCGGCGGAACGCACGAACGACTCCGGAAGGAGTGCCGAATGACAACGACCGCCGCTGCGACGAGCCGCGAATACGGTGAAGCAGGTCGCGAATCCGCAACCGATCAGGTGCGGCCACTGACCCAGGAAGAGGCCATCGCCTCACTGGGCACATACGGTTACGGCTGGGCCGATTCGGATGAGGCGGGCGCCGCCGCGCAGCGAGGTCTGTCCGAGGCCGTCGTCCGCGACATCTCGGGGAAGAAGAGCGAGCCCGAGTGGATGCTCGAACAGCGGCTCAAGGCCCTGCGCATCTTCGACCGCAAGCCCATGCCCAACTGGGGTTCCAACCTCGAGGGCATAGACTTCGACAACATCAAGTACTTCGTGCGCTCCACCGAGAAGCAGGCCGCTTCCTGGGAGGAACTGCCCGAGGACATCAAGAACACCTACGACAAGCTCGGCATCCCGGAGGCGGAGAAGCAGCGACTGGTCGCCGGTGTCGCCGCGCAGTACGAGTCCGAGGTCGTCTACCACCAGATCCGCGAGGACCTCGAGGCGCAGGGTGTGATCTTCCTCGACACCGACACCGGCCTTCGCGAACATCCCGAGATCTTCCGGCGGTACTTCGGTTCGGTGATCCCGGCCGGTGACAACAAGTTCTCCGCGCTGAACACCGCGGTGTGGTCGGGCGGTTCGTTCATCTACGTTCCGCCGGGCGTGCACGTCGACATCCCGTTGCAGGCCTACTTCCGCATCAACACCGAGAACATGGGCCAGTTCGAGCGGACCCTCATCATCGTCGACGAGGACGCCTACGTGCACTACGTCGAGGGCTGCACGGCGCCGATCTACAAGTCGGACTCGCTGCACTCCGCGGTGGTCGAGATCATCGTGCGCAAGGGCGGGCGCTGCCGCTACACCACCATCCAGAACTGGTCGAACAACGTCTACAACCTGGTCACCAAGCGGGCCAAGGCCGAGGCGGGCGCGACGATGGAATGGATCGACGGCAATATCGGCTCCAAGGTCACGATGAAGTACCCCGCGGTCTGGATGACCGGCGAGTACGCCAAGGGCGAGGTGCTCTCGGTGGCCTTCGCCGGCGCGGGCCAGCACCAGGACACCGGCGCGAAGATGCTGCACCTGGCGCCGCACACCTCCTCGACCATCGTGTCGAAGTCGGTGGCGCGCGGCGGCGGCCGGGCTTCCTACCGCGGTCTGGTGCAGGTCAACAAGGGTTCGCACGGGTCGAAGTCCACGGTGAAATGCGATGCGCTGCTGGTCGACACGGTCAGCCGCTCCGACACCTACCCGTACGTCGACATCCGCGAGGACGACGTGACGATGGGCCACGAGGCGACCGTCTCGAAGGTCTCGGAGGATCAGCTGTTCTATCTGATGAGCCGCGGACTCACCGAGGACGAGGCGATGGCGATGGTGGTGCGCGGCTTCGTCGAGCCCATCGCCAAGGAACTGCCGATGGAATACGCGCTGGAACTGAACCGGCTCATCGAGCTGCAAATGGAAGGAGCCGTCGGCTGATGGCTACTGGTGTTGTCGGCGCGGTAGCGGGGGAGAACCCGGTCGGGCCGATCCAGAATCCGGGTGCCGGAGCCGCGGTCAACAAGGGCGAGGTGTTCACCGCCTTCGACGTGAACGCCTTCGAGGTGCCCTCGGGCCGCGACGAGCAGTGGCGTTTCACTCCGCTGCGTCGGCTGCGCGGCCTGCACGATGGCAGCGCCACCCGTGACGGCGCGGTCACGGTCGAGGTCGGCGCGGTCGACGGCGTGCGGGTGGAGACCGTCGAGCGCACCGACGTTCGACTCGGCCGGGCCGGTGTGCCCGCCGATCGGGTCGCGGCCCAGGCGTATTCGGGTTTCGAGTCGGCCACCGTGATCACGGTCGGCTCGGAGACCGAGGTCGACGAGCCGGTCATCGTCACGGTCATCGGTCCCGGTGAAGAGAAGACCGCCTACGGCCATGTGCAGATCGAACTCGGCAATTTCGCGGTCGCCACCGTGGTCATCGACCAGCGGGGCAGCGGAACCTACGCGGAGAATGTCGAATTCGTGCTCGGTGACAGTGCCAAGCTGACCGTCGTCGCCGTGCAGGACTGGGCCGACGATGCCGTCAACGTGACCGCGCACCACGCGAAACTCGGTCGTGACGCGACGCTGCGCCATATCGCCGTCACCCTCGGCGGGGACTTGGTGCGACTGACCGGCACGGTGAAATACGACGGTCCCGGCGGTGACGCCGAACTGCTCGGCCTGTACTTCGCCGACGCGGGCCAGCATTTCGAACAGCGACTGCTCGTCGATCACTCGCAGCCGAACTGCAAGTCCAACGTGTTGTACAAGGGCGCGTTGCAAGGCGATCCGCATTCACCCAAGGGCGATGCCCGCACCGTGTGGGTCGGCGATGTGCTGATCCGCGCCGCGGCCGAGGGCACCGACACCTTCGAGGTGAACCGCAATCTGGTGCTCACCGACGGCGCCCGCGCCGATTCGGTGCCGAACCTGGAAATCGAGACCGGTGAGATCGCCGGGGCCGGACATGCCAGCGCCACCGGACGTTTCGACGACGAGCAGCTGTTCTACCTGCGCGCCCGCGGCATCCCGGAGGATGTGGCGCGTCGGCTGGTGGTACGCGGCTTCTTCCACGAGATCATCCAGAAGATCGCGATTCCCGAGATCAGGCAGCGGCTGGAGACGGCCATCGAGGTCGAACTCGCCGCCATCGGCGTCTGATCCGCAACCCATACTCCCGCAAAGGAATTCCAATTCGATGACCACCTTGGAAATCAAGGACCTGCACGTCGAGGTCGCCAACCCGGACGAGTCCGGCGCGCCCATCAAGATCCTCAACGGCGTCGACCTCATCGTGAAATCCGGTGAGACACACGCCATCATGGGTCCGAACGGCTCCGGCAAGTCCACGCTGTCCTACGCGATCGCAGGGCATCCCAAGTACACGGTGACCAAGGGCTCGATCACCCTCGACGGCGAGGACGTCCTCGCGATGTCGGTCGACGAGCGCGCGCGGGCCGGGCTGTTCCTTGCCATGCAGTACCCGGTCGAGGTTCCTGGCGTCTCGATGTCGAATTTCCTGCGCACCGCCGCCACCGCGGTGCGCGGCGAGGCCCCCAAGCTGCGCACCTGGGTCAAGGAGGTGAAGGAGTCGATGAACGAACTCGAGATCGACGCCGCCTTCGCCGAGCGCAGCGTGAACGAGGGTTTCTCCGGCGGTGAGAAGAAGCGTCACGAGATCCTGCAACTGGGTCTGCTGAAGCCGAAGATCGCCATCCTGGACGAGACCGACTCGGGTCTGGACGTGGACGCGCTGCGCATCGTCTCCGAGGGCGTGAACCGCTACCGGGAGCGCGAGAACGGCGGCGTGCTGCTCATCACCCACTACACCCGCATCCTGCGCTACATCCAGCCGCAGTTCGTGCACGTCTTCGTCGGCGGGCGCATCGTCGCCGAGGGCGGTCCGGAACTCGCCGAGGAGCTCGACGCGAACGGCTACGTCCGTTTCACGCAGACCTCGCCCACCCCGGCGGCTTCGAGCGCCGCCCCACTCACCGCAACCGCTGGAGCCTGACATGACAGCAGCGCCGGTCACACCCCGCACCCTCGACGTGGCCGAGGTACGGGCCGACTTCCCGATCCTGAGCCGCACGGTCCGGGACGGGAAACCGTTGGTGTACCTGGACTCCGGCGCGACCTCGCAGCGTCCCACCGAGGTGCTCGAGGCCGAGCGGGCCTTCCTGGTCACCAGCAATTCCGCGGTGCACCGCGGCGCGCATCAGCTCGCGGAAGAGGCGACCGACGCCTACGAGGCGGCGCGCGCGGTCATCGCCGGATTCGTGGGCGTGCGAGCCGATGAGATCGTGTTCACCAAGAACGCGACCGAATCGCTGAACCTGGTGACCTACTCCTTCGCCGACGACCGCTTCCCGTACCACCTGGGTCCGGGCGACGAGATCGTCATCACCGAACTCGAGCACCACGCGAATCTCGTTCCGTGGCAGGAGTTGGCCCGTCGCACGGGCGCGACCTTGAAATGGTACGGGGTTACCGATCAGGGGCGCATCGATCTCGATTCGCTGGAACTGTCCGAGGCGACCAAGGTCGTCGCGTTCACCCACCTGTCGAATGTGACCGGTGCGGTCGCCCCGGTGACCGAACTGGTGCGTCGCGCCAAGGAAGTCGGCGCGCTGGTCGTGCTCGACGCCTGCCAGTCGGTGCCGCACATGCCGGTGGATTTCGGCGAACTGGGCGTCGACTACGCCGCGTTCTCAGGACACAAGATGCTCGGCCCGTCCGGGGTCGGCGTCCTGTTCGGCCGCCGCGAACTGCTCGCGCAGACACCGCCGTTCATCACCGGCGGTTCCATGATCGAGTCCGTGTACATGGACCACAGCACCTACGCGCCGCCGCCGCAGCGGTTCGAGGCGGGCGTGCCGATGACCTCGCAGGTGATCGGATTGGCCGCGGCCGTGCGCTATCTCGACGCGATCGGCATGGACGCGGTGGCCGCGCACGAGCACGCCCTCACCACGGCGGCGCTGGAAGGGCTCGGCGCGCTGCCCGGCGTGCGGATCATCGGACCGACCGAGAACGTGGACCGCGGCGGCGCGGTGTCGTTCGTCGTCGATGGCATCCACGCGCACGATGTGGGCCAGATCCTCGATGATCAGGGCGTCGCCATTCGGGTCGGACACCATTGCGCTTGGCCGCTGCACCGCCGTTTCGGCATCGCGGCGAGCGCGCGCGCCTCCTTCGCGGTCTACAACACGCTGGACGAGGTCGACGCGCTCGTGGCGGCCGTGCGGAAGGCGCAGGACTTCTTCGGAGTTGCATAAGACATGCGCATGGAGCAGATGTACCAGGAAGTGATCCTGGACCACTACAAACATCCCCACCATCGCGGGCTGCGGGAACCGTACGGCGCCGAGGTGCACCACGTGAACCCGACCTGCGGCGACGAGGTGACCCTGCGCGTGCGGATCGGCGAGAACGGCGATGTCGCCGACGTGTCCTACGACGGGCAGGGCTGTTCGATCAGCCAGGCCGCGACATCGATCCTGGCCGATCAGGTCATCGGCCTGCCGGTGCCGCAGGCGCTGAAGGTGGTCGACTCCTACAACGAGATGATCTCCAGTCGCGGCACCGTCGAAGGTGACGAGGACGTGATCGGCGACGGCATCGCCCTGGCGGGGGTGTCGAAGTATCCCGCGCGAGTCAAATGCGCGCTGTTGGGATGGATGGCGTTCAAGGACGCCGTGGTACGGATAGCCGCGACCCAGCAGAATACTGCGCAGGACGGCATACCCACGATCGGCACGAATGGGGCGACGGCATGAGCGATATCGAGACGACGGCGACGGAGACCCAGCCACTCGAGGCCGGTGAGCAGGTCGAACTCTCGGCCGAACAGCTCAAACAGCTCGAGGACATCGAGGAGGCCATGCGCGACGTGGTCGATCCGGAACTCGGCATCAACGTGGTCGATCTCGGCCTGGTGTACGGCATCACGGTCGAGAACGAGATCGCCAAACTGGATATGACGCTGACCTCGGCGGCCTGCCCGCTCACCGATGTCATCGAGGATCAGTCCCGCAACGCGCTGGTGCGCAGCGGCCTGGTGGAGGATCTGGAGATCACCTGGGTCTGGATGCCGCCGTGGGGTCCCGACAAGATCACCGAGGACGGCCGCGAACAGTTGCGTGCGCTCGGTTTCACCGTCTAGCGCGCTCGTCCCGACCGCGCCTGTCGCTCGAGGGAATTGCTGGACATTTTCGGTGCGACGGCTCAAGATCGTCCCGTTGTCGTTTCGAAGCGGGGAGATATCTCGTGTCCGTGTTGCGCAAAGGGGCCCTCGCGGTCGCCGTGACGTCGATCGCCGCCGCCGGGGTCGGCGCCGGAATCGCCGACGCGGCGGGCTCGTATTACGGAACCCTGGCGGTGTCGAGGTCCACCGGCAAGGTGGTGGCCGCGGTCGACCACCCGACCCGGGTCAAGGCCGACGCCGAGGCCATTCGGGAATGCGCGGTCTACGATTGCGAGCTCGTGCAGCGCTTCGTGGACGGCTGCGCGGCCATCGCGCGCGGGGCCGACGGCAAATACGGCTGGGCCGCGGCGGCGACACGCACCGAGGCCGAGCAGATCGCGATCGCCTCGCTCGGCGAATCCACGCCGCCGTTTCCTGATCTCGGCAGCGCGCAGCCGCGTCCGGCCGAAATCGCGATTTCGGCCTGCACCGCGAACGCGAACTGATCGGTCCGCGTGCCTACGGAAAATGAGCGTGTAGCAAGATGATTCGGCGACGAGTCTTGCAGGCCGAATACTCGGATCACCGCCGATGAATTCGGGGCATTCCCTTCATGTCGTTGATATTCGACTGCGGTCCAGGTGATTTGGAAATTCCGGTCGTATGGGCCAGTATTCGACCCGCAAACCGCTTTTATCACGTGGGGAGAAAACTGAATGTCTCTGTCGGGCAAGGCTGCCGTCGGCCTCGTCGCGTCCGCCGCGATCGTGGCCCTCGGTTCGGGGATCGCCAATGCCGCCCAGGACTATTACGGCTCGCTCGCGCTCGGGATCACCTCGAACGCGATCATCGTCGGATCGGGTACCAACTATCCCGATCAGGAGGGCGCCGACGTGCGCGCGATGCGCGAATGCGGCGTCTCGAACTGCCAGATCATCGTGCAGTTCCGCAATGCATGCGGTGCGGTCGCCGTCCGCGGTGACGAGGTCGCCTGGGCGGGCGGCTACACCAGGGTCGAAGCCGAGCAGGCCGCGATGGCCAATCTCGGCCCCGACCCGTCGCCGCTGCTGGTGAGCCTGGGCAGCGCCTCGCCTGCCCGCGGCCACATCATGGCCTCGGAGTGCGCGGGCTGATCGGATTCGAACGAAGGGCGCGGACCGTCGCGGTCCGCGCCCTTTTCGTCGGCCGGATCTCAGCGAGGTCGGGTTGCCCGATTGTCGCCGACCAGGCGACCGCGGCGGATCAGCGCACGTTTGGCGCCCGGCGCGACCGGGGGTAGCGCGGGCTCGTCCTCGGCGGCGCGGTCGGCCGGATTCGAGCGGACGAACAGGGTCACGGCGGCGCCGGGAGTGAATCCGCACTCGGTCATCAGCGCCGCCGACGCGGTATTTCCGCTCTCGACATCGGTGACGATGCGCCGCGCGCCCCGGGCGAACAGCGCCTCGGTGCAGGCCCGGACCAATCGCCGGGCGATGCCGTGGCCGCGCATCTCCGGTGCGACCGCGATCCATTCCAGGTAGGCCCAGTCCTCGCGCAATTCGAACTCCATCGAGCCGAGCACGAAACCGACGACCCGGTCCGAGTCCAGCGCGACCCAGCAGGCGCCGTCGGGACTGTCCAGATGTTCGGCCACCGAGGTGAGCGACCACGAGGTATAGGGCTTGGCGGTGACGTCGAAGACCTCGTGACCGAGTTCGAGTACCTGGCGCAGATGCCCTAGACCCATCGGAACTATCGCGGTGGCGGAGTCCATAGCGCCAGTTTGCCAGGAATACGCCC
Source organism: Nocardia arizonensis (assembly GCF_001310275.1). Taxonomy (GTDB): domain Bacteria; phylum Actinomycetota; class Actinomycetes; order Mycobacteriales; family Mycobacteriaceae; genus Nocardia; species Nocardia arizonensis. The sequence goes on from NZ_LGYZ01000054.1 coordinate 34,348, forward strand.
CGGTCGGAGGCACGATCGCGGGACACGGGCGGGCGAAGCTGCTGTAACAGGTTGCCGAACCGTAATCTTGTTGCCGATCATGGTGACGTGTGGCTATCCGACGGTGTGATCTCGCTCCGACCGATCACGGTGGCCGACGCGCGGATCTACTCCGCCGCCGACGCCGGTGCGACGGTCGACTGGCTCGACGGCGCGGACCCGACCCCCGGCGGCGTCGCGGCACATTTCGAACGCTGTGCCGCCGACTGGGCGACGCGGGGAGCGGCCAGGGTGTTCGCGGTCACCGCGCGACCGGCGGAGGGTCTGGTGGGCACACTGGGCGTGCACACCGGGCAGCCGTTCCTGTCGGTAGGGCAGGCCGACCTCGCCTACGGGCTGTACCCGCGGTGGCGGCGGCCCATGATGGCCATTCGCGCGGTGGTACTCGGCTGTCGATACCTGGCCGCATCGGAACTGGCCGATGAGGCGGTGCTGCGGATCGATCCGGCCGACCGTGCCGCGGTCGTGGTGGCGCACCGGGCCGGATTCCACTTCTTCCGCACCAGCGACGATACGGAGACCGGACGGCTGGACTGGTACTACCAGGCGGTCTAGCCGAACGGATTCAGGCGCCCTTGCGGGCGCTCGACCTGCCCGTGGCCTTCTTGGCCGTCGATTTCGCCGCGGACTTCGCCGTGGCCTTGGTGGACTTCGTCGCCTTGGCAGCCGTGCTCTTGGCGGCAGTGCTCGTGGTCGCCGTGCTCTTGGCGGCAGTGGCCTTGCCGTCCTTCTTGGGCGCGGTCTTCTTCGGTTCGGCCTTCTTCGCACCCGTCGCGGATTTCGCGCCGTCCTCGCCCGCGGCCCGGCGTCCGCTCGCCTCCAAACTGCGTTGCAGCGCGGCCACCAGGTCGACCACTTCCGCGTCCATCGCGGCGGGCGCGGCCTCCTCGTGCCGGGCGATGGTGCCGCTGCCGCTGGCGATCGCCTCATCGAGTACGCGTTTCAACTCGATCTGGTACTCGTCGGTGTACAGGTCGGGATCGAACTCGTCGGACATGGACTCGACCAGGGTCTCGGCCATCTTGATCTCCTGCGGCCGCGGTTCGGCGACCCCGTCCAGCGATTCGAAATCGACGGCGCGCACCTCGTCGGGCCACAGCAGGGTTTGCAGCACCAGCACCCCGTCGCGGACCCGCAGTGCCGCCAGCCGCGTCTTCTGCCGCAGCGTGAAATGCACCAGGGCGGTCCGGTCGACCTGCTCGAGCGTCGTCGCGAGCAGGACGTACGCCTTGGGGGTGTTCGAGTCCGGTTCCAGGTAATAGCTGCGGTCGAACAGGATGGGATCGATCTGCTCCGACGGCACGAATTGCAGCACCGGGATCTCGTGCTTCTCGGCTACCGGCAGTTTGGCGAAATCCTCGTCGGTCAGGACGACCTTGTCGCCTTCGGGAGATTCGTATGCCTTGTCGATGTCGGCGTATTGCACGGATTTCCCGCAGACCGTGCACACCCGGTCGTACTTGATCCGGCCGCCGTCGGCGGCGTGCACTTGGTGGAACCGGATATCGTGGTCCTCGGTGGCGGTATACACCTTCACCGGGACGTTGACCAGCCCGAACGCAATCGAGCCCTTCCAGATAGCTCGCATGTCCTCCATGATGGCGGACGGAATTCGAATCCGCGAGCATCGCCGAAATGGCGGCGGTGTCACGCGGGCGAGACGAACGAATTCTCGCGCGAGATCAGCGGCGCGGCGGAAGGCCGACCGTGGCGAGGGCGAGCGTGCGGCGCAGCCGGGGCGGCAGCGCGGCGAACAGCTTGTTCATCGCGACGAGCGTGCCCGACAGATCGTCGCGGCCACCGAGGTAGGCGCGCTGCGCGGCCGAGGGCAGGTCGAAGAAGGTCTCGAAGAAGTCGGGCAGGTCGGCGGGCGGCAGGGCGAGCAGGGCGCGCAGTCCCGCGGCGCGCAGCGCGGCGACGGCCCGGATGCGGGCCATCGGCGGCGCGATCCCCGCCGCGAGTGGATCGGCCGCGGCAAGCGCCGCCGCCAGGCTGTAACCCGTTGCGGGATGTGTGAATCCGCCCGCCGCGCCGAATCGGGTCGCCCCCGCGCGACCGCCCTCGATGGGAAAGCGCACCTGTTCGACCGCCGCGCCGTCGAATACGATTCCGCGCGAACGTAATCGGTACAGCAGCCGGGTGCGCAGCACGGCGATGTCGAGTGCGGGGCGCCCGGCCAGGCAGGTCTCCTCGACCAGCATCCGGCCGCCGCCGACCGGCACCGCGTACAGGAACGACGGTGGCGCACCGGAATCCGCGCCGTTGTCGCCGCGCCAGTCCATGAACGCGGGCTCGACGCCGTCGGCGCGCCGCGGGTCGAGGACGAGTCCGTAGGCGGTTTGCTCGGCCCGGTTCGGCGCGCGCCGGAGTCCGCGGGCATCGATCACCCGCTCGGCGGTGAGGACCGCGCCCGACGCGCAGGTCACCGTATGCGCGCCGAGTCGCGCCGCGCGGTCGGCGCGGATATCGGCGCCGTCCACCGCGAGGGTCTCCCGCAGCCGATCGGTGTCGAAGACGACGTAGCGGCGGTCGAGTTCGTGACGGCCGCGCGCCCAGGCCGCCGGGCGGTCGACGGTGGCCGCGATCGCGCCCGGATCGAGCCAGTGCGGTAGTTCGTCTGCCCACGCGGCATAGGTGGCCGTCCAGCGCCGACGCGGCGCGGGATCGATGAGGGTGACCGCGAGGCCGCGAGCCAGGCACCGGTGCGCGAGTGCGCGCCCGGCGGGTCCGGCCCCGCAGATCACGATGTCGGCACTCATCCGCGCCGCCGATCGCGGCGGGCCGGGAACGGGCTCTCGCCGCGACGGGTTCGGTCGCCCCTTCGGCCCGCGAGCACACGCGCCCGTACGGACGGCCGTCGGGCTCCGGCCGTCGCGACGCCGGAGGGCGCGTGCCGGGTCGATGAACGTCGATATGCCGATCCGTACATCGAACGAACCGTCAGATGCCGCCGGTGGACAGCAGTCCGCCGTCGACGCGGACGGTCTCGCCGGTGATCCACGCGGCGTGGTCGGAGGCGAGGAACACGATCAGCCTGGCCACGTCCTCTGGGGAGCCGAGGCGGCCGAGCGGATAGGCCGCGGCGGCCTTCTCCTCGTCGGCGGAATAGAGCGCGTCGGCGAAGCGCGTCTTGACCACGCCCGGCGCGACCGCGTTGACCCGTATCCCGGGTCCGAGCTGCCAGGCCAGTTCCTCGGTGAGGCGGATGAGCGCTGCCTTGGAGGCGCCGTAGGCGGCGATGACCCCGGTCGAGCGCAGTCCGGCCACGCTCGCGACATTGACCACGGCACCGCCGTGCTCGCCCATCCACGCCCGGTAGGCGGACTGGATGTAGCCGAGTGCCGCGACGACGTTGACGTCGAAGATCCTGCGGACGGCGTCGAGGTCGGCGTCCATGAGCGGACCGTAGACCGGGTTGATGCCGGTGTTGTTGACCAGGATGTCGAGCGAGCCGAATTCGGCGACCGCCCGCCGCACCGCCGCGTCGCGGCTCTCGGCGTCACCGGAATTGCCCGCCACCGCGGCGACCCGGCCCCGGCCGAGTGCCCGCAGCTCCTCGGCGGTCTGTTCCAGCGGTTCGAGTTTGCGCGCGGTGATCAGGACGTCGACGCCCCGGCTGGTCAACTCGGCGGCCACGGCCTTGCCGATGCCGCGGCTCGCGCCGCTGACGAGTGCGGTCTTGCCCTCCAGATCGGTGCTCATGTGCAGGCAGAGTACTTCAGTCGTCTACGGCTGATCGCGATCGTTCGGTCGGCGAGTCCGCCGGTATGGCGTCGACGACCCGGTCGGTCGTCGCCCGTAACGCGCGATTTGCTCGGCCGTGACCGGACTTTCGGGCCGGAATGGGGCGTTAGTATCACGCCATCGAACGCCCCGAGGCGGGTGAGCGGCACCGGCCGCGCGCGGGGCACGGCGGGAGGTGGATGCGATGCGCGACAGTCGGTGGTGGCGTGCGGCGGTGGCCGCGGCGTGCGGTGTCGGGGTCCTGTCGGGTTCCTCGGTGACCGCGCTCGCCGTACCGGACGATCCGGTGGTGTGGCTGTGCAGACCGGACCGCGCCGACGACCCGTGCGATGCCACAACCGCCACCACCGTGCGCGCGGTGGGTCGGCCGGACGTCGAACAGACCCCGCCCGCGCCGTCCGATCCGGGGGTCGACTGCTTCTACGTCTACCCCACGGTCTCGACCGAGCCGACGCCCAACGCCGATACCGCCGTCACCCCGGAGGTTCGGGTGGTGGCCGAACAGCAGGCGGCGCGCTTCTCCCAGGTGTGCCGGGTCTACGCGCCGGTCTACCGGCAGCGGACCCTGCTCGGCCTCGCCGCCGAGTCCGTGACACCGCCCGAGCGGAGCGCCGAGATGTCGCGCATCGCCTACGACGATGTCCTGCGGGCGTGGCGGGCGTTCCTGGCCGAACGCGACAGCCGTCGGCCCGTGGTGCTGATCGGGCACTCCCAGGGCGCCCGCGTACTGCGCAGGCTGATCCGCGAGGAGGTCGACCCGAGTCCGCGCCTGCGCGCGGCCGTGCTGTCGGCCATCCTGCTCGGCGGCAATGTGGTGGTTCCGAGGAATGCCGACGTCGGCGGTGATTTCCGCAATCTGCCGCTGTGCCGGGAGGAGAATCGGTTCGGCTGTGTGCTGGCGTGGCAGACCTTCGACGAGCCACCGCCGCCGAACAGCCGGTTCGGGCGCGCGCCCACGACCCCGGACGCCATTCCGCAGCCGTACGGACCCGACTTCGAGATCGCGTGCACGAACCCGACCTCGTTGGCGCGCAACGAATCCCGGACTGCCGCGACCGTGCTTCGGGCCGGTCCGGTGCCGAGTCCGCTCGGGTTGGAGATGTCGCTGCGCGACGGTCCGGGGGCCGCGCTCGCCCCGACCCCGTGGCTGGTGCCCGCCGAGACCTACCGCGTGCAGTGCGTCCACGTCGCCGACGCGTCGGTGCTCATGGTCGCCCCCGGTCCGTACAGCCCGGATCTGCCCGCCGTGCCCGCCGCGGAATGGGGCCTGCATCTGGCCGATGTGGAGATCGCGCTCGGCGACCTGATCCGAATCGTCGGCGCCCAGACCGCCGCCTATCGCGCCGTCCACCCCTGAACCGGACCGGTCGCGCGGAGTAATCGCCGTCACACGGGCCGGTCCGGGCGGGGAAGTGGGTGCGGCGGGCGGGTAAAATCGGTGGTTCCCGTGTGCATCGCCATGCACGATCGTTACCGCCACCGCCCTATCCGTGAGGAGCCCGTCTGTGATCACCGCGACCGACCTGGAGGTCCGGGCCGGAGTCCGCACGCTGCTGTCGGCCCCAGGGTCCGCGCTGCGTGTCCAGGCGGGCGACCGGATCGGCCTGGTCGGACGCAACGGCGCGGGCAAGACCACCACGCTGCGCATACTCGCGGGCGAAGGCGAGCCGTACGCCGGAAAGATCGTGCGTTCCACCGAGATCGGTTATCTGCCGCAGGATCCGCGCGAGGGCGATCTTGACGTGCTGGCCCGCGACAGAGTGCTCTCGGCGCGCGGTCTGGACAGCCTCATCCGGGATATGGAGAAGCAGCAGGCGCTCATGGCCGAGGTGGCCGACGACGCCGAACGTGAACGCGCGATCCGCAAATACGGCAGGCTGGAGGAGCGGTTCTCCGCGCTCGGCGGGTACGTCGCCGAGAGCGAGGCATCCCGTATCTGCCACAGCCTCGGACTGCCCGATCGGGTACTCGGGCAGGCCCTGCGCACCCTCTCGGGCGGCCAGCGGCGTCGAATCGAACTGGCGCGCATCCTGTTCTCGGCCTCCGACGGCAGCGGCGGCCGATCCGATCGCATCCTGCTGCTCGACGAGCCGACCAACCATCTCGATGCCGACTCCATCACCTGGTTGCGCGGTTTCCTCCAGAGCCACGAGGGCGGTCTCATCGTGATCAGCCACGATGTGGAACTGCTCGACGCCGTGGTCAACAAGGTGTGGTTCCTCGACGCGGTGCGCGGTGAGGCCGACATCTACAACATGGGCTGGAAGAAATATCTCGACGCCCGAGCCACCGACGAACAGCGCCGCGTGCGCGAGCGGGCCAATGCCGAGAAGAAGGCGAGCGCACTCAAGGCGCAAGCGGCGAAACTCGGCGCCAAGGCCACGAAAGCCACTGCGGCGCAGAACATGGCCAAGCGGGCCGATCGACTCCTCGCCGAACTCGATGACGTGCGGGTGGCCGACCGGGTCGCCCGGATCAAGTTCCCCGAGCCCGCGCCCTGCGGCAAGACCCCGCTGATGGCCGAGAACCTGACCAAGCTCTACGGCTCGCTCGAGATCTTCACCGGCGTGAACCTCGCCATCGACCGCGGCAGCCGCGTGGTGATCCTCGGTCTCAACGGCGCGGGCAAGACCACGCTGCTGCGGCTGCTCGCGGGTGTGGAACAGCCCACCGCGGGCGATCTGGTGCCCGGTCACGGACTCAAGGTGGGTTACTTCGCCCAGGAGCACGACACGCTCGACGACAACGCCACCGTGTGGGAGAACATCCGCCACGCCGCGCCGGACGCGGGGGAGCAGGATCTGCGCGGCCTGCTCGGCGCGTTCATGTTCTCCGGTCCGCAACTGGAACAGCCCGCGGGCACGCTGTCCGGCGGTGAGAAGACCCGTCTCGCACTGGCCGGTCTGGTTTCCTCGGCGGCCAATGTGCTGCTCCTCGACGAACCGACCAACAACCTGGACCCGATCTCGCGCGAACAGGTCCTCGACGCGCTGCGCACCTACGCGGGCGCGGTGGTGCTGGTGACCCACGATCCGGGCGCGGCGGAGGCGTTGGCGCCCGAGCGCGTCATTTTACTTCCGGACGGCACCGAGGATCACTGGTCCGCCGAATATCTGGAACTTATTCAGCTCGCGTGATTCTCATCACAACGCACCGTTGATCACGGCCCCTCGAATGCTTAGCCTGGATAGACGCGCTGCTCGGCGACTCGGAGGAAGCCATGAGCGACAGGCCCACACAAGGCAAGGCCACATTGGGTAAGGGCACCCGCGTCACGGGGAAATCACGTGACCGCCTACAGACCCAGTTGAAGAAGCAGTACGAGGCGGGCGCCAGCATTCGCTCGCTGGCACGCTCGACGGGCCGATCGTACGGTTTCATTCACAATGTGCTGGTCGAATCACATGTGCAGCTACGCAGCAGGGGCGGCGCCAATCGCCGCAAGAGCCAATAGCCGCCGGAGCGGGCATACCGACCGCGTCTGATCCGCGGCGCCCCTGCGGTTCTCGTCAATAACCGGGGACGGTCCCGTCCCCGCGCACCAGGAGATTGCCCAGGCTGCGGAACATCGGTAGCCCCGTCTCGAGCTCCAGATACCCGAACTGCCCCTGCGGTTCGACCTCGAGGAAGTAGTACTCGCCGTCCAGGCCGAGCCGCAGGTCCAGTACGCCGAAATGCAGTCCGAGCGCGCCCATCAGGGTGGCGAGGGATTTGCTGACCGAGGCGGGCAGATGTTCCGGTGCGCACGCGCCGCGGGTCGACCGCGGTCGACCCATACCGGTGCGGGTGTCGACGCGCACGGCCCATTCGATGCCGTCCACCCAGACCACCCGCAGATCGCAGACAGCGGCGATGTAGTCCTGGAATGTGGTCGGCGAGAAGCGGATATCGGCGAGTCTGTCGAATTCGGAGCGTCGGATGATGCCGGCCGCGCCGAATTCCGTGCGGTCGGTTCCGCTGCGCTTGTAAACCACGGGGCCGGGCCGTGATTCGGCGAAACTGCGGGCCTCGTCGGGATCGTTGGTGATCAGCGTCTCCGGCACCGCGCAGCCCGCGCGCGATGCGGTCTCCAACTGCACGATCCGGCGTCCGGCCGTGCGGTCGGCACCCGGATCGTTGACCCATGCCGCGGGGATGGACCACAGCAGACCCTCGAGGAAATCGTCGCATTCGGACTGCCGGTAGGTGATATCGGCGGCGGGCGCGCCCGCGGGCGGACGGCAGATGTGCGGTCGTCGCCACCACACCGATCGCACGTCGTCGAGTCCGGTGATATGTGACATCGCGCGCGCCGTGCCGAACCTGTGCAGCCGGAAACTGCCGGATTCACCGGGGAAGTCGCGCAGATCCAGGCGAATCGGGTTGAGTCCGTGATGTTCTCGCAGGCTCGCGGCGAGCGCGGTGGCGTGCGGGTCGTCGGATTCCGAGACGATCAGCACCGAGCCCGGTAGTCGCGCCGCCATGCGCCGATCCGTTCAGCGGTGGACGGCGACCGGGGCCGCGGCGCCGGGGCGGTGGGTGACGGCCATGTGCTGCACTCCGATCTGCTCGGGATTTGCCGGAACCCCGAACGTGCCCCGGATCATAACCCGCGCGATGGTCCGTCCGTCGCGGATCGGAGAATTTCCGTCCGCGGCGGACGGCGCGCGGGAGCTGTAACCGGTTGTGCGGAAATATTTTCGGTGCGGACGGGCGCCACGGCGTGGATCGGACGTTCCGCAAACAAAACGTACGGTATGTATTGCCGGAAAGTGGCAGAGGCCGCTAGGGCGGAGCGGTCCGGTGCGTGCGGTGTGGGCGCGGCAGCGGCCGCCGGGGCGGCGACGAGTCGCGCGCGCCGGGCGCGCGGCGCGAGGGTCAGCGCCGCTGCGCATCGCGTTCGGCCCACCAGGTCGGGGCGTCGACGAAATGGTTGTCGAACTCGTCCTGTGCCGCACTCAGGTCGGCGAGGGTGGCCGTACCGCGATTGATGCGGTCGAGCAGGCGAAAGTACTCGAACCGCTCGACGCCGGGCATGAGCGCGATCAGAATGCGCGCTGTGCTGTCGGCGGTCGCGCCGAATGCGTGCGGCATGTTCCGCGGCACCACCACCGAACCACCCTCGGCGACCGTGATGATGCGGTCGCCCGCCAGGAGTTGCAATTCGCCCTCGGCGATGTAGAACAGCTCGTCCGAGCGGGTGTGGTAATGCGGCATCGCGCCGTCGGCGCCGCGAGCGAGGGTGACCTCGAGGGTGCTGACCGACCCGCCGGTCTCGTCGGCGTCGATCAGCAGACGCATGCGTGCCTGATCGGATCCGAGCGTCTCGGCGGCGTCGGGGTGTCGGATGGCGACGGCGCGGGTTTCGTGCGAGGTCGTTTCGTGCGAGGTCATGGCCTTCTCCCGAGGAGTTAGTTAGTCTTCGAATAATTCGATGCCTAACTATATACCGGCGAATAGAATCCTGTCCATGAACACTGGAGAACAAGCCGACGCGCGGGACGCGGTCGACGCGATCGTCACGCAGTGGCGCCGGGAGCGCCCCGATCTCGATGTCGAGGCGATGGCGATAATCGGACGGCTCGGCCGGTTGGCGCTGTTCGTCCAGAAGCGCGTCGAGGAGATATTCCACGCGCGCGGACTGCAACGCGGCGAATTCGACGTACTCGCGGCCCTGCGGCGCTCGGGAGCGCCCTTCCAGCTCAATCCCTCGGTGCTCGCCGACACGCTCATGCTGTCGCGCGCGGGCATGACCGGACGCCTCGACCGACTCGAATCGGCGGGTCTGGTGTGCCGCACCGCCGACACCGGCGATCGCAGGGCGATCCGAGTCGCGCTCACCGACGCGGGGCGCGCACTCGTGGACGAGGTCGTCACCGATCACACCGCCAACGAGACGCGCATGCTCTCCGTACTCGACGCGCGCGACCGACGTGAATTCGACCGCATAGTCCGCGTACTCCTGGCGAGCCTCGACCCGGAACACGGGTCGCGGGCCGGTGGGATCGAGTAGTCGCTACGCGGGCGCACATCCCGCGCCGGCCGCACTCTGAGCTACGTCGCCGCAGTTCGCGGCGACGATTTCGGAGGGGAGGATTCTCGATGATCGACATCATCACATTCCGCGGCACCGGAGAACCCCGCAATGCCGACGGCACACCCGGCGGCATACTCAGCGATGTCACCCGCCTGATCGACCGGGACCGCTTCACAATCTTCGAACCGAATTGGCCCGCGTCCGTGGGGCCGACGCCGGATCTGTGGGGACCGTCGCTGAACACCTCGGTGCGCGAGGGAGTCGCCGCGGGAGTGCGCGCCATCCAGGACTCACCGAATGTCTGTGGGCTGCTGAGCTATTCGCTGGGCAGCATCTGCGCGAGCGAGATACTCGAAGGCGTTCGAGCCGGAACCTATCTCAACGCCGACGGATCGCCGCTGGAGATCGCGTTCTCGGTGGCGATCGCCGATCCCGTACGGAAGGCGGGTGACTCGGTCGGGAATCTCTGTCCGCCTTCGACCTTCGGATTGCACGGACAGCACGGCCCGTGGCCGGAGGATATCCCGGTGCGGGAGTACGCGAATCCGGGGGACATCATCACCGCTTCGACCGCCGACTCCCCGTTGCGCATCTTCGATGCGGGAATCTCGCCGTTCTCATTCATCGAGGGAGCTCGCATCGGGAACGTGAGTCCCTTGATCTTCGCCGAATTGCTGCGGTTTCTCATGGATGATCCGGTGGTCAATCTGAATCGGTACACGCGGGCGGTGCAGGGGGTGATCGGGTATCTGACGCCGTGGCCGGATGGGCAGCATGTGCTGTACTCGGGGCACGATATGCCGGGGACCGGAAAGCTGTGGACTACACACGCGGCTGAATACATCAACTGTCACTGGTGAGTTGCGGTGGTCGAGCGCTGGTTGATGACGGTGGTCGTGGTGCTTCGAGCGGTCGCTCGGGAGCCGTCATGGGCGAGCGATCGTGACTGTGGGGCGTGGGCGGGTCGTTGGTGAGTCTCGGCAGTGGTGGTCGGACGGTAGCCGGTGAGCCTGTGGGTGCGGTGGTTGGGGAGGTGTGCCGGCGGGTGGGGACGTGAGCCGGCGGGTGGGGACGTGAGCCGGCGGGTGGGGACGTGAGTGAGCCGGTGGGTGGCGCACGTGAAAGTTGATGGTGAGCCGTTTGAAGAAGCGCGGGCTGTGTTTATTGGCCGCGACTCCGTCGCGGCGGGTTCGCGGCCCCTTGTGTC
>NZ_LGYZ01000055.1 GCF_001310275.1 Nocardia arizonensis
GGTTGCTCGTAAGACTCGCTCCGTGCGGGCTGGGTTGGGTGGTGATGGTGCGGGTTTGGGGTGTGTCGGGGTGTGGGTTGGGTGGTGATGGTGTGGGTTTGGGGTGTGTCGGGGTGTGGGTTTGGGGTGTGCCGGGGTTATTCCTTGCGGCGGACCGACGCTTCTACCAGATCCAGTACGGCTGAGAGGTTTTCGTTGGTGTGGCCGGAGGCTATTCGGGCAATCAGGCCGTCCAGGACCAGGTCTAGGTAGCCCAGCAGTACGTCCGTGGGGACGTCGTCGCGTAGTGCGCCCGCGGCTTTGCGGCGTTCCAGGCGGGCCAGGGTGGCCGCGGTCAACTCGGCGGAGCGTTGGGTCCAGCCTGCTCGGAACTCCGGGTCGGTGCGCAGGCGCCGGGCGATCTCCAGACGTGTTCCGAGCCAATTGAATTGCTCGGGGTGGGTGAGCATATCGCGCATGACCTGGACGATGCCCTGGTTGGCGGCGACGTCGGCCATGCGCTCGGCGTCCTCCTGCGCAAGTGCGAGGAACAGGGCGTCCTTGTCGCGGAAATGGTGGAAGATGGCGCCGCGGGACAGGCCGATGGCCTCTTCGAGCCTGCGCACGGTTGCGCCTTCGTATCCGTATTCGGCGAAGCAGGCCCGCGCCCCGTCGAGAATCTGGCTGCGGCGGGCGGCGAGATGATCTTCACTGACCTTGGGCAATGCGGTCTCCTCGGGGGCATGTGCGAGGTCCGCGCACCGCTTGCGATGCGGTACGCGGACCTCGGGACACGACGATGCTCGGATCATTCCCGCCGCCGTCGGCGAGAGTCGAGAACGACTATCCGCGAATCATGTTCCGCAGCACGTACTGCAAGATGCCGCCGTTGCGGTAGTAGTCGGCCTCACCGGGGGTGTCGATGCGGACCACGGCGTCGAAGGTGATCTTGTCGCCGTTGTCCTTGGTCGCCGTGACCTTCAAGGTCTTCGGCGTGACGCCATCGTTCAGCTTGGTGATCCCCTCGATGTCGAAGGTCTCGGTGCCGTCGAGCTTCAGCGACGCGGCCGACTCGCCCGCGGGGAACTGGAGCGGGATGACTCCCATGCCGATGAGGTTCGAGCGGTGGATGCGCTCGAAGGATTCGGTGATGACGGCCTTCACACCGAGCAGGCGAGTGCCCTTGGCCGCCCAGTCGCGCGAGGAACCCGAGCCGTACTCCTTGCCGCCGAGCACGACCAGCGGGATGCCCGCGGCCTGGTAGTTCTGCGAGGCGTCGTAGATGAACGCCTGCGGACCGCCCTCCTGGGTGAAGTCGCGGGTGTAGCCGCCCGAGACGTCGTCGAGGAGTTGGTTGCGCAGCCGGATATTGGCGAAAGTACCGCGGATCATGACCTCGTGGTTACCGCGCCGCGAGCCGAGGGAGTTGTAGTCCTTGCGCTGCACCCCGTGCGAATCCAGGTACTGCGCGGCCGGGGTGCCCGGCTTGATCGGACCCGCGGGGCTGATGTGGTCGGTGGTCACCGAGTCGCCGAGCAGCGCGAGCACGCGCGCGCCCTTGATGTCCTCGACCGGTGCGGGCTCGAGCTCCATACCGTCGAAGTAGGGCGCCTTGCGTACGTAGGTGGAGTTCTCGTCCCAGGCGAAGGTGTCGCCCTCCGGGGTCGCCAGGTTCTGCCAGCGGTGGTCGCCCTTGAAGACGTCGGCGTAGGACTTGCGGAACATGTCCTGGCTGATGGCCGCCTTGATGGTGTCGTCGATCTCCTGCGGCGCGGGCCAGATGTCGCGCAGGAACACCGGATTGCCCTCGGTGTCCTCGCCCAGCGGGTCGGTCTCGAAGTCGAAGTCCATGGTGCCCGCGAGCGCGTAGGCGATGACCAGCGGCGGGGAGGCCAGGTAGTTCATCTTCACGTCGGGGGAGATACGACCCTCGAAGTTGCGGTTGCCCGAGAGCACCGCGGTGACCGACAGGTCGTTGTCGTTGACGGCCTCGGAGATCTCCTCCGGCAGCGGGCCGGTGTTGCCGATGCAGGTGGTGCAGCCGAAACCGCCGAGGTAGAAGCCGAGCTTCTCCAGGTACGGCCACAGACCGGCCTTCTCGTAGTAGTCGGCCACGACCTGCGAACCGGGCGCCATGTTGGTCTTGACCCACGGCTTGGACGACAGGCCCTTCTCGACCGCGTTGCGGGCCAGCAGGGCGGCGCCGATCATGACCGACGGGTTGGAGGTGTTGGTGCAGGAGGTGATGCCCGCGACCACGACAGCGCCGTGGTCGAGCACGAACTCGCCGCGCTCCTCGGAGACCACGCGCACCGGCTTGGACGGGCGGCCCTCGGCGCCGTTGGCGGCCGACTGCACGTTCACCGCGCCGTCGTCGGCGAAGGAGAGCACCGCGGCATCGGAGGCCGGGAAGGACTCCTCGACGGCCTCGTCGAGCTTGGTGTGCTCGACCGGCAGGTTCTCCTCCACGTAGTTGTGGATGTCCTTGCGGAAGGCGGTCTTCGAGTCGCTGAGCAGGATGCGGTCCTGCGGGCGCTTCGGGCCCGCGATGGACGGCACGACCGTGCTCAGGTCGAGTTCGAGATATTCGGAGTACTCGGGCTCGTGGGCAGGGTCGTGCCACATGCCCTGCTCCTTGGCGTACGCCTCGACCAGCGCGAGCTGCTCGTCGGTGCGGCCGGTCAGGCGCAGGTAGTTCACGGTCTCGGCGTCGATGGGGAAGATCGCCGCGGTGGAACCGAATTCGGGGCTCATGTTGCCGAGGGTGGCGCGGTTGGCCAGCGGGACTTCGGCGACGCCCGCGCCGTAGAACTCGACGAACTTGCCGACCACACCGTGCTTGCGCAGCATGTCGGTGACGGTGAGCACCACGTCGGTCGCGGTCACGCCGGGCTGGATCTCACCGGTCAGCTTGAAGCCGACCACGCGCGGGATCAGCATGGAGACCGGCTGGCCGAGCATGGCGGCCTCGGCCTCGATGCCGCCGACGCCCCAGCCGAGCACACCGAGTCCGTTGACCATCGTGGTGTGCGAGTCGGTGCCGACGCAGGTGTCGGGGTATGCCTGGCCGTTGCGGACCATGACGGTGGGCGCGAGGTATTCGATGTTGACCTGGTGCACGATGCCCATGCCCGGCGGGACGACCTTGAAGTCGTCGAATGCGCCCTGGCCCCAGCGCAGGAACTGGTAGCGCTCGCCGTTGCGCTCGTATTCGAGGTCGACGTTGCGTTCGAGGGCGTCGGCACGGCCGAAGACGTCGAGGATGACCGAGTGGTCGATGACCATGTCGGCGGGGGAGAGCGGGTTGACCTTGTTCGGGTCGCCGCCGAGGGCGGTGACGGCCTCGCGCATGGTGGCGAGGTCGACCACGCAGGGCACGCCGGTGAAGTCCTGCATGATCACGCGGGCCGGGGTGAACTGGATCTCGGTGTCCGGTTCGGCCGAGGGGTCCCAGTTCGCGATCGCGCGGATGTGGTCGGCGGTGATGTTCGCGCCGTCCTCGGTGCGGAGCAGGTTCTCCGCGAGCACCTTCAGCGCGTAGGGGAGTTTCTCGGTGCCGGGCACGGCCGAGAGCCGGAAGATCTCGTAGGAGTTGCTTCCGACCTCGAGGGTGCCCTTGGCGCCGAAAGTATCGATACTTGTCGTCACGTCAGCTCCACTCGTCTGTGTGGGTCGGCCACCGACGGGGCTGTGCCGGTGGCGTATGGGTCTCGGGAGGGGCTCCGGCGCCGTCGTGCGCCGGTTCCTCGCGCCACAACTCTAACAGTACGCTTGTCCTAAGAAGCGTGCGGGGGCCGCTCGGCGCGGTGGGAACGGTCGCGTGGGGCGCCGCGTCGCGTACTGTGCACTCGAGCGACAGCGGCGGTCGGATCCGAATCCGGCGCGCACTCCTGGGGCGGCGGCATTCCGCCCGGGTCGGACAGGAACAATGCTCACCACGCAGTGTTGTATGCCCGTCGCCTCGCATGACGACGCGGCTCGACAGACCGGATGGAAGATGGCCCCCTCGCACACCTCGGTTTTCACCCCCAAGGCGGCGGAACTGCCGCCAGGCATCTCCGACAGCGGTTTGCGCACGATCCTGGTGGACGTGGCCGACAACCACGTGGCCACGCCGAAGGGCAAGGACCAGTCGGGGCTCGAGGCGGTCGTCGCCGACGCGCGATCCCACGGGATCCCGCTCAGCATCGTCGTGATTCCCGGCAATCCAGGCCACGACTCCAATCTACGGGACCTGGCCACCGAGGTCGGCAAGCAGGAGCACGGCACCGTGGTGGTGCTCAGCGACGATTGGGTGGGCACCTACAGCGATTCCGTCAGCCGCGTGACCCTCGAATGGGCCGAGGACGCCGCCAAGAGCACGCAGGGCAATTCCGTCGAGGCGGCACGTCTGTTCGTGGGGCGTCTCGAGGAGCCGCCGTCGGTTTCCTGGACGGCTATCACCGGTGTGATCGTCGCGGGCACCGTGCTGGTCGTCGGCGGTCTCTACTGGGTCAAGGCGCGGCGGGCGCGCGAGGAGTCTGCCGATCGCGCGGCCGAGGCGAACCTCTCGTCTTCCGAGTGACGGTCGGTTTCCCGGTGCCGACCTTTTCCTAACGACCGGTCTGTTTCCTCTGCGCTAAACCCTTCGCCCGTCTGGCTAATTTCTAGCAATGGGTAAATTACCCGTGTGTGATTCTGTTGCCAGAGTTTTCTCGGTGGCGGATGTGTCGTACGGTTCGAATGGTTACCAGTGGTGAACATGTACTGACAAGGGCCATTTGTCGACCGTTGGGCTAGTTGGTTCGGCTGGGGCTCGTGAGGCTTTGCCGAATCAAGGTCCTCGGGAGGTGCGATGCGCAGATTCGCCGATGGCTGTCGACACCCGCTATCGATCGCCACAGGGTTGCTGACCGTCGCAGCGCTTTGTCTGACAGCGGGTCCGTCCGAGGCGGTGCCGCCCCCGCCGCCCAATCCGAGCGACGGCGCGATCGCCGACGCGGCCGCGCGGGTGCGGTCAGGAGTCGGTGCGGTCGGCGCGCTGATCAACCAGGTCGCCGCGGTCGACCAGCAGCTTCGCGAACTCGATGACGCCATGGCGCGGCGCCGCGAGGAGGTCAACAAGGCCCTGGTCGACCTCGAGGACGCCCGCGACGCCGCCGACGCCGCGGCCGCGGCCGTGGTCGAGACCGGACGCGCGCTCGAGGGCGCGGGCGCCCGGCTCGCCGCGGCGCGCAAGGAATTCGACGACTTCGCCACCGGCGCATATACCCGGCCGACCAACGGGTCGATGGTCACCTACCTGACCGCCGACGGACCCGGCGGGGCCATCGACCGCGCCCAGATCCTCGGTCTGGTCTCGAAGAATCAGCAGCAGGCCATGGACGCGCTGCGCCGCGCGCAGATCGAACAGGGCAACAAGAACTCCGAGGCGCGCCGGGCCGAATCGGTCGCGGTCGCGGCGGCGGCCGAGGCCGAACGGAAGAAGGTCGACGCGGAGAACTCGGTCGCCGCGACCACGGCCGAGTTGGACGCCCAGACCGTGCGCCGAGACGGTCTGTCGCGTGAACGCGCGGACGCACAGGCCGAACTCGACGCCGCGCGTGCGGACGTCGCGGGATTGCAGAGCCGGCGCGATGCCTATCTGGCCTGGGATCAGCAGCGCCGGGCCGAGGAAGCGGCGTTACAGGCCGCCGCGCGCGCCGCCGCGGCCCGCGCCGCCACCGACGCGGCCGCCCGGGAACGGGCCGCCCAGACCGGCGCCGACCGGCGGCCGCACACCGATCTGGAGAATTCCACCCCGCCCAAGCGCAGCACCCCGCGCCCGTCCAAGCCATCGGTCACCGGCTCGGCGGCGGTCGAGACGGTCGTCGACCGGGCCATGTCGCAGCTCGGGGTGGTCTACGCCTGGGGCGGCGGTGACGAGGACGGTCCAACCAAGGGCATTCGTGACGGTGGCGTCGCCGACCGCCACGGCGATTTCGACAAGGTCGGATTCGACTGTTCAGGGCTCATGGTCTACGCCTTCGCGGGCATCGGGGTCTCGCTGCCCCACTACAGCGGCTACCAGTACAACGCGGGCACCAGGGTGCCGGTCGATGATCGCGAACGCGGCGACATGCTGTTCTGGGGTCCGGGCGGCAGTCAGCACGTGGCGCTGTACCTCGGCGACGGCACCATGGTCGAGGCGCCGCAATCCGGCGAGTTGGTGAAGGTTTCTCCGGTGCGGGAAGCGGGCATCATGCCGTTCGCCGTCCGTATCGTCGACTGACGTTCTCCCCGATCGGAGCTGAGAATCCGGTGCGAATCCGGCCCGAATCCGGCCCGAATCCGGCTGATACCGGAGCCGGTTGCGGCATGTGCGGCGATTACCTGGAATAGTTGGGGCAGCACGCACAGGACCGAGGTGAAAGCGGGGATGTTGGTGACTTCGACGGATGGTGTGAGCGGGGCGAACCTGGTGAAGGATGGCCCGGACCCCGCGGCCGGCCTCGAGCGTGACGTCCGGACCCTGGAAAAGGCGATCTACGAGGTCAAACGAGTGATCGTCGGTCAGGATCGCCTGGTCGAGCGGCTGCTCGTCGGTGTCCTCGCACGCGGTCACGTCCTGCTCGAAGGTGTGCCCGGTATCGCCAAAACCCTTGCGGTCGAGACATTCGCGAAGGTCGTCGGTGGGAGCTTCGCC
Organism: Nocardia arizonensis; assembly: GCF_001310275.1. Taxonomy (GTDB): domain Bacteria; phylum Actinomycetota; class Actinomycetes; order Mycobacteriales; family Mycobacteriaceae; genus Nocardia; species Nocardia arizonensis. Next base: position 6,644 of record NZ_LGYZ01000055.1, read on the forward strand.
CGCGTCCAGTTCACCCCCGACCTGGTGCCGACCGACCTCATCGGTACCCGCATCTACCGGCAGGGCCGCGAGGAGTTCGACACCGAACTCGGCCCGGTGGTCGCGAACTTCGTGCTCGCCGACGAGATCAACCGCGCGCCCGCCAAGGTGCAGTCCGCGCTGCTCGAGGTCATGGCCGAGCGTCACGTCTCCATCGGCGGCATTACCTACCCGATGCCCGATCCGTTCCTGGTCATGGCGACCCAGAACCCGATCGAGAGCGAGGGCGTGTACCCGCTGCCCGAGGCCCAGCGCGACCGCTTCCTGTTCAAGGTCGTCGTCGACTACCCCTCGGTCGAGGAGGAGCGCGAGATCATCTACCGGATGGGCGTCACCCCGCCGGAGGCCAAGCCGATCCTCGAGCCCTCGGAGCTGATCCGGTTGCAGAAGGTCGCGGCCAACACCTTCGTCCACCACGCGCTGGTCGACTACGTCGTCCGGGTCATCGCGGCCACCCGCAAGCCGCTCGACTTCGGCATGCAGGACGTGGCGAACTGGATCTCATACGGCGCCTCGCCGCGCGCCAGCCTCGGTATCATCGCCGCGGCCCGCGCGGTCGCGCTCATCCGCGGCCGTGACTACGTGGTCCCGCAGGACGTGGTCGAGGTGATCCCGGACGTGTTGCGCCATCGGCTCGTGCTGTCCTACGACGCGCTGGCCGACGAGATCTCCCCCGAGGACGTCATCAAGCGGGTGCTCCAGACCGTCGGGTTGCCGCAGGTCGCACCGCAGGCGGTCGCGCCAAACGGCTCCGCGCCCGCCCCGCACCCGATTCCGCAGCCGCCCGCCCAGCCGCAGGCGGCCCCGCCGCAGCCGCCCGTCGGCCAGATGGCACCGGCCGCCGGCAACAACCAGCCCAAGTGACGGCCGCATTCGATCCCGCTGCCCGAGCGCAGATGAGCCCGCATTCCCCGCCCTCGTTCCGCGCGGGTGAGCTGACCGACCCGCGGCTCACGGCGGCGCTGAAGACACTCGAGCTCACCGTGCGCCGCCGTCTCGACGGCGTCCTGCACGGTGACCATCTCGGCCTGATACCCGGCCCAGGGTCCGAACCCGGCGAGGCACGGGCCTATCAGCCGGGTGACGACGTGCGCCAGATGGATTGGTCGGTCACCGCCCGCACCACCCATCCGCACGTGCGGCAGATGATCGCCGACCGCGAGCTGGAGACGTGGATGGTGGTCGACCTGTCGGCCAGCCTCGACTTCGGTACCGCCTTGTGCCAGAAGCGCGATCTCGCGATCGCCGCCGGGGCCGCGATCACCCACCTGACCAGCGGGGGCGGTAATCGCATCGGCGCGGTGGTCGCCACCGGCGAACGGCTGACGCGCATTCCGGCGCGCAGCGGGCGGGTGCACGCGCAGTCGCTGCTGCGCAGCATCGCCACCACCCCGCACGCTCGCGACGGCGTGCGCGGTGATCTGCGCGGTGGCATCGAATCGCTGCGCCGTCCCCAGCGCAAACGCGGGCTGGCCGTGATCATCAGCGATTTCCTCGGCGAGATCGACTGGCAGCGTTCCCTGCGCGCCATCTCGGCGCGCCATGATCTGCTCGCGGTGGAGGTGCTCGATCCGCGCGATCTGGCGCTGCCCGATATGGGCGATGTGGTGCTTCATGATCCCGAGACCGGGCGGACCAGGGAATTCAGTGTGACCCCGACGCTGCGCGCGGACTTCGCCGCCGCGGCCCAGCGGCATCGCCGTCAGGTGGAGCAGGCGCTGCGCAGCTGCGGCGCGCCCGTGCTGACCTTGCAGACAGACCGGGACTGGATCGCGGACGTGGTCCGTTTCGTCGCCACCCGGCGCCACGCGTTCGGCGCCCCGAGCGGACAGGCACCGCGCCAGTGAGCATTTCCCATTTCACCGCGCTGATCTGGCTCGCCTTCCTCGTCGTTGTCGCCCTCATCGCGCTCGGCTATGTCCTCGTGCAGCGCGGCAGGCACAAGCACATGCTGCGGTTCAGCAATATGGAGCTGCTGGAGAAGGTCGCTCCGACGCGGCCGAGCCCGCTGCGTCACGTGCCGATCGCGCTGATGCTGGTCGGACTCGCGCTGTTGACCATCGCCGCGGCCGGGCCGACCTCGGTGCAGAAGGTGCCGCGCAACCGTGCCACGGTGATGCTGGTCATGGACGTGTCGCTGTCGATGGAGGCCACCGATGTCGCGCCGAGCCGCATCCAGGTCGCCAAGAAGGCGGGCAAGGAATTCGTCGACGGCCTGCCGACCGGGCTCAATATCGGCTTCGTGACCTTCGCGGGCACCGCCTCGGTGATGGTCTCGCCCACCACCAACCACGAATCGGTGAAGGCGGCCATCGACAATGTCAAACTCGCCGAGCGCACCGCGACCGGCGAGGGCATCTTGACGGCGTTGCAGGCCATCGAGACCTTGGCCTCGGTGCTCGGCGGCGGTCAGGAACCGCCGCCCGCGCGCATCGTGCTCATGTCGGACGGCAAGCAGACCGTGCCCTCCTTCGACGACATCGACAATCCGCGCCACGAATTCGTCGCCGCCCGGCTCGCCAAGACCAAGAACGTGCCGATCTCGACGATCTCGTTCGGCACCTCGTGGGGTTCGGTGGAGATCCCCCGCGAGGACGGCTCCTCGGAGAAGGTGCCGGTAGCGGTGGACGACGACGCCATGCGTGAACTCGCCAGACTCAGCGGCGGCGATTTCTACACCGCCGCCTCGGCCCAGGAGTTGACCAAGGTCTACGACACCCTCGAGGAGCAGATCGGTTTCGAGCTGACCAGGGGTGATGCGAGCAGGCCGTGGCTGCTGCTGGGAATGCTGCTCGTCGCGGCGGGTATTGTCACCGGATTGCTGTACCGTCAGCGCCTGCCGTGACCGCCGTGCGGTCGCGACGGGGCAGTGGTACGGCCCGAACCGAACACGGGTAGGTTGATCGCCATGTCCAACATCACATCTCGGTCGGTCCTGGTCACCGGCGGTAATCGCGGTATCGGACTCGCGGTCGCGCAGCGTCTGCTCGCCGACGGCCACAAGGTGGCCGTCACCCATCGCGGGTCGGGCGCACCGGACGGTCTGCTCGGCGTGAAATGCGATGTGACCGATTCCGACTCGGTGGATCAGGCGTTCACCGAGGTGGAACAGAAGCAGGGACCGGTCGAGGTGTTGGTCGCGAACGCGGGCATCGTGGACAACACGCTGCTCATGCGCATGAGCGAGGAGCAGTTCACCCGCGTCCTCGACGCGAACCTCACCGGTGCGTGGCGCTGCGCCAAGCGCGCCAACCGCGCCATGCTGCGCGCGAAGTTCGGCCGGATCATCTTCCTCGGCTCGGTGGTCGGCCTCAAGGGCGGCCCGGGTCAGGTCAACTACGCGGCCTCCAAGGCCGGTCTGGTCGGTATGGCGCGGTCGATCACCATGGAGATCGGCTCGCGCAACATCACCGCCAACGTGGTGGCGCCCGGCTTCATCGACACCGACATGACCCGCGAGGACGTCAGCGACGAGATGCGCGAACTCGTCCTCAAGTACGGCATTCCGGCGCAGCGGATGGGGCAGCCCGAGGAGGTCGCGGGCGCGATCAGCTTCCTGGCCTCCGACGATGCCGCCTACATCAACGGCGCGGTCATCCCCGTCGACGGCGGCATGGGCATGGGCCACTGACCTTCGCGTCCCCGATACACCGACACAGGAGAACGACAGACTCATGGGCGGATTGCTCGAGGGCAAGACCATCCTGATCACCGGCATCATCACCGATGCCTCGATCGCCTTCCACGCCGCGGCGGTGGCGCAGGAGCAGGGTGCGCGCGTCATCATCACCGGTTTCGACCGGCTGCGGCTGATCGATCGGATCGCGCAGCGGCTGCCGAAGGAGGTGCCGCCCGCCATCGAACTCGACGCCACCAACGAGGACCACCTCGCGACCCTGGCCGACCGGGTGCGCGAGGTCGCGCCGGAGGGTCTCGACGGGGTGCTGCACTCCATCGCATTCGCCCCGCGGACCCTCATGGGGCCCGAGGCCAAGCCCTTCCTCGAGGGGCCGGGGCCCGATGCCGCCAAGGCGTTCGAGATCTCGGCGTGGAGCTACGCCTCGCTGGCGCGCGCCGTGCTGCCGGTCATGAACGAGGGCGGCTCGCTGGTCGGCATGGATTTCGATCCGCGCACCGCGATGCCGTACTACAACTGGATGGGCGTGGCCAAGGCCGCGCTGGAATCGGTGAACCGCTATGTCGCGCGGGAGGTGGGCGCGGCCAAGAAGATCCGGTCCAACCTGATCGCCGCAGGCCCGATCAAGACACTGGCGGCCAAGGCCATCGCGGGCACCGCCACCGACGACGCCGCCAAGATGAACCAGCTCAACACCTACTGGGACGGCGCGTCGCCGATCGGCTGGGATGTCGATGATCCGACCGTGGTCGCGAAGTCCATCTGCGCCCTGCTCTCGGACTGGCTGCCCGGCACCACCGGTTCGATCATCTACGTCGACGGCGGCGCCAGCCACAACACGTGGCTGCCCGAGGAGCTGCCGACGGCCTGATGAGCTACGACGCGCTGCTCGTCCTGTCCTTCGGCGGCCCCGAACGCCCGGAGGACGTCATGCCGTTTCTGGAGAACGTCACCCGGGGTCGGGGGGTGCCGCGGGCGCGTCTGGAGGAGGTCGCGAGGCACTACCTGCATTTCGGCGGTGTCTCACCGATCAACGAGCTCAACCGTGACATCATCGCCGCGGTCGAGGGGGAGTTGGCGAGTACGGGTACGGAATTGCCGGTGTACTTCGGCAATCGCAACTGGCATCCGATGGTGGAGGACACCGTCGAGCGGATGGCCGCCGACGGCGTCGGCTCCGCGCTGGTGTTCCCGACCTCGGCCTGGGGCGGTTATTCGGGATGCCTGCAATATCACGAGGACATCGCCAGGGCGCGCGCCGCGGTCGGCGCGGGTGCGCCCGAATTGGTGAAGCTGCGCCAATATTTCGACCACCCGCTGTTCATCGATGCCTTCGCCGACGCCATTCGCGCCGCCCTGGAACGGATTCCGGTCGATCGCCGCGACCGGACGCGGCTGGTCTGCACCGCGCATTCGGTTCCGGTCGCGGCCGACATCGGGTCGGGTCCGCCCGCCGACGGCGGAAGGCTCTACAGCCGTCAGGTCGCCGAGGCCGCCCGATTGTGTGCGGCGGCAACGGGTTTCGCCGATTACGACGTGGTGTGGCAATCACGGTCGGGACCGCCGCAGGTGCCGTGGCTCGAACCCGACATCGTCGATCATCTCGAGGATCTGTCCGGTAGGGGCGTCGACTCGGTGGTGGTGTGCCCGATCGGATTCGTCTCCGACCACCTCGAGGTGATCTGGGATCTGGACAACGAGGCCGAGGAGAAGGCCGCCGAACTCGGAATGGCCTTCTCGCGCGCCGCGACACCCGGCGCCGATCCGCGCTTCGCCCGTCTGGTGGTGGAGTTGATCGGCGAACACATCGAGGGCGGCCCCGTCCGCCGGCTTGGTTCCGTACCCGGTTACGGCTGCACCCGCGACGGCGCGCCCTGCGTCACCGGCTGCTGCGCCGTGCGCCGCTCACCCGCCGCGTCCTAGTCCGCGCGGCGGGTCCGGTCGCACCGGGACGCCGCGCGGGCGGACTCTAGCGGCGGTGGTTCTCCGGGGGTTCCCAGGGGCGTCCATAGGGTTCGGGTCCGCCGGGAGGCATCGGGGTGAATCCGGGAGGCGGGGGCTGCTGCGACAGTTGCTGTGGCGGGGGCGGGCTCGACGGCGGCTGTTGGGCGGGGGCGGGCGGCGGCGGCGCCACGGGCGGTTGCGGTGCCGCGGGATGGGCGCCGGTGGGTGACATGCCTTCCACCGGCGTGCGGGCGGTGGCCTCCGCGGCGCGGACGGCGCGCTCGATGGTCGGATCGGGCGCGGTGTCGAACCAGTCGGCGACATCGGAGTCGTCGGTTTCCACGGTGCCCTCGTCGGCGGGTGGTTCGTAGCGGAAGACCTCGTCCTCGCCCTTCGTGGCGAAGCTCTTCGCGAAACCCTCCAGCGCCTTGCCGAAATCGCTTGGCACCAGCCACACCTTGTTGGCATCGCCGCGAGCGACCATGGGCAGTGTCTGCATGTATTGGTAGGCAAGCAGTTCCGGGGTCGGCTTACCGGATTTGATTGCGGCGAAGACCTTTTCGATCGCCTTGGCCTGGCCCTGTGCCTGGAGGAAGGAAGCCGCGCGCTCACCCTGGGCGCGCAGGATGCGACTCTGGCGCTCGCCCTCGGCGGACAGAATGGATGACTGCTTGGCGCCCTCGGCGGCGAGGATCTGCGCCTGCTTGGCGCCTTCGGCGGTCTTGATCTGGGATTCGCGCTGGCCTTCGGCGGTCAGGATCATGGCGCGCTTCTCGCGGTCGGCCTTCATCTGCTTCTCCATCGATTCCTGGATGGAGGGCGGCGGATCGATGGACTTGAGTTCGACCCGCGCCACCCGCAGACCCCAGCGCCCGGTGGCCTCGTCGAGGACGCCGCGCAGCTGGCTGTTGATCTGATCGCGCGAGGTCAGCGTCTCCTCGAGGGTCATGCCGCCGACCACGTTGCGAAGTGTGGTGACGGTGAGCTGTTCGACGGCGGCGATGTAGTTGCTGATCTCGTAGACCGCGGCCTGCGGGCTGGTGACCTGGAAGTACACCACCGAGTCGATCTGCAGGGTCAGGTTGTCCTGCGTGATCACCGGCTGCGGCGGGAAGGACACCACGCGTTCGCGCAGGTCGACCTTGGCGCGGATACGGTCGGCGAAGGGCACGAGGAAGGTGAGTTGTCCCGAGACGGTGCGGGAATAGCGGCCGAGACGCTCGATCACCGCGGCCTCGGCCTGGGGTACCAGCGCGACAGATTTGACGACCACCACCACGACCAGCAGGACGAGGACGACGGCCACGATGGCGTAAGCCATTACGGTCCCTTCCAGACGACGGCGGTCGCGCCGTCGATCTTCATGACGTACACGGTTGTGCCAGGTTCGTAGATCTCGTCGATATTCATCGGACGCGCGGTCCACACCTCGCCGCCGAGCTTGACCCGGCCCGCGTGCTCGGTGACCTCCTCCAGCACCAACGCCGACTTGCCGGGCAGCGCATCGACATTCGTGAGAGTCGGCGGCGGTGTGCCGAAACGCCTGCGCAGCGCCGGGCGCACACCGATCAGCAGGACCGCCGAGATGACGCCGAAGACCACCGCGTCGGTGACAAGGGAGGTGCCGGCCGCGGCGCTGACGCCCGCGGTGCCGAGTGCCGCCGTGCCGAGCATCAACAGCGTGAGATCCCCGGTGAGCATTTCCGCCGCCGCGAGCAGCGCGCCCGCGACCAGCCAGACGATTGCGGCCACACGATCACTGTAGTGCGATCCGGGCGGATCAGGGGCAGGTCTCGCGCGCGTCACGAATTCGGTCACTCACGCCCGTAACCGCTCGCCGTGGTTGCGCGGTTCGCGCGTGCCGCGATGACCGAGTAGGCGGTTTCGCCGCCGATCTTCTTCCGACTCCGAGGGAATGGCCGACATGGTTCGACGATCACGCATAACGCTTCTCGCAGCCGGTGTGGCGCTGGCGGCGCTGGTGAGCGCCTGCGGTGTCCCCGGCACTCCACGCCCGGGTGAGCCGGACGTCCGCACCCTCGAGGTCGGCCCGTATCCGGTCGACCGGCACAGCTACGACCAGGACCCGCACGGCAAGGGCGCGATATTGGAGGGCATCCGCATGGCCGACGCCATCGCGCCCGTGGTGCGCATCGATCCGGCGCTCAACGTCGGCGTCGACGCGGGCGTGGTGGTCGACAGCGAACAGGCCGTCGACGGATATCTGGCCTCGGTGGCCAAGCCGGTGCTCGAGCGCCACGGCATGGTCGTCGGCTACCGTTCCATGGGCGCGGACCTGCCGTTCGTGCCGTTCTCGACCCAACCGGCGAATCCGAGTCCCGACACCATCGTGCTCCAGTTGCTCATGCGCTTCCCGAGTGCGGGGGTGGCCGCGCAAGCGGCGCGTGACCTGGAGGAGAGCGATTTCCAGGTCGCCCCTGACCAGAATCGCCGGGTCCGCCACCCCGACTACCCGAACGCCATGATCCACTGGCGACCCGGTGTCGCGAATATGGGCGCCTTCGTCGCGGTGGGGGAGTTCGTCCTGTTCGTCTTCGTGGCGCGGCCGAGCGCCGATGAGCGAGATCTGCTCAACTGGACCGGCAACACCCTGCGCGTGGCCGTCCCCGCCGCGCAGGCGTTCACGCCGACCCCGATCGACAGGTTGAACACGCTGCGCGTTGACCCCGAGGGTCTACTGGCCAGGGTCGCCGTCGCCGATCGCGATCGGCGCCTCGATCCCGACCGGTTCAGCGTGCATCCGCCCGCGGCCCTGGTGCACACCGACACCAATCAGTCGGCGGTACTGCGCACGATCGAGCGGGACGGCATCGAGGCGGTGGCGGTGATCGACAACAGTTGGGTGATGCGGGTGCGCGAGGAGTCCAAGGCGTCCACGCTCGCGGCGGATCTGGTGGCCTCCGCCGGGGTCGAATTCGATCCGGTCGCCGCGCCCAACGACGTTCCAGGCGCGACCTGTCAGCATCTGAATCGACGCGGCGACACCGACAAGCAGTACCGCTACCAGTGTTTCGTGACATACAAGCGGTACGTCGCGGTGGTGGCGAGCGACAGCGAACCCGATGTGCGCCAGCGTGTCGCGGCGCAATACGCCCTGCTGGCCAACAGCATGTGACCGACGGGCCCGCCCACGTGGCCCGCTATATCGTGCGGCGGTGTTAGTTTCGGGCGGTGAGCGGGCGCGACGAATACGGTGACATCTTCCACGGGCACGCCGGGACACGGAAGCGAGCGGTGCCGACGGTGGTCGCCGAGCACGATCTGGTGGTGGAGGACGCGGCGAGCGGATTCTGCGGTGCGGTAGTGGGTTTCGACCGCGGCTACGACGGCGATTTCGTGAAACTCGAGGACGCGCGCGGCGCGGTGCGGCTGTTCGCGCTGCGCGAGGCGGCCTTTCTCATCGACGGCGCACCGGTGACCCTGGTGAAGCCGACCGCGGCGGCGCCGAAGCGACCGAGCCGCTCGGCTTCCGGCTCCACCCGTGTGCAGGGCCTGCGCGCCCGCGTGGCCAGGACCAGCCGCATCTGGGTCGAGGGCGTGCACGATGCCGCACTGGTCGAGCGGGTGTGGGGCCACGATCTACGGGTCGAGGGCGTGGTGGTGGAACATCTGGAGGGCCTGGACAATCTGGGCGCGCGGCTCACCGAATTCGGGCCGGGGCCGGGTCGCCGGGTCGGTGTGCTGGTCGATCACCTGGTCACCGGGTCCAAGGAGTCCGAACTCACCACCGGACTCGGTGCGCACGTGATGGTGACCGGACATCCCTACGTCGACGTGTGGCAGGCGGTGCGTCCCGCGGCGGTCGGTATCGCCGCGTGGCCGCAGGTGCCGCGCGGGGAGGACTGGAAGACCGGAGTGTGCCGTCGGCTCGGCTGGGGAACGCCTCGGCAGGGATGGCGGCGGGTCTACGACGCGGTGGACTCCTTCCGCGATCTCGAGGCGCCGCTCATCGGAGCGGTGGAACGGCTCATCGATTTCGTGACCGAAACCGACCAGTCGTAGACGATCCGCAGCTCATCGGGGTTGTCACACTGGCGCCCGCCGTCGCGGCGCAGCCATTATGCTCGATGATTATGTGCTCTCCTAGTGCCTCGCTGACGGTGTGGGCCGGCTCCTGGCTGGCCGGGAACAGCGCGCCCGACGACGTGCTCGAGGCGTTGCAGGCGTGGGCGCCCAACCACACCATCGCCGCCGGCGATCCGGTCACCGGCGGTCGCACCGACCTGCCGTGGTCCTCGCGTGCGAGCGTGCCGGGCAGCGGAATGATGGCGCTGCTCAAGGTCATCCGCGAAGCGCTGACCGAGCCGGGCGCCACGTTGCGGCTGGTGCTGCCGGTTGCCGGTGATGTGCGCGGTCTTCCGGTCGGCACGGTCTTCGCCGCCGACGCGATCGAGGCGGGGGAGGGTTTGCTCATGGGCGTTCCGGGGCACGACGGCACCGGCCTGATTCCGGTGTGGGTCGACGACGACACGGTGCAGTGGACGCTCTACAGCATTCCGATGCCCCCCGAACCCGGGGCGGACATGGCGCTGGGCGAGGCCGAATACGCGATGCGCGAGGCGGTCAGGGATGCCGCGGACGCGCTGATGAAATTGCACACCACCGCACTGGGCGCGGTCGACTCGGACCCGCGGGAGCTGATCGAGGCCGAACTCGCCGACTACGCGCGTCACGACTATCCCGAGTCGATTCCGCTGCGCGCGAGGCGCATTCTCGACACCGCCGATCACGTCGCGGCCATACTCACGGTGGCACAGCGGGAACCGGCCTCCGCGCCCACTTCGGCGAGTGCCATCGGCGCGCAGGAAACGCTGCTGCGTCCGCTGTGGGATGCCATTCGCGCCGCCCGGCTGGTCGCCGTGCACGCCGCGGCCCGGGGCAACCGCTAGCGCCGAGCCCCCGAAATCGGGGGCGCTGTTCGTCTCCGAATCCGCCGCGCACGCGCGCCGGACGGGGGATACTCGGAACCGGCTGTCAGACAACGACATCGGGGGGGCATGGGTTCGCGCAGGGCTTTACTGCGAGCGGGGGCGCTACTGCCGCTGCTCGCCGGCTGCACGCCCGATCTGCTCGGCGATCCCGATACCGTGCGCATCGGAGTGTCCTGGAGCGGAGCCGAATTGGCGGCCTTCCGGGCGGTGCTGGCGAGTCTGCGGCCCGGTCCCGCGGTGGACGTGGTGCCGCTCGGCGACGATATCGACACCGCCTTCACCGCGGCCGGCCGTGCCGCGCCCGATATCGTGATGCTCCCGCAGGCGGGCGAGGTCAGGGAGCTGGCCGCCGCGGACCGGTTGCGGCCGCTCGCCTCGAGTCTGTGGTCCGACGGCGGGCGGCGCGATGATTCGGGTCCATACGCCGAATACTGGCGAGACCTGCTCTTCCACGAGGACAAGCCGTACGGCGTACCGTTCAAGGGATCGGTCAAATCGCTGGTGTGGTACGACCGCGAGACGGTTCGCGCGTTGAACCTGGGCGATCCGGGGCGGTGGACCGTCGAGGACTGGATCGGGTACACCCGCGACCTGGCAGGCCGGCCGGTGCGCTTCCTGGCGCTGGCCGCGGCCGACGGGTGGGTGCTGACCGATCTGTTCGAGAACATGTTGCTGGCCGAATCACCTTCGGACTACGACGAATTGACACGCGCGGACGGTGGCCGCCGGTGGGATCTCGAGTCGGTGCGCGCGGCGCTCGGCGGCCTCGGAGCGCTCTGGGGTGCGCCGTCGGCCCTGCCGGGCGGCGCCGGTCACGCGATGACCCGGCAGTTCCCCGACGCCGTGCGCGAGGTGTTCGACCGGCGCACGGCCGCGATGGTGGTCATGCCGGATTTCGCCGAGCCCGTCGTGCGGCGGTGTCTGCGCCACACGCGCCGCGGCGAGGACGTGGTCGGCACCACCTGGTTCCCCCCGGTGCGCGCGGGCAAGCCGCTAGCGCGCATCGTCGGCGGCGATGTCGCCGTGGTGACGAAGCAGGCGGCCGAGGCCGCGACGAGTGTGGTCGCCGCCCTGGCCGCTCCGCAGGCATCCGTCCCGTGGATCGAGGAATACGGCGGCTTTCTCGGGCCCAATCGACGGACCTCGGCGCGCTATTCGTCGATCATGGCCCCGGTCGCCGAACAATCGGCAGACCAGCACATCTTCGACCTGTCCGACCGTATCGGCGCGGTCGGCGGCCGCGACGGTCTGTGGCGTGTACTCGCCGATTTTCTCCGCGCGGTCGGTGACAGAGCGGGCGCGGTCGAACCCGCGGTCGACCGCGCCGTGCGCGCACTCGAGAGCTTCGAACGGCGGCGACGGTGAGCACGACAGCGGCGAATACGGCGGCGGCGAGCGCGACGACCTATATCCACGCCAACGGCCTGCGCCTGGAAGTGGCGCCGAGACCGATGCGCGGCGCGCCGGTCCCCGGGCCGCATCCGCTGCACTGGGTGTCGCTGCTGTGGTTGGTCCCCGCGGTGGCGCTGATCGTCGGCCTGCTCGTGGTGCCGGCCGGATTCACCGTGGGTTTCGCGTTGCACACCCAGCCCGAGGTGCCGCTGTGGTGCGCCGTCGGGGTCGTCGGCGTGGTCGCCGTCGTGATGCTGCGGCGCAGGCCCGGCGGGCGAGGTCGGGTGCGCGTCGCGCTCGCGGCGGTGGCCGCGCTATTGGTCGTCGTGGCGGCGTTACGGCTGGTCGGAGCGCTGACCCTGGCGGGCGTCGCGCCCTACGGTTACACGCTGGCCACGGTGGCCGTATCGGCACTGCTGTTCGTGGCGGCGCTCGCGGTCGCCTGGTGGACCAAGGATCGCTGGTGGATGTGGCGTCCGCTCATCGCGCCGTGCGCGGTGGCGGCGCTGGTCTCCGGTGTCGCGTTCCGGTTGATCTTCCAGAGATCGGCGGACGCGATGGGCTTCGGCGCGGCGGGTGTGCACTGGGTGTGGTTTCTGCTGCTGCCCTTCGCGGCGTTCGTGTGGACCTGGTTCGGCTTCGTCACCGCGTTGCTTCGCGACGGCATCCGGGCCGTCGAGGCCGATCCGGTGCGCGCGGGATATCTGCGCCAGGTGCGCGGCCGTGATCGGTTGCGGCGGTTGTTGCAGCAGTTGCGTCCCGTGGTGCTGGTGGTTGGCCTGGTCATCGGGGTGGCCGCGGCCCGGATGTTCGACGTGATCCTCATCGGGGTGCCCTGGTCGCTCCAGGAATGGAACGAGAGCGCCACCGTGCACTGGTGGCGCCTGGCGAGCGATCCCGGACTCGGCTCGGGTCCGGCGGCGGTGTACGCGCTGCCGCTGGTCGCCATGGTCGGGGTCGTCGCGTGGTGGTTGCAGACCGATATCAGCACCCATCGCACGGCGGCCGTGCGCGCGGGTTCGCCGGAGCCGCGCCACATTCGGCCTCGTCCCGACCTTCGTCGCCTGGCAGCGGCGGCGCTGGTATTCGCCCTGTTCTGGCTTCCGATCGGAGTGCTCGCGGTGGCCGCGGTGTATGGGCCGTACGGATTCCAGTTCGACGCCGTCACCGATCTCGCGAACGACGAGGCGCTGTGGCACGCGCTCTACACCACCGCGTGGGTGGCCGTGCTGACCACCCTGCTCGTGGTTACCGCGGCCGTGCCCGCCGCGCATCGGCTGGCGGCGGGCCGGCCGGATGGCAGGTTCGGCCGCGCGGCGATGGTCTGCCTGGTGGTGCTGGCGGTACTGCCGGTGCAGACCTATCTCGGCCCGATCGAAACGGTGGTGCAGCGCTGGGGTCTGTCCGGCACACAGGTTCCGTTGATCCTGGTGCACACCGCCGCGGGTCTACCCATCGCCATCCTCATCCTGCGCGCGGCACTGCTGGCGCCGCCGGACAGTCCGGCGGCCGACGCGCTGCACGGACTCGCGGGCCACGGCACGACCGTCCGGCGGGTGCTCGGCACCGCATGGCCCGCGCTCGGCGCGGTGGCGGTGCTGGAGTCGGTCCAGGTGTGGAACGACTTCTGCGTCGGCCTTCTCATCGGCGGCGCGGGCGGCAGTCCGTGGTCGCTGCTGCTGTGGGGTGAGGCACGCCAGTTCGAGGAGAACGCGGCGCGCCTGGCCGCCGGATCCCTGATGTCGGCGGTGATTCCGGTCGTCCTGCTGCTGGTGACCTGGCGGCGTTGGCTGGTCCCCGGCCTGACCGGCGGTGCGTTGCGATGACCGAGACCACTCGCCCTCGCGCCGCGCTCGCGCGCGGATCGGCCGCGCCGAGATCGTCCCTGTGGCGCGGGATACTCGGGTCCGCACCGGTGGTGTCCTCGGCGCTCGCCCTGGAACTGGGACGCGATCTGGTCGTCAACTCCTTCGGTGACACCGAGGTGATCAAGACGCTTGCCACCACTTTGCGGTCGCTGTCGGTCGCCTTGGTCGCGGGCGGCCTGATCTTCGCGGGATACCGGTGGTACGCGCGCCGCCGCGATGCCGACCATGCGGCACAGCAGCTCGAGATGCTCGTCGATCTGGACGAACCGGGCCCCGAGGTGCTCGGCTCACCTGCCTGGCGGGAGGCGCCGCCGCCGGCCGCCGTCGCCTGGCTGAACTGGGACGAGGCGGCGATCCTCGGCGCGCTTCCGCAGCACGATTACGACAGCGCGACACTGCTGGTGGTGCTCGACGCCATCGTCGACGCCCCGATACGGTTGCCGGAACCACCATCGGGGCGGGCGCGACCCCGCCCGGAGTGGCGCAATGCGAGCGATCTGCTCGACGACCTGATCGGAACAACGGTGCTGTGTCCGCATGGTGCGCAGCGCTACCGGGTATCCCGTGTGCCCGCGACGCCCGACGCCGCGCAGGTCCGTAACCGCCCGGTGTGGTCCGCCGCGATCTGCGCACTGCTGCGTCACCACGCCGACCGTGCCCGCGCGTGGTCGGCGGCCGTCGAGCATCCGACGTACGCGGGCGCGGCGCGGCGCTGGTTCACCCGAACCGCGCCGATCCTGTGCACACTGGTCGAACGGTGCGTCGCCGACGAGGTGGCGCGGAGGCTGCCCGCCTCGGCCCTGCCCGATGTGGTCCGTATCACCGATGCCCTGGAGGTCTGGTACGTCCACACCGGGACGGCCGGATCCGCCGAATTTCGCCAGTTGTGCCGGAGAGCGGCCGCCATGCCCGGCATGGATGCGCATGTGCTGCACCATGATCTGCTGCGCCTGCGGGGTGGCGCGTCCGACGTGGCCCCGCGGCGATTGCGGCCGGCGCGCTGGTCCACCGGTCTGGCCGCGCGCGTCCATCACGACCACGGCTTGCGCGCGCTGGTGCGACCCGCGCCCGATCTGCGTGCCGCCGCCGAGGAATTCGAGCGGGTGTGGTGGCTGCTGCCGCGCGCGGATGTGGGCGCGGAGGTGTGCGCGCTGATCAATCTGGCCGTGGTCGAGTTGCACCGCGGGCGATTCGACGCCGCCGAGGACCGCCTCGATCTGGTGTTCGCTCGCACCGAGGACGGTCGTGAACCGGGCGGTCGCGTCCACGCGCACGAGATCACCGGCATTCTGCGCTGGATGCGCGGCGAGCCGCGGCGCGCGCTGCGCAGTTGGCAGACCGCGCTGACCGGATACCGGGCGCTCGAGGACGATCGCGGGATCGGTCGGTGCCTGCGTCATCTCGGGTCCGCGCTGGTGGTCGCGCCGGAATACGGCGGGGCGGTGCTGGCGTCGAATTCCCAGTTGCGGCGGGAACAGGTGTTGCTCGAGGCGAGCGGATGGCTGGCGGTGGCCGACAGGAACAGTCCGTCGCCGCCCACTCCGCCCCGGGAGTCGGACTATCGAACGGAGGTCCGCGACGCTCTGCGGCCGACCCCACCGCTGACCGAGATCAGGTCGTGGCCCATCGCGGTCGAGGACCCGCACCTGCGCGCCGAATCCGCGTAACCCGGATTTCTGAGAAGACCCGGTGTTTCCGACGCATTCACCGTGTGGCGATTGACGCGGGCACCGGGCGGTTTCTAATGTGGGACCGCGCAATTCGTGCGCACCCCGACACGACGAAGCGAGGTGAGCGGCGCACGCCGTGGCCTCTCGGCGCCACCAGGTACGACGATCCGAGTCTGGAGTTCACGCCATGGCACGACAGTGCAGGAGATCGGCACCATCCCGCGGTGGTGGGTAGCGGTGCGATCCTCGACCGTCTTCCCGCCCGCCGAGCACTTCGACACCGAAGTGCTCGGCAAACACTGGATTCCGCTGTCCGCGAGCGATACCGAGACCGCCGCGGAATTGCGGGTGCGGCTCGGCGTCGACTTCGTCACAGGCGCGGCGCGCGGGGAGTCCGACGATTTCATCTACCTTCCCGTGGTCGTGAATTTCCGCCGCGGTGAGGTCGTCGACTGCGAGACCATCGTCTTCGCCCTCGGCGAGCAATTCGTGGTGACCTTGCAGCCATCGGAGCCCTTCGAGCCCTTCGACGGCGCGATCGTCAAGATGGGTCGCAAACCCCTGCTCACCGCGTCGTCGCGGGGTGTCATGTACGCGCTGTTGTGGTCGCTGAACCAGGAATCGGATCGGGTACTGCACGCCGAGAGTCGCGCGCTCGCCGCGATCCGCGCCAAACTCGACGCCGCGTCCGCCGACCGGCGTGCCTTCGGCGGCGTCGAGATCCGCCAAGCGCTGGCCGGGATGAAGGCCATCGAGGAGATCATCTCCCGGATTCGTGACAGCCAGCGGCATTTGGCCCGCGCCGCCCGACATCTGCGCGGCGACATCGGCCTTCGGTCCCGCGAACTCGACGCCCCGATGGAGGGGCTGATGGCCGATATCGACGGCGTCACCGCGTACGCGCTACTCGAACACGACAAGGTGCGCTACGCGCTGGAATCGCTGCGCACATCGCTCGATGTCGAGCGCAACCGGATCATCAAGGTGCTCACCACCGTCACGGCCGTCTTCCTCGGCCCGACCCTGGTCCTCACCCTCTACGGCGTCAATTCCGGGGGTTTGCCGGAGTGGGAGTACGGCGTGCTCGTCGCCTCGCTCGTGGCCGTGGTGGCCGTCGTCGTCGGTCTGGTCTACGTCACGCGCAAGGGTGGGCCGCGCTGAGGTCTGCCCGCGGGGGCGGTCCTTTCCCGTTCACGGACACGACGCGCCGAATTCATCTGCGCCTGTGGTGAATACGGTGTGTCACCGGCCTCGTGGCGGCATCCTGGTAGGTGGTGCTGTAGCCGGTGTGGGCAGGATGTGGTCGATGTGGACGACACCGCGATGGATGTCTTCTCGCGTACGGTGATCGGTGTCGCCGAGGCGGTCTCGCCCAAGGTCGCTCTCGTGCGAACGCGGGGCAGCGGCGGCTCGGCGGTGGTCTTCACCGACGACGGTGACCTGCTCACCAACGCGCACGTGGTGGGTGCGGACGGCCACGGCGAGATCACCTTCGCCGACGGCGGCGAATCCCGGTTCGACGTCGTCGGCATCGATCCGCTCTCGGATCTCGCGGTGCTGCGAGCTCGGGACGGTGCGCCCGGTGCGGTGGCGCTCGGCGACGCGGACACCCTCGTCGTCGGGCAGATGGTGGTCGCGGTGGGGTGCCCGTTGGGGTTGGCGGGCTCGATCACCGCGGGGGTGGTGAGCGCTCTCGGGCGCGCCGTCCCGGTATCCTCCCGCCGCGCCGGGCGCGTGATCGAAGAGGTGATCCAGACCGATGCCGCGTGCGTGCCGGGCCATTCCGGCGGTGCGCTGTCGGACGGTCGGGGTCGGGTGGTCGGCATCAACACCGCGGTCGCGGGCATCGGACTCGGCCTGGCCATTCCGGTCAATCCCACGACCCGGCGCATCATCGAGGCGCTACGCGTGGACGGTTTCATCCGGCGCGCCTATCTCGGACTGATCACGGTGCCGTGGCCGCTGTCGCCCCGCCTCGCCGAACGCGTGGGGCGCACGAGCGGGGTACGGGTGATCGACGTGGTCCGCGGCAGTCCGGCCGAGACCGCGGGACTGCGCCGCGGAGACCTGGTCCTCGGACTCGCCGGCGCCGAGGTCCGCGACGCGCAGGATGTGCAGCGCACGCTGTTCGCCGAGGCCATCGGCGCGCCGATGAAGGTGACGGTGCTGCGCGGGGACGCCGTGGTTGATCTGATCGCGACGCCGGTCGAGTTGGCGCCGCGGTGACCGCGCCGGGCATGAGCGGCCCGGGTGGGCGGCCGCTGCGGGGCGAATCGTCGCCGACCCGTCCCGCGGCTGTGTCCCGGCCTGGTCAGTAGGCGATGAACAGGATTTCTTCGCGGGTGTAATCGTGGTCGGGATGCTTCTCGGCCAGGTGGGCCTGGGTCTTGGCCACGAGATCGTCCTCGTCGGTGCCGACGATGGACTCCCCGCAGGGGCAGTTCAGATTTCGTTTCACGCGCTGGTCCTTCCTCCGTATACGGTGGCCCGGCCGTGCGGGCTGGCACGAACCGAGCGCTTGCTCATCGTAGCCGGCTCGGGTGAACGCGCGGTAGGGCCGTTCTCGTGACGCTGCCCGCCCCGGGTACGGGGCGGGCAGCGTGATCATCGGATCTTCGGCGTCGAGTGGCTACGGCGTGGAGAAGCCGATGAGCGCGCCGATGCCCGCGCCGATCGGGACGGTGACCAATGCGCCGACCCCGCCAAGGAAGAAGCCGATGACGGCCCCGATGCCCGCGCCGATCAGCGCGCCGATGCCCGCGTTGTACTGCTTGCGGGCGAGGGTGTCGGCCGCCTCGTCGATGGCCGTCGCGGTCTGCGCGGCATCTGCCTGCGGCGTGAGGGTGAGGGTACGGCCCTCGGCGTCGATCCGCGGCGCGAGCGCGATGGTCTGGTTCACGGCCCGCAAGGCGAGCGGAACGGTGGCAACGACGCCGCCCGCCGCGTCGGTCAGCGAGACCGAGCGGCCGTCGGCGGCCAGTACGAACCGGCCCGCGTCGACGGAGGTCGTGATGCCACGGCCGTCGGCGCTGGGCGCCGCGACGTAGGCGATACCGTGATCGACGCCGCGCACGCCGAATTCGGTATTCGAAACAGGTTGCGCCGCAGCGACGCCCGCGGTGATTCCGGTGGCGCCGACCGCGAGTAGAGCAGTGGCGGCGAACTTCTTGGCTCTCATTGCTTTCCCCATATTCCGTCGGCTACCGTACGCCGACTTTCCCCTGACGGCCGGATCTCGGCAGTACCCATTCTCACCCAGCCTCCGGTGCGACGGTCGGTTTTGGTGACATCGCACCGGCTCTCGTCCGCGTACCGCCATTGCGGCACGGCGAATTACGCGCCACCGTTGCGGCGTTGTCCGATAACCGTTTTCGGAGTGTGGACATTCACTGCGATGGTGCCCGACAACCGCGCGACGGGACGGACACCGCCTCGAACGAGGGCCGATGTATCCGATCGGTGGTACCCCACCTGGCGATTCCCGATGGAATAGCCTGCGGTGAGCGACTTTCGATCGCGACGCCGGACGGCCCGCACGGGTTTGCCGCCGCGCCTCGGACTTCCGGGTCGCGGCGACAGATCGCTTCGGTGATCCGGTCGCGTGGCGCACTCCGCGACACGCGTGTGATACCCGGCACAGGGACTCGAAAGGCCCCCCGCATCGCGCGGGCGAACACCGCTCCCGCCCTCTCGGCGAGCACCGGAGATGGCGTGCCGCGCAGGATTATTCACATGTTCATACCGTTCGGGGTGGACCGGGCGGGCGTCGCCCTACGCCTCGTCACCGTCGGCGCCGTCGCCCGACACGGTCTCGGACTGTTTGGGCGCGGCGGGTACCCAACCACGCAGCGGCTGGACCACCGTGCCGTAGAACGCGTCCACCGCCGCGGTGACGCTGGCGATGAAACTGGCCGCGGTTCCCGACCGTCGATTGCCCATCGCGAACGCCCGCTCCAGCGAGAAGGACACAATCGCCCCGGCACGGCCCGCGGTCAGCGTCTTCGGATCGGTACGCACGGTGGACAGCAACTCGCACGTCTCGTTGCCGCGTTCGGAGAACACCGCCTCGACCTGCACCTCGCCCGGGGTATCGGCCAACTGCCGCAGCAGCCAGGACACCCGCCGGGCCGAGGTGCCCTCGTCGGGTGCCTCGATGACCGTGCGGCAGCGAATCCGGTTGGTGCGCAGGTCCGCGACCACGACCAGATCGCCGGCGGTGTCGGGAATGCGCAGCACCGCCTCGAAGACGCCCTCGGCGGCCAGCCGCTCGGCGACCGCGGCATTGCGCGCGGCGGGATCGGATTGGTGGCGGCGCGGCTGCACGTGTTTGACGGTGACCCCCAGTTCCGCGGTGAGCCGCAGCGCGAGATGACGCGCCAGCGACACCCATCGTTCGGCCACGGCCGCGCCCTTCTGATCGCCCGCACGCAGCGTGCCCGCCGTGACCCCATCGCGCACCGCGACCCAGTGCCTGCCCATATCGAGCAGTTCGGTGGCGCCCGATCGCGGATGTTCCAGGTAACGGAGGAATTCGGCGGTGATCCAGGCTTGCAGGTCGTCTTCGACGCCGCCGTGCGAGAGCAGCATGCGCACTTCGTGGGTCACCTCGGCCCACGACAGATGCCGCAGCGCCACCTTCGCCAGTTTGCGGCGATCCACCTCGACCGGCAGTTCGCCCGGACTCGCGGGCACGTCGTTGGACAGGGTGATCACCGCGTCGTACTTCCTGCGGCGGGCCACGTCCAGATAGTTCTCCACCTGTTCGCGGCGTAGTTTGCCGTTGCCGGTCTTGACCTCGAGCAGCCCGGTCCAGGTGCGCGCGCCGCGTACCACCTTCAGCACGGCGTCGGGGACGACCTTGGATTCGCCGCGTTCGTACTGCACCTCGACATAGCCCTCGAACGCGCCCGCGGGCGCGCCCATGCGTGCGCAGAGGGCACGGGCCAGCGGTCGCACCACCTGCATCGTCGACACCAGTGCGGAGGTGGCACGCTGTTCCTGTTCCTCACCCGCGCCGACCCCGAAGACCGAGAACAGGCGGGCAGGCTGCCAGGTGTCGACCTCGGCGAATCTGAATTCGATGGGTTTGGCGCGCTTGGTCACCCGTTTCGCGGTGCGCACACCCTTGGCGCGCTTGGCGGGCGGCGCGGCGGGCCGATCGGTGGACGCGGTGGCCGCCGCGGGCGCGGCGGCAGGCACGGCCTCGGCTTCGGCGCTCGTCCCCGGTTCGGCGTCCTCGTCCACGTCGACGCCGAAATCCTTGGCGAGCCCGGCCAGTCCGCAATCCCAGCCCTGGCCGACCGCTCTCACCTTCCACGCCCCGCCGCGGCGGTAGATCTCACCGAAGACGAAGGCCGATTCGGTGGTGGCGTCGGCGGTGATGTACTCGGCGAGCACGTGCCCGGCGCCGTCCACCACGCGGAAGGCGAGTTTGCCGAGTTCACCGAAGGTTCCGGCGGCGATGGAGCCCGCTAGCGCGACCGTGTCGACCGAGGCCGAAACGGCTGCCAGGTCGATGGCGATCCTGGCCTGCGCGCCGTCCTCCGTGACGCCCGTGCCGAGAAAGCGCACGGCGCCGTCCGGGGATTCCGGCTGGTTGTAGAAGACGAAGTCGGCGTCGGATCCGACCTTTCCGCCCGTTCCGAGCAGCAGCGCCGAGGCGTCCACCTCGATATCCGCCTCGGTCCACCCGAGGACGACATCGATGCCTGTCACATCCTCCGGCAGCGGCGTGTTCTGACCCTTGGACAGCATCGGTGCCATGTCGGTATTTCCCCTCTACGATTCGACGCGCGCGCTGACGAACTTTCATGCAGGTGGCGGAATACCGACCCCCTGTGTAAGCCGCATTTCGGCGGCGCAGACAGTGTCGGTCGGGTTTCGCTTGCCGTTACAGGGTTTTCGCGGCCCGGGTAACCGAGGTTGCCGACTGTGCTCCGGTAATCGATTGTCCCGGAGGAGTTTTCCTGTCGCGATCGACAATCACCGCCGATTGTCGACGCCGAATTGTTACCGGCCCAGTCGGAATTCGGTCGCGGCGACCGGAGGGTTTACTGCATACCGGTCGTTATTCCGACCGGAGAGTATTTTCCGCGCAATGCGGAATCACGTCGCGGTGCGCCTTCGCGCGCCGCGATTTCGGGATGACGGCTTCAGGACGGCGGGGCCGCGGTCGCCATCGGTTCCTCGGGGGCGCGGGGACTCCAGCGGGCGTCGACGGCGAGTCCGAGGAGGCCGAACGCTATACACGTCGCCGAAACCGCGATCATGGCGGGATCGGTGCCTCCGGTGAGGGCGTCGGCGAGGATCACCGTGGCGACCGTGCCGGGGAGCGAGCCCGCCAGCGAGGCGACCAGGTACGGCCAGAACCGCACCGAGGACAGTCCGCAGCAGTAGTTGACGATCGAGAACGGGGCGAAGGAGATCAGCCGCAGGGAGCCCACCGCGAGCCAGCCCCGGCGCTCGAGACGGTAGTCGATGGCGCGCACCGCCGGGTGGGTGAGCCGCGCGGCGATCTGATCGCGATCGAGCGCGCGCACCAGCAGCAGGGCCAGCGCGGCGGCCGCGGTGGTCGCCGACAGCGCCACCGCGCTGCCCGGGATCGGGCCGAACAGGACGCCGCAGCTGACCGTCAGCACGGTGCGCGGAATCGGCGCGGTGGCCGCGATGGTGTAGACGACGAAGAAGACCAGCGGTAGCCAGGGGCCCGCCGAACCGGCCCACTCCTGGATCCGGCTCGGACCCGGCAGCGGTAGCAGCATCGCGGTGACGACGACCCCGACTCCGAGAAGTAGCGCGACGATATGTCGGTTGCGGATGAGCCGGGTCACCCGCGTCAGGTTACCGGTTGGTAGTGGCTGCCGACGTCAACCGCCGTGTCGGCTGCCGCTAGCATCAGAGGAAACGAGACGAATACTCGTTAACCGAAGTGGTCGCTGAGCTGGGCGAATGCTGGGGTTTGCGGGTGCGCACCGTAGGTGAGCCCGGCTCGAGTGGAAGAGGGAAAGCAGTGCCGATTGCTTCAGATCCGGCCTCGACGCCGGTGCCTGAGTACGCCGCATGGCGTAAGGGAGTGGCCGGCGTGCTGGCGAAGGCCCGCAGGGTCGACATCGCCGATCTGCCGGAGGAACCCGAGCAGTTGCTCGCGGAGACGACCTACGACGGCCTGACCGTCGCTCCCCTGTATACCCGTCGCGACGAATTGCCGGAACAGCCCCTGCCGGGGCGCTTCCCGTTCGTGCGCGGCCGCGACGCCACCCGCGACATCCATCGCGGCTGGTTCGTGACCGCGCCGGTCACCGCGACCGACGGGGCGAGCGCCAACCGCGAGATCCTGGCGGGTCTGGAGAACGGCCTGAGCGCGGTCCGGTTGACCGCGGGCGAGGGCGGCGTGCCGGTCGCGGACCTGTCCGCGGCGCTGTCGGGACTGCTCTTCGAACTCGCGCCGCTGAGCCTGCGCGCGGGCACATCGGTCACCGAGGCCGCCGCGCGGATCTTCGCCGCGCTGGACGACTACCAGACCCCCGACCGCTCCGCCATCGCGGTCGGTCTCGGCGCGGCGCCGCTGACCAGCCGATTCGCGGGCAGCGCCGATATCGACCTCGCCGAGGCGGCGACACTGGCCGACTCCGCCATCGCGCGCCCGGAGACGGTGCGCGCGATCACCGTGGACGGCACCGTCTTCCACGACGCGGGCGCCTCCGACGCCCAGGAACTCGGCGCCGCGGTCGCGGCCGGACTCGAATACCTGCGCGCGCTCATCCCGGGCCGCGATATGGCCGATGTGCTCGGCCAGCTGGAATTCCGCCTCGCCGCCACCGACGACCAGTTCGCCACCATCGCCAAATTCCGTGCGGCCCGCCAACTCTGGGCCCGGGTCGCGCAGGTCTGCGGTGCGCCCGATTTCGGCGACGCGCCCCAGCACGCCGTCACCTCCGCGGCCATGATGACCCAGCGTGATCCGTGGGTGAACATGCTGCGCACCACCCTCGCCGCGTTCGGCGCGGGTGTCGGCGGCGCGGATACCGTCACCGTGCTGCCCTTCGACGCCGCACTGCCCGCCGGTGAACTGGGCGTCTCGCGGTCCTTCGCCGACCGCATGGCGCGCAACACCCAGCTGCTGCTGCTCGAGGAATCGCATCTGGGTCACGTCCGCGATCCCGGCGCGGGCTCCTGGTATGTCGAGGAACTGACCTCGGCGCTCGCGGGCGCCGCGTGGACGTTCATGCGCGAGATCGAGGCCGCGGGCGGCTGTTCGGCCGCGCTGGAATCGGGATGGCTGGCCGAGCGCATCGGCGAGACCGCCGCGAAACGCGGCGCCGACGTGGCGCACCGGCGGTTCGCGGTCACCGGCGTCAACGAGTTCCCGAATCTGGCCGAGAAGCCGCTGTCGGAGGCGGCGCGCGCGGGTGGTCTCGCCACCCGCTACGGCGCGGCCTTCGAGGCACTGCGCGATCGCTCCGACGCGTATCTGGCGGCGCGCGGATCGCGGCCGAAGGCGCTGCTGGTGCCGCTGGGCACGGTGGCCGAACACAATGTGCGGGTCACCTTCGTCGCCAACCTGCTCGCCTCCGGCGGTATCGAATCCGTCAACCCGGGTCCGCTCGCGGCCGACGGCCTCGGCGCGGCCGTCGCCGAGGCGGGCGCGACGATCGCGGTGCTGTGCGGATCGGACGCGCGCTACGCCGACGAGGCGGGCGCGGCCGTCGACGCACTGCGTGCCGCGGGCGTGCGGACCGTACTGCTCGCGGGCGCGGCGAAGGCCGTCGCCGAGCTGAGCGAGAGCCGTCGCCCCGATGGATACCTCGCCGCGAAGATCGACGCGGTCGCGGCGTTGTCGGACCTACTGGAGAAGGTGGGAGCCTGATGACCACGCGCGAAGTCGGCCATGTGATCGGCAGTTTCGCCGATGTGCCACTGCACGAGCACGCCCCCGAACCCGCAGCGGTCGACGCCGCGGACGTGGCGGAGTTCGTCGCCGAGGCCGCGGCCGCCAACCACCACACACCGGAACAACTCGTCTGGTCCACGCCCGAGGGCATCGACGTAGCGCCGGTGTTCACCAAGGCCGATCGCGACGCCGTGGTGGCCGAGGGCTATCCGCTCGACAGCGTGCCGGGTGTCGCGCCGTTCGTGCGCGGACCGTACCCGACCATGTACGTCAACCAGCCGTGGACGATTCGCCAGTACGCCGGATTCTCCACCGCCGCCGACTCCAACGCCTTCTACCGCCGCAATCTCCAGGCGGGGCAGAAGGGTCTTTCGGTGGCCTTCGACCTCGCCACCCACCGCGGCTACGACTCCGACCATCCGCGCGTGCAGGGCGATGTCGGCATGGCGGGCGTGGCGATCGACTCGATCCTCGACATGCGCCAGCTCTTCGATCACATTCCGCTGGACCAGGTCTCGGTGTCGATGACCATGAACGGCGCGGTGCTGCCGATCCTGGCGCTGTACGTGGTCGCCGCCGAGGAGCAGGGCGTCGCCCCCGAACAGCTGGCCGGAACCATTCAGAACGACATTCTGAAGGAGTTCATGGTCCGCAACACCTACATCTACCCGCCCAAGCCCTCGATGCGGATCATCTCCGACATCTTCGCCTACACCAGCGCGAAGATGCCGAAGTTCAACTCGATCTCCATCTCCGGCTACCACATCCAGGAGGCGGGCGCGACCGCCGACCTGGAGCTGGCCTACACCCTCGCCGACGGCGTGGAATACATCCGGGCCGGCATCGACGCGGGCATGGAGGTGGACAAGTTCGCGCCGCGCCTGTCGTTCTTCTGGGCGATCGGCATGAACTTCTTCATGGAGGTCGCGAAACTGCGCGCGGGACGGCTGCTCTGGAGCGAGCTGGTCGCGAAGTTCAACCCCAAGAGCGCGAAATCGCTGTCGCTGCGCACCCATTCGCAGACCTCGGGCTGGTCGCTGACCGCGCAGGACGCCTACAACAATGTGGCGCGCACCTGCATCGAGGCGATGGCCGCGACCCAGGGCCACACCCAGTCGCTGCACACCAACGCGCTCGACGAGGCGCTGGCGCTGCCAACGGACTTCTCCGCGCGTATCGCCCGCAACACCCAGCTGCTCATCCAGCAGGAGTCCAACACCACCCGGCCGATCGACCCGTGGGGCGGCTCGTACTACGTCGAGTGGCTGACCCATCAGCTGGCCAACCGCGCCCGCGCCCACATCGCCGAGGTCGAGGCGCACGGCGGTATGGCCCAGGCCATCGGCGAGGGCATCCCGAAACTGCGCATCGAGGAGGCCGCCGCCCGCACGCAGGCGCGCATCGACACCGGTCAGCAACCGGTGATCGGTGTCAACAAGTACCAGGTCGAAGAGGACCAGCAGGTCGAGGTCCTCAAGGTCGAGAACTCCCGGGTGCGCGCCGAGCAGATCGAGAAGTTGCGGCGTCTGCGCGCGGAACGGGATCCGGCCGCGGTCGAGCGGGCACTGAACGAACTGACCCGCGCCGCGGCCTCCGCCGAGGGCGGAATGCACAACAACCTGATGGCGCTGGCCATCGACGCCGCGCGCGCCAAGGCCACCGTCGGCGAGATCTCCGACGCGCTCGAGAAGGTGTACGGCAGGCACCAGGCCGAGATCCGTACCCTGTCGGGTGTGTACCGCGACGAGGCAGGCAAGGTCACCAACATCACCACCGCGAGCGAGCTCGTCGAGGAATTCGCCGAGGCCGAGGGCCGTCGTCCGCGCATCCTCGTCGCGAAGATGGGCCAGGACGGACACGACCGAGGGCAGAAGGTGATCGCCACCGCCTTCGCCGATCTCGGCTTCGACGTCGACGTGGGCCCGCTGTTCCAGACCCCGGAAGAGGTGGCGCAGCAGGCGGCCGACAACGACGTGCACGTCGTCGGTGTGTCCTCGCTGGCGGCGGGCCACCTCACGCTGGTGCCCGCCCTGCGGCAGGCACTGGCCGATGTCGGTCGCCCCGACATCATGGTCATCGTCGGCGGCGTCATTCCGCCCGGTGACTTCGAGGAGCTGTATCGGGCCGGTGCGGCGGCGATCTTCCCGCCGGGCACCGTGATCGCCGACGCGGCGATCGACCTGCTGAAAAAGCTCGGGTCCGAACTCGGCCACGGCAGCGAAGCCGCCACCGCCGAATGAGCGAGGCAGGTTCGGCCACTCCGCAACGGGTGGCCGCACGTCGGACCGTCGATGTCGACGCACTCGCCGCGGCGGTCCGGTCCAATGACCGGGCCGCCCTGGCGCGGGCCATCACCCTCGTCGAATCCACCCGGTCCGACCACCGGGCGCTGGCCCAGCGGCTGCTGCTGGCACTGACTCCGCAGGCGGGGGATTCGGCCACCGCGGTGTCCAACCGCGTCGGCATCACGGGCGTGCCGGGCGTGGGCAAGTCGACCTTCATCGACGCGCTCGGCATGGACCTCATCGGCAAGGGGCATCGGGTGGCGGTACTGGCCGTCGACCCGTCCTCCACTCGCACCGGCGGCTCCATCCTCGGTGACAAGACCCGCATGGCCCGGCTCTCACTGGAACGCGATGCCTTCATCCGCCCCTCGCCGACCGCGGGCACGCTCGGCGGTGTGGCCAAGGCCACCCGCGAGACCATCGTGCTGCTGGAAGCGGCCGGTTACGACGTGATCCTGGTGGAGACGGTCGGTGTCGGGCAGTCCGAGGTCACCGTCGCCAACATGGTCGACGTCTTCTGCTTCCTGACCCTGGCCCGCACCGGAGACCAGTTGCAGGGCATCAAGAAGGGCGTGCTGGAACTCGCGGATCTGGTCGCGGTGAACAAGGCCGACGGCAAACACGAGATCGAGGCCAAGGCCGCGGCCCGCGAACTCGCGGGCGCGCTGCGGCTGATCCATCCGCATGACGCGCTGTGGCGTCCGCCGGTGCTCACCATGAGCGGTCTCGAGGGAGTGGGCCTCGACAAGTTCTGGGACACCGTCCTCGAGCACCGCCGGGTGCTCACCGACGCGGGGGAGTTCGACGAGAAGCGTCGTCGCCAGCAGGTCGACTGGACCTGGACCATGGTCAACGATCAGCTGCTGCGCCGCCTCGCCGAGAATCCGCGGGTGAAAGCCCTGCGCGCGGGAATCGAACAGCAGGTCAGGGAGGGCACGCTGACGGCCGCCCTGGCCGCCGAACAGATCCTCGACGCCTTCGACGGTTCCTGATCCGGTCGGCGGCGGCCGATGACGGAATGATGACGGAATCCTGGGCTTCGCCGCCCTTTCGGGCACCGGGTCAGACGTCGGTGCCCGTGCCTAGCGCGACGGCGGCATCGTGATCGTGGGTGGGCACGACGCGGACGGTGTGCCGGGCCAGATGCAGTCGGTGCAGGGTCTTGAAGGTCATATCGCGGTCGACATCGACGAATTCGCCTGGGAAGCTTGCCTTCTGGCGGATTTCATCGATCTGGACGCGATGCCAGGCCGCATCGCCCGCCAGCAGCACCCAGCCGCGTTCGGTGTGGGCGAGCACGCCTACGCTGCCGGGGGTGTGGCCGGCGAGATCCACCAGGAGGACCGAGCCGTCACCGAACAGGTCGTGGCTGCGGGTGAAGGTGAGCACGGGCGGGCCGTCGAGATCGTAGTGCGTCGTCTCGCGCTCCCGCAGCGCGTCGCGCACACCGCCGACCGGTGCGACCGGCCCGGTCGACACCCACTCGTGTTCGACGCGGTGCAGCCGCACCGCGAGTCCCGGCAGATCCAGCAGACCGCAGACATGATCCCAGTGGGCATGGGTCGGCAGCGCGAAATCCACGGTGGCCGGGTCGGCGAATTCGCGCAGCGCCTCGATGGTCGGCACGGTGGTGCTGGGCGGGCGCACCAACGGCCGCAGGATGGCGGGTAATTGCGCGATGGCCCGGTCGGCGACGTCGGTGCAGATCGCCGGATCGACGAGGAATCGCGCCTCGGGGTGGGTGAGGACGAACGTGGTCATGGAATTCGCGAGCCGCCGCGGCCGCAGGACGCCCTCGGCCACGCCGTAGGTCGGCACCGGCCGCGGCACCTGCCGCAACGCGGTGATCCGCACCGTGCGCGCGGGATTCGGCAGTCCGGCGTCGGTGATGGTGCGCAGGAAACGTTGATCGGCGGGGCGCGGCCGGACCAGACCGGTCAGCAGACCGCCCACCGCGGCACAGCAGTCGAACAAGCTCGGACTGGACACCGGATCGGTTGCAGGCATCGACACATCCCGAAGTATCGTCCACCGCACCGATATCACGCCAGCGGCGTGATCCTCGCCGGATCGCCCACACCGCGCGCGGGGGGACCTCAGCTGCCCGCGGGCAGCAGCGGCACCACGGCCTCGGCGATCTCGGTGGCATTGTCACAGGGGGACAGTTTGCGCGGATGGGCGGCGCGGGGGTCGTCGACGAGAATGTAGAGGGAGCCGCTGGTCATCTCCACATTCACCGTGCAGCCGCCGGGCATATCGGGTCTTGCCTGGTACCGCAATGCCTTCCTGCCGTTGATGGTGGTGGCCGTGGCGGAGGGGAACTTCTCATGGACCTGCGCCAGCGTGCCGTTGGTCGTCTGGACGGTGAAGCTGTAGCGCGTCTGGGCCAGATAGGCGCAGCCCTGCCAGACGACCCCGCCGGTCGTCGTTTGCTTCCGCTCGGGAGCGCGCGCGTCCCATTGGTGTTCGGCGAGGAACTGCTGGGTGAGAGCCGCGCACGGGTCGAAGGCGGTACTCGCACCGGACGTGGCCGCCGGCGCGGTATTCGTGGTCGTCACCGGCGTAGGGTTGCCGCTCTCGTCGCAGGCGGTGGCGAGTAGCAGCGTCGAGGTGATCGCAGCGCCCGAAGCGAGTATCCGTGCGTACGGCCGAAACTCGGTCATACGTGGATCTCCCGCAGTCTGCGCGCGAAATCTTCGTCGGTGCGCTCGTAGGTTTCGCGGATGGCGCTGAACAACGCGCGCAAGTCGGTGGCCACGGTGATGTAGTCGCCGATCGTGTCGTAGGCGTTGTTCGGCCCGCCGAATGCCTTCTCGCGGAACAGTTTCACCAACTCGATGGCCGAGGACAGCCGGGCGTTGCCCTCACCGAGCCCCCATGCCTCCTTCTCGCCCAGAGACCGCGCGTCCAGCTGGGCGACGATGAGCTCATCGATGAGCTGTTGACACGCGGCATCCAAGTCGATGAAGACCTGCGGTTCCATCCGCACCCGCAGCGCCCCCGACGCCGCATCCTCCATGAACGCCCCGAACGGGCTCTCCACCGCCATCCCGGCCGCCCTTCCACTAGTCGCGTATGCCCATTGAGACGCATTCGCCCACGCACCGGTTCCATCGAAACACAGATTCGTACGGAAAGGTCGCGTGTCGGCGGCCCGCGGGGACCGGTTCCGCGGCGGGCTCGGATTCGCAGGGCGGGGGACCTGCGGCCCGGCCGAATTCACTCGAAGTCGGTGTCTGGTTCCCGACCATCCGGTCTGCTCGTCGCGGCTACGGACGCGATTCCGCGTGGCTCGAGCGCACCACGGCGATACCGATCAGCAGTCGCGCCGCGTGTTCGTCGAAACGCTCCCGCGGCACCGGAATCGAGTCCTCCAGCCACGGGCGATAGATGTAGGCCAGACAACCGAAGATGGCATTGGCGTTGAGCACGCTGTCGAGGTGGTCGGGTGCGGGCTGCCGGTAGTCGCCCGCGCCGATCGTCAATGCGATGGGGGCGGTGAACAATTCGATGAGTTCGTCGGCCCGGGTGCTGAGCGCGGTGGTGGCTTGCGATTCGACGAACATTATGCGCCCGCGCCGACGATCCTCGGTCAGATGGTCGGTGAACGCCGCGACGCAGTGGCGGAACATGGCGTCGCGGTCGATGGGCGCGGTGGTCAACGCGTCGAGCAGATGGTCGCGCGCCGCCAGCACCACCGTCTCGAGCACGGTGGTCAGCAGGGCGTCGAGATGGGGGAAGCTCTCGTAGAAATAGCGCTCGGTGAGCCCGGCCTGTCGGCAGATGCCGCGCATGGAGATGCCGGCGGCGCCGACCGTGCCCATGAGTTCGATGCCCGCCTCGATCAGCTGTTCGCGGCGTGCGGCGACCCGCTGCGCGGGTGCGAGCCCGCGCCAGCGCCGCATACCGGGGGGCGTTGCGTCCGAATCGGCGACCATGTCCCGATCCTCTCATACCGAGAAGTTGACATCGCATGATGTTGACATCATTTGATTTCAGCTTTAGATTCCCAGTGTCCGGTTTCAGCGACGAGACGTGAGGACCACGCGAGATGGGTTCTGCCCCGTATACCGACCAGGCGCACGCCATCCACGCCCGCGATGTCGAATTCGATTTCGACACGGTGCCGATGCACTACATCCCGGGTGAGGTCATGGCGACCCACATCATCAATGTCATGCATCTGCTCCTCCCGGAGGGCGAGCGGGCGATGGCGCAGGCCCTGACTGAGGCGCTGCCGCTGATCTCCGACGAGCGGCTGGCCGAGGAGGTCCGCGGATTCATCGGCCAGGAATCCATGCACGCCAGTTCGCACGAACGGGCTCGGCGACAGTTGCAGCGGATCGGACTCGACGTCGACTCCATGGTCGAGACCATGTCCTGGCTGACCGATCGCCTGCTCGGCGACCACGGCCTCACCGGCCGCGCCAAACACGCGTGGCTGTGCGAGCGGCTCGCCCTGTTCGCGGGGATGGAGCATTACACCGCGGTCATCGGCGAATGGCTGCTCACCAACGACAAGCTCGAGGCCGCCGGTATGCATCCGGCGATGCTCGACCTGATCCGATGGCACGGTGCCGAGGAGGTCGAACATCGCAGCGTCGTCTACGACGCCTACATGTACGTCGACGGCAGCTACTCGCGCAAGGCCAGGCAGGCGCTCATCGCCAGTTTCGGACTCCTTTTCCTGTTCGTCGCCTCGAGCGGCTACCTCTTCGGGCGCGATCCCGAACCCGACAAGGGCCGGTGGTGGCCCGTGCAACTGGCGAGCGCGTCGTTCCGCGGCGTGATCCCCAGCTTCACCACCTTCTTCACCGAGATACCGCGCTATCTCAGGCCGGGTTTCCATCCCTCGCAACTGGGTCCGATGGACAACGCGCTGCGCTATCTGGCGCAGTCGCCCGCCGCCCGGGGCACCAAGTCGTGAGCGAGGAATACCGCCCCGGTACGGGGGTGCGGTTGCTGGCCTCGGCGGTGGACGCCTACAAGACGGTCTTCGTGCAGACCGCCGCCGCGCGCGTACTGTCGCGCCCGAGCCCGGTGCGCCGCGACGGCTACGAGCGCGCGGTCGTGATCGACCGGATCGAGGCCGAGGCCGAGGACGTCGTCAGCCTGACCCTGCGCGATCCGTACTGGGCGCCGCTGCCGGAATGGTCCCCGGGCGCGCACCTCGACCTGTTCCTGCCCTCGGGCCGTCAGCGTCAGTACTCGCTGGACGGCGATCCCGCGGACCGGGCCCGCTACCGGATCTCGGTGCGGCGCATCGCCGACGGCGGCGGCGGATCGCTGGAGGTGCACGACACGCTGCGCGTCGGTGACGAGCTGCGTATTCGCGGCCCGCGCAATGCCTTTCCCTTCATCGCGGCACCGGCGTACGTGTTCGTGGCGGGCGGTATCGGGATAACCCCGATCCTGCCGATGGTCACCGAGGCGGCCCGTGCCGCGATCCCCTGGCGGTTGGTGTATCTGGGACGGTCGCGGGCGAGTATGCCCTTCCTGAGCCATCTCGCCGGACTCGGCGGCGGCGAACTCGTTGTGCGCCCGGACGACGAATTCGGCGTGGCCGAACCGGCGGATCTCATCGACCGCGTGCCCGCCGGGTCCGCGGCCTACGTCTGCGGCCCACCCGCGCTCATGGACGCCGCGGCCCTGCGACTGCGCGCCCTCGATCCCGGTACCGCGCTCTATACCGAACGCTTCTCCCCGCTGCCGGTGCGCGACGGGGTGGAGTTCGACCTCACGCTGCGGCGCAGCGGGCACACCGTGCGGGTCGGCGCGGAGGAATCCGCGCTGGCCGCCATCCGGCGCGTGCTGCCGGGGGTGGCCTACTCCTGTCAGCAGGGATTCTGCGGCACCTGCAAGGTCGCGGTCCTGAACGGAACCGTGGAACACCGCGATCGCAGGCTCGCCGACCACGAACGCGCGGATTACATGCTCACCTGTGTATCCCGTTCGCGCGGCAGCGAACTCACCCTGGACCTGTAGTTGTTCGGCGGGCGACGCTGCCCGCGCCGGAAAGGACTGGCTGACATGGCCGTTGACATACCCGCACACGTCCCGATCGCCGTCGTCGGAGCGGGCATCGCAGGCATCGGCCTCGCCGTGAAATTACGCGAGGCCGGTTTCGAGGATTTCCTCGTCCTCGAACGCGCCGAGGATCTCGGCGGCACATGGTTCGCCAACACCTATCCCGGTGCGGCCTGCGACGTGCCCTCGCATCTGTATTCCTACTCTTTCGCCCCGAATCCGAACTGGTCGCGCACCTACGGCACCCAGCCGGAGATCCTGGCCTATCTGCGCGATGTCGCCGACCGGTACGGGGTGCGCCCGCACATGCGGTTCGGGGTCGAGCTGGAGCGGGCGGACTGGGACGAGGGTCGCAGGCTGTGGACGGTGCACACGAGTCGCGGTGAGCTCACCGCCGACATCCTGATCTCGGCGGTCGGTCCGTTCAGCGAGGCGCAGATTCCGGCGCTGAAGGGGCGCGAGAGTTTCGCGGGCACTCAATTCCATTCGCTGCACTGGGATCACGACCACGACCTGACCGGTGAGCGGGTCGCGGTGATCGGCACCGGTGCCTCGGCCGTGCAGTTCATCCCCGAGATTCAGCCGAAGGTGCGCACGCTGACGGTCTTCCAGCGTTCCGCGCCCTGGATCGTCTCGCGCCTCGACCGCACCACCTCCGGTGTCGAGCGCGCGATGCTGCGCCGGGTTCCACTGCTCGGCAAGGCGATTCGCGGCGCGTACTTCGCCGGAATCGAGACGTTCGGTCTGGTCGGCTTCGTGGACAAGCGTTTCCGCCATCCCTACGAGACCCTGGCGAAACTGCAACTGCTACGCCAGGTGCGCGATTCGGAACTGCGCCGCAAACTCACCCCCGACTACGTCATCGGCTGCAAGCGCGCGATCTTCTCCGACACCTATTTCCCGGCGCTGACCCGCCCCAATGTCGAGGTGGTCACCGCGGGCATCGAGGAGATCCGCCCGCATTCCATCCTCACCGCCGACGGCGTCGAGTATCCGATCGACACCCTCATCTGGGGGACCGGATTCGGCGTGCCACCTGGCATTTTCGAACGTGTGCGCGGTGCGGACGGCCGCTCCATCGCCGATCAATACCACCGCCGCCCGAGCAGCTACCTGGGTGCGGCCATCGCCGGATTCCCTAACTTCTTCTGTACGCTCGGCCCCTTCGGCGCGGCGGGCAACCAGTCCGCGATCTACATGATCGAGGCGCAGTTGCAGTACATCGTGGACGCGCTCGAGACCATGCGGGACAAGGGTTTCGGCCGGGTCGAGGTGAAGGCCGAGGTGCAGAGCGCCTTCCTGGACGAGGTCGACGAGCGCAGCCGCGACACGGCCTGGCTGACCGGCGGCTGCCGCAGCTACTACCAGACCCCCGACGGCCACAATGCCGGTCTGTATCCGAACTGGAGTTTCGAGTACCGGCGTCGCACCCGGCGTTTCGACGCCGAATCCTATGAACTGGACCCGCGCGCTTCGCGCACACCCGAATCGAGTCGGCGATGAACCTGGCCGATCTGCTGCCGCTGCGCAAACTGCTCGCCGCCGTACCGTCGGCGGCGCGGGGCGCGGGCGCGCTCGACCCGCGCGACAAGGTCGTGCTGATCACCGGCGCGGCCACCGGAATCGGCCGGGCGCTGGCCGAGGACATGATCGCGCGCGGCGCGTCGGTGGCCATCGTCGACATCGACGGCACGGCCGCCGCCGCGGCCGCGGCCGCGCTGGGGGACAATGCCTTCGCCCGCACCGCCGAT
Organism: Nocardia arizonensis; assembly: GCF_001310275.1. Taxonomy (GTDB): domain Bacteria; phylum Actinomycetota; class Actinomycetes; order Mycobacteriales; family Mycobacteriaceae; genus Nocardia; species Nocardia arizonensis. Next base: position 41,099 of record NZ_LGYZ01000055.1, read on the forward strand.
GTCGCCGACCGCGCGGCCATGCGCGCCGCGGTGGCCGAGGTACACGAGCGCTTCGGTCGACTTGACGTGGTCGTCGCCAATGCGGGGGTGGTACCCGAACCCGCCACCATCGCGACCATGGACCCCGCCGAATTCGACCGGGTGGTCGGCATCAACCTCATCGGCGTCTTCAATACCGTGCACCCGGCGCTGCCCCACGTCATCGCCGTCGGCGGCCATGTCGTCGTGGTGTCCTCGGCCGCCGCCTTCGCTCCCGGCATGGCCGGATCGCCGTATATGACCACCAAGGCCGCCGTGGAGCAGTTCGGCCGCGCCTTGCGGGTCGAGTTGGCGGCCTCGGGCGCCACGGCGGGCGTCGCCTACTTCGGCATCGTCGATACGGCGATGACCCACGGCACCCTCGATGACGACGAATTGGGCCGCGATGTGGGCGAATTGCTGCCCTGGCCGCTGAACCGCCGCATCACCGCCAGCGAAGCGGCCACGTCGATCGCCGAAGGCATCCTCCGCCGCGCTCCCCGCACCATCGCCCCCATCCAATGGGAGCCCTATGCGCTCCTGCGCGGTGCCGTCAACGTCGTTCTCGACGACCGCCTCGCCCGCGATCCCCGAGTCCGCGATTTGATCCACCAGGTAGAAGCCCGAGTCCTGTCCCGTCGCGCCACGGCCACGAGCACGACATCCGCGCAGGAGAGCGCGAGTTCCGACTCCCGCGATCGACCACCTTCCTAGGTCATACGCCAGGTGATCCGCACCGAGGCCGACCTGCCGACCGAACCCGAGATGCCCGAGGTGCTGCGCCGGCTCTGTGCGCACACCTCGGCCTACGAGGTGACGGCCGCGCTGGGATGCCGGTGACTTGACACCTGTCCCTCGCGCGATTCTCGGCAAGCGAGTCGCAGCGGAGGGACCGCATTCCTCGCACGATGCGTTCCGCGCGAACATGGCCCGAATCGACTGTGGCCGACCAGTGTCCGTGGCGAACAGCGGGCGGCGGCGTCCTGGCTCAGCGTAGGCGCCGGTTTCGATATCCTCGCGCGCATCGGGGACGAGGAGGTTGATCGCGGCGCCCATCCCCACGACGGAAACGACGCAGGCGCACATGAGCGCGAGCCGGCCGGCCCGAAGTCGGCGCCGAGGACGTTTCCCGCGACGTTCGCCGGCGGAGAAGCGATTCCCGGCACTGTCCTGACGCGGTATCAAGTGGTCGACTCGGCGCGAACTCTGTGGGAGTACCGGGCCAGGGGGAGCCGACTATTGGCTTCCGCTCACGAGCTTCGACGATCTTCTGCACGAAGCGGACCGCGCACTCGATGATCTCCCTGCAAGGAACCGAGTGTGGAACAGCGCTAGAGTACCTCCTGGATGAAGGAAAGTATCTGACCGTCGTTTGGTCAGGTAGTTATGAAGTCTTTAGGGGAAATAAGTGGAGAAGCAGTGTCGAGCGGCATAGAACTTGCTATTAAAATTGCATTTTCTAACTCGTATGAACACATCCATCCTCGGTGTGCGGGTGACATGCATTTCGCCGTGGACGCGATGGTGGAGGC
>NZ_LGYZ01000056.1 GCF_001310275.1 Nocardia arizonensis
TGGCTCGGGTTTCATTGCCGATACGCCGCCGATGGGACCACAGGGCGTGTTGTGGGAGAATTTTGATCTTTAGGGGAAATAATTGGAAGAGGTAGTGTCGAGCGACACAGAACTCGCTATCGAGATTACATTTTCTAACTCGCATGAACCCATTCACCCTCGGTGTGCGGGTGACATGCATTTCGCCGTGGACGCGATGGTGGAGGCTGGAGACCCATTCTGCAATACACTGTGGATCTGGGTAGACAACAGCGATGCGAAATGTATTGCGCTGATCTATGCAGGGGTTTTTCCGGATGGCAGTGCGGGATGTCTCCATTTCCATAATGTTGACAGCAATTGCTTCAGTCGGGGAGCGGACAAGGATGGTGATCCCATCCGATTCGAGAACTACGGCAAGCCGCATTACTTTCCGGCCAATTCAGTTATCGACATAAAAAAATTGAAGTCCGTACTGGCTACCGCGTATAGGACGGATTTTGGGAGTAG
>NZ_LGYZ01000057.1 GCF_001310275.1 Nocardia arizonensis
GCGCATTATTTTCCGGCCAATTCTGTGATCGGCATCGAGAAATTGAAGTCCGTACTGGCTACCGCGTATAGGACGGATTTTGGGAGTAGACCGGACGAGATCGAGTGGCAGGATTGGTTCGACCCTATGCCAGACGAATGAGAAGGTCTCCATCGAGACCGTGAGCGTGTCGAGAATTTTGAAGAAGGGGATTTTGGTGAGTCGGTATGCCGAGGTCATCGTGCTCGCCCGTGATGCGGGGGAGGTGATGGAGCATCTGACCGTTCCCGACCCGGAGCGGGAGTGGTATCAGTGCTTCACGCCGGTCGATGATTCGGTCTTCGAGGGAGGCTGCAATGGTTCGGTTGACTGTTATATGTGGGTCATTCAGTTCTCTCGGTTGAATTGGCGCGGGCTGCTCGCGCATCTGGAAGGCCTCGATTGGCCCTATCCGCATTCGGTGCAGGTCCTGATCCGTGACGAGGAGGATAAAGTCTTCGGTCTGTGGATGCTGGCGAAGGGGCGTCTGACAGAGATTCCGCTGGCGGGCACCGAGCGGATACCGAATCCCGATTCGATCACCGGTGGTGTCCTGGTTCGGGTCGATGAGAACGGCCGTCGCTTGGGGTCGGAGGACGGTGGTGATCCGGTCGGGGGCGAAGTGTCGAAGGCCGAGACGGATTAGTCCTGCGGGGTGGGGAAGAGGTCCGGGATTCCGAGGGCGTATTCGACGTCGGCTCGGGTGCCGAGGGTGGTCAGCAGGACTCGGATCATGGTGAGTCGGGCGGCGGCCACGGTGTCGGGGTGGGGTTCCTGGCCGGGGTCGACCTCGGCGGAGATTCGGTAGACGACGTATTCGCACACGTGCAGGGCGGCGTCGAGATCGAGGGGGCTCGGCACGGCGCGGCCGAGGGCGGTGAAGGTGGCGCGGACGGCCGCGCGGATGTCGTCGAAGGCGAGTTCGCGGTAGTGCGAGACGGGGGAGACCGGATCGTGTAGTTCGGCGAAAAGCGGGCGTAGCATGGGGCCGTGGCCGCGGGCCCAGTCCAGGTAGGCGTCGATGAGCCGGATACCGAGTTCGACCGGTTCGTCGGTACCGCCGAGTGCGGCCACGATACCGCCGACGAGTCCGGCATTGGATTCGGTGAGCAGTACGTGCAGCGGTTCGACCGCGTTGGCGAAGTACCGGTAGAAGGTGGGCCGCGCCAGACCTGCCGCGTCGATGATCCGCGTGACGCTGAGTCCGCGCGATCCGCCGCAGGTGAAGACATCGGCGGTGGCCGCGACGATGCGCGCGCGGACCTCTTCGGCCTGTTCGGGGGTTTGCGGCGGTCGCCCGCGCCGTGCGCCGGTCGCCGCACCCGCGTCATCGGACGGCATCGTGAATCCTCACATCGGGTGCATGACGGATCTGTGGTGCGCACCGGAGAGCTTGACACGATCTGCGGCGGCGATATTAATTTAACACCAGTGTTCACTTAATGGCTGAGGGTCCGCCCTGACCCGGCCGCCGTACCGTCCCTGGAGCCGCTCCATGACCACAACCCGCAGGCAGGAAGCCGAAACCACCGCTCTGCCCCCGGAGCTGGTCCGGCGTTTGCTCGACCGCGCTGTCGCGGGCGGCGCACCGCCGGTCGAACTGTTCGCGCCCGCCACCGGCGCGCGCATCGCCGAACTGCCGCAGTCCTCCACCGCCGATATCGAGCGCGCCTTCGCCACCGCGCGCGACGCGCAGCGGGAATGGGCGAAGCGGCCGGTGCGCGAGCGCGCCGCGGTACTGCGCCGTCTGCACGACATCGTGCTGGCCGAACAGCGCACGATCCTCGACATCGTGCAGATCGAGACCGGCAAATCCCGCGCGCACGCCTTCGACGAGGTCGGCGATGTCGCGGTCAACGCCCGGTACTACGCCTCGGTGGCCGGTCGGCTGCTGGCCGATCGCAGCTCGCGCGGAGTATTGCCGGTGCTCACCAAGGTCGGCGTGCGGCGACGGCCCAAGGGCGTGGTCGCGGTCATCTCGCCGTGGAACTACCCACTCGCTCTCGCCGTCTCCGACGCGCTGCCCGCCCTGGTCGCGGGTAACGCGGTGGTGGCCCGCCCGGATAATCAGACCGCGCTCACCGCCCTGTGGGCCATCGACGCCGCCGAACGCGCCGGACTGCCCGAAGGCCTGTGGCAGGCCGTGCTCGGGCGCGGTTCGGTCATCGGCGGCGAGGTCATCGGCCGCGCCGACTACGTCGACTACACCGGTTCCAGCGCGACCGGTCGCACCATCGCCCAGCAGGCGGGTCAGCGGCTGATCGGCTACTCCCTCGAACTCGGCGGCAAGAACCCATTGCTGGTCCTGGCCGACGCCGATGTCTCGCGCGCGGCGAAGATCGCCATTCGCGCCTGTTTCGCCTCGGCGGGTCAGCTGTGTGAATCGATGGAGCGCATCTACGTCCACGACAGCGTCTACGACCGCTTCGTCGCCGAATTCACCGAGAACGTGCGGGGCATTCGGCTCGGCGGTGCGCTGGACTACTCCGCCGACATGGGTTCGCTGACCTTCCAGCGCCAACTCGACACCGTGCGCGAGCACGTGGACGACGCGGTCGCCAAGGGTGCCACCGTCCTGGCCGGCGGGCGCGCCCGGCCCGATCTCGGCCCCTACTTCTACGAACCGACCGTGCTGGGCGACGTGCGACCCGGTATGACCGTCTACCGCGAGGAGACCTTCGGCCCGGTCGTCTCGATCTACCGGGTCGCCAGTGACGACGAGGCGGTGGCGGCGGCCAACGACACCGCCTACGGACTCAATGCCAGCGTGTGGACCAAGGACACCGCCCGCGGACGCGAGGTCGCGGCCCGCGTCCAGGCCGGATCGGTCAATGTCAACGAGGGCTTCATCGCGGCGTGGGGCAGCGCCGACGCGCCCTCGGGCGGTCTCGGCATCTCCGGCACCGGACGCAGGCACGGTCCAGAGGGCCTGCTCAAGTACACCGACACCCAGACCATCGCGGTGCAGCGGGTGCTGCCGATCGCGCCGCTGCCGGGCATGTCCGAGGAACTGTGGGCGAAGACCATGACGCTGTACTTCTCGGTCATGAAGACGCTTCGCCTGAAGTGACAGCGCGGTAGATGCGGAACCGAAAGCCGAAGGATGGGAAGTCGATGAGGATAGAGACGGTCGCGCAGAAGAACGTGCTGGTCACCGGGGCGGCCATGGGACTGGGCAAACTGTTCGCCGAACACGCGGTGCGCGAGGGGGCGGCGGAGGTGGTGCTGTGGGATGTCGACGCGACGGCGTTGAAGGAGACCGCGGCCGAACTCGCCGCGCTCGGTGGCCGGGTGCGCGAACAGGTGGTCGACGTGTCGGACCGTGACGCGATCGCCGAGGCCGCCGCGACGGTGCGCGCCGAGGTCGGCGATATCGACGTGCTGGTCAACAACGCGGGCATCGTGCGCGGCAACAAGTATTTCTGGGAGACCGACAACCGCGTCGACATCGACAAGACGATGGCGGTCAACGCGCTCGCGCCCATGTACATCACGCTGGAGTTCCTGCCCGCCATGGTGCGCGGCTCCGCCCAGGCGCGGGTGCTCAACATCGCCTCGTCGGCGGGGCTGGTGCCCAATCCGCGCATGAGCGTCTATGCGGCCTCCAAATGGGCGGCGCTCGGCTGGTCGGATTCGGTGCGCATCGAATTGGAGCAGGCGGGCCACCACCACGTGAAGGTGACCACGGTCTGCCCGACCTATATCGACACCGGCATGTTCGAGGGCGCGAAGGGATTCCTGTTCACGCCGATCCTGCACCGCGACGCGGTGGTGGACACCGCGTGGAAGCAGATGAAGGCGGGCACGCCGCTGGTCGTGCTGCCCTGGACCTCGCGGCTGAACCGGGCGGTTTCGGGCCTGTTGCCGATCCGCGTGCGTGATCTGTTCCTCGATTCGGTCGGCGTCTACCGCTCGATGTCGGAGTTCACCGGCCATAAGGCGTGAATCCGTCCGGCGCCCAACCCGGGTAATACCTTGGTATTATCGACAGACAATGCAATACGAGTGGTGGTTTGGAGCCGGGGAACATCTCGACCGGGCCGGTATCGAGCCCTGGGAGGTCATGGAGGTCCTGTACTCGCCGAAGCGCTGGCCGCGCTCCGCTCGCACACCAGAGGGGCTGCCCGTGCTCACGGTGTGGGGCAGGACCGATGAGGGTCGCCCGATCGTGGTGCTGTTGCGCAGACCTGCGTCCACGCCGGATATCTGGGAGATCGTCATGGCCGCCCCCATGCCGCCACACCAATTGCGTGAGTACGAGAATTGGGAGGTCGGCGATGAAAGAGCTACGCGCGGGCGAGAATCCGGGCTCGATCCTGGACTCGCTGAGCTATGACGACACCGTCGCGCCGCCGCCGTTGCCGCCCACGAGCGCCGAGATCGAATCCGCGATGTCGGTGGTGCGTTCACTGAAGATGTCGCCGGAGATGGATCGGCGGGTCAAGGAGGCCGCGGCGGCCCACTGTGTCACGCAGTCCATGTTGATCCGCCAATACATAGAAATGGGCCTGGCGGCCGAACAGCCCGGACGCATGATTCCGCTGTCCGACGCCATCCGGGTGCTGTCGAATCTGCGTCCCTCGGCCTGATGAGAGACGGCCGCCCGATCAAGGCGCGGTCGCGTCGGTCTCGGGGCGTGTACCGATGACGGCGGTGGCGTAGTACTCCTCGGAGTCGGTGACGTGCGCCGACAAGCCGTGCCGCCGCAGGATCGCCGCCGCCGTCGGTGCCTGCCCCTCGCTCTCCTCGACCAGCAGCGTGCCGCCCGGCGCGAGCCACACGCTCGCCCGCGCCGCGACCCGGCGCAGCACGTCCAAGCCGTCCGGCCCCCCGTCGAGCGCGCGGCGCGGTTCGTGATCGCGGGCCTCCGGCGGCATGTGCGCGATCATGTCGGTCGGCACGTACGGGGTATTGCACAGCAGGATGTCGACGCGCCCGCGCAGTGCGGCGGGCAGCGGGGCGAACAGGTCGCCCTCGTATACCCGGGCTCCGTAAGCGGCCAGATTGCCGCGCGCGCACGCCACCGCGGCCGGTTCGATATCGGCGGCGACGAGGTCGATCGCGACGCCGTCCTCGGCGAGTGCCGCGGCCAGCGCCAGCCCGAGCGCCCCCGATCCGCAGCACAGGTCGAGTACGGTCGGCCGCGACACGGTCCGCTCCGACAGCAGATCCGCGGCCAGATCCACCAGGAATCCGGTGCGCCGTCGCGGCACGAACACCCCGGGCGCGACCGCCACGCGCCCGCCGTGGAATTCCGCCCACCCCACCAGATGTTCCAGCGGCACACCCGAAACCCGGCGCGCCACCATCTGTTCCAACGCCGCACCGGTCCGCTCGGCCGATTCGACGAGCAGTGCCGCCTCCTCCTCGGCGAACACACATCCCGCCGCGCGCAGTCGCGCCACCACCGCCTCGATTTCGTCCGTCGTCGTCACCGCGCCATCCTCCCGCGATCCGCGCACCGCGCGCAGCCGATTTTCCGGGCGGCGCGCGGACGGGCGGTTCGGGAGCGCCGGTCAGCGGGAGGTGGACAACTGGAAGGTGCGGGTCGCGTCCAGGTAGATTCCGCGCTGATTCGGCCGTGACGGCGGCGGCAGTTGCGAGACGAGTTCGTCCATCGACGTGGTGGCCCCGACCACGCGGGTGCCCGCGACGATGAAATCGGCGACCGCGCGGCGGATGTGGTTCGGCGAGGTCACGATGACCGCGCTGTCGGCGCCGAGACCGCGCAGCAATTCCGTCGTGTAGAGGGCGTTGCCGACGGTCGAACCCGCTCTGGTCTCGAGATGGATGCGCGCGGGCGACAGACCGTGGCCGACCAGCCAGTCCCGCATGGCCTCGGCCTCGGTGACGCCGTTCTGCGGATTGCCGCCGGTGACGACGACGGGGGAGAACGGCGCCGCCACCGCCTGGATCCAGGCCGCGGTGAGCCGATTCACCAGTTCCGGGCGCAGCGACCCGTCCGGTAGCAGTCCGTAACCGAGTACCACGATCCCGGTGTTCGGGCCGATGAGGGCGGGCAGTGGATTCGGCAACGTGCCAACGGCGGCGCCGATGGCGTCGAGGACATTGACGGTGCCCGCCGCCATGCCTGGATCGACGGCGTTGAGCCTGGCCATGGCGTCGGCGAGGGCGGGCAGGTCATTGGCGAAATGCGACCAGATGGCCTGGAGCGCCAGTGCCTCCGCGTCGCCGGGGTCCGCGCCGATGAGAGCGCGCAGATCGGCTCGGCCCGCGGCGTCGTTGCCCTCGGTGAAATTGCGCTGAGCGGAGTTGTAGAGCGCGGCGGTCTCCGGTCCCGCGTGGGCGGTCGCCCCGGCGAATCCGGTGAGTGCGACGGCCGCGCAGCAGGATGCGACCAAGGATTTCCAGTGCCTCGAGATCTTCACTACAGTCGACACCTTTCCACGTGCGAAACGGGTTTCCGGTATGTCAGCTGGCAGTCAATCGTGGGCAAACTGTTCTAACGATACGGCCGGTCACCGTGATCGTCCGGTAATTGCGGTGGTGATCCGGCCTGCGGTGTCGTCGGTCATGGCCGCTACGAGTCGGCCCGCGGCACGGTCGGCGGTGCGGGCACCGATAGGGTGGAACACCGTGGATACCGTTTCGCTGACCGGCAAGGACCTCGCCGCCGCCATCAACGCCGACACCGCGCAGCGCGCCGCGGCGCTCACCGCGAGCGGGCCCGCGCCGCGCCTCGCGCTCGTCGTCGCCACCGACGACCCGGCCAGCGCCTGGTATGTGAACTCACTGCGCAAGGCCGCCGAGCGACTCGGAATCGCCTGCGACCGCATCGATCTCGGCGCCGACGCGAGCGCCGAAGCGATCCGCGCCGAACTCGCCGCGCGCGGCGAGGACCCGGCGGTGGACGCCATCATGTTGCAGACGCCGCTGCCCGCCGGTGTCGCCCTCGAGGACGTGAGTTCCGCGATCGCGGCCGCCAAGGATGTCGACGGCGTCAGCCCGCTCTCGCTCGGCCTGCTCGCCACGGGACTCGACGGCTTCGTCCCGGCGACCTCCGAGGCGGTGGTGGAATTGCTGAAATTCCACCGGATTGCCTTGGAGGGCAAGCGTGTCGCCATCGTCGGACGGTCCAACGTCGTGGGCAAACCGCTCGGGCAGTTGCTGCTCGCCGAGAACGCCACGGTGACAATCGCCCACTCCCGCACCGCGGATCTGCCCGCGGTCACCTCGGCCGCCGATATCGTGGTCGCCGCGGCGGGCCGTATCGGACTGGTCACCGGCGATCACGTCGGCGAGGGCGCGGTCGTGATCGACGTGGGCACCAACGAGACCGCCGACGGCGGGATCGTCGGCGACGTCGACGCTGAGACGGTGCGCGGCAAGGCATCCGCGCTGAGCCCGGTGCCCGGCGGCGTCGGGCCGGTCACCACCGCCCTGCTCATGCGGCACGTGGTGCGAGCGGCGGAACTGGCCCGCACCGCGTGAGATCGCGGGTCAGCCGCGCATCGGGTGGGCGCGGAAGAATTCCCAGATGACTCGGGTGGCCTGGATAGAGGTCGTGTTCGCGCCAACCAGCGGGGCGGGGAAGTAGGCGGCCGAGGTGCCGGGCCAGACATGTCCGGCGCCGATCAGCGAATACAGTTGGACCTCGCCCCGTGCCGGACACGGATAGCTGCGCAGCGCCACATCCGGTGCGACCCACACTTCGGCGGGGTCGCCGCCGTCGCAGCCGTTGCGCCGCGCCCACGCGGCCGCGTTCGCTGTGATGCTCTGCGGCCCCGGCCCGTTCACCTCCGGTTCGGCGCCCGCGCCGCGGTCGGCGGAACCGGTGCCGTCGGGTGACGGCAGCAATCGTGCGTTGGGTCCGAGTCCGCCCTCGTAGGCGACAATGGGGTCGGCCGTGCCGTGGAACGCGATGACCGGCACCGGGCGGCTGGTGCGGCACCACTCGAAGTCCTGAAGTCCGGCGACCGGCGCGATGGCCGCGATCCGTTCGGAGAACTGGCATCCCAGCGACGAGGTGGTGAATCCGCCCATGGACAGTCCGGTGACATAGACGCGACGCGTGTCGACGCAGACGGTGGACTCGACGTGGGTGAGCAACTGTGACAGGTAATCGCTGTCGAGGCTGCCCTCACCGAAATCCCAGCGCGGGACTCCTGGTTCGTCGAGTTGGGGTGTGATGGTGATGAATCCCTGGCTCATCCCGTAGGCGCCGAATCCGGTGCTGTCGTGTTCGAGCAGGGCCGGTTCCAGGTAGCCGTGCAGGTCGAGCACCAGCGGCAGCGGATGGTCCGCGCCGGGCGGGAGGTCGCGAATGTAGCTGCCGGATTTACCGGGTGCGGCGAAACCGAGCATCGATCCGCCGGATGCGGGCGCCGGAGCCGCGCAGCCCGGTGAGGGCAGCGGCTCGACGGCCGGATCCTGTGCGGCGGCGGACTGTTCGGTGGCGGTGAGCAGCGCGGCGGTGGCGACGAGGGTCGCGGCGACGGTGATCACGCGGCGCAGACGCGAACGCGGGCGGCGGCGGGCTCCGTAATCGGCGACCGGCCCGGAAGTTCTGCTGCGCAACATGAGAGGGATGCTCTCATGCGGAGCGCGGGTTCATATCCGAATGACCGGTCTTTGTTGCCGATCACAACGGGCGCGGCCCCCGGTCAGCCCGCCGGGGAGATACCGGTGATGAGGGTCTTGTCGCCGACCCGAGCGGTCGCCACGGTCTGCGGGTTGTAGGTGAACGCCGCCGTGCCCGGCCGGTATTCGGTGACGACCACCACGTACTGGCCCTCCGACACGCCGGGTGTCAGACTCACGCAGTAGTTGGTGCCGACCGGAATCGAGTCGATGCCCTGCTGGATCGCGGGCGCGGCCGACACCGACGCGTTCGGCGCAACCAGCGTGCGCGCCAGCGTCCCCGACCGCGCTACGTAGTAGGCGTGCTGGAAGGCGAAAATGGCGGCGGGACCGGAATCGACACCGCCCGCGCCATTGCCCTGGATGCGATCGCCGACCCGCTGGGCCGGACACTGGGCGACCGCGGTACCCGGCGTGGCGGCCGGGACCACGATCATCTCCGCGGGCGTGCTCGACGCGACCGACTGCGGCGCGGGTCCGCCGCGGAACTGGAAGAAGGCCAGCCCCACCAGGATCGCCGCGGCGACCGAACCCGCCAGTGGGGCCAGCCACCGCCGCGAGCGCCGCCGCTTGGACCGGTCGACCATGCGCGCGAAGATATCGTCCGGCAGCGGTTCGGTTTCGGGCCGCGGATCCGGTGCGGGCTCGAAACGCGGCAGGTACATGGGAATCGTCGGCGCGTGCGCCAGCCAGTCCGACCGGTCATCCTCGAACCGCCCCGGCGGCAGGGAAAGTGGTGCCCGCCCCCGCGATCCCGCACCCATATCCGGTCGATCCATTACCCCGCCTCCATCAGGTCACACGGTCGAGTTCGTTCCCATTCGCGCTGTCGCCCCCGGAACGATACTGAACGATACTGAACGACACTGCCAGTTTGCTGTCCTCGGCACGGCCGATCCGCTTTCGCGGCGCGCGGTGCGCATCGAAACCGTTCTGACGCAGCCGATTCTAGCCGCGCGCGGCGCGAATGGGACATGAGTGTCGGGTGCGTCGGCGGGCGGGTCAGCCCCCCGATGTCGCGTCGAGGGCGGCGAGAAGTTCGCGCAGGGTCTCGCGCTGCGCGGAACTCAGGGTCGCGAAGATCTCGACGGCGGCCTCGCGCCGTGCGCTCGCCATCCGCTCGAGTTCCGCCGCGCCCGCGTCGGTGAGGGTCACCAGGGTCGCGCGGCGGTTGGCGGGATCGGGTGCGCGGCGGACCAGACCCGCCGCTTCCAGCGTGTCGACGACCGTGGTCGCCGAGCGCGGGACGATATCGAGTCGTTCGGCCAGATCGGTCATGCGCGGCGGCGGGCTCGCGTGGCCGACGATCCGCAGGGCGCGCGCGGTGGCGGGGGTGAGGCCGAACGGGGCCAGCCGGGCCATCTGATTGCGTCGGATGCGCTTGGCGGTGCGCAGGAAGAGGTCGGGGAGGTCGGCGTCGGAACCGCTGTCCATGTCATTGAGCTTAACTCATTGTTCGGTGGAACAATTATGAGTCATACTCGGTTTCAGGGTGTGTTCCCAGGAAGGAGGCCGCCTGTGCAGCCACCATCTCGTCTTCGCCGGATCGTCCGGCTCTTCCGTCCCTACCGCGCCAGACTGGCGCTGGTCGCCGTCTTGGTCGGGGCGTCCTCGCTCGTCGCACTGGCCTCGCCGTTCATGCTGCGCGCCGTCCTCGACGACGCCATTCCGCACGGCCGCACCGGCCTGCTCACGCTGCTGGCCGCGGGCATGGTCGCCGTCGCCGCCCTGACCAGCGTGTTCGGCGTGCTACAGACCTATATCTCCACCGCTGTCGGCCAGGACGTCATGCACGATCTGCGCTCGGCGGTCTACGCCCGGCTCCAGAGCATGCCGCTGGCGTTCTTCACCACCACCCGAACCGGCGAGGTCCAGTCCCGCATCGCCAACGACATCGGCGGTATGCAGTCCACCGTCACGTCCACCGCGACCTCGCTGGTCGCCAATCTCACCACCGTGCTCGCCTCGGTGGTCGCCATGATCGCCCTGGACTGGCGGCTGACCGTGGTCTCGCTGATGACGCTGCCGCTGTTCGTGTGGATCAGCAGGCGCGTCGGCGACGAACGCCGCAGGATCACCGGAGCGCGCCAGCGCCAGCTCGCGGCCATGTCGGCCATCGTGGAGGAGTCGCTGTCGGTCAGCGGCATCCTGCTCGGCCGCACGATGGGCCGTTCGCCGGCGCTGGTCGAGGATTTCACCCGCGAATCGCGCGGTCTGGTCGACCTCGAGATCCGGGCCGGGATGGCGGGCCGGTGGCGGCAGTCGACCATCCAGATCGTGCTGGCCGCCATGCCCGCGATCATCTACTGGGTCGCCGGCTTCACCATGGCCTCGGGGCATGCGTTGGTCTCGATCGGCACCCTGGTCGCCTTCACCACGCTTCAGGCCGGACTGTTGCGCCCGATGGTGCAGATGCTGAGCACAGGTGTCGAGGTGCAGAGTTCCCTGGCACTGTTCGACCGCATCTTCGAATATCTCGATCTAGTCCCCGATATCGAGGAACCCGCCCATCCGGTGCCGTTGCGCGCACCCCGCGGCGAGGTTCGTTTCGAGGGGGTCCGCTTCGCCTACGGCGAGGGCGAGCGCGCCGTACTCGACGACATCGACATCACCGTGCCTGCCGGATCGAGTCTGGCCGTCGTCGGTGCGACCGGATCGGGCAAGACCACCCTCGGCTACCTGGTCGCGCGTCTCTACGACGTGCGTTCGGGACGGGTCGCCATCGACGGCGTCGACGTGCGCGAGTTGTCGTTCGCCGATCTCGCGGCCGCGGTCGGGGTGGTGTCGCAGGAGACCTACCTCTTCCATGCCTCGGTGGCCGACAATCTGCGGTTCGCCAAACCGGAGGCCACCGACGCGGAACTCGAGGCCGCCGCGCGGGCCGCGCAGATCCACGATCACATCGCCGCGCTGCCCGACGGTTACGACACCCTGGTCGGCGAGCGCGGCTACCGGTTCTCCGGCGGCGAGAAACAGCGCATCGCGGTAGCGCGCGCGATCCTGCGCGATCCGCCGATCATGGTGCTCGACGAGGCGACCAGCGCACTGGACACCCGCACCGAACGCGAGGTGCAGGCCGCCATCGACGCGCTGTCGCGGGGGCGCACCACCGTCACGATCGCACACCGGCTCTCGACCATCCGCGACGCCGACCAGATCGTCGTACTCGACCGCGGCCGCGTCGTGGAACGCGGCACCCACGAGGAACTGTTGAGCCGTGAGGGCCGCTACGCGGAACTTGCGGCCCGCGACACCGATGCGCGCGCGGTCGCCTGAGCCGGCGAATGCCCAGGTACGACAAAGGGATCGACGCACGTGTAGTGCGTCGATCCCTTCGCGCGGATCAGGGGTGTGCGATCACCAGTGCAGTGTCACCGGATCGCCTACACCGACATTGTTGTAGTACCAGGCGGCATCCTCGGGGGCGAGGTTGACGCAGCCGTGGCTGACATTGGCATAGCCTTGCGAATCCACCGACCAGGGTGCGGAGTGGACGAAAACGCCGCCCCACGTGAGCCTTTCGGCGTATTCACCGTTGATGTAGTAGCCCTCGGAGGAATTCAGCGGAATTCCGATGGTGCGGGAGTCGAACACGACCGAGCGGAACTTCTCCAGTACCGGATAGGTGCCAACGGGCGATTCCCAGCCCGGTTTGCCGAAGGAGGCGGGCATCACCCAGACCACCCGACCGCCCATGCTGACGGTGAAGGTGTGCGCGGACATGTCGCCATCGGCGACGACGCCCACATTGGTACGGAATTCGCTGCGCGCGTCGGCGAACCGGACCGTGATCGTCGATCGTGCCGGAAGGAATTCGGTTGGTGTCCAGGTGAGTTCGGTGTTGTCGGCACCCCAGGAGTAGGTGCCCGTCAATGGTTGCGTCGAACGGATGTGGAGGTTGCTCTCCGCGCGGGCCTTGTCGGCGACGGGAGCGGCGAAACGAACAGTCACAGGGTGTGCGATTCCCACCGTTGTCCCGGCCGCGGGCGTCATCGCCGTGACCTGGTCGACCGTTGGGGTTCCGATCATTGTCGCTGCTGCCGCACCGGACCCGAACGCGGCCACCGAGATGGCCACGAATGCGAGGAACAGATGGCGTAGGGCGCCCCTCATGGCATCCACCCCTTTCGAGATGGTGTGGTACGGGGAAAACCAGTCTACGCCTTCATGATCAACACCGTCGAGCCGAATGCGACAGTCATGTTTCAGATGTGACGGATGCGCCGCGCCGGGTATCGATCACCCGCGCACCGCGTGCAACACCTCGGCGTGCAGTCCGTCCGCGCGGGCCGCGATCTCCTCGATGCGCAGTAGCGTCGGCGCGAAACGATCGCCGTCCGCGGCGGGCAGCGAGGCCACGTTGATCTCGATATTCAGCCGGGAACTCGTCGCCGCGGCACGGGCGGCGTCGGCGGCGGCGCCGATATCGGTGACCACGTTCGGATTGCCGATCGGCAGCAACTCGGCCGCCAGCGACAGCACCTCGTCGGCCTCGTCCACCACGGCGGCGGGCACCCGCGCGGCCTCGATGAGGGCCACGGTGACCGCCGCGGTGCGCGCGGCCTCCTCCGCCGCGGTGGCCTTGGGCAACCGATAGGCCGCGCCGACCGCGGTGAAGGCGGCGGCGTCGGCGTCGGCCAGGGCGAGGGCGCGGGCGCGGGCGGCGTCGGCGGCGTCGATGATGCGCTCGATCACCGGGCGGTGCTCGGCGTCCTTGGCGCGGGTGGTGTATCGCGCGACCATCGCGACCAGCGCCGCCCCCTGCGCGGCGTGTAGGGCCGCGACCGCGCCGCCGCCGGGTGCGGGCACCTTGGCGGCCAGTTCCGACAGGTACCGCGCGAGCTCGACCGAGCCGAAGGAGGACCCCGATTCCGGGACGGACGTGCTTGGCTGCGACACGGAGGTATGGCCTTTCGCTCTGCGAGACGGTTGCGGATTCAGCGTCTCACGCTACCGGTTGTCCGGCCGTTAACCGCGGCGGATAGGTTTGGCTCATGCGGATCGGATTGAGCATCAACTACTCGGGCGGTTTCAAGGAGGCGGCGGCCGAGGTCGCCGACCTCGAGCGAGCCGGATTGGACGTCGTGTTCGTCCCCGAGGCGTACTCCTTCGACGCCGTGAGCGCGCTCGGCTACCTCGCCGCGAAGACCGAGCGACTGGAATTGGCTTCGGGAATCCTCCAGCTCTACACCCGTACGCCCACCTTGACCGCGATGACCGCGGCGGGTCTCGACTACGTTTCCGACGGCCGCTACATCCTCGGACTCGGCGCCTCGGGCCCGCAGGTGATCGAGGGATTCCACGGGGTCGCCTATGACGCCCCGATCGGGCGCACTCGTGAACTGGTCGAGATCTGCCGCAAGGTGTGGCGGCGCGAACGGCTCGAATACGACGGCAAGTACTACCGCATCCCGTTGCCGGAAGGGGAGGGCACGGGTCTGGGCAAGCCACTGAAGTTGATCAATCATCCCGTGCGCGAACGTATTCCGGTGCTGCTGGCCGCGCTGGGGCCGAAGAATGTCGAGCTGGCCGCCGAGATCGCCGAGGGCTGGCAGCCGATCTTCTTCCTGCCCGAGAAGGCGGGCGACGTCTGGGGCGAGGCCGTCGAGGCGGGCAAGGCCAAGCGCGATCCGGCGCTGGGCGAATTGCAGATCTACGCGGGTCCGGCGCTGGCCATCGGCGAGGATGTCGAACCGCTGCTGGAATTCGTCAAGCCGATGCTGGCGCTCTACATCGGCGGCATGGGCGCCAAGAACAAGAACTTCTACCACGCGCTCGCCACCCGCTACGGCTACGGTCCCGAGGCCGACCGCATCCAGGAGCTGTATCTGGCGGGCCGTAAGGACGAGGCCGTCAAGGCGGTGCCCGATCAGCTGGTGCGCGACGTGTCGCTCATCGGTCCGCTCGGCTACGTGCGCGAGCGGGTCGAGGCATTCCGCGAGGCCGGCGTCACCACGCTCAACGTCGCGCCGCTGGCCGCGACGCCCGCCGACCGGGTGAAGTTGATCGAACAATTGCGCGAGATCGTCTGATCCGCGCGGGCGCCGGCTCGAAACGAGTGCTGCCCGAAATACGGAGGCCGGACCCACCGCTACGGTGCGTCCGGCCTTCTCGTCGCGGGAGCGCGTTCAGTCGCCGCGTAGTCCGGCCAGCGCCGATTCCAGCGTTGAATACAGGGCGAACACCTGATCCAGGCTGGTCATCTTGAGCTGGCGGCTGGTGGCGGGTCCGTCGGCGACGACCGCGATGGTGGTCGCCTCGCCCGCACGTTGATGCGCGGCGACCAGGGCCGCCATACCCGCCGAGGCGAGAAAGCCGACCCCGGACAGGTCGATTATCAGCGCGGCGGGTTTCGCCGCGAGAATGCCCTCGATCGCCGTATCCAGTGCGGGAGCCGTCGCGAGGTCGACCTCGCCGGACACCGTCAGCACGGTCGCCTCGTCGTGCGCGGCGACGGAGGTGCTCATCGTGTCCGCGAGGGGATACGCGTCTCCGGAAGTGTTGGTCACGACCTTCACAACACACAAACTCGGACGAATTCGCAACTCCGTGGTGTCCGGCCCGGCAAAACCACAGGGTGGCGCGCTCGCCACCGTGACGGTCGGATGGGGGCCGTATGGTGGGGCCATGGCGGGTCGGGAGATCGAGTTCAAGCCGAATGCCGAGGACCCCAAGCGGGTGACGATGTCGGTCGGGTTGCCCGAGGGGGTGTCGCGGGCCGAGATCACCTACCGGGTGGCGGGCGGTCTGCGCGGCAGCAAGACGGTGCGCGCGTCGCAGGCGGAGTTCGCGCAGCTGCGCACCGCGGTGGATTCGGTCTACGAGGGACCGTGGAGTGCGCCCGAACAGCTCACCCTCGGCGAGGCGGAACACTACATCGAGCGGGCGCGGGAGTGGGTGCGGCGGCGGGAGGAGGCCGTCGCCCGCAGGCGGGCGGCGGTGGATCTGAGTTGCCCGTGGTGTCTGCGCCGCCGCGGGTATCTCGGGAAGATGGGGTTCATCACCGGCGTCACCGGGTTTCTCTCCGACCACCCGAGCGAGCTGGGGCAACAGGTGTTCGACCAGCACGCGTACCGATGCGACGGGTGCGGCTCCATGCAGTTCTTCGCCGATGGGTTCCTCGAACATCCGCTGCCGGGACGGGTCGACCCCGACGCTTCGACCCGCTGATCGGCTCGGCCGGCGAATAGAGGTGGTCGGTCGACCCCGGCCGCGGGGCATGCGCGCGGCGGGCCGACCACCGGACGATCAGCTCTCGGGCGCCTCGGTGTAGCGCTGGAGGTACAGTGCCTCCCCGAGCTTCTCCACCAGCTCGAGTTCGGTCTCGAGGTAGTCGACGTGCTTCTCCTCGTCCTCGAGGATGTTCTCGAAGATGCGCGCGGAGGTCACGTCGCCACGCGAACGCATGAGGTCGATGCCGCGGCGCAGCCGGTCGACGGCCTCCATCTCGATCTGGAGATCGGCGCGCAGCTGTTCGGGCACGGTCTGACCGATACGAAGCAGGTTGAGCTTCTGGTAGTTCGGGAGTCCTTCGAGAAAGAGGATGCGATCGGTGAGGATCTCCGCGTGCTTCATCTCGTCGAAGGATTCGTGACGGGTGTACCGAGCCAGCTTGGGGTAGCCCCAGTTCTCCTGCATCTTGGCGTGCAGGAAGTATTGGTTGATCGCTGTGAGCTCGGCCGTCAGCTGCTCGTTGAGCAGCGTGATGATGTCCTGGTCGCCTTCCATGCCCTGCATGGTGGCACAACAACGGCCCGATCGTGCATTCACGATCGGGTGTGTCGAATCGCCGGCGGGGTGTGTCGCAGGTCAGGCGGCGGGGTTCGAAGCCGCCGTGGAGAGCCTGGCCCGGCCGATCACCTCCGCCAGCCGCGCCGTGCAGCTGCCGCAACCCGGCTTCCAGTCGCAGGCGTTCTTCACTTGTCGGACGGTGCACGCGCCTGCCGAAACACAGTTGTGTACGTCTCCCTCGGAGACTGCGTTGCAGATACAGACGTACATGACACCCTCGTCGGCCAGGAGCGGGTTTCCAGAGGTTAGCCTCCACTCAAGGAGGTAAGCCTCCCCTAATGTATAGCAGGCGCTCCGGCGAATGGGAACTCTCCTTCTGTACCGAATTCTGCGCGGCGGGATTCACCTCGCGATCGGCGTCTCAGCGCCGCCGGATGCGCGCCGCCCAGGCCGCGGTGTCGATCTGTCCCTCCGTGGGCAGACCGTGGCGGGCGGCGTCCTCGGCGACCACGGAGGTGATCCGGCCGCGGTAGGTGGTGGGGGCGAGGTCTTCCAGATCCCAACCCTCGCCCGCGAAGGCGGAACGGATGAGCTGCTCTCCGACGCGTGGTCCGAAACCGGGCTCTGTGTCGGAGAGCGCCAGGATGTGTACGGTGCCGCCAGGGACGCAGAGCCGGTGCAGCGCCCGCACGTAGGTGGCGCGCAGGTCGGGTTCGGTGCCGAAGATGTGGAACAGGGCGCTGTCGATGATGGTGTCGTAGACGCCCGGCGCGGTGACCGCGGGATCGGCGAACGCGAGCATGTCGGCCACCTCGAACCGGGCTCCCGGCACGCCCTTGGCCTCGGCGTTGCGGCGGGCGTAGGCGACGGCGCTGGGGGAAAGGTCGACGCCGAGCACGTCGTAGCCGAGCGCGGTCAGCGCGATGGTGTGCTCACCGGCGCCCGCACCGGGATCGAGCACCCGCCCGCGGATACCTCCCTCGCGTTCGAGTGCGAGCACGGCGGGCTGCGGTTCCCCGATCACCCAGGGTGCGGTGTCGGTGTCGTAGACGGTGTTCCAGAATTCCGGGGCCTGTGTCATGTGTTCATGGTGCAACCCCAACCGCGCTCGAGGTCAAGTGCGACTCGGCGTGCGCCCGGCACCGTCGATGACACTCGACACGACCTCGGCCATCCGCGCGCGGAACACCTCGGGCCCGAAGGATTCGGCGTGCGCCCGCACGGTCGCCGCGTCGTAGGAGCCGGTGTCGCGGACCAGCGCCTCGGCGAATGCCTCGACCACCTCCTCATCGGAGCCGAACGGGACGTGCAGACCGGTGACGCCCGGGACGACGGTATCCAGTGCGCCGCCCGCGCCCACCGCGAAAACCGGTGCGCCGCAGGCCATCGCCTCAACCGGGACGATGCCGAAATCCTCCACGCCGGGCATGAGCAGCGCACGGCAGCGGCGGTACATGTCGACCAGCACGTCGTCGGGCGCCGCGCCGAGAAAGGTGGTCTCAGGTCCCGCGATGGCCTCCAACTGGCGTCGGTAACGTCCGTCGCCGACCACGACGAGACGACAGCCCGCGCGTCGGGCGATCCGCACCGCCAGATCGGGGCGCTTGTACGGGACGAGCCGCCCGGCGAACAGCAGGAAGTCCTCGCGCGGCACCGCAGGGTCGGGGGCGAAACGGTCGAGCCGCACCGGCGGATTGACCACCGTCGCGGGCAGTCCCCACCAGTCGCGCACCCGGTCGGCGACGGCGTGGGAGTTGGCGACCACCGAGGTCAGCCGGGGGGCGGCGGCGCGTTCGGCCCGGCGCGCCAGCGTGCCGAGGGCGGTGAGCGCGGCGCGACCGGCGAGTCCGCCCGCCTCACGCGCGCGGAAGGCGGGCTCCCAGGCCCACCGCGCCGGACTGTGCACATACGCCACGACGGGAGCGTCGGTGGCGAAGGCCGCCTGTGCGGCGAAGGCGTGATGGCTGATCACCACGGCGTCGTAGCCCTCGCGCAGCGGCAGATTCCGCAGCGCGCGCGGGACCAGCGGCAGCAGCGGGGCGTGCGAGCGTCGACCGGTCGCGGCGTAGGCGCGCGACAGCCAGGTGTCGGCGATGGTGTCCCACGGCGGGTGGGCGATATCGGGGGCGGCCGCGGCGTCGACGATCGGGGCGAATACGCGCGCGCCGGGCCAGGTGCGCGCGAATTCGCCCACCACCGCCTCGGATCCGCCGTATTCGGTGAAACGCTCGTGTACCAGGGCGATACGCGGTTCGCTCATCGCGCGACTCCTTCCAACTGCCGCGGGGCGGCGTAGCGGCGCAACGCGGGCGCGACCGGTCGGCCACCGAGGAACGGGGTCGCGCCGCCGTGCTCGAGTGCCCGGCGATAGGTCTCGGCGGCGGCGCGGCAGGCCGCGACGGTGTGGTCGATATCCGCGTCGGTGTGCGCGGCCGAGGTCACGAACGACTGGCCGAGTACCCCGCGCGCGAGCAGTTCTCGCAGGAACAGGGTGCGGAACTCCTGCGACGGCGCGCCGTCGGTGTCGAGGGTGCGGAAGATCAGGCACGAGGGCCGACCCGCGACCAGCAGCCGGTCGGCGATGCCGAGTTCGGCGGTGATCTCCTCGAATCCGGCGCGCAGCCTGCGGCCCGCCCGTTCCATACGGGCGATGGGGTCGGTGGTGGCGTAGGCGTGCACGACCGCGCGGAAGGCGGCCAGCGATCCGGTCTCGGGTCCGTGGGTCGTGGACAGCAGGAACACCCGCGGCCGATCGGTGCGCAATCCACCCAGTTCCATGTACTCGCGCCGACCCGCGAGCGCGGCCAGCGGGAAACCGTTGCCCATCGCCTTACCCCAGCACGACAGGTCGGGGATCACCCCGTAGACCTGCTGCGCGCCGCCCGCGGACCAGCGGAATCCGGTGATGATCTCATCGAAGACCAGCAGTGCGCCGTGGCGGTCGCACAGCGCGCGCACCCCCTCGAGGTAGCCCGGCTCGGGTTCGTGCAGCGCGGTCGCCGCCTCGAGCAGTACGCAGGCGATATCGCCGCGCGCGAGGATCGCCTCGAGTGCGGGCAGGTCGTTGTACGGGAAGCGCACGGTCGGCGGATCGGGGATGCCGCCGTTCATCTCGGTGGTGCCGATGAACCAGTCGTCGACGGAGAAGAAGGGCTGTTCGCAGGCGGCGACGGTGACCCGGCCGGTGACCGCGCGCGCCAGCCGCACCGCCGCGGTCGTCACGTCGGAGCCGTTCTTGGCGAACTTCACCATGTCCGCGCCCGGCACGAGCGCAAGGAAGTCCTCGGCGGCGAGCAGTTCGAGTTCGGTGGGGCGGGAGAAGTTGACCCCGTCGGCGATCGCGGCGGCCACCGCCTCGACCACCGGCCGGTAGCCGTGGCCGAGGGTGACCGAGCGCAACCCCATCCCGTATTCGACGTAGTCGTTGCCGTCCCGATCGGTGACGTGGCATCCGTTGCCGCGCACCAGGATCGGGGCCATATCCTCGGGATACTGGTCGTCGCCGCGGGCGTAGGTGTGCGCGCCGCCCGGTACCGCGTCGTGCAGCCGGGCCCGCGCGGCGTCGCTGCGGGCGAAACTTCTCGGCATGGGGTCCACGTTCTGCTCCTAGCAGCCGAATTCGGTGACGGCCTTGAGATATCCGGCGCTCTGGCGCAGATACATCCACGCCAAGAACGGCGCACCGGACGGGCTGGGACTGGCCACCATGGTCAGATCGCCGTCGAAACACTTGCCGACGATGTAGCGGGCCCGCGACACGTGCGGGGTGAAGGTGACCACGATGACGTGACGCCACCCGTGTGCCTCGGCGCGGCGGCGGATCTCCTGCGCCTCACCGCGCGTGGTCCACGGGTCGGGTTCGAAACACGAGACGCGGAAGGGGTATTCGCGCTCGCAGTACTTCGCCATCAACGGGTCGGCCAGACCCGTCGATGCCGATATCACCAGTTCCGGCGCGTATCCGCGTTCGGCCAGATCCAGTCCAAGGTCGAAACGTTCGTAGGCGGTGCCGCCGAGCACCACGATGGCGTCGGCGGGCCGCAGCGGATCGACCTGCGGGTGGACGAAGACCGGCAGTCCGGCCAGGGCGAGCGCGAGCAGGACCGCCACGCCGACGGGCGCGGCGATCCATCGGCGCGACCGGGACCGGGAGGTGGGCGGCGTGCGTGCGGACACGGTCGGCTACCGATCCGGCCGGTTGCGGCCGAGCGGCGCGGAACCGACCGCGCCGGTGGGGGATACGGTGAGCCGCCAGTAGCCGCCCTCGGCGTCGCGCAGCACCACGCCCGCGTCGGCGCGGTCGGAGACATAGGCGCCGTTGGCCAGCACGGAGGCGACGATCGCGCCGTCGGCGGCCTTGGCGCGCAGTATCTCGGCCTCGCCATGGCGCGCCTCGGCGGTGACGGTGCCGCTGAAGACCGGCCGGTGCGTGCGGCCCCGGCCGATCACCTGCCAGGCGGGCGGGAAGACCCCCGGATCGATGTCCTCGGCGATGCCGGAGACCAGATTGACCGCGGTGCCGTCCGGGCAGCCGTTGGCGTCGACGCGCAGTTCCACCGGTTTGGAGCCGGGATCGGCGTCGAAGCCGACATTCGCCAGATACGGCTGGCGGCAGTGGTTCAGCTCGACCCCTACCGACCGTGCCGCGACCTTGCAGTTGACCATGCCGAACTGCGCCGGTCCGCCCTTGCCCGCCGCGCCGACCGTGACGGCTACCTCCGCACCCTCGAACCACACATTGGTCAGCCACCAGTTGTTGGCCGCGCCGTCGATGAGGATGTGCCGGTCGGTGGTGCCGGGGTCGGTGTCGGAGACGAATTCCATATTGGTCAGCGACAATCCGGCGTTGTGGTCGTTACCGGTGCCGAGCACGCCGATCCGGTTGCTGGTGAACTTGGAGGAGCTGATGTAGTTCTGGATGCACGAGGTCACGAGTCCGACACCGAAATTGTTGATGTCGCAGTCGATGAACGCGGTGCCCCCGGTGTTCTCCTCGAGCACCACGCCGCGCTGTCCGGCGTAGCGGGGGAAGTTGTCGCTGAGGTGATTGCCGCGGATCAGCACCGAATCGAAGCTGCACCGGAAGCATTCGGTGAGCTCGATCGCCGTGGCGAGCGGCCCGGTCAGGTAGAAACCCATGCGCGAGAAGCGGATCCGCTGTTTGCCGCGCAGCGACACCAGTGTGGTGTCGGTTTCGCAGAACACCGTGGTGACATCGGCGCCGTCGCCGTGGACCACCGCGAAATCGGGCAGGTCCGGCCACGCGGTGACCTTGTAGTCACCGGCGGGCACGTACAGCACCGGCGGCGTGCCGTCGGTGCGGCAGGCCGCCGCGAACGCCGCGGTGTCGTCGGCCTCGCCGTCGCCCACCGCGCCGAAGTCGCGCACATTGCGCACCGTGGGCGAACTCGCGCCGCCGCCGGTCGTTGCGACCGGAGGCGCCTGCTCGCAGGCGGCCAGCGGCACCGCGGCCATACCCAGTCCGGCCGCGAGCAGATGGCGGCGCCGCAGCCCGCTCATCGCGGCGCTCCCGGCCGCGGCGCTCTCATCGGCGCTCCCGTGCGGACCGCTTCCACCACCGGCGCGGCGCGGTGACGGCGACGAATCCGGTCAGCGTCGCACCCGCCGCGGTGAGCGCGCCCAGCGTGTCGCCGACCCGTTCGGGATCGGACGCGGGCAGTGGGACGACGGCCACCGTGCTGTCGCATTTGGCCGCCATCGCCAGCGCGTCGGTGCCGGCCGCGCCGACCAGCACGCGGTCGTAGCGCGCGGCGGCCTCGGTGAGGACGGCGTCCAGGCGCACCGAGGCGAACAGGTCCGAGGTCCGGGCGTCGGCGTCGCCGAGAGCCAGCCGGGCATAGGACCGTTCGCCGGGCGCGCGCACCGCCTGCTCCAGCGTGGCGTCTCCGCGCAGCACCGCGGCCAGGCCGCCGCCTGCCGTGTCGCCCGCGGTGTCCTCGGCGGGCGGATGATCCGGGATCTTGCGGATATCGAGCACGGTGGTGCGCTGCGCGGCGTTCTCGTACAGGCTTTCGGCGTCGGTCGGGCTTGTCGTGGACTGTCCGTTGCGCACCGGCCAATCGATATCGGTTCCCGTGGATCCGGCGCCCGAATTCGCGAGCCGCGCGGGTTCGGTCGGCGCGGTGCGGGTTTCGGTGTCGATCAGCAGCACCTTGCCGCCGGTCGCGGCGATGCTGTCGGCCAGTCCGGCGGCCAGCGCGGGCACCGACCCGCGTTCGGCGGCGGCCACCAGCACGGACTTGGCGTTGCGCGGCAGCCGGGCCCGCAGCGCGCGCAGATCGTCGACTTCGGACTCCGTGCCGAGGCCGACCGTGCCGAGTGGGGTGCCGAGCGGTTCGAGTTCGGACGCGGTGCGCACCCGGTGGTCGAGCCGCTCCCAGACGTAGGCGCCCGCCGCGCCGAGCATCAGCCCGACGATGACGCCGACCGCCAGCGTGCGGGTGCCGCCCGGACCGCTCGGATCGCTCGGGCGTTCGGCACGGTCGACCACGGCGACCCGCGCGGCCGGGGCGGCCGTGCGCTCGATGGTCTCCAGATCATCGACCAGCGCGCGGAATTGGGATACGACCTCGTCGGTCAGGACGCGCGCGCGTTCGGCCTGCGTGTCGGTCACCGTGACCCGCAGCAGTGTCGTCGCGGGCGGCGCGTCGGCGGTGATCTTGGCCCGCATCTCCTCGCGGGTGACGCGCAGGCCGAGCTGTCCGATCACACGGTCCACCACGGCGTCACTGGTGACCAGTTCCAGATAGGACCGCACACGCTGCTGGGCGGCCAGGCCGCCCTGGTAGGAATCCGCGACCGAGGTGCCCGTCGCCATCGACACGTACATCGTGCTCGTGGCGCTGTAGGTCTTGGTCGTCGACTGGATCTGGAATGCCGCCAGCGCGATGCCGAGGACCAGCCCGGCGACCAGGACCACCCAGCGCCGCCGCGCGATGCGAAGGTAGTCGACAAGTCCCATCATTGATTTCCTTTACCTCCCACGACCGCGGGCGCCGGTGGCCCGGCCGTGGTCGTCATCCGTTCCCGATATCGTCGCCACTCGATCACCACCAGGTGGGTGAGCCAGGCCAGCACGACGACCTGTAGATACTTCCCGAGCGTTTCCGCGGTGCCGAGCATGCCGCGTTCGAACACCACCGGCACCTCGATCAGGGCGATGCCGAACATGACCGCCGCCAGATGGCGCGAGTACAGCGCCCGCGACCAGCCGATGAGGACGACCGCGGTGAAGGCGACGCCGATCACGACACCGGCGGTACCGCCGATCACGTAGCCCTCGTTGACATTGCCCTCGGCAAGCGACACCGAGATCTGACTCATGTCGACCGAGGCGCCGCGCACCTCGTCGGCCCAGGCGGTGCCCGAATGCAGTTTCTCCCCGGTGAGCAACTGGGCGGGCACCATGCTGCGGGCGAGGTGACCGACCACCTCACCGGGCGAGAGCCACGACGACGGACCCGTGTAGTAGGCGTCGGTGGCCGCCTCGAGCAGGTCGAAGCGGCGCAGCAGACCGAGAAAGGGCCGCACCGGCTCGGGATAGGCCGAGTCCACGATCGCGGCCTCGGCGCGCAGGTAGGGCGTGGATTTCAGCGATTGCAGCCAGTCGAATCCGGCGATGCCCGCACCCGAGACCGCGCCGATGCCAAGCAGTTTGGCCCGTGACCAGCCGGTGAGCGCGAAGCGCACCGCGATGGCCAGCGCGGCGCCGAGCACCGGCGTCTTGGACTGGATCGCGGTCGTCCACCACAGTTCGCCGAGCAGCACCGCGCCGAGTATCACCGCGGTGGTCGAGGGCCGGGCGCGCAGGAAGACGATGGCGCCGACCGCGCCGAGGGTCGCGGGCATGGTCAGCAGGCTCAGCACCGGCGAGGCGCTGGCCACCTCGCCCGCCGCACCCGCGACGCCGGTGGCGACCGAGGCCAGTCGCGCCAGGGTGCCGAGCAGGTAGAGCACGCCGAGGGTACGGAGCAGATCAGGGTCGCCCGCCAGCGCCGCGACCCGCGGCGTGCGCCCGCGCGACCACACCGCGTAGGCCAGGATCATCAGCGCGTAGATGGTGAGCCCGAAGGCGACCGGCCGCAGCACCTCGCCGATGGCCACGTCGTAGCCGAGTTGGGCCAGGCGCGGATCGGCCACGTTGTCGCCGAAGCGGGGTTCGGGGCGCACCGCGAGCAGGACCGCCGGACGCGCCACATACGACATGGCCCAGTACACGGCCTGCGCGATGATCAGCACGCGCAGGACGCCGGAGGTGATCGCGGCCGAGATCACCATGATCGTCAATGCCGCGATGATGACGAGTATCTCGGGTTCGAGGGCGGGAATGCTCACGGCCGCGCCCCGTTCGGGTCAGCCGAGCGCACGCAGTATCTCCCCGGCGCGGTCGGCGTAGCTGTGCCCGCCCTCGATGACGCGGCGGTGTCCGGCGGCGGCGATCTTGGCCACCTGATCCGGGAAGGCCGCGCAGCGTTCCAGGATTTCGTCGAGTTCGTCGCGACTCGAGAACAGGAACGCCTCGGCGCCGTCGGCGAGGAGTTCGGCGTGTTCGTCGGTGCGTTCGCCGACGAACAGACCGCCCGCCGCGGGCACCTCGAAGGTGCGGCAGGTGTGGGTGTCGCGGTTGTCGGAATTGAGCAGCACCAGATTCGCGGTCACCGCGGCCACCGTGACCGAGAAATCCTCGCCGTAGACCGCGCCCGCGACCTCGGCGCGGGTGGTGCGCAGTTGGCGCACCCGACGCCAGCCCGGTCCCCGCACCAGTAGTTGCGCGCCGTAGGTGCGCGCCAGCGACACCATGCCGTCGCGGCGGTCGGGACGGCACGCGCCGATGAATCCCACCAGGTACCGGCGGGTGGTGCGACGCGCGCACGGGTGGTGCCAGGCCGGGTCGTAGGCGCTGCGTATGAACAGCGCCTCCCGCACGCCGCGGGCCGACAGCTCGCGCACATTGTGCCGTTTGGTCGTGACCACCAGATCCCATTCCGATTCGTGGGTCAGGTACTGCGGTGTGGTGTTGACCGGATTGGATACGTCGTCGGGACTGTAGTGCACGTGCAGCGCCGCGGGGATGTCGAGGAGCCGACGCTGGTCCAAGTGCACCGATTTGAAGGCGAAGACCAGGTCGGGCCGCAGTTCGGCGGCGGCGCGCTCGAGCCGGGTGTGCACGCGCTCGACCGTCCACGGCGCCCGCCGCTCATGGGTCTTGGCGTAGAGCCAGGAGGGGGACAGCCGCGGGGGGAGGGTGGCCGGGGTCGAGTCGACCACTATCACGTCGTGTCCGTGTGCCCGGAATCCTTCGGCGAGGGAGCGGGCATTGCTGCCGAGCCAATCGTCGCCGACGAAGAGGATCTTCATCGCGTCTCACTTTCGGGTGTCGCGGCACGCTCTCGCGCGATCAACCCGCGCATGCGCGCGAGATACCAGACCGCCACCGCGAATTCGGCGGCCACGATCCCCCCGACGAGCGTCCACACCGAATGGGTGCGCAGTGCGAGCAGCAATGCGATCGCCGCGACCGCGGTGCCGGTCACCGCGCCGATCAACACCCCGACGGTGTCCTGCCGGACCGGCAGGACCGCCGTGGTGACGAAGGAGGTCACCGTGGTCGCGGGCAGGATGACGACCTCGAGGCGCAGCACGTCGACCGCACCCTCGAATTCCTGGCCGAAGACCAGCAGCACCACGGTCGGCGCGGCGAACCACAGCGCCGTGCTCGCCAGTACCGCCGCGCCGACGCACGCGGCCAGCGCGCGCAGGGCGTCGGGCCAGAACCGCGCGTCGCCGCCGCGCCGCGCCATGCGCGGCAGCAGGGCGAATCCGATGGGGTCCAACATGGATTGGACCGCGCGCACCAAACGGTCGGAGGCGGAGTACAGACCGAGCGACACCGCGTCGAGCACCGATCCGTAGACCGTGGCCGAACCCTGTCCGTAACTGGTCACCATCAACCGCCCTGCCACCACCGGCGCCGCGACCCGAAGCAGGGTCGGGACCTCGCGCGGCGGGGCGGGCGCGCCGAAGCCGCGCCAGGTGTCCCACCAGGTCAGCGCCACGCTCACCGCGGCCGAGGCGAGCAGACACAGCAGTGCCATCGATGCCGTCGGCCAGCGCGGCAGCAGGACGAGCAGCAATCCGAGATAGGCCAGCCGCGCCACCGCCTGATAGAGCGTCGACGCGCCGAATCGGCCCTGGCCGATCAGCACCCAGTCCTCCGACATCGACCAGAATCCGCCGACGAACAGGCCGAGCAGGATCATGTGCACATGTTCGGGCGCGCCGACGAGTATCCCCCCGACCAGCGCGAGTCCGAGAATGCCGAGCAGACCGCCGCGGATCGCGAGATACGTTCCGCGCGTGCGGTTCACGATATCGGTGCGCGGACCCGACTCCTGGATCCGGGCGGCCAGGAACGA
This sequence comes from Nocardia arizonensis, assembly GCF_001310275.1. Classification (GTDB taxonomy): domain Bacteria; phylum Actinomycetota; class Actinomycetes; order Mycobacteriales; family Mycobacteriaceae; genus Nocardia; species Nocardia arizonensis. Next base: position 26,787 of record NZ_LGYZ01000057.1, read on the forward strand.
GGTGATGCCGAGATCGACGACGAGCGAGCCGAGGAAGTAGGAGGACATGCCGATGGCGAGCAGGCCGAGGCCGGACGCGCCGAGCACCCGGGCCATGATCGGTAGTGTCGCCACCGTGACCAGGTATTGGCCGTACTTGCCGAAGCTGACGTAGGCGATGTCGCGGATGACGCCGAGCATCTCCCGGGTGCGTGAACCGCGACCCGCGTCCGGCCGGTCGCCGGACTCCGGAATGGACACCGTGAGCACCGGCAGTTTGACCGTCGGCAGGTCCGCGGTGGTCGGCAGCCGGATCTTCTCCGTCGGCGGATCGTATTCGGGCACCCGCAGCCCGTCCAACGGGACCGGGTAGCTGCGCGGCACGATACGGATGGGGACCGTGCGGTCGGCGAAACGCCGCTCGGCGAGACGGCGTTCGGTGGACCGGCGCTCGGCGAAACGCGTCATCGGCCCGCCGCCGTCCGGTGCGATAGTCGCCGCACCCCGGCCCGGCTCGATCGGCGGAGTACCGCGGCGAGCAGCCCGGTCACGGCATCGGCGGTCGCCTCGATCCCGAAGTCGGCGGCCCGTTCCCGCGCCGCCGCGCCGAGTCGGGCACGCAGCGCCGGATCGGCGCTCAATCGGTCGAGCGCGGCGGCCAACGCGACCGGATCACCCGGCGGCACCAGGATGCCGTCGCGGTCGGCGCGCACGACCTCGGTGGGTCCGCCCGCGTCGGCGGCCACCACGGCGCAGCCCGCGCGCATGGCCTCCACGACGACCTGACCGAACGGTTCCGCCGTCACCGAAGCGTGCACGGCGATATCGGCGTCGGCGAAGTACGCGCCGGGATCGTCCACGTGCCCGGTGAATTCGACCGGCACGCCGATTTCGGCGGCGAGCCGCTCGAGGTCGGCGCGGTAGTCCTGTTCGTCGAAGAAGGTCCCGCCGACCAGACGCACCCCGGTCGGGCGGTGCCGCACCAGCGCGAGCGCGCGCAGCAGCACGTCCTGACCCTTCCACGGGGTCAGCCTGCCCACCATGACGATTCGCACCGCGTCGGGAGCGCGCTGTGCGGCGCGCTCGACCGGGGCGAGCGGTTCGAGTCCGGGATAGGCGACCGCGGTGCGCCTGCCCGCGGTGAACAGGGTCCGCAGGGTGGAACGGCTGTTGGTCACGATCCCGCGTGCGGCCAGCCAGCCGAGTACGCGCAGCCCGAACGCCAGCGGGCCGCCGAAATAGTCCGCGGCGATGCGATCGTGCACCTGCCACACCAGTGGCACCCGCGCGCGCCGCGCCGCGATCACCCCCATGAGCAAAGCCTTGGTGCTCTGCGCGACGACGACGTCGGCCTCTGCCGCGCGCACCGCCGCGCCGAGTCCGCGGCCGAGCCGCGCCAGCTCGATCGCGCCGCGGATCAGGCCGAGCGGACCCGATCCGGCGATGGTCAGCGACCGGCTGTCGAAATCGTTGCGGTGCACCGTCACCGGGATGTCGCGTGCGCGCAGCAGCGCGACCAGCGGACCGTCCTCGGTCAGCAGCATCGAAGGGCGCACTTCGCCGCGGCGGTTCAGTTCGGTGAGCAGACGCAGGGTCGCCAGTTCCGCGCCCGAGGGCGCCGCGGTGTGGGTGAGGAAGACCGCGGTGATCATCGGATCAGCTCGCGGTACAGGGCGATGTGCCGATCGGCGGCCACGGTCCAGGAGAAGGTCTCGGCGTGCGCGCGGCACCGCGCGGCATCGGGCGCCGCGCCGTCCAGCGCCGCGATCAGCCGCGCGGCCAGCGCATCCGCGTCGCCCGCGGGCACGATGAGCGACGGATCGAGTCCGCGCACCGAATCGGGCAGTCCGCCGCAGTCGGTCACCACGGGGGCGCGCCCCGACGCCAGCGATTCCAGTGCGATCAACCCGAACCCCTCCAGCGTCAGCGAGGGCACCACGGTGCAGTGCGCCCGCGCGTACAGCTCGGCCAGCCGCTCGTCGGAGATGTGCCCTTCGAAAGTGACCGCGTCCGCGCGGGCACGGGCCTGCTCGCGCAGCGCCGCCTCGGCGGTTCCGGTGCCGACGATCACCAGTCGCGCGTCGGTGTGCGCCGCGACCACCCGCGGCCACGCGCGCAGTAGCACATCGATGCCCATGCGGTGTTCGAGCCTGCGCACGCACAGCACCGTCGGACCCGTCGGCGCGCGCCGGGGCTCGCGCGGCCGGAAGCGTGCCAGGTCGACCCCGGGCGGCACCACCCGCACCGCGTCCTCGGGCGCCCGGTATCTCGACACCAGCAGATCGCGGAAATGCTCGGAGAGCACCACGAATCGGCGCGCGCCCGCCGCCCGCAGCCGTTCGACGGCGAATTTGGCGTGCACCGCGAGCGCGCCCGCGCCCGCCACCCGGCTCTCCTGTGACCACGGGCCGTGGAAGTGCACCACCAGCGCGTCGCGTCCGCGCGGCGGCGGCCCGTACAGCGCGAAATGCCGGTCGAGGACGGCGGGTTCGCCCCGGTCCCGGTCCAGATACGCGGTGCGGGCCCGGTGCAGGGTCGACCCGCCGGTCGGCCCCCAGGAACGTCCGCCCTCGGGCGGCTCGCCGAACGCCGCCGCCGATACCGCGACCTCGGGGCGCGCGGCCAGCGCGGCGTAGAGGTCGGTGAAATAGCGATTGAGTCCGCCGGGCGCCGAACCGAACCACTCCGATCCGGTCATGTGCACCCGTACCCGCGTATCCGGGGTCCGGGTGCCGGTCATCGCCACACCCGGCTTCGCAGCAGGGCGCTCGCGCGTACCCGCAGCCGGTGCAGCGCGGTGCGCGCCAGACGCAGATCGCCGACCGCGATGTCGAGCGGCGACAGCAGTCGCGGGCAGTCGCGGGCGAGGCGGTGGTGGAATCGCAGCATCTCGGTGAGTTTGCTGACCGTGGAGGTCTGGCTGCACAGGTTGAACGTCGAATCGCGCCATGCCGCGGCGACTTCGGTGAGTCCGTAGAACAGCCCGAACTGTCCGACCCGGGCGAACAGGTCGACGTCCATGGGGAACACCAGATCACCGCGCAACCCGCCGACCCGGTCGAAGTGTTCGCGGCGGAACATGGCCGCGGCGGTCGGGCCGAAATCGGCGGGTCCGCGCCGCACGATGGTGCGCGCCAGCGACCGTGCACTGTGCACGCCGTGCAGTCCGGGCAGGCCGAGTCCGGTCTCCAGCAGGGTGCCGCGCTCATCGATGACCTGGAACCGGGAGGAGCTGATGGCGAAGGCCGGATCGCTCATGATCTCGAGCTGCGCGCTCAGCGATCCGGGCAGCAGTATGTCGTCGGCGCACACCACCTTCACCAGATCGCCGGTGGACAGGCGGATGGCGCGATTCCAGTTGTCGCCGATCGGCAGCGGAGTCCGGTTGCGCTCCACCCGCAGACGCGGGTCGTCGAAGGATGCGGCGATCTCGCCGGTGGCGTCGGTGCTGGCGTTGTCGAGCACCAGCAATTCGAAGTCCGCGTCCTGATTCAGGATCGAACGCAGCGTGGGTTCCAGGGTCCGTCCGGCCTCATAGGCGGGGACACAGACCGAAAGGCTGACCACATCCCCTCCTTCTAATGGGACGAAAATGAATTCGGCGACAGCGGGGCAATATCACATGGGTGATGCGGGCACGCTGGACGGCATATGTTCGCCCAGGTCATGCCCGCTCGGCGAGGTCGAAGGGCGAATACGCTGTCGGCGATGGGAATCGCGCACGGCAGTCGTAGTGGATGTGTCGACGACGGTGCGGCCGAGCGATCCCCGGCGCTGTCCCGTGATTTTCCATAATGCCCTCGTTGCGTAATGCAGCAATAGAAAAGCTATCTTGATTCACCGGCGGTGGGAACCCCGTTTCACCGCACGTGGGCGACCTCACACCAGGTCAGCCCCATTTCGTGAACTACCGGATCGGCCGCTCCCCGGAGAGTGCGTGCGGTGCGTCGGCGAGCCAGCGACCGGCCAGTTGCGGGTAGCGCTCCTCGACCTCGGCGCGCAGATCCGGCACGGTCAGCAGCACCCGATCCGGTCGCGCCGCGACGAGTTCGTCGGGGGAGATGATCGGCACGTCGGTGCCCGGCATCCGCCTGCCCTGTTTGCCGGGGGAGGCGTCGGCCACCGCGGTGAGCAGACCGCGGTGCACCCCGGCGAGCCGCAGCAACGCGACCGCCCGCGAGGCCGCGCCGTAGGCGTATACCCGCGAACCCCGTGCCGCGAGGTCTTCCAGTTCCGCGCGCAACGCGACCGCCTGCCGGTCGGCGGCGCGCTGGAGCCCGGTGAGCACCTCCGCGTCGTCGGTACCCGCCTCACGGGCAAGTACCCGCGCGACCGAGGCGTCGTGCGGCGCGTCGTGCGGACGCCGGGCCGCGATCAGCACCGTGCCGCCGTAGAGATCGAACTCCCACGCACTGCGCACCGACAACCCCGCCGTGCGAAGCAGATCGCGAAGGACCGACAGCGTGTAGTAAGCGAAGTGACCGTGTCGCAACGCATTCCACTGTTCTCCTGCCACGATGGTGTGCAGCGAATGGTACTGCACGAGCAGCAGCCCGTTGGGCGCGGTGGCCGCCGCCCGCTCGGCGAAGGCCGCCCGCTGATCCGGTTCGTGCATGAGTCCGAAACTGTCGAGCACCACGTCCGCGGGATCCTCGGTCGGGGTGAAGCCGCGCTCGGCCAGCGTCCCGAGCCAGCTTCCCCCGTGCGGACTGCCGAATTCGCGCACGGTGCGACCGGTCAGCAGCCCCGACTCGGCGACCCGCGCGACCGCGTCGGCGGCCTGCTCGCGCAGTGCGCGCGGTTCGACCCCGCGCGGCTCGGCGGTGTCGGTGTCGTCGGCGCCCAACTGAGTCAGACCGCAGCCGCGGCAGTGCCGCATGCTCAGCGGATGCGCCGCCTCACCGGCGCGCACCGGTTGCCCCGCCGGCGGGAAGTGGTCGGCCGCGGGCATCCGTCCGAGATCGAGTACGGTCACCAGCTCCCGGCCCCGGCAGGCACGGCACCGCGTGGCGAAGGGATCGCTCATCGCGTGGTCATCCCGGAATCGCCTCCGCCGCGCGGGCGTCCACACGACGCAGTTCCGCGTCGATGACGCCGCGTTCGCCGAGTGCGCGCAGACGGGCCAGACGTACGAAGCGATCGGCGAAGTCGGCGGCGGTGAGTCCGCGGTCGCGGTATTCGGTGTACAACTCGGCGGCGCCGTCGGCCACGCTCCACCGCGCCTCGAACCCCAGATCGCGCCGGGCGGCGGTGAAATCGACGCGGTAGGAGCGCGGATCGGCGCCCGACTCGCCGGTGATCACCACTTCGGAGCCGGGCACGACGTCCGCGACCGCGTGCGCGATCTCGGCGACGGTGACGTTGTTGGCCTCGTTGCCGATGTTGTAGGCGCGACAGTGGATCGCCTCGACGGGCGCCTCCAGGCAGACCGCGAAGGCGCGCGCGATGTCCTCGGCATGCACCAGTGGCCGCCACGGCGTGCCGTCGGAGAGCACCTTGACCACTCCGTCGAGCACCGCGTGGCCGACCAGATTGTTCAGCACGATATCGGCGCGCAGCCGCGGCGAGAATCCGAAGGCGGTGGCATTGCGCAGGAATACCGGGCTGAATTCGGAATCGGCGAGGGCCGCCACGTCGTCCTCGACCCTGACCTTGCTCTGCGCGTAGGGCGTCAGCGGGCGCAACGGCGCGGATTCGTCCACCAGAGCCTCGCCCGCCGCGCCGTACACCGAACACGTCGAGGCGTAGAGGAAACGCTTCACGCCCGCGTCCTTGGCCAGCCGCGCCAGCCGCACCGACGCGTGATGGTTGATGTCATGGGTGATCTGCGGGACCAGCGCGCCGAGCGGATCGTTGGACAGCGCGGCCAGGTGCACCACCGCGTCGAATCCGGCCAGCTGCGCGGCCTCGACCTCGCGCAGGTCGGCCGCGATACCCGGCGGATCCAAGGGCGGCGCGCCGAGCACGCAGTCGGCGAAATAGCCGATGTCGAGGCCGGTCACCTCGTGTCCCCGCGCGCGCAGTACCGGCACCATGACGGTGCCGAGATAGCCCAGATGGCCGGTGACGAGTACCCGCATCCTGTTATGCCCCTCCGAAATCGATGACGGCCTTGTCGAGCACGAACCCCTCCGCGTACTCGGCGTGGCACTGCACGCCGCGGATGCGCGCCAGCCCGAGGAACGCCGCGTCGTCGAACCAGTCGCGATGCGCCTGCGACGGGTAGCAGCGCCGCAGCAGTTCGACCTTCTCCCGGGCGAGCTCCGCCGGAATCGGATGCAGCACATCGGGTCTGGGGGTGTCGGTCTCCCACTTGAGGATCTCGTAGCCGAGCACGAGGTGGTCGCGGAACTCCGTCGGCGTGAGTTCGGCGAGCAGCCGATGGTCCTGGTGGGCGTCACGACGCTGCGGCGCGAACACCAGATCCGGTTCGCCGCCCCGGCGGAACGCGGCCACCGCGTCCTTGACCCGAGACCAGTGTCCGGGCGCGCGCCCGTCCGGTACGTCGAGCACGGTCAGCTCCAGTTCGGCCGCACCGCAGAACGCTTCGAGCGCCGCGCGCTCCTCCGCGGCGCGCGGGGTGTCCGCACCCGACAGCACCAGCGCCCGCACCCGCGGAGCCGGATCGCGGCGGGTGAGGGTGAGCAGTGTCGCGCCCATGCCGATGGCGATGTCGTCGCAGTGCGCGCCGAGTACCGCGATCTCGGTGAGCCGACCGGTCCGCAGGCTGATCACGAGGTGGGACGCTCCCACACCATCCACGGCCGGTCGCCGCGGTTGTAGGCGGCGTCGAGTTCGGCGCGCTCCTTGAAGGTGTCCGCCGGTTTCCAGAAGCCGAAGTGCTGGTAGCCGAGTAGCCGGTCGCGGGCGGCGAGCGCGCCGCAGGCATCCTCCACCAGGTCGCCGCCGGGCGGCAGATGGTCGAAGACCTCCTGGGTCAGCACGAAATATCCGCCGTTCTCCCAGATCGGCAGCCGCGACACCGGTGTGATCTCCTTGATCTCACCGTCGGGACGCATCTCCACGCAGTGGAACGAGGACTGCGGCGGCACCACCATCATCGAGGCCGCGGCACCGGACTCGCGCAGCCGCGCGATCATCTGGTCGAGCGGGGCGTCGGTGAGCACGTCGGAGTAGTTGGCGAGGAAGACCTCGTCGCCGTCCAGATACGGCCGCGCCCGGCGCAGCCGTTCGCCGATGGCCGATTCCACGCCGGTGTCGACGAAGGTGATGGTCCAGTCGGCGATATCGGAGCCGAGCAGTTCCACCTGCCCGTTGCGGATGACGAAGTCGTTGGACATCGTCTCCTGGTAGGTGAGGAAGTAGTTCTTGATGTGGTGGGCGCCGTAGCCGAGGCACAGGACGAACTCGCGGTGCCCGAAGTGGGCGTAGTAGCGCATCACGTGCCAGATGAGCGGGCGCGGGCCGACCATCTGCATGGGTTTGGGCACCACGTCGGTGTCGCTGTGGCGCATGCGCATTCCGTAGCCGCCGCAGAACAGCACGACTTTCATACCGGGACGACCTCCACGCTGTCGGGACCGATCGGGGTCGGGGCCACCACCCGCACGGTGGGCATCGGGTAGACCAGCACCGCGCCCCAGGAGCCGACGTGACGCAGCTGGGCGGTGATCTCGGTTTCCAGATTCCACGGCAGCACCACCACCACGTCCGGGCGGTCGGCGTCGATGCGTTCGGGCGGGTGGATCGGGATCCGCGTACCCGGTGTGTAGCGTCCGTGCTTGTAGGGGTTGCGGTCCACGGTGTATTCGAGCAGGTCGGACCGGATGCCGCAGTAGTTGAGCAGGGTGTTGCCCTTGCCGGGCGCGCCGTAGCCGACCACCCGCTTACCCGCGGCGCGCTGGTCGAGCAGATAGCGCAGCAGGTCGTGGCGCACCGCCTCGGCGCGGGCGCGCAGCGGCGCGTAGCCCTCGACCCGATGCAGTCCGGCGGCGGCCTCGCGGGCCAGCAGGTCGGTGACGCGCTCGCTCGGCTCGGCCACCGCCTCGGGGCGCGCCCAGATGCGCAGCGAGCCGCCGTGGGTCGGCAGTTCGGTCACATCGGCGACCGCGAGGCCCGCGGTCGCGAGCGCGCGCTGGGCCGAGGCGAGGGTGTAGTACTGGAAGTGCTCGTGGTAGATGGTGTCGAATTGACCGTGGCGCACCAGATTCAGCGCGTGATGGACCTCGATGGAGATCCAGCCGTCCTCGGCCACCAGTGTCCGCAGCGATCGGGTGAAGCCGCGCAGATCCGGAATGTGCGCGTAGACATTGTTCGCCACCACCAGGTCGGCGGGTCCGTATTCGGCCCGCACGCCTGCCGCGACGGTTTCGTCCAGGAACGCGGTCAGCGTCGGCACGCCACGCTCGCGGGCGGCCTCGCCGACGTTGACCGAGGGCTCGACGCCGAGACAGGGCACCCCGGCCTCGACCACGCCTCGCAGCAGATAGCCGTCGTTGCTGGCGACCTCGACCACGAACGAGTCCCGGCCGAGTCCGAGCCTGCCGAGCGCCTCGTCGACGAAGGCGCGCGCGTGCCGTACCCAGCTGTCGGAGTAGGAGGAGAAGTAGGCGTATTCGGTGAAGGTCTCCTCGGGGGTGATGAGCGCCGGGATCTGCAACAGCAGGCACTGCTCGCACACCCGAAGGTGCAGCGGGTAGGTGAGCTCGGGGAGGTCGAGGTCCGCGGCGGAGAGGAATTTCTCACACGGAGGTGTGGCTCCCAGGTCCAGCACGCTCGAAAGCCGGACCGAGTCACACAGACGACAACGCACGCGGGCTCCACTCGGAAATACATGTTCTGGATATCGACGGCGCCCCGCAGCCCGAGAAGCGGACTTCTCTGCCGACGGTGGAGAAATTAGCATCCGCGCGCCGGAATCGCGAGTCGTGGGTAGGACGAATTCCGCGGCCGAACGGCGAGCAGCATGATTTCAGTTACCACCGGAGCCCGGCCCGTCGGCGAATCCGACGTCGACCGCCGATTCGGCGCTGCCGCCGGGTACGGCTGTGACGCCCCATATGCATTCCGCGCTACCGATTGTGACCTGGGTCGCAACGCTTGTGCGGAAGCGTGTGAGAGAGCAATATTTTCGCAACAGATCGGCCCGGCCACTGATCGTCTTCGCGCAACGTCGCCGGACGCGCTGTCGCCGGCGACATACCGCGACCGATCGCGGACCGCGGAAATCAGGATGATCCAAGCTTCAAGCAGGTACTTCTCATGGTTCTCGAACTCGGCGCGCCCGGCGGGGCGGTCGACCTGCGCCTGAACTTCGCCGGTTCGGGCGAACGGGGCGGCTGGCGCGCCGGTTACGTGCGTCGCTTGATCCTCACCGACGTCACCGTGGTGACGGCCGCGGTCGCGCTGGCCCAGCTGTTCACCTTCGACCCGGCGGCCCCGCGGACCCTGAGCTGGGACCCGCGCGCGGACGCGGCGCACCTGCTGCTGTCCGCGGGTGTCGTCGCGGCCTGGTCGATCCTGCTGGGCTGGAACGATTCTCGCTCGGCGCGCACCGTCGGCGCGGGCAGCGTCGAATACCGCAGGCTGTTCGCGGCGACCCTGCGCCTGTTCGGGCTCATCGCCATCGCCTCGCTGGTGCTCGGCACCGAGATCGCCCGCGACTGTCTCGCGCTGGCGTTGCCGCTCGGGCTGATCGGGCTCGCGGGCACCCGGGCCATGTGGCGCGGGCACGCGGGCCGCCGCCGCGCTCGCGGGCGCTACCGCCATTCGGTGCTCGTCGTGGGCGCCGCGGACGCCGCGCGCGCCATCGCGGCGGCCTTCTCGCGTGATCACGCCCACGGCTACCACGTGGTCGGCGTCTGCACCGCCACCGGTCTCGATACGGACGCCGCGCCCGTCATCAGCGTCGCCGGGCGCGAAATCCCGATCGTCGGCGACGACCGCTCGGTGGTGCGCGCGGCCCGCCGTACCGGCGCCGACACGGTGGTGGTGACGGCCACCGATCGACTCGGGCCCGACGACATCCGCGAGCTGGCCTGGGAACTGGACACGATCGGCGCCGAACTCATCGTCGCCCCCGGCGTCATGGACGTCTCCGGCACCCGCGTGTCGAGTCAGGTCCTGGCGGGTATGCCGATGCTGCACATCGGCAGACCCCGATACGATCGGGCGCTGTCGCTGGGCAAGGCGGTCTTCGACGTGTGTTTCTCGCTGCTGGTGCTGATCCTGATTGCCCCAGCGCTGCTCGTGATCGCGGCGGCGGTCAAACTCACCAGCGACGGTCCCGTCTTCTACCTGTCGGAGCGAATCGGCATGGACGGCAAGCCGTTCCGCATGGTCAAGTTCCGCAGCATGTACGTGCACGCGGACCGGCACGCCGCCGCGCTCATCGCGTCCAACGGCGGCAACCCGCTGTTCTTCAAGCTCGAGAACGACCCACGCGTCACCTCCTTGGGCCGCTTCCTGCGCAAGTACAGCCTCGACGAACTCCCGCAGTTCTACAATGTGCTGCGCCGGGACATGAGCGTGGTCGGCCCGCGCCCGCAGGTGCGCCGGGAGGTGCACTCCTACGACGGAATCACCCGCAGGCGCTTGCTCGTTCGCCCCGGTATCACCGGATTGTGGCAGGTCAGCGGTCGGTCCGACCTCGCGCCCGAGGAATCCTTCGAACTCGATATCTCCTATGTCGAGAACTGGTCCATGCTGCTGGATCTGCGGATCATCGCCAAGACCGTGCGCGCGGTCGCCGAGGGCGAGGGCGCGTACTGACGCGACGTGCGGTCAGTCGAACGAGCAGCCCGAGACCGGTTTGTCGGCCAGGCGGTCGATCAGGTAGCCGATGGCGTTGTCCGGTCCGAACCCGTCGACGATCTCGGGGCCGAAGTGGTTCGGAATGGTCATTCCCGGCAGGATCGGCGGCAGGTCGTTGGTGCGGAAGGTGACCGTGGCGCCCTTGGCGCACCAGTCCTCGGCGAGGCGGCGGGCCTGGCTGTAGGGGACGGTGTCGTCATTGAGTCCGCTGGTTATGAACACCGGGGCGGCGGGCATCAGGTTGCCGACCCGCTGTTCGGCCAGAACCGGTGCGGCCTCGGGGATCTCGTGCAGATGCGTGCTCAGCGACTGGCCGTCCACCGTCATGGTGCCGGTCCGCAGGAACGGCTGGCGCAGGATGACATCGCCGATGCATTCCTGGCTCAGGGTCTGCAACATGGCCCGGCCGCTCGGGTTGACCAGCCGGTCCAGCGCCCGGTTGAGTTCCGGGTAGCGGGCGAGCAGACCGTTGATCGCGAAGCCGATCGCGCCGCCGATGAGCGCGCCGTCGATGCGCTCGAGGATGGTCGCCAGATCCGCGGTCGGGCCGCCCGCCCAGGTGCCCTTGAGGTTCAGTTCGGGCGCGTACTCCGGCTGCAACTCCGTCGCCGCCGCCGTCGCGCCGCCGCCCTGCGAGTAGCCCCAGAACACGACCGGGGTGTCGGAGCCGACGCCGCCCAGGGAGTTGGCCGCACGGGCGCCGTCGAGAATGGCGTGCGCGCTCTCGATCCGGTTGACGTAGGTGTGGATGCCGGGGGTGCCGAGGCCGATGTAGTCGGTGACCAGCACGCGGGCGCCCATGGCGCTCCACACCGCCGCCGAGGGCGCCTCCTGGTTGGCCGACATGGACAGTCCGTCGGCGAAGGTCAGGCCGGTCGAGAAGGCCACCGACATGGCGCACTGATCACCCTGACCCGCCGTGCCGGGGCCGATGACGACGGTGGGGCGCGGACCCGGGCCCTGCCACGGGGCGCCGGTCTCGATATAGGTGCCGGAGACGGCGACGGGGGAGCCGTCCTGCAATCGCGAGGTGTACATGACCCGCTGCGCCCGCGTCGGCCAGCCCGCGGCCGTTGGCACGGTCGCGAAGATCTGCATCGGTTCGGACCCGATGATCGCGCCGGGATCGGACGGAATCTGTGCCGGCGGGACGTAGAAGGCGCTGACCGGCCCCTGGGCCATCGCCGCCGGGGTGTCGCCCCCCACCGCGGCGATCGCCGTCACACACGCCACCGCCACCGCGGCGGCCACACGACCGGCCCGGGGTAGCGAACCCGGACGGGAACGCCGCCCTCGCTGCTGTTGCATCGATATCTCTCCGTTGCTCCACCCGGCGCCGTCGCCGGAGTGTCCTCGGTCGCGGTGACGGTGCTGTCATGAAACTCGTCACAGCGCGACCGATACTGAAGAGTAACATGGTTATCCGCCCGCGCGAACGCCTCTCGCGGCACGGGTTCGCGGTCGTCCCCCGCGACGGCCTCCGTCGAATTCGTCGGCGTCGCAAATACTCCCGAATACTTCCGAGGCAAGAGAAATCGCACGTCGCGACCGATCCGGTGGCCCCCGGCGGATAGTCCGCGCGCCGGGGCGGCTCGGGTATCGGCGCGACGCCCGATCCGTGCCGCGGGCTCATCCCATACGACGGTGGGTGCCGCGCAGCGGATTCGCCACTGGCGACTTGATCGCGGGCAGGGTGATCGACATGCGCACCGTCGTCCCCGCGTCGGTGTGCTCGATGTCGAGTTTCTCGGTGAGCGCGCGCATCATGTCGATACCGCGGCCGCGATGTCCGGGATCGGCCGAGCGCGGCTTCCAGCTCCCGGTATCGGTGACCACGATCGCCACGGTCTGGGTATCGCAGGTCGCGGTGAGTTCCACGCTGTGCGGGCCGTCGTCGGCGCTGTCGCGGTAGGCGTGTTCGATGCTGTTGCTGCACGCCTCGTTCGCCGCCGCCACCAGGTCCGAGGCCAGATCGTGCGGCACCGCCGCCGCGGCGAACCACGCCTTGAGACTGCGCCGCAGGGCCGCGAGCCGATCGGCGTGCGCCACCACGCTCATCCGCAGCGGCGCGGGTGGTTGCCGATACACCACCATGGCGACATCGTCGTCGTAACCGGCGGCCGGGCGCAAGCGTGACAGCACCGCGTCGGCGACTTCGCGCGGCAATGTGCCCGAGGTATCGGCGAGGACCGCCGCGATCTTCGCGAACCCCTCATCGATATCCACCCCGCGCTGTTCGACGAGTCCATCGGTGAACAGCACCACGGTGGCCCCGGGCGCGAGGGTCGCGGTGGCCTCGGGCCTGCTCGGCATCTCGAAAGTTGCCAACGGGACCGAACGGCCGTCCTCGAGCAGCCGACCCGGTTTCCCGACGTCGGCGACGATGGCGGGCATGTGGCCCGCGCTGCTGTAGCGCAGTATCCCGCGCATCGGATCGAGCACGGCCGCGAAGACCGTGGTGCACATGGCGCCGGGTATGCGACCGGCGACCGCGTCCAGTTCCGACAGCAGTTGCGCGGGTCCGGTGTGCCGAAGCAGCAGAGCCCGTGCGGCCGTGCGCAATTGACCCATGACCACCGCCGCGGACAGGCCACGGCCGACACAGTCGCCGACGACCACGCCGATACTGCCGTCCTTGAGCGGCACCACGTCGTACCAGTCGCCGCCGATCTCGAGCGGCGGCAGCGCCGGTTCGTAGTGCACCGAGAACCGCGGTGGCAGTTCGATCGGCCCCAACATGGCGCGTTGCAGGGTGAGCGAGGTGGAGCGGGCCTGGTCGAAGTTGCGGGCGCGCTGCACCGCCAAGCTCAGATGACCGACGAGCAGGGAGAACAACGTCCAGTCGGCCGCGGTGACGGCGCGCGGCGCGGCGAAACGCAACCACAGTGCCGCGTCGCCGGTTTCGCCGAGTGGCGCGACGATTCCCTCCGAACTGTCCGCGCCCTCGGGTATCGCCGACAGGCTGCGCGGCGGACGGCGGCGCGCGCGTTCGAGCAGCGCGGTACCCGCCGAATCCAGCGAGGCGACCGCGGTATTGCCCGCACCGGGTTCCACCGCGCCCGACATGTAGACCTCGGGCGAGGTGTTGCGATTGGGCCAGACCGCGACCACCGCCGACTCCGCGCCCACGGTCCGGCGCAGTTCGTCTAGTCCGACGGCCAGCACCTCCACCACGCTGGTCGCCGCGCCCACCGCTGTCGCGAGCCGCGAGGCCGCCTGATCGCGGGCCTGGGCATCGTGTTCGGCGGTCACGTCGCGAATGGTGCCGACGAAGATCCGCTCGTTGTTCTCCGGTTCGACGAGCGCGCTGCTGCTCACCGCCAACCACAGTTCGCGCCCGTCGCGATGCCGGATGGGTATGACGAAACGCGATGCCTCGGTGCCGAGTTCGGGATAGTGCCCCGCGGGGGCGATCGACCACGGATGCGGCAGTGGATACGGTACGTCGGCGGGTCCGTACCCGGTCAGCGCGCCGAAGGCCGAATTCACCTCCACGATGGCGCCGCGGGCGTCGGCGACGAAGAATCCGTCCTGGAGCGATTCCACCAGCGCGGTGCGGAAGGCGTCGCGCCCGGCGAGATCGTCGGCGCGAGAACGCTGTTGTTCGTAGCGGCGGGTGCCGTCCAGATAGCCGCGGGTCGCGATGTCGAGTGCGGCCAAGGTCTGCAACAGGAATTCCAGCGCGCCCTCGGCGGTGCGCGCCTGCTCCGGGTCGGCGGTGCACGCCCCGGTGACGAACCGGAAGTGGTACTCGGTGAGATCGAGCAGACTGATGTCCTCGACCAGCGCCCGCCTGCCGAGTTCGTACCCCTCGGACAGGGTGGCGTGGGTCGGCGAATCGAGATGACGCCGTAGCGCGTTCGCGTAGGCGTCGAGGAAGTCGGCCAGCACCGAGGTCACGGCGCCCCGTTCGTGGTGGCGCCGCGATGGCGGGCGGCGAGCACCAAGGCGTCGTCGGTGTCCTTGGCGTAGCGGGCCAGGATGTCGGCGGTGATCTCGGCGGTGGATTTGGCCAGGTCGATGCTGTCGGAGGATTCGGCAACGATGCCGTCGGTGGACATCAGCAGCAGATCGCCGGGCCGCACGTGCACCGTCTGCGGTTGCAGGTTCGCGGGCAGCCGGTAGCCGACGATGCCACCGGTGAGCAGTACGGTCGCGCGCACGGTCAGACCCGCCGGACCCGCGCTCAGCACCCGGGATTCGACATTGCCGACCCCGAGCCAGCTGATGGCGTCGCCCAGGCCGAACTGCGCCAGCGACACCGCGGCGCCCCTGGTGTCGGCCATCGCGCGATGACACAGCACCATCAGCACGTCGAGCGGTTCGGCCCGATTCTCCGAAAGCACTTGTGCGGCACGGTCGGCCGCGTCGGCGGCGGCGGCGCCGTGCCCGAGACCGTCGAGCACCGCGAACAGCGCCCCGCCGCCGCCCGCGTCGAGCACCACGCAGCGATCACCGGAGATGTGCTGCCCGGGAAGCGCGCGACCGGCCACCGCCCATTCGATCCGGCCGATGATGCCGTCCTCATGCACCGTTGGGTACCCACTTCCACATTTCCACCAACGTGCCTCGGCCCGGCGCGGATTCGACGATGAGCCGGTCCATGAGACGCCGCGCGCCCGGAAGGCCGAGTCCGAGTCCGCGCCCGGTGGAGTAACCATCGTCCAGTGCGCGAGCGATATCCCGAATGCCGGGGCCCTGATCTTCGGCCTGGACGACGAGCGCCCGCCGTCCCTCGCGGTCGTCGACCAGTAGTCGGATCTCGCCGCTGCCCGCGTAACTCGTGATGTTGCGGGCGATTTCGGAGATCGCGGTGGAGATCATGGTCCGGTCGGTGAGGGAGAAGCCGAGTTCGGCGGCCAGCTCCCGTCCGGCCTGACGCGCGGTCACGATGTCCCCCGACATTGTGACCGCGATCACCATGTTCTCAGCGGCCACTGTCACGACCGTCTCGCTGGCGACGACCCGATGCCTTGCGATTCAGCCACGCCAGTCCCTCTTCCAGATCGAGGGCCGTGTGCATGTCCTCGAAGGTCAGCCCGAGCTGGACCATCGCGAAGGCGACTTCGGGTTGCAGGCCCACGATGACCGTTTCGGCACCGCGGAGCTGCGTCATGTGCGCGATGGTACGCAGCGATCTGGCCGCGAAGGAATCCATGACGTCGATGGCGGTGACATCGACGATGATTCCGTGCGCGCGATACTTGCTGACCTGTTTCATCAGGTCGTCCTGTAAGCGCTCGGTATCGGCGTCGGTCAACGCTGACTGGACCGACGCTATGAGATACGTGCCCTGCTTCAGTATGGGTACCGGCATGTGCCTGCCCGCTCAGCGCCCGTCCCGCTCGCCGACACGGTCGGTGACGCGGGTGACCTCGTACCCGAGCAGGAGTTCGGCCTCTTCGATGCCGCCTTGGAGATCGCCGACGGCGTTCATCTTCGACAGGTCGAGGCCGATGGTCACGAGGGTGAGCGCGATCTCGGAGGACAGGCCGGTGATGATGACGTTGGCGCCCATCAGTCCCGAGGCGTCGACGGTCTGCACCAGGTGGTTGGCCACCGTGGAGTCGATGGTGGGAACGCCGGTGATGTCGATGACGACGACCTTGGCGCGGTTGGCGCGGATGGCGCGCAGCAGCTGTTCGGTGAGCTGGCGGGCGCGCTGGCTGTCGAGCACGCCGATGATGGGCAGGATGAGCAACTGCTCACGGACCTGGAGCACCGGGGTGGAGAGTTCGCGGATGGCTTCCTGCTGCTGGCGGATGACGCGTTCGCGTTCCTGCACGAAGGAGATGGCCACCGTGCTCGCGATGCGGTTGGCGGCGGGCTCGTAGGCGTCGAGCACGTGATTGAGGAGTTCGAAGTTGGACTGGTACTTCTCGAACAGCGAGCGTGCGAGCACGTCGCGCAGCAGCAGCACGATGCCGAGGACCTCGTCGGTCTCGACTCCTCTCGGGATGATGCGTTCGGACAGGTCGCGCGCGTATGCCTGCAACGCCTCGACACTGCCGGTTTCGAGCACCTCGACGTAGTTGTCGTAGACCGAGGTGGCCTCGGAGAAGATCTCTTCCGGGGTCATGGCGGTGAGCAGTTGCGCGTCGGTGATGCGACGTGCCCATTCCTCGCGCAGGGCGGTGCGATTCTGTCGCAGGTGCTCGACGAGCTGTGGCAACAGGTTGTCGACCGGTCCCGCGGGCAGCGAGTCCGCCGAAAGGCTCATGGACACCTCGGACATGGAAATTCCAGCCCCTTTCGACGGGTGGTCGGTCATCGTGCGTCGCGGCTGCCGGCCCTACCGAGCTGGCCGTTACCGAGCCTAGTCATACCCCACGCGGTTTGCCCGCGAAACCTGCGGGTAGCCGGTCAGGAGCCGAATCCTCGTTCGAGCGCGGCCAATGCGCGGTCGAGGTAGACGGTGAGGTCGGCGTCGGCCGCGGCGAGCCAGGCGTCGAAGGCGGCGCGGGCGGTGGCCAGGGTGGCGCGACCCACCGCGAGCGGGACGAGTCCGTCCTCGGGTTCGCCGAGTCTGCGCGCGGCGTACGCGCTGACCGCGCGTTCCCAGGCGTCGTAGTGCGCGCCCGCGGTGGCGGCGAGGGCCGGTACGGTGCCGACCAGATGCATGCGGGTGCGCAATTCGGGAACGTCCTCGGCGCGATACCGGTTGGCGTTCACCACGACTCGGCGCACGGTGGTCATCATCGGTTCGTCGTCGGTGGCGTCGGCGAAGGCGGTTCGCAGATTGGCGACCTCGTCGTCGAACTGCGACCACAGCACCTCGGCCTTGGTGGGGAAGTAGCGGAAGAAGGTGCGCCCGCTGACACCCGCGGCGGCGGCGATCTGTTCGACGGTGGTGTTGTCGAATCCCTGTTCGCTGAACAGCCGCATCGCGATCAGTTCGAGTTCCCGCTTGCTGGTGCCCCGCGGGCGGCCGCGGCCGGTGGTGCCCGATGTCGTCACCCGACGAGTATGGGTCAGCCCGCGTCGCCCTTGATTTTGTCAGTGACTGACGTTAATCTCGGGCCATGTCAGTGGCGGATCTCACGTGGCCGGAGGCGGGCGCATACTCGCCGGATATGATCCTCGCCGTGCCGCTCGGCGCGACCGAACAGCACGGTCCGCATCTGCCGCTGTCCGCCGACACCGATATCGCCCTCGCACTGTGCGAGGGTCTGGCCGCGCGCCGCGCCGATGTCGCGGTCGCGCCCGCCGTCCCCTACGGCTCCAGCGGCGAACACGCCGGATTCCCGGGCACCCTGTCCATCGGCCGAGCGGCGCTGGAACTGCTGCTCGTCGAACTGTGCCGCTCGGCGACCGATACCTTCGACCGCGTCGTGCTGGTCAGCGGACACGGCGGAAATCTGGTCCCGCTGCGCCGCGCCGAATCGCTGCTGCGGTCGGAATCGCGCGATGTGCGCGGCTGGCTGCCGCGCTACGACGGCGACCCGCACGCCGGTCGCGCCGAGACCTCGCTCATGCTCGCCGTGCGCCCCGACCTGGTACGCGCCGACCGCGCCGAAGCCGGCGACACCCGCCCGCTCGCGGAAACCCTGCCGCTGCTGCGCGCGGGCGGTGTGCGCGCGGTGAGTTCCAACGGCGTACTCGGCGACCCCGGCGGCGCGACCGCCGCCGAGGGACGCGCCCTGTTCGATCACCTGATCACCGACCTGTACGAGACGACCCGGCTGTGGTGGCCGGTGGCCGCACCCGAAAGGATCCACCGATGAATCCCTGGTTCGAAACCGTCGCCGAGGCGCAGCGGCGCGCGAAGAAGCGCCTGCCGAAATCCGTGTACGGCGCGCTGATCGCCGGATCCGAGCGCGGGCAGACAATAGACGAGAACCAGCAGGCGTTCACCGAACTCGGTTTCGCGCCGCACTGCGCGGGCCCGATCGGTACTCGCGATCAGTCCACGACCATATTGGGACAACAGCTTTCGATGCCGGTCATGATCTCGCCGACCGGCGTGCAGGCCGTGCACCCCGACGGTGAGGTCGCCGTGGCGCGCGCGGCCGCGGCCCGCGGAATCGCCATGGGCCTCAGCTCGTTCGCCAGCAAGCCCATCGAGGAGGTGATCGCGGCCAATCCCTCGACCTTCTTCCAGCTCTACTGGTGCGGCGGCAAGGACGACATCGCCGCGCGCATGGCACGGGCCGAGGCGGCGGGCGCGGTCGGTCTCATCCTGACCTTGGACTGGTCCTTCTCGCACGGCCGCGACTGGGGCAGCCCGGTCATACCCGAGAAACTCGACCTGCGCGCCATGCTCCGGTTCGCCCCGCAGACCCTGGCGCGCCCGCGCTGGCTGGCCGCCTACGCGCGTTCGGGCCGCATTCCCGACCTGACGGCCCCGAACATGGCGGTCGGCGGCGCGCCCGCCCCCGGCTTCTTCGGCGCATACGGCGAGTGGATGGGTACGCCCGCGCCCGACTGGGACGACGTGCGCTGGGTGGTCGAACAGTGGAACGGGCCGGTCATGCTCAAGGGCGTCATCCGCGTGGACGACGCCCGGCGTGCGGTCGACGCCGGCGTCTCGGCGATCTCGGTGTCCAATCACGGCGGCAACAACCTCGACGGGACCCCGGCCTCGATCCGCGCGCTGCCGGTGATCGCCGACGCGGTCGGCTCACAGATCGAGGTGGTGCTCGACGGCGGTGTCCGGCGCGGCAGCGACGTGGTCAAGGCCGTCGCTCTCGGCGCGCGTGCCGTCATGATCGGCCGCGCCTACCTGTGGGGTCTGGCCGCCAACGGTCAGGCCGGTGTCGAGAACGTCCTCGACATCCTTCGCGGCGGAATCGATTCCGCGCTGCTCGGGCTGCGCAAGACCACCGTGGCCGAACTGGATCGCGGTGACATCGTTGTACCGGATGGTTTCGAGCGCGCGCTCGGGGTCCCCGCGGGAACCCGACTGGCCTCGACGAGCTGATCACCGCGTGCGATTCAGGTCTCCTCGACCGGTCTTCGGTGATGCGCGAGCAGTGTGTCGTAGATATCGGCAAGCGCGCTGAGCTGATCGCGGTCGAGGGCGTCGATCATATGCCTGCGCACGCTGCGCACGTGCGCGGGAGCGGCGGTGCCGAGGGCGTCGACGCCGCGCGGGGTCAATCGTGCCGCGGTGCGGCGGGCGTCGTCGGGGATGGGTTCCCTGGCGACGAGTCCCCGCTTCTCCATGCGGGTGATCTGATGGGACAGCCGGCTCTGCGACCATTCGAGCCGTTCGGCCAGATCCGCGAAGGTGCATCGGTGGTCGGGGGCGTTGGCCAGGCCGGCCAGTACCGCGTATTCGACGTAGGTGAGATTCGAATCGCGCGCGGAATCGCGCCCGACGGCGGCGGCGATGAGATCGCGGGTGCGGACGAAGCCCAGCCAGGCGCGCATTTCGACCTCGTCGAGCCATTGCGGGTCGTTCACGACACCGCCTCGCTGCGCTCACACACGGCAGCCCTCCAAACTTTTGACATGTCATGTGAACCGTCGGGCCCGGGTCGGGGCCGCGACGCTTGTCGGACTGAGAGGTAGCACCACCGGGGTTGAACGTGCAACCTGTAGCGCTCGACAAGGGAGCGTAGGGTTGCCTGACCCGAATCGCCGTTCGGCCGCTCGCTAGGCTCCGTGTGCTTGTGCCCAGCCGGGTGACGCAGCCCCGGCCCGCCCGAAGGAGAGCGATCCGTGACCGCGCCGGAATTCCGCTATTCAGATCTGCTGCCCATCGGCGCCGACGACACCCCGTATCGATTGATCACCACCGAGGGCGTCAGCACCTTCGACGTCGACGGCCGCACCTTCCTGCGGGTCGAACCCGAGGCACTGCGGCTGCTGACCGCCGAGGCCATGCACGACATCAGCCACTACCTGCGGCCCGCGCACCTGTCGCAGCTGCGTCACATCATCGACGATCCCGAATCCTCCGGTAACGACCGATTCGTGGCGCTGGACCTGCTCAAGAACGTCAACATCTCCGCGGGCGGCATCCTGCCGATGTGTCAGGACACCGGCACCGCCATCGTGATGGGCAAGAAGTCCGAGGGTGTGATCACCGGCGTGGACGACGCCGAATGGATCAGCCGCGGCGTCTTCGACGCCTACACCGAGCTGAATCTGCGCTATTCGCAGCTCGCCCCGATCACCATGTGGGACGAGAAGAACACCGGCTCCAATCTGCCCGCGCAGATCGAGCTCTACGCCACCAAGGGCGATCCCGCGCATCCGGCCTACAAATTCCTGTTCATGGCCAAGGGCGGCGGTTCGGCCAACAAGTCGTTCCTGTACCAGGAGACCAAGGCCGTCCTGAATCCCACCCGTATGCTGGAATTCCTGGACGAGAAGATCCGTTCGCTCGGCACCGCCGCCTGCCCGCCGTATCACCTGGCGGTCGTGATCGGCGGCACCAGTGCGGAATTCGCGCTCAAGACGGCCAAATACGCCTCGGCGCACTATCTGGACAATCTGCCCACCGAGGGATCGATGTCCGCACATGCCTTCCGCGACCTGGAACTCGAGAAACAGGTATTCGAGCTCACCCAGTCCTTCGGTATCGGCGCGCAATTCGGCGGCAAGTACTTCTGCCACGACGTGCGGGTCGTGCGGTTGCCGCGGCACGGCGCGAGCTGCCCGGTGGCGCTGGCGGTCTCCTGTTCGGCCGACCGCCAGGCACTGGCGAAGATCACCGCCGAGGGCGTATTCTTCGAACAGCTCGAACGCGAGCCCGCGCAGTATCTGCCCGAGCAGACCGACGCCATCCTCGGGGGTGACGTGGTGCGCATCGATCTGAATCGTCCCATGTCGGACATTCGCGCCGAATTGTCCAAATACCCGGTGAAGACCCGACTCTCGCTGACCGGTCCGCTGGTCGTGGCCCGCGATATCGCGCACGCCAAGATCAAGGAACGACTCGACGCGGGCGAGCCGATGCCGCAATACCTGCGCGACATGGCCGTCTACTACGCGGGCCCCGCCAAGACCCCGGAGGGCTATGCCTCCGGTTCCTTCGGGCCCACCACCGCGGGCCGGATGGACTCCTACGTCGACCAGTTCCAGGCGGCGGGCGGCTCCTTCGTCATGCTGGCCAAGGGAAATCGTTCCGCCCAGGTCACCAAGGCGTGCAAGGAGCACGGCGGCTTCTACCTCGGCTCCATCGGCGGACCCGCGGCCCGGCTCGCCCTCGACTGCATCAAGTCGGTGGAGGTCCTCGAATATCCCGAGCTCGGCATGGAGGCGGTCTGGAAGATCGAGGTCGAGGATTTCCCCGCCTTCATCGTGGTCGACGACAAGGGCAACGACTTCTTCGCCGAGACCCAGAAGCCCATCGCGCTGCGCGTGCGCACCCGCTCGGCCGAACGGGTCTGACCGAGGTTCCCGCCGGTCGTCCGCCGACCCCGCACCGAGATTCGGGCGGCGGGGTGGGTGATCTCGCCGTGGCGGCGGTGTCGCGGCGGTCGAATCGACGTGTCGCGGCACCGATCCCGGATGCGGGGCCGGTCAGGGCGTGACGGGCGCGCCTGCGTCGGGCGAATCGGGTCGATAGCCGTCCGGCCGCAATGTGATCCACAGCATTGGATAACTGTGTGAACAACTACATTTCCGACCCGCTGGTCACGGCGGATCGGCGCGCTCGGACCTGCGCCCAATGAGTCCTGTCGGCGCCAGCACCGCACACGCGAGCGGCACCGCCCGATATCCGATTCCGAGATAGTCGACATCCGGCGTGATGATCACCGTCGCCCGCGCCTGCGCCGCCGCCGAGACGATCAACGTGGTCGGCATATACGTGTCGAAGTCGATCGACAGAATTCGCGCCAACTGGTAACCGTGCCTGCGTGCGGCCCGTTCGATCCACGAGTGATCCCGCAGTATCTCCGCCGACAACCCGACATGCACCAATCCGATGGCCCGGGTCATGATTCGGTCATCCCGACCACACCGACGAGCGCCACCGACGATTCACAGAACGAGAGCACTCACCCAGCATGGCACCCGGCGGTGCGGGTGAGGCCGGGCAATAGGAGATGTGATCGTCTCGGTTACCGGTGTGTACCGAATGCGCGACCTGCTACGCGGAGGCTGTAACAGGGGCGCCGCGGCAGGCGATGTGTGGCACGAGGTTCGGCGGTTTCGCACAGCACACCGAGCGCTACCGTGCCGAAATCCGTATCGAACAAAGGCGATCCGACGTCCACCTTCGATACGGACCGCGGAAACGTCGCAGGGAGATATCGATGTCGCACGGGGGGTACAGTGTCTTTCCACATTGACGGTCTCAGCTCACCTTTCGGTGCTCGGGGGCGACCGGTCGCGATCCGACACAGAGTCGTCAAATCCAGTGCTCGGGCAGCTGCTTCCCTCGCGGTTCGAATGGCAGCCCGATTCGAATTGGTCCTGGGCGTGCGGCCTCCCGACACCCCTGCCGTCTACGTCGCGCCACATCGCAGCATGTTCGATATCCCGGCGGGAGTCGTCACCTTCGACCGTCTTGGTGTGAAGCCGCTGCTGGTGGTCTCCAAACGCCAACTGGACAAGCTGAATCTCAGAGGATGGGATTGGCCCGCACTCGACCTACTGCCCATCGACGCGGGGCCCCGGGGTCGGGCAGACCTCATAGACCACGGCTCCGCCGCGCTCGAGTCGGGACGGTCGGTAGCCGTGATGCCCGAGGGACGTGTCATTCGGCCGGATCTCGTTCAGGGGAACAGCCGTCGAACGGGTGCGGCCCAATTGGCGTCGTCGACGGGCGTGCCCGTCGTAGTTCTCGGTTCCGCGGGATCCGATCTGCTCTGGCAACGCGGTAGGCCGACGACGTTCGCCTCTGTCCGACGGCCGCCGGTGGTCGTACTGTGCGCTGAAATAGTGCGTCCCACAGGCGATGTCGAGAGCACCCACGCACTGATCACCGACGCGCTCTCGGCGGCCGAGACCGAGGCGAGGCGAATTGCGTCGACCACCCTGGCGGGTCGATGAAAGGGACGGCCTTCGTACTCTCGGGCGGTGGGAGCCATGGAGCCGTCCAGGTCGGCATGGCGCGCGCCCTGCTCGAGGCGGGTATACGACCCGAGGCACTGTACGGAACATCCATCGGCGCCGTGAACGCGGCGGCGCTCGCACAGGGATTCGACCGGAGTACCGTCGACAGCCTCGCGGCGCGGTGGGCGGAATTCGCGCGGTTACCGCCGCTGCGACCCTCGGTGCGAGCTCTCGTTTCCGCGGTGATGCGGCGCTCGCCCGGACTGTTCTCGATGCCGTCGGCTCGTGAGCGCCTGGGAGCGAATCTGAGCTATCGCAATATCGAGGACGCGCCCATCGATCTGGGTATAGCCGCGACGAACCTGATGACAGGTGAAGAACATCTGTTTCGGACCGGACCCGTGGTCGACACGCTCATGGCGAGTTGTGCGGTCCCCGGGTTCTTTCCGCCAGTCGAGATCGACGGCGAGTACTACGTCGACGGCCTGCTGTACGGTGCCCCCGTGCACCAGGCCGTCGAGGCCGGTCACCGGGATATCTATCTGTTGCTCACCAGCCCGCCCGCCCCGCTGGTCGAGGTACCCGTGACATGGTGGTCGATCGCGCGGCGGGCCGCGACGATCATAATGTGTCGGCAACTGACCGACAGCGCCAGACAACGCGCGACGACAGTTCGCATCCACACGGTTCCGTCGGTGCCCACCCTGCGCGGAATCTCTCGACGCCGCTTCGATCACAGTGCCGAGCTGATCGCCGAGTCGCATCGGGTGGTCGGCGCATGGCTGCGATCGCACAGGGAAACAGGAGCACGTTGATGCGCGTGGCCGTCATCGGTGGAGGTATCGCGGGACTGTCTGCCGCGACATTTCTGTCGTGCTACCCCGGCATCCGGGTGACAGTTCTCGAACGGGCGGGACACATCGGTGGCCGTGCCGACATGGTCGAGGATGCCGAGCACTGTCAGCGGCTGTTCATCGACGACTACATCCAATTGTTCGACATACTGCGCCAAATCCCTGTCGGGGGAGGAACTGTCTACGAATCCCTGCGTCCGGTGAGCAGAATGGTCCGCATCGGCGGTCATTGGCGACAGATTTCCAGGCTGTACGCGATATGGTCTCGAGAACTGACCGTGTGGGAAAAATACCGTGTTATCAACGAGCGTCGCACATCGGCTTTGCTGGCCGATCGGGTGAATTCGTATCGAAAAACGCTCCGTATGCTCAGGAACTTCGATATCGGATCCTTGATCTCCTTCGTCACGTCGTCCAAGCGATCGCAACTCGTCGTCTGCTTGCCGGGCCGCACGGATGAGTGCCTGATCACACCGTGGGTGGAATTCCTGGCCGAACGCGGCGTCGAATTCCGTCCGAATACGAACGTGCGGACGGTAACCCGAGCTCGGACGCATTCCGCTCCGCGGTACTGGAACATCCGAACCGACACGGGCACAGAAGCTTTCGACGCGGTGATCACGACAGCGCTGCCCGGCGACCTCGCTCGGCTGCTCGACGCCTCCGGTCTGGCGCACAGGCTGCCTCGCCATCACGAGCATCTGAATTTCAAGGTGCTGACCTTCGAATATGCCGATCGGGAGCCGGGCGTGGACTTCCCCGACTACGCGCTGATGGCCCATAACGGCGTCAGTATCCTGCTTCAACGCCCCGCGGGTCGGTGTACCGCGTTCTGCACGAGCCCGCTCGACGCATCGGACGAACACATTCGCACCCGCGTCGAAGAGATGCTCGGTGAGATGGGCGCGGTTTCCTTTGTCGGAGTGCGCCCCAACTCCACGCCGGCCGAAGCGATCTATTGTGCGAAGCCGGTCGACCCGAAACGGGTTCTGGTGCGACACCGCGACGGACTGTACTTCGCTGGATCGGCGATGGAGCAGGTATATCCGTTCGATTCGGGGGAAGCCGCGACCAGATCAGCGCGGGCGGCGGTCGATCAACTGCTGATCGACACCTCCAGCCGCACCGTCGGATTCCGCGTGCCCGGGCCGTTCACAGGTACGCGCTTCGGCATGACGCTTCGGCATGTGCGCAAGCGGCGATGCGATTCCCGTGATTGTCCGAGATGCTACGAACCGCGGGAGAAGTGACGTGGCGACGATCGGTCGTGTCCGAAGAGCGCAGCCGTCGAGGTCGCTCGCCGAGCAGGTCGTAGCGTCCTTGCACTCGATAATCGGTGCCGCGTTGCCGTTGCGGGTACAGATGTGGGACGGCACGACCGCGGGTCCCGCGGGCGCGCCGCTGGTCGTGGTCTCCTCGCGAGATGCGCTGCGCCGTTTGCTGTGGCACCCGGGCGAACTCGGCCTCGCTCGAGCCTACGTGGCGGGTGAGATCGACGGCGATCCTCGGGCGGTGTTGGAGCAGTTGTGGTCTTTCGCCGCGAGTATTCCGCCGGATACCTTCCGGTTGACCCCGGGCAGAGTTATTCGATTGCTGACATTGGCCTGGAAGCTGCGCGCCATCGGCATGCCGTTGCCGCCGCCGGCGACCCAGATACGGGTCAAGGGTCGATCGCACAGTCTCGCGCGCGACCGAGCGGTGATCGCGCACCATTATGATCTACCGGCCGAGTTCTACGCCCTGGTGCTCGACCCGGCCATGACATATTCGTGCGCGTACTTCACCGATGATCGACGAGAGGATCGGGAGAGGCAGGGGTACGACCTGGAAGTGGCTCAACTCCGCAAACTGGACTTGGTATGTGCCAAGGTCGGTCTCGCGCCGGGTATGCGATTGCTCGACATCGGGTGCGGCTGGGGCGCACTGAGTATGCATGCCGCGCAACGTTATGGCGCGCATGTCGTCGCCGTGACGATCTCCCGGGAACAGAAGGCGTACATCGAGGCGGAGAGTTCGCGCCGTGGCCTGGCCGATCGAATCGACGTCAGGTTGCAGGACTACCGGCAGATCGCGGATCGCGATTTCGATGCCGTCGTCAGTTTGGAGATGGGAGAGCATGTCGGCGATGAGCAGTATCCATATTTCGCCGCGCAGATCCGCGACCGAGCGGCTTCGGGGGCGAGGGTCCTGGTGCAGCAGATGTCGCGCGACGGAAGATATCCGGGTGGTGGGCCGTTCATAGAATCGTTTATCGCGCCGGATATGAGCATGCGCCCACTCGGGGACACGATCAACTTCTTCGAACGCGCGGGGCTGGAGGTGATCGGCGTCGAGGGTATGCGTGAGCACTATGCCCGGACCGTCGACGGGTGGCTGTGCAACTTCGAGTCCCACCGAAAGGAAATCACCGCTCTGGTCGGTGAGGAACAGGCCAGGATTTGGCATATATATCTGGTCGGCGGCGGTATGGCGTTTCGGCAAGGACGTATGGGCGTTCACCAGATCCTGATGGTCAGATCGACTTCGCGGCGTTGACCTCCTGTCGGCCGGGACGACGGCCTCGACCGCCCACCCGGTGCGACAGTCCGATACGACCGTTGTGTCCGGTGTCACACACGGCGTGTCGCTAGAATTCGCGGCATGTTGCGCACTGGCGAGAGGTTCCGCCGCCCTGTGATGTCGGGGATGCTGGCCGTGATCGCACCCATCGCCCTGATGTGTGCGGTGGCGGCGCCGCGGGCCGCGGCCGTGCCGGAGGATCAGCGGGCGGTGGGGGCGTTCGCGTCGGGGACCGATGGGCTCAGTCCATCGCTGGCCTTGGCGTACACCCTGGCCGAGGATGCCGCGTACAGCGAAGGTGTCCCGCTCTACATCAACTCCGGATATCGCACCTATGCCGAACAGCAGGCGCTGTGGGAGGACGGGATCGCCACCTACGGGAGTCCAGAGGCGGCGCGGCGGTGGGTGCTGCCACCGGAGGAGTCCGGTCATGTGGCGGGCAAGGCCATCGACGTCGGTCCGCAGCAGGGGGCGCGGTGGCTGGAAGCCAACGGCAACCGGTGGGGCCTGTGCCGCACCTATCTGAACGAGTGGTGGCATTTCGAAATCGCCACCCTTCCGGGCGGAAGCTGCCCGGCTCCGCGCGCCGACGCCAGCGAACACTGACCGATATCGCGCGGGCGGCGGTCCCGGACCGCCCATGGTCACGATGACCGCCGTCCGATCGGGTGCTCTGGTTCCGGGCGCAGCGCAATTCCGCTGGACGGCCGCGAATCGGCGGAGTCAGCCGCCGACCGGACTCGGTACGCCCGGCATATCGTCCAAGGGGAGACCGCCCTCTATACCGGCCGGGACGCGGCGGCGGTCCGGTGAGCCGAGAGCGGCGGTGAGGTCCCCGCCGTCGTGTTCGGCGAGCAGTTCACCACTGTCCCAGACCAGTAGCGTCGCGCTGACGGTGTTCTCGGCCGCGGAGTGCGCCAGGTCGTAGTGGGCGCAGCCGGGGACGTGGGCGTAGGTGATCCACAGGTCGTAGCCGGTCATGAACAGGTCGAGATCGAATTGGACACTGAGGCCGAGCAATTCGCTGCGGCCGTTGTCGTCGACGCCCGCGAACGCCTCGTCGAGCGCCAGCAGGCGGGGGGCCTGCGGGTCGGCGGAGTCGAGCATGACGTGTGCCGCGGCGAACAGCGGCAGGTGCAGCGACACCGACTGTTCGCCGCCGGACAGGGCGCTGTGCCGGGCGACGGTCAGTCTCTCCTCGCTGCCGTCGACGGAGACCAGGGTGAACGAGAACACCCGCCACGTGCGGTAATCCAATGCGGCGGCGAGGATTTCCGGATAGGAGCGTTCCGGGTGGGCGGCACGGGCGGCGCGGATCTCGGCGGCGAAGTGGGCGCGCACCGCGGCCAGGTCCTCGGCGCTCAGGCCCGAGACGTCCCGGTCGAGCAGTTTGCACATGGCCCGGGCGGCGTCGGAGAGGGTGTCGGCCAGCAGCCAGTGCACGCCGATGGTGTTGCCGGAGGACATACGCCGCTGTTTCATCTCCGCACCCATCCTGGCGATGAGATCGCGTGCGTCACTGGTGCGTTCGTGGATCTGCTGGGCGAGACCGGCCAGCAGGGCATCCTCGAGTATGCGCCGTTCGGCGTCGGTGAGCAGCAGTTCCTGATCGTGGCGGGCGCGATCGATGCGGTGCGCGAAATCGGCGAGCGCGCATATTCCGTGTTCGTCCTGGACTTGGACGACGGTGAGTCCGTCGGCGGCGTCCCAGTGCAGCCGGTAGTCGCGTCCGGAAGCGGCCAAGGCCGCGTCGAATTCTTGAAGAGCCGTGGTCACGGCGCTGCGCGTGGACTTGCGCGCGGCGTCCCCGGCCCGCACCGAGGCCGTGGCCGCGGTCAGATCCGCGAACAGCGTCGCGACCTCGGCGGGCAACACCCGCGGTTCGGCTTCCGAATCCGCCCGCGAGATCCGATACAGCAACTGTTCCGGCGTCGACCAGGCCGCCTCGCTGCCCGGCCACCGAGTCGTGTCGGGTGCGCCGAGCAGTCGCAGCAGGTCGGGTTGGGCGTAGGGGGCGAGGGCCCTCACCTCGGCGAGCACTTCGGTCAGTGCCGTGCCGAGCGATTCGTGCGCGGTCCGGTAGGCGGCCTCGGCATCGCCGACCGCCTCGATCGCCGAATTGGCGGCCCTGCGCGCGGATTTCTGTTCGGCCCTTGTCGTCTCGATGCGCGTGCGGGCGGCCTCGAGTTCGCGGTCGATATCGGCGGCGCCCGCGCCGAGCGCTTCGCGCAGGGTTTCGAGTTTGCGCACCTGCTCCTCATAGCCCGCGCGGGCGGCCTCGGCTTCCTCCGCGAAGGCTTCGGCGAGGTCGCGGGCCTCGTCGTAGCGGTCGGCGGCCTCGCGTTCACGTTCGCGCTCGCGGTCGTGATCGGCGCGCGCACGCAGCAGGCCGTTGCCGGTGTTCTCGAAATGCCGGATGGCGGCGGCCAGCGCGTCGATCTCGCGAGCCGCCCGCGGGGCGCGGTGTTCGGCGGCCACTGCGCGCACCTTCTTCTCCACCGCGGCGGTCTCGGCGACCGCGTGGTCGAGTTCGCGCTCGGCCTGCGCGGCGGTCTCTGAGCGCGATCGCATCATGCCCGCGCATTCGGCGACCGCGCGCAGGGCGCCCGTCACCGCCGCGGGACGCGGCAATGCCTTCGCCGCGGCGGTCAGCCGACCCGATGCGGCATCGGCCCGCGCGACCTCGGCGGCGGCCCGATCCCGTTCGGCCTCGGCGGCCGCGCGTTCGGCGTCGCATTCGGCCGCGCGCGATGCGCGACGGCGCGCGCGTGCGGTCGCGCCGATGAATTCGGCATCGGACTTGCGGTTGCGGCCGAGTTGCACGCCCTGCCGGAATCCGCCTTCGAGCCCGATCGCGACTTCGGGACCGGTCGGATCGCCCTCGGTGAGCGCGACGGAGGCGAGCACCTGCGTGACCATCGTGCGCGGCACCGTGAACTCATCGCAATCCTCCTCGACCACAAGCACATCGGCGAGGGTCCGACCCGTCGGGCGCGCGTCGGCGGGCAATGGGATCAGAAATCTGTCCGAGCGGAAGTCCGCGGGCCGCTCGGCCTCCCCGCACACCCAGGCATCCAGCAGTCCCGCCGCGTGCAGCGCGGCCTCGATACCCGCGGCGTGGGCCGCGTCGACATCATCGGCGAACCGGACAAGCCGCCACAGCGGCGCTCCCGCCCGATTCGCGCGCTCATCGGTTCCGGTGCTCGCCGGGGGCGGTGCGTCGGCACGGCACGCCGTCACCCGCTCGTATTCGGCGCGCACCTGCGCGATCCGCTCCTCGGCCGCCCGCACCCGCGCCCCGGCCTCCTGACGGCGCGCCCGGATCTCCTCGGCCAGCGGTTCGACCCGTTCCGATAGCACCTCGGCGAGTCCGACCGCGTCCTCCGATCCGGCGGCCGCCAGAGCCGCGTTCAATGCCTCGAACAAGTCGTTGCCCAGTGGGGCGTAGATCTCCCGGTGCCGATCCCACCATGTCCGCAATGCCGCGGCGGTCTCGGCGCGCGCCAGTTCCACCGCCGCCTCCGCCGCCGCGACCTCGGCCGCCGCCGTCTGCCGCGCCCCGACCGCCCGTTCGGCGGCCCGTTCGGCTCGTCGCCGTTCCGTCGCGGCGGAGTCCAGCAAGCCCGACGCGGCGCGCACCGCACGCACATCGGCGTCGCGTTCCTCGGCCCGCGCCCGCACGGTCGCGACGAGCGCGTCGCCGCGGGCATTCTCGGCGGGCGGGGTCCACGCGATACCCGCCTGTTCGGCGGCGGCGCGCAATTCGTCCTCGCTACGGGCCAATGCCGCGGCGGCCTGCTCGACGGCGGTGCGGGCGCGTTCGGCTTCCTGGGCGCGCTGGTCGAGGGTCTGATCGGCCTTGAGCGCCTTGTCGCGGTGCGCACTCGCCGAGCTCTCCAGTCCGCGCACCGCGTCGGCGAGATCGTCGAGCTGCTGTTTGCCCTCGTAGGCGCTGGAACGCTGGAGGGTTTCGCGATCGGTCATGGCCTGCTCGTAGGCGCGGTCGGCGTCCTCGGCGCGCGCCTGCGCGGCCATCCGCTCCGCCTCGCGCCGCTGCCGCAGTGCGGTGGCGGCGAACAGCGCGGCACCGGCGTGGTTCACCGCGTCCAGCCGGTTCCGCACCTGATCGACATCCGTCTTCGCCTGCACCGCGAGATATTCGCGATAAACCTCGACAAAGGTCCGGGTCGCCGCGTCGGCCTGCACGAGACCCTCGAGCGTGCGGCCGACCTCCTCCATATCGCTGAAGGAACGCGCCGCGTCCAGGATCAGCTGGTCATCGAGCGGACGCAGGCCGTCGGTCAGCGCCTGCGACAGTCCGCGCGGATCGAGATTCTTCGCCAGCTGCGGACGGCGCAGGGTGAGAATGAGATTGATCAACTGGTCGTAGCGCTGCGCGCCGAGTCCGAACATGCGCGCGTCGATGGCCGCGCGGTATTCCACCGGCCGGTCCACGATGGCGTCGGTGCCGATCTGCTCGGCGAGTTGTTTGCGGGTCAGCGGGCGATCATCGGGGCCGATGAGCGAGAAGTCGACACCGACCCGTCCGTCGGCGACGAAATACCAGCGGGTGACCTTGTCCGAGGACCGGCTCGCGCGCATTCCGATGCCGACGGTCACCGTCTCGGGATCCGCCCACCGGCCGCGCGCGAACTCCATCCACACATACGAGTAGGCCGACTCCTGCTTGCGGTACAGCAGATTCGACTTCATCGTGCGTTCCTCACCCGCGAACGGGTTGAGCCTGCGCGGTTCGATCCGGCCGTCGAGCACGAACGGGAACAGCACCTCGAGCGCCTTGGTCTTGCCCGAACCATTGGGGCCGCGCAGCACCAGTCTGCCGTCGGCGAAACAGAATTCCTGGTCGCGGTAGTCCCAGAGGTTCACGATGCCCGCGCGGGTCGGGATGAAACGTACTCCACCGTGGATGACGGACATGTTCAGATCCCTTCCGTGCCCGCCGTATCGGCGGCGGTGACGAAGAGTTGTTCGGCCCGGCGCGTGCGGACGGTGACCACCGCGCCGCGATAGCGGGCCAGTGCGGGCAGCACCAGCAGACCGTCGGCGACCGGCTGGACCAGACGCAGCCGGCTCAGCAGCGCGCCGACCTCCGCCGTGAGGCCCGCGACATCGGCCTGCCATTGCGCGGCGAAGGTGGCGCCGTAGCGGTCGGTGAGCGCCTGGACCGTGTCGCGGACCCACGCGGAATCGATGAACGGGTAGGTCACCGTGGCGTCATCCGCGGCGTCCTCGGGTGTCGCGCCATCGGCGGCCGGGTCGGCCAGTGCCGTGAAGACCGTGGATTCGGGAATGGCGTCGTCGAGTTGGCCGACCAGTGCCGCCGACGGGTCCGGCGCGGGCGGGCGACGCGGCGGCGGATTGTCGGTATCCAGTACTCGATCGGCGATCTCACCGACGAGAAGCAGCGCGACCTGCGCCAAGGTTCCGGTGCCCGGAAAGCGGATATCGGAGAGCCTGCCCGAGGAGTCGATCAGCGCCACGCCCTCCGCGCGCCGCTCGGCCGTGAGGCCGGTGAACAGTTCCACCTCGGCGACCAGGCGTTCCCGCGCCAGCAGATCTCGCTCCGCCGGGTGCAGATCCTCGGCGTAGACCACGGGCCGTTCGACCAGGTGACGACGCACCCGTCGCGCCGCGTCCGCCGCCTGGCGGGTGCCGCGATCCTCGAGCAGTCCTTCGACGCTGCGCAGGTGCTGGAGGGCGTGCGGCGGGCGGAACAGTGCGAAGATCACCGGGCGGTCGATGTCGTAGAGCGCCTCACCCACGTCGGGATCGGATGCCCAGCCGCCCGCGTCGCCGTCGGCGAGGGTGATCGCGCCCCTGGTCGCGAGCCAGCCGACGGCGTCGACGAACGCGTCGCGATCCGCGGCACGGTCGGTGGCCAGGTCGAGTCCGTCGACCCGGCCCGTATAAGCCGAGACCTGTTCGGCCAGTTCCGACAAGGTGATCTGATCGCCCGCCCGGCCCAGCGCCGCCAGAGCCAGGGCCAAATAGGCGTAGCGACGCCGGTCGAAGACGCGGTCGTTGACCGTGCGGGCCGGTCTGCCCACGTCGAGGCGATCGACCACCGGGAACAGGCGGGCCGTGGTTTCGGTCACCTCGAGGCGGTAGCCGAACAGTTCGGCCAGGTCCTCGCGCAGTTCCGTGGCCCAGCGGCGGATCAGCGGCAGGGCGATGCGGTCGGGATAGGTCCTGGTGATCAGGTGGTTGGCGAGGATCACCCGCGCGGCGCGCTGGTAGTTGTCCAAGGCGAGGGCATTTATACGGTGCGCGTGGATCATGAAGCGCTCCCGCGGGTTTCGCTCGGCTCGACCGCGGCGGTCGTGCCGCCGCGCATCGTGTTCACCGCCGGTGCGCCATCTCCCGCGCGCCGCCCCGGGAATCGGTGGTTCGTGTCCCGGGATCGCGACGCGTCGACGGTTTCCGAGACGGGCCGCGTCGGGTCGCGCCCGATCGAGGATTCGACCTTCGCCGCGCCGGCGGGGCGGTTGGGGCGCACGTCCAGTCGGCGGTTGTTCAGATAGAGCAGGCCGCGCGCGGTGCGCACCGCCGTCGATCCGGTGTGGGGGGTGACGGTGAGGGTGACGCCGCTGTCGGAACCCGTCGTGCTGTTCACCCGCCCGCTCACCGGGACCCACGCGGTCGACGCCGCGTCGATCAGACGCAGCAGCACCTCGGCCTCCCGGTCGTCCAGCTCGCGCCCGTATATGTCGGCGGAGGCGAGCGACGCGGCCGCTTCGGCGCGAGCGCGCTGGGCGGCGAGCTGCGACGCGCGTAGTCGCCGGATACTCGCGTCGTTGCGTTGGATTCGCGCGGGTGCGCCCGCCGAAGGCGGACGGCCCGTTTCGGCGAGGGTGCGCGAGATCTCCAGCGGGGGCGCCTCCCACCAGGACCGGATCGGCGCGATGCCGTCGGCGTCCTGATGTTCCATCGCCAGGTGCCGGGGGCGGCCGAGTCCGAAGACCGCGTCGAACAGCGCGTGCGCGCTCTCGGCGGTGGGCGCGGCGGTGAACCACCCCGCGAGATGCACCAGCGCCGATTCCCTGCTCACCCCGCCGCGCCGCGTCTCGGTGACCCGCCGCAGCAGCGACAGCACCGCCGCGATGGCGCTCATCGTCGCCTCCCGCAGCCGGTCCGCCTCCGTGGACTCACCCTCGGTCCGCCCCGACTCCGAGGTCACGAACCAGGTCCGCAGACCGTTCCACCGCGCCGACCAATCCGCCCGCCGCTGGGCCGCACTCGACAACACCCGCTCGTCACAGGCCGCCGCCCGCGCCACCAACTCCTCCACCCCCGTCTCCTCGACCTCCCCGATCGCCGCCGCCAACCGCGGCGCGAACCGGGCCAGATCCATGCTGAACTCCCGCATATGGGCCAGTAGCGCGTCCTTGTGCGCGAGAAACGCCTCCGGGGTGATTTCGGTGGTCCGCACCAGATCCCCCAGTGACAGATAGAAATGCGCCGCCCGCGCCGCCATATCCGTCAATGCCGCGTCCAGCCTGCGCAGCGTCCGGTACACCGACTCCGCGTCACCCGCCCGATTCGCTCGCGCCAGCACTCCGAGATCGGCCAGCAACTCCGGCAGCACCAGACGCGACAGCGACGCCTCGTCCAGCCGCGCGTTCAGCACTCCCGCCACCGCCCGATACGCCCGGAATCCCGCCTGCGAGAACTGATACACGTAGTGCCGATTGCGATACTCCGCCAAGGTCGCCGCCCTGGTCCCGTCGTAGCTGCGCTCCAGAACCCCCCACCTGTGCAATTGCTCCAACAACACCCCGATCTCGACCGCCGAGATCACCTCCCGCGCACCGTCGCCCTCCTCCCGCCGAATCCAGTCCGCCACATCGTCGGCGTGCAACAACACCACATACGCCGCGCGCGCCCGGTCGAATGCCCGCAACACCCACACGTACTCGGCCCGCTTCTCCGCCGTGGCGAACGAGAACAGCCGCAACCGCTCATCCCAAGCGGCACTTTCGGCGCACATCGGCCCGTCGACGGATTCGGTCACCGGCACCAGGGTAGTAGCGGGCCGATCGCTACCCGCACGGAGAACCCGCGTTCGGCGTGGCAAGGTCCTCCCCGTCATCCCAATACGAACCGGTCGATCGTCATTCCGTGGACAGTGAACGCAACTGGTCGAGGTAGCCGAGGGTGCGTGGGTCGCTCGGATAGAACTCGATGAGTTCTCGGGCGGTCTCGCCCGCGATCCACATGAGGGAGGGCAGGGAGCGGCGTTTCCCGGCGAAGGCGAGAGTGCCCTCGTGGATGGCGCGTTCGAGATCCTTGTCACGTACCGCGACCACGGCGAGGGTGAGGCGGGCCTCTGCCACGCGCATGGGGTTGCGCACGGTGCCGTCGGCGTTGGTGGATGCGTGGATGACTTCGCGGGCGTGGGTCTCGGCCATGCGGTTGTCGCCCGCGACCCGGGAACAGTCCATGGCGTAGAAGTCGAATTTCTGGGGGTCGACGACGAAATGGTTGTCGAGTTCGGTGGGGTGGTCGAGGCGGTCGAGAATCGCCCGGCCCGCCCGGAGCGCGCTCTCGGCGCGGGCCGCGTCGCCGATGCGCGCCCATGCCTTGGCGCGTTGCGCCGCGAGTTGAACGCCGACACCGAGATTCGCGCAGTCCTCGGGTGCGGCGTCGCACGCCTCGATGGCGCCGCGGTAGTTGCCCTGGGTCAGTGCGAACCAGGCCGCCATTTCCGCTGCCCAGCCGGTGATCTCGGGATGGTCGGCCTCGCGGCCGAGCGAGGCGGCGGCGCGGCGGGTGGCCTCGGCGGAGGTGCGTCGGCCGAGGTCGTAGTCGACGCAGCCGACCAGCAGGGCGACCCATCCCGCGAGGACGAGGATTTCGCGATGCTGCGCCAGCGTAAGTCGACCGTCCAGTAGCGAAGTGATGCGGCGCAACCACGCCGTGCCCTCGGTATGTAGATCGTGCGGATCGGCGTGCGGGTATTCGCAGCAAAGTCGCTCGGCGGTGATGCGAATGGCGTCGAGCGTCGAGGCCGAAACATCCGACATCCGCAGTCTGCCGATGAATTCGAGGGTATCCATGCCGGTCGCCGACAGTAGCTCGTCGTCGCGATTCGGCCGCGCCTTCGGGAAGAAGGCGGCCGTCACGGTGTCGAAGGTGGCTGCGATGATAGGGGCATAGAAGTCGT
This sequence comes from Nocardia arizonensis, assembly GCF_001310275.1. Classification (GTDB taxonomy): domain Bacteria; phylum Actinomycetota; class Actinomycetes; order Mycobacteriales; family Mycobacteriaceae; genus Nocardia; species Nocardia arizonensis. Next base: position 63,087 of record NZ_LGYZ01000057.1, read on the forward strand.
CGGGGCGTGATTCGCCCGACTCCCAGCGGCGCCAGTTACGTAGCAGCGTACTGTCTGTCGGTAGGTTGTGTGAGGACTTGGCGCGCATGACTCGCACCGCATCTGCTTGTGACCACCCCCTGGCATCACGTTCGGAACGCATACGGACTGCCCAGACTGGTCGATCGTCACCGTAGGACACCCTTGTAGTATCGCACCAGTTAACAATTGGTGGTCCGTATAGGGCATATGGATGTCAGTGGGTTGACATCTGCATCCGCACTATTGCGTCCGTGATCCTTGAGGAGAGCGGACAGGTTGCTCGGCGAAGGACCGGCCCGATTCGCAGGACGGTGGGCGGTCGGCGCCATGCTCCTACGGTTAGCCGCGACACCGGATTTCGGTCTCGCGCCGGTTTGCTCGACCGTGTGCTCCATCTCCGCGGTACCCCGCGTGCGGGGTGATCCAAACAAGAGAACAGCGACCCAATCCAAACGGAGGTTCGGGTGGAAGCGTTGATCTATGGATACGTGCGCGACGATCTGGCCGAGGGCCACGGCGAGGAGCTCGAGGCGGCGATGAGCACCCTCGCCCGGGAAGAAGGACTCTGCTTCGCGGCCACCTTCCACGAGTCGGCTTCGGGCGACGGCACGGCCTTCGCGGAATTGACGCGGGAACTGCGGCGCGCTGACGCGCATCACGTGGTGGTGCCCTCGCTCGATCACCTTGCGGGACAGACGATTCCACGTGACATGCTGATCGCGAAGCTGGCGCGGGAAGCCGCGGCCCGTGTGTGGACGATCGAGAGCATGGCCGAGTCGCACCGGGCGATAGGCGCCTGAGTCGAGTGGGTCCGCGGGGGGGAGTCGACCTCCGACCCGCGAAGACAAACCGGTCGGTAGATAAGTTCGGGGCCGGAAATCTCCGGCCCCGAGGCGTTTACAGTCCGAAGCTGCCCGGACCGCGTCTGCGCAGGTACTTTTCGAATTCCGCCGCGATGGCGTCGCCGTCGATCTTGGCCATGGTGTCGTTCAGATCGATCGCCGCGTCGCCGCGCTCCTCGAGCGAGCGCACGTATTCACTGATCTCCTCGTCGCCGACGGTCATCTCGTTGACCGCGGTCTCCCAGTCCTCGGCCTGCTTGGGTAGCTCGCCCAGCGGCACCTCGATATCGAGGACGTCCTCCACGCGGTGCAGCAGGGCGATGGTCGCCTTGGGATTGGGCGGCTGTGACACGTAGTGCGGGACGGCGGCCCAGAACGACACCGCGGGCACCCCCGCTTTCACGCACTGATCCTGGAGGACACCGGTGATGCCGGTCGGGCCCTCGTAGCGGGTCTGCTCGAGGCTGAAGCGTTCGGCGGCCTCCTTGCTGTAGGCCGATCCGGTGACCGGCACCGGCCGCGTGTGCGGTGTATCGGCCAGCAGCGCGCCGAGGATGACGACGGTCTGGACGCCGAGCTGTTCGATGAATTCCAGCAGGTCAGCGCAGAAGCTGCGCCAGCGCATATTCGGTTCGATGCCGCGCAGCAACACCACGTCGCGGTCGCTGCCCGGGGGCGAGCACACCGACAACATCGTGGACGGCCATTGGATCTCCCTGGTCACGCCGTCGACCTGGCGCACCGTTGGCCGGTTGACCTGGTAGTCGTAGTAGTCCTCGGAATCGAGTTCCGCTAGCGGCTCGGCGTCCCAGATCAGTTCCAGATGCTCGACGGCGCCGCTGGCGGCATCGCCCGCGTCGTTCCAGCCCTCGAAGGCCGCGACCAGCACCGGATCCCGCAACGTCGGCAGTTCCGAATCGGGAGTTTCACTGGGGTTCACCCGGTCAGCCTAATGTCTGTGAAGGATCGGCGTGCACGCGACGCGATCGGTTCTCGCCCGACTGTTCGACGGAAAATTTCCGGTCCGAAGGATTCCCGGCGCAAGAGACCGGCTGCCCGGTCCGAATGTGGCGCGGCACACGAACCGGCGCTGCGCGGGTGGATGCCCGCCTCTCGTGTCGGTCCCTCCCACTAGGCTGTGAGCCATGCCTGCGTCCGACTTTCCCGCGTTCGACACCACGCTTCTCGATACGTTGTCCCGGCGTGTCGTCATCGGCGACGGTGCGATGGGCACGATGTTGCAGGCCGCGGATCTCACCCTCGACGATTTCCGCGGGTTGGAGGGCTGTAACGAGATCCTCAACGAAACCCGTCCCGACGTGCTGCGCCACATCCACCGGGCCTATTTCGAGGCGGGCGCCGACGCGGTCGAGACCAATACCTTCGGCTGCAATCTCCCGAACCTGGCCGACTACGACATCGCCGACCGCATCCGCGACCTGTCCGAACGCGGCACCCGTCTCGCGCGCGAGGTCGCCGACGAGATGGGGCCCGGCGCCGACGGCGCCCCCCGGTACGTGCTCGGGTCGATGGGGCCGGGTACCAAACTGCCCACCCTCGGCCACGCGCCATACACCGCGCTGCGCGACGCCTACACCGAGGCCGCCCTCGGCATGCTCGACGGCGGGGCCGACGCCATCCTCATCGAGACCTGCCAGGACCTGCTCCAGGTCAAGGCGGCGGTCACCGGCAGCCGCCGCGCCATGACGGCGGCGGGCCGCCGCATTCCGATCATCACCCACGTCACCGTGGAGACCACCGGCACCATGCTGGTCGGCAGCGAGATCGGCGCGGCGCTCACGGCGCTGGAGCCGCTCGGCATCGACGTGATCGGGTTGAACTGCGCGACCGGCCCCGACGAGATGAGCGAACATCTGCGCCACCTGTCGCGGCACGCGCGGATTCCGGTGTCGGTGATGCCGAACGCCGGTCTGCCGGTGCTCGGCGCCGACGGGGCGGAGTATCCGCTCACGCCCGAGGAACTGGCGACGGCGCTGCGCGGATTCGTCGCCGAATTCGGACTCGCCCTGGTCGGCGGCTGCTGCGGTACCACGCCCGAGCACATCCGCCGGGTCGCCGAGGCGGTGCGCGAAGTGGAACCGACCCTGCCCGCCCCCGCCGAACGCCGCCACACCACCCACGAGCCGAGTGTGTCGAGCATGTACACGGCGGTGCCGTTCGAGCAGGACGCCTCGATCCTCATGATCGGCGAGCGCACGAACGCCAACGGCTCCAAGGCGTTCCGCGAGGCCATGCTGGCCGAGGACTGGCAGAAATGCCTCGACATCGCCAAGGACCAGACCCGCGACGGCGCCCATGTGCTCGATCTGTGCGTCGACTATGTCGGCCGCGACGGCACCGCCGATATGGCGGCGCTGGCCGGGCGCCTGGCCACCGCCTCGACCCTGCCGATCATGCTCGACTCCACCGAGACCCCGGTGCTGCGGGTCGGCCTGGAGCACCTGGGCGGGCGCTGCGCGGTCAACTCGGTGAACTACGAGGACGGCGCCGGACCGGAATCGCGTTTCCAGCAGACCATGGCACTCGTCGCCGAACACGGGGCGGCGGTGGTCGCGCTGACCATCGACGAGGAAGGTCAGGCCCGCACCGCCGAGAAGAAGGTGGAGATCGCCGAGCGGCTGATCGCCGACATCACCGGCAACTGGGGACTGCTGGAGAGCGACATCATCATCGACACGCTCACCTTCACCCTCGGCACCGGTCAGGAGGAGTCGCGCCGCGACGGCATCGAGACCATCGAGGCCATTCGCGAACTCAAGCGCCGCCACCCCGAGGTGCAGACGACGCTCGGTCTGTCGAATATCTCCTTCGGTCTGAATCCGGCGGCCCGGCAGGTGCTGAACTCGGTGTTCATGCACGAATGCGTGCAGGCCGGACTGGATTCGGCCATCGTGCACGCCTCCAAGATTCTGCCCATGGCCCGCATTCCGGAGGAACAGCGCCGGACGGCGCTGGATCTGGTCTACGACCGCCGCACCGACGACTACGACCCGCTCCAGACACTGATGGGCCTGTTCGAAGGCGTGTCCGCGGCGTCGTCGCGAGCCTCGCGCGCCGAGGAACTGGCCGCGCTGCCGCTGTTCGAACGTCTCGAGCGGCGCATCGTGGACGGCGAGAAGGCCGGGATCGAGGCCGACCTCGACGCCGCGATGGCCGAGGTGCCGCCGCTGCGCATCATCAACGAGACCCTGCTCGCCGGGATGAAGACGGTCGGCGAACTGTTCGGCTCCGGTCAGATGCAGCTTCCGTTCGTCCTGCAATCGGCGGAGGTCATGAAGTCGGCGGTGGCGTATCTGGAACCGCATATGGAATCCACCGACGATTCCGGCAAGGGCCGGATCGTGCTCGCCACCGTCAAGGGGGATGTGCACGATATCGGCAAGAACCTGGTCGACATCATCCTGTCCAACAACGGCTACGAGGTCGTCAATCTCGGTATCAAACAGCCGATCGCGACCATTCTCGACGCCGCGGTGGACAAGAAGGCCGATGTGATCGGCATGTCGGGACTGCTGGTCAAGTCGACGGTGGTCATGAAGGAGAACCTCGAGGAGCTCAACGCCAGGGGAGTGGCCGACCAGTTCCCGGTACTGCTCGGCGGCGCGGCGCTGACCCGCGCCTATGTCGAGAACGATCTCACCGATGTGTACGCGGGCGAGGTGCACTACGCGCGCGACGCCTTCGAGGGCCTGCGGCTCATGGACGAGATCATGACCGTCAAACGCGGCGGCGGACTCGATCCGCACAGCCCCGAGGCCATCGCCGAACGCGAGAAGGCCGCCGAGCGCAAGGCCCGCCACGAACGCTCCAAGCGCATCGCCGAGCGGCGCAAGGCCGCGGAGGTGCCGGTGCAGGTCCCCGCGCGTTCGGACGTCGCGGCGGATCTGCCCGTGCCGGTTCCGCCGTTCTGGGGCACGCGGGTCGTGAAAGGTCTGGCACTGCACGAATATTCGGGTCTGCTCGACGAGCGGGCGCTTTTCCTGGGGCAGTGGGGCCTGCGCGGTCAGCGCGGCGGTGAGGGGCCCGGCTACGAGGAACTGGTCGAATCCGAGGGCAGGCCGCGGCTGCGGTACTGGCTGGACCGGCTGTCCACCGAGGGCGTCCTCCAGCACGCCGCGGTGGTCTATGGGTACTTCCCCGCGGTCTCCGAGGGCGACGACGTGGTCGTGCTGACCGATCCGGAACCCGATGCCGCCCAGCGCTACCGGTTCACCTTCCCGCGTCAGCAGCGCGACCGCTTCCTGTGCATCGCCGATTTCTTGCGGTCGCGGCAGGCGGCGCGCGAGACCGGTCAGGTGGATGTGCTGCCGTTCCAGCTGGTGACGATGGGGCAGCCCATCGCCGATTTCGCCAACCAACTCTTCGCGAGCGACAACTATCGCGATTACCTCGAGGTCCACGGCATCGGCGTCCAACTCACCGAGGCGCTCGCCGAGTACTGGCACCGCCGGATTCGCGAGGAACTGGTGCTCGAGGGTCACGCCGTGGCCGACTCCGATCCCTCCGACGTACAGGAGTACTTCAAGCTCGGATACCGGGGCGCGCGCTACTCCTTCGGCTACGGCGCCTGCCCGGATCTCGAGGATCGGGCCGCACTGGTGGATCTGCTCGGGGCGGACAGGATCGGCGTGGTGCTCTCGGAGGAGTTGCAGTTGCATCCCGAGCAGTCCACCGACGCGTTCGTGCTCCTGCATCCCGAGGCGAAGTACTTCAACGCCTGAGTTCCGCCGTCCTGTGACGGTGGTCACCGACATTTCCGGTCGTGTGCCGGAAGTGCGGCGCGTGAACATCGCTGACATGGGTAATGCGCTGGTGTCCATGGGATATCGCACGAGGGCATGTCCGTTGTGTCCGGGCGCGCGCCTGTCGGCCGCACGGACTCGGCGACCCGATCCGCGGACCCGCCGTGTCGCGGCTGGATGTCTGTCGGTCGGATATGTCATTGTCGACTGTGTTGCTGCATCCGTAGCAGTCGGCGGATGCGAACGCTGAGCTGTTCGGATGGCAAAGCACAACGGCGAGTAGGATTTTCGGGTCGGCCCGGACGGTCCGACCCGCGGATGTGCTGGATGGCTCGGTGTCAAGCAGGAGGGCGCGACCAGATGACGGCGGAGCGGTTGATCGCTGGACGGTATCGGCTCACCGATCCCATCGGCAGCGGCGCCATGGGAGTGGTGTGGCGCGGCACCGATATTCGGCTGCGCCGCACGGTGGCCGTCAAACAGCTGCTGCTGGCTCCGCACCTGACCGGATCGCAGGCACTGGAAGCCAAACTTCGCGCGATGCGGGAGGGCCGCATCGCGGCCCGGCTGCACCATCCCAACGCCATCACCGTCTTCGACGTGGCCGAGGAGGACGGTCAGCCCTGGCTGGTCATGGAGTTCATGGACGCGCCGAGTCTGGCGGCGCGGCTGTCCGGTAAGCGCACGCTGCCGCCGCTCGAGGTCGCCCGCATCGGGGCGCAGGCCGCGGCCGCGCTGTCGGCGGCCCACGCCGCGGGCATCATGCACCGCGACGTCAAACCCGCCAATCTGCTCGTCGCCGACGACGGCACGGTGAAGATCACCGACTTCGGCATCTCCCGCGCGGTCGGCGACGTGACGGTCACCGCCACCGGATTCCTCGCGGGCACGCCCGCCTATCTCGCGCCGGAGGTGGCGCGCGGCGAGAATCCCGAGCCGGCCTCGGACGTGTTCGCTCTCGGCTCCACCCTCTACGCCGCCGTCGAGGGCGCACCTCCGTTCGGCGAGGGCGATAATCCGCTGGCGGTGCTGCACGCGGTGGCGCGGGGCGAGATTCCGCCGCCTCGGCGGGCCGGTGAGCTGACCCCGGTGCTGATGCGCCTGCTCACCGCCACCATAGAATCCCGCCTGACCATGTCGGAGGCCAAACAGGCACTGGAAGCGGTGGCGGCGGGTCGCGCACCGGCCTTGGCCGCCGCACCGGCCGCGACCAAGGTGCTGCCGCCGCCGGGAACGGTCGCGGCCGCCACCACGGTGCTGCCGAACGACCGCGACGCCACCGAGGTCGTGTCGAAGTCGGTGACCACCGGTCCGCCCCAGCCGCCGGAGACCGGCCCCGTTCCAGCTCGACCTGTGACGACTCCGCCCCCCGTGCGGCCGGAGACCTTGCCCGCGGCCACCGCTCCGGCGGCCGGCGGCGGTGCTGACAAGCGACTGTTCGGTGTGGCCGCGGCGGCGGTGGTGGCATTGCTGATCGTCATCGTCCTCGTGGTCGTCGTACAGAAGCGTGACAATTCCGATCAGACCGCCGCGCCTTCCGTGCCGAGCACCCCCGCCGCGGCCCCGGAAGCGGGCGGCGGATCGATCATGGACGGCAGGCAGGGGCAGGCCGAACCGTCCTCGGCGCCGCGGACCTCGCCCACCACCACCACGCCGCCGACCACGACGACCACCACCGTGACCACCACGGCCGGACCACCGACCCCGGAAGGCATCGCCAACTTCATCCAGGGCTACTACGGCATGCTGCCCGGTAATATCTCGGGCGCGTGGACCCAACTTTCACCGGCGTATCAGGCGCAGACCGGCGGATACGGCGTCTACAGCTCCTTCTGGTCCTCGATTCGTTCGGTGCGGGTCAACGGTGTGACGCCCGGCGGCGGCGACAGCGCCACGGCCTCGCTCACCTACGTCAAATCCGATGGCAGCACCTCCACCGAGAACCGTTGGTTCCGGGTCGCTTCGGAGGGTGGCCGCCTGGTCATCACCGCCTCGAGCACCTGACGGGCCGCTGAATCGCGTCGGATATCGCATCCCGGCGGTGTCCTCGCTCCCCGGGGCATCGACCCGGGCGGTTCCGTGTTGTCGATAGGCTGTATTCGATATCGATCGTCGCCGGTGCCCGCATCGGGTTCACACTCGTCAGCAGAGGAGAAGTTCGGCACGTGAGCGCGCCACTCGCCGCGGTTCTGTGGGATATGGACGGAACCCTGCTGGATTCGGAGAAGCTGTGGGATATCGCGGTCCGTGAACTCGCGGTCGAACTCGGCGGTGTCATGAGCGACGAACTCCGGCACGCCCTCATCGGCGCCTCCGGTCCGAATGCCCTCGCCATCCTGTTCGCCGGACTCGGTCTGGAGCCGACCGTGTCGGCGCTGGGGGAGGCGGGCCGTTTCCTCGAGCTCAGGGTCACCGAGTTGATGACCGGGCCGATTCCGTGGCGTCCCGGCGCGAAGGACGCGCTGGCGCTGGTGCGCACCGAGGGCCTGCCCAGCGCGCTGGTGACCAATACCAAGCGCTCGCTGACCGAATACGGACTCGAAACCCTCGGCCGCGATTTCTTCGACGTCTCGGTCTGCGGTGACGAGGTGGCCGAGGGCAAGCCCGAACCCGACGTGTATCTGCGCGCCGCCCAGCTGCTCGATGTCGATCCGAAACATTGTGTGGCCATCGAGGATTCGCCCACCGGCGCGCGGGCGGCGCAGGCCGCGGGGTGCGCGGTCATCGTCGTCCCGTGCGAGATCGCGGTGCCCGCGGCGTTCGGCCGGGTATTCCGCGAGTCACTGGTCGGGCTCACCGTCGACCATCTGCGCGAGGCGCTGCACCCGCGCGCCTGAGTCCGCGGGTGCGCCGGATACGGACGACGGAAGCGGAATCGACTCTCGTATGCGGTTCGGCTATCGCGCGGCACCGACTCGATCGCCGTGCCGCCCGCTCGCGCGGCGATGGACGAGCCCGGCGCCGCGGCGGCATCCGCGCATCCGGTGTCCGGTTCGCGGGCGGCGGTGGTCGAACTTGTGGATGCGGCCAAAGCTTTCGGCGAGAACCATACCGAATGTCGTGATTGCTTCGAGGATCCGGCCCGACCGGCTGTGAATTCTCTGCGCGCGCGGTGCGGGCGAGGCGGTCGCCCCGCCTTCCGGCGAGGGCGGGAATCGGCGCGTCCGAGGCGTGCGGACGCGGCTCCATGATCGCGACACCCCCGAGCGCGTCATACCGAGAGTTACTGTCCCGCAACACATGTGATCGCAGATAGCAGCTGTGACCGTTCTCACGGGCTATCTTTCCGAATCTCGGGCGTGTCGTGCCGATCGGCCAGCAGAATATCGACATGGCAGTAACGGGCGTTCTTGACGAGATCGTCGACACCGCAAGGTATCCGCTCGCCGATATCGAGGGTGACGGGCGCGGCGCGGTGGTGGCACGGGCGCGGGCGGAACTGGCCGAATCCGGCTGCACCGTCCTGCGCGAGTTCATCCGTCCCGCGCTCGTGGACTCCTTGCGCGCCCAGGGCGAGGCCATCGCGCCGCACGCCTACTACGAGGTCCAGCGGGTCAACGCCTACAACATTCCGCTGGATGCCGAACTACCGCAGGATCATCCGGGCCGGATCGTGCTCGAGCGCGGTAACGCCTTCGTGCCCCGCGACCGTATACCCGCCGACGCGCTGATCCACCGCCTCTACACCAGCGCCGAGTTCCAGCGCTTCGTCGCCGACTGCTTCGGTCTCGGTGAACTACACGAATTCGCCGATCCGCTGGCCGGATTGTGCCTGAACGTGGTCGCGCCCGGTATGTCGCATCCCTGGCATTTCGACACCAACGAATTCACCGTCAGCATGCTGACCCAGCCCGCCGAATCCGGCGGTGTCTTCGAGTTCTGCCCGAATATCCGCTCACCGCACGCCGAGAACCTCGATGACGTGCGCGATGTGCTCACCGGCGCGGCCGATCGTCTGGTGCGCCGCCTCGAGTTGCGCCCCGGCGACCTGCAACTGTTCCAGGGGCGCTTCTCCTTGCATCGGGTCTCACCGGTTACCGGTGCCGTACAGCGACATTCGGCGATCTTCGCCTACACCGACCGGCCCGGTGTCATCGGCACCGTGGAGCGCACCCGTCAGCTGTTCGGACGGGTGCTACCGGATCACTTAGCCGCGGCCGACGCCGTCCGCGGCGACCGGCTACTCGACTAGCCGATCTCCGCGTTCGATCGAGAGGAACGACAAGCGTGCCAGTGCCGTTGCATACGACCGGGAAAGCCTCCTTCGACCACATATACGACCGACCCGATCCCCGCGACTACTACGCCCGGATGTCCGAATTGGACTATCGCATACCGGAACTGGCGAAACCCCACTTCGAACAGCAGATTCGTGAGTACCGCGCCTCCGCGCGGCTGAGCGCACCGACCGTGCTCGACATCGGCTGCTCCTACGGCGTCAACGCGGCACTGCTGCGCCTCGGCGTCGGCATCGACGAACTCGCCGAGCACTATCGCGAGGCCGCGCGATCGTGCGCCGCCGCGGAATCGGCGCGCGCCCATCTCATCGCCCGCGACCGCGCCAGGCTCGCCGCGGCCGATGCCTGTCCCGATGTCCGTTTCATCGGGATCGACGCCGCCCGCCCGGCATTGGACTACGCGCGGGAGGCGGGCCTGCTGCAGGGTGCCGTACACGCCGACCTCGAGGCCACCGATCCCACCGACGCGCAGCGCGAGCTGCTCGCCTCGGCCGATATCGTCATCTCCACCGGCTGTATCGGCTACGTCACCGAGAAGACGCTGGTCCGCATCGCCACCGCCCATCCGCGCCGCAGGCCGTGGATGGCGCATTTCGTCCTGCGCATGTTCGACTTCGCGCCGATCGAGGCCGAGCTCGCCGCACTGGGATACCGCACCGAACGCAGGCCCGGCCTGTTCGAGCAGCGCCGCTTCGCCTCCGACGACGAGCGCGAGCAGGTGCTGAACACCCTGTCCGACAAGGGAATCGATACCGCCGGACAGGAGTCGGAGGGTTGGCTCTACGCCGCGCTCTACGTGTCGCGGCCCGCGTTCGACCAGCGCGAGGGCGACGCCCGCGACTGAAGCGGCGAACGACACGCGCCGCGACCCTTCCCAAACTTCGGCCCGACGCCGAGGATCTTGTAGTGAGTCGACGCACTCTCTTTCGAATCCGTCACGTCCACCCACCACACCGAGGAATCCGACTTGAGTGACCGCACCTTCGCCGCCGAAGACCATTTGCCGCGGGTACCGCTGCCCACCCTGGAAGCCAGCGCCGAGCGCTTCCTCCAATGGTGCGCCCCGCTGCTGACCGACGACGAACTGGCCACCACGAGGGCCGCCGTGGACGATCTGCTGCGCGCGGACGGACCGGGCCGGACCCTGCACGAGGCACTGCGCGAATACGACGCGACCCCCGGCGTCGGTAGTTGGCTCGACCTGTTCTGGCCCTCCCGCTACCTGGGCAGGCGCGACCGGATCGCCCTGAACGCCAACTTCTTCTTCCTCTTCCGCGACGACACCGTGCTGGCGTCCTCCACCGGGGCGACACAGGTGGAGCGCGCGGCCGCGATCATCTCCGCCGCGGTCGACTACAAGCTGGCCCTCGACGAGGAGGCCATCGCGCCGGTCACCCAGCGCGGCCAGCAGTTGTCGATGTGGCAGAACAAGTACCTGTTCTCCGAGACCCGCATCCCCGGCGTGGAACAGGACTCGGTGCGCGTGCCCTACAGCGACGAGGCTCCCGGCCCCTCGCCCGCGCGCCACATCGCGGTGTTCTACCGGGGCAACCTGTTCACGATGGATGTGATCGGCCCCGAGGGCGCGCCTTACACGCCCGAGGATCTCGCCGAGGGTCTGCGCGCCGTGCAGCGGGCGGGCGAACAGCGCGCGCAGAGCCCCGTGGGCCATCTCACCACCAAGGCGCGCGCCGAATGGGCCGCCGACCGCGCCGCGCTGCGCGCCGAACCCGCGAACATCGCGGCGCTGGACACCCTGGAGACCGCGTTGTTCGCCGTATGCCTCGAGGATTTCGCCCCGCGCGACACCCTGCACGCCTGCGATCAGCTGCTGCACGGTGACAGCGGTAACCGGTGGTTCGACAAGTCCGTGTCGTTCATCGTCTTCGCCGACGGTCAGGCGGGCATCAACGTCGAACACTGCGGTCTGGACGGCACCACCATCCTGTCGTTCGTCGACACCCTGCTCGAGACCTCCGCGGCCGACCACGCCGCCCGATCGGGGGCGCAGCAGCAGGGCGCGCCCGCCGTCGCGCCGATCGAGTTCGCGCTCGACGACACGCTGCGCGCCGCCATCGCCGAGGCCGGGGCCGACTTCGCCGCCTACGCCGCGGCCAACGCCACCACCGCGATCTCGTTCGAGGATTTCGGCACGACGCGGGCCAAGCAGCTGAAGATATCCCCGGACGCCTTCGCGCAGCTGAGCTACCAGCTCGCCCACCGGCGCAGCAAGGGATTCACCGGTGCCACCTACGAGTCCATCGCCACCAGGCAGTACCGTAACGGCCGCACCGAGGCCATGCGGGTGGTGACGCCGGAGATGATCGCCTTCGTCGACGCCATGGTCGATCCGCGGGCCGACACCGCGGCCAAACTGGTCGCCGCGCGCACCGCGGCGACCGCGCACGTCGAACGCGCCAAGCAGTGCCAGTCCGGCGACGCCCCGGAACAGCACCTGTGGGAGTTGCAGTGGATCCAGCGCCGCCGCGGCGCCGAACTCGGGGTCACCGAGCCGCTGCCGCTCTACGACAGCCCCGGCTGGACCGTCATGCGCGACGACTACCTGTCCACCAGTTCCGCGCCGTCGGTCAACATCACCTTCTTCGGTTTCGGCTCCACCAGCCCGACCTGCATCGGCATCGCCTACGTGCTGCTGCCCGACCGCTGGAACCTGTACCTGGCCACCCCGGAGTCGGTCGCCGACCAGATGCACGCCTTCGCCGGACATCTGCGCACCGCGGTCGCCGACCTCGAGGCCCTGCTCGCCACGGACTGACACTTCCCGCACACCCGCACCACCCCGTCGAACTCCCCGCGCACTCCTCGCGCACTCCTCGACGGGGTGGTGCTGTGTGCGGGGAGTGTGCGGAGGTCTGAGAGAATGGTTTTCCGTGAAGAACTTCGAAACCCTGTTCGCCGAGTTGCAGGACCGTGCCCTCACCCGCCCCGCCGGGTCCGGCACCGTGGCCGCACTGGACGCGGGCGTGCATACCCAGGGTAAGAAGGTGCTCGAGGAGGCCGGTGAGGTCTGGCTGGCCGCCGAGCACGAGAGCGACGACGCGCTCGCCGAGGAGATTTCACAGCTGTTGTACTGGGTCCAGGTGCTGATGGTCGGCCGCGGGCTGAAGCTCGAAGACGTGTACCGACATCTGTGACGGCTCGCCGCCGAACCCGCCGCCGTCACATCCTCGAAAGGACACCCTTCCCATGCTGCGCGTCGCAGTCCCGAACAAAGGCGCCCTCTCCGAATCGGCCACCTCGATCCTGGCCGAGGCCGGATATCGCAAACGCACCGATTCCCGCGACCTGACCGTGCTCGACCCGGCCAACCAGGTCGAATTCTTCTTCCTGCGCCCCAAGGACATCGCCATCTACGTCGGGTCGGGCGAACTCGACCTCGGCATCACCGGCCGCGATCTCGCGCTGGACTCCGGTGCCCCCGTGCAGGAACGGCTCTCGCTCGGCTTCGGCCGCTCGACATTCCGCTACGCCGCGCCCGCGGGTCGGGAGTGGAAGGTCGAGGATCTCTACGACAAGCGAATCGCCACCTCCTATCCGAATCTGGTGCTCTCGGACCTGCGACGCCGCGGCATCGAGGCCGAGGTCATCCGGCTCGACGGCGCGGTGGAGATCTCGATCCAACTCGGTGTGGCCGACGCCATCGCCGATGTGGTGGGTTCGGGCCGCACGCTGCGCCAGCACAATCTGGTCGCCTTCGGCGAGACGCTGTGCGATTCGGAAGGTGTGCTCATCGAGCGGGTCGACTCCGATCACCGCGACCGCGCGCGCAATCAGCTCATCGCCCGCATCCAGGGCGTGGTGTTCGCCCAGCAGTATCTGATGCTGGACTACGACTGCCCGCGCGCGCTGCTCGACCGCGCGGTGCGCATCACTCCCGGACTGGAATCGCCCACGGTGTCGCCGCTGGCCGACGAGTCCTGGGTGGCCGTGCGCGCGCTCGTGCCGCGCGGTCGGGGCAACGAGGTCATGGATCAGCTCGCCGACCTGGGCGCCAAGGCGATCCTCGCCACCGACATCCGCTCCTGCCGGGCCTTCTGACCGCCGGGTCCGCGCCGCGCGCGGCCGATCAGTCCGCCACCGATTCCGCCAGTGTCTCCCGCGGCGATTCGGTGGCGCCATCGGCGGGCCAGCCGGGATAGGGCGGGAGCGTGCCGCCGAATTCCGGGCACAGCGGTTTGTAGTCGCAATAGGCGCACAGCCACCCGGCGTTCGGGCGGAAGTCGCCGGTGCGCCCGGCCGCGAGTACGGCCTCCCACAGCGCGGCCAGGGTGCGCTCGAAACGCAGCAGTTCCTCCTCGTCGGGCGCGTAGGTGAGGATCTGCTCGTCGGCGAGGTAGATCAACCGCAACTGGGCGGGCAGCACGCCGCGGGTGCGCAGTACGACCAAGGCGTAGAACTTCAACTGGAACAGCGCCTTGGTCTCGGCGGTGTGCCCCGGCGCGCGCCCGGTCTTGTAGTCGACCACCCGCAGCTCACCGGTCGGGGCCCGGTCGATGCGGTCGACGAAACCGCGCAGCAGCACGCCGTCGCCCAGTTCGACCTCGACTTTCGCCTCCCGTGATTCCGGATCGAACCGGGTGGGGTCCTCGAGCCGGTAGTAGGCGGCGACCAGTGCGCGAACCTCTCCGAGGAATGGGTCGAGTCCGTCGGCGGTGACCAGCTCGGCGATCTCCGCGTTGTCGGCGAGCACCCGGGCCCATGCGGGGGCGACCAACTCGTCGGCGCGCTCGGGCGAGCGTTCGGCGGCGGGCAGACCGAACAGATCCTCCAGCACCGCGTGCACCACCGTGCCGCGCACCGCGTGCCGCGAGGGCGGCTCGGGAATCCGATCGATCGCGCGCAGCCGGTACTTGAGCGGGCACTGTTTGAAATCCATTGCCCGCGAGGGAGACAGCGCCGGACGCCGCCGAGCGGTATGGCCCGCCGCGCCGGGATCGGGGTCGGCATCGGCGGGGGGCATGGACACGCTCGCTGACATACCTGGCAGGCTATCCGGCGGTACCGACACCGCGGCGCGATCGGCGGTCGCCGACTCGGCGCCGCGGATCCACGCGCGCCGCGTTCACGCAGGCGAGTGGAACGGAGATACATGACGGCCAGACGGACCGGGCCTTTCACCATCGGTGACCGGGTGCAGCTGACCGATGCCAAGGGACGCCTCTACACGGTCGTCCTCGAGCCCGGCAAGCAATTCCACACCCATCGCGGCGGGATCGAACACGACAAGCTGATCGGCGCCGACGAGGGCAGTGTGGTGCACTCCACCAATGGCACGCCGTATCTGGCGCTGCGCCCGCTGCTGGTCGACTACGTGCTGTCGATGCCGCGCGGCGCGGCCGTCATCTACCCCAAGGACGCCGCGCAGATCGTGCACGAGGGCGATGTGTTCCCCGGTGCGCGGGTGCTCGAGGCGGGGGCCGGATCGGGCGCGCTGACCTGCTCGCTGTTGCGCGCGGTGGGGCCGGGTGGGCGGGTGATCTCCTACGAGATCCGTGCCGACCACGCCGAGCACGCCGTGCGCAATGTGGAGACCTTCTTCGGTGAGCGCCCCGACAACTGGTCGCTCACCGTCGCCGACGTGGCGGCATACGAGGGCGAACCGGTCGATCGGGTGGTGCTGGACATGCTCGCGCCCTGGGACGCGCTGCCCGCGGTGTCGCGCGCGCTGGTTCCGGGCGGGGTGCTCATCGTCTACGTGGCGACCGTCACCCAGCTGTCCAAGATCGTCGAGGCGCTGCGTGAACAGGAGTGCTGGACCGAGCCGAGATCATGGGAGTCGATGGTGCGCGGCTGGCACGTGGTCGGCCTCGCGGTGCGTCCCGAACACCGCATGCAGGGCCATACCGCGTTCCTGGTGAGCGCGCGGCGGCTGGCCGAGGGTACGGTGACCCCCAAACCGCAACGTCGTCCGTCGAAGGGCTGAGGGCCACTCTCGGCCGTCGCCGGTGCGCGGGCGCGCGCACGGGCGACGCGTCGGCGCGCTACGGCGCACAGGGCGCCTGGGCGAAACCGAGCAGCACGCAGGCGCTCGGGTCGGAGATCTTCCAGGTGCCGTCGACCTGCTGCCAGGTCAGCGGCATGGGCGGGGCGTCGCCGTTGGGCGAGCTGATGACGACCTGGGCGGTGGCGCTCTGTCCGTCGACCTTGACATCGTTCACCACGAACTTCAGGGCGCCGTACCCGGCCAGCGCCTTGGTCATGGTCTCGATGTTGGACGCGCGCTTCTGACCGTCGACCACGATGGCGACCTTGGCCTGTGCGGTCTCGGCGGGGTCGGCGAAGGTCGCCAGGGTGGTCCGCAACTGCTCCGCCGAGGGCGCCGCAGCGGCGCTGTGATCGCCGTGACCGGCCGAACCCGTGGTCACGGCGGCGGCGGATGTGGTAATTGCTGTGGAGGTGGCACTGGCGGCGGTGTCGGACTCGGCGTCCGATCCACATCCGGTGAGCCCTACCGTCGTGGCGATCGCCACCGCGGCGGTGGCGACGCATACGCGCAGGGTTCTGGCGGTGAGGAGCATTCCTGGCTACCTTTCGGCTCGATGGGCGAGAACTACCGCCCGCTTCGGGTTAGGGCAGGCTAACATGGGGCTTCCGCCGCCGATCGCAGCGCAGATGTGATCACGAAGAAACCATGTCGGAAAGCGAGAACCGTTCACGCCCGGTAGCGTTGATAGACCGGGACTGGGAGGAGCAGCACATGAGCCCCATCGAGAATTCCGATTCGGCGGCCTGGAGAGAGCTCGAGGCAGTGCGCGCCGAGGCGGCTGCACTCCGGAGGCAACTCGCCGATTCGCCGGATCGCGCACGGGAATTGGAAGCCCGCATCGATTCGCTGACCATTCGCAACACGAAGCTGATGGACACCCTCAAGGAGGCGCGCCAGCAGTTGGTGGCGCTGCGCGAGGAGGTCGATCGGCTCGGTCAGCCGCCGAGTGGCTACGGCATCCTGATCGGCGTGTTCGACGATCAGACGGTCGACGTGTTCACTTCGGGTCGCAAGATGCGGTTGACCTGTTCACCGAATATCGACACCGCCACCCTCGAGTACGGCCAGACCGTCCGCCTCAACGAGGCGCTCACGGTGGTCGAGGCGGGCGTGTTCGACTCGGTCGGCGAGATCGGCACCCTGCGCGAGATCCTCGACGACGGTCGCCGCGCCCTTGTCGTCGGCCATGCCGACGAGGAGCGGGTGGTGTGGCTGTCGGGTCCGCTGTCCAAGGTCGCCGAGAACGACGATCTCGACGATCCCGATTCGCCGATCCGCAAGCTCAGGCCCGGTGACTCCCTGCTGGTCGACACCAAGGCCGGATTCGCTTTCGAACGCATACCCAAGGCCGAGGTCGAGGATCTGGTCCTCGAAGAGGTTCCCGATGTCGATTACGAGGACATCGGCGGTCTGGCCCGCCAGATCGAGCAGATCCGCGACGCGGTCGAGCTGCCGTTCCTGCACAAGGACCTGTTCCGCGAGTACGCGCTGCGCCCGCCCAAGGGCGTGCTGCTCTACGGTCCGCCCGGCTGCGGTAAGACGCTGATCGCCAAGGCGGTGGCCAACTCGCTGGCCAAGAAGATCGCCGAGGCCCGCGGTGAGGACGCCAAGGAGGCCAAGTCCTTCTTCCTCAACATCAAGGGCCCCGAACTGCTGAACAAGTTCGTCGGCGAGACCGAGCGCCACATCAGGATCATCTTCCAGCGCGCCCGTGAGAAGGCGTCGGAGGGTACCCCGGTGATCGTGTTCTTCGATGAGATGGACTCCATCTTCCGCACCCGCGGTTCGGGTGTGTCCTCGGATGTGGAGACCACCGTCGTGCCGCAGCTGCTGTCGGAGATCGACGGCGTCGAGGGCCTCGAGAACGTCATCGTCATCGGCGCCTCCAACCGCGAGGACATGATCGACCCCGCGATCCTGCGTCCGGGCCGCCTGGACGTCAAGATCAAGATCGAGCGCCCCGACGCGGAATCGGCGCAGGACATCTTCTCGAAGTACCTGACCGAGGGGCTGCCGCTGCACGCCGACGACGTCGCCGAATTCGGCGGCGACAAGGGCGCCTGCATCCGGGCGATGATCGAACGGGTCGTGGACCGGATGTACGCCGAGAGCGAGGACAATCGCTTCCTGGAGGTCACCTACGCCAACGGTGACAAGGAGGTCCTGTACTTCAAGGACTTCAACTCCGGCGCGATGATCCAGAACATCGTCGATCGGTCCAAGAAGTACGCGATCAAGTCCGTGCTCGACACCGGCAATCCGGGTCTGCGCATCCAGCATCTCTACGATTCGATCGTGGACGAGTTCTCCGAGAACGAGGACCTGCCCAACACCACGAATCCCGATGACTGGGCGCGCATCTCGGGCAAGAAGGGCGAGCGGATCGTCTACATCCGTACGCTGGTCACCGGCAAGAACGCCTCGGCCAGCCGCGCCATCGACACCGAGTCGAATACCGGTCAGTACCTGTAGTCACCATTCACGAGGAGCCGCGTCGCACGTCGACGCGGCTCCTCGCTGTGTCGGGGCGGTGAAGTCGCCGCCGTTGCCGCAGGCGAAGCCGTTGAGGCCGAATGGCCGCGCCGAGCCCTGCCCTAGCCGGCGCGGTGCGGGCCGCGGTCGACCACGAAGGCGGAGGCGTTGTCGCGTCCGCCGCCGCGTAGCGCGAGCTCCACCAGCGCGTCGGCGGTGCTCTGCGGCGGCTCGCCCGCGGCGAGCATGGCCTTGACGGCGGCGATGCCGATTCGCTTGTGGACGCCGTCGCTGCACAGCAGCAGCCGCCCGTTGCTGGAGCCGGTGGCGGCGCGGCCGATCTGGTCCTCGCGCACCGTGCGCACGGTCGTGGTGATGATGTGATCGGCCCGTGGCGTCGGGTGCTGTCCGCGCATGCGCAGGTACTCGGCCAGGGTGTGGTCGGTCGTGATCTGGTGCAGGGTGCGGCTGTTCCAGCGATAGGCGCGGCAATCGCCCACCCAGGCGATATCGGCGGGCGCGTCCGCGCGGTCGGCGGTGGGCAGTACCGCGATCACCAGGGCGCTGTCGGCCTTGGGTTGCGGGAATTCGCGCAGCAGGCTCCGTTGCGCGGCGAGGATGCCCACCGCCGCGCCGCCGCGCGCGCCTTCGCGCGCCGCCACCGTGGCCGCAGTGCGCGCCGCGCGGGCCGCGGGCAGATGGTCACCGACACCGTCGGCGACGACGAAGGCGATGCGGCCGCTGTCGGAATCGCTCCAGGAGGCCACGGCATCGGCGTTGATGGAACGCAGTCCGCGCTTGCTCACCGAATCGCCCGCGATTCCGGTGAGGCGCACCAGTTCGCGCCGGGTTGTCGTCATCGCACTGCTCATGGCCCTGACCTCCTGGATCGGACACACTGCCGGTCCTGTTCAACCGACATACCACCCAGTGGACCACTTCAAGCCGTGGTTGTAGCCGGCGCGGACTGAGGGCTTGCTGAGAACCGGTGGGTAGCGGAAAGTATCCTATGATTCGGCCCGCCCGGGAAGAGGTTCGCGGCGATCGGGCCGCCCCACGGCAATACCGTCGGTCGGTTGTGCTCGGAGTATCACCTGAGTGTTACCGCCGTCACCGTCCGAGAGTGCGCGGCCACGGCGCGGGATCGGCTCCCGCCGAGGATGGGCATGAGCGCGGCCCGGCGGATTACGGAGTGTCGCGGCCCTTCTCGCGCAGGAACGACAGCATGATGATGCCCCAGCACAGATTCCAGTAGAGTTCGCCGGTCTCGCTGCCGGGGCGGTCCATTCCCTCCTCGTCCTCGGTCTCGCAGACCTCGGCGGCTTCCAGCGTGGCCTTCCCGAAGTCGCGGGCGAAGCCGTCGTCGACATCCGGGCCGTGGGTCGCCAGGCGCCGGGACAGGTCCAGGAACCGTTCGACCAGGTCGGGGTGACCCAGTTCGGCCATCTTCAATTGGGAGTCGAGCAGCAGATCGGTGAGGAACGACAGCGGCTCGACGCCGCTGGATTCCTCGGGGCCCGATCGTTGCTCGTCATCGCCATCGAAAGCCACTGCTACAGTGTGGCATTCGTCCGGGGGCCGCGCCGGCCGATTCGCCGCCCCCACCCGGGTCAGCCGACGGTGGTGGTCACCTTGTTCAGCACGATGTCCTGGGACGGCGCCCCGTCGCCGGAGCCGTCGCGCACGCCCGCGTTTGCGACGCGGGTGAGCACGCCGAGACCGTCGACGACGCGGCCGAAGGGCGTGTAGTTCGGCGGCAGCTTGGTGTCCTGGTAGACGAGGAAGAACTGGCTGCCGTTGGTGTCGCGACCGGAGTTGGCCATGGCCAGGGTGCCCGCCGGATAGATTGCGCCCGTGAGGTTCTCGTCGGGGAAGCGGTAGCCGGGGCCGCCGGTGCCGGTGGCCGTCGGGTCACCGCATTGCAGCACGTAGATGCCCTGGGTGGTGAGCCGGTGGCAGCGGGTGTGGTCGAAGTACTGTTCGCCCGCGAGGAAGGCGAAGGAGTTCACGGTGCGCGGCGCGCGCGCCGCCTCGAGCGCGATGGTGACCGCGCCGCAGTTGGTCTCGAGGACGGCGGTGTACCCGGCGGCGGGGTCGATCGACAGGCCCGGTTCGGCCTGCCACTGTTTGCCGTTGGGCACACCCGCCGCGGGCGGCGCGCATTCGGCCGGACTCTGCCGCACCGCCGGGATCTGCGCCGAGACGCCGCCCGCCGCGAACAGGGTCAGCGCGACGCCTGCCACCAACACACCGAGGCCGGGCAGTACCCGTCGCATCGGATTTCCGCGATGGCGCGTCGCGCCCTTCGTCCGGCCGGCCACGCGCATTCGCACTCCACTGCTCACGGTTGGGAACTCCTTGTCGGGTCGGCGCACCGATCGATGCCCGGCCCGCATCCTGCCACTTACCCGGTTCCCCACGCGAGGAAACCGGGGAGATCGGACACGCGGGCCACCGGAGCGCCGCCGAATCGATCGCAACCGCGCAGCTGCTCGACGGCGATCGGTGAGCGACCGCACCGAGGATTTACGGCCAGGAAATTGTTTCCCCGCGGATATAACACATTCGACGTGGTTCAGGGTGCACGATAACAATCATGGCAACCGTTCGAGCCGCACTGGTCCAGACGAACTGGACGGGCGACAAAGAGTCCATGATCAAGGCACACGAGGACTACGCGCGGCAGGCGGCCGCGCGGGGAGCGAAGGTGATCTGCTTCCAGGAACTGTTCTACAGTCCGTACTTCTGCCAGTCGCAGGACGCCGAATTCTACGACTACGCCGAATCGGTGCCGGGACCGACGACCGAGCGTTTCGCGGCGTTGGCCGCCGAACTCGGCATGGTGACGATCCTGCCGGTCTATGAACAGCAGCAACCCGGTCTGCTGTACAACACCGCCGCGGTCATCGACGCCGACGGCAGCTACCTCGGCAAATACCGCAAGCACCATATTCCGCACGTCCGGGGTTTCTGGGAGAAGTTCTATTTCCGGCCCGGCAATCTCGGCTGGCCGGTCTTCGACACCGCGGTGGGCCGCGTCGGCGTCTACATTTGTTACGACCGGCATTTCCCGGAGGGCTGGCGGGCGCTGGGTCTCGCGGGCGCGGAGATCGTGTTCAATCCCTCGGCTACCTCGCGCGGATTGTCGGCTTATCTGTGGAAATTGGAGCAGCCCGCCTCGGCGGTCGCCAACGAGTACTACATCGGCGCGATCAACCGGGTCGGCGTCGAATCCGATTACGGCGACGACGATTTCTACGGCACCAGCTATTTCGTCGACCCCGAGGGTAAATTCGTCGGTGAACCGGCCTCCGACACCGAGCCCGAACTCGTGGTCCGCGATCTGGACATGGACCTGATCAAGGTGGTGCGCGATCGCTGGGCCTTCTACCGCGATCGCCGCCCCGACGCCTACGGA
The DNA here is from genome assembly GCF_001310275.1 of Nocardia arizonensis. Lineage (GTDB taxonomy): Bacteria > Actinomycetota > Actinomycetes > Mycobacteriales > Mycobacteriaceae > Nocardia > Nocardia arizonensis. The sequence continues at coordinate 84,848 of NZ_LGYZ01000057.1, forward strand.
CCGCTGGTGACGCCATGACCACCACCTTCGTTCACGGCGGCACCGTCGTCTCGCCGACCGGTTCCCAGGCGCTGGACGTGCTCGTCGACGGCGACACGATCGTCGCGCTGCTGCACCCGGGTTCCACGGCACTCGGCGCCGACCTCACCGCGACCGCCGACACGGTCATCGACGCCACCGGCAAGTACGTCGTCCCGGGCGGCGTCGACGGGCACACGCATATGCAGATGCCATTCGGCGGCACGGAGGCCTCGGACACCTTCGAGACCGGCACGCGGGCGGCGGCGTGGGGCGGCACCACCACGATCGTGGACTTCGCGGTCCAGAAGCCGGGGGAACGTCTCCAGGACACCCTCGCCGAGTGGCACCGCAAGGCCGCCGGACAGTGCGCGATCGACTACGGCTTCCACCAGATCATGGGTGAGGTCGACGACGAATCCTTGAAGGGGATGAGCGAATTGGTGGCCGAGGGGGTCACCAGTTTCAAACTGTTCATGGCCTATCCCGGCGTCTTCTACTCCACCGACGGCCAGATCCTGCGCGCCATGCAGTCCGCGGCCGGCCTCGGCGCGCTGCTCATGACGCACGCCGAGAACGGCATCGCCATCGACGTGCTCGTCGAACAGGCGCTCGCCCGCGGTGACACCGCTCCCTACCACCACGGCGTGACCCGCCCGTGGCAACTCGAGGAGGAGGCCACCCATCGCGCCATCATGCTGGCGCAGGTGACCGGCGCGCCGCTGTACGTGGTGCACGTCTCGGCCAAGCAGGCGCTCGAGCAGATCGCGGTGGCACGCGGCAAGGGACAGAACGTCTTCGGCGAGACCTGTCCGCAGTACCTGTACCTCTCGCTCGAAGAGCATCTGGGCGCACCGGATTTCGAGGGCGCGAAATGGGTGTGCTCGACGCCGCTGCGCTCGCGCGCCGAGGGACACCAGGACGAGCTGTGGCGCTATATCCGCACCGGCGACGTCACCGCGGTCAGCACCGACCACTGCCCGTTCTGCATGAAGGAGCAGAAGGAGTTGGGGCGCGGCGATTTCAGCCGCATCCCCAATGGCATCGGCGGGGTCGAGCACCGGATGGACCTCATGTTCCAGGGCGTCGAGAACGGACTCATCTCGCCGCAACGGTGGGTAGAGGTCTGCTGCACCGCGCCCGCGCGCATGTTCGGCATGTATCCCCGCAAGGGCATCGTCGCGCCGGGAGCCGACGCCGACATCGTGATCTACGACCCCGAGGGGCACACGTCCATCGGCGTCGGCAAGACCCACCACATGAACATGGACTATTCGGCCTACGAGGGATTCGAGATCGGCGGCCACGTCGATACCGTGCTGTCGCGCGGTCGCGTCGTCGTCGACGGCGGGCGCTATCTCGGGACCGCGGGACACGGCCGGTTCGTCGCACGTGGGCTGTCGCAGAACCTGATCTGATCGCCGAACCGAAAGGGAGACTGCCGCATGGACATCGGTGTGGTGCTGCAATGCACGCCGCCCGCGTCACGGGTGATCGAACTGGCCAGACTGGCCGAGACGCACGGCTTCTCGCATGTGTGGACCTTCGACTCGCATCTGCTGTGGCAGGAGCCCTACGTCATCCACAGCCAGATCCTGGCGGTCACGCGCCGGGTCACGGTCGGCCCGATGGTCACCAATCCCGCGACCCGGGACCCGACGGTCACGGCCGCCACCTTCGCCACGCTCAACGACATGTTCGGCAATCGCACCGTCTGCGGCATGGGCCGCGGCGACTCGGCCGTGCGGGCCATCGGCCGCGAACCCACCACTCTGGCGCAGATGCGTGAGTCGATCGAGGTCATCCGCGAACTGGGCAACGGCCGCAGCGCGCGGATCGGAGACACTGTCGTGCGGTTTCCCTGGGCGGCCGATTCCCGACTCGAGGTGTGGGCGGCCGGCTACGGTCCGCGCGCGCTGGAGCTCACCGGCGCGGTCGCCGACGGGTTCATCCTGCAATTGGCCGATCCGTATATCGCCGCGTGGGCCATCGCGCGGGTGAGGGCGGCCGCCGAACGCGCGGGCCGCGATCCCGCCTCGGTGCGGATCTGCGTCGCCGCGCCCGCCTACGTCACCGACGGCTCGGCGCACGGGCTGGCGCACGCGCGCGAACAGTGCCGCTGGTTCGGCGGCATGGTTGGCAACCACGTCGCCGATATCGTCGCCCGCTACGGCACCGGCGGCGATATCCCCGCCGCCCTCACCGACTACATCGCGGGCCGTAACGGCTACGACTACAACGAGCACGGGCGCGCGGGCAATACCCACGCCGATTTCGTGCCCGACGCCGTCATCGACCGGTTCTGTCTGCTCGGCACCGCCGACGACCAGTTGGCGCGGCTGCGGGAACTCGAGGAACTCGGCGTCGACCAGTTCGCCGTCTACCTACAGCACGACGCCAAGACCGCCACGCTCGAAGCATACGGTGAATCCGTGCTGCCGCGGCTGACCCGGGTCGCCACCGCCACCGAGTCGGTCCGATGAGCGCGGCGCGTGACCGGGCGACCCGCGTCGGGTACGCGCGCCGCATGGTCGTCACCATCGTGTCGCACGGGAGACCAGGAATCAGGAGGGTGCGACGGTGCTGACCGAGTACGCCGACGACCACGTAACCGGGGCGTCGGTGGTGTGGAAAGCCGCAACCGGTTTCGCGCCGACGCGGGTGCCCCAGACCGAGGGGGCGAACAGGTGACGGCCGAGGATCACGTCTTCTACCCGTGGAGCGCGCAGGGCGGCGCGAATCCGGTGCTGGTCACGGGCGCGTCCGGATCCTGGTTCTGGGACGAGAACGGGAAGCGTTACCTGGACTTCTCCTCGCAACTGGTCAACGTGAACATCGGCCACCAGCATCCGCGTCTCGTCGACGCGATCGTCGCCCAGGCGCGGGAACTGACCACCATCTCCCCGACCGTGGGCAATCGGGCGCGCAGCGAACTGGCCCGGCTGATCGTCGAACGCGCCCCCGGTGACCTGAACCGCGTGCTGTTCACCACAGGCGGGGCGGAGGCCGTGGAACACGCGGTTCGCTTGGCGCGCAGCTATACCGGGCGTACCAAGATGCTGGCCGCCTACCGCTCCTATCACGGCGGCACCGGCGTCGCCATCGGTCTCACCGGCGAGCCCCGGCGCTGGGGCGCTGAGCCGACCAATGTGGACGTGGTGCGCTTCTTCGGGCCGTATCCGTACCGGTCACCGTGGCAGACCACCACGCTCGAGCAGGAGACCGCCGCCGCGCTCGCGCACCTGCGCCAGGTGATCGAACTGGAGGGGCCCGACCATATCGCCGGCCTCATCCTGGAGACCGTGGTCGGCACCAATGGCGTGCTGGTGCCGCCGCCGGGCTATCTGGCCGGCGTGCGGGCACTGTGCGACGAATTCGGCATCGTCTATATCGCCGACGAGGTGATGGTGGGATTCGGGCGGGTCGGGGAGTGGTTCGCGGTGCGGGCATTCGACGTGGCCCCCGATGTCATCACCTTCGCCAAGGGTGTCAATTCCGGGTATGTGCCGCTGGGCGGCGTGCTCATCGCCGAACGCATCGCCGCGCGCTACGACGACCGCGTCTATCCCGGCGGACTCACCTACGCCGGACATCCGTTGGCCTGCGCGGCGGGGGTCGCCTCGATAGAGATCTTCGAGCGCGAGGGCATTCTCGACCATGTGCGCTCGGTGGGTTCGGACGTGCTCGGCAAGGGGCTGCGGGAGCTGGCGGCGCGCCATCCCAGCGTGGGCGAGGTCCGCGGACTCGGTTTCTTCTGGGCGCTGGAACTCGTGCGCGACCCGCGCACCCGCGAACCGCTGATCCCGTTCGCCGCCGCGGGCGCACGGGCCGAACCCATGAACGCGGTCACCGCCGCGGCCAAGGCGCGCGGACTGTGGCCGTTCAACGCGGGCAACCGATTCCAGATCGCGCCACCGCTCACCACCACCGCCGAGGAACTCCGCGCCGGACTCGAGATCGTCGACGCGGCGCTGGAGGTGGCCGACGGTTACGTCGACTCCGACTGACCGGACACGCCCCCGCGGGGTGCGGCTCGGACCCGTCCCGCCCGCTAGATTCTCCCGGGACCCCGAGGCGCACCGATCAGGAGCCTGCGTGACCGATATCGAGGATCGACAGGACTACGACATCGCACCGGACCTGCGGCCTCCGCTCGCGACCGCGGCGGTCGGGACCGTCGCGGCCGTCGCCGCGGCGCTGCTGCTGTTCTCCGCGAGCCGCTACGGCTACTTCGGCGACGAACTGTACGTCCTCGCGGCCGGTCGCCGACCCGCCTTCGGCTACGCCGATCAGGGGCCTGCGTTGCCGCTGCTCGCGCGGGCCGTTGACACCGTCGCGCCGGGATCGTATTTCGTGTTGCGGCTGCCCGCGGTGGCGTTGACCGTACTCGCCGTGGTCCTCACGGCGTCGATGGCGTGCGAATTCGGCGGCGGCCGAGCGGCACAGACGCTGGCCGCCCTCGCCTACGCGACCTCGCCGTTGCTGCTGTCGCAGGGCAAGATGCTGACGACCAACGCCGTCGACACCGCGCTGTGGGTGATCATCACCTGGCTGGTGGTGCGCTGGGTCCGCACCCGCCGCGACGGTCTGCTACTCGCCGCGGCGCTGGTGACCGCGGTGGCCACGCAGGTCGAATGGCTGATTCCGTACTTCTGGATCTGCGTGGTGACCGCCGCGCTGACAGTGGGTCCGCGCGAGTTGCCGCGCCGTCCGCTGCTGTGGCTGGGCGGACTGATCGTGGTGGGTGTGACGGTGCCCGAACTGCTCTGGCAGTCCGCGCACGACTGGCCGCGACCGCGTATGGGCGATGTCGTCGGCGACGGACATGGCATCCTCGGGGCACGGATGCTGTTCGCGCCGCTGGCGATCCTGCTGGCAGGCTACCTGGGCGCGGTGGTGCTGCCGTACGGGGTCTGGGCATTGCTTCGGCAGCGCTCACTACGGCCCTACCGCTTCCTCGGGGTCGCCATCATCCTGTTGGCGGTGATATTCCTTGCCGTCGGCGGCCGTATCCACTACATCGCGGGCATCTACGGCGTCGCGTTGGCGGCCGGCGCGGTGGGGCTGGTCGATCTGGCGGGCCGACTGCGGCCGGTGCCCCGCCGAGCCGTGCTCGCGGCGGGCGCGGCGCTGGTCGCGGTGTCCACGGTGCTGATCTTCTACGACGCGCCGTGGCGCTCGCCGGACCGGTTGCGACCGCCGCGCGACGATGCCGAGGCCGCCGCCGACATCGGCGTCTACGGCGAATTCGGCTGGCCGGAACTGACCGCCGAGGTCGACCGCGTCCACGCGGACATGACCCAGGCCCAGCGCGCCGGGGCGATCGTGCTGACCGACACCTACTGGCAGGCGAGCGCCCTCGATCAACTCGGACGCGACCGGCTCCCGCCCGTCTACAGCGCAAGCCGCGGCTACGGGTACTTCGGCGTGCCCCCGGACACGGCGGGCGCCGTGATCGCCGTGGGGATGAACGAGGGATTCCTGCGATGGAATTTCGATGAGGTCGCGCCGGCGGGCAAGGTGGACGTCCGCCTCGGCTATCCGGGCAATACGCGCGACGTCACGATCTGGGTGTGCGCAGGGCGGCGGCACGAGTGGTCGGAGGTCTGGCCCGACCTCGTGCACCTCTAGGCTGAGGGGATGACAGCTGGACAGACCGAGATCTGGCACAACCCGCGGTGCACCAAGAGCCGCGACGCCACGGCGCACCTGGACGAGGCGGGCATCGAGTACACGGTGCGCCGATACCTCGACGATCCGCCGACCGCCGACGAACTGCGCGACGTACTCGCCCGGCTCGGCGCGCAGCCCTGGGACATCACCCGCACCGGCGAACAGATCGCCAAGGATCTGGGCATGGCGGAATGGGGACGTACGCCCGCCGATCGCGATCGCTGGATCGAGGCGCTGGCCGCGAATCCGAAGCTGATCCAGCGTCCGATCGTGCTGACCGCCGACGGCACCGCCGTGGTGGCGCGCAGCGAGGAAGCGCTGCGGTCGCTGGGCTGATCCGCCCGCGGTTTCCGCGCACCGCCGACGACCCGCGGAACGCGGTAGGGTCGCCGGCATGAAGGTACAGTTGCGCCACAATCCCGCGTCGACCATCGCGCGGTGCTTCCTCGCCGGTGGCGAGCCGATGCGGGTCGAAAGCGGCGCCATGGTGGCCCATTCCGCGGGTGTCGGCCTGGCCGCCAAGGCCGAGGGCGGCATTCTCGCGGGACTCAAGCGTTCGGTGCTCGCGGGCGAGTCGTTCTTCGTCTCCACCTGCACCGCGCCGCCGCAGGGCGGCTGGGTCGACGTCGCGCCCGCCCTGCCCGGCGACATGCTGAACCTTCAGATCACCGAGGACCGGCCTTATTTCATCAGCCGCGGCGGCTGGATCGCGAATTCCCATGGCGTGCAGGTGGAAAGCAAATGGGGCGGTTTCGCGAACCTGTTCGGCGGTGAGGGCGGTTTCGGATTGCGCGCGCACGGATCCGGTGAAATCGTGGTCGGCGTATTCGGCGCGATCGATGTCATCGATCTCCAGCCCGGCGAACCGATCACCATCGATACCGGCCACGTGGTCGCCTACGACCTGGCGATGAATTTCACGATCCGCCGCGCGGTGTCGGGCCGCTCCCTCCAGTCGCTGAAATCCGGCGAGGGATTCGTCTTCGATTTCGTCGGCCCCGGCCGCGTCCTGCTCCAGACCCGGAACCCAGGGGCATTCGCGGCATGGGCGGGTTCGATGGCCTCCTCGGGCTGATCCGCCGCGGCCGCGGCGCCGAATGGTCACCGGCAGTTAACGTCCACGACACCACTGTGGTAAATGCTGTGGACTCTCAACGATTCCGACATCAAGGAAATATTTCATGGAGCTTCTCGCAGTCGTCGCCAATATCCTGCAGACCATCCTCCTCGCGGGCGCAGGAAGCGTCGCATAGTCGGCAGAAGAAATACAGTGCGGCCCACCGGATATATCCGGTGGGCCGTTGCTATTTCTCCGAACAGCGCCGAAGCTGTGCCTTCTTCCGCTGAAACAGCGCGATCATCCTCTCGTACCGGAACTTCCGTACTCCATCGATTCGATGGCTGATTCGATCGTGCCGCAACCCTGTCGGCCGCCATGGCTCGAGAAACGCGCCGACCGGAACTTCACCGCGCGAGACGACGGATCCGCTGTGATCAGGCGATGAGATCGCCGACCAGTACCCGGGTGTCGGGCACGAACGGCCACGCCGGATCGTCGAGATGGGCGCGTAGTTCGGCGTCGGTCCACCACCAGCCGTCCGCGATCTCGTCCGGCTGATGCCGGATGGGTCCGTCGTAGCGCAGTTCGTAGGCGAACAGGTGACAGCGCATCGGCCGTCCCGCCCACGTGCCGTCCCAGGAGGCGCTTGCCATCGGCAGCGGTGCGCGTCCGTGCTCGGCGACCACGATGCCGAGCTCCTCCGCGAGTTCACGCACGGCGGTTTGTTCGGGGCTCTCGCCCGGCGCGACCACCCCGCCCGCCAGACAGTCGTGCATACCCGCGAAGACCATCTTGGTATCGGTGCGCCGGTGCACGTAGATCCGCTCCCCGTCCGGTGAGCGGACCAGCACTCCCGCGCTGGCATGCCAGAGTCCGTCCCGATAGACCTCCGCGCGATCCGCCGATCCGGTGACCTGTCCCGAGCGGTCGTACACCGCGATCATCTCCGAGCGTTGTTTCGGTGGCTGCGCGGTCACAGTCCGAGAGTAACCTGTGAGTCACGTCGACTCGAGAGAGGACCGCGCGATGGTCTTGCCCCGCGCACTGGCGAATTTCAACCGGCACGTCACCAATCCCGTGGCCGGTCTACTGGCGGGACGTGTTCCGCCGTTCGGCACGATCGTGCACCGCGGCCGCCGCTCCGGCCGCGTCTACCGCACCCCGGTCTGGGTGTTCCCCCGCGACGGCGGCTACCGTATCGCGCTCACCTACGGCCGCGACGTGGACTGGGTTCGGAATGTATTGGCGGCGGAAAGGTTCGAGCTGCGATGGCGGGGCGCGACCCTCGTCCTCGCCGATCCGGTCATCGAGGAGGACCCGGCGGCGGCGTGGGCGCCGATCGGGATCCGGCAGGTCCTCGTCGGTATCGCGGCCCGCTACAGCCTCTTCGCACGCCCCGTCGACGCGGCCTGGTAGCGGATGCGGCGCGACCTGCCGCGGACCGGTCTCGCTCCCGGCTTCGGTGTGGTCGCCGCGCGCACGACGACCGTATCCGCTTCGCGCCGAGCGTTTTCGGCATCGACGCGCCGGTGCACCAGATACTGCTGAGCCGCGGTCCACGCGTTGGTCGACGCCCAGTACAGCAGTACCGCGATCGGCAGTACCGCCCCGCCGATCAGCGCGCCGGCCGGGAACACCCACAGGCTCAGCGTATTCATCACCCGTGCCTGCGCGGTGTCGGCATCCTGGCGCGCGACCGCGACGCGCGCGGCAAGATGAGTGGCGATCGCCGCGACCGTCATGAGCGTGATCGCGACCGCGGTCACCGTGACGCCGGGCGTTCCCGCGAGTGTCGCCGTCAGCGGCGCGCCGAACAGGTGCGTGTCGAGGAAGGACCGGACGTCGTCGGCGCCGAGCAGGTAGTTCGGGGTCGTGGCGTTCTGTTCGGGTGACATCGGGGTCGAGGTGGCCTGGAAGGGTATGTGCGAGCCGACGCCGGTGCGGTCGAAAGACCGTAGGACGTGGAACAGTCCGAGGAACAGCAGGCCCTGGACCAGCATGGGCAGGCATCCGACGAACAGGCCGACGCCGTTGTCCGCGTGCAGCCGCCGGATCTCCTCGGTCCGGCGCGCCCGGTCCTCGGGGTGGGCGCGTTCGATCGCCGCGATCTTCGGCCGCAGTCGCCGCAGGGCGGCCTGGTTGCGCACCTGTTTCAGCACGGTCGGCACCAGTGCCGCGCGGAAACAGGCGACCAGGCATATCACGGCGAGCACCCAGGCGAGGTCGGAACCGGGGCCGAGGATCGACGCGAAGGCGGTGTGCCACAGCCACAGAACGGCGGACACGGGGTAGTAGACGAAATCGAGCACGGGGGAACCACCTGACGGGGCGGCGTGCCGCGGGGGGGCACGAACGGAAGGGTTGACGGTCGACAAGGGCCGACGTCACACCCGTTCTGGGCGTGCCGTCAGCGCGCGACCGCGCCCGGTGCTCTCGGTCGTGGACGTCCCGCCGTGTCAGGACTGCTCTGGCGCAGATACGAGCCGCGCCTGCGTCGCTGGGCCGAGCTCGGCGGACCCGCGGTGGCCACGGTGAGCACACGCGACGGCAGTCCGTGCGGCGCCATGAGCGTGACGATCGCCGCGGCGGTGACCGCGCCGAGTGCCACCAGCGCACTGGATTCGCCGGCCGGTGCCACCAGCAGGACGAGGGCGGGCAGCACGAAGCCGAGTACCGCGAAGGTCGGCCGAACCCGCCAGAACATGATCCGAGAGTACATGCGCGACCCGGGTGTCGGCTCAGGCGCTCGGTTCGCCGGCCCAGCAGCCGTCGCCGAGGTCCCAGTCGTTCGTCCGGTCGAGCGCGGCGGGGAAGAGTCCGAAGGTGCGGCGGCAGGTGCGGGTGAAATGCGCGCCGTCGTCGAATCCGGCCGCGAGCGCGGCGGCGGCCAGGTCGTCGCCGGCGCGCACCCGGGCGATGGCGACCCGAAGGCGCAGCCAGAGGATATAGGGCCGCAAGGGAATACCGACCTGGGCGGCGAACAGATGCGACAATCGCGTCGGCGAGAGTCCCACCCGCCGGGCCACATCCGCGCCCCGGACGGTGCGGTCGGGCACCAGGGCGGGCAGCATGCGCAGCGCTTCGGCCACCGCCGCGTGGTGCGGACGCGCCCGCGGTATCTCCCGGTCGTCGCGCAGGTGCGCGACGAGCGCGTCGACCTGCGCGGCCAGCGTGCCGCCGCGCAGGTCCGCCCGCGCGTGCGCGCCGCCGGTCCAGCCGTCGGTGTGCGCGCGCCGGTCGGCGGCGGCGCCCGCCACCGTCTCGGGGTCGAGATACAGCGCGGCGCCCTGCGCGGCGCCGGCGTCGACGCGGTGCGGTGCGTCGGCGGGCACGATGACCAGGGTGCCGCGGTGGTGCGTGCCGCTGGCGTCCATCACGGTCAGCGGCGTACGGGCCGCGAGGACCTGGACGGCGTGATGGGCGTGCAGTGCGGTCTCGTCGATGGCGCCGCCGAAGGCGAGGATGCCGGGCCGCAGCATGGCTGTCGCGCAACGGGACTCGTCGGGCGTGCGCGCGTCGCCCGGATCGCGGGGTCGGGGTGTCGCGGACATTCCCTCGGTGACCAGAGCCTTCTCCATCGGATGCTCCCGGCTGGTGACGCGAATCCAGGACCGGATCCATCGCCGAGACTATCCGGGCGACAGCGCCGAGCGGAGGGTTTCGGTAACCTGACCCAGGAATTCACATACGGGCGCGACCGCCGGGATGTGCGGGTAGCGGGCTCCTCGAGGAGTTCCCGCGGCGAGGTCGGGCGGCGATTCGGCGGAGAACCTGACGTCGAGTCCACCACGTTCACAGCGAACGGGATTGGGCGAGAACGGAATACCGCGCGGTGTGCCCGACCCTGCGACGGTGTCGGGTCAGGGCAGGCCGAACAGCAGGACTTCGGGATCGAGTCCGTCGCGTTCGATTCGAAAGGCATTGCGGAACAACTCCTGATCGCGGTCGTTGCGGCGCCCCAGCGTGCCGATCTCGGGATAGATCCGGCATTCGGCGGCGCAGCGCAGCCAGTCACGTTCGGCGGCCGCCTCGTGGAATCGCGGAAAGTCGAAGGCGGGGCCGAGTACCCAGCACATGCTCAGCAATCCGAGTTGGGCGTCGGCGGGCCAGGAGTCGAACCCGGCGAAGGGCAGGGCGACCGCGCCGGTGCGGTCGCGCACGATACGTCCGCGCGCGAGTGTCTGCACGAGGTGCAGATGGTCGAACACCATCCGGTCGATCGCGGTATCGGTGAGACGCAGATCGGTGAGTCGCTCGAAACGGCGGCAGCCGCCGTGCGCCAGATCGCTGCGGCGTTTCACGGTTTCCCACGCGGCATCGATATCCGGGTCGGCGGCGAAGGGACCGCGCATCCCGTGCCGCCACGGTAGTCGGCGCGAGGCGGCCAGCGAATTCTCGCGTCGGCCGGGTGTGGGCGACCCGACATCGGGGACCGTGTCGTCGAGGCTGATGCCGACGGCGGTGGCCACCCGCCCCCGGACATCGAGGTACATCCACGGCACTCGGCCTTCCAACGGCTCGTTGAAGGGCAGCCAGATCTCGCGGACCGCGGCTCTCATCGGTGATACTCCGTACTCCGGTGCGATGCGGACCGATTCGTGATTCGCACCGCATCCGTCGCACCCGCATTCGTGTGGACGCGCGCCGTCGTGCGACGCGCTTCCAGCATCGGGGCCCGGCGCGTGCCGATCACGAGTACCGCGCTACTCGTGTTCGGCCGGGCGTCCCCGATCCGAATGCGAACGAGCTCCCGGTTACTCCGGTGTGTCGCGACCATCGAACGGGTCGGCGTTCGAACCGGCTCGACCACGGGTGCGGCCGTGGCGACGATCGGTCGACGACTGTGGGTTCCGGCCCGGCACGCCCGGATCGCGCGGAGTACCACCCTCGGTATGACACCGCACCGGTCGCCTAGGCTCGGTGGTATGCAGCGCATCATCGGAATAGAGGTCGAATACGGCATCTCGACCCCCACGGAGCCGACGGCCAACCCGATCCTCACCTCCACCCAGGCGGTGCTCGCGTACGCCGCCGCCGAGGGCGTGCCGCGGGCGAAGCGGACGCGCTGGGACTACGAGGTGGAATCACCGCTGCGGGACGCGCGCGGATTCGACCTGAGCCGCATGAGCGGCCCGGCGCCGGTGATCGACGCCGACGAGGTGGGCGCGGCCAATATGATCCTCACCAATGGCGCGCGGCTCTACGTCGACCACGCGCATCCCGAGTACTCGGCCCCCGAGGTCACCGACCCGCTGGACGCGGTGATCTGGGACAAGGCCGGCGAGCGGGTCATGGAGGCCGCCGCACGGCACGCCTCGAGCGTCCCAGGCGCGCCGCGGTTGCAGCTGTACAAGAACAATGTCGACGGCAAAGGCGCCTCCTATGGCACCCACGAGAACTACCTGATGAGCCGTGACACCCCGTTCAACCAGATCATTGTCGGGCTGACGCCGTTCTTCGTCTCCCGCCAGGTCATCACCGGTTCCGGGCGGGTGGGCATCGGGCAGTCCGGTGACCAGGCCGGTTTCCAGCTGTCGCAGCGCGCCGACTACATCGAGGTCGAGGTCGGTCTGGAGACCACCCTCAAGCGCGGCATCATCAACACCCGCGACGAACCGCACGCCGACGCCGACAAGTACCGCAGGCTGCATGTCATCATCGGCGACGCCAACCTCGCCGAGATGTCGACCTACCTCAAGGTCGGCACCGCCGCGCTGGTCCTCGACCTGATCGAGGCGGGGGAAGACCTGTCGGACCTGCAACTGGCCCGTCCGGTCACCGCGGTGCACCAGATCAGCCACGATCCGACCCTGCGGACCGCTGTCGCACTCGCCGACGGCCGCGAGCTGACCGGCCTGGCACTGCAACGGCTCTACCACGAGCGCGCGGCCAAGTTCATGGACCGCGAGGGCAACGACGACCCGCGCGCCCGTGACATCCTCGACAATTGGGCGATGGTGCTCGACCTGCTCGAACGCGATCCCATGGAGACGGCGAACCTGCTGGACTGGACCGCCAAACTGCGACTGCTCGAGGGAATGCGCAATCGTGAGGGTCTCGGCTGGGCCGCGCCGAAACTCCATCTGATGGACCTCCAGTACTCCGATGTGCGCCTGGACAAGGGCCTCTACAACCGCCTGGTGGCCCGCGGGTCGATGAAGCGGCTGATTACTGAACAGCAGGTACTCGAGGCCATGACCACCCCGCCCACCGATACCCGCGCGTACTTCCGCGGCGAGTGCCTGCGCCGCTTCGGCGCGGATATCGCGGCCGCGAGCTGGGATTCGGTGATCTTCGACCTCGGCGGCGACTCGCTGGTGCGAATTCCCACTCTGGAACCGCGCCGCGGCACCAAATCGCATGTCGGCAAGCTGCTCGACGGGGTCGACACCGCCGCCGAACTCGTGGAACAACTCACCCAGTGACGATCCACCCGGCGACGACGCGGCCGTCGCGGCGATTTCGACACAGATCCGCCATCGCCTCGGCCGTGCTGGGTAGGGTTGTTGTACGAGCACGCACATTGCTCATGATCGGAGTCGTGCTCATACTTGGGCTCCGATCATGATGAGAACACGGCGGCGCGAGGCGGACCCGGAGGCGAGAGCCTGCGTAACCGCGTAGGGCCCGGCAGCGCCGCCCATCGAACAGAGGGAGGTCGGCTGCCATGGCACAAGAGCAGACCAAGCGCGCCGGGGGCGGCGACGAGGACGAGGGTCAGGAAGGCGTCGACGCCGCCGGTCAGGAACGTCGCGAGAAACTGGCCGAGGACACCGACGACCTGCTCGACGAGATCGATGACGTGCTCGAGGAGAACGCCGAGGACTTCGTCCGCGCGTACGTGCAGAAGGGTGGCCAGTGACCGCGGGTGATCCGATGCGTCTCCAACCGGGGTACGCACTCTCGTCCTTCACCGAGCACCTGCGCTCACACGCACCGGAACTGTTGCCGGGCAACAGGTTCGCCGCTATCGACGGTGCCGCCGGAGTTTCCGGCGGCACCGCCGCGAAGGAGGTCGCCCCGCACGGCACCACCATCGTGGCGGTGAGCTTCCGCGGCGGCGTGCTGATCGCGGGCGACCGGCGGGCCACCCAGGGCAATCTGCTGGCCAGCAGGGATATGGAAAAGGTGTACATCACCGATACCTTCTCGGCCGCGGGCATCGCGGGCACCGCGGGCATGGCCGTGGAGATGGTGCGGCTGTTCGCCGTGGAGTTGGAGCACTACGAGAAGATCGAGGGCATCTCGCTCACCTTCGACGGCAAGGCCAACAAGCTGTCGAAGATGGTGCGTGACAACCTGCCCGCGGCATTGCAGGGCCTGGCGGTGGTCCCGGTTCTGGTCGGCTACGACCAGCACGCCACCGATCCCGATCGGGCGGGCCGGATCATCTCCTACGACGTGGTCGGCGGCCGCAGCGAGGAGCGATTCGGCTACACCGCCGTCGGCTCGGGCTCGATGTTCGCCAAGACGTCGCTGAAGAAGTTGTACGCCAAGGGAATCGATGAGACGCGCGCGCTGCGCATCGCCGTCGAGTCGCTGTTCGACGCCGCCGACGACGACACCGCCACCGGCGGACCGGATCTGGTGCGCGGTATCTACCCGACGGCGGTGCTCATCACCGCGGACGGCGCCGAGGAGGTCACCGAGGCGAGGCTCGAGGAGATCACCCGCGCGATCGTCGCCGACCGGGAGGCCGCCGAAGAAGGGAGTGCCCCCGCATGACGCTGCCGTACTACGCGTCGGCCGAGCAGATCATGCGCGACAAGACCGAGCTCGCGCGCAAGGGCATCGCTCGTGGTCGCAGCGTCATCGTGCTGGTGTACGACAAGGGTGTGCTGTTCGTCGCGGAGAATCCCTCCGCCACGCTGCACAAGGTGAGTGAACTCTACGACCGCGTCGGGTTCGCGGCCGTGGGCAAGTACAACGAGTTCGAGAATCTGCGCCGCGGCGGCATCCTCCAGGCCGACCTGCGCGGATACCAGTACGACCGGCGTGATGTGTCCGGCCGGGCGCTGGCCAACGCCTACGCGCAGACGCTCGGGTCGATCTTCACCGATCAGCTCAAGCCCTACGAGGTCGAGCTGTGCATCGCCGAGGTCGGCTATCCCGAGCAGTCCGCGCCGTCGGTGCTCTACCGGATCACCTTCGACGGCTCCATCGTGGACGAACGCGAATTCGTGGTGATGGGCGGCACGACCGAACCCATCACGACCGCGCTGAAGTCGTCCTACGCGGCGGGTCTGAACCTGGCCGCGGCGCTCGGCATCGCGGTGAAGGCGTTGCAGGCGGGTATTCCCGACACCGACAAGCGCACGCTCGGGGTCGCCTCGCTCGAGGTCGCCACCCTGGAGCAGGCGCGGCCGCGGCGGGCCTTCCGGCGCATCGCGCACGAGCAGTTGCAGCGGCTGCTCGACCAGACCGCCGAAGGCGGCGAGGCATCCGATGCCGAGTCCGCCGGGGCCGGGGACGAAACGTCCGCGTCCGAGTAGAAACCCTTCGGGCCCGCGTGGGGAGCACGGTGGAATTACCGCTCCCGACGCGGGCTCGCCGCATAATTTTCGTGCTGTCGCCGAGAAGTCGCGGGGCGGCTCTCACCTGGCGCCGCCCCGTGGAAACGGACAAATCGCGCCAAATCGTTGTGAAGACGTATGCGTCGGTGTTGTCCGCAGCGCCACGCGGGGGCGTCCGTTGGTTGTAATGTCGATGATGTGCAGCGACGAATTATGGGGATCGAGACCGAGTTCGGTGTGACATGCACCTTCCACGGTCACCGTCGGCTGTCCCCCGACGAGGTAGCCCGGTACCTTTTCCGCCGGGTCGTGTCCTGGGGCCGTAGCTCTAACGTATTCCTTCGCAACGGTGCTCGGCTGTACCTCGACGTCGGCTCGCATCCGGAATACGCCACGGCCGAATGCGACAACCTGCATCAGCTGGTCACCCACGATCGCGCGGGTGAGCGGGTGCTGGAGGAATTGCTGATCGACGCCGAACAGCGGCTGGCCGAGGAAGGTATCGGCGGCGATATCTACCTGTTCAAGAACAACACCGATTCGGCGGGCAACTCCTACGGCTGCCACGAGAATTTCCTCGTGGTGCGCGCGGGCGAGTTCTCCCGGATCTCCGATGTTCTGCTGCCGTTCCTGGTGACCAGACAGTTGATCTGCGGCGCCGGAAAGGTGCTCCAGACGCCCAAGGCGGCCACCTTCTGCCTGTCGCAGCGGGCCGAACACATCTGGGAGGGCGTCTCCTCGGCGACCACCCGTTCGCGTCCGATCATCAACACGCGCGACGAACCGCACGCCGACGCCGAGAAATATCGTCGACTGCACGTCATCGTCGGCGATTCGAATATGGCCGAGCCAACGACGATGCTCAAGGTCGGCACCGCGGCGCTGGTGCTCGAGATGATCGAGGCGGGCGTGGCGTTCCGCGATTTCGCGCTGGACAACCCCATCCGGGCGATCCGCGAGGTCAGCCACGATCTCACCGGCCGCCGTCCGGTGCGGCTGGCGGGCGGGCGGCAGGCCAGCGCACTCGACATCCAGCGCGAGTACTACGCCCGCGCCGTCGAGCATCTGCGCAACCGGGACCGCGATCCACAGATAGACCAGGTCGTCGACCTGTGGGGGCGCACACTGGACGCGGTGGAGGCGCAGGATTTCGCCAAGGTCGACACCGAGATCGACTGGATCATCAAGCGCAAGCTGTTCCAGCGCTACCAGGACCGCTACAACATGGAGCTGTCCGATCCCAAGATCGCCCAGCTGGATCTGGCCTATCACGACATCAAGCGCGGCCGCGGCGTCTTCGACCTGCTCCAGCGCAAGGGGCTGGCCAAGCGGATCACCGAGGACGAGGCCGTTGACGCGGCGGTCGACACCCCGCCGCAGACCACCCGGGCCAAACTGCGCGGCGATTTCATCACCGCGGCGCAGGAGGCGGGCCGCGATTTCACCGTCGACTGGGTGCACCTGAAGTTGAACGACCAGGCGCAGCGCACCGTGCTGTGCAAGGACCCGTTCCGCTCGGTCGACGAACGGGTCGACCGTCTGATCGCCTCGATGTAGAGCGCATGGCACCGTGAGCCGCTCACCCGCCGGTGGGCGGCTCACCCGCTTCCGACCGGGAATCAGTCCTCGGCGAGGTAGCGCTCGACCGTTTCCACCTTGGCGTTCATGGCATCGGTCACGCCGGGGCGGATATCGGCCTTGAGCACGAGACTGCATCGCGGCGCGACCGTGAGGATCGCGTCTGTCGCCTCCTTGATCACCGCCATGACCTCGTCCCATTCGCCCTCCACCGTGGTGAACATGGCGTCGGTGCGATTGGGCAGTCCGCTGGCGCGGACCACGCGAACGGCCTCGGCGACGGCGCGGCCCACGTCGACGCCGGTGCCGAGCGGGGTCACGGAGAAGGCGACGAGCATCGGGGTCTCCCTCGGGATAGGGCGGATGAATCGCGCGCCGCCGCGCACACGGCGCGCAGCGCAGATTACCCTCTATCGGGTGGCGATATCCAAGGTCGAGCGGCTGATGAATCTGGTCATCGCGCTGCTGTCGACCCGTCAGTTCTTGACGGCGGAGCGGATTCGGGACAGCGTCGCGGGCTACGAGGACTCCGCGAGTGACGAGGCATTCAGCCGGATGTTCGAGCGCGACAAGAACGAACTGCGCGATCTGGGCATTCCGCTGGAGGTGGGGCAGGTCAGCCGGTACTCGACCGTCGAGGGCTACCGTATCAATCGCGACGCCTACGAACTGCCCGATATCGATCTGTCCGACGAGGAGGCGGCGGCGGTCGCGGTGGCGGTGCAGATGTGGGAGTCGCCCGAACTCGCGGCGGCGGCCGAGGGCGCGCTGCTGAAACTACGGGCGGCGGGGGTGCACGTCGAGACCGACGCCGCGGTGGCCTCGGTGCCCGCCGTGCCCGCGCGCACCCGCGGATCGGAACCGGTGCTCGGTAAGCTCCTCGCGGCGATCGACGCGGGTCAGGCGGTGCGCTTCGAACACCGGGGCGCGGTCAACGCGCCCTACCTCATGCGCGATGTGGAACCGTGGGGCGTGGTGACCCGGCACGGCCGCTGGTATCTGGTCGGCCACGATCGCGACCGCGACGCCGTGCGCAGTTTCCGACTCTCGCGCATCGGCGACGACATCACCGCCTACGGTCGGGTCAACGCCGTGCGTAAACCGGCGGGTGTCGATCTGCGGTCGGTCGTGGACCGCGCCACCAGCAGCGCGCCGGTGACCGGTTCGGCGACGGTCTGGGTAGCCGACGGGCGCGGGCGCGATCTGCGCAGGCTGGGCAAGGCGGTCGGGGACCGGGTAATCGGCGGCCGCTCCGGGGTCGTGGTCGAACTGCCGGTGCGCTCCTGGGACTGGGTGGCGCGGCTGATCACCGGACTCGGCGCCGACGCACTGGTAATGGAACCGGAGGAACTGCGCGTCGACGTCGTCGCGCGCCTGCGGTCGGTGCGCGAGCATACGGAGGTCGCGCTGTGAGCAGCAGACTGTCGGTGCGGCTGTCGCGGTTGCTGAACATGATCCCGTACTTCATCGCCAATCCGGGGATCAGCGCGGCCGAGGCCGCCGCCGACCTCGGGGTGACCACCAAACAGTTGATGAGCGACCTGAATCAGCTGTGGATGTGCGGTCTGCCCGGATACGGGCCAGGCGACCTGATCGACCTGTCGTTCTCCGAGGAGAGCATCGAGGTCACCTTCTCCGCGGGCATCGACCGCCCGCTGCGCCTGACCTCCACCGAGGCGACTGCGCTGCTGGTGGCCCTGCGCTCGATCGTGGAAATGCCGGGAATGGTCGATCCGACCGCCGCCCACGCGGCCATCGCCAAGATCGAATCGGCCATCGCGGGCGTCGACGCGGCCGCGCCCGAGGCGGGCGCTGGTCCGCTGCCGCCGGTCGAGGCCCCCGCGGTGGCGACCGTGCGATCGGCGCTGGCCCGCGGGCGTGCGCTGCGGCTGGTCTACTACTCGGCCAGCCGTGACGTGGTCTCCGAACGCATCGTCGACCCGATCCGCACCGTGATGGTGGACAACAACAGCTACCTACAGGGCTGGTGCCGCCAGGCGGAAGGCGCGCGGCTGTTCCGGTTCGATCGGATCGAAGCCGCCACCGAACTCGACGAGCCCGCGCGTCCGCCGAGTCACGCGACCTCGGTCGCGGCCGGACTCGACCTGTTCCAGGACGATCCCGCGGTCCCCGTGGCACGACTGCGGATTCGCGCCGACTACGGCTGGGTGCTCGACCAGTACCCGATGAACAGGCTCGCGGTGAACGCCGACGGGAGCCTCGAGGCCACCATGCGCTTCGCTACCTTGGATTGGATGGCGCGGCTGCTGCTCGGATTCGGGTCCGGGGTGACCGCACTCGGCCCGCCCGAACTCATCGCCGCCGTGTTGGAGCGTTCCGACGCGGCATTGGCGGCGTATTCGGAGAGCGGGCTCGACATCTGATGAACGTCGTGGTTCTCGGCGCGGGCAGCATCGGCGTCTACGTGGGCGGTCTGCTCGCGAGCGCGGGCGCGCGGGTCACCTTCGTCGGGCGGCCCCGAGTGCTCGACGAGATCACCGCCAACGGCCTGCGACTGACGGACTTGGACGGCGCATCGGTGTCGGTCGAGCCCGGCCGCTTCCACACCGCCACCGCGACGGCCGACGCCGATGTCGAGGCCGCCGACCTGATACTTGTCACCGTGAAATCGGCCGCCACCGCGGCGGCGGCGCGCGAACTGGTTGGCCGGACCAAGCCCGACGCCTTGGTCATCAGCCTCCAGAACGGCATCGGCAACGACGCGGTGATCCGGGAGATCCTGCCCAACCGCGTGGTACTGGCGGGAATGGTCATGTTCAATGTCGTGCGTCATCCGGGCGGGCGATTCCACCGCGGTACCGAGGGCGGTATCGCGGTGGCGGACGACGCGGCGCTCACCGAGGTCGCGCGGCTTTTCGACCGCGCGGGGTCGACGCTGCGCCGCTATCCCGACCTGCTTCCGGTGCAGTGGGCCAAGCTCCTGCTGAATCTGAACAACCCGATCAACGCGCTGTCCGGGCGTCCGCTGCGCGAGGAACTCGCGGACCGGAACTACCGCCGATGCCTTGCCATGACACAGGGCGAGGCGCTCGCTGTCATGAACAGAGCGCGAATTCGGCCCGCACGTCTGACGCCGCTGCCCCCGAAACTGATGACCCGGCTGCTGACCGTTCCCGACGCGCTGTTCCGCCGGGTCGCGGGTAAGGTACTGGCCATCGATCCGCTGGCGCGATCGTCCATGGCCGACGATCTGGCATCGGGCCGCAAGACCGAAATCTCATGGCTCTGCGGCGAAATCGTGGAACTCGGCGCCATGGTCGGCATGTCCACCCCGGTGAACCAGCGGCTCGTCGAATTGATCGTGGCGGCCGAACAGGGCGACCGTCGGACCTGGACCGGACCCGAACTTCTCGAGCAGTTGCGTGCCGCCCGGCACCTGAACGGCGGAAGAACGCGGACTGACCGGGCCATTCGCCGACGGGGTGTCCGGTAGCATCGAAACAGACCACAGTCTTGGGAGGTATAGATGTCAGGCACGTTCAGCTGGACGCACCTGCTGATCATCGCGTTGCTGTTCGTGGTGCTCTTCGGTGCGAAGCGCCTGCCGGATGCCGCGCGCGGTCTCGGTCGTTCGCTGCGGATCTTCAAGAGCGAGATGAATCAGATGCAGAAGGAGGAGACTCCTTCCACGGCCGCGGCTCCCGCACAGCAGCCCGCGCCGCAGCAGCTTCCCACCGGCCAGTCGGCGACCGCGCAGGCGCAGCCGCAGGCCGAGCAGAAGTCTGCCTGATTCCCCTTCGATCCCATCGGGGTGAGTTCGGCTCACCCCGATCAGCGCTGTTCGGCCTGAAGTGGCACCGTCGCGGCGCGCGGCGTTCATACGCGGCGTTCATACTCAGGGGCACATCTACCTATGCGAATCCCGTTCGATCCTCGGCACAGCAGGCGCAGGACGAATCCCGACGGCACCATGTCGTTGGTCGAACATCTCCAGGAACTGCGCAGCAGACTGCTGAAGTCGCTGGCCGCCATCTTCCTCACGACCATCATCGGATTCCTGTGGTATTCGCATACGTTCTTCGGGCTCGAGAGCCTCGGTGACCTGCTGACCGGGCCCTACTGCTCGCTGCCGCCGGAGGCTCGCGCGACACTGAGCGCCGACGGCGCCTGCCGCCTGCTGGCCACCGCGCCGTTCGAACAGTTCATGCTGCGGTTGAAGGTCGGTTTCACCGCGGGCGTGGTGCTGGCCGCCCCGATCTGGCTGTATCAGCTGTGGGCGTTCATCACCCCGGGCCTGTACGCCAAGGAACGCCGCTACGCGGTGGGATTCGTCACCTCGGGATCGCTGCTGTTCGCCACCGGCGCGGTGCTGGCGTACGTCGTGGTCGCGCACGCCCTGCAATTCCTGCTGACCATCGGCGACAACGTGCAGATCACCGCGCTGAGCGGGTCGCAGTACTTCGGGTTCATCATCCAGTTGCTGATCATCTTCGGCGTCAGCTTCGAGACGCCGCTGGTAATCATCGGTTTGAACCTCGTCGGCGTGCTCACCTACGCGCGCCTCAAGGCGTGGCGGCGCGGCCTCATCTTCGGCCTGTTCGTCTTCGCGGCCGTGGTCACCCCCCAGGACCCCTTCTCGATGCTCGCCCTGGCCTGCGCGCTCACGGTCCTGTTCGAAGTCGCCGTCCAGTTCGCCCGATTCAACGATCGTCGCCGGGCCAAGCGCGAGGCCGAGACCGCGCTGCACGACGACGAGGCATCCGAGATCGACCGGGCCGAACCACTCGATCTCAGCGAGACGATGTCGGAATCCGGCGTGAAATCCGGGCGAGCGGACTACTCGGACACCCTCTGACCCGCGGGCGCGGCGTGACGCGCCGCGTTCGCCGTCACGCCCGTCGGAAATCTGGGCGACCCGTGTCGGAGTACTCGGATACTCTCTGACAAGTGACACTTGATCGGTCGCGAACAGGCGAGTTGGCCGAATTCTCCGCAGCGCTGAAATTCACCCTCGATCCGTTCCAGCGGGAAGCGTGTGCGGCGCTCGAGGACGGGCACGGGGTGTTGGTATGCGCGCCCACGGGTGCGGGTAAGACCGTAGTCGGGGAGTTCGCGGTACATCTGGCACTGGCCGCGGGCGGGAAATGCTTCTACACGACGCCGATCAAGGCGCTGTCGAACCAGAAGTTCGCCGATCTCACCGAGCGCTACGGACGCGACAGCGTCGGTCTGCTCACCGGGGACCAATCGATCAATCCCGACGCGCCCGTGGTCGTGATGACCACCGAGGTGCTGCGAAATATGCTCTACGCCTCCTCCGACGCGCTGCGCGGACTGTCGTTCGTCGTCATGGACGAGGTGCACTATCTGGCCGACCGGTTCCGCGGCGCGGTGTGGGAGGAGGTCATCCTGCATCTGCCCGCCGATGTGCGGCTGGTCAGCCTGTCGGCGACGGTCAGCAACGCCGAGGAGTTCGGCGCGTGGATGGAAACCGTGCGCGGCAACACCGCTGTCGTGGTCGACGAGACGCGGCCGGTGCCGCTGTGGCAGCACGTCATGGTCGGGCGGCGCATGTTCGACCTGTTCGACAGCGATTCCAGTGAGCAGAGGGTGCTCGTGGACGAGGATCTGGTGCGCTACATCAAGCACCGCGAGGCCGCCGACCGCATGAACGGCTTCGGCTCGCGCGGGCGCGGCGGCCCGCGGCGCGACTTCCGGCCGCTGCCGCGTCCCGAGGTGCTGGCCAAACTCGACGAGGAAGGGCTGCTGCCCGCCATCACCTTCATCTTCAGCCGGGCGGGCTGCGACGGCGCGCTCGCCCAGTGCCTGCGGTCGCGGCTGGATCTGAGCCGGGCCGAGGACGCGGCGCAGATCGATGAGGTCATCGAGCGGCACACCGGCGATCTGCCCAAGGGCGATCTCGAGGTGCTCGGGTACTGGGATTGGCGCGAGGCGCTGCACCGCGGACTCGCCTCGCACCACGCGGGCATGCTGCCCGCCTTCCGCCACACCGTCGAGGAACTGTTCGTGCGCGGACTCGTGCGCGCCGTCTTCGCCACCGAGACCCTGGCTCTCGGCATCAACATGCCCGCGCGCACGGTGGTGCTGGAGCGGCTGGTGAAGTTCAACGGCGAGTCGCACGCGGAGCTGACCCCGGGGGAGTACACCCAGCTCACCGGTCGCGCCGGCCGCCGCGGCATCGATGTCGAGGGCCACGCGGTGGTGCTGTGGCAGCCGGAAGTGGACACCAGCGCCGTCGCCGGTCTGGCCTCCACCCGCACCTATCCGTTGCGCAGTTCCTTCAAGCCGGGCTACAACATGTCCATCAATCTCATCGACCGCATGGGCGCGGTCGAATCGCGCGCCCTGCTGGAACGGTCGTTCGCGCAGTTCCAGGCGGACCGTTCGGTGGTGGGGTTGGTGCGCGGCATCGAACGAAACGAGGGGCAGCTGCGCAAATTGCGCGGTCAGCTCGGCGACGCCGAAGGCGGCTTCCTGGAATACATTTCGCTGCGCGAGCGGATCAAGCAGCGCGAGCGGCAGTTGGAGCAGCAGACCCGGTCGGATCGGCGCGGTGCGGCGGTGAGCGCGCTGACGGCGCTGCGCCGCGGCGACGTGGTGGCGATTCCGTCGGGCCGCCGGGCCGGGCTCGCGGTGATCCTGGAGCCGGACGCCACGCCGGGCGATCCGCGTCCGCTGGTGCTCACCGAGGACAAGTGGGCGGGCCGGGTTTCGGTGGCCGATTTCCCGGTGCCCGCCGAGGCGCTCGGACATATGCGTTTGCCGCGCCGGGTCGACCACCGCACCGCGCGCACCCGGCGCGATCTGGCCTCGGCACTGCGCGACACCGGCATCTCGCCGCCGGGTCGCCAGCGCCGGGGCAAGCGTTCGGGCGCGGCCGACGATCGCGAACTGGCCACGCTGCGGCGCAGTCTGCGCTCCCATCCGGCGCACACCCGGCCCGACCGGGAGCAGATGAGTCGCGTCGGGGAACGCTACAACCGGCTGCTGCGCGAGACCGAGGCCATGCGCCAGAGAGTTGCCGCCACCACGAACTCGCTGGCACGCACCTTCGACCGGATTCTCGGGCTGCTCGAGGAGCGCGGATTCGTCGACGGCGGCGAGGTCACCGCGGACGGGCGTCGGTTGGCGCGGATCTACACCGAAAGCGATCTGCTGGTGGCCGAATGCCTTCGGCAGGGACTGTGGCGGGGGCTCGGCCCGGCCGAGTTGGCGGGCGTGGTGTCCACATTGGTCTACGAATCGCGCCAGGAGGGCGGATATCTGGGGGCAGGTGGTCCCACCGAACCGATCCGCCGCGCGGTCGGCGCGACGATGGGGGTGTGGAGTCAGCTGCGCACCGACGAGATCAGGCACAAGTTGGCCCCCACCCGAGAACCCGATCTCGGCTTCGTCGCGGGCATCTACAAATGGGCGCGCGGCGACGGGTTGGCCGAATCGTTGCTGGCCAGCGGCGATCAGGGCTCGCCGCTATCCGCGGGTGACTTCGTCCGGTGGTGCCGACAGGTGATAGACCTGCTCGATCAGATCCATTCCACGGCCGACGACGTCGAGGTTGCCGCGACCGCGGCCAAAGCGGTTCGGGCCATTCGACGGGGTGTCGTTGCGGTGGACGCCGCGTAGACGATTCACTTGTGATTTGATTTCTTCGCGTACCGACCGTGGTGGAGGAGTCGCACGCGGCATTGCCGGGGCGGGGAGTGCGACGACACGCCGTCGGGGGGCTACCGTGTGAAGTAACGATGCGAGTGGAGGCAAGCAGATGAGCGGCCCGTACGGACCGAACGATGGGGACGGACGCAACGATCCCACGCAGGTGTGGAGCGGCGGACAGCAGACCCCCGGCGGGGCGGGGCCGACCCAGCAGTGGGGCGCGCCGCAGAGCAATCCGTCCCAGGCGCAGCCGACCCAGCAGTGGGGCGGTCAGCCACAGCAGTGGGGGCAGCCGCAGACCGGTGGTCAGCCGCAGTGGGGCCAGCCGCAAACCGGTGCGCAGCCTCAGCAGCAGTGGGGCCAGTCCCAGCCGCAGTGGGGTCAGCAGCCTCAGCAGCAGTGGGGCCAGTCCCAGCCGCAGTGGGGCCAGCAGCCCCAGCAGCAGTGGGGTCAGGGGCAGCCGCAACCCACCCCGCCGTCCGGCGGTAAGGGCAAGGGCCTGTTCATCGGTCTCGCCGTGCTCGCCGTATTGGTGATCGGTGCGGTCGTCGCGCTGGTCGTCGTGCTGACCTCCAAGGACAAGCTGGATCAGGCCGCCGTGCAGAACGGTGTCAAGAAGGTGCTCACCGACTCCTACGGCATCCAGGACGTCGCCGATGTCTCCTGCCCGTCGGGTCAGGAGGTCAAGGTGGACGCCACATTCGAATGCACGCTCAAGGTGAGTGGTGAGCAGAAGAAGGTCAATATCAAGATCACCAATGACAACGGCACCTACGAGGTCGGCCGTCCGAGCTGATTCCGCTCGTCTCGCCGGAATTCCGCCGCCGGATGTCTCGCGTCGCGCGAGACATCCGGCGGTCTGCGTTTCCGCCGATCAGACGGTGCTCGCGAGTGCGGCGATCAGTCGGGTGATCGGGCTCTCGGCGTTGTAGTCGACGGCCAACTGCCGCAGGCGGGCCGGATCGGCGGGTGCGGCGGGCAGCAGATCCGGGCGGGACAGTTCCACCTCGGCGTCGCGCACCACGCGCACCACCGGGGCGGCCGCCTTCAGATAGTCCTCGGCGGCACGGAGTTTGGCGCGCACCCCCGCGGCCAGTTCCGATTCAGGATCGTCCACGGCGGCCACCAGCGCCTCGAGCGAACCGAAGCGCGAGATCAGGGTGGCGGCGGACTTCTCGCCGATGCCCGCGACGCCGGGCAGACCGTCGGAGGCGTCGCCGCGCAGGGTGGCCAGATCCGCGTAGCCGGGGCCCGCGTTCGCCACGGGCACACCGTATTTCGAGGCCACGTCCGCCGGGCCGAAGAGTTCGGCCTTGGCCAGACCGCGGCCCGCGTAGAGCACGCGCACCGGCGGGTGCGGCTCGTCGCGTACCAGTTGCAGCAGATCGCGATCGCCGCTGACGACCACGACCGGATCGGTGCGCTCCCGGTCGGCGAGGGTGCCGAGCACATCGTCGGCCTCGAGCCCCCGCGCGCCGCCGGTGGCGATGCCCGCGGCGGCGAGCACCTCGAGGATCATGTCGACCTGCGGGGTCAGCTTGTCGGGTACCTCCTCCGCGCCCTCGGCCGCGCCCGGTTGGGTGGCGAGCCGGTGCGCCTTGTAGGAGGGCACCAGGTCGACGCGGTAGCGCGGACGCCAGTCCAGGTCGAGGCAGACGACCAGGCGGCGGGGATTGTGCCGGGTGATGAGCGCGGCGACCATATCGGTGAAGCCGCGCAACGCGTTCACCGAGCGCCCGTCCGGTGCGGTGATCTTGTCGGGGATGGCGAAGAACGCGCGGAACCACAGACTGGCCCCGTCGAGCAGCAGCAGGGGCGCCGCGGAAGTCGCAGAGGTCACGCGCCAGAGGCTACCCGCACGTGCCGACAGCGCGGGGAGGTCGAAGAACGGACCAGTCGTTCCGATTCAAGGGCGCGCCGCGCCGGGTAACGTCGGACACTATGAGTGCGCACACGGAGTCCAGGTTCGCGGCGGATGTGTACGGAGAGCGGCTCGAGCGTGCGGTGGAGTTGATGCGGGCCGCACATCTGGATGCCCTGCTCATCACACCGGGTCCCGATCTGCGCTACCTGATCGGATCGGCGGCGCAGTCCTTCGAACGGCTGACCTGTCTGGTGATCACCGCCGACGGCGCGACACCGTCGGTGGTGATCCCGAAGCTGGAACTGGCCGGGCTCGCGGGCTCGGCGGCCGGTGAACTCGGCCTCTCGGTGCTCGACTGGGTGGACGGGGTGGACCCGTACCAACTCGTGAAATCGACACTGCACGCCGGATCGCGGGTGGCCGTGGCCGACGCCATGCCCGCGCTGCACCTCATACCGCTGGCGACATCCTTCAGCGGACTGCCGGTCTCGGCGACCCCGGTGCTGCGCGAATTGCGCATGGTCAAGGACGCCGCCGAGATCGACGCGCTGCGGCGGGCGGGCGCGGCGATCGACCGGGTACACGCCCGCATGGGCGAGTTCTTGCGCGTCGGGCGCACCGAGGCAGAGGTCGGCTCGGATATCGCGGCGGCCATCGTGGCCGAGGGGCACACCGCGGCGGAATTCGTCATCGTCGGCAGCGGACCGCACGGGGCCGATCCGCACCACGAGGTCTCGGACCGGGTCATCGAATCCGGCGACGTGGTGGTGATCGATATCGGCGGGCCGGTGCCGCCGGGCTACTTCTCCGATTCGACTCGCACCTACGTCCTCGGCGAGCCCGCGGCCGATATCGCCGAGCGCTGCGCGATCCTCGAACGCGCGCAGGCCGCGGCCGTCGCCGCCGTGCGACCCGGGGTCAGCGCCGAATCCGTCGACGCCGCCGCCCGAGATGTGTTGACCGAGGCCGGATTCGGTGACGCCTTCGTGCACCGCACCGGTCACGGCATCGGACTGTCGGTGCACGAGGAGCCCTATATCGTCGCGGGCAGCGATCTCACGCTGCGCCCGGGGATGGCCTTCAGTATCGAGCCCGGCGTCTACTTCCGCGGCGAATGGGGTGCGCGCATCGAGGACATCGTTGTGGTCACCGCGGACGGCTGCGAATCGATGAACACCCGGCCACACGGCCTGACGGTGCTCTGACCCTCAGCGCAGGGTCCGGCTGGACATCACACGCTCGACCCGGATGGCGATCACGACCCGGGTCGGGTTCTCGCGCGGCACCCGGTAGCGTCCCGCGTATCGACGCTCGGCCTCGGCGACGCTGTGCGGATCGTCGAGGACGGTGGCCGGTCCCTCCAGGGTCAGCCAGCGCACGCCGTCGACCTGGCTGACCGCCGCGTATCCGTACCGGCGCGCGTTGCGCACCTTCACCGACCCGTCGTTGGTGATGATCCGGGCCAGTCCCGCCTCGGGGTCCCAGGTGAAGCCCACCGCCACGACGTGCGGCGTGCCGTCGGCGCGCAGGGTGGTCAGGGTCGCGAGGTGGCGTTCGGTCACGAAGTCGATCGCGGCGGGACTGAGTTGCGCGGTTCCGGTTGGCATCCGTCGACGGTAGCGGTCCGGTTAGGGCCGCCCGAGTGTGGCCCGTTCGGGTGGCGACCGGCGGGAATGACAGACTGGGCGCATGGGATTGCGAGGTGGTGGGCGCGGCATCGCCGACGGCCCGGTGCTGGTGCTCGGCGGACGCAGCGAGATCGGCCTCGAGGTGGCGCGGCGGCTCGCGCCGGGACGGGTCGTGGTGCTGGCCGCGCGGCCGGGCGGTTCGCTGAGCGAATCGGTCGCCGAACTGGCGGCCGCCGGGGCGGCGGCCGTGCACACGGTGGAATTCGACGCCGACGACACCGCGTCGCATCCGGCGTTGTTCGACAAGCTCGACGCCGAATACGGCGGGTTCGGCGTCGCGGTGCTCGCCTTCGGGATACTCGGGGAGCAGGCTCGCGCCGAACAGGATCCGGCGCACGCGCTGGCGGTGGTGCACACCGACTACGTCGCCCAGATCAGTGTCCTGACCACTCTGGCGACCCTCATGCGCGCCCGCCGTGGCGGGCACATCGTGGTCTTCGGCTCGGTGGCGGGTGTGCGGGTGCGCCGCGCGAACTACGTCTACGGGTCGGCCAAGGCCGGGTTGGACGGCTTCGCCACCGGGCTCGCCGACGCCCTGCACGGCAGCGGCGTCCATCTGCTGCTCATGCGTCCCGGATTCGTGATCGGCCGGATGACCGAGGGGATGGAACCGGCGCCGCTGTCGAGTACGCCCGCCCAGGTCGCCGACGCGGTGGTGCGCGGTCTGCGCACGTGCGCGGGCGTGGTCTGGGTACCGTGGCTGTTCCGGCCGATCTACGCCGCCGTGCGGTTCGCCCCGCGGTGGTTGTGGCGGCGGATGCCGCGGTGACGGGTTCGGCATCGTGGTCGGGCCCGCCGATCGCGGTGGTGGGGATCGGCGCGGATGGCTGGGACGGACTCGCACCCGCCGCCGCCGCCGAGATCGCCTCCCGCGCGGTGATCTTCGGGTCGCGCCGCCAGCTCGACCTGCTCCCCGCCGAGGTGGCGGGCCGCCGCGAGTGCTGGCCGTCGCCGCTGCTGCCCGCGCTGCCGGAGCTGTTCGCACGCGAGTCGGGATCGCGGATCGCGGTGCTGGCCAGCGGCGATCCCATGTTCTACGGCATCGGCGTCACCCTGGCGCGCCTGTTCGGCGCGGACGCTCTGCGGGTGTTGCCGCAACCGTCTTCGGCCTCGCTGGCCTGCGCGCGGCTCGGCTGGCCGCTGGCGGAGACGCCGGTGGTGAGCGCGGTGGGCAGACCGGTCGCGGCCGTGCTGCCCGAACTGTCGGACCGCCGCAGGCTCCTCGTGCTCGCCCCGGACGAGACCGGCCCGGCGGCGATCGCGGCGCTGTTGCGCGACAACGGTTTCGGCGATTCCACCATCACCGTGCTGGAACAGCTTGGTGGTCCGCGGGAGCGGATCGTGTACGGACGCGCGCGGGACTGGCGTCGAGAGCCGGGTGATCCGCTCACCATCGTGGCGCTCGACTGCGTGGCCGATGCCGGTGCGATGCGGCTGACCCGGCTGCCCGGTCTGCCCGATGAGAGTTACGGTGGCGACGGACAGCTCACCAAGGCCGAGGTCCGCGCGCTCACCCTCGCCGCGCTCGCGCCCGCGCCCGGTGAACTGCTCTGGGATATCGGCGGTGGTTCGGGCACGATAGCCATCGAATGGTGCCGTACCCATCCCGCCTGCCGGGCGGTGAGTTTCGAACGCCTCGACGCGCGACGGCGGCAGATCGCCGCGAATGCCGCCGCGCTTGGGGTGCCGCAGGTCGTCGTGCGGGGCTCGGTGCCGGAGGATTTGGCCGGGCTGCCCCGCGAATCGACCTCGCCCGACGCGATTTTCGTCGGCGGCGGCCTTACCGTCGATGGCCTGATCGAGACATGCTGGTCTCATATGCGCCACGGCGCGCGTCTGGTGGCGAATGCGGTGACCGCGGAATCGGAGGCGATGCTGCTGGAATCGGCGCGGACACACGGCGGTGCGCTGCGCAGATTCCAGATCTATCGGGGCGAACCGTTGGGCGGCTTCACAACCTGGCGGCCGCACCTGCCCGTTACGCAGTGGGTGGTGCGGAAATGAACCCGGTCCTGACCGGCCGTCGCGGTCTCGAGGAGGGTGATTCCGCCGGAAGGGCGCGGTAGGGTCGGTGGCCGAGATCCGTATCGACGGATCTGTGGTTCCTATTGGGGAGTTCGATGAAGTACAAGAAGTTCGCCGCCACCGCTCTGATGGCGGTCGCCGCCACCGGTATCGCCGCCGGTACCGCCGGTGCGGCTCCGACCGTGCCCGCGCCTGCCGTGCAGAACCAGGCCGCCCCCGCCGTCCAGGGCACGGATCAGGGCGTCAACTACGCGGTGCAGTTGGTCGACAAGTCGATCGTCGCGGCCGTCACCGGCGGCGCGTTCAGCCTCGACTCCGATGGCAAGTCCGTGTCGGTCAAGAACGCCGACGGGCAGCTCGTCACCTCGATTCCGTTGCAGGCGCGGGTCGGCGACCAGCTGATCGCCATCGCCGCCACCATCGATCCGTCGGCCCGGCAGTTGACCCTGACCCCCGCCGCCACCCCCACCGCCGACGCGGTGGCGGCCCACGCGCAGGCCATCTCCTCGCAGGAGTGGTTCTTCGCCGAGTTGCAGCGCGCCTCGCTCGGCGCGGTCATCGGCGGGATCATCGGGTTCTTCTTCTTCGGCATCGGTCTGCCGGTGGGCGCGCTGATCGGCCTGCTCATCGCGGGCGGCCCGAACCTGATCAACGCCGGTATCGCCTACTTCAGCGGCCAGCCCTGAGAATTCTGATCCTGGGCGGCACCCGCGAAGCGCGGGATCTGGCCCGACTGACCTCCGGCGAGCGGGGATTCGACATCGTCTCCTCGCTCGCCGGTCGTGTCCGCGATCCCGTACTGCCCGCCGGGCAGGTGCGCGTCGGCGGTTTCGGCGGTGTCGACGGGCTCGTGAACTGGTTGGCGGCCAACGATGTCGCCGCCGTCGTCGACGCCACTCATCCCTTCGCCGCGACCATGAGTACCCACGCCGCCGTGGCCGCCGCCGCGCGCGGTATTCCGCTGTTGCGGCTCTTGCGGCCCGCTTGGACCCAGCGGGCCGGCGACAGCTGGACTCGGGTGCCCGACCTCGAGGGCGCCGCTCGGGTCCTGCCCGCCCTCGGCGCACGGGTCTTCCTCACCATCGGCCGCCAGGGCGTCGGCGCCTTCGCCGATCTGGACCGGCAGTGGTTCCTGATCCGATCGATCGAGCCGCCCGACCCGCCGCTGCCGTCGCATCACGAATTGCTGCTCGCCCGAGGGCCTTTCAGCGTCGACGCGGAACTGCTGGTGATGTCGCGGCATCGTGTCGACGTGCTGGTGACCAAGGACAGCGGTGGCGAGGCGACCGAGGCCAAGATCGTCGCCGCCCGGATCGCGGGCGTGCCGGTCCTCGTGGTCGACCGGCCCGCGCCGCCGCCCGGTGTGACGGCGGTCGCGTCGACGGCCGAAGCCATGCGGTGGTTGCGCGCTCAGCGCGACAGCAGGCCGGGCAGCCGGTCGAACCAGGCCAGAACCGCGCGTTCGTAACCGATCCCGAATTCCAGCGTCGCGCGCTGGTGTGGGGGCAGTGCCTCGCAGTCCTCGGATTCGTAGCCCGCGAGGCGGTGGCGGTGGATTTCCCGGTTGGCGGCGATGATGCGGTCGAGGTGATCGGGGTCGAGGTGGTCGCCGAAGGACAGGGTGAGCAGTAGCGGGACCCGGATGGTCTCACCGCCGGGATCGCGGGCGATCCATTCGGCGAAGGTCTCGCGTCCGGCGTCGGTGATGCGGTACGGGGTGCGGTCGCGCGCGCCCGCCTGCCCCTTCTCCACCAAGCCCGCGGCGTCCATGGCGGCGAGTTCCCGGTAGACCTGGCTCTGCGTGATGGTCCAGAAGTCGCCGATGCGTTCCTGGGCCAGGTTCACCAGATCCCAGCCGGACATATCCCCTTCGTGTAGGAAGCCGAGCAGGGAAGCGGCCGTGGAATTCAACGGCTTGCTGCGCTGCTCCGGCAGTGTTCCGTGTGCCGTATTCTCACGTTCCATAGTGGAATATTAGCGGATCGGTCCGCGAGACGACTGTACCCTCAGCGCGTGTACCGCCGCGAGGTGTAGACGCGGACGCCGTGGGCGGTGTCGATCGCGGCGGTGGTGGACGCGCCGACGATGAGCAAAGTGCGCATATCGACCTCGGCCGGGTCGAGATCGGCCAGCCGGACCACGCACACCGATTCGGTCGGGCCGCCGACATCACGTCCGATCACCACCGGGGTATCCGGTTTGCGGTGGTCGAGCAGCAGATCGCGCATGGCCCCCACCTGCCAGGTGCGCTGCGAGGAGGCCGGATTGTAGATCGCGATGGCCATATCGGCCGCCGCCACCGCGGCGAGTCGCCCCGCCACGACATCCCACGGCTTGAGCCGGTCCGACAGCGAGATCACCGCGTAGTCGTGCCCGAGCGGTGCGCCGACCCGGCTCGCCACCGCGTTGGCTGCGGTCATCCCGGGTAGCACCCGCACCGGCACCTCGCGCCAGGCCGGCTGCGCGGCCTCCTCCAGTACGGCCGCGGCCATGGCGAACACGCCCGGATCCCCGGAGGAGACCACCGCGACCTTGGCTCCGCGCGCGGCGAGATCCAGCGCCATGGTCGCCCGCTCGGATTCGACCCTGTTGTCGCTGGCGTGCCGCCGCTGCCCCGGCCGCGTAGGAACCCGGTCGATATAAGTGGTGTAGCCGACCAGATCGGTGGCCTCCGCGAGGGCGCGGCGCACCTCCGGGGTGGTCCAATCCGACTGTCCCGGACCGAGTCCCACCACGACAACCTCGCCGACGGCGGTCCGTGCCTCGGCGGTTCGGGATTCGGCGCGGTCGGACAGCGGCAGCGGCGTGGTCGGCGCCGGACCGGGGACGAGTGTGATGGCGAAGTAGGGTACCCGCGCGTCGTCGACGTCGGCGGCCCGCGATACCCGCTGCCGGGTGGTGCTCGCGCGCTCGACGTAGTAGGCGTCCTCGAGCCGTCCGGCGTCGGCGAGCGCGCGCCGCACGGTGGGATAGGTGCGGCCGAGTTTCATGATCGCCGCGGCCTCGGTGTCGCGCAGTCGCCGGGTCAGTTCCTCGGCGGGCATCGTGCCGGGCAGCACGGTCAGCACCTGCTCACCCTCGACCAGCGGGGTGCCCAGTGCGGCGGAGGCGGCGCTGACCGAGGTGACGCCGGGAATGATCTCGGCTTCGAACCGGTCCGCGAGCCTGCGGTGCATGTGCATGTAGGAGCTGTAGAACAGCGGGTCGCCCGCGGCCAGCAGGGCCACCGACCGCCCGGCGGCCAGATGCTCGGCCAGCCTGGCCGCCGACTCCTCGTAGAACTCCTCGATCGCGCCCTGATAGCCGCCGGGGTGGTCGGTGCTCTCCGTGGTCACCGGATAGATCAGATGTTCCTCGAGTTGGCCCGCGCGCATATAGGGCGCGGCGATGCCGCGCGAGATGCTGCGGCCGTGGCGCGCGCTGTGGAAGGCGATCACGTCGGCGGCCTCGATGACCCTGGCGGCCTTGACCGTCACCAACTCCGGGTCGCCCGGCCCGAGTCCGACGCCCCACAGTTTGCCGGGATTCACGCCGTCGGTCATTCCGCTTCGCTCGCGATCGCGTTCAGCGCCGAGGCGGTGATGGCGCTGCCGCCCCGCCTGCCGCGCACCGTCAGATAGTCCACGCCGGCGTAACCGATCAGCGCGTCCTTGGATTCGGCCGCACCGATGAAGCCGACCGGGATGCCCAGAATCGCGGCCGGGCGCGGGGCGCCCGCGTCGAGCATGTCCAGCAGGTGGAACAGCGCCGTCGGGGCATTGCCGATGGCGACCACCGCGCCGCCGAGGCGGTCGCGCCACAGTTCCAGCGCCGCCGCCGACCGCGTCGTGCCCGCCGCCGCGGCCAATTCCGGCACGCGGGGGTCGGCGAGCGTGCAGAGCACCTCGTTGTCCGACGGCAGACGTGTGCGGGTCACCCCGGCGGCGACCATGTTCGCGTCGCACAGGATCGGCGCGCCCGCGCGCAGCGCGGCGCGGGCGGCGGCGACCACGCCGGGGGAGTAGGCGATATCGCCCGCCAGGTCGACCTGTCCGCAGCCGTGGATCATGCGCACCACGACGCGCGAGACATCCTCGGGGAACCGATCGAGATCGGCCTCGGCGCGGATCGTGGCGAACGAACGCCGGTAGATCTCGGCGCCGTCGGTGAGGTAACTGGCACGCACGTCGGACATGCCGACCACACTAAGAGCGCACCGCCGCCCGGTGACGGCCGGGGCGGGCGGATCAGGTGCGCGGACGTTCCAGGATGCGCGACATGACAATGGAACTGCGGGTGCGCCCGACCGCGGCGTTGTCGCGGATGCGCTCCACCGTCGACTCGATTTCGGCCATGTCGGTGGCCATCACGTGCACCAGGGCGTCGGCCTCGCCCGCGATGGTCCACACACCGACGACCTGCGGAATCGGCTCGAGACTTCGACGAAGTTCGGCCGGGCTGATGTTGTCGCGGTAGTAGACCTCCACGTACGCCTCGGTACGCCAGCCCAGGGCGGCGGGATTGACCAGTGCGGTGAATCCGGTGATCTGCCCGCCCGCGACCATGCGGTCCACCCGACGCTTGACCGCGGGTGCGGACAGCCCGACCGAGGCGCCGATCTCCTGGAACGAGGCGCGCGCCGATCGCAGCAGATGGCCGAGGATGCGGCGATCGATGTCGTCCACGTCACTGTCTCCCGTCTGCGCACAACAATTCGTCGGACTATTCGCCGATTACGCAACGAATCGGTATTTCTGGCGCAATGGTAGGTCACTTACCGTCGTGTCAGGGGAGCAAGCCGTGCCGACATCGGGAGATTCCAGTGACCTCTGTAGCCACCGTTTCCGCATCCGAATCCACCGCTCGGCGCTCGACCCCGCGACGGTTCGTGATGTGCCGTCCCGACCATTTCGACGTCAGCTATTCGATCAATCCCTGGATGAACCCCGGGGCGCCGGTGGATCGCGCTCTGGCCCTGGCCCAATGGGAGAACCTGCGCGCCTGCTTCGAATATCACGGTCACGCGGTCGATCTCGTGCCCGGTCTGCCCGGACTGCCCGATATGGTGTTCGCCGCCAACGGCGGCGTGGTGATCGGCTCGCGGGCCATGTCCGCCCGCTTCACCCATGCCGAACGCGCCGCCGAGGGCCCCGCCTACCACGCCTGGTTCGCCGGGCGCGGATTCGCCGATCTGGTCGCCGCCGGTGAGGTCAACGAGGGCGAGGGCGATTTCCTTCGGGTCGGCTCGCGCATTCTGGCCGCCACCGGCTTCCGCAGCTCTCCGGCCGCGCACCGGGAGGTCGAGTTGTTCTTCGGGTTGCCCGTCGTGTCGCTGCGCCTGGTCGACCCGTGCTTCTACCACCTCGACACCGCGCTCATGGCGCTCGACGATCACACCATCGCCTACTACCCGTCCGCCTTCGACGCCGACAGCAGGGCGATCCTGGCGGCGCTCTATCCCGACGCCGTCCTCGCCTCGGCGGAGGACGCCCTTGTCCTCGGCCTCAACGGCGTATCCGACGGTTACAACGTCTTCCTCGCCGACCGCGCACACGCCCTCGCCGCCGCCCTGCTGGAGCGCGGCTACAACCCGGTCGGCCTCGACCTGTCGGAACTGCTGAAAGCGGGCGGCGGCGTCAAATGCTGCACCCTCGAATTACACTGAGCCATCAGTGGTTTCCCGGATACCGATACCGCGTTCAGTCGATTCGGTATCCGTCCGGGGTCGCGGTGACATCGGTGACCTCGCCGCGCGGTCGACCGCAGTGCCGGTCACAGCCCGACCAGTGCTGGCGTCCGCCCACCACGACCTCGTGGGAGGGCACCGGTTGGGTCGGGTGCGCGGGACCGGACTCGCGCGGTACCCGGCCGGATTCGACGGCGGCGGTGACGTCGGCCCGGACGTCGGTCCGGGATTTGGCGCATCCGGGCTGTCCCGCGCAGGCGCTCACCCGCAGCCAGGGGGAGTCGACGTCGAAGATCAGGCCCATCGGAGCGAGGACGCGCACGACCTGTTCGGCCGACCATTCGTCCAGGTCGGTGACGATCAGACCGCGCCACGGGGTGATGATGACCGGGCGTTCGACGGCGGCGACGAATTCGGCGGTACGGGCGGGGAGAGTGCCGAGGCGCACGCCCGCGCCGAGGGCGACCAGGCCGTCGTCCTGGGGCAGCCAGCCGATCGGCATGCCGTGGTGCGGCGGGAAGTCCAGGGATTCGGCCGTCGGGGTCAGGCCGACCAGTTCGACGACGCGGGAAGCGCCGTCGACGACGTCGTGCAGCCGCCACTGGCCCGCGTCCAGGTCAAGGAAACCGGCCGCGGCGGCGAGTACCGTGTCGACGGCGGCGGCGCCGTCGACACGGACACCGGTATCGCGCCCCGCCAGGATCAGCGCGAATTCGTCGGCGGTGACCGCGTGCAGCCCGATATCGCCGGACAGTGGGCTGATATCGCCGCGGCCGTCGTCCAGCGTGAACAGCACCCGACCGGGCAACTGGGCCAAACGCGGCAGCGCGCGCAGGCCCTCGTCGAGTGCGGGGACCAGCGGGCGCACGTCGGCACGTCCGCCGATCCGGCCGGACAGCGGCGAGGCCACGATATTGCGGACCCGCTCGTGGCTGCGGCTCGGGAGCAGACCCGCGGCGGCGAGCCGATCGCTCGCGGCGGCCGCGTCGCTCACCCGCCGCAGTTGCAGATTGCCGCGCGAGGTCAGTTCGATGGCGCCGTCGGCGAGTTCGGTGGCGATCTCGGCGAGATCGGCGAGGCGGCGCGGGGTCAGCGTTCCGCCGGGGAGCCGGATACGGGCCAGCGGGCCGTCGGCCGCCTGATGCAGCCGCAGCACGCCGGGACAGGAATCGGGAACACGTCGGGTCATGACCTGACAAGCCTACGGCGCGCCCGGTGACGTGCCGCGTGGGCTAGCCCGCGGTCTGCTCTTCGGGTTCGGGCGCGGCTTCGGCGGGTGCCGCCGCGTCGGACTCCTCGACGCGTCTGCGACCCGGCGCCCACACCGCGATGCCGACGGCTCCGATCAGGGTCAGACAGCCGAGGGCGATGGCCGAGCGATGCATACCGTGCACGAACGCGGCCCGCGCGAATTCGATGAGCGGCTTGGCCATCGGACCCGCGCGCTCGGCGACCTGCAAGGCCGCCGCCAGCGAGTCGCCGACCGGACCGCGCGCCTGTTCGGGCAGGCGCGGCAGCGCGGGTGCGATGCGCTCGCTGTAGCCCGCGGCGAGCACACTGCCGCCGATGGCGATGCCGATGGCCGCGCCCACCTCGCGGGCGGCGTCGTTCACGGCCGCGGCGACACCGTGGTCGGCCACCGGCGTGCCCGCGATGATCGCGGCGGTCGCGGGCGATGTGCACAGTCCCACACCGAAACTCATGACCAGCAGCGGCCACAGGATGTCGATGTAGGAGGCGTCGACATCGACGCCCGCGAACGCGATGAGCGCCGCGCCGATCATGACCAGTCCACCCACCGCGGGCCGGCGCAGTCCGAAACGCTGCGAGAGCCAAGGGGCAACCGTCGACACGCTGATCATGGGGACCATCATGGGCGCCATCGCCAGTGCCGAGATCAGCGGACGGTATCCCGAGATCAGCTGGAAGTACTGCACGATCAGCATGAACATGCCGAATCCGACCAGGAACTGCAATGCCACGATCGCGGTGCCGCTGCCGAAGCCGCGGTCGCGGAACAGGCGCACGTCCAGCATCGGATGAGGCACCCGCAGTTCGGTGGCGACGAATGCGATCGCGCAGACCGGCGCGAGCGCGGTCGCGGCGAGCACCACCGGATCGAGCCAGCCGCGCGCGGGTATCTCGATGGCCGCGACGACGATGGCGCCGATCGTGAGAGCGCCGGTCAGCGCGCCGAAGGGATCGAAGGCGTGCCGCGCGCGGTCGCGGGATTCGGGCACGGTGAACGCCGCGATCGAGAGCGCCGCGCCCGCACCGGTCATGCCGACGAAGACCGACGGCCAGGACCAGAACTCCAGCAGGATGCCGGATCCGAGGATACCGAGGATGGCGCCCGCGCCCGCGACGCCCGCCCACAGCCCGATCGCGCCGTTGCGCCGCTCGGGCGGAAAGCTCGTCGTGACCAGCGACAGGGTGGACGGCATCACCAGTGCCGCGCCGACACCCGCGAGACCGCGCGCGGCGATCATCCAGGTCGGGCTGTCGAGCAGGAGCGGCAGCGCCGAGGCCAGCGAGAAGACGATGAGGCCGATGACGAGCGCGGCGCGCCGCCCGAAGCGATCGCCGAGGGCGCCCGCGGGCAGCACCAGACAGGCCAGCGCGAGGGTGTATCCGTCCACGATCCAGGTCAATTCGGCCTGGCTGGCCCCGATGTCGACCGCGATCTGCGGCAGCGTCGTGTAGAGCGCGGCCATCGAGGCGATGACCAGCGTCACCGCCAGGCAGGACAGGATCAGCAGCCAGCGATGTGCGACGGAAAGGCCGCCGCGTCGATTGACATCCATCGGGTCTCCGAAACTCTCGGTATCGCTCCGCTACTATCTGTAGCATAAGTGGACGGCAGGTAGATAGGGAGGCGGTATCGGTGACGTACGGTTTCGACGACGCGAATGACGCCGCGGATATCGACCCGCGACGCGTCCGCTCGAGGAATCGGCTACTCGACGCGGCTACCGCGCTGTTGAAGTCCGGTGGGCTCGAGGCGGTCACCGTCGAAGGCGTGACCAGACTCTCCAAGGTCGCGAAGACGACGCTCTACCGCCATTTCGACAACGCCATGCAGCTGCGGGCCGCCGCCATCGAGCGGCTGCTGCCCCCCGTCATCGAGACGCCGCCCGCCGGGCCGCTGCGCGATCGCCTCATCGTGCTGCTCGAACGGCAGGCCGAGGCCATACACGACGCGCCGTTGCAGGTCTCGACCCTGGCCTGGCTGGCGACCGGCGCGGACCGCGACGACGGCACCCCAGAACTGACCTCGCTGAGCCGCCGTCTGATCGACCAGTACCGGGTGCCGTTCGACAAGGTGCTCGCCACACCCGAGGCCCGCGCGCAGCTCGGCGACTTCGACATGACCTTCGCGCTCTCACAACTCGTCGGCCCCCTGGTCTTCGTCAAACTCCTCGGACTCGGCGCGCCGACGCGCGACCAGTGCGTCCGCATCGTCGACGACTTTCTCGCCGCCCGCGCCACCGCGCGATCGACCTTCGACGCACCGCGCGGGCACCCGAATCCACTGGAATTCCCCGCCGGGTAGCATGCGTGTGCTCGGCGGACGACGAGGAAACCGGTGGAATTCCGGTGCGGTCGCGCCACTGTGAACAGCCAGACCCTCTCCGGCGAGCACCACACCCGATGGGCGCGTCACCCGAGGAAGGTCACCTGTGATCCTGCTGCTGTCCACGTCCGACACCGATCTGTTGAGCGCGCGCGCCGCAGGCGCCGACTACCGGTTGGGCAATCCGGCTCGGCTGCTGGTCGAGGATCTGCCCGCGCTGCTCGACGGCGCGGATCTGGTGATCGTGCGCATTCTCGGCGGCAAGCGGGCCTGGGAGGAGGGGCTCGAGGCGCTGCGCGCGCACGGCGTACCGCTGGTGGCTCTCGGCGGTGAGATCGCCCCCGACGCCGAACTCATGCACTGTTCCACCGTGCCGGTCGGCGTGGCCGCGGACGCGCACAACTATCTCGCCGCGGGCGGCGCGGACAATCTGCGCCAACTGCACAACTTCCTGTCCGACACGGTGCTGCTCACCGGGCACGGCTTCGAACCGCCGGTGCAAATGCCGAGCTGGGGCGAACTCGGCCGCACCGCGCGCGCGGTGCACGAGAGCGCGCCCACGGTCGCGGTGATCTACTACCGCGCCCAGCATCTGGCGGGCAACACCGGCTACATCGATGCGCTGTGCTCGGCCATCGAGGACGCGGGCGCACGTCCGCTGCCGCTGTACTGCGCCTCGCTGCGCACCGCGGAACCCGAACTCCTGGAGACCCTCCGCCGCGCCGACGCGCTGGTGGTCACCGTGCTCGCGGCGGGCGGGGCCAGACCCGCGACCGCCGCGGCGGGCGGGGACGACGAGGCGTGGGATGTGGCCGCGCTGGCCGAACTGGACGTCCCGATCCTGCAAGGTCTGTGCCTGACCAGCGGCCGCGACCAGTGGGCGGCCAATGACGACGGTCTGTCTCCGCTCGATGTCGCCACCCAGGTCGCGGTGCCGGAATTCGACGGGCGCATCATCACGGTGCCGTTCTCGTTCAAGGAATTCGACGCCGAGGGTCTGTCCACCTACGTCCCCGACGCCGAAAGGGCCGCCCGAGTCGCCGGTATTGCCGTGCGCCACGCGCGGCTGAACCGAATTCCCGCGGCGGACAAGAAGATCGTGCTCATGCTGTCGGCCTATCCGACCAAGCACGCCCGCATCGGCAACGCGGTCGGTCTCGACACACCCGCCAGCGCGATCCGACTGCTGGCCGCGATGCGGGCGGCGGGCTACGATCTCGGCGCCGCGGACGATGTACCCGGCCTCGCCGAGGGCGACGGTGACGCCCTGATCCACGCGCTGATCGAGGCGGGCGGCCAGGACCCGGACTGGCTGAGCGCGGAACAGTTGGCGGGCAACCCGATCCGACTCGGCGCCGCCACCTATGCCGTCTGGTTCGACACCCTGCCCGAGGATCTGCGCGAGGCCGTCATCGAGGCGTGGGGCCCGCCGCCGGGGGAACTCTACGTCGACCGTCGCGGCGATCCGGCGGGCGAGATCGTCATCGCCGCATTGCGTTTCGGCAATATCGTGCTGATGGTACAGCCGCCGCGCGGATTCGGCGAGAATCCGGTGGCGATCTACCACGATCCGAACCTGCCGCCCAGCCACCATTACCTGGCCGCCTACCGTTGGCTCGGCGCGCCGCCGGAGTCCGGCGGATTCGGCGCGGACGCCGTGGTGCATCTCGGCAAACACGGCAACCTGGAATGGCTGCCGGGCAAGACGCTCGGCATGTCCGCCTCCTGCGGCACCGACGCCGCCCTCGGCGATCTGCCGCTGATCTATCCGTTCCTGGTCAACGATCCGGGTGAGGGCACGCAGGCCAAACGCCGCGCGCACGCCACGCTGGTCGACCATCTCATTCCGCCGATGGCGCGCGCCGAGAGCTACGGCGACATCTCGCGACTCGAGCAGCTGCTCGACGAGCACGCCAATATCTCCGCACTCGATCCGGCCAAACTGCCCGCGATCCGCCAGCAGATCTGGACCCTCATGCGCGCGGCGGAGATGGACCGCGATCTGGGATTGACCGAGCGTCCCGACGAGGAGACCTTCGACGACATGCTGCTGCACGTCGACGGCTGGCTGTGCGAGATCAAGGACGTGCAGATCCGCGACGGTCTGCACGTGCTCGGCGCCGCGCCGACGGGGCAGACCGAGGTCGATCTCGTGCTCGCGATGTTGCGCGCGCGTCAGCTGTGGGGCGGCGAACGCAATGTCCCCGGTCTGCGCGAGGCGCTCGGCCTCGACGAATCCGGTTCGGCGGCACGCGGCCACGTCGACGCGGTGGAGGCCACGGCGCGCCGGTTGGTGGCCGCGTTGCAGGCCGCGGACTGGTCGGCGGACGCGGTCGACGCGGTGGTCGACGCGCACGCCGCCTCCATCGCCGACGCGGCCGACGCGGCCGAGGCGACGCCGCGGCTCGATGCCGTGCGCACGGTGCTTCGCTTCGCCGCGGCCGAGGTGGCGCCGCGCCTGCGCGGCACCCAGATAGAGATCGATCGGGTGCTGCACGCGCTGAACGGCGGCTTCATTCCGGCCGGTCCCAGCGGGTCGCCGCTGCGCGGTCTGATCAATGTGCTGCCCACCGGGCGCAACTTCTACTCCGTCGACCCCAAGGCGGTGCCGTCGCGTCTGGCGTGGGAAACCGGTCAGGCCATGGCGGATTCGCTGGTGCGGCGCTACCGCGCCGACCACGGCGACTATCCACGCTCGGTGGGCCTGTCGGTGTGGGGCACCTCCGCCATGCGCACCTCGGGCGACGATATCGCCGAGGTGCTGGCGCTGCTGGGCGTGCGGCCGGTCTGGGACGAGGCGAGCCGCCGCGTCACCGCCCTCGAGGTGATCCCGCTCGCGGAACTGGGGCGCCCTCGCATCGACGTCACGGTCCGCATCAGCGGATTCTTCCGCGACGCCTTCCCCCATGTGCTGGCGCTGCTCGACGACGCGGTCCGTATGGTCGCCGTGCTCGAGGAGCCCGCGGAGTCGAATTACATACGCGCGCATGTCGATTCGGATATAGCGGACCACGGGGACCACCGTCGCGCGACCACGAGGATCTTCGGCTCCAAGCCGGGCACCTACGGCGCGGGTCTGTTGCAGTTGATCGACGCCAAGAGTTGGCGCACCGACGACGATCTGGCACAGGTGTACACCGCGTGGGGCGGCTTCGCCTACGGTCGCGACCTCGACGGCGCACCCGCCGCCGAGGACATGCGCGGCGCCTACCGGCGAATCGCGGTGGCGGCCAAGAACACCGACACCCGCGAACACGATATCGCCGACTCCGACGACTACTTCCAGTACCACGGCGGCATGGTCGCCACCGTACGGGCGCTGACCGGTGCGAACCCCGAGGCGTACATCGGCGACAGCACCAGGCCCGACGCGGTGCGCACCCGGACCCTGTCCGAGGAGACCTCGCGGGTGTTCCGCGCGCGGGTGGTCAATCCGCGCTGGCTGGAGGCGATGCGGCGGCACGGCTACAAGGGCGCCTTCGAGATGGCCGCCACCGTGGACTATCTGTTCGGCTACGACGCGACCACCGACGTGGTGGCCGACTGGATGTACGAGAAGCTCACCGAGAGCTACGTCTTCGACGAGGTGAACCGCAAGTTCATGGAGCAGTCGAATCCGTGGGCGCTGCACGGCATCGCCGAGCGATTGCTCGAGGCGGCCGAACGCGGGATGTGGTCCGCGCCCGAACCGCAGACCCTCGACCGGCTGCGTCAGGTGTATCTGGAGACCGAGGGCGAACTCGAATAGCCGTGGGTTCCCGGCCGTGTCGGGATGATGTTGGGGACGGGCGCATCCGGGGACAAGATCACGAATTCCGTGTCCGGGCAGATCCGCACCACCGGCTGCTCCGAATCAGTACCCGAGAGGTGGTGTGCGGGCGCGTATGGCCTGTCCGCCACGTCCGATTCTCGAGCACACGACATACAACGATTCGGCTGGATTGGACATATTACCCATGAACATCAAGAAATTGGTCGCGGCAACGATTCTCACCGTCGCGGCGACCGGTATCTCCGCGGCCACCGCCTCCGGTTCGCCCGCGGCCGCCGGCGGGGTGTCCGGCGCCGACCAGGGCGTCGAATACTCGGCCTCGGTGGCGCCGGACCGCTCGTCGGCCACCGTGACCTTGGCCTCGGGCCGGTTCGTCGTGGCGCCGGACGACACGATCTCCGTCGTCGCCCCGGACGGCGCGGTCGTCGCGACCGTCCCGACCAGCATGCGCACCATCACCGGTCAGCAGGTGCAGGTGGCGCCGGAGGTCGACCCCTCGGCCACCACGCTGACCCTCACCCCGGTCTCCACCGCCGTCCAGCCTGAGTTCATCGGCGATGCGGGCACCACCGTCGCGGGCGTACTCATCGGCTGTGGCCTCGGCTTCCTCGTCGGACTCGTCTTCCTGGTCGTCGGTGTCATTCCGGGGTGCGTCATCGGCGGCCTCATCGGCGGTGTCGCGGGCGCCAACCAGTGACTC
Organism: Nocardia arizonensis; assembly: GCF_001310275.1. Taxonomy (GTDB): domain Bacteria; phylum Actinomycetota; class Actinomycetes; order Mycobacteriales; family Mycobacteriaceae; genus Nocardia; species Nocardia arizonensis. The sequence continues at coordinate 128,613 of NZ_LGYZ01000057.1, forward strand.
GGCGGCAATCGGTGAGATCACGGCGCGGCTGAGTTCCCGCGTTCGACGACTGTCTCCGGCATCGCGGTGCGGATATCGTGCTGCCGGGATGGTCGCGATATCACGGACGGTCGAACGAATCGAACCGGGAGGTGCGCGGGTCGGGTCCGCACCTCCTCACGTCGCCGCCGAAGGCGCGGGGACGCGCACGGACGCACTCGCGTCGGCCGCTCGCGGAGCGCGGGCGTCGCCGTCGCGCGATTCCTGGACGGCGCGCGACGCACCGTGACGCAGTCGGAGCAACGACCAGACGGTCGCGTATATCAGTAGCCCGTTGCGCAGGACGAGAACCACGACCCCGGGCAGGGCCCCGGTGGCGACGCGGTCGTAGACGAACGGGAATTCGATCTGGGTCGTCAATGCCGCCGCCAGGACCAGCGTCACCACGGGGCGCTGGGTGGTTCGCGGATCGAGGGCGCAGACGGCGGCCACCGCGACGGCCCACACCAGATATTGCGGGCTGAGCACCCGGCTTGTCACGGTGGCAAGCAGCACCGCGCACAGCGCCAGATCCACCACCGCCGGGCGCAGTCGCCACCGGGCGACCAGCAGCAGCGCGCCACCGGCGAGGGTGGCGACGACACAGCAGGCGGCCACCGCGGAGACCGCGGGACCGACGATCTCGTCCGCGCCGTAGCGGTGCACGATCGACCAGTCACCGCCCGCCAGCCGGGCCACCAACAGCGGTGTGGCGGCGGGGGATTCGATCTGCAAACCGCGCTCGGACTGGAAGCGCAGCAGCGACCATCCGCCCGGCCCGAGCGCCGACAGGCCCGCCGCCGCCGCGACACCGGCGCAGACCGCCGCCGCACCCGCCGATCGCAGTGTGCGCCCGCGCGCCCCGAGGAGCACGAGCACCGGCCACAGCTTCAGCAGCACGCCCGCCGCGACGGCCGCCCCGGCCGCCCGCGGTCGTCGTGACAGCCACAGCAGTGCGGCCGCCGCGGCGCAGGCCACGACGAGATCGAAACGGCCGTAACAGATTCGGCCGAGCAGGGCGACGCCGAGCACCCACACCCACGGCCCGGTGCGCGCCGCGACGCCGCCGTCGCGCCGCGCGGCGCGGATCAGCAGACCCAGCGCCGCCGCGTCCGCGGCCGCGATCAGCGCGAAGAACAGCCAGTTGTAGCCGTTGCCGCCGCCGAGTACCCACGGCAGCGCCAGCAGTGCGCCCGCGCCGGGCGGATACTGCCAGCGCTCGTCGTGCAGTGGGAAGGTGTGCCGGGTCACGATGATCTCGGCCCATTCCCGGTAGAGGGTCAGATCCGCGGCCGAGGCGTCCCACACGCTGTGCGGCAGCGCGGTGACCCCGGTGAACACCACCATCAGCACCCGGGTGAGCACCCATACCGACCACAGCCCGCGCACCCACGACATACCCGACACAACGGGGCAGCCTACGTGGCGCGGCCCGTCGGCGTATCTCTCGATGGGCGGGTCGGTGATCGCGTGTCCAGCGAAGGCGGCGCCGAGCGAAGTACGCGCGTGGCAGACTGCTGCACAGTGGGTTTCGCTCGCCACGGTGTGGGCATTCCGGTCGAGAAGGTCTCCCGGTTGCGGGGTGACGGGGAGGTGCGGTCCTGGACACGCTGTGGAATTTCGTCCTCACACGGCGACATCAGTTGCTGATCGACTCGTATCTGCACGTGTCCGCGGTGGTGCAGTCGCTGGTCGTGGCGACCGCGATCGCGGTGCTGGTCGGCATCGCCGTGTATCGCAGTCCGCTCGGGTCGTCGGCGGCCACGGCGGCGGCGAGCGCCGTGCTCACGGTTCCCTCCTTCGCGCTGCTGGGTCTGCTGATCCCGCTGCTCGGACTCGGTGTCGGGCCGACCGTGGTCGCGCTGGTGATCTACGCGCTGCTGCCGATCCTGCGCAACACCATCCTCGGTCTCGCCTCGGTGGACCCGGCGGTGACGGATGCGGCCCGCGGTGTCGGCATGAACCGGCTGCGGGTGCTCGCCGCCGTCGAACTGCCGCTGGCCTGGCCGTCGATCCTGGCGGGGATGCGGATCAGCACCCAGATGACCATGGGAATACTCGCGCTCGCCGCCTACGCCAAGGGGCCCGGCCTCGGCAACCTCATCTTCTCGGGTCTGTCGCGGCTCGGCAGTCCGAACGCGGTGCCCCAGGCGCTCACCGGAACCGTGCTCATCATCGCGCTCGCCCTGGCGCTCGACGGCGTCCTTGTGCTCGTCGGCCGTCTGACCACCCCGAGGGGAATCCGTGACCGGAACTGATATCGCCGCCGAGATCGTGCTCGACGACGTCACCAAACACTATCCGCGTCAACCGCTTCCGGCGGTCGACCGGGTGTCGCTGACGATCCCGGCGGGCGAGATCGTCGTGCTGGTCGGTCGATCCGGCTGCGGTAAGACCACGACCATGCGGATGATCAACCGGCTCATCGAGCCGACCTCGGGCACGATCACCATCGGCGGTCAGGATGTCACCGCCATGGACCCGGACCGGTTGCGCCGCGGCGTCGGCTATTCCATCCAGCAGGCCGGGCTGTTCCCCCACATGACCGTCGCCAAGAACATCGCCACCGTGCCCGCGTTGCTCGGCTGGGATCGGCGGCGCGTCTCGGCACGCGTGGACGCCATGCTCGACCTCGTCGGACTCGAGCCCGGCATCTATCGCGGCCGCTATCCGCGCGAACTGTCGGGCGGTCAGCAGCAGCGGGTCGGGGTGGCGCGGGCGCTGGCCGCCGATCCGCCGGTACTGCTCATGGATGAGCCCTTCGGTGCGCTCGACCCGATCACCCGCGGCGCCCTCCAGGACGAATTGCTGCGCCTGCAAAGCGAATTGGGTAAGACCATCGTCTTCGTCACGCACGATTTCGCCGAGGCGGTGAAACTCGGCGACCGGATCGCGGTGCTGGGCGAGCGCTCACGCATCCTCCAATACGACACGCCCGCCGCCATTCTGGCCGGACCCGCCGACGAGACGGTCGCCGGATTCGTCGGCGCCGACGCCTCGCTCAAACAGCTCACCCTGACCCGGATCGAGGACATCGGGCTCGACGAGTGCCCGACCGCACGGGAATCCGATTCGGTCGACACGGCGCGCGCCGCGGTCGGGGACCGGTCGACGGTGATGGTCCTCGACGACCGCCGCCGCCCGCTGCGCCGGGTCGCCGCCGAACTTCTCACCGGCGCTGCGTCATTGGGCGAACTCGGTGTTCCCGTCGGCGCCACGGTGTCGGTGCGCTCGACTCTGCAGGAGGCATTGGAGGCGCTGCTGGCCGAGGAGTCCGCCACCGCCGTCGTCACCGCCGAGAACGGCGAATTCGCGGGTATGGTCACGATCGAGACGCTGGTCGGCCACCTGTCCGCGCAGCGCGCCGCGGCCGCCGAACGCGCGGAGGCGACACGGTGACCGCGGCCGTATCGGACGGCCCGGCCGTCGCGGCCCGGCGCGACACCGCGCGCCGGGCGGAATTCCTCCGGCTGCTGGTCCAGCCGCTACTGGTGGCGGTGTCGACCGTCGGCGTGCTCACCTGGGCGCTGAACCGTGATCTGACCGCCACGCAGCGGGCGAGCTTGAACGCGGGCTCGATCGCGACCGCGACCTGGCAGCACGTCCTCATCACCGCGACCGTGGTCGGCATCGTGGTCGCGGTCGCCGTGCCGCTCGGCACCCTGCTGACCCGACCCGGATACCGCCGTCTCGCCCCGATCTTCGTCGGTATCGCCAATGTCGGGGCCGCCGCGCCCGCCATCGGCCTGATCGTGCTGTTCTACCTGGTGACCCGGACGACCGGATTCTGGATCGGCGTCGCGCCCATCGCCTTTTACTCGCTGCTCCCGGTGCTGCGCAATACGATTCTCGGCTACCAGCAGGTCGATCCGGTGCTGGTCGACGCCGGACGCGGGCAGGGCATGTCGGCGGTCACGGTGCTGCGCCGCATCGAGTTCCCCCTCGCCGTACCCTATGTCCTCGCGGGCCTGCGCACCTCGCTGGTGTTGGCCGTCGGCACCGCGACACTGTCGTTCCTGGTGAGCGCGGGCGGCCTCGGCATACTCATCGACACCGGCTACAAACTGCGCGATACCCCGACACTCGTGGTGGGCGCGGTGCTCGCGGTCGCCCTCGCCCTGCTCGTGGACTGGCTCGGCGCCCTGGCCGAACAGTTCCTCGGACCGCGGGGGCTGCGGTGAGGGCGGTGCGGGCGCTGGCCGCGCTGCTCGGACTCGCCCTGCTCGCCGCCTGCGGCCTGGAATCCGGCGGTGCGGTGCCGCTGCGAGTCGGGCCGGGGACCATCACGGCCGTTCCGGAACTCGACGGTGTCACGATCACGGTGGGCTCCAAGGATTTCAGCGAGCAGAACATCCTCGGCTATCTCATCGAATTCGCGATGGTCGCCGCGGGCGCCGAGGTGCGCGATCTGACCAATATCCAGGGGTCCAACAGCCTGCGCGACGCCCAACTGCACGGCCAGATCGATCTCGCCTACGACTACACCGGCACCGGGTGGATCAACTACCTCGGCAACGAGACCCCGGTGCCGGACGAACTGGGCCAATTCGAGGCGGTGCGCGACGCCGACCGGGCCGCGCACGGCATGCTGTGGACGGCCATGGCCCCGATGAACAACACCTACGCCATCGCCACCAGTCGCCGGGTGTCGGAGGAGTTGGGCGTGCGCACGCTGTCGGACTACGCGCGACTGGTCGCCGCGGACCCCGGCGCGGCGACGATGTGCGTCGGCACCGAATTCAATGTCCGCCGCGACGGCTATCCGGGCATGGCGCGCCGGTACGGTATCGACGCGGGCGCCGCGCGCAGGCAGATCATGCAGGACCCGGTGGTGTACCAGGCCACCGCGGATGCCAGGCAGTGCCGCTTCGGCTCGGTCGCCGCCACCGACGGCCGCATTCCCGCGCTCGATCTGGTGCTCCTGCGCGACGATCTCGGATTCTTCCCCAAATACAATGCGGCGCTGGTGCTTCGCGCGGATTTCGCCGAGGCCCATCCGTGCATCGCCGAGATCATGACGCCGATCTCACGGCTGCTGACCAACGAGGCGATCACCGAATTGAACCGTCAGGTCGACGTGGAGGGCCGGGAACCTGCGGAGGTCGCCCGCGATTGGATGGTCGCGCGGGGGTTCGTGACCGTGGACTGAATCGCACTCAGGGCCCGTGATGTGCGGATTCCGCACTCTCGGAACGGAATTCGCCGCATTGGCGTCTCGCGCGGCGAGACCGCCGAGCGTGCGGACCAGGGCGAAGTCGAAGGTGAGTTCGGAGCGGCCTTCGCTCTCGGCCGCGTCGATGACGCCGAGGAGGCGTCCAGCGCCGCCACGTCCGCGGGCGCGTGGATCAGACCGATTCGACCTGGTCACGCTCGTGCGGCAGTGCTCGGCGTGGTCGCGCCGCTCGAGGTGCCGGATGCGGGCGAGGCCGAGCGGGCGGAGGCGCTCCGAGGCCGATGTTTGACCCGCGCGGGCGCGGTAATACCTGCGACGAGGTGTTATGAGCGACGACGTCGGCAAGAGTTGGCGAGACGACGGAACCTTCCGTCGGGCGGCGACCTATGTCCTCACCGTGCTGGCTGTGGCCGCCATCGTCGCCGCGGTGGCCTTCACCTGGGTGGGCCGCCGCGAGGCGTGCGCCGACGCGGAGGTGGTGCTCTGCGATGCCACCGCGCAGGTCGCGGTGGTCCTGATGCCGGCGCTGGTGCTGTTGTTCGGTGGCATCGGCGCGTTCGTCCGCACCTATCGCGTGTGGCGCGACGGCGGCAGTTGGCCGATCTGGCAGGGGGCGGGCTGGTTCCTGTTCGTGCTGATGACGGTGTACCTCGCCATCGGCGGCGGGGTGGGCGCGAGCTGATTCACGCGGGATCGACGTGCACCGGCACGTCGTCGTCCCACGGCTGTCGGGTGACCATGTCGGCGACGTACACCGTGCCGCGTTCGAATTCGCCGCCGGTGACACGCCGGTGGTGGCCGGGCGCGCGGAAGTACTCGACGCGGCGGGGACCGAGCGGGTGCGCTCGGTGATCGGGCACAAGTACCGCGTCGCGGGGAGATTGCTCATCTGGGCGCACCGCATGGTCGAGGGCGCGGACGGATCGGTGGGGCCGGCGATCGGCGCGCGCTGATCACGGTGCGGCTCAGGCGGATTCGGCCAGCCCCGCCGAGCGCCAGGTGTCGGCGAGTTCCTGGAGCGGCAGGTCGAGCGCCTGACTCAGCGCCACCACGGTGCCGAAGGCGGGGGAGGGCAGGCGACCGGTCTCGATCTTGCGCAGGGTTTCCGGGGAGATGCCCGCCGCGGCGGCGACCTCGGCGAGGTCGCGATCGGCGCGGGCCGTGCGCAGACGGTGGCCGACACGGCGACCGGCCTCGATCTGGGCGGGCGTGAGCGGCAGACGAACCATGCGGTCAGGATACGAGTGGTATTTAAATACCGCAAGCCGCTATGCTCGGTATTAAAATACCGACGGAGGACTCATGGTGGAGCTGAAATCGCCCGGCGAGATCGAACGCATGCGGGTGACCGGACAATTCGTCGCACGGGTACTCGACGAACTGCGGACCCGCGCGCAGGTGGGGGTGAATCTGCTCGACCTGGAGGCGCACGTGCGCCGCCGCATCGCCGAACGCGGCGCGCGGTCCTGCTACTGGGACTACTCACCATCCTTCGGGCGCGGCCCGTTCCGTAATACCGTCTGCCTGTCGGTGAACGACGCGGTGCTGCACGGCCTCCCGTTCGACTACGCGCTGCGCGAGGGCGACGTGCTCAGCATGGATCTCGCCGTCGACATCGACGGATGGGTCGCCGACTCCGCCACCACGGTCATCGTGGGCGCCGCCGACGACGAGGACCTGCGACTGGTGCGCGCCACCGAGGCGGCACTGGCCGCGGCCATCGCGGTCGCGCTGCCCGGCAACCGGATCGGTGACATCTCCGCGGCCATCGCCGGGGTCGCGCGAGCAAACGGTTACCCGGTGAACACCGAATTCGGCGGTCACGGACTCGGTCGCACCATGCACGAGGATCCGCACGTGCCCAACACCGGCAGACCGGGCCGGGGGTATCTGCTGCGCCCCGGCCTGACCCTCGCGATCGAGCCGTGGTTCGCGCGCACCACCGACGAGATATACACCGACGCGGACGGCTGGACCATCCGCTCGGCCGACGGGTCGCGCACCGCGCACTCCGAGCACACGATCGCGGTTACCGCCGACGGCCCGCGCGTGCTCACCCTCGCGGCGTGATCTCCGCGCTCAGCCACTGTTCGAGCTCGAAACCCGCGCGCAGTTCCCGCTCGACCTCGGCGCGCCCGGCCGCGTCGAGATCGAGTGCGGCCACGCGCTCACGATAGTCTCGCGCGGCCACGAGATCGTCCGCGGCGACGGCCAATTCGGCGAGCATCGCCAGCGCGCGCCCGCGTTCGGCGGGGCTCGCGGTGAGCGCGTGGCGGGCGAGACCGACTTCGAGAACGCGGGCGGCGGCCTTGTCGTCGGTCTTGAAATCGCGCAGGATGCGCGCGTTGTCGATGACTCGGGCCAGATCCGTCAGCTCCGCGGCGCCACCGTATTCCAGCTCCTCGTGCTCGTCGCGGCGGATGAAGATGAGGGTGTTGCCGTCGGGATCGACGAGGCTGAATCGGGTCTGTCCCGGACGGAATCGGGTGATGCGCGGGTGGCCCTTGGCGGGGACGCGGCCGAATCGCGCGCGCAGTGCCGCGCTGAAGTCGGCGTGTGTCGCGGCCACGTCGTCAACCATCACCAGGCATCCGGCGTGCTCGAATCCGTCGGGTAGCGACGCGGGTGCGCCGACGAAGTGGATCGGGCACCCGTTGCGCTCGAAGGCGAGGTAGACGTAGGGCTTGGTCTGTTCGTGGGTGACGGTGTATCCGAGGGTTCGGTAGAAGTCGAGCGTCGCAGACGGCGCGGCGGTCCAGAGGATGGGAACGGGCGAGTCGCCCATGGAAATCCCTTCGTCACATGCTAGTCAAATTTGATTACTCCAGGTTAGGGCCAGGACAGGGAAAGGGTCAAGGCTCGGTACGATGTCGACGTGTCCGCCGTGCGCCTGCTCGTACTCGGTGTGATCCGCAGGCGCGGGTCCGCGCACGGATACGCCGTGCGCGCCGAACTGCTGTCCTGGCGGGCCGAGACCTGGACCAATGTCAAACCCGGCTCGATCTACCACGCGCTCAGACAATTGCGCGCCGAGGGCAAACTCAGTGACGAGGGCGCCGAGAGCAGCGACAAGGGTCCGGGACGCACCCTGTTCGCCCTCACACCGGCGGGTGAGACGGAGTTCCGTGACCTCATGGACGCCGCGCTGGTGAGCATCGACATGGAGGAACTCGGCGCGGGTATCGCCTTCATGGACGCGCTGCCCCGCGCGCACGTCATCGAGAAATTGCGCGAACAGCGCCGCAACAGCGTCTCGGTCCGCGACGAACTGATCGCCATGGTGCCCGACTTCCCGGGCCGCTACGACCAGCCGCACGCCACCGACCTGCTCGAACTCTGGAGCGGTGTCTTCGACAATCTCGCGGCCTGGACCGGACGGGTGCTCGCGCGCCTCGAGGCGGGCGAATACCGCATGGCGGACCAGCGCGGCCCCGCTGCCCCGCCACCGCGGCCGGGTTAGGCTGCGGCACATGACCAATACGCTCGGTCCCGTGGGTGACGCGGACTACGTACTCCTCACCACCTTCCGCAAGGACGGCACCCCGGTCTCCACACCGCTGTGGGCGGTCGCCGAGAACGGCAAGCTCTACGTCTGGACCGTCACCGACAGTTGGAAGGTCAAACGCGTGCGCCGCAATCCCGCGGTCACCGTGCAGCCCTGCGACGTGCGCGGCAACCCGCGCGGCGAGGCGATCGACGCCACCGCGGTGATCATGGATGCCGCCGGTACCGAACATGTGCGGAAACTGTTGCGGCGCAAGTACTTCCTCATGGGTCCGCTGGTGATCACCGGCAGCAACCTGCGCCGCGGCAAGGCGGGCACGATCGGCATCGAGATCACCCCGGCGGTCGGAGGGCCCGCGGCGTGACCCGGCGCGCCGCGCAATTCGCAAGTCGGGAAGCACGATTCGGGGGAGTGTGGCGCGCGGGCCGCACCGGCTCCGATATTCTCGTCGCGCACCGGGGTAGTCCACGGCGGACCTCATGTTTCGACCCTGCCCCGGGGGAGGGAACGTGATGTCGGTACCGACGCGACAACCGAATACCGCTCGCCCCTATCCGATCGCACCGGAGCCCGCGCGCGGGCCGGAGCGCGGATACTCCGCCAACGGGTGGGTGCCGGTCATCTTCGCCGGTGTCGCGGCCGCCTTCGCGATCGCGATCGCCGGGGTGATCGCCGGACTCGTGGTGGTCAACATCCGGGAATCGGCCCCGCGCCCGGCCAAGGCCGCACCGGCCGCCGCCGCGGCCACGGTGCCCGCCGCGGCGACGCCTGCCACCGTGCCCGAGCCGGTCCAGCGCACCACGGTCGCCGCGCCCGTCGACAATCTCGACCCGGTGGCCGTGCAGCGCGGAGTGGTTCGGGTGCTGGGCGAGTCCTACGGACTCGATGACGTGCGCGAGGTGAAATGCCCAGGTGCGCAACCGGTCGAGATCGGCACCGTATTCGACTGCACCGCGCGCGTGGACGGCGTGCGGCGCAGCGTCACGGTGACGGTCACCGATCGCGACGGCACCTACGAGGTGGGCAAGCCGCACTGAGGCGGCTCGCACCGCCTCGCGTGACGGCTACGTCGCCCGGCTCACCGAGGACATGTGGAAGTCGGGAATACGCAACGGCGGCATGGCCGTCCTGGTGAACCAGTCCTTCCACTCGCGCGGCAGCGTGATCTCGGTGGCGCCGGCGTCGGTCGCGCGGCGCAGCAGGTCCAGCGGACTCTCGTTGAACCGGAAATTGTTCACCGCCCCGACCACCGTGCCGTCCTCGACCAGGTACACGCCGTCGCGTGTCAGTCCCGTGAGCAGCAGGGTGGCCGGATCCACCTCGCGGATGTACCACAGCGTGGTGAGCAGCAGCCCGCGCTCGGTGCGCGCGATCATCTCCGCCAACGTGGCCTCGGAACCGCCGGTGAGCAGCAAATTCTCTCCCGGCACCGTCGCCGTGGCGCCGTATTCGGCCGCGGTGGCGCGCGGATAGATCAGTGATTGGATCGCGCCGTCGCGCAGCCAGTCCACCCGTTCGGCGGACATGCCGTTGTCGAAGACCGACACCGTCTCGGATGAGGCGCGGGTGGCGACGAACGGCTGATATTCCAGTCCGCGCGCCGCGGGATCGGAGTAGAGGGTCAGCGGAATATCGGTCAGCCGCTCGCCGACGCGGGTGCCGCCCGCCCGCGCGAAGGCCGTGTGGCCCTCGTGCGCCCCGCGACCCTCCATGGACCAGGCCAGGTAGATCATCATGTCGGCGACGGTCGATGGCGGCATGAGCGTCTCGTACCGCCCTGCGGGCAATTCGATCTTCTTGTCCGCCCAGTCCAGTCGCCGCGACAGATCGGTGAGCAAGGCCGCGACATCGACATCGGCGAAGTCGACGGTGCCGACGCCGACCCAGGCGCTGGCCAGATCGGCGCCTTCGCCACGCTTTCCATTGATCTCCACCGAACCGGTCGGCTGCGCGTAGCGGCGGCGCAGACCGGTGGAGGTGCCGAGCCAGGTGGTGACGAGCCGGTGTTCGGCGAAGCCGTAGAGTCGGTCCGCGCCGTCGAAACCCGCGGCTAGATCCCGGGCCGCGGCGGTGAAGACCTCGATGCCGGTGCGCTCGGGTTCGGCGGTCCAATCCGCGGCTTCGGTGGGTGAGTCCAGCAGCGGCATGGCGTCCTTGGCGGGTTCGCCGTCGCGCGCCGCGGCCTCGCTCGCCCGCACCACCGACTCGATATCGGCCGGATCGACGCTGGTCGACCCGACACTGCCGACCCGCGCCGAATGCGGGCCGTCACGGAAGATCGACACCACGCTCCAGTCGCGGAACACCGTCGACCCGTTGGTTGTCATGGAATTGCCCGCCCAGCGCAGCGTCGCCTCCGAACCGTCGGAGACGATGACCATCGCCTCGTCGGCCTTCGACAGCGCCAGCGCCCGTTCGACGAACTCGGCCGCGTGCGGCAGATCCGTGCCGGTGTGTCGGAATCCCGTCACTGCCCTGCCTCCGTCCGGGTGTTGAGAACATTGATGCCGCGCACCAGGATCGACGGGCAGCCGTGACTGACCGCCGCGACCTGGCCGGGCTGGGCCTTGCCGCAGTTGAACGCACCGCCGAGGTATCGGGTGGAGGGTCCGCCCACGGCCTCCATCGCGCCCCAGAAATCCGTCGTGGTCGCCTGGTAGGCGACATCGCGCACCTGACCGTCCAGCTCGCCGCCGCGGATGCGGAAGAAGCGCTGACCGGTGAACTGGAAGTTGTACCGCTGCATGTCGATGGACCAGGATTTGTCGCCCACGATGTAGAGCCCGTCCTCGACGCGCGAGATCAATTCCCGGGTACTGGTATCGCGTTCGGGGTCGGGACGCAGCGACACGTTCGCCATGCGCTGGATCGGTACGTGATGAGCCGAATCGGCGTAGGAGCAGCCGTTGGAACGGGCCAGTCCGAGACGCGGGGCGAAGACGCGATCGAGTTGGTAGCCGACGAGGGTGCCCTCGCGCACCAGATCCCAGCGCTGACCCGCGACCCCTTCGTCGTCGTAGCCGACGCTGGCCAGACCGTACGGTTCGGTGCGATCACCGGTGACGTGCATGATCGGGGTGCCGTAGCGCAGCGTGCCGAGCTGGTCGGGGGTGGCGAACGACGTGCCCGCGTAGGCGGATTCGTAGCCGATGGCGCGATCGTATTCGGTCGCGTGGCCGATGGATTCGTGGATCGTCAACCACAGATTGGTCGGATCGATCACCAGGTCGGTGGTGCCAGGTGTGACGCTGGGCGCCTTCACCTTCTCCGCCAGCCACTCCGGGATGCGCGCGAGTTCGCCGTGCCAGTCCCAGACTCCGTCCGCGCCGGTCACGTACTCCCACCCGCGCCCGGCCGGTGCGGCCAGGGTCCGCATGGACTCGAAGACACCCGCCGCGGAATCCACGGTGATGGCCTCGAATTGGGGGTGCACCCGGACCCGCTGCTGGGTGATGCTCGACCCGGAGGTGTCGGCGTAATAGGTCTGCTCCTTGACCTGTAGCACCGAGGCGGTCACGTGATCGACGCCGTCGGCGGCGGACAGGCGCTGCGAATAGTCCTGGAGCAGTGCGACCTTCTCGGCGGTCGGCACCGCGAACGGGTCGAGCACGTAGGGCGAGGACCAGCGCGCGTCGGCGTACACCGGCTCCTCGGCCAGCTCGACGCGCTCGCGATTGAGCGCGCGCAGCGCGACGGCGACGGTCACCGCGCGCCGGGCCACCTCGACCGCGGCATCCGCGGTGAGCGCGGGATGGGAGGCGAAACCCCAGGTGCCATCGACGATCACGCGCACCGCGAAGCCGAGGTCGGTGGAGTCGGTGACGGCCTCGACCAGACCGTCGCGCAAGCGGATCGACTGGGTCACCAGGCGGTGCACCCGCACGTCGGCGTGTTGCGCGCCCGCGGCCGTGGCCGCGGCGAGGGCGGTCTCGGCGAGCGGAACCGATGGCAGGGCGAGGAATTCGGCGTCGATACGCGTCTGCCCCGCGGATTCCTGGGATGACGGGTTGCTCACCTCGACTACGCTACCGCGCGGCATCCGCTTCGGCCGATTCCGCGCCGCCCGGCCTGTACCGGCCGTGGCGGCGCGCGCGAAACCCGTGGTTACCGCACCGACGGCGGCGAATGCCGTACTGTGCCCGCGTGCCGCCATCCGCGCTCCGCGACCGCAAACGGGAACGTACCCGCCGTGCCTTGCTCGAGGCAGCCGTCGACCTGTTCGAGCACAGAGGTTACGAGCAGACCACGGTGGCCGACATCGCCGCCGCCGCCGACGTGGGCACCCGAACCTTCTTCAACTACTTCGCCAGCAAGGAGGAGCTGCTGTTCCCCGAACCCGACGACCGGGTGCGCGCGGCCGTCGCCGCCATCGCCGGACGCCGCCCCGGGGAGCGTCCGGTCGAGGTGCTGCTGCGCGCCCTGCGCGCGGCGGGCGACAATCCCGGCGAACACCTCGTCGACGATCTCTACGCGCGCATCGCCGCGGTGCGCGCGCGGGTTTCGCGCACGGTGCCCGCGGTGAGCGGCCGGGCGGCGCACGCGCAGCTGGTGGCCCAGCGCGAGATCGGCAGGCAGTTGCACGCGGCTTTCCCCGAGGAATTCGACGAGGTCGGCGCGGCGGCGCTGGTCGGCGCGGTGGTTGGCGCGGTCTCCGGCGCGCTGACAGTGTTGTTCCAGCAACCGCATTCGGGCGCCGAGGACAGCGAGCGTCTGCAACGCCGGATCCACGAGACCACCTCGCGGGTATTGCAGCCGTGGCTGTCGGCCGCGCGCTGAGCACGGCTCAGCCGAATTGTTGCCAGCCCAGCCGGATCACCATCGCCACGACCACGACGAGCAGAACCACCCGAACGAATTCGGCGCCCCGGCGCACCGCCATGCGCGAACCGACCACCGCGCCCGCGATATTGGCCACCGCCATCGCCGCGCCCAGTGCCACCAGGATGTGACCGGTGAGGCCGAAGAAGACGAGCGCGCCGATATTCGACCCGCAGTTGATCACCTTGGACATGGCCGCCGCCCGCACGAACTCGGTGCCGAGCACGGTGGCGAAGGTGATGATCAGGAACGTGCCGGTGCCCGGTCCGAGCAGGCCGTCGTAGAGCCCGATCAGTCCCGCCGCGATCGCGACGGTCAGGACCACCTTGCGCCGCGTCGGCGGATGAGTCGCCATCGTGACCCCGACCGAGGGCCGCAGCGTCACGAAGATCGCGACCCCGACGAGAACCACCATCACGATCGGAATGAACAGGTCGCGGTCGATGAGCGAGACGGCCGCCGCCCCGACGGCCGCCGCGCACGCCGCGATCCCGGCCGCGGGCAGCATGATTCGCCAGGGGATGGGCACCTTGCGCACGAAGGTCACCACCGCCGCCCCGGTGCCCGCCACCGCGGCCATCTTGTTCGTGCCGAGCGCCGTCTGCGGCGTGATGCCGGGCGCGATCAGGAACAGGGTCGGCAGGATGATCAAACCGCCGCCCCCGACCACCGCGTCGACCCAGCCCGCCGCCGTCGCTGCCGCCAACAAAACCATCCAATCCGCGACATCCACCGCCCCAGCCAACCAGAGATCCCATGATTTCCCGAGTCGGGCGGTGGACGACGCTGCGCTCTCGCGGTGCGAGAGCGGGCCCGACCTAGGCTGAGGGGCGTGCGCCGGTTCAGTCTGTGGCTTCGCGGCAAGCCGCTCATAGCGGATTCCATCATGGCGTTCGGCCTGCTGCTGCTCGACATCACCGGAATCGGGGAGAGCAGCCAGAAGGTCGTCTACCTGGTCGTCGGCGGACTGCTGCCGATCCCGGTCGCCTTCCGGCGCGCCTACCCGCGCGTCATGGCCGCGCTGCTGCTGGCCTTCGCGCTCACCACGACACTGCTGAACCATCTACTCGGCGACGACGCGACCCATCCGGCACTGCTCGCCCTCGGCGTCATGCTCTACACACTGGTCGCTTACGTGGGCCGAGTCGAAGGACTGCTGCTGCTGATCGGACTCGTCCTCGATGCCGCACTGGCGCTGCTGTTGCTCGATCAGCCGGTGTTCTCGACGGTTGCCTTCGGCTCGCTCTATTACGCACTGTGTTGGACGCTGGCGGAATTCAACGGCGCGCGCCACGCCTACGACGCCGAGGTCGCGGCCCGACTCGCGGTGGCCGACTACGACCGGGAGCGGCGCACCCACGAAGCGGTCGCCCGCGAACGCACCCGGATCGCGCGCGAACTGCACGACGTGGTCGCGCACGCGGTGAGCGTGATGATCGTGCAGGCCGACGGCGCGGGGTACGCGGTGCGCCGCGATGCGGACACCGCCGAACAGGCATTGCGCACCATAGCGAGCACCGGGCGCGAGGCGCTGCGCGAACTGCGCCGCACGGTCGCGCTGTTGCGCACCGAACACGCGCCCGACCAGGTCCCTCAGCACGGCACCGCCGGACTCGCGAAGGTCGTCGACATGATGCGCGGCACCGGACTGGCCGTGGAACTCGAACTCACCGGCGAACTCGACACGATCGCCCCCGAGGTCAGCCTCGGCGTGCACCGGGTGGTCCAGGAATCGCTGACCAACACGCTGCGACACGCGGGCGCGCACCCCAAGGCGTGGGTGCGGGTGCAGCGCCGCGAGGGCGATGTCCTCGTCGAGGTCGTCGACAGCGGCGGAATCCCCGTGCACGGATCTTCGACGCACCCCATCAAGGGCAGCGGGCTCGGACTCGTCGGCATGCGCGAGCGCATCGCCGTCCTCGGCGGTGCGCTCGAGGCCGGGCGGCGCGGCGACGGCGCCTGGCGCGTGCACGCCACCATCCCGCTCAGCATCGAACACGCCGACTGATCTCAGGTCACCAGTATCTCCAGATCGCGCAGGATCTCGCTGGCGGTGATCGGGTCGAGCCGGGCGAAACGGGTGTCACCGCAACGCTGCATCCAGTGCCGTGGCGGCCCGGCGGTGAGTTCCACCGAGGCGAGCACCTGTTCCGGGATGAGCAGCGGATCGCTGACATCTATACCGTCGTCGAGCACGATGAGCACCTGGAGGTCCGCGCCGACCGGACGGTACAGGTGATCCTGGATGCCGCCGTCGGCGGGCGCGCCGCGAAACCAGCCCGAATTCTCCAGCCGCAGCAGCGCACTGGTCGCCACCATGCGATCGGCGAAGCGTGCCAGCGAGGTCGCCGCCGCCTCGCGCTCGGTCAGCCGGTGCACGGTGCGGTCCAATTGGGCGAAGGGCTGGCGTACGCGGTCCTCGGCGAAGCGCTCCCGCCAGTACGGCAGTGCGTCGCCCAGATGCAGCGGATGCGCCACCGCGACGTATTCGGCGTCCGGTGCCGAGCCGCGGTCGCGGTCGTCGCGCAGGTCGCCGTCGGCGGTGACGCGGAAGCTGTGGCGCACCGCGCCGGACTCGTCGAGCGCGACCCACACCAGCTGCCGGGCCAGATGCCGCAGCACCGGATGACCGAGCACCACGTCGCGATACTCGCCGGCGGTCCACGTGCGCACCGACACCATCGCCGCCTCCAGCCGTGCGGCCTGCCGGGCCGCGACCACGTCGAGTTCGCGTTCGGCCGCGGCGACCCGCTCGGCGACCTCGGGCGCCAGGACACGACGGGGCAGGAAGCGCAATTCGGTGACGGCCGGGCCCGCCGGGACGATGAGCGGTACGCGGGTGCCGTCCGGCAGCGGCAGCGCCCCGTCGGAACCGAGTCCGCAGGTGGGCGCGCGGCGGTCGGCGAGCTGGTCGGCGGTCAGGCCGAGCCGTTCGGCGACGGCGGTGACCCCGCGCTCGGCCGCGGCGCGCGCGGCATCGGGCGGAAGCGTGCCGGTGAGCCGGATCAGTTGCGCCAGAGCGGTTTCCGAACCGATCCTGATCAGGGTGTCGACGGCGGACAGGACGAAATCGACCCGGGTTGCGGGTTGAACGAGGTCGGCGAGCCGCACCGCGCACGCGTCGTCGGCGGTGGCGGCCAGCGCCGTCCACACCCAGTCGTCCTCGGCGGGCATACCCGCGGCGCGCCACCGTTCGAACAGGGCCCATCCGAAGGCCGCCCGATTCGCGTCGTCCAGGGCGGCGACCAGCGTTTCGACGTAATCGTGTTCGGGTCCGGCGAACAGCGCGCACAGGCGCATGGCGTCGGCGGGCGCGACGCCCGGCAGCGCGGTGAGATCGAGCCAGGGCCGGAAGTCACGCGGTCCCTCCACCGGGACGGCGAGATGGTCGGCCAGCAGCCGGGCGCAGTCGCGGCCGACCGCGTCGGCGCGGCGCGCGGACACGGTGAGCATCCGGCGGGCCCGTTCCGGGAACGCGGTGACCGCCGCGCGCAGCGCCGCGCGGGTCCCCGGCTCGGGCAGCAGATCGATGAGCAGACCGAATGCCTCGTCGGTGGGGAAGCAGGCCAGGATCCGCACCGCGCGCGGCGAAACCGCGCGCGGCGCGTTCCGCGCGCACTCGGCGATCAGCGTCGCGCTGTCGGGACCGACGTGGGCGGCCAGGCTGAACAGCACACGGGTGTCGGTGGCGAGCGCGCCGCCGCCCGCGACCGCCGCCACCCGCGCGGCCTGCGCCGCCGTCGCGACCGCGGTGAACAGCACGGTCACCGACCAGTGCGGATCGTGTTCGGCGCCGAGATCGGCGACGGCCTCGGCCACCCAGTCCGGCTCGCTCGGCGCGAGATAGGCGATCAGGCGCCGGGCGGGTTCGTCGCCGCGCACGCTCGCCAGCGCGGTGATCGTGCGCGCGTAGGACCGGTCGGAGACGACGGCGAGCAGGGCACGCAGCCGCCGGGCGAGGTCCGCCACCGCCTCGGCGGGGCGACCGCGCTCGACCGCGACCGACGCGCCCTCGAGGGTGCGGCCCGCGGCGTCGTCGGGCAGCACGACCCGTACCCGGCTCGCCCACACCGTCGCCACGGCGGCGAATTCGAGCCCGTACCACGCCACCAGCAGATCGGCCACGTCGTCGCGGTCGGGCGGCGGCAGCAGGCGCAGCACCAACGCGGCGACGACCCCGGTGCCGATCGGTTCTCCCGCAGCGGAATTCAGCACGGCCAGCGCCGGCGCGGCGAGGGTCGGGTCGGAGTCGGGATGGTCGAGAGCGGCGCGCAGATGGGCGACCGAACCGTAGAGCAGGTCTCGAACCCGTTGCGCGGCGCGGTGATCCACCGTGACCCGATACCCGGCGCGACCGCGCCACGGCTCGGTTCGCCGCCACCAACGGCCGGGCACGATCCACATTCGTTCATCGGCATAGAGACGTGTATTGGCTTTCCGATCGGACATCGTGTCCCCCCGCGGTTCATTCGATCCAACCGAGAACGATATCGCGGGCGACCGACACCGCCGCGCGAGCGGGTCCTGCCGCGCAATGTTGCCGGTGCGCGAAAATCCCGCCGCCACAGCCGAACCCCGTCACCGCCCGGCACGCGCGCGCACCCGATCCGGGGACGCCCGCGGCGATGTCGATAGATTGTGGCGGTGCCGATCTCCGTACTCGTCGTCGACGACCAGGAACTCATGCGCATGGGACTGAAGATGGTTCTCGGCGCGCACCCGGACATCGATGTGATCGGCGAGGCGGACAACGGGGCCGCGGCGGTGTCGCGGGCCAGGGAACTGCGGCCCGATGTCGTGCTGATGGACGTGCGCATGCCGGTGGTCGACGGGGTCACCGCGACCGCGCGGATCATCGAATCCGACGCCGGATCGAAGGTCCTGGTGATGACCACCTTCGACCTGGACGAGCACGCGCTGGGCGCGCTGCGCGCGGGCGCGAGCGGATTCCTGCTCAAGGACACCCCGCCGGAGGATCTCGTCTCGGCCATTCGCAGTGTGGCCGCGGGCGACGCGGTCGTGTCGCCCAAGGTCACCAAACGGCTGCTCGACCGGCTCATCGCCGACGATCCGGGCGGTACGCGCGATCCGCGGGCGCTCGAGGTGCTGACCGCACGGGAACGCGAGGTGCTCGAGCAGATCGCGGCGGGCCGGTCCAACGCCGAGATCGCCGAACAGCTCTACCTGTCGGAGGCCACCGTCAAGACCCATGTCGGCCGGGTGCTGACCAAACTCGGGCTGCGGGATCGGGTGCAGGCGGTCGTGCTGGCCTACGAGACCGGACTCGTGCGCCCCGGCGGCTGACCCTCAGCAAGCTATCAGGATCGGTCGGGAGCGAATCGGCCCAGCCGGACGTTGTAGCGGGTAGATCGTACGGAAGGAACGCCATGCCCGCCCTGTTGTTCGTGCTGTACGTGATCGTGGAGATCGCCGCGCTGTTCGCGGTCGGTCATCTGCTCGGCGCCGTCGCCGCGATCGCGCTGCTCATCGCGAGTTCGGCGGTGGGCATGCTCATGATCGGGGTGCAGGGCCGCCGGGTCTTCGAGCAGTTCCGCCGGGTGGCGCGCGGCCAACTCGATCCCGGCATCGCCGTCGCCGACGGCGCGTTGGTCGCCGTCGGCGGATTCCTCATGTTCATCCCCGGCCTGGTCACGGGCCTGTTCGGCCTGTTGCTGCTGTTGCCGCCCACCCGTGCGCCGCTGCGCCCGGTGGTGACCGCGCTCGCGGCCCGGCGGATCGCGAAGTTCACCGTCGCGCGTCCCTACCGCGGCATCGTCATCGACGGTGACGACGTGGTCGACGGTGTGGTGGTGCGCCAGTGGTACGACGACGGCCGCGGTGACGCGCGCCGCGCCATCGGGCCCGCCTGACCGCACGGCCGCCCCGCGGCGGTCCGCACCGAACGGGGTAGCGCGGGATACGGCAGACTGATCACCCGTGAGTACCGAGTTGCTGATCGGCGGGCGCTTCTACAGTTCGAGCGCACCCGACGCGACCGCGATGGCGGTCACGGACGGCATGGTGGTCTGGTTGGGGGCCGAGAAGCCCGGACGGGCGCTGCACCCCGACGCCGAGATCATCGATCTGGACGGTGCGTTCGTCGCACCGGGTTTCGTCGATCCGCACGTGCACCTCACCGCGCTCGGCTTGCGGCTGACCGGGCTCGACCTCTCGGGAGCGGACTCCCTGCGGGCCTGCCTGGACGCGATCCGCGCCTACGCCGCGGCCGATACCGGCGGTGTCGTCCTCGGCGACGGCTGGGACGAGTCGCGTTGGCCCGAGCGACGTCCGCCGACCGTCGAGGAGATCGACGCCGCCGCGGGCCGCGACCGGCCGGTCTACCTGGCCCGGGTGGACGCGCATTCCGCGGTGGCCTCCACGGCGCTGCTCGCGGACGTGCCCGAGCTCACCTCGGCGATCGGCTACACCCCCGGCGAACCGCTGCGCGCGGCGGCGCACCATCTGGTCCGGGCCGCGGCGCTGGCGAAGCTCGACCGCGCCCGCCGCGACGCGGCCCGCCGCGCCGCTCTCGACGCCGCGGCCGCCCAAGGCGTCGTCGCGGTGCACGAATGCGCGGGACCGGAGATCGCGGGTCGCGAAGATCTGCTCGAACTGCGGGAATTCGCGCACGGCGTCGAGGTGCGCGCCTACTGGGGCGAGGCGGTGCGCAGCGCCGAACAGGCCAGGGCGCTGATCGAGGAACTCGGGGTCGACGGTTTGGCCGGTGACCTGTTCGTCGACGGATCGCTCGGTTCGCGCACCGCGTGGCTGCGCGAACCCTACGCCGACGATCCGGGCAGCGGACTCGGCTACCTCGACGTCGACGCCATCGCCGCGCATGTGCGGGCCTGCACCGAGGCCGGTGTCCAGGCCGGGTTCCACGTCATCGGCGACGCCGCCATGGCCGCGGCGGTGGCGGGCTTCGAACGCGCCGCCGACGAACTCGGCGCGCCCGCGGTCGCCGCGCGTGGCCACCGCGTCGAACACGCCGAGATGCTCGACGCCGAGCAGATGGCGAAACTGGCCGCGTTCGGCGTCATCGCCAGCGTGCAGCCCGGATTCGACGCGGCGTGGGGCGGCGCGGACGGCATGTACGCCGCCCGGCTCGGCCCCGAGCGCGCCGCGGCGATGAACCGGTTCGGGGCCATGGCCGCCGCGGGCATCGCCCTGGCGATCGGATCCGACGCCCCGGTCACGCCCCTGAATCCGTGGGCGGCGGTGCGGGCCGCGGTCGAGCACCGCACACCGGGCAGCGGACTGTCGCCCCGCGCCGCCTTCGCCGCCGCCACCCGGGGCGGATGGCGCGCGTGCGGGGTGCGCGACGGACTCGCGGGCACGCTGGTTCCGGGCGCGCCCGCGTCCTATGCGGTATGGGATGCCGACGATCTGGTGGTCGCCGCGGCGTCCGACGCCGTGCGACGCTGGTCGACCGATCCGCGCTCACGGGTGCCGGGGTTGCCGCCGCTGCACGCCGATGCACCCCTGCCGACCTGTCTACGCACCGTCCACCGCGGAGTCGTCATCCATGAGCTCTGATCCCCCCGCCGTGCGGCAGTCGGTATTCGCCGGCCGTCGCGTGCTCGCGCGCTCGGCGGCCGCCGTGCTGGCCGGTCTGCTGCTGTTCGGCAGCTTCCCGCCGCGCCCATACTGGTTCCTCGCCCCGCTCGGCATCGCGGTGCTCGCCCTCGTCCTGCGCGGCGGCACATCGCTGCGCGGCGGCTTCGGCTACGGATCGCTGGCCGGACTCGCGTTCTTCCTGCCCCTACTGCCCTGGACCGGCATCTACGTCGGCCCGGTCCCGTGGATCGCGCTGTCCACCGCCTGCGCCCTGTTCATCGGGCTGTTCGGTGTGCTGGGCCGGCTGCTCGCGCGCCTGCCCGCCTGGCCGGTCTGGCTGGCGTCGGCCTGGGTCACCGCCGAGTGGGCCCGCTCGAATTTCCCCTTCGGCGGCTTCCCCTGGGGGCGGGTGGCCTTCGGGCAGGCCGACGGCTGGTATCTGCCGATGGCGATGCTCGGCGGTCCGGTGCTCATCGGGTTCGCCGTCGCGCTCACCGGAACCCTCGCCGCGGCGCTCGTCGAACAGCTCGCGACTCACGGGCCCCGGCGCGCGGTCGTCGCGACCGTGGTGGCCGTGATCGCCCTTCCGGTGGCCGGGTTGCTGCTGCGTTCGGCGCTGCCCGGACCACTCGACGGCGACCGGACGATCGTCGTCGCCGCGGTCCAGGGCAGCGTCCCGCGCCTCGGCCTGGATTTCAACGCCCAGCGCCGCGCGGTACTGGACAATCACGTCCGGCGCACCGAGGAATTGGCCGACGAGGTGGCGCAGGGCCGCCTCCGCCGACCCGATGTGGTGATCTGGCCGGAGAACTCCTCCGATATCGACCCGCTGCGCAATACGGACGCCGCCGCGCTGATCACCCGGGCCTCGGAGAAGGTCGGTGCGCCGATCCTGGTCGGCGCGGTGCTGGTGAACGCGGACAAGACCACCACGAACTCGGTGATGGTATGGAACGGCGCGCAGGGGCCGGGGGAGCGCCACGACAAGAAGATCATCCAGCCATTCGGCGAGTACCTGCCGATGCGCGGATTCTTCCGGCTGTTCTCCGACTACGCCGACCGCGCGGGCTACTTCGTGCCCGGCCACGGCGACGGGGCGGTCAACGCCGCCGGCGTCGATATCGGCGTGGCGACCTGCTACGAGGTCGCATTCGACCGGGCGTTCCGCGATTCCATGGGCGCGGGCGCCGAACTGCTGGCGGTGCCGACCAACAACGCGACCTTCGGCGACAGCGAGATGACCTATCAGCAATTGGCCATGTCGCGGGTGCGGGCGGTCGAGCACGGCCGGGCGCTGGTGGTGGCCGCGACCTCGGGTGTCAGCGCCATCGTCACCGCCGACGGCGAAGTGCGTCAGCAGACTTCGCTGTTCGTGCCCGCCGCCCCGGTCGCGGAGTTGCCGCTGCGCCGGGACACGACGCTCGCGACCCGGATAGGCGGCGCTCCGGAGGTCGCGTCCGTTATCCTGACCCTCGCCGCGGTGGCCTACGAGCTCTATCGGCGACGAAGGTCGCATCGCGAGCGGACGGGCGAGCCCGTGGTCCTGCCGGAGATGTCCCCGATCGCGGAGTCGTAGGGGTCCGGTTCTTTCCAACCGTACAGTCGGTTCATTGATGAGGGTTCACCCCGTCGGGGTGGGACCGCGGTGACGCCTGCGGGTTCGCCGGGCGGTTGTGGATGCCGGTGTTCACCGGGGTCCACCTGCGCTTATTCGCATTTATTCCCGGAATTTCGGGAAATCTGTCCGGTTTGCGGGAACTTTGCCATCGAAAAGGGTGTTCCGCCAACGCCGTTCGAAGGGACACAAAACTAAAACGCCGGCCATCCGCCGCGAGAGATGCTCCGAATCATAGGGCGTGGATCAGGTCCTACGGCTGGCGCGCGCGCACGGTCGTGGTGGTGCTCGGGGAGTTGCGTCAACTGCGGCAGAATGGAGTGTTCGATGAGTTCATTGGCCACCGATCGTGTAGACCAATGCTCTCCAGGCGAGTTCTCGCCCCAGCCCTTCGCTCTCTCTCCCGCGCAGACAGCCCTCTGGTATGCCCAGCGGATCCGCCCGGATGTGCCACTGACCATCGCCCAGTACGTCGAATTCCACGGTGACCTGGACGAGGGTCGTCTGCTCTACGCCGTCGAACGTTGCGGTGTCGAGGCCGAGGTCGGTCACCTGCGGCTGCTCGAGATCGACGGTGTGCCGCACCAGGTGGTCGACCTGACGATTCGTCCGGCATGGGCGAGAATCGACCTGCGCGGCGAAGCCGATCCGCGCGCCGCCGCGCTGCGCTGGATGTACGAGCACGCCGGATCGCCGTTCGATCTGGAACACGATCCCCTTGTCGTCAATGTGGTGCTGCGTACCGGCGAGTCGTCGTATTTCTGGTACGGCCGAGCCCACCACATCCTGCTCGACGGCTACGCCGCGATGAACGGCATGACCCGTACCGCCGAGATCTACACCGCGCTGGAGAACCGCCGCGAGCCGTCGGTCTCGCGCGCCGAACCGCTGGCCGAGATCTACGCGGGCGAATCCGCCTACCGGGATTCGCGGCGTTTCGTCGGCGACCGCGACTATTGGATGGAACAGCTCAGCGGGGCGGGGGAACCGAAGTCGCTGTCGAGCGTGACCGCGGCCGCCGAGACCGCCGAATCCGGGCGTCGGCTGGTCGGCGGAATCCTCGACGATTCCATCGAGGCCGCGCTGAACGCCAGGGCCGCCGCCGAGGGCGGTCACGCCTCCACCCTGTTCGTGGCGGCGCTGGCCTGCTACGTGCGGTCGGTGACCGGCGATATGGATGTCGTGCTCAGCCTGCCCGTCTCCGCGCGCACCACCGTGGCGCTGCGGCGTTCGGCGGGCGTGGTGTCCAACGTGGTGCCGTTGCGCATCAAGTTCGACGACGAGACCACCGTCGCCGATGTCGTACGCCGCGCCGAACTCCGTATCACCGGCGCGCTGCGCCACCAGCGCTACCGCCACGACGACATCCGCCGCGACTGCGGATACTCCCGCGACGCGCGCGGCTTCTTCGGCCCGATGGTCAACATCATGCTGTTCCACAACGAGCTGGAATTCGGCAGTCTGGTCGGCTCGATGCACCTGCTCGCCACCGGACCGGTCGAGGATCTGTCGATCAATCTCTACAACGGCGTGGGCGGGGGCATCCACGTCGACTTCGAGGCCAATCCGGTGCTCTACAGCGAGTCCGAGGTCACCGTCCACCACAGCCGCTTCATCGATTTCCTGGCACGCTTCCTCGACAGCGCGCCCGAGACCCGGGCGCTGACCCTCGAGGCCATCACCGACGCCGAACGCGCCCTGGTCCTGGATCGCTGGAACGCCACCGATCGCCCGGTCGACCCGGGCACCCTCGCCGGACTGTTCGCCGATCGCGCGGCCGCCTGCCCCGATGCCGTCGCGTTGGAATTCGAGGACCAGACGCTGACCTATCGCCAACTCGACGAGCGGGCCAACCGACTCGCGCGGCTGCTCGTCGCGCGCGGCGCGGGGCCGGATCGGGTGGTCGGCCTGTATCTGCGGCGCAGTGTCGAACTCGTGGTCGGCATGTACGCGGTGGTCAAGGCGGGTGCCGCCTATCTGCCGCTCGATCCCGACCATCCGGTCGGCCGAATCGATGGCATCCTGTCGCAGGCCCGGCCGGTCTGCGTGCTCACCGCCGCCCGCGACGGACTCACCGTGCCGCCCCGGTCCGCCGCGCTGGCACTGGACACCCTCGACCTCGCCGCGTTCGCCGCCGCGCCGGTCACCGACGCCGATCGCCGCGCGCCGTTACGCGGGGACAATCTGGCGTACCTGCTGTTCACCTCCGGCTCGACCGGCGAGCCCAAGGGCGTCGGGATCACCCACACCGCCATCGTCAACCGGTTGCGCTGGATGCAGCACGAATATCCGCTCGACGGCACCGACGCGGTGCTCCAGAAGACCCCGGCGACCTTCGACGTCTCCGTGTGGGAGTTCTTCTGGCCCTTACAGATCGGCGCCAGACTCGTGATCGCCGACCACGACGGCCACCGCGATCCCGGCTACCTGGCCGCCATCATCGCCGACAGGGGCGTCACCACCGCGCATTTCGTCCCCTCCATGCTGTCGGTGTTCGTCACCGACGCCGATACCCGCGCCTGCTCCGGCCTGCGCCGGGTGTTCTGTAGCGGTGAGGCGCTGGCGGTGGCGACCGTGCGCGATTTCCACGCCGCGTTGCCCGGCACCGAATTGCACAATCTGTACGGCCCCACCGAGGCGGCGGTCGACGTCACCCACTGGCCGTGCCCGCCCGAACCTGTCACCGTGCCTATCGGCTCGCCGGTGTGGAACACCAGAACCTATGTGCTGGACGCGCGGCTGCGGCCGGTGGCGCCCGGCGTGGTCGGCGAGTTGTACCTGGGCGGTGTGCAATTGGCGCGCGGCTATCTCGGCCGCCCGCACCTGACGGCCGACCGCTTCGTCGCCAACCCGTTCGTGCCCGGCGCGCGCATGTACCGCACCGGCGATCTGGCGCGCTGGCAGGTCGGCGGGGACCGGCGCGGCGTGCTGGAATTTTTTGGCCGCACCGATTTCCAGGTCAAGATCCGCGGTCTGCGCATCGAACCCGGGGAGATCGAGGCGGCGCTGCTGGCCGATCCCGGCGTGGCGCGCGCGGTCTGCGTCGCGCACGCGGGCCGCAAGGGCGACGAACTGGTGGCCTACGTGGTGCCGACCCGTGTCCCCGACGCCGCCGCACGACTCGACACCGCCGCACTCCTGAACGCGCTGCGCGCGACCCTGCCCGGCTACATGGTCCCCACCGCCCTGGTCGAACTCGACGAACTGCCGTTCAACTCCAACGGCAAGATCGACCGTAAGGCGCTGCCCGCTCCGACCGGCATCCCGCGCGCGCAGCGCGTCGCCGAGGCGCCGCGCACAGAGGTCGAGCGGGCGCTGGTCGCCATCTTCGCCGAGGTGCTCGATCTCGACCCCGCCGATATCGGCATCGGCGACAGCTTCTTCGACCTCGGCGGCAATTCGCTGGTGGCGGCGCGCGCGGTCGCGCGCATCAACGCCACCCTCGCCACCGGCCTCACCATCCGCGATCTGTTCGAGGCGGGCACGGTCGCGACGGTGGCCGAACGCTTCGTAAGCCTTCGCGCCGACGCCGCGTCCCCGCGATTGCGGCCGATGCCCCGTCCGGACCACGTTCCGCTGTCGCTGGCCCAGCAGCGGCTCTGGATCCTCAACCGCTTCGCCGAACACGCCGCCGCCTACAACATGCCGTTGGCTGTGCGGCTCGAGGGACGGCTGGATCCGTACGCGCTGCGCGCGGGCCTGGTCGACGTCATCGAGCGGCACGAGAGCCTGCGCACCACCTTTCCCGAAACAGCGGACGGCCCTTGCCAATCGGTGCATCCGGCCGCGGAGATCCCGCTCACCCTCGAGCCGATCGACGCGTACGGCGCGGACGCGGTCGCCCTGGCCGCCGAATTCGCCGGTTACGGATTCGATCTGCGCAGTCAGGCGCCGATCCGGGTCGCGCTGTGGCGAACCGGACCCGAGGAATACGTCTTCCTGGTCGTGCTGCACCACATCGCCGGTGACGGCTGGTCCATCGCCCCGCTGGCCCGCGACCTGATGTCCGCGGTGACCGCGCGAGCGTCGGGTTCGGCGCCGCGCTGGAAGCCGCTGCCGGTGCAGTACGCCGATTTCGCGCTGTGGCAGCGCGAACTGCTCGGCGAGGAATCCGACCCGACCAGTGCGCTCAGCCGTCAATTGACCTACTGGCGAGCCGAACTCACCGGGCTGCCCGACCAACTCGACCTGCCGCTGGATCGTCCGCGCCCGGCCCGGCGCGGCACCGACGGCGGCCGGGTCGGGTTCACCGTCTCCGCCGAAATCCGGCGCGCCGCGGCCGAACTCGCCGCCGCCAAGGGCGTAAGCATGTTCATGGTGTTGCACGCGACCCTGGCGACCCTGCTGGCCCGGGTGTGCGGGTCCACCGACATCGTCATCGGCACCGCCATCGCGGGCCGCTCCGATCCCGCGCTCGACGAGCTGGTCGGCATGTTCGTCAATACGCTGGTCCTGCGCATCGAGGTCGATCCGGCCGCGGGTTTCGACCGCATGCTCGACGTGGTGCGGGAAACCGATCTCAACGCCTTCGCCAATGCCGACGTGCCGTTCGAGCGACTGGTCGAGGCCGTCAATCCCGAGCGCTCGAGCGCTCGGCATCCGCTGTTCCAGGTGATGCTGTCCTACGATCGCGCGCCGGACCTGCGCGTCGATCTGCCCGCGGTGCGCGCCGAGGTACTCGAACTCGACGCGGGCCCGGCCAAATTCGATCTACAGCTCGAACTGCGCGACGATGTCGAGGGCGGCCCCCTTCACGCCGAATTCCGCTACGCCCGAGACGTTTTCGACGAACCGACGATCGAGGGACTCGCGCGCCGGTTCGTCGCGGTGCTCGACGCGGCGGTCGCCGCGCCGCAGCGTCCGGTGGGCGATATCGCGATACTCGACGCCCGCGAGACCGGCAAACTGGTCCCGATCGCGGGATCGCCCGCCGAACCGCCGATCACCCTGGCCCGCATGCTGTCCGAGACCGCGCAGCGCGCACCCGAGGCGGTCGCGGTGCGCTACCTCGGACGCGCCACCACCTATCGAGAACTCGACGAGCAGTCCAACCGGCTGGCCCGGGTGCTGATCGAGCACGGCGCCGGACCGGAGGTCGTGGTGGCGGTGGCACTGCCGCGCAGCTTCGACTCGATCCTCGCCCTGTGGGCCGTGGCCAAGTCCGGCGCGGCCTACGTGCCGGTCGATCCGGGCTATCCGGCCGAACGCATCGGCCATATGATCGCCGACTCCGGCGCCCTGCTCGGACTCACCGTGCCCGACTGCCTGCCCGCCATGCCCGCCTGGCCCGTCACCCAGGGCCGACATCGCAAGTCCTATGTGGATTGGCTGGTCCTCGGCTCGCGGGAACTGGCCGACGAACTCGCCGAATGCGGTACCGAACCGGTGACCGACGCCGAACGCCACCATCCGCTGCGCATCGCCCACCCGGCCTATCTGATCTACACCTCAGGGTCGACGGGCAAACCCAAGGCCGTCGTGGTGACCAACGGGGGATTGATCTCGCTCGCGCACGAGCAGACCTACCTGTTCGGCGTCACCGATTCCGCACGCACACTGCACTTCTCGTCCCCGAGCTTCGACGCCTCGGTGCTGGAGATGCTGCTCGGCTTCGCCGCGGGCGCGACCATGGTCGTGGTGCCCGCGGGCGTCTACGGCGGTGCGGAACTCGCGCGGATCCTGCGTGAGGAGCGCATCACCCACGCCTTCATCACCCCCGCCGCGCTGGCCACGGTGCCCGACGTGGGGCTGGATCACCTCAGGACGGTCATCGTCGGCGGCGAGGCGTGCTCGCCCGAACTGGTGCGGACCTGGTCGGTGCGCCACCGTATCCACAATATGTACGGCCCGTCCGAGGCCACGGTCGCCGCGACCGCCTCCCATCCCATGCGGGCGGGACATCCGGTGCCGCTCGGAGTTCCGGTGCGCGGTATGCGGCTGTTCATCCTGGACGCGCGGCTGAATCCGGTTCCGCCCGGCACCCCGGGCGAGCTGTACCTGTCCGGACCCGGTATCGCCCGCGGCTATCTGGGCAGACACGCCATGACAGCGCAGCGCTTCCCGGCGAATCCGCACGGCAGACGCGGCGAACGCATGTACCGCACCGGCGACCTGGTGGTGCTCGACCGCACGCACGGGTTGCGCTTCCTCGGCCGCGCCGACGACCAGGTCAAGATCCGCGGCTTCCGCATCGAACTCAACGAGATCGATCACGTCCTGCGGGCCCATCCCGGGGTGAGTTTCGCCTTGACGGTGGTGCATACCGACGAACACGGACAGCCGCGCCTGGCCGCCTATCTCACCGGCGACCACGATCTGGATCCGGCCGCGATCACCGACGCCGCACGAAGACGCCTGCCCAGCTACATGGTGCCCGCCGCCATCACCGTGCTGGAGCGGATGCCGGTCACCCCCTCGGGCAAACTCGATCGCAAGGCGCTGCCGGAACCGGTGTTCGCCGCCAATACCCCCTCGCGCGCACCGAGTTCGGAGACCGAGGCGCGGGTTGCCACGGTCTTCGGACAGGTGCTCGGGCGTCCGGTGGCCGGCGTCGAGGACAGCTTCTTCGACCTCGGTGGCAATTCGCTGCTTGCCACTCGCCTGGTGGCCGCGCTGCACGCCGAATTCGGCGCCGATCTGCCGGTGCGGGAGATATTCGAGGCGCCCACCGTGGCCGGGGTCGCCGAGCGGATCGTGGAAGCGCCCCGGGCGCACCGGGTGGCGCTGGCGGTACACACCCCGCGCCCGGGGCGGCTCCCCCTGTCGCTGCCGCAGCAACGATTGTGGTTCCTGAATCGATTTTCACCCGAATCGAGTGCCTACAACATCGCTTTCGCGATTCGCATCGACGGCGACCTGGATTTCGACGCACTCGCCGCCGCGCTGACCGATGTGGTCGAACGCCACGAGGCGCTGCGCACCGTCTACCCCGAGGATGTCGAGGGTCCGCGGCAGGTCGTGCTGCCCACCGCGCAGGCCATGCCCGGTCTCACCGTGATCGAGACCGACGAGGCGGGCGGACTGCGCGCGCTGCGCGCCCTCGCGCGCCGCGGCTTCGACCTCGGCCGCACCGCTCCGCTGCGAATATCGTTGCTGCGCACCGATACCGAACGGCATGTGCTCGGTGTCGTGGTTCACCACATCGCCGCCGACGGCTGGTCACTCGGCCCGCTGACCCGTGACCTCGCGGTGGCCTACGCCGCGCGTCGGGAAGACAAGGCCCCGGTGTGGGCGCCGCTGCCGGTGCAGTACGTGGACTTCGCCCTGTGGCAGCGCGCCTGCCTGGGCGAGGAGTCCGATCCCGAGAGCCTGGCCGCCGTCCAATTGGCCTTCTGGCGAACGGCATTGGCCGATGTGCCCGAGGAATTGCCGCTGCCCTACGACCGCCCGCGCACCGCGCAGCCCACCCACGCGGCGCACTCGACCCGGGTCGCCGTGCCCGACGACATCCGCGGCGGTCTGCTCGAACTCGCCTCCGAACACGGGGCGAGCCTGTTCATGGTGCTGCATTCGGCGCTGGCGGTGCTGCTGCGCGTGGTCACCGGCGGACGCGACATCGTGATCGGCACACCGGTCGCGGGGCGCTCCGACACCCGGCTCGACGAACTCGTCGGCATGTTCGTCAATACGCTGGTGCTGCGCTCCGACGTCGATCCCGACAGCTCGTTCGTCGCGCTGCTGCGCGCCGACCGCGACACCGAACTCGCCGCGCTCGCGCACGCCGACCTGCCGTTCGAGCGGGTCGTGGAGGAACTCGGCCGTCACACGCGCGGCGCCGACCGGCCGCCGCTGTTGCAGGTGGCGCTGACCGTCGAGGAGGGACGCTCGCCCGCCCTGCGGCTGCCCGGGCTCGCCCTGCGCGCCGAGGAATTGGATATCGCCCTGGCGAAATTCGATCTCGAACTGCGTGTCACCGATTCCGCCGACCCCGACGATCCCGGTCTCGCCTTCGAATTCGTCTACGCCGCAGAACTCTTCGACGCCGCGACGGTCGAGACGTTCGGTTATCGCCTGCTGCGGGTGCTGTCCGCGATCACCGCCAACCCGCGGGTGGCGATCCGCGACATCGATGCAAGGACCGACCGCGAACGCCGCACGCTGACCCCGGCCCGCGGCGGACCGGCGGCACCGCCGCGCACGCTCGGCGCGATGGTCACCGATATCGCGCGACGGCACGCCGACCACACCGCACTGGTCTACGCGGGCCCGGGCGGCGAGTCGCTGACCTACGCGGAGCTCGAACGGCGCTCGAACCGGTTGGCACGTGCGCTGATGGCGCACGGACTCGGCGCCGAGGCGCGGGTGGCGCTCGGGCTGACGCGGTCGGTGGACTCGGTGGTGACCATGTTCGCGGTCGCCAAGTCCGGTGCGGCCTTCGTCCCGGTCGACCCGAAGTATCCGGCCGACCGTATCCGGCACATGCTCACCGACGCGGGCTGCCGCCTCGGTATCACCGTCGCCGCGCACGCCGAAGAACTGCGGTCCGCCGTCGAGGAGATCGGGCAGGGCACATCGTGGCTGCTGCTCGATGATCCGGGCTTCGCGGCCGAACTCGCCCGTTACGACGATCGCGCCGTCGCCGAGGCCGAACGCGGCCGTCCCCTGCGCGTCGCGAATCTGGCCTACATCGTCTACACCTCCGGCTCGACCGGTAAGCCCAAGGGCGTCGCCGTCACCCATGCCGGTCTGTCGAATCTGGCCGACGAATTCCGCGAGCGGATGTCGGTCGAGGCCCAGTCGCGCACGCTGCACTTCTCGACGCCGAGTTTCGACGGGGCGCTGCTCGATCTGCTGCTGGCCTTCGGCGCCGGCGCGACCGTGGTGATCTGCCCGCCGGATGTCTTCGGCGGCGACGAACTGGCCGCGCTCATCGACCGCGAACAGGTCACCCACACCTTCCTGACCCCGGCCGCGCTGGCCACCATCGACCGGGATCGCTGGCCGCTGCCACGGCTGCGCACCCTCTTGGTTGGCGGCGAGGCGTTCGGCGCCGAGTTGATCGGGCGCTGGGCGCCGGGACGCGCCATGTTCAACGTCTACGGACCCACCGAGACCACCGTCGTCGTCAGCGGCGCCCCCGTCACGGTCGGCGGCCCCGTCGGCATCGGCACGGTGGTGCGCGGAGCGCGCGCGCTGGTCCTGGACGAACGGCTGCGTCCGGTACCCGTCGGCGTGCCCGGTGAGCTGTACCTCGGCGGCGGGGGACTGGCGCGCGGCTATCTCGACCGGCCGTCGCTGAGCGCGGGTCGCTTCCCCGCCGACCCCTACGGCCCCGCGGGCGCTCGCATGTACCGCACGGGCGATGTCGTGCGCTGGGACTCCCGCGGTCACCTGGTGTATCTCGGCCGCGGCGACCATCAGGTCAAGATGCGCGGCTTCCGTATCGAACTCGGCGAGATCACCGCGGCGCTGGACGGCCACCCGGCCGTGCGCTTCGCCCACACCGAGGTGCGTCGGGTCGCGGGCGTGGACCGCATCGTCTCCTTCGTCCAGCCCGCCGACGAGCGGGCCGGGGTCGATGTCGCGGCCGTGCGCTCCCACGTCGCCCGACAGCTTCCGGTGCACATGGTTCCGGCGGCGATCACCGTTCTCGACCGCATTCCGCTCACCCCCGTCGGCAAACTCGATGTCGCCGCGCTGCCCGAACCCGAACTGCCGCGGGCGGTCGAGGCGCGAATGCCCGAGACCGAGACCGAACGACTGGTCGCCGGGGTCATGGCCGAGGTGGTCGACGCGGTCGCGGTGAGCGCCGAGGACGACTTCTTCGACATCGGCGGCAACTCACTGCTCGCCACCCGGCTCGTGGCGCGGCTTACGGCGGCGACCGGTGTCGAACTCCAGGTGCGCAGCGTGTTCACCGCGCCCACCGCCGCCGAGCTGGCCGCCCTGCTGGATTCCACCGCCCCCGTGACGACCGACCGGCCCGCCCTGGTGCGCCGCGAACGACCGGAGCGGATTCCGCTGTCGGCGGCACAGCGGCGGCTGTGGTTCCTGCATCGGTTCAACGATGTCTCGGGTGCGGCGGCGGGGTCCGATCTCGCGGCGGGCGCCTACAACATCCCGGTCGTCCTGCGGCTGCGCGGGCAGCTCGACGAGCGCGCGCTGGTCGAGGCGTTGCACGCGGTGCAGCGCCGCCACGAGACGCTGCGCACGGTCTTCCCCGAGGTCGACGGCGCGCCCGTGCAGCGGGTGCTCGACCCCGATGCGGCGGCGATCACACCGTACCGCGTGACCGTACCAACCGACCGGGTCGCGGGCGTGGTGCGCGAGTTCGCCTCTCCCGGTTTCGATCTCGCCCGATCCGTGCCGATTCGAGCCGCCCTCGTCACCGTGGGTGACCTGGCGGACGCGGCGGCGGGGGAGCACGTGCTGGTGCTCGTCGTGCACCACATCGCGATGGACGGTTGGTCGCTCGAACCGCTCGCACTCGATTTCGCCGAGGCGTACCGTGCGGGCGGGTCGGCGCATACCCCGATCCCGCAGATCCAGTATGCGGACTACACACTGTGGCAGCGCGAGGTGCTCGGCTCCGAGGACGACCCCGATTCGGTGATCCGCGCTCAACTGGACTACTGGCGCGAAACCCTGTCGGGAATGCCGGAACTGCTCAGCCTGCCCGCGGATCGGCCGCGTCCGCCCGTCCCGTCCTACGCGGGCGGTCTGGCGCACTGCGCGATCGACGCGCAAACCCACCGGGAACTGCACGCCCTCGCGGCGGCCAACGGCGTCACCGTGTTCATGGTGCTGCACACCGCGCTCGCCGTACTGCTGCACCGCATGACCGGTGGCGAGGACATCGCGGTCGGCACACCGGTCGCCGGTCGCGGCGACGCCGCGCTGGACCGCATGATCGGCATGTTCGTCAACACGCTGGTACTGCGCACACCGGTGCGCCCCGGCGTGCCGTTCACCGAATTGCTGCGCACCGTGCGCGATCGCGATCTCGATGCCCTCGCCCACGCCGACCTGCCGTTCGAACGACTCGTCGAGGTGCTCGATCCGGTGCGGTCGCGGTCGCACCACCCGCTGTTCCAGGTGATGCTGTCGGTGCGGAACGAGCCGGTGCGTGCGCTGGAACTGCCCGGACTGCGGATCGAGGCCATCGATATCGACACCGGTATCGCTAAATTCGATCTCCAGTTCACCCTCACCGAGACGCGGACCGAGGGGCCGCGGCGCGAGCCGAACGGCATCACAGTGTCGGTGAACTACGCCCGCGACCTGTTCGACGAGGCGAGCGCAGCCCGGCTCGGACACCGACTGGTCCGGCTGCTCACGGCGGTGGCCGCCAACCCGACCGCGGCCATCGGCGATCTGGAACTGCTGGACCCGGACGAATGGTCCGGTCTGGCCGCGGTGTGCGGTCCCGAGGCCGATCCTCCGGTCACCCTGCCCGAGGTGTTCGAGGCCGCGGCGCGGATCGACCGGCACGCGGTGGCCTTGCGCGCCGACGACACCCAAATCACCTACGACGCGCTCGACCGGTGGACCAACCGCCTGGCCCGGGTACTCATCGGACTCGGCGTCGGCCCGGAAACCCTGGTGGCGCTGGGAATTCCGCGATCGGTGGAGTCGGTGGCCTCGGTGCTGGCGGTGGCAAAGGCGGGCGCGGCCTTCCTCCCGGTCGACCCGCTGTACCCGGCGAACCGCATCGAGCACATGCTCACCGATTCGGCCGCGGCACTCGGGATCACCCTGGCCGACTATCGCGGCGACCTACCGGGCGGTGTCGAGTGGATCGTGCTCGACGACGACGATTTCCGCGCCAGGGTCCTGGCCTCCTCGGATGCCCCGATCGCGCACGCGGAGCGCAGAGCCGAACTGCGCGTGGACAACCCGGCCTACGTCATCTACACCTCGGGCTCGACCGGCACACCCAAGGGCGTCGTGGTCACCCACGGCGGCCTGTCCAATTTCGCCGCTGAGACCGCGCGGCGTTTCGACGTCGGCCCGGGCAGCCGGGTGCTGCATTTCGCGACGCCGAGCTTCGACGCGGCCATGCTCGATCTGTTGCTCGCCCTCGGCGGTGCGGCATCGCTGGTGATCACCCCGGCGGGCGTGGTCGGCGGCGAGGAACTGGCGCGGGTCCTCATCGAGGAGCGCATCACCCACGCATTCATCACCACATCGGCACTTGGCACCGTGGACCCCACGGGGGTCACCGAACTGGCAAAGGTTCTCGTCGGCGGCGAGGCGCTGCCACCGGATCTGGTGACCCGCTGGGGCCCGGGACGCGATCTCTACAACGTCTACGGTCCGACCGAGACCACGATCGTCACGGTGATCAGCCAGCCGCTGTCGCCCGGCGATCCGATCACCATCGGTGCGCCCATCCGCGGGGTCGGCGCGGCCATCCTCGACGCGCGGCTGCATCCCAGCCCGGTCGGAGTCACCGGTGAACTGCACCTGACCGGTGACGTGCTCGCCCGCGGCTACCTGAACCGGCCGGGCTTGACCGCGCAACGCTTCGTCGCCGACCCGTACGGCAAACCCGGACAGCGCATGTACCGCACCGGCGACCTCGTCCGCTGGTTCGTCGACCGCGTCGAGGCGAGTGCCGACCCGGCGCCGCGGGTTCCGGTGCCGGTGGCCCGCGAGATCGAATATGTCGGCCGCAGCGACCATCAGGTGAAGATTCGCGGCTTCCGCATCGAACTCGGCGAGATCGACGCCGCGCTGTCACGGCATCCGGCGGTGGAGTTCTGCGTCACCGTCGGGCATCGGACACCGTCGGGTTCGACGGCGCTGGTGGCCTATGTGAAGCTGCGGCCGGGCGCCGCGGCCTCGACCGAGCGACTGCTCGAACACCTGTCCGGGATAGTGCCGAATTACATGGTGCCGCAGTCGATCACGGTGCTGGACCGGGTGCCGCTGAACCCGGTCGGCAAACTCGACCGCGCGGCGCTGCCGGAACCGGTCTTCACCGCGGCCCTCGGTTACCGAGCGCCGAACACACCCACCGAGGCCGCGGTGTGCGCGGCATTCGCCGCGGTGCTCGGCGTGGAGTCGGTCGGCGCCGACGACGGCTTCTTCGAACTCGGCGGCAACTCGCTGCTGGCGACGAAGGTGGTCGCGCGGTTGCGCGCCGAGGGACTCGACGTGCCCGTGCAGATGATGTTCGGCGCGGCCACCCCCGCGGCCATCGCCGCCCGCCTGGACGACGCGGCGGGACCGGAGGCCGCGATGGCCGCGGCGCTGGCGCCGGTGCTGCCGATCCGGCCGATGGCCGATCCGGGTCGGCCCCCGCTGTTCTGCGTGCACCCCGCGATCGGGTTGGCCTGGTGCTACTCCGGGTTGCTCGCCCATCTGTCACCGCAACGCCCGGTGTACGGCCTGCAGGCCCCGCACGTCGCCGGACGCGACGGGCACGCCTCGATCGCCGAGGCGGCGCGCGATTACATCGCGCACATCAAGTCGGTGCAGCCGAGCGGGCCGTACCACCTGCTGGGCTGGTCGCTGGGCGGGCTGCTCGCCTACGAGATCGCGGTGCGGTTGCAGGAGGCGGGCGAACAGGTGGCGCTGCTGTCGATGCTGGACAGCTACCGCCTGTCCGACGAATGGCTGGCCCACGCCATGCCGAGCGTCGCGGAGATCGTCGCCGAGTTCGGCGGCGACCTGATCGGCGGGGGTGACGGCGTCGAGGTCGACCTGCCCGCGGACCTGACCCTGCGCGAGGCCGCCGACCTGATCGGCTCGCGTCCGGGGCCGTTCGCCGCCCTCACCGTCGACCACCTGGAACGCCTGTACGAGGGCTATGCCAACGGCACCGTGCTGGCGCACGGTTTCCGCCCGCGCACCTTCGTGGGCGACGTGGTGTTCTTCAGCGCGGCCGAAGACGAGATCAACCGGGCCGATCCGGCCCGCCGGGCGACGGCGTGGGAGCCGTATGTCACCGGTGTCGTGTACGACCATCCGCTCCCGTGCCGCCACGCGGCCATGACCACCCCCGAATCGCTGGCCGTGATCGGACCGGTGCTCCACCGGCATCTCGACGCAGTGAGCGGAAACGCCGAGGAGGATGCCGAGTGACTCGCCGCGAGCGATCGACCGCCGACCCCGGGTGCGATCTCACCGAGATGGCCCCGTCCCCGCACCACGCCGATGCCGTGACGCCGACCGTCGAGCGCCCGCTCCCGCACGGTCCCGCGCTCTACGACTTCGCCGCCCTGGCGCGCAATACCCGGCTGCGTGGCGGTGCGCGTCCGCCGGCGCCGCGCACCGCAGTCGCCGACAGCGAGGTGAGCCGATGAGTTTCGCCGTGGAAGTCCTCGGATTGGTCAAGAACTACGGCAAGGTCAGAGTTCTCGACGATATCGATCTCCGTATCCCGGCGGGCACCGTCATGGGTCTGCTCGGTCCCAACGGCGCGGGCAAGACCACGACCGTGCGCATCGTCACCACGCTGCTGCGCCCGTGCGCGGGGTCGGTGCGGGTCGCGGGCGTCGACGTACTGCGCGACCCGGCGGCCGCGCGGACACGGATCGGTCTGTCGGGTCAGTACGCCGCGGTGGACGGGAACCTGACGGGATTCGAGAATCTGCGCATGGTCGCCCGGCTGTACGGGATGTCGCACCGCCGGGCGGGGGCGCGGGCGGAGGAACTGCTCGCGGCGCTCGGCCTGGAATACGCCGCGCATCGGCGCGCGGGCACCTACTCCGGCGGTATGGCACGCCGGCTCGACCTGGCGGGCGCACTCGTCGCGCGGCCCGCGGTGGTCGTGCTGGACGAGCCGACCACCGGTCTGGACCCGCGCGGGCGGCTCGACATGTGGCGGGTCATCGGCGATCTCGTGGACGACGGCACGACCGTGCTGTTGACCACCCAATATCTGGAGGAGGCCGATCTGCTCGCGGATCGCATCACCGTGATCGACCGCGGCCGGGTCATCGCCCGCGGCTCGTCGGACGAGTTGAAGACCTCCATCGGTGGCGACCGGCTCACCGTGACCCTCGCCGCCGGACAGCGACCCGCGCCCGCCGAACGCGTGCTCGCGCAGGTCGGCATCGGCGAACCCCGCCACGAACCGGGCACCGACGAGGTCTCGGTGGTCGTGGGCGACGGGTCGCGCACGATGGTCGAGGCCCTGCGGCGACTCGACGACGCGGGCGTCTGCGTCATCGACGCCGATGTCCACCGGCCGAGCCTGGACGAGGTGTTCCTTTCCCTCACCGGCGAACCCGCCTCCCGTACCGACGAGCGGGAACCGGCCACCGATGACGTACAAGAGGAGATCATGTCGTGAGCGTCGCGGGAACCGTTGCGAAAGACCAGGTCCCGACGTCGGATTCGGCTCCGGCGGAGCCGACGGCCTGCGTGGAGGTCACGGCGACGCGGTTGCGGATCTTCCGCGACAGCGCGATCGTGGCCTACCGCAATCTGCTCACCATCCTGCGGGTGCCGACGCTGCTGGTCACCGCGACCATCCAGCCGCTGATGTTCGTATTCCTGTTCGCCTATATCTTCGGCGCGTCACTGGGCGGTAGTCAGTACCGAGAATTCCTGCTCGCGGGCATCTTCGCGCAGACGGTGGCCTTCAACGCCGCGTTCACCACCGTCGGCCTGGCAGGCGACCTGCACACCGGCATCATCGACCGGATGCGCACGCTGCCCATGTCGCGGCTGGCCGTGCTGATGGGCCGCACCCTGTCGGACCTGGTGGTGAACGTGCTCAGCCTGATCGTCATGGTCGGCTGCGGCTACATCGTCGGCTGGCGCGTGAACGGCGGCCTCGCCGACGCGACGCTGGCCTTCGGCATCATCCTGCTGTTCGCCTTCGCCATGTCGTGGGTGGGAGCGCTGACCGGTCTGCTGTCGCCGACCGTGGAGGTGGCCCAGAGCGCGGGCCTGATCTGGTTGTTCCCGCTGTCGTTCATCTCCTCGGCGTTCATCTCGGCCCAGACCCTGCCCGGCCCGCTGCGCACCATCGCCGAATGGAATCCGATCACCGCGGTGGCGGGCGCGGGGCGCGAACTCTTCGACAACGGCTCGCCGCCCACCTTCGCCCCCGCCACCGGCTGGGCCGCCGAGCATTGTGTGCTCTACGCCGTCATCTGCTCGGTCGTGATCCTGGCGGTGGCCATGCCGCTGGCACTGCTGCGCTACCGCAAGGTCGCCAGTCACTGACACCCGCCCGGACCATGCCGAAGGCCGCCTCCCCTCGGGGAAGCGGCCTTCGGTTTCGCGGTGCCGTCAGGCGCGGCGACGGGTCTTGAGCAGTTCCAGACGCTCCTTGAGCAGCTCCTCGAGCTCGTCCTTGCTACGACGCTCCAGCAGCATGTCCCAGTGCGTGCGCGGCGGCTTGACCTTCTTGGCCTCCTGCGTGGTGCCCTCGATGAGGACGCCCTCCTGGCCGTTGCGGCACAGCCAGGTGGGAGGGATCTCGGCGTCGTCGGCGAAGGGAACGTCGAACTCCTCGCCGTTGTCGGTGCGGTACCGGGCAATCCGACGCGGCGCCAGGTCGTGGTCGCGATCGGTCTCGTAGCTCACCGCTCCGAGCCGACTGCCCCGGAGTACGCGATCTGCCATGGTGTGCCTCTCCCTGTGTGCTCGAGTCTGTATTGCGCTTGGACCATTGATTCCCTGCGGATTATCGGTTCAACGCTCGGACCTGCCCGAATAGTTCCCGCCCCGGCGACGGAGAACCGTGTCATCGTAGTCCCCGGACGCCCGCGCGCGGCGCTCGCCCCGGCGCGCGTCACGGATTGCCAAGTACCGCAACATCAATTGGCGCGGTCTCCGCGGGCGGGGCTATCGTGTGCGGCGTGCCTCATACAGCCGGGTCGGGCAGTGCCGCCGCGGAACGTCATCTGTCCTGTCTCTGGTGTGGGCGCCATATCGTGGAATCGGAGTCCGGCAGGCGTCGTCGTTACTGCCGCCAATCCTGTCGCCAGCGCGCCTACGAACACCGCAACAGCCTCAAGGGCACCGGCATCCCGGACGATTCGGTGGTGCTCAGCGCGCAGGAGGCGGCGGATCTGGCAGATCGGTGGTTCGCGGCGCGGTGTGCCGCCGAGGACATCGCGACCGCCATCGAGGAGGGCGCGAACGTGGCCGAACTGGCCGTGCTGAGCCGGACCCTGGTCGAACTCACCCGAGAGGCCGAACGGCTGCGCTGACCGGCGCGCCGCGGACCGCTCGCCTGCCGCGCAGATAGACCAGCACGATCAGCCCCGTGACGGTGCTGAGCAGTCCGGCGGCCACCGCGAGGGTGGTGGCGTCCGGGTGGACCAGCGACTGGGCGCGCATCGCCTGCCAGAACACCAGACCGAACAGCCCGGTGTAGCCGAAGGCCAGTACGCCGATCAGTTCGGCGCGGGTGCGCGCACCGCGCAACCACTCGTACCGGGGCGCCAGCCGGGCCGCAACGAAGACGGCGAGCAGCAGGATCTGAATGCCGTGCAACCCCACGAAATGCGGGATGCGCAGGTCGCCGCCGATCGTGCTCCAGTGCGTGATCGGCATGCCGACCGCATCGCGCGGTGCGTCGGTGCGTTCGGCGGGGTGGATGACCGTGTGGCCCGCGAGCAGGGTCACCGGACGGCCGCGCGCGTCGAGGACGCGCTGCTGACCGGTGAATCCCATGAGGTATGCCTGCGCCATGCCGAGCACCGCGAGTACGAGCCCGGCGCGGATGGCGACCGTGGTGGGCCGGTCGACCAGTCGCTGCCAGGACAGGACGAGCACGATCGCGAGATTCGCCAGGAACAGTCCGGGCACTCCTGACAGGAAGATCTGCTGCCCGATCCGGTTGACGGTGTCGGTATCGGAGTCGTTGAAGTGACTGAAGCTGCCCCGTGTCGCCTGCACAGCGATGAATCCGACGTCGATCAGTCCGGTGACGGCGAAGACGGTGCCGAGCCACCAGGTCGCGCGGCGCCCGCGATGCGGCAGCGAGAGCAGCCAGGCAAGGGTCAGTCCGTAGAGAGCGAAGGCGACACCGAACTTCCACGGTTTCAACCAGACCGATTCCCCGAGCACCATGCGGTCGTCGGCGATCATGCCGACGGTCGAGACCGCCGCCAGCGCGGCCATCGCGGCAGCCGTGCCGAGCAGGGGGCGGTGCGGACGTCCGCGTCGCGTCGCGTCGGAGACCGGTCTCGCGCGCCGCCGTCCCGGGATGTAATCCGTTATCGCTGAATCGAAATCGATGGTCGACATGATCCGACGGTAGGAATCGGCGGCCCCGCGGCACGTCCCGCGTCGGGGCCATTCGCGAGTAGTACCGGGGTAGCGCACGCGGGCGGACGGGCGAACCCGGGTAGGGGGTTGGCGTGAGCCTCGGATCGACCGCGTGAACCAGGTGCCGGATCGCAGAGCCGGCACGGCCACCGGTCGCGAGTCCGCCGGCCGGCTCGGGGACGGACGGTGTGCCCTCGGTGCTGAAGGCTCGCCGGAGTCCGCTCAGCCGACCCGGCGGTAGGGGGCGCGGCGGCGCTCGGTACCCGGCCAGGTGCGCCTGGCCAGTTGCCTGTCGACCGCGTCGGCCACCTCGGCGACGCCGATGCGCAACAGTCCCGGATCGGGGGTGTCGGCCTCGGGATCGCCGATCCGACCGGCCCACAGCACGGCGTGCCTGCCGAGCAGGTGCGGCGGCGGTCCACTGTGGTGCGGCGGCCTCGGCCCGTACATCAAGACCGTGCGGGTGCCGAAGGCCGTGGCCAACTGCGCGACGCCGGTATCGCCGCACACCACCAGCGCGGCCTCGGCGACCGTGGCCGCCAACTCGATGAGGTTCTGTTCCCCCGCCAGCACCCGGCCCACCGGAAGTCCGGCGCGCGCGGCGATGCTCAGGGCGATATCGCGCTCGAATTCGTCACCGGTGATCACCACGTCCCGCCCGACCACCAGCAGATGCCGGATCACGGCCGCGAACCGATCCGGCGGCCAGCGCCGCGCGGGCGCGCCCGCCCCGATGTGCACCACGACGCAATCGCGATGGCTGATGGTCGACACCGGCGGCACCAGACCCAGATTGCGCCGGTCGGCGTCGATACCGGCCGATTCGAGCAGATGACACCACCGCTCGACCTCGTGCACGTCGGTGTGCCACACCGGACCGTCGAGATCGGGGAAGGCCGGATTGCGGTAGCTGAGAACCCGTTCGGGATCGGTCCCGGTGAGTACGGCGATGCTCTCGGTATCCGGTCCGTGCAGATTCACCGCCAGCCGCGGACGCGGGCCGTCCCAGCGCAACGCCGCGGGCTCGGCGGTGGGCAGCATCGTGTCGACCGAGGCGATCAGGTCGATGACCGGCTTGAGCCGCTGCGGGGCGGCCAGCACGATCTGGTCGCGCGGCTCGGCCCGGCGCAGCGCACGAAGTGCCGGGATCGCGGTGAGCAAGTCACCGAGTCCGCGTGCCCGCAGCACGAGTACTACCGCCACCCTCAACTCCTAGCCACCCGAGACCCGCGAACCGACGCGACCCGTCGCAAAGGGGGAAAGGGTCACTCTCGATTACTTCCCCCGCGCCCGCGGCGGTAAACCCCGTCCCGGTGCGGTGATATCGATCGCACGACCGGGTGGATCGCAGTAATGTCGCAGGTAGCGGCCCCTACAGCAAGGAGTAACCGATGGTCTCCAGGCTCAATCCGTATCTCGGCTTCGGCGAGAACGCTCGTGCGGCGCTCGAGTTCTATCGCGACATCTTCGGTGGCACGCTCACCCTCAGCACCTTCGGCGAATTCGGCGACAAGGACGCGCCGGGCGCCGATCTGATCATGCACGGCATGTTGGAGACGCCCGGCGGTTTCACGCTCATGGCCGCCGACACCCCGCCCGGAATGGATTACTCACCCGGCAGCAGTATCTCGGTCAGCCTCAGCGGTGACGACGCCGAGGAACTGCGCGGGTGGTGGGAGCGGCTGTCGACGGGCGGGGTGATCAGCGTCCCGCTGGAGAAGCAGATGTGGGGCGACGAGTTCGGCATGTGCCAGGACAAGTTCGGCGTCGCCTGGATGGTGAACATCGCCGCGCGGGGGTAGTCGGCGGCGCGTCTGTAGCAAATCTCCAGAAAACCAGTGGCGTGCAGCATAACATCAGGTAATGACCGCAAACAGTGTGCTAGAGGGTCCCTTGCAGACGCTCGCGAAAACTGCCTGGCAATCGGTTATGGTCATCGGCCTGCTTTCGGTGGTCCTCGGCATCATGATGTTGGTGTGGACAAGGCCGACCCTGGTCGTGGCGGGCATCCTGTTCGGCATATACCTGGTGGTCACCGGCGTCCTGCAATTGGCCGCCGCGTTCGGCACCAGTGTCAGTGCCGGGATGCGCGTGCTGCTGTTCGTGACCGGTGTGCTGTGCATCATCATCGGCATCTTCTGTTTCCGTGACGAGCTGGCCTCGATCATGTTGCTCGGGCTGTGGATCGGTATCGGATGGCTGTTCCGCGGTATCGCGATCCTCATGGGCGCGGTCTCGGAACCGGTGCCGGGGCGCGGATGGCAGATCTTCTTCGGCGTGCTCACCGCGATCGCGGGCGTCGTGCTGATCGTCTGGCCGATCACGTCCACGGCGACGCTGGTTCTGGTCGCCGGTATCTGGCTGATCGTGCTCGGCGTCATGGAGATGATCACGGCCTTCGGTATCCGCAAGGACGCCAAGGGAATTCCCGCGGGCGTCTGACCACGGCGGGCGGGCATCCGGTCGGCGCCGCGGTGTCGACCGGAGTTCTCGCGTCCGTGCCGCCGGATGCCGCCTGCCCTGCGACACACCGAAATAACCCCAGCTAGACATGCCTTTTCCGGCTATGTCGAGATTGCCCGGACTTTCTGTGTTGTGCTCGTCGGGTGAGCCGAGTCCACTTGGGGCACATATTCCACGTCGCCGGACGTCCGACCGTCCAGGACGCGGCGCGGGCCCTGATCTCGGTGCCCGACGGCGCCTTGCTGATCGGCGACGACGGTCGCATCCGCTACTGCGGCGACCGGGCCGGGCTGCCCGCCGAGGCGCGGGTCGCGCCGGTGGTCGATCACCGGCCCGGATATCTGCTGCCCGGATTCGTCGACACCCATATTCATTTCCCGCAGACCTACGCCGGTGACGCTTACGGCGGCGGTCAACTGCTGGAATGGCTGACCCGGTGCATCTATCCGGCCGAGGCCCGCTTCGCCGATCCGGGATTCGCCCGCCTGGCCGCCGCCGAATTCTGCGCCCGGCGCGTCGCGGCGGGCACCACCGCGGCGATGGTCTTCGGTTCGGCCTTCCGGCACGCGCAGGACGCGCTGTTCGGCGAGACGCACCGGCGCGGATTGCGCATGGTCAGCGGGCGCGGCATCCAGACCACCGGCGACGCGGCGACGGCCCCGCTGCTGATCGGCGAATCGGAGGTGGTCGCGGCCACCCGCGCCGAGATCGACGCCTGGCATGCCGCCGACACCGGCGATGTGGACACCGCGCTGCTGCACGTGGCGATCGTGCCGCGCTTCGCGCTGTCGGTGACCCGCGAGACGCTCTACAACCTCGGCGAACTCTACGACTCGGTGCGCGATCGCGGG
Source organism: Nocardia arizonensis (assembly GCF_001310275.1). GTDB lineage: Bacteria > Actinomycetota > Actinomycetes > Mycobacteriales > Mycobacteriaceae > Nocardia > Nocardia arizonensis. Next base: position 172,790 of record NZ_LGYZ01000057.1, read on the forward strand.
GTGTACTTCCACTCGCACCTCAACGAGAACGCCCGGCCCGGCTCAGGCGAGGTCGACACCACCAAGCGGGTGTACGAGGTGCGGTCCTATCTCGACACCTACGACGGGCGCTTCCTGCCCGGTTCGGCGGTCGGCGGCAGCAGCCTGTTGGGCAGACGCAGCATTCTCGCGCATGCCGTGCACTGTCAGGACGCCGAACTCGCCCGCATGGCCGAGACCGGATGCTCCATCGCGCACTGCCCGGTATCCCAGCAGTTCCTTGGGTCGGGCACGATGCCGTGGCGACGCACGATCGCCTCAGGGGTCACGGTGGCCGCGGGAACCGACTACGGCGGCGGCGACGAATGGACGATTCCGAGGGTGCTGGCGAGCGCGTTCAAGGTGCACATTTCCGAGCCGGGGGACGACGGTATCTCGCTGCATCCGGCGCAACTGCTGTTCACCGGTACCCTCGCTGGCGCGCGTGCCCTCGACATGGAGGACCGGTTCGGCAATTTCGATCTCGGCAAGGAGGCCGATTTCGTGGTGGTGGACCCGGCGGGCTCGCCCGCGCTCGCCGCCACCCTGGCGCACGGGATCCGGTCCGACGAACCGGCCTCGGCCCGCGATCAGACCCTGTTCGCCCTGCTCATGGGCCTGGACGAACGCGCCGTCGCGCAGGTCTACGTGCAGGGCCGCCGTATCGACGACCGGTGACGGCCGCGGCCGTGAACGCCACTGCCGTCAGCGTGTTCCACCGCCGAGCCGATGCCGCGGGCTTTCACGCCTGGCTGGTTCAGTTGACCGAGATCGCCGCGGCGGCACCGGGTTTCGTGCGATCCGTGCGTGCAGTCGATGACGTGGCGCCGCTCGCGCCCGGACTGAGCGTCACCTTCCGCACCCCGGCGCAGGCGCACGACTTCCTGGATTCGGCGGCGCGCTCGCGGGTGATCGCCGAGGGACAGCGTCGCGGATTCCAGCGCAGCGGTACCGATCTGGTGCTGGTGCCGGGGGAGCTGCCGCCGCCGGGCATCGGGGTGTTCCGCCACAGCGTGATCCCCGGCAAGGAGACCGAATTCGTCGCCACGGAGGCACGTTTGGTGGCACTGAGTGCCGCCTTTCCGGGTTTCGAGAGTGCGGCGCTGTTCGGCGATGCTGGTTCCGGCGGCTGGATGTCGGTGCTGCGCTTCCGTACCCCGGCGCACCTGGCCGCGTGGATGGCCTCGCCCCAGCGGGCCGCGGCCCTGCCGGATCTGCGCTCGGAACTGACCGAGGACTTCGTGGTGGCCGCGCACACCACACCGTTCGGATCCACCCTTCGCACCGTCGACGGCCGCACCCGGGTCACACCGACCTGGAAGGTCGCCATGCTCGTGCTGCTGGTGCTGTACCCGACGGTCATGACCCTGTCGCGATTCCTCGGTCCGGTGCTCGACGGGATGGGCGTCCCGCCGTGGTTGGGCATGTGGCTGAGCCAGATCGTTAGCGTCGGCCTCATGAGCTGGCTGCTCTCACCCGCCGTCGCGGCCTGCTTCCGGCGTTGGCTCGACCCGGTCGACGGCGCGGGACGGCGAGTGAGCCTCGCGGGCGCCGCCGCGGTCGTCGTCCTCTACGCCCTCACGTTGTTGCTGTTCGCCTCCGTAACCTGGTTGCAGTACTGGGATTACGATTGATCCGGGCACTGCCGCCGCGTCGCCATCGGCCGACGCGGTCTCGTACGGCCTGCGGTATACCGTGTCTGCGCGCGGCGGCCGAGCGTTCACTGGCGGTAGGTCGCCAGGAAGCGGCCTATGCGGTTGATGACGGCCTCGAGGTCGTCGGCGTGTGGCAGGGTGAGGATGCGGAAGTGGTCGGGGCGGGGCCAGTTGAAGCCGGTGCCCTGCACGATGTGGATCTTCTCCTGGAGCAGCAGGTCAAGGACGAATCGCTCGTCGTCCTCGATGCGGTACATGTCCAGGTCGATGCGGGGGAAGGCGTAGATGGCGCCCTGGGGTTTCACGCAGGTGATGCCGGGGATGGCGGTCAGCGCCTCCCAGGCGCGGTCGCGCTGTTCGCGCAGCCGCCCGCCGGGCAGGGTGAGATCGTAGATGCTCTGGTAGCCGCCGAGCGCGGCTTGGATCGCCTGCTGCGCGGGCACATTGGCGCACAGCCGCATGCCGGCGAGCATGGTCAGACCCTCCAGATAGCTCTCGGCGTGCGCGGTCGGACCCGATACCACCAGCCAGCCGGAGCGGAATCCCGCGCAGCGGTAGGACTTCGACAGTCCGGAGAAGGTCAGGCACAGCAGATCGGGCGCGAGGGTGGCGGTGGCGGTGTGCTGGGACCCGTCGTAGCGGATCTTGTCGTAGATCTCGTCGGAGAACACGACCAGCTGATGTCTGCGCGCGATGTCGATGATGCCGCGCAGGACTTCCGGCGGATAGATCGCCCCGGTGGGGTTGTTGGGGTTGATGAGGACGATGGCGCGGGTGCGATCGGTGACCTTGGACTCGATATCGGCCAAGTCGGGATACCAGTCGGCGGCCTCGTCGCAGATGTAGTGCACCGCACGACCGCCGTTGAGGGTGGTTGCCGCGGTCCAGAGCGGGAAATCCGGTGCGGGAACGAGGACTTCGTCACCGTTCTCGAGCAGTGCGGTCATGGCCATCATGACCAACTCGGAGACGCCGTTACCGAGAAACACCTCCTCGACGTCGACCTCGGTGAGGCCGAGGGTCTGGTAGTACTGCACGACCGCGCGGCGCGCGGGCAGCAGCCCCTTGGCCGAGGAGTAGCCGCTCGAGCCGGGCAGATTGCGCACGATGTCCTGGAGGATCTCCGGCGGGGCCTCGAATCCGAACAGCATCGGATTGCCGGTGTTGAGTTTGACCACGTGATGGCCCTCGGCCTCGAGCCGTGCGGCGTGCTCGGCCACCGGACCGCGGATCTCGTACGACACTCCCGCGAGTTTGCTCGACTGTTTGACCTGCATGGACATCCCTTCCTCGACACGACTGCGGGCTACTGTACTTGGATTTGCCAAGTTTGCGCTTGGTTTTTCCAAGTGGCAGGTTACAGTGGTCCCGTGCCACGCCGAAGTTACGACCACTACTGCGCGGTGAGCCGCGCCCTCGACGTGATCGGCGACCGCTGGAGTCTGCTGTTGGTCCGCGAATTGTGTTCGGGCCCGCGCCGATACAGCGATCTGTTCGCCGACCTGCCGGGCATCAGCACCGATGTGCTGGCCTCACGTCTGAAGGATCTCGAACACGAGGGCATCCTGACCCGCGCCCGGGTGGGTCCGCGGGCGAGTACCGCGGTCTACGAACTCACCCCCGCGGGCGCCGCGCTGCGGCCGGTGCTCGACGCGCTGTCCCAGTGGGGTACGCCGCTGCTCGCGCCGCGCCGCAGCACCGACGCCGTGCGCGCGCACTGGTTCGCGCTGCCGCTCGGCCGGGCCATTGCCGCCCTGATCGACCGCGGCACCGTCACCGTCCGGGTCGGGGAGACCGTCTTCCACGTCGTGGTCGATCCCATCGCGGGAATCAGCCACCGCGACGGGCCCGCGGCGGCCGCCGATCTCCAGGTGGAACTCGATCTCGACACCGCCGTCGAGGTCGTGACCGGCGCCCGGTCGCTGACCGATGTGACACCGCGGACCCAGTGGACGCGGCTGCGGGCTCCCGCGGTGTGATTCCGGTCGCACGGGACTTTCCGTACGGCTCTCGCTGTTGTATCGGGAGCCGATCCGAGGAGGTCATGTGGCACGGGAATATCACCGGAATCCCGCGGCGACCGCCGCCCTGTCACCCGAGCAGTACCACGTAACCCAGGAGAACGGAACCGAGCGGCCGTTCACGGGCGAGTACTGGGACAACCACGAACCCGGGATCTACGTGGACGTGGTGTCCGGGGAACCGTTGTTCGCCTCGGTCGACAAATTCGACAGCGGCACGGGATGGCCGAGTTTCACCAAACCGCTGGACACCGCCAACGTCGTCGAGAAGCGCGACTTCAGTCATCTGATGATCCGCACCGAGGTCCGTTCGGCGGGCGCGGACAGCCATCTGGGACATGTGTTCACCGACGGTCCGCGCGACGCGGGCGGACTGCGATACTGCATCAACTCCGCGGCGCTGCGGTTCATCCGCCTCGATGACCTCGAGGCGCAGGGCTACGGTCAGTACAGGACGATTTTCGAGGAGGACGCGTGAGCGAGACACGGACCGCGATTCTGGCGGGCGGATGTTTCTGGGGTATGCAGGATCTGATCCGCAAGCGTCCGGGGATCGTCTCGACCCGGGTGGGCTACACCGGCGGGCGCAACGACCATCCGACCTACCGTAACCACCCCGGCCACGCCGAGGCCGTGGAGATCGTCTACGACCCCGCGCAAACCTCCTATCGGGATCTGCTGGAGTTCCTGTTCCAGATCCACGATCCGACCACAAAGGACCGACAGGGCAACGACATCGGCTCCAGCTACCGCTCGGCCATCTTCTACCTGGACGAGGAGCAGAAGCGGATAGCGGAGGACACCATCGCCGACGTCGACGCCTCCGGTCTGTGGCCGGGCAAGGTGGTCACCGAGGTGACGCCCGCGGGTGAGTTCTGGGAGGCGGAGCCGGAGCATCAGGACTACCTGCTGCGCTACCCGAACGGCTACACCTGCCACTACCCGCGCCCGGACTGGAAGTTGCCCCGGCGCCGGACCGCCGCGAGCTGATCCGACCGCGCCATACGGAATTTCGCGGCCGATCAGGCATATGCGGGACCGCCCCGACCCGTGGCCACGGGTCGGGGCGGTCGGTATTCCGGAGACGGTGCGGTCTATCAGGAGGCGCTGAGCGAGTCGAGGAGCGCCGTGATCAGCGTGAGCAGCACATTCATGGTGATCTCCTATCCTCGGCGGTGGGGGGATTCCCACCTTCGCCACCTGACGGCGATACTCAAACGGTAAGCCGGTCCATTTTCGGGGAAAAGGGTTTCCGGGCTTCGTTGCCGATCCTTAATTGGCTGCCCGGTCTCGTCACGATCGGATTTCGAAGACGGGAAATGGTTGCCGCCCTTCCTTTCGCGAAGCATCCGCGTGGTCGGTCGATCGATCGGGGACACGGCAGACCCCACAGCCGCTTGGTGTCGACGCTGCCACGCGGTCGGCCGAAAGAATCACGGACGGATGGGGATCGGGTTTCGAATGATCGCTCGCGGTTTTCCGGGGCGCCGGAGTGGGCACCGCTCCGGGCGATACGGTCACGGCCGTCCGGCTCGTGTGTCGACGAGATCGCGAAGGTGGTCGGGTGATTTCACCGAATTCTCGAACAGAATCCGCTCGATCGTGTATCGGCGGGCCCGCGTGTTATTCGATCGTCGACGGGTCGGATATTGGAGTGGTGATGGATTCGTCGCCGAAATTCCGATAATTATGCGTTCTCGGCGGCCGGTTCCGCGGGGGGCTCGAGCGCGAGGGGGCCGCGCAGTTGCCGGGCCGCCGCCGCGAACCAGGCGTCGTCGTAGTGGCCGCCCTCCTCGTGGAAGGCGCCGCGCAGTTCGTACCAGCGCAGACCGGGGTGGCGGTGGTGCACTCCGTGCAGGTTGAAATTGAGCGCCATCGACTCCATCGGCGGCGGCATGCGTAGGTTCAGCGCGTCGAGCGGGGCGTCCAGCGCGGTGCCGTAGTGATAGGCGTTGTCGGAGATCGACACGATGAACGCCCGTCCGAGCAGTGCCGCCAGCAGCATCCAGCCGTAGGCCCCGTAGGCGAGGAAGGCCGCGGTGTAGAGCACGACCACCGCGGCGGCGTCGACACGGAACGCGGGCAGTACCCGGTCCTGGGCGAGGCGTTCGAAGACCGGACCGGCGACCGAGCCCGGTTCGTCGGCGCGGCGGCCGAAGGCGCGGATCGCGGCGGCGGGCAGCAGCGCGAGCAGCAGCGCCAGCACCTCGAGTAGATACAGTCCGCCGAACAGTCGCAGGTAATAACCGGGCGCGGCCTTCAGTTTGCTCGAGGTGGCGGGATCGTAGATCTCGGTGCGCTCGCGCGTCCGGTTGTAGCGGTGGTGCAGCAGATGGCCCGCCTTGAGCAGGGCGAACGGCGATCCGTAGAGGATCGCCAGCGCGCGGCCCGCGTAGTCGTTGAGTGCGCGCCGCCGGGTGAGCGTGCCGTGGATCGCCTCGTGGATCAGCGACCAGAACGGCGTGGTGGACAGCGTGATCGGTATCAGCGCCAAGCCCCATGCCCGGTCGACCGGCAACAGTGCCAGCGGCAGTACGAACAGTTGGCACAGTCCGACGAGCAGGGCAGCCGCGGCCAGCCATACGCTGACCGACCGGTCCGCGGCTCGCGTCCGCCCTCGCTCGAGAGTCCTCATCCCGCTGCCCTCATCTAGCTGCCCTCATCTAGCGCGTCGAGCTGTCACTCCGACGCATATCGTGTCACCAACGCCGCGACTGCGACAGCGCGCCGATCGCCGCCGCGCGCGCCCGAAATCGGTCCGCGAAGCGCGCGTCGTGGGCGGTGGGATAGCGAAAACAACAGTGGAGCAACGGGTTCGGTGGACGAGGGGAATTCTCTCGGCTGCGAACGCGGTGTCCGGTGGCGCTGCCGGTCGCGAGTTGTTCACTCGGTCTACACCGAGCCGGGATTCGCGGGGCACCTCGCGGAGAACTGCCGTTTCCGGCCGGTTCACCCGTTCTACTCGCGCGGGCGGTCGTGGTGGCATCCGGTGCCACGCTTCGGCCGCCGCGCCGCGATCGATGAGCCGCGCGAGTCGACGGTGAGCCGGCTACGGCTGGCCGCACTCGACCGAGCGGGCGAGGAAAGGACGGCCGACGAGCCGGCCGTCGGCAACCGAGGCATTCGACGCCGTGCGTCGCGGACCGATCGCGATGACCCGCTACCTATTCGCGCACCGCCGCGCGTGTCGGCACGCCCCGGGCGCGCTCGGCGGGCGAGGCGCGGCGCAGCCGGGGGTACGCCGTGGCGAAGAGCGCGAATACCAGCCGTCCGCGATCATCGACAACGACTCGGTCCTCCTGGCGTCGAGGGCTTCGGATTCGCGTTCCCACGCTAGCGGGATCCGACGTCCACGGCCACCGCCCCGGTCGGGCGTCGCGCGCGTCCCCGGGGATCAGGACTTGTGCGGCACCGCGGCGACGAGTCCGCCGTCGACGACGAATTCCGATCCGGTGGCGTAGGAGGACTCGTCGCTGGCAAGGAACAGCACGAAGGTGGCGACCTCCTCGGGCTGGGCGGGCCTGCCGAGCGGGATGGTGACCAGATCGTCGGGGATGTTCTCGGTCATGGGGGTTCGGATGAGTCCCGGGTGCAGCGAGTTCACCCGGATCTTGTGCGGCGCGAGTTCCAGCGCGGCGGATTTGGCCAGACCGCGCACGCCCCACTTGGAGGCCACGTAGCCGTGCGCCCAGGGCGCGCCGCGCAGGCCCTCGATGGAGGAGACGTTGATGATCGAGCCGCCGCCCGCGGCGATCATCGGATCGGTCACCGCGCGCATGCCAAGGAAGGTGCCGGTGAGGTTGACGTCCAGGATCTTGCGCCATTTGTCCAGGTCGAAGCGCTGGATGGGCCCGCCGTTGACGATGCCCGCATTGTTCACGAGCACGTCCAGCTTGCCGAAGGAGTCGACGGCCTCGGCCACCGCGGCGTCCCACAGATCAGGCTGCGAGACGTCCAGGTGGACGTAGCGCGCCGCGTCGCCGAGGGCTTCGGCCAGCGCCGTGCCCTCGTCGTCGAGGATGTCGCCGATGACGACGCGCGCGCCCTCCGCGACGAGCAGGCGCGCGTGCGCCGCGCCCATTCCCTGTGAACCACCGCTGATGATCGCGACCTTGCCCTCTACACGTCCCATGGCCGTCACGCTAACATACGAACTGGAACCTGTTCTAGACACATGTCTAGAACAGGAGCCGGCGGAACTCCGCCGACCGAACCACCACTAGACGAGCAACCGGTTCGCGGCCGTCTCGCGTCCGAGCGGCCGAGACAATGCGCCGCAGGCGCGAGTATCGGCCGCTCGGACGCGAGACACCGAGGGCCGCGAACCCGCGGCGCCGAAGGCGCCGCCAATAACACAGGAGATCCCGAATGTCAGTCCGTGTAGCTCACGTCGGCACCGGCAATGTCGGTCGGTTGGCGCTGGCCGGCATCCTCACCCACCCCGAACTCGAACTGACCGGCGTGTGCGTCTCGACCGAGTCCAAGGTGGGCAAGGACGCGGGTGAACTGGCCGGACTCGACATCGCGACCGGCATCACCGCCGTCGGCGACCTCGACGCGGTCCTGGCCACCCGCCCCGACTGCGTCGTCTACTGCGCCATGGGCGATACCCGTCTGCACGAGGCGCTCGAGGACTGTCGCCGCATACTCGAAGCGGGCGTCGATATCGTCGGTTCGGCTCCCGGACTGTTGCAGTACCCGTGGAAGGTCTTGCCGCACAAGTATTTCGCGGCCATCGAGGAGGCCGCCGAGCGCGGCGGCGCGAGCGTGTTCATCACCGGCGTCGACCCGGGATTCGCCAACGACCTCATCCCGCTGGCCTTCGCCGGTACCTGTCACCGCGTGGAGCAGGTGCGCTGTATGGAGATCGCCGACTACGCCACCTACGACGGCTCCACCGTCATGTTCGACGTGATGGGCTTCGGCAGGCCCATGGACGAGGTGCCGATGCTGTTGCAGCCGGGCGTGCTCGGCATCGCCTGGGGCACAACCATCCGCCAGCTCGCGGCCGGACTCGGCATCGAGGTAGACGAGATCGTGGACAGCTACGAACGGGTGCCCGCCACCGAGGCGTTCGATATCGCGGTCGGCACGGTGCCGGTCGGCGGCGTGGCCGCGCTGCGCTTCGAGATTCGCGGCATGGTCGCCGGGCATCCGGCAATCGTGATCGAGCACGTGACCCGGCTGCGCGAGGATCTGTGCCCCGACTGGCCGCGGCCCGCGCAGGCAGGCGGCTCCTACCGGGTCGAGATCGTCGGTGAGCCCTCCTACACCGTCGACATCTGCCCGACCAGTCGGGCAGGCGATCACAACCACGCCGCCATCGTCGCCGCGGCGGGCCGCATAGTGAACGCGGTGCCCGTCGTCGTCGCGGCGCCACCGGGTATCCGCACCACCCTGGATCTGCCACTGGTCACCGGCAAGGGCGTCTACGCACCGCCCGCCACCGCGCGGCCGGTCGCCTGACGCCGTCGGGCACGACGGGCGAGCCGGACGCCATTCGATCGGTCGCCGCGCCGCAGCGGCGACCGATCGCTACCCGCGGCCGCCGGTGCGCGCGCCGCGCGAGCGGATCGGGCTTTCGTCACGGCGCGGCGTCACCGACGGTGTCCTCGGCGTAGGTCTGCAACTGCCGCCGCAGCAGTTTGCCGGTGGCATTGCGCGGCAGTTCGTCCAGGAAGATCACATCGCGGGGGACCTTGTGCCGTGCCAGGTTGGCCTTGACGTAGTCGCGGATCTCCTGTGGGTCGCGGGCCGCGTCCCGCGCCGGGACGATGAACGCGCGCAGGCGTTTGCCGAAATCGCGGTCGTCCACGCCGATGACCGCCGCCTCCAGGACATCGGGCCGGTCGACCAGCAGGTTCTCGACTTCCAGCGGATAGACGTTCTCGCCGCCGGAGACGATCATCTCGTCGTCGCGGCCGTCGATGAACAGGCGGCCCTCCCGGTCGAAATGACCGACGTCGCCGCTGGACATCAGACCGTCCACCATCTCCTTGGTGCGCCCGTCGGTGTATCCGGCGAAACTGAGTCCGCTCGATACGAATATGGTGCCGACCACACCGGGGGTGGTGATCTTGCGGCGCTGCTCGTCGTAGATGGCGACCCGGCAGCCCACCGGCGGGCGGCCCACCGTGCCGGGCGCCTCGCGCATGTCCTGCGGGGTGGCGACCGCCGCCACCGCGACCTCGGTCGAGGCGTACAGGTTGTAGAGCACATCGCCGAACACCTCGGCGGTACGGCGGCTAAGATCCGGGGACACCGAGGAGCCCGCGGCGAACAGGACCCGCAGCGAGGAGGTGTCGTAGCGCGAGAGCACCTGTTCGCCGAGATCGATGATGCGCTGCAACATGGTCGGCACCACAACCAGTGTGGCGGCGCGGTATTCGGCGACCGTGGCCAATGTGCGTTCGGGATCGAAGCGGCGTTGCCGGAAGACCACCGTATTGCCGAGTCCGAGTCCGAGGGTGAACTGCGACAGGCCGGTCCCGTGGAAGATCGGGGCGGCCATGACCATGACGTCGTTGCGCGGCAACGGGATCCGGTCGAGGAATTGTGCCGATTGCAGAGGGGATACCTTGTCGCGCGGTGCGCCCTTTGGTGTTCCGGTGGTGCCGCTGGTGAGGATGACGATGCCGCCGGGACGGGCGGGTGCGGGCACCGGCGCGGAGGCGTTCGCGTCGACCAGCGCGTCGACGGTCGGCATGTTCGGGTCGACGTCGTGTTCGGCGTCGACCCAGGTGAGGATGCGCGGCACGGTTTCGGGAACGGCCGCGAGCAGGCCGAGGAACTCGCTGTCGAGCAGGATCGCGCCGACCTTCTCCCGGGCGGCGACATCGGCGAGTTGCGGTGCGGCGAAACCGGTGTTCATCAGCACCACTCGCGCGCCGAGTTTGCCCGCCGCCAGCAGGGTCAGCACCATGCCGCGGTGGTCGCGGCACAGTGCCGCGATCACCGCGCCCGGTCCGATGCCGCGGGCGGCCAGACCGCGCGCCAGTGCGTTGGATCGAGCGTCCAGTTGGTCGAAGGTCAGCGGTCCACGTTCATCGATGATCGCGCGGGCCGATCCGAAGCGGCGCGCACCGTGCGCGAGCACCGTGACGAAGGGGCCGTACACCTCCGCGTCGCGCATCGTGCGCAGCGTCTCACCCGGCCGCCAAGGCTCGATCATGCCGCGTTTGCCGAGGACGCCGACGGCCGCGACGGCATCTGTCACCGATCGCAGCGCCAGGAACGGGGTCCGTGTTGTCATCTTCACCGAAAACCTCCGGTCGAGTCGGGCGCGGGTCCGGTCCGGTCGCCTCGGCGACGGTTACGCGGATCCGACTACCCGGAAGGGTATAGCATACTGAGAATTGGCGTTAACATATTGTGGCAAGCCGTCGGACGGACTCCGCTGGGCGGGGTGACGGCGCCGATGATGTCGCCGAGAGGGCCCGATCATGTCGCAGAACCGACCGTCAGCACCGGAGTTGCTCACGGCGCTGGCCGAACTGCTCGAACAGACACTGCTGCCGCAACTCCCCGAGGGCGCGCGGCATTCGGCGCGCGTCGGGGCGAATATCGCGCGCATCCTGCGGCGCGAATGGGAGGCGCTGCCGGTGACGGCGTACGGCGCGCGGACCGATCCCGACGACGACGGCGACCTCGATCCCGAGACCTGGCTCGCCCTCGCCGATCAGGTCCGCCGCGATCTCGCCGTGGCCAAACCCGGCTACGACGCGTGGGAGAACGAGTGATGTCCGCCGAATTCGCCGCCGGTATGTCGCGCTTCCTCACCGCGGAATGCGGCCGCGGGGTCGAGATCGGCGCGGTCACCCCGCTGTCGGCGGGCGCGCGACGGCGCAATATCGCCTTCGACGCCGATCTCGGTGACCGGACGCTGGCGCTGGTCGCCACGATCGTGCCCGCCGATGTCGAACTCGTCCCCATCGACGTGGAGGCGGAGATCCGTGAATTGGTGCGGCACAACGGTGTACCCACCCCGCGGGTGATCGCCTGCTGCACCGATCGCGAACCGCTCGGCGCGCCGTTCCTGGTGTCCGAGCGCGTCGAGGGCGAGACCGTGCCGCGCCGCGTGCTTCGCCTGATCGAGGCCGAGGGCATCGCCGAGCGGGTCGCCGACCAGGTGGCCGAGGCGATGGCGCACCTGCACGCCATCGACCCGGCGTCGGCTCCGCGACGCCTGCCGGGAGCACTCGACGGCGACCCGGCCCGGGCGCTGCTCGAGGAGGTCCGCGGCGGGGCCGAGACGCTGCTGTGGGACCGCCCGGTGGTGCGCCACGCGCTGCGCGCGCTCGAACGCGGCATTCCCGATCCGCCGCCGCGGCGCGCGATCGTGCACAGCGATCTGCGGGTCGGCAATATCGTCGTCGGCCCCGACGGCCTGCGGTCGGTGCTGGACTGGGAAGGCGCCCAGCGCCACGGTGACCCCATGCGCGATGTCGCCTGGCCCATGTTGCGGATGTGGCGATTCGGCGCGGACGCCCGCGAATTCGGCGGGCTGGTGGACCGTGCCCGGTTCGTTGCCGCCTACGAGCGCGCGGGCGGCGTTTTCGACCTCGACCGATTCCGCTGGTGGAAGACGGCGTCGACCCTTGCCTGGGGCGTACTGCTGGCCGGTCAGGCGGCCTCCTACAGCAAGGGCGACACTCGCGATATCGTCATGGCCGCGAGCGGCCGCCGGGTGTCGGAAATCGAATGGGATCTGCTCATGCAGATCCGACCGACCGTGTCATAGGAGTGTCCGTGGACTTCGAATTACCCGCCGATCTGGTCGCCTATCTCGGCGAGCTGGACGATTTCATCGAACGCGAGATCCGGCCCCTCGAACAGGCCGACGACAATATCCGGTTCTTCGACCACCGGCGTGAGGACGCGCGCACGGACTGGGAGCGCGGCGGCCTGCCGAATGCCGAATGGGAGGAACTGCTGGCCGAATCGCGGCGGCGCGCGGACGCGGCGGGCCATCTGCGTTATCCATTGCCCGCCGAATACGGCGGCCGGGACGGCACGAATCTCGGCATGGCGGTGATCCGGGAACATCTGGCGCGGCGCGGACTCGGCCTGCACTGCGATCTCCAGAACGAACACGCGATCGTCGGCAACAATGTCGGGCTGTTGCTGATGCTGGAATACGGCTCGCCTGCCCAGCGCGCGGAATGGCTCGAGGATCTGGCCGCGGGTCGGCGAATGTTCGCCTTCGGCATCACCGAACCCGCGCACGGGTCGGATGCCACGCATATGGAGACCGTCGCGGTCCGCGACGGCGACGACTGGGTCATCAACGGGGAGAAGACCTGGAATACCGGAATCCATGTCGCCGCGGCCGATCTCATCTTCGCCCGGACCGCAGGGAACCCCGGCGACAGCGCGGGCATCACCGCGTTCCTGGTCCCGACCGACGCGCCGGGATTCCGGGTCGAGGAATATCTGTGGACCTTCAACATGCCGACCGACCACGCCCGGATATCGCTCACCGACGTGCGCGTGCCCGACTCCGCGGTATTCGGAGAGGTCGGGCGCGGACTCGCCGTCGTCCAGCATTTCTTCAACGAGAACCGCATAAGGCAGGCGGCGTCCAGTCTCGGCGCCGCGCAGTTCTGTATCGATCAGGCCGTCGCCTACGCCAAGACGCGTAAACCGTTCGGGGTGCCGCTGTCTCGGAATCAGGCGATCCAGTTCCCATTGGTGGAATTGCACACCCAATGCGAGATGCTGCGGACCCTGATCCACAAGACCGCGTGGTCGATGGACCGCTACGGCACCTTCTCGGCCTCCGAACAGGTGTCGATGTGCAATTACTGGGCGAATCGGCTGTGCTGCGAGGCCGCCGATCGCGCCATGCAGGTCTTCGGCGGACTCGGCTATTCCCGGCACGTGCCCTTCGAACACATCTACCGTCACCACCGGCGCTACCGGATCACCGAGGGCGCCGAGGAGATCCAGATGCGCCGGGTCGCGGGATATCTGTTCGGATTCATGGATCGCGCCAACCCCAAGGGCGTGGGCTGATCGCCGAACCGGCCGATCGCGCCGTCCCCGGGGGAGCGGGGACGGCCTCGACAAGGGACTAGATCGAATCGCGGCGCACCTTGCGCGCCGCGAGCACCATCGGGATCTGGAACGGGAGCCGGGCCACCGCGGCGGCCTTGAGCGGCGCGGGCATCTGCTCGTTGCGCACCCAGTCGACGGCCATCTGGATATTGGCCGGGTAGACGGCGATGAACAGCCATTCCGCGAGTCTGCCGCCGAGACGGCGGGTCGACGGCCGCAGCAGTGCGGCGGCGACCACCAGTTCGGCCACACCGGAACCGTGCGTGTAGAGCCGCGGGCTGCCGGGCAGTTGGCGCGGGATCACCGAATCGAATGCCTTGGGGGCGACGAAGTGCATGACGCCGACGCCGATGAGCATCGCGGCGAGGCGTCGGGCGGTCTTCGCGGTGCCCGCCGCGCCGGGCGCCACGCTGTCGCTGTCTTTCTTCTGGCCCACGTCGGTGGCCTCCTCGTACTCCGATATCGGATAGAAAATGTGAACGCGGCCTAACTTAGTCGGCGGGTCGGCTCAGCGCGAGCGCGGTGACGCGAGCTCGACGACGTCGGGGCCGGGCGGGTCGGCGTACAGGGCGTCGATGAGTCCGGCGTAGCGGCGGGTGATGACGGTGCGGCGCAGCGACATCTTGGGGGTGAGTTCGGGATCGCCCGGCTCCCAGACGTGGTCGAGAATGGTGAAGCGTTTGATCTGTTCGGGGCGCGAGACCGTGGCATTGCCCGCGCGGACCGCCTCGGCGACGAGTTCGCGAATGCGGGGGCGGGCGGCCAGGAGCGCGACATCCGCGGCGACGACGCCATTGGCCTCGGCGTCGGCGGCGATGGCGGCGATGTCGAGGGTGATCAGGGCGGTGAGATAGGCGCGCGTGTCGCCGACGGCCATGACGTGGCCGATGAGGAACGAAGTCGCCTTGATCGCGTTCTCGATGGCGCCCGGGGCGATGTTCTTGCCCGAATCATTGATCAGCATCTCGGATTTGCGGCCGATGATGCGCAGGTTGCCGTCGCGATCGACGGTGCCGAGATCGCCGGTGTGCAGCCAATCGGAGTTGCCGAAGGCGGATTCGGTGCGGCGCGGGTCGTTGTGGTAACCGCGCATGACCATCGGTCCGCGCACCAGGATCTCCCCGTCGGCGGCGAGTTCGACCTCCGCGCCGCGAATCGGTTTGCCGACCGACCCGAGCGCCGGATTGGGGTTGGTTGTGGTCGTGCTGACCCCCGCCGCCTCCGACAGACCCCACACCTCCGTGAGCGGAATTCCGAGCCCGTGGAAGAACCGCAGCGTCCGCACCGGAATGGGGGCCGCGCCGGATGCGGCGAAACGCAGTTCGTCCAAACCGATTCGGCGACGGATGCGCGACAGCACCAGCAGATCGGCGACCCGGTGACGCAGGCGCAGCGCGGTAGCGGGCCGCTGCCCGGCCATCTCCGTGCCCGCGCGCTCGTCGGCCACGCGCAGCGCCCAGCGCCCGAGTCGGGCGGTGGCGCTCGGCGGCGCGGACTCCACGGCGGTCGCGATGGCGGCGTGTGTCTTCTGCCAGACGCGCGGGACGCCGAAGACCACCGTGGGATGGACTCGCACGAGCGCGTCGGCCATGCGGTGCGGGTCGGCCAACGAGATGACCTGGATACCGCGCACGAGGTTGGCGTAGTGGGCGGTGATGCGATCGGCGATGTGGGCCGCGGGCAGGTAGGAGACGATGCGGTCGGTGTGGTCGGCGGGCAGGTGGTCGCCGAGTCCGACCAGCTGGGCCAGGATGTTGGAGTGGGTGAGTTCGACGCCCTTCGGCGCTCCGGTGGTGCCGGAGGTGTAAGTGAGGGTCGCCAGGTCGTCGGGGCGGACCCGGTGATGGACGGTGTGGAAGTCGAAGCCGCGCGTTCGCAGCTTCATGAGGTGGTCGAGGGACAGCGTGCCGGGCGCGGGACCGTCCACGCACACGATGTGGGCGAACTGCAAACCGGTGCGCCGGATCAGCGGCAGGAACTGCCTCTCGGTGACGATGACGCGATTGGCGGCATTGGTGCAGATGTAGGCGACCTGTTCCGGGGGAAGGGTGTTGTAGATCGAGAACGGCACGGTCCCCAGATGCAGTGCCGCGGTGTCGACGAGGTGGAACTCGGGTCGGTTGGTGAGCAGCAGACCGACGGTGTCACCGGGATGCAGGGCGAGCGTGGCGAGTCCCGCGGCGATGCGCTCGACCGCGGTCGCGTACTGCCGCCAGGTGTAGGTGCGGTCGGTGTCGAAGCCGCGTAGCGCGATGGCGTCGGGGTGGCGGGCCGCGGTGGCCTGGAACGCCTCCGGCAGAGTGCGGACGAGGACGCCGGAGCTGTGCCGGAAGGAAACGAAGGGGTCGCGACGCTGCGTCATGGAACACTCCCGATTCATTCATTCGCGAATGAACGGTAACCCGGCCGAGGCTCGCCGAAGGCGGGTTCGGTGACAGCTTGTGTCGATGCCCGGGTTCGACGCCGATCCTCCGTGCGAGACAACGAAATTCCCATCTCTAGACGATGAGCCGTGACCGGCGTCGCGATACCGCTCCGCGGCGCCCTCCGAACCATTGACCCAATGTAACAATATCGGTATCTTCGGTTCATGACATGGGATGCAACAATTCCGCTCCGTCATCCGAGCTCCCCGCGCGGTGTCCCGGGACTGCGCCCGTTCGCGCTGCTCCTTGGTCTGCGTAAACCCCGTGCGGAACAGTGGGACGCGCTGGGCGAGGCGCTCGTCGTCGGGGACGCGCCCATGGACGAACTGGTGGACTGGATGTACCGCGAAGGGATGGCGCAGACCCGACCGCTGTTCGATCGCGCCCTGCGCGAGGGCATCGACGCCGTACCGGAGGCGCCGCGGCCGCTGCGCGATTTCTTCGTGCGCATCGAGACTCCGCCTCCCTGGCTGGACCCGGACAAGATCGCGCGCGCCGAACGCGTCTTCCAGCTCGGCGGCGCCGACGGCCTCTACATCGCCCGCGACGTCTCCTTTCTAGGCGGCTATCTGGCCTCGGGCTTCAACAAGACGCTGATCCGCACCGGCGCACTGGAGAAGGGGCCGGCCAAACGCTTCGCCGAAACCTTGCAGTGGGCACTGGACGTCACCTCCGACGGCGGAATGGCCCTGCGCGGGCGCGGTTTCCAGTCCACGGTACACGTGCGGTTCATCCACGCCCTCGTCCGGCGGCACGTCGCGGCGATGCCGGACTGGCGGCCGCAGGAGTGGGGACTGCCGATCAATCAGACCGATATGGCCGCGACACTGGTCGGCGCGCTCATCGCGCCCTTCGCGGGCGGTCTGGCCATCGGCCTGGTCGCGACCCCGCGGGATCTTGACGCCGCCGCCCATCTCACCCGCTACGTGGGATGGCTGATCGGGGTGGAGGAACGGTATCTGCCCGTCGGCTTCCGCGACGCGGTTCGCGTTCTGTACCACAGCCTTTCGGCCATCACGAACCCGGACGAGACCACCCCGCAGTTGGCCGTTCCCATGGCCGACGACCCGCTGAGCTGGCACTACCCGAATATGGCGCGCCTGCGCGGCCGGATCGCCCGCGCCAAGCACCTGTCCATGTCGGCCGCCTTCCTCGGGCCGTCGGCCATGCGCAGGCTCGGCCTGCCCGCGTTCACGCTGCCCTGGTACCCCCTGCTGCGCATTCCGTTCAACCTGGCCGCCTGCGTGCTCGCCCGCGCCCTGCCGGGCGGACTCGATCGCGCGGCGGCCCGCGGCCGCCGTGCGCAGGAAGCCTTCCTGCGCACGCTCGTCGGCGCCGATTCCGCCCGGATCGGAGGGGCCGCACAGCACATCGGCGACGCCGCCTGATCAGCGGCGGCCGAAATACCTGCCTCGAAACACCGTCGCGGTCCGATCGCCGCGGCGGCGTCGTCGCGCGCCATCGCGGCGGCGCGCCGAGCCGGTCGAACTCGCACCGGGCGGCGCATCAACGCCCCGCGTCGAGGACGAGCCGGGGCACCCGAGAAGGAGACACCCGGATGACCCATTTCAAAGCCGACCTCCGCGATATGGAGTTCAACCTCTTCGAGGTGCTGGATATCGGCGCGCTGCTCGACGAAGGCCACTACGGTGACCTCGACACCGCGACCGCGCGCGGCATACTCGCCGAGGTACTGAAGCTCGCGCAGGGGCCGGTCGCGGACTCCTTCGTACACGCCGACCGCCATCCGGCGGAATTCGACGCCGCCGAACACCGGGTTCGGGTGCCGGAGCCGCTGAGCCGGACTGTGGCGGCGATCAACGAGGCGGGCTGGTCGGCACTCGGCCTACCGGAGGGCATGGGCGGCGTCCCCGCGCCGGCGCCGTTGCGCTGGTGCGTCCAGGAACTGCTGATCTCGGCGAATCCGACCGCGCACTTCTACAATCTCGGACCGCTCATGCATTCGGTGCTCTACCTGGAGGGCACCGTGGAACAGCGGCGCTGGGCCGCGCACGCGTGGGCGCGGCGCTGGGCGGGCACCATGGTGCTCACCGAACCCGACGCGGGTTCGGATGTGGGCA
This sequence comes from Nocardia arizonensis, assembly GCF_001310275.1. Classification (GTDB taxonomy): domain Bacteria; phylum Actinomycetota; class Actinomycetes; order Mycobacteriales; family Mycobacteriaceae; genus Nocardia; species Nocardia arizonensis. The sequence goes on from NZ_LGYZ01000057.1 coordinate 191,047, forward strand.
TGGCGCGCACCAAGGCCATTCCCGAGCCCGACGGCACCTGGCGCATCGAGGGCGTGAAACGGTTCATCTCCGGCGGCGACGTGGGGGAGACCGCCGAGAACATCCTGCACCTGACCCTGGCGCGTCCGATTGGCGCGGGCGCGGGCACCAAGGGCCTGTCGCTGTTCGTGGTTCCCAAGTTCCGGTTCGACACCGCGACAATGGAGTTGGGCGAGCGCAACGGCGTATTCGTCACCGGCGTCGAGCACAAGATGGGACTGAAATCCTCCCCGACCTGTGAACTCACCTTCGGGGGCGAGCGTCCGGCGATCGGCCATCTGGTCGGCGAGACGCACAACGGCATCGCGCAGATGTTCAAGGCCATCGAGAATGCCAGGATGGGAGTCGGTGCGATGTCGACCGGCACCCTGTCCAGCGGATATCTGCACGCCCTCGAGTACGCGCGCACCCGGGTACAGGGCGCGGACATGACCCGCATGATGGACAAGTCGGCGCCGCGAGTCGCGATCATCCGCCATCCCGACGTGCGCCGCGGTCTGGCCATGCAGAAGGCATACGCCGAGGGCCTGCGCGCACTGTACTGCTACTGCGCCGCCTACCAGGACGAGGCGTTGGCGCACCGGGCCTTCGGCGTGGACGCCGATACGGCCGCCCGCGTGAACGATCTGCTGCTACCGATCGTCAAGGGCGTCGGCTCCGAACGCGCCTACGAGATCATCACCGAATCCCTCCAGACCTTCGGCGGTTCCGGATATCTCCAGGACTATCCCATCGAACAGTACGTGCGGGACCTGAAGATCGACTCCCTCTACGAGGGCACCACCGCCATCCAGTCCCAGGATTTCCTGTTCCGCAAGATCGTTCGCGATCAAGGGGTCGCCTTCAACCATGTCATCGGCCGGGTGCGCGCCTTCGTCGACGACGCCGATTCCCGGCTGAAAGCCGAACGGCGCCAACTCGGTTCGGCGTTGGCCGACGTGCAGGCCATGATGGCGGCGTTGAGCGGCTATCTCGTCGCGGCGCAGACCGAACCGGAACAGATGTACAAGGTCGGACTCGCGGGCGTGCGTTTCCTGCACGCGGTCGGTGATCTGGTCATCGGCTGGCGGCTGTTGGCGCAGGCCGCGATCGCGCTGGCCGCCCTCGACGGCGACCCGTCGGAATCGGACCGGCATTTCTACACCGGCAAGGTCGCCGTCGCATCCTGGTTCGCGCACAATCAATTACCGCTGCTGACCGGCGTTCGCACGGTGCTCGAAAATATCGATATCGACATCATGCGACTCGACGACAATGCCTGGTGACAATTGCTAGGGTAATTCGAGCCCTGCGGAAACCGCGCCGTACGCGGTGCACTCGACAACGAGGCGATTCATGCGAATTAAATTCGATCCCAGAATCGGTAAGCGTAGGGCGAATCCGCACGGCGCCATGCCGTTGGTGGAACATCTCCGCGAATTGCGTACCCGGCTCTTGAAATCATTGGCGGCGATCGCGGTGACCACGGTCGTCGGATTCGTCTGGTACGCGCATTCGGCATTCGGGCTGCCGACTCTCGGTGACCTGCTCACCCGGCCGTATTGCGCGTTGCCGAGCAGCGCGCGCGCCGCACTGACCCCCGACGGCGCGTGCAGGCTGCTCGCCACCGCGCCGTTCGAACAATTCATGCTGCGGGTGAAGGTCGGCTTCACCGCCGCGGTGGTACTGGCCGCGCCGATCTGGCTGTATCAGCTGTGGGCCTTCATCACCCCGGGCCTCTACCGCAAGGAACGCCGGTATTCGGTCGGTTTCGTCGGTGTTGGCAGCGTGCTGTTCGTGACCGGCGCGGCGCTGGCCTATCTCGTGGTCGCGCACGCGCTCGGATTCCTGCTGACGATCGGCGACAACGCGCAGATCACCGCGCTGAGCGGCGCGCAGTATTTCGGATTCGTCGTGCAGTTGCTGGTCATCTTCGGCGTCAGCTTCGAAACCCCGCTGCTGGTCGCGGGTCTGAACGCGGCGGGGGTGCTCAGCTACGAACGGCTCAAGGCGTGGCGGCGCGGCATCGTATTCGGACTCTTCGTCTTCGCGGCCGTCGTCACGCCGCAGGACCCGTTCTCCATGTTGGCCCTGGCGTTGGCTTTGACGGTGTTGTTCGAATTGGCGGTGCAGTACGCGCGATTCAACGACGGGCGCAGGCTACGGCAGGCGCGTGATGCCCTGCGGGCGTTGCCCGACAACATGGCGGGCCCGATCGAGGCGCCCGCCCCGATCGATCCGACCGCGGCAGCGGTGGAGTCGACCGCGCGCACCGGACGTCACCGCGCCACTCGACGGTGACGGCGCCGAAGACGAGACCGCCCGCGCCCCTGGGGGCGCGGGCGGTCTCGGTGTCACGCGCGGTCGCGCCGTTCGGGTTCAGGTCGCGTCGAGGTCGATCGGCGGCAGCGCCGTCGGCGCCTTGTCCAGCGACACCGCATCGGAGGTCACGGGTTCCGGCGTGGTCGGCCGCGCGAGTCCGTAGTTGAAGACGTCGATCGGCTCGGGGATCGCCAGTTCGGTCACCATGTCGATGGCATCCTGGATCGAGGTGTCGCCGTCGAGGAGATGGTCGGTTATGACCGACTGGGGAGTCATATTCCGCAGTTTCTGCAATTCCGCCAGGGGTTTGCGGAATTCCTCTACTTCCGGTCCCAATTCCTCCCGCAGTTGCGCGGTTGCCCCGCTGAGATAATCGCGGGCCTGCCGCACCGCGTCAGTGGTCCACCGTACCGCGGAAGGTAGTCGCTCCGGTCCGAGAATGATCAATGCCGCGACGAGCAGAATCAGCAGCTCGCTCCAGCCAACGCCGTCCAACATTTTCTCAGGCTAACGCCGGATTCGACGGCGGTATCGGGCGTGCGCGCAACACTGGACATTGCACAACGCGTCACCGATTCAGTGCGGCCTCCAGCACCGGCCAGGACTTGTGCAGGTCCTCGCGCCAGTACCCCCACGAATGCGTTCCGGTCGGACGCATGTCGACTACGGCCGGAATATTCAACTGCTGCAACCGGTCACGCAACTGCGCCGTGCAGGCGGAGATCACCCACTCCATCGGCGAGCCGATCAGCAGTTGCCAGGTCAGCTGGGCGGAATCGGCCGACACCGCTTGGAGGGTGTCCAGATGGCCGGGTATTCCGGTGCCGGTGGAGATGTAGATGGTGGTGCCGCGGAGTTTGTCGGCGTTGAGGTAGGGGTCGTTGTCGGTCCAGGCGGGGTCGGTGGGTGGTCCCCACATGTTGGTGGCGTTGCCGTTCCAGCGGGCGACGACGGCGGTGACCATGGCGTGTCCGAGGGGGTCGCTGGTGCGGACGCATCCTGAGTAGGAGCCGATGGCTTTGTAGAGGCCGGGTGCGGTGATGGCGAGTTGGAATACGGAGGTGGCGGCCATGGAGATGCCCGCGATGGCGTTGACGGTGGTGGTGTGCAGGGCGGTGTCGATGATGGGGGGTAGTTCGCGGGTGAGGAAGGTGGTCCAGGCGGGGTGTCCGAGGGTGGGGTCGGGGTTGTGCCAGTCGGTGAAGTAGGAGCCTGCTCCGCCGAGGGGGATGACGATGTTGACGTGTTTGTCGGCGAAGAAGGTGGTGATGTCGGTTTGTTCGAACCAGCTGGATCCGGCGTCGCCGCCGCTGGCTCCGTTGAGTAGGTAGAGGGTGGGTGCGGGTCGGGTGGTGTCGTGTGCGGGCAGGATTTTGACGGTGATGGTGGTGTTCATGGCGGTGGAGAACACACCGACATCGAGGAAACCCCTCCCGTCGGCCGAGACGTCCTCCAGATAGGAGCCGTCCGGCGCGGCGGCGGGCGGCAGGGTCACCGAGGTCTGCGCCGAAGCGGGGGCGGACGCGGCGGCGACCATGATCGACAGCGCGACCAGCAGCAGGCGCGCCCGGTGGGAAGTGCGGATCATCGGATGCATCCTTCGGACAGGGGGCCGGAACGGACAGCAGTGTGTTCATGGGCGGACGGTCGGCGAACGACAAATTCGTCGACCACGGTGCCGACCAGACCGGCGATGGATTCGATCACGGCGGCCACGGTGTCCTGCTCGTCGAGCGCGGGCAGGACGACCGAGACGCCGCGTTGATCCTTCAGCTCGACCAGTTCACGGTTCTCGATGGCCACGTCGGTCCTTTCGTCTTCGCCCGCGCGGGTCCGGCCGCGGGTCTCGATGAGCTCAGCCGTTGTCGAGTTCATACCGGGTCAGTTCGGGCCAGACCGCTTGCCACGGCTGCGACGGGCGCTCGCAGCGCCAGACCACGACATGGCGGTCGATCCCCGGGAAGCCGAGCGGATCATCCAGCGTCACAACCGGTTCCACCAGGCCGAAGACGCCGCGCAGGGTGGATTCGCGGCTCGCGGGCGCGACGTAGATGACCACGCCGTCGGAATCGGGTGGCGGACCGAATTCGGCGAAACCGCGATTGGGGCTGTACACGGCGGGCCAGTCGGGTCGCCGCATCTGCTCCAGGGCGCCTGCCTGCCAGTAGCTGTCGGTGACGAGCACCGCGCCGCGGCGGTCGGATTCGTCGAGTCCGCGGTAGGCCGTGTCGACCGCGTCGATCAGTCGCGGCCATCCGGCGGTGCCGTAGGTGCGCAGCCGACCGTAGAGGGCGTGTGCGTCACCGCTCGGCGTGTGCAGCGACGACAGCGGTCGCGGCAAGGCCAGTACGGTGCCGATCGCGATGGCCGCGCCCGCAACGGCCACGGCGGCGGCGAGGGCGCTCCACACCCGAGAGCGGACGGCCGCGACAGCGGCCACCGCGCCCGCGGCGAAGATCGCCGGGAAGAATCCGGCGACGAAATACGGGCGGGTGCTGGTACCGAAGACGAACGCCAGTTGCACGACCAGCGCGATCACCAGCCATCGGTGATCGCGGAATACCCTGTCGCGCACTATCGCCGAGCAACCCCACACGCCGAGCACGGTGCCGAGCAGTCCGGCCAGGATGGGCATCTGCATCGCCGGCCCGAGACCGCCGCCGGTCGCGGCGCGTTGTTCGTCGCGGATCACCGCGCCCATCGCCAACTGCGGCCATCCGTGTCCGGCCTGCCACAGCAGCGCGGGCAGCGCCGTCGCCGACGCCGCCACCGTCCACCACCACAGTGCGGGGGCGCGCAGCAGAATCCGCGGTCCCACCGCCGCGATCCCGACGAATATCCCGAACACGAGCACCGGAGCCGACCACTTCACCTGGAGGTCGAGCATCAGCACCACAGCCGTCGCGGCGAGCAGGTGGTCCCGCCGGGTCCGCGTCCAGCGCACAAGCAACCACAGCACGGTCGCCGCGAGGGTGGCGTCGAAAGCGAAGGTGGACAGCGACGCGGTCTGTGAGACGAAGAACGGACACGTCGCGTAGGCGAGCGCGGCCAGTACCTGCGCCCTCTTCCCGCCGCCGAACTCACGCGCGATCGCCGCCGTGACGACGATGGCGGCGACACCGGCCAACACCGCCGGAAAGCGCAGCACCAGTAGGGAATTCGGGGCGATCGAATCGGCCAGCCGCGCCAGCAGCGGAACGAACGGTCCCTGATCGAGATAGGTCAGCGCGGGTCGCCTGCCCGCGGCGAGAAAATAGAGTTCGTCACCGAAGAAGGGATATCGCGGCGCTCGCACCAGGACGAACAGTCCGGCCACGGTGGCGATCAACGCGATGAGACCGGACGCGGGCGATCCGGGGCGTTCGGCGCCGCCGTCGGCATCACCGGCGAGGTCCGACGGGAGACCGCCCGCGCGGTCCGAGACGGTGCCCTCCCTCGGCGACGGCGCGTCCTGCTCGCCGGCTGAACGATGCGTGGTCGGCGGCGACTGTCGGGTCGTCATCCTCGCTCCTGCGGTAGGGCCAGGGTCACCGCGGCCGACACGGTGGCCAGGGCCGCGATGATCCACAACACGGTGGTGAAAGCAGCGGTATAGGTGTGGGCGGCGGCGACGCGGGCCGCGCTGTCGACCGCCGCACCCAGAGTGGGATCGGCTGTCGCGCACGTCGTTTCGTTCAGAATGTGCGCCGGCGCGGCCAGGGCCGTGCGGGCGCAATGCGCGAAATCGCCGACGGACGAGGCCACACCGGCAGCGGCGGAGACGCGCTGGGTCAGCCGGGCCGAGGCGTCCGCGACGCCGTCGGGCGCCCGCGCGGAGACCGCGGTGAACAGGACCGCGCCGAACGCGGCGGGGCCGATCGCACTGCCGATCTGCTGAATGGTCGGCACCGTGCCCGAGGCGGCGCCCGAGGCCGCGGGATCGATGTCGGCGATCATCACCGAGGGCAGCGGCGCCGCGAACCAGCCCATGCCGAGACCGGCGAGCGCCACCGGCACGGCCAGCGCGGCGAGATCGAGTCGCCCCGAGGCCGGGTCGAGCAGGAGCGCGATCACGGCGATCGACACGGCGAACAGCGCCATCCCCGCGGTGAGGGTGCGGTATCCGAACCGCGACATCAGCATCGGCGATGTCACCGCGCCCACGGCGGCGGCCAGGGCATACGGCGCGATCATCGCGCCGGTGCGCGCGGCCGACAGGCCGAGTCCGGTCTGGAGGAATACCGAGATGACCAGCGGCAAGCCCGCGAGCATGGCGGAGAACAGCAGCATGAGGACCGCGCCGACGGCGAAACCGCGGTCGGCGAACAAATCCAGCCGCAACAGCGGGACACCGCCCGCCGCCCGCACCCGCCGTTGATATCCGACGAAGACCACGGCCAGCGCGGTCGCGGTCGCGATCATCGCCGACGACGCGAGCGTCCACCCGCTTTCCGTACCGCGGGTCACCGGATACAGCACGCCGAGCAGGATCAGTGTCGACAGCGCGGCCCCGAGCCGATCGAGTCGCGGGCTCGCGGCGGGCGCGTCGGCGGGCAGGCTCCGCCCCATGCAGGTCAACGCCACCAACCCCAGCGGAATATTGACCAAGAACACGGCCCGCCAGCCCAGATCCAGTGGATCGGCCGCGACCAGCACCCCGCCGAGCAGCGGGCCCGCGATGGCCGCGAGTCCGGCGGTCGCGCCGTAGAGTCCGAACACCAGGGGTTGACGCGATCGGTCGAAGGTCGCGGCGATGACGGCGAGGGTCTGGGCCGAGACGAACGCGGCGCACAGCCCCTGCGCCCCGCGCGCGGCGACCATCTCCCACGGCCCGTTCGCCACGGCCGAGCAGAGCGACGCCGCCTGCAACGCGGCCATACCCGTCAGGTAGACCCGCCGCCGCCCGACCGTGTCGCCGACACGAGCGGCGGGCAACAGCCCGCACGCGAAGGCCATGCTGTAGGCGGCGGCGATGAGCAGCTGATTCGAATCCCGCGCGCCCAGATCCGCGGTCATGACGGGCAACGCGGTATTGACCATCGTCATATCGAGCATCTGCATGAAGACCGCGACGAGACAGCCCGCCAGGACACCGGCGGCCGAGCGAGCGGAGATCGGCGGGTCCGCCGCGAGCGCGGGCGAACCCGGTTCACTCACGACAACGCCTCCACGACGGCGATGAAATCGCCTGTCTCGGTGATGGCGTCGAACACCGAGGTCAGCGTCGCGACATAGCGTCGCACCGACTCGTTGGCCTCGGCGGTGTCGGGGAAGAACAGCGTCGCCGTGGTTGCCTCGGGAAACCTGTTGACCCACATGTAGACCTCGCTGGAACTGACGCGATTGGCGTAGAGCCCGCCATTGACCGCGCCGAACTGCGACACACCGGCGATCTTGCGCGCGTCCAGATACGACACCATCGGCGCCGACCAACCCGGTCTGGTCCTGATCCGCATGTGCGGCGGCACCAGTTGCAGCACCCGATGCACCGACACGTCGCTCAATTCCTTGGCGCTGTCAACTGCTTCCTGCGCCCCCGCCACCAGCGCGGTGAAGGAGCCGCCCGCGCCCGCGGCGATATCGAAGGCCACCGGAACCAGGCTCGTGTACCAGCCGACCGATGCCGCCTCCCCCGCGGTGCCTCGGGTACTGGCCGGTGTCAGCCCGAAATACCAGTCGCGGCCGGTGATCAGGGATTCGGTGAGGGCGATGGTGGCGAATATCCCGCCGAGGAATCGCCCGCCGTGTTCGGCGCAGATCCGTTCGAAGCGCAGCGCTTCGGGTTCGGTCAGCAGGGGGATGGTCAACTGTCCGCCGCGACCGAAACCCTGTCCGGTGAGGCCGAGCGGCAGCGGGAACGACGGCAGATCGCCACCGTTGCGCACCAGGAGGTCCAGCCACCGGCGCACCTGCGGGGTGTGCGAGGTCAGCGCCGCGCTGCGGGCGCGCTCGCGCTCGCAGTATCCGATATGTCCGTCGACCGGGACCAGCACCGGTTCGTTGCCCGCGGCGTGGCCGGAATAGAGCGCGAACAGGTCGAGGAAGGTGACCGCCTGGGCGACGCCGTCGGTGTGCAGATGGTCGACGACCGCGTAGACGGTGAAACTTCCCGGGCGCGTGATGATTCCGAAGGAGAAGCAATCCCATTCCAGCGGGCCCGGCGTCGTCGCCTGGATGTGCTCGCGCATGGATTCGGCATCGCCGAAGGCGCCGTGGTCCGCGGGCGCGAACTCGATGAGTGCGGGGTCGAAGGTGTGCCGCACCACCTGTTCGTCGGCGCCGACCGCGAACCAACTCGAGAAGGTGTCGTGCCTGCGCAGGAACGTGTTCACGGCGCCGGTCATGGCCGCGTGATCGGGCGCGCCGGGCAGGTCGAAGGCCATCATGCACAGTCGCGATCCGCGACCGTTCCTGCCCGCGTTGCGGAAGGCCGCGCGCAGGTATTCCTCCTGCTGATGCGACGGCGGCACCGGATGCGCCGCGGCCGGCGCCGCCGCCGCCCGGCATCGCGACGTGGCAGACCACGCGATGAGCCTGCCCGCCTCGGGATGCCACTCGTCGAAAAAGCCGAAACCGATCACGGAATGCCCTCAATTCATGCGGCAGGGAAATATCCTGCACAACAGTCGGCGCTCCGGGAGGTAGTACCGCCCGGTATCACGATGACGAGTTAACGTGACCGGAGCAGGGGGAACCAGTACTCCCGAGAATCTTGTGACCGCCCCCAGAGCGGTGCTGCGCGGGCACTGGTCAACAGCCCAACGTGTATAGGAATACGTTGTCCCCCTTGCTATCACCCCATAGTTTGAGCGCACGGCAAGCGAATGGGCGACAAGGGGTGTCGGAGATGGTATTCCTCGCGGTTGGACGCGACCGGGGTAGCAGAAGGATTTCGGCCGTGGTGTGCGCTATGGTCGCGATCCTGTTCCATTCCGCGGGCGATGTCGCGGCCCTACCGCCCGTGCCGAAAACCCCGGGAGCGAGCGATGTTCAGCTCGCGGGCAATATCGCGGCGAAATCGCCGGACGGCTCCTACATCGCCGAAATCGCCAAGGGCTCCAAGGGCGAACTCGATGTCGGTGTGTTCTCCACCGCCATGAACACCACCATCACCGTCAA